>NZ_JBQCMK010000001.1:0-160460 GCF_051965175.1 Arthrobacter sp. SAFR-044
GGCCGGATGTGGAAGCGAGGACTAACGACTCGTGAAGCTGACCGGTACTAATAGGCCAACAACTTACACCACACAGAAACATACAAAATTCTGCTTGCGTCCACTATGTGGTTCCCAACCAACAACCCCCAACACGGGTTGATTGGCACACGGAACCAACACAATTGAATACAACACCACAAAGCTGTCCCCAGGGGCAGCGAGTTGTAACCACAGTTTTCCCAACCCTGCGGGGTGCGGGTGAAAGGGTTACGGCGGTCATAGCGTGGGGGAAACGCCCGGTCCCATTCCGAACCCGGAAGCTAAGACCCACAGCGCCGATGGTACTGCACCCGGGAGGGTGTGGGAGAGTAGGTCACCGCCGGAACAATCATTGAGGTCGAGGCCCCAACCACACGGTTGGGGCCTCCCACATTTAACAAACAAAACACCACACTCCGCAGCGAGCGGAACCCCGTCCCAGGGAAACCCTCAGGCCAGTGCCCCAACGCGCCATCACATCCTGCCCGGATTCCTCGGACCCGCCATCACTTCCCGCCCCGTACCGGACAGCATGTGATGCAGTTCGGGGAGAAGGGGCAGGATGTGATAGCGGGTAGGGGGAGAAGGGGCAGGACATGATGCCGCGTCGCGGAGAGGTTCGTAACGAGGATGATGGATTGTTGAACAATCCTGATTTTTAGGGCATTCTTGAAGGACACCAATCCGAGACGGAGATCACAATGCCCACCATCGACCTGAACAGCGACGTCGGCGAGTCCTTTGGGAACTGGTCCTTCGGCGATGACGCCGCCATTTTCGAGAGTGTATCCAGTGCCAACGTAGCCTGCGGCTTCCACGCCGGCGATCCCGTGGGCATCATGGCCACCTGCCAGGCCGCAGTGAAGGCCGGCGTCACTGTGGGTGCACACCCCGGGTACCGGGACCTGGCCGGATTTGGCCGCCGCTTCGTGGACATGACCCCGGAAGAGTTGACCGCTGACGTCGTCTACCAGATCGGCGCCGTCCAGGCAGTGGCCCTCGCTGCCGGAACTGCCGTCCGCTACGTCAAGCCCCACGGCGCCCTCTACAACACCATCGTGAACCACCCCAAGCAGGCCGGTGCAGTGGTCGCAGCGATCCTTGCCGTGGACCCCACGCTGCCCCTCATGGTGCTCCCGAACTCGGAGATCCAGCGCCAGGCCGAAGCTGGCGGACTGCGGACCGTGGCCGAGGCATTCGCTGACCGCGCCTACAACCCCGACGGCACCCTGGTGTCCCGCCGTGAACCCGGCGCCGTGCTGCACGAGGTGGCGGACGTCGTCGAGCATGTCCTGCGCCTGGCCACTGACGGGGTGGTCCGTGCCATTGACGGCTCCCTTGTCCCTGTCAAGGCAGAGAGCA
The DNA here is from genome assembly GCF_051965175.1 of Arthrobacter sp. SAFR-044. Lineage (GTDB taxonomy): Bacteria > Actinomycetota > Actinomycetes > Actinomycetales > Micrococcaceae > Arthrobacter. The sequence goes on from NZ_JBQCMK010000001.1 coordinate 1,384, forward strand.
TTTGCCTGCACGGTGACACCCCCGGGTCCGTGGCCATGGCCGCTGCCGTCCGCGCCGCACTGGTGGACGCCGGCATCCGGATCCAGAGCTTCGCCTAGCCATGACCGCGCAACAGCATGAAGCCCGTACAGCATCACATGCGGTCCTGACCGGGATCCGCCCCGCCGGTGACAGGGCCATCCTGGTGGAGCTGCCGTCCCTGGACGCTGTCCTCAGCCTCCAGGCGCAGCTCACCGCCCATCCGCAGCCGGGCCAGGTCGACGTCATCGCCGCCGCCGGAACAGTGCTCATCACGGCGGACTCGCCCCAGGCAGCGCAGGCACTGGCCGCGTACGTCCGCAGCCTGGACCTGGATGCCCCCGCCGAAACCGAGAGCACGCTGGTCACTATTGACGTGGTGTACGACGGCGAGGACCTGGATGAGGTGGCAGCCCTCACCGGGCTGGACCGCGCCGGAGTGGTGGCAGCCCACACAGGCCAGCTGTGGACTGCTGCCTTCGCCGGCTTCGCTCCGGGCTTCGCCTACCTCACCGGCCAGGATTCCAGCCTGGAGGTCCCCCGCCGCCGCTCGCCGCGAACGGCTGTCCCCGCCGGAGCTGTTGCCCTGGGCGGCGCCTACTCGGCCGTCTACCCCCGGCAGTCGCCGGGCGGCTGGCAGCTGATCGGCCGGACCGGTGCGACCATGTGGGACCTGGACCGGCAAAGCCCCGCGCTGATCCGTCCCGGTGACACCGTCCGGTTCAATGCCGTCCGTGCCCAGGCCACGGTGACCGGCCACCAGCAGTCCAGTGCCGGCGAGACTCCAAACGAAGAGCCGGCCACCGAAGGGCTCGCCGTCCGCAAGCCCGGACTGCAGTCCACCATCCAGGACCTGGGCCGCCCGGGCTACGCATCGCTCGGCGTCAGCAGCGCCGGCGCCATGGACCGCGGAGCACTCCGCCGCGCCAACCGACTGGTAGGCAACGGCGAAGGCGACGCCGGCATTGAACTCCTCTTCGGCGGCCTCGAACTTGTTGCCCTCAGCGACCAGGTCCTGGCCGTCACCGGAGCAGCCGTTCCGCTCGAGATCACGCCCCCGGAAGGGCAGCGGGCTGGGGATGAGCAGGCCGCCATCGAAGCAGAACAGCGGACGACGGCGGTACGCCACCCTGCGTGCGACGCCCCCTTCGCCCTCCTGGCGGGGGAGCGGCTGACCGTGGGCACTCCCACCGCGGGCCTGAGATCCTATGTGGGTGTCCGCGGCGGACTCGGCGGACCCGAATCCCTGGGCAGCCGTTCCACGGACACCATGTCCGGCATCGGCCCCGAACCACTCCAAGCCGGCACCATCCTGCCCGTGCGGAATCCCAAACCCGGGAGCATCGTGGGGCACCCCGAGGTCTCGCCCCTCCCGGACCGGAACGAAGCCACCGTGCTGCGCGTGGTCCCCGGACCCCGGCAGGACTGGTTCAGCGAGGAAACCCTGCAGGACTTCCTCAATCAGGAGTGGACCGTCACACCCCAGTCGAACCGGATCGGACTCAGGCTGAACGGCCACGCGCTCACCCGAAACCGGGACGGCGAACTGGCCAGCGAGGGAACCGTCCGCGGCGCCGTGCAGGTACCTCCTGAAGGCCAGCCCGTCCTGTTCCTCTCCGACCATCCGGTGACCGGCGGATATCCGGTGGTTGCCGTCGTCGTCCACGCAGACCTGGACAAAGCCGCCCAACTTCCCCCGGGCACCACCGTGCGGTTCGCCGCCGCCACGCTCCCGGCAGAACTGCCCGAAACACCTAAGGAAAGCCCCCATGCGTAAAGTCCTCATTGCCAACCGAGGCGAGATTGCCGTCCGGATCGCCCGGGCCTGCGACGATGCAGGCCTGGAGAGCGTGGCCGTCTACGCGGATCCGGACTCGGACGCACTGCACGTCCAAGCCGCCACGGAGGCGTACGCGCTGCCCGGCTCCAGGCCCCAGGACACCTACCTGGACATCGAGAAAATCCTTGCCATCGCGGTGAAAAGCGGCGCCGACGCCGTCCACCCCGGCTACGGCTTCCTGTCCGAAAACGCAGGCTTCGCCCAGGCAGTCATCGATGCCGGGCTGACCTGGATCGGCCCCTCCCCGGAAACCATCCGGCTCCTGGGCGACAAGGTCAGCGCCCGCGAGGTGGCCGTCCGCGCCGGCGCTCCGCTGGCCCCGGGCAGCGACGGCCCGGTGGCCAGCGCCGCCGAGGTCCGGGCATTCGCCGAGCAGGTGGGACTCCCCGTCGCCATCAAAGCCGCCTTTGGCGGCGGCGGCCGCGGCCTGAAGGTGGTCCGGAACCAGGCCGATATCGAGGAGAGCTTCGACTCGGCGGTGCGCGAATCCCTGGCCGCCTTCGGCCGCAGCGAGTGCTATGTGGAGAAATTCCTTGACCGGCCCCGCCACGTCGAGGCCCAGGTCATCGCCGACACGCACGGCAACGTGGTGGTGGTGGGCACCCGCGACTGCTCGCTGCAGCGCCGCCACCAGAAACTCGTGGAGGAGGCTCCCGCGCCTTTCCTCACCCCCGACCAGCGGGCAGCTATCCATGCCTCGGCCAAGGCCATCTGCCGCGAGGCCGGCTACGTTGGCGCCGGTACGGTGGAGTACCTGCTGGACGGCAGCGGCTTCCTGAGCTTCCTGGAGGTGAACACCCGGCTGCAGGTGGAGCACCCCATCACGGAGGAGACCTCGGGCGTGGACCTGGTGGCCGCCCAGCTGGCCATCGCGGCGGGGGAGGAGCTGCCCATCCTGGAGGACCCGGAACCGCGCGGCCATGCGTTTGAGTTCCGGATCAACGCCGAGGACCCGGGCCGCGGCTTCCTGCCGTCCCCGGGCGCCGTCACGCAGTTCGATGTTCCCACCGGGCCCGGGATCCGCGTGGATACCGGTGTCCGCGCCGGTTCCGTGGTGCCGGGGCAGTTCGACTCCCTGCTCGCCAAGCTGGTGGTCACCGGCGCGGACCGGCAGCAGGCCCTTCGCCGCGCCCGCCGCGCTCTGCGCGAGCTCCGCATCGGCGGCCTGGCCACCGTGCTGCCGTTCCACCGGGCCGTGGTGGAGGCCCCCGCCTTCACCCGGGCCGACGGACTGGACATCTACACCACCTGGATCGAGAGCGAGTTCGCCACAGCCTTGGAGGCGGACCCGGCCTTCAGCCCCGCCGCCCCGGAGGAGCCCCGCCGGACTATCGGCATCGAGGTGGACGGCAAGCGGATGGAGCTGGGGCTGCCCAAGGCCCTGCTGGATTCACTGCTCGACGGCGGCGGCCGCCGGGGTGCAGCTGGCCGGGACGGTGCGGACGGTCCGCAGCAGACGGCAGGGGAAGAGGCGGAAAAGAACGACGGCGACCTGCTGGCCACCATGGCCGGTACCGTGGTCAAGTGGCTGGCCCAGCCCGGGTCCAGCGTCGAGGAGGGTGAGACGGTCCTGGTGCTCGAAGCCATGAAGATGGAGACCGCCGTCGCCGCCCACCGCGCCGGCACCTTGGGTGAGCAGTTCGCAGCGGCAGGGGACCCCGTCGCGCCCGGCCAGGTGCTCACCAGCATCGGGTGAGCGGGACGCCGGCGCGCCGGCACAGACCCGGGCCGATATCGTGGTGCCATGACGTTTGACGAGGTGCTGGCTGATCTCCAGGCCCAGGCCAGGACCACAAAGCACGCCGAAACGGGACTCTGGGTGGCCGCGCAGCTGCGCAGCCGCATCGAGGCCGGCAAGCTCAAGCCCGGCTCCAAGCTCGCGGAGGAAGCCCTCCGCGAGGCCCTTGGCGTGTCCCGCAACACCCTCCGGGAGGCGTTCACGGCGCTTCACGCCGAGCACATCGTTACCCGGATCCCCAACCGGGGTGTGTTCGTCGCCCACCCCACGGCCGATGACATCCGCGAGATCTACCGCGTCCGCCGCTTCCTGGAACCCGCGGCGGTGCTGTGGTCCGGAGAGACCTCGATGGAGCCCCTGGCGGCCATCATCAAGGCAGCGAGGGCCGCCGCCGTGGAGGGGGACATTCCCGGGATGGCGGGCGCCAACCAGGACTTCCACCGTGCCCTCGTTGACCGCGCCGGCAGTGAGCGGCTCAACCGCCTCATGGACCAGGTCCTGGCCGAGATGCGCCTGGTGTTCCACTCCATGGCCGCCAACCCTGCCTTCCATGAGCCGTACGTGGAGGACAACGCAAAAATAGTGGACCTCATGGAAGCCGGGAACCGGGCCGCGGCAGCGGACTTCCTCTCCGCCTACCTGGACCGCGCCGAAGCACAGCTGCTCGCCGCCGTCGAACGCTGACCGAGGCCCTTCCCGGGGAGGGGTTGCAGGATTGTTGAACAAAACGGTATGCTGTGGATCACACCGTTGTTCTGCAGCTCACTACATCCTGCAGCTCTGACGTAACCGGGGCTCCCGCCCCTCGGCGCCGCCCAACCATTCAACCGGGGCACGGACGCGCCGGCCCCCACTTTTCGCAGACCCGTCACGGGTCCCCTGGGAAGGGATAATCATGCTTGTACTCATCGGGGTGCTGCTGGTGATCGTTGGCTTCGCCATCCGCCTGAACCCCCTGATCGTCGTCACCGTCGCCGGCATCGTCACCGCGCTGCTGGGCGGGATGAACCCCGCACAGATCCTCGACTCGTTCGGCACCGGCTTCGCCAGCAGCCGTTCGGTCACCATCTTCGTGGCGGTGCTGCCGGTGGTGGGCATCATCGAGTACTTCGGGCTGCAGGAGCAGGCCAAGGTCCTCATCGGCCGCCTGGCCAAACTGACGGCCGGCCGCGTCCTGATCGGCTACCTTGCCGTCCGCCAGATCACCGCCGCCGTGGGCTTGAACAGCATCGGCGGCCATGCGCAGACTGTCCGCCCGCTGGTGTTCCCCATGGCCGAGGGTGCCGCGCTGCGCCGCTACGGGCACGTGCCGGAAAAGATCAGCGAGAAGATCAAGGGCCACTCCGCCGGTGCCGACAATGTTGGCGTGTTCTTCGGTGAAGACGTGTTCGTGGCCGTCGGCTCCATCCTGCTGATCACCACCTTCGTGGACACCACCTACCACCTGCACCTGGAACCGCTCCAGCTGGCCCTCTGGGCCATCCCCACCGCCATCGCCGCCTTCCTCATCCACGGCTTCCGGCTCCTGCGCCTGGACAAGCAGCTGGACAAGGAATACCGCGAGTACGAGCTCACCGCCCAGAAGGAAACCGCAGGAGAAGCCAAATGATCAACGTTGAAGCCGTCTACTGGCTGATCGGCCTGCTGTTCGTTGCCTGGGCATCACTGATTGCTGCCGATACCAACCATCCCCGCCGCTGGGGCAGCTCCGCTTTCTGGGGCCTGCTGGGCCTGTGCTTCTTCTACAGCACCTGGGTCCAGGCCGGCACCGCACCCGGGTGGATCCTGGGCGTCGCGGTCCTGGTCCTGGTGGTCTTGGCGTCCACCGGCCTGCTGGGGCACGGAAAGCACCGCACCTCCACCGGCCCCGAGCGCGAGGCCTTCGCGAAGCGCTTCGGCAACAAGCTCTTCATCCCGGCACTGACGCTGCCGCTGGTCACCGTCATCCTGGTCCTTGCAGCGCCCGTGCTGAACATCGGCGGCACCCCGCTGCTGGACCCCAAGAACACCACGCTGGTAGCCCTGGCCATCGGCGCCGTGGCCGCCGTCGTCGTCGCACTCCTCATCCTCAAGCCGAAGAACCCGGCGACGCCCATTTTCGAAAGCCGCCGCATCCTCGAGTCCATCGGCTGGGCCGCGCTGCTGCCGCAGATGCTCACCACGCTGGGCATCCTCTTCACCAAGGCAGGCGTGGGCACCGCCGTGGGCAACCTGGCCTCCGGTCTGCTGCCCAAGGGCTCGCTGATCGCCGGCGTGCTGGTCTACTGCATCGGCATGTTCCTCTTCACCGTGCTGATGGGCAACGGCTTCGCCGCCTTCCCGATCATGACCGCGGCGATCGGCTGGCCGGTGCTGGTGCAGACGTTCCACGGCGACCCCGCCATCGTCTTCGCCATCGGCATGCTGGCAGGTTTCTGCGGCACGCTCTGCACCCCCATGGCCGCCAACTTCAACCTGGTGCCGTCCGCGCTGCTGGAAATGAAGAACAAGTACGGCGTCATCACGGCGCAGGTGGGCACGGCCATCCCGCTGCTGGCCGTCAACATCGCGCTGATGTACTTCCTGGCCTTCCACTAAACCCCTTCGCAAAGGAGCACCATGGACAACGATCTTCGCGCACAGGCGGCACCGGATTACGCGGCCGTGGTGCTGGGTAACCTCGCCGAGCCCTTCCCGCACTCGGCGCACCACACCCAGGTTTCCGCCGAGGACCGGCCCACGCCGGAGCAAATCCACCCCGCGTTCTACACCTCCTTCGACTGGCACTCCTGCGTGCACATGCACTGGCTGGGAGCCAGCCTGCTGGGCGGCACCCCCCGGTCGCCTTCTGCCGGGGCTGCTCCGGAAGGAGCGTCCGACGTCGGCACGGCGGCCTGGGTGGACAGCTCCACCGAAGCGTCGCTCCGGGCAGCGCTGGGCGCTAACCTGACGCCGGCCAAGCTGACAGTGGAGCGGGACTACCTGGTAGCCAACCCGTCCTGGGAGCGGCCCTACGGCTGGGCCTGGCTGATGCGGCTGGCCGCCACGTGCTCTGCGTCCTCTGACTCGCAGCTCCGTGAATGGGGCACTGCCCTGGAGCCGCTGGTGGATGCCGTGGCGGAACTCAGTGTGGCGTGGATGGCCAAGGCCCAGTACCCGGTGCGGCACGGGCTGCACACGAACGCCGCGTTCGGCGTGGGCTACATGCTGGATGCCTTCCGGTCGCTCGGCCGGGCGGATGCTGCCGCGGCGTGCGAGGAAGCGGCCCGCACCTGGTTCGCGAATGACCGCGGCTGGCCGGGCGACTGGGAGCTCAGCGGCCAGGACTTCCTCTCCGCCGGCCTGAGCGAGGCGGACCTGATGCGCCGCGTCCTGTCCGCCGATGAGTTCGCCGCCTGGTTCGCGGCGTTCCTCCCCGGCCTTTCCTCGGAGTCGCGGATCCTGCAGCCTGTCAGCGTGACGGACGAGACCGACGGCTACCTGGTGCACCTCCACGGGCTGAACCTGACCCGCGCCGGACAGGTGGCCAGGATCATCGCCACCCTCCGCGAATCCTCCACGTCCGGGGCGTCCGCCGCGGCGGCTGTGCTCAACGAGGCCTTGGATCCGCTGTTGAAGGCCGGGCTTCGCGGGCTGGAGAGCGGCGACTTCATGTCCACGCACTGGCTGGCCAGCTTCGCCTGGGATGCGCTGGGCTCCGTGGCGGCGCTGGACTGAGCTGGCTGGGCGGCAGCCGTTCGCATCACGGAACGCGCAGGATGATCGGGGGAGTTGTCACAGGTCCGCCGCACTGTTCGGAACCGCCCACCCTGGTCCACACCAGGTCAGTCTCCTGCTCTGCAAGCACGGCGCGGTCGGTACTGAGGGCCCGCAGTGTCACGTGCTGCGGGAGCGGCGCCGACGAGACCGTGAAAGCCCACGTGTCAGGAGCCGTCCTGGTGCCGAGGAACGGGGCAGGGGTATGGGCGGAACCGGGAAGAGTTTCCGCGGGAGCCGCGGCACCCGGCACCACGGTTTTTATGGGCGCCGGCGGTCCGTAGTCCGGCTGCCTTTCTGAACACCCCAGGTCGCTGCACAGTTGGACCTCGTCCACGGCGGAATTCTCCCCGGCAAGCGTGACGGTAATGATGCTGGCGTATCCCACGGCCGGGCAGACTGTGCTGCATCCCGCTGCTGGCACCGCCGCCACCAGCAGCACCGCGATGTTCAGGATTCCCCACCCCCGCTTCATGCCTTGAGTGTAGGCTCCTGCGGACAGTCACACTTCGTGCCGCAGGCTCCCGTGGTGCCACCGGCCGCACCCCCGCGGTAGTCTTGGCCCACCACGCGTGGAGCGTGACCTGGGAGCAGCGGGCAGGGTTGTAATGAGCTGGCCACCGCCCGCGAGCCCGAGGAAAGCCGATGCCCCAGCACATCACGACCTGCCCGTCAGACCAAGCCGCAGCAGGGCAAGCCACCACGCCCAAGCCTCGGAGGAAGCGGACCAGGCATCCCCGGATCGCCGCGGGGGACAGAGTGCGCTTCGCCGAGGGAACCGTCTCCGGCACCGGGGTGGTGGACGCCGTGACGTCCGACTACTCCGTTATCTGGGTGTGGACCGACGAAGGCCAGGGCCGGCGGATGTTCCTGCAGGGGTACGGAAGCATCGTGTCCGCCGTCTAAACCGGCCAGTACTGCTGAACGGACGCCGCTGCCCGACGCAACGCCCCGCCGTCGAGCATCAATGACGTTTCCTCCAGGCCGAAATCCGTCCACTGGCACACCAGCCGGAGTTCCCCGGCAGGCGGGAGCGGCCAGAGCCAGAGCGTGCCGGTGCCGGAGAACTCGTCGTCGCCGCCGCTGCCTCCGCCGTTGTTGAGAACCAGGACGGGAGGCTCGGGCTGATGATCACGTTCCATGAAGACATGGGGACCCATTGCTCCGGAACTGGCTTTGGCGCCGTCCGGAAATTCGACGCCGAACATCAGGCCGGTCTGCTTCCCGCTGCCGCGGCGGATCCCCATGCCCGGCTGGAAGAACAGGTGCTGCAGGTCGGCCCAGTCCTCGTCGGACTGATCTGCGCGGCGGAAAAGCCAGGACAAACTGAATGCGCAGCCGGTGGAAAAGACGTCGGCGCTCTTGACCGCCACCACCATTTCAGGGGTCCGGCTCACGAACTCGCCCAGGTGGACAACGGCGGGCAGTTCATACAAGGGGGCGCCCGCCCACGGGGGCGGCACGAACCGTGCCGACCGCGACCGCAGCGGCAGGGGAGGGGTGGGGAAGTCCTTGAAGAAGGTCATGGTGGTCCTTGAAATCCGCTGGCTGCGACCGACCAGCGGAACGGCGGCAGCGCCGCCCTGGATCCCCCAATCCGTCCTTACCCCGCCAGTCTAGCGTCGGCCGATACGCTGCCACCCGCCGTCGGGCGCTAAAGTCGTGCCATGACCACTGCTGCTCTACGGCCTGTCTACTTCCTGTCGGACAGTACCGGCATCACCGCGGAAACCTTGGGGAATACGCTGCTGACGCAGTTCCCGGTGGACAATTTTGACCGCGTGACCATCCCCTTCATCACCACGGCGGAACAGGCCCGGTCCGTAGTGCGGACCATCGACGGCCTGGCTGCTACCGGGCCCCAGCCGCTGGTCTTTTCCACCGCCGTCAGCAGCGAAATCAGGCAGATCCTGGCCGGCTGCAAGGGCGTCATCGTGGACCTGATCGGAACGCATGTGGGGGTCCTGGAACAGGCGCTCGGGGCACCGGCCAGCGGCGAACCGGGCAGGGCGCACGGGTTGGGGAACGCCGCCCGCTACCAGTCCCGGATGGCCGCGGTGGAGTACGCGATGGAGCACGACGACGGCCAGAGCCTGCGTGCGCTGGAGAAGGCCCAGGTGATCCTGGTGGCCCCGTCCCGGTGCGGCAAGACGCCCACCACCATGTACCTGGCCCTGCAGCACGGGATCTTCGCCGCAAACTTTCCGCTGGTGGATGAAGACTTCCAGCGTGACGGGCTGCCCAAGCCGCTGCGGCCTTTCGTGTCGAAGTGTTTCGGCCTCTCCTCCAACCCGTTAAGGCTCAGCCAGATCCGCACCGAGCGGCGGCCCAGCTCGGCGTATGCGTCGCTGCGGCAGTGCGGTTTTGAGCTGCGCAGTGCCGAGCAACTGTACGTTTCGCACCGGATTCCATACCTTAACTCGGCCACCGTGTCCGTGGAGGAAATGGCAGCCACCATCCTGCAGCGGATGAACCTCAAGCACTAGCAAAAAAATTCACAAACGTGGTGTGGCGCACATCATGTGGAAACTGTGCGGCAGACCTGAAACTGTGGACAGGATCTTTTCTTCCGGCCGGCACTACCGTGTCCGGGCGGCCACGCCTACGCCACCCCACTGCAAAGGAGCAGCAATCATGACGACAGACGTTCTGTGGTTCTCTGAACTTGGACTCAAGGACCTGGACAAGGTGGGCGGCAAGAACGCCTCCCTGGGCGAGATGGTGCAGAACCTGACTTCTGCCGGCGTCCAGGTTCCGGACGGGTTCGCCACCACGGCGGACGCATACCGCAGGTTCCTGTCCGATTCAGGCCTGGACCAGAAGATTGCCGACCGGTTGGTGGGGCTGGACACCGATGACGTGACGGCCCTGGCCGCGGCCGGCCAGGAAATCCGCTCCCTGGTGCGCGACACGCCTTTCCTGCCGGACTTCGAGGCGCAGGTCCGCGAGGCGTACCAGCAGCTGGTGGACAAGCACGCCGGCTCCGCCGACCTGTCCTGGGCTGTCCGGTCCAGCGCCACGGCCGAGGACCTTCCCGACGCCTCGTTCGCCGGGCAGCAGGAAACCTTCCTGAACGTCCGCGGGATCGAGAACATCCTGCAGGCCATCAAGGACGTCTTCGCCTCGCTCTACAACGACCGTGCCATCGCCTACCGCGTGCACCACAAGTTCGAGCACGCCGAGGTGGCACTCTCCGCCGGCATCCAGCGCATGGTGCGCTCCGACGTCGGCGCTTCCGGCGTCATGTTCACCATGGACACCGAGTCCGGCTTCCAGGACGCCGTGTTCGTCACCTCCTCCTACGGGCTGGGCGAAGCCGTGGTGCAGGGTGCCGTGAACCCGGATGAGTTCTACGTGTACAAGCCCGCCCTGGCCGCCGGCCGTCCCGCAATCCTCAAGCGCGGCCTGGGCGAGAAGGCCCTGCAGATGACCTACACCGACAGCAGCGAGATCGGCCGCACCATCGATTTCGTGCCGGTGGAGGAGTCCCTGCGCTCGCGCTTCAGCCTGACGGACGACGACGTGGAGCAGCTTGCGCGGCACGCCGTCGCCATTGAGAAGCACTACGGCCGCCCCATGGACATTGAGTGGGGCAAGGACGGGACCGACGGCGGCCTGTACATCCTGCAGGCGCGCCCGGAAACCGTGCAGTCCCGCCGCGCCCCCGGCAGCATGAGCCGGTTCCGCCTGAACGGCACCGGCCCCGTCCTGGTCGAAGGCCGCGCCATCGGCCAGCGCATCGGCGCAGGCAAGGTCCGGATCCTCACCGCCATCGACCAGATGGCTTCCTTCCAGACCGGCGACGTCCTGGTGGCCGACATGACCGATCCCGACTGGGAACCGATCATGAAGCGAGCCTCCGCGATCGTCACCAACCGCGGCGGACGCACCTGCCACGCCGCGATCATCGCCCGCGAACTGGGGATCCCCGCCGTCGTCGGCACCGGCAACGCAACTGACGCCCTGTCCGACGGCCAGGAAGTCACCGTGTCCTGCGCCGACGGCGAGACCGGCGCCATCTACGAGGGCCTGCTGGACTTCAGCGTCGAGGAAACCGGCATCACCCAGATGCCCGAGGCCCCGGTAAAGGTCATGATGAACGTGGGCACGCCGGAACAGGCGTTCACGTTCGCGCAGCTGCCCAACCACGGCGTGGGCCTGGCCCGGCTGGAGTTCATCATCAACCGGCAGATCGGCATCCACCCCAAGGCCCTGCTGAACCTTGACAGCCAGCCGGAGGACGTGGCCGCCCAGATCCGGGAGCGGATCAGCGCCTACGACAGCCCCCGCGACTACTACATCAAGCGGCTGGCCGAGGGCGTGGCCACCATCGCCGCGGCGTTCGCGCCGGAACCGGTGATCGTGCGCATGTCCGACTTCAAGTCCAACGAGTACGCCAACCTGATCGGCGGTCCGGCCTACGAGCCGCACGAAGAGAACCCGATGATCGGCTTCCGCGGAGCGTCCCGCTACCTGGAACCGTCCTTCCGGGACTGCTTCGATCTCGAGTGCGAGGCGCTGTCCTTCGTCCGCAACGAGATGGGCCTGACCCACGTCAAGCTGATGATCCCGTTCGTGCGCACGCTTGACGAGGCGCAGGGCGTCATCGAGCTGCTCGCCGAGAACGGCCTGCGCCGCGGCGAAAACGGCCTTGAGGTCATCATGATGTGCGAGCTGCCGTCCAACGCGCTGCTGGCCGACGAGTTCCTGGAGTACTTCGACGGCTTCTCCATCGGCTCCAACGACATGACCCAGCTGACCCTGGGCCTGGACCGCGACTCGGCCATCGTGGCCAACAGCTTCGACGAGCGGGACGCTGCCGTGAAGAAGCTGCTCAGCATGGCCATCAAGGCCTGCCGGGCCCGCGAAAAGTACGTCGGCATCTGCGGCCAGGGCCCCAGCGACCACGCGGACTTCGCCGAGTGGCTGGTGCAGGAAGGCGTCAACTCCGTTTCGCTGAACCCGGACACCGTGGTGGACACCTGGATCCGGCTCGCCGGGGCGGCGGAGCCGGCCTCGGACGTTTCCGCGGCCGCCGGCGTTTAGCCGGTAGCCCCCTTACCCCTGGGCCGGCTCGGGCAGCAGCCCGAGCTGGCCCAGGAGTTCCATCTGGTCGAAGTACGCGTGGTGTTCCGTGATCACGCCTGCCTCCACTCTGGCAACGTCGCAGCTTCGCACCCTGACCTGCCTGCCGGCGGGCGGCAGCGTACCGCCGGCAGGGAGCCTCAGCTGCCCGGTGTTCGTGCCAACAACAAAGCCTTCCACGACGGCCACGGCACCAGCCTCATGCGTGGCCAGCCGTTCGTACGTGACGTCCGGCATGGCTTCCCAGAAGTGGAAGAAATAGTCCGCGATTGCCTCCCTGCCGCTGATCCCGGCCTGGTCCGGAGTCCGGATTACGGCGTCGACGGCGTAGCAGTTCTCCAGCGTTTCCTTGTCCTTTGCGTCCATGGCCGCCATCAGCCGGTCCATGACGTCGCGTGCCTGTCCCATTACAGCCTCCATTGATGCTTCGGCGCCCGGCACGGCGCCGGCGTCATGAAGGAAAAGTACGACGGCGGCGGGCAGCCCGGCGATCCCCTCACCGGGCGTTTCGGGGGAAGCCGGAAACCCCCAAATTGGGGGATTGCCGCACCGCCGGCCGGGACGATACTGGAGGTATGTGGGAGGAACGCGCGGAGCGTGCCCGGCGGGACGTCGCCGCAATGGCCGCCGGCGGGATGGACCTGGCCGACCTCTACACCTCGGCACTCGCCGTCGTGCAGCGGGAGGTGCCGTTCGAGCAGGGATGCTGGGCCGCCGTCGACCCCGACTCCATGGTGATGACGTCCATCATCAACTGGCAGCCGTGGCCGGTCAGCGGGCACCAGTTTGAGGAGTACTTCCTGCGCTTTGCCCAGTCCGAATACACGGGCCGGGAGCCGAACACTTTCGTGGAACTGCTGCGGCGTCCCCGCCCCATCGCCAGGATTTCTGACGCGCTGCACCGGGACGTGGTCAGCAGCGTCCGGATCAACGACCTGCTCAAGCCCCTGGGCCTGGAACATGAGCTGCGGGCCGCGTTCCGGGTGGACGAGGCGTGCTGGGGGGTGGGCAGTATCTTCCGGGAGGGCGGCCGCGACTTCACCGACCGGGAGGTGGAATTCCTGGCTGCGGTGTCCGCCACCCTGGCTGCGGCGACCAGGGCGGCTGTCCGCGTGGTGCACCCAACGGGACCCGCCGGCGTCGGGCCTGTCATTGTCCTTGCCGGGCTGCACGGCGACCTGCGGGCAGCGACGCCCGCCGCCGCCTCCTGGCTGGCCGCGGTGGAGGACGTAGCACCCGGCCGCTTCAGCCAGATCCTCTATTCCGTCGTGGCACAGGCGCATGCCGCGGTGTCCGGAACTGCCCGGGCGAGGATGCGGGACGCCGGGAACAACTGGGTAGTGCTGCAGGCCAGCCGGCTGATCACCGGCGATGACCCGGAGCAGATGGTGGTCACCGTGGAACCTGCCACCACCCATGAACTCGCGGGCCTGCTGCTGATGGCGTACGGCGTTACGGCCCGGGAGCGGGACGTCTGCCTGGAGGTGCTGTCCGGTGGTTCGACAGCGGAGATTGCCGGGCGCCTGTTCATCTCCCCGCATACGGTGCACGACCACCTGAAGTCGGTCTTCGAGAAGGTGGGCGTTGGGAGCCGGGGGGAGCTGGTGGCGCGGCTGGTGGCCTGAATCGCGGGAGGTTCCGATGCATGCCCTGACGACATCGGTGCGAACCCACCCGCTGCCGTGGTTCTTCGGCGTGACCTTCCTCCTGTCCTGGGGCGCCATCGTGACGGCCGTGTGGGTGGTCACCGGGGGCCTCTCGCCCACACCGGAACAGTTCCAGCGCACCATCCCCGCCACCGTGCCGGCCATGCTGCTGGGACCCGCGGTGGCGAGCCTGGTCCTGACCGGGTTCGTGTCGGGCAGGGAAGGGTACCGGGAGCTCTGGGCACGTCTGCTCACTTGGCGGGTCGACCGGCGCTGGTACCTCTTCGCCCTGCTGGTCGCTCCCGTGACGCTGGCCGCCCCCGTGCTGGTGCTCTGGATATCCTCCCTGGATTATGCGCCTCGGATCGCCACGGAACCGGACAGGGCCGGGACACTCGTCACCGGCGTTGTGCTGGGGCTGGTGGTCGGGCTTCTCGAGGAGATCGGCTGGACCGGGTTCGCCGTTCCCAGGGCCAGGCAGCATTACAGCGTTCTCTGGACCGGCGTCCTGGTGGGGGTGGTGTGGGGCGCCTGGCACTTCTTCGTAAACTACTGGGGCGGCGGCGGGACGAACGGGGGCGTGCCCCTGGCAATCTTCATGTCGCTGTGGGTTGCCGCTGTCTTGGCCGGCCAGCTTACGGCCTACCGGGTGCTCATGGTTTGGGTCTATGACCATACGGGGAGCCTGCTCGTGGCGGCGTTGATGCACGCCAGCCTGTCGGCATTCCAGTTCATCCTCAACCCGCTGGCACCGGGAGTTCCCCAGCAGGTCTACCCGTGGGGGCAGGCGGCCATCATGTGGCTGCTGGTTGCCGCCGCGGCACTGACCAGCCGGGGTGAAATGACAGGTCCGCGGCGGTTCCGGCCGATCCACGTCCGGTCCCGGCACCGGCCACCGCGAAGGCGGAGGTAGCCTACAACGACTTGCGGGCGGTCGCCGCGAGATGCTGCGCGGGATCGAACCGGTCGAAGGATGAGGAGCCAATCACGAAGATGCCGCGCTGGGGGATCCAGAAGTCACCCAGCCGGGTCTGTGTCTGCAGGGCCTGCGGAGCGCCCAGGTCTTCGCCGCCGAGGGTTGCGGTGCTGCGGGAGATGAACCACATGCGCCGGGGTTTGGCCCGGAACCCCTGTTTGTTGGGTACCCGGCCCGTGAGCCCGAGGCGTCCCGCACTGAGCATGGGGCCGGCGGCGGAACCCATGGTTTTCAGGAACGCCTTGTTGGACAGGAGCCTGTTGGGCAGCGCCGTCATCACTGCGCTCATGGCGGCAGTAATGGGCGTTGATTCGAGTTCCACATTCCAGGTGAGGTCTACGTCCTGGCCAACGGCCACGGTGAAGGATGTGTCGCCGGTCCAATCGACGCTGACGTCGCACTGGAAAGCCTCCTCGAGGTCCGCACTGAAATAGCGGGCGCAGGAGACGTCGGGTGCAGCGCTCGCATAGATGGTCCAGGAGCCGGAGGGGCGGCGGAGCCACACCGAGGTGTAGCCCGGCCCCACGCTGGTCACCGGGAAACGCCGCATGGCCAGGACGTGGCCCGTGCTGAAGGTCAGGCCCATCACGCCGTATCCGGAGAACCGCTCGTCGTCTCCGGGGGTGAGCGTGGCGTGGTGTTCCGCCTCGAGGGCCTGCGTCCGGATGGTCTTCATGGCTTCCCGCCTCCGCATGAATGGTGGGCTGAGTTTACGCCCGGCCCCGCACAGCTACAACGGCCTGGAGTGCTCGCTTGGTCTTACGTGCAGGCTTCCTTTGCCGTGCGGCAGGCCTACTTCATCGCGCCCGTGAGCATGCCTCCCACATAGTACTTCTGGAGCAGGACGTAGATAACGATGCAGGGAACGATGGTCACCGCGACGCCGGCCTGCAGCGCCCCCCAGTCCAACGTCCCAAAGGTGCCGCTGGAGAGCACGTTCAAGGCAACGGGAAGGGTGTACTTGGACTGGTCCGTCATCAGGATCAGCGCTGCGAAGAACTCGTTCCACGAGGCGAAGAAAGTGAACAGCGCCGTGCTGATGACGCCCGGGATGGCCACCGGAAGCAGCACCCGGACCATCGCCCGCAGCACCCCGCACCCATCCACCAGAGCGGCTTCCTCGATGCTCGACGGCAGGGCGGCAAAAGAGTTCCGCATCAGGAAGATGCCAAAGGGCAGGTTGAAGGTGGTGTACACGAGCATCAGGCCCACGAGGTTGTTGGTCAGGCCGATCTGGTGCAGCACCAGGTACAGCGGAGTGATGACCGCCTGGAAGGGAATCATGAAAGTGGCAAGCGTGGCAAAGAACAGCAGGTTGCTGCCCCGGAACCGGAGCCTGGCGAACCCGTAGCCGGCGAGTGTGCTCAGCACGATGGTCAGGAGGGTGGCACCAATGGAGACCAGGACGCTGTTGCCCAGCTGCTGGATGAAGCCCGCGCCGCCGTTCTCGTTGGTGAAAAGCTTGGCGAAGTTCCCCCACGAGAAAGTACCGGGGAACAGCGTCGGCGGCGCGGCAGCGGCCTCGGCGGGGGACTTGATGGACTGGGAGACCACCACCCAGAACGGATAGAGGAACAGTGCCGCGAGGCTGATGTTGATGATCCACCAGGCTGCGCGGGGCACCGGGCGGAGACTGGACTGCAGTGAAGTCATGGAGGGGTCCGTTTCCGATGTGGTGGACTAGTTGTGATCCGAGTTGCGAAGGATGAGCATCTGGACGGCGCTGACGAGGGCGAGCACGATCATCAGCAGAGCCGAAAGCGCGGCGCCGTAGCCGAGCTGGAAACCCTGGAAGGAAACCCGGTAGATGTGGTACACCGCGGTAATGGTCTGGTTTGCCGGACCGCCGCTGGTCATAATGTAGAACTGGTCGAAGGCAAGCAGGGAGCCGGCCACTGAGAAGACGAGCACCAGGGCGAGGGTGGGCCGCAGCAGCGGCAGGATGATGTACCGGAACACCTGCGTCCGGCTGGCACCGTCGATCCTGGCCGCCTCTTCGAGTTCAACGGGAATGGACTGCAGCCCCGAGTTCAGCAGCAGCATCTGCATGCCGGCAACCTTCCAGACCACCATCGCGCACACGATGCCCAATGCGGTGGCGAAGGTACCAAACCAGTTGTCCGAGTGGGAGGCCAGGCCGCCGCGGGTGAGCAGGTCCAGCATGGGCCCGATGTTGGGCTGGGCCATGAAGAGCCACAGGTAGCCGGCGGCGGCGAAGCCGACCACTACCGGCAGGAAGTAGATGGACTGGAAGACCCTGGATGCTTTTCCGGGGCGCCGGATCAGCAGTGCCAGCGCGATTCCGATCACCAGCAGCAGGGGAGTCATGATCAGCGTATAGAGCAGGGTGAACCCGGCCGCCCGCAGGAAGTCCTGGTCCTGGAATGCGGCCGCGTAGTTGCCGAGTCCGATGAAGCTGATCTTTCCAAGCAAAGGCCAGCGGTTCAGGGACATCCACAGCATCAGGACCACGGGTAGGAAGAAGAAGACGGTGAGGAGGATCAGCGCGGGGCTGACCACCGCGGCGCCGAGCCTGCTGCGCGAGGTGGAAAGGGTCCGGCGGCGCCGTTGGGGGCGCGGGGGCACCGACGGGCGTCCGGATTTTCCGGGCCGCGCCGTCATGAGGGTGTTGTGTGCCAAGGTAGTTCTCCTTTAGGACAAGACGGGTGCTGCCGCGGCCCGCGGCAGCACCCGTGGAATGTCAGGGTCCGGTCTGGATGATCTGCTGGGCAGCCTGCTGCGCCTTCTGCTGCGCGGCCTGGACGTCGCCGCCGAAAACGGCCTCGTTGATCATGGTGGCCCATGGCCCGTTGTTGTCGTTGAACAACTTGTTTTCCACGACGCTGTACGGGGTCTTTCCGGTCTCCAGGGCCTTGCTGAAGATCTCGTTGCGGGGATCCGCCGAGGCATACACGCTCTTCACGAGGTCGGTCCGGACCGGAACGATGGAGTTCTTGGCCAGCAGGGTCTGGGCCTCGTCGCCGGTGGCCCACTTCACGAAGTCCCATGCTGCAGGCTTGTTCTTCGACCCTGTGGTGACCGCGATGTTGTCACCGCCCGCGAAGGAAGCGGACCCCCCGTTCTCGCCAGGGATGGGGGCGATGCCGTAGTCGATCTTCTTGTCCGTGTTCAGGGTCTGCGTGAAAAAGGCGCCGAGCACCACCATGCCCACTTTTCCGGCCTGGAACAGGGCTGGCTGGGCTGTGCCGGAATCGGTCTTCGCCGCCTCAGGCATCACGCCGGCGTCGTGCATCTGCTTGTAGAACGTCAACGCCTTGGTTACCTCTGGGGAATCCAGCTTGGCAGTCTTGCCGTCGGCGGAGAGCACGTCGCCGCCGCTGGCCCAAACGCTGGGCGTGAACTCGAAGATGTTGCAGCCGCCGCATTGTCCGGCCATGGTAAAGCCATAGGTGTCGGGGCCCAGCGCGCGGATCTTCTTTGCTGCGTTGAGGATCTCCTCGTAATTCGCCGGCGGCTTGGCCGGATCCAGGCCTGCCTTTTGGAAGAGTTCCTTGTTGTAGAACAGCACGGACGCTTCCGCCGTGAAGGGCAGGGCATAGGTCTTGTCCTCCCAGGTGGAGAGGCGCGCGTGGGAGGGGCTGAGCTTGTCCTTGTATGGCAGCTTGGATGCCTCGTCCGTGATGTCCTGCAGGACGCCGGTGGAGGCGAAGTAGGGAAGGTAGACCAGGTCGATCGATGCCACATCCGGTCCCGACCCGCCGGCGCTGGCGGTGCCGAATTTCTGTACGAAATTCCCGCTGGGAACGATGGTCACCTGGACCTGCGCCTTGTGTGACTTGTTGTACGCATCCGCAAGGATGTCCATGAACCCTTTCTGCGAATCGCGTGCCCAGAGCGTGATGGTACCGCTGGCCTCCTCGCCGGAGGAGGCCTGCAGCGAGTCTGAGCTGGAGGATCCGCCGCAGCCTGTGGCTGTGAGGGTGAGGGATGCCGCCAGCGCCAGTGCTGCGGCGAGTTTTGTCCGTTTCATTTGCCGTTCCTCTTCATAGGGATGGGGTGGAGGTGCAACTAGGCGACGGGGATCCAGACCCGCATGGCGGCAGGGCCGCGGTTGGCCCAGCGGAAATACGGAATGGCAGTCAGCGGAACGGGACTCTGCTCCGTGGTACCAGCTCCGCTGCTGTAGAGCGGCCGCTGCCCGGCTTGGCGGGCTATACCTGCGGCCTTGAGGGCGGTGCGCACCCCCGGGATGCCCTCCGCCGGGACGATTTCCACCGGAGCGGACGTGTCGATGGCGAGGTCTTCGAGTACCACGCCATCTGGCTGGTCATGCTGCTCCAGGCAGTAGACCACCGGCCCGCGCACCAGGGCGACGGTTCCGCGCACGGCGTCCACGTGGGGGTGAGCGCTAACAATACGGACCGGCATGGGCAGGGTGAGCAGAACTGTGGTGCTGCCTTCCCAGTTCCGGCGCAAACGGACGTAGCCTGACGCGTCCGGCACTGCTTCCACCGCTGTGCCGTCGATGGCCACCTGCGGGTCCTCGCACCAAGCAGGGACGCGTACAGAAAGTGTCCACTCGCCGGCAGGGGCCGTAACCTCAATGCTGGCTTTTTCGTCCCACGGGTATTCAGTTGAGGTGGCAACCGTTACTTCTCCGCCGAAGGGTTCGCCTGACGCCCGCACCTCGCCGTCGTGCAGCAGTTGAAGCTGCAACCCGGATTCATCCTGCGTGGCCACGTAGTGGTGCAGGGATGCCACCAGGCGCGCCAGGTTCGGCGGGCAGCAGGCGCATGCGTACCAGGACAGGCGTTCCGACGGCGCGTCCTCGGTGGATCCGTCATGGCCTGTACGCAGCTGCAGGGGATTGGAATAGAAGAAGCTGTTGCCCTCAACGGAGGTCGAAGCGGCGATCCCGTTGTAGAGTGCACGCTCCATCTCATCGGCGTATTTGCCGTTGCCGGTAGCGAGCAGGAGCCGCCAGCTGAAGTGCAGGCTCGCGATGGAGGCGCACGTCTCGGCATAGGCGCGGTCCGGCGGCAGCTCAAAGGCGTCGCCGAATGCCTCGTCCCGGTGGCGCGATCCCAGGGCACCTGTCAGGTAGGCCTTTTGGGTGAATATGTTCTCCCAGAGCGACTCGGCGGCCTCCAGCAGGGACGCATCGCCGCTTTCGAGGTAGGCATCGGCTACTCCCGTGGAGAGGTAGACCTGGCGCACCGCGTGCCCTGTTGCCTCGTGGGCGGCCTTGCGGATGGGAAGGTGGTCCTGGAAATACTGGCGGCCGAACCGGTCGTCGGGAAGGATGCCGTGGCCGCGCAGGTCCAGCTGGCGGACTGCGGTATCGAGGTAGCGCTTGTCTCCGGTCACCCGGTAGAGCTCCACCAGCGCCGTTTCCACTTCCGGGTGTCCGTCAATCTTTTCGACGCCGCCCGGGCCGAAGGTCTCCACGATGCAGTCAGCCACCCGGCGGGCGACCTCCACAACGGTTCCGTTTCCGGTGGTGCGGGCCACTGCCACAGCGGCTTGCAGCAGGTGGCCGGCCGTGTACAGTTCATGGCTCCATTGCAGCTTGTCCCAGCGCTGGCCGGGCTCAACACCTTGGACCCACGTGTTCAGGTAGCCGTCCGGCTCCTGCACTTTGGCGAGCAGTGCACCCATCGATTCCAGGTACTCTTCCCAGCGCGGGTCCGCCTGGCGGCCGGCCTCCCACCCCACCGCTTCCAGCGTCTTGTACAGGTCTGTGTCCTGGAACCAGAAACCACGGAACGACGCGTCGCTCTCTCCCGCCAGTCGCCGGAAGTTGTCCAGCGCGCCGCTGGATTCCACATTCGCTATGCAGTGGGGAATGGTGGCAGTCCGGTTTAGCTCCTGCCAACTGCCCAGGTGTCCCTCCGGGCGCAGCCGCGCCGAGTGGAAGGCCAGCGGGCGAACCGCATAATGTCCGGACGCCGTCGCCCCGACTGGCCCCGCTGCCGTCCCGTTGCCGGCTCCCCGGCCTGCAGCCGGTGCCGGAATATCGTGAACAGATGTCATCAATGACCTCTTTCATAATCTGAATCGAAGGGTGATGCGACAGAATCGCGAAAGCCAACTAGGAAAATCAGGAAATCGTCTTCCGAGCCCCGACTCTAAGTGACCTGCGTCTCACCTGTCAATGGTTTCTGGTAGGCTTTACAAGGGTTACGGGCAGTTCGTGCAGTCGGGGGAGCTTGTATTCCGCGTCAGGAGAGGGAGGCATGTCGGAAAATAGTTTCCGCAATTCCGGCATAGCGGCAGTAGCCGCGCTCGCGGGAGTTTCGACCGGGACGGTGTCAAAGGCCCTGAACGGCACGGGCCAGCTGCGGGAATCGACCCGGCTGCGAGTCCGGGCTGCCGCTGAAGAGGTTGGCTGGCTGCCCAACGGCGCGGCACGGAGCATCCGCAGCGGCAGGACCTACACCGTGGGGGTGATCACCACGGACAGCTACGGACGTTTCAGCATCCCGATTCTTCGTGGCGTCGAGGATGCACTTGGCTTCGGAGAGATGCTCTGCTTCCTTTGCGACAGCAGGGACGACCCCATCCGGGAGCAGCACTACGTTCGGACACTCCTGGCACGGCAGGTTGACGGGATCATTGCCGTCGGGCGCAAAGTGGATCCACGGACGCCGCTCGGGGAGAACCTGCCAGTGCCCGTCATCTATGCCTTCGCCCCATCCACCGACCCGCAGGACTGCTCAGTCACCGCGGACGAGCGTGGTGGCGCACGCCGGGCCGTTGACCACCTGGTGAAGACCGGCAGGCGCCGGATCGCCCACATCACCGGCCTGGAAAACCATGCGTCCGCTGCACTGCGCGCGGAAGGATTCCTTGCCGCCATGGCCGAGCAGGGACTGGAGCCAGTGGGGGATGTCTGGTACGGAAGCTGGAGTGAGGAATGGGGACACAACGGGGTACGCGCGCTGCTGGCCAACCATCCGGACGTAGACGCCATCTTCTGCGGCAGCGACCAGATTGCGCGGGGCGCCGCCTATGAACTCGAGCGGCATGGCCGGTCGATCCCCGGCGATGTAGCGCTGATAGGCGTTGACAACTGGTCCCCGTTCACCGACGGGTACCGGCCGCATCTTTCCAGCGTGGACCTGAATCTGTCCACCATCGGCCGCCGCGCCGGCGAGGCCCTGCTGTCAGCGCTGGACGGCGTGCCGCGCCCGGGCATTCAGATCGTGGACTGCGACCTCATTGTGCGGGAGTCCTCCGGTCTCCGGGGCTGACAGGCCGTCCGCAGCGGCGTCCAACTGCAGCCTGCCGGCATCCCGCAGGCCAACCTTCACGGTTCCGGGGGCCGCCGGTGCCGGTGGTGGAGCTCGTAGTGGTCGAACACGTCGGAGGACGTGTCTCCCACATGGCCGAACTTTCCGCGCAGCACTTCCGCCAGGTCATCCAGCGCCGCGTAGAGCATCCGCCCGGCGAACTGGAGTTCGGCGTTGCCGCTGCCCTGGGCCTCTGAAGCCAGCTGATCGGCATAGGCAAGAGTGGCCGGAAGCGATCCCCGTTGCTCCACCTCGTGGAAGTAGTAGGTCTCGTTGAAGGACAGAAGGTCGATGCTCACGGCCGCCACGTTCTCAGCCATCGACTCCAGCATCCCTGCGGCATGGCGGGCTTCCAGCGAAGCGATGCCTGCCGGTCCCGCTGCTTCCCGGAACAGGTTCAGCTGGTGGGCCAGCGCCCGCCGCCTGCTCAGCGCCGGGTAGGTCTGCAGGATCCACGAGACCGTGGCGGTCAGCAGGCCAAAACCGGCCACGGCCTGGAAAGCCATCACCAGCCGAAGGACCGGATGGACGGCCACGATTTCGCCGAACCCTGCGGTGGAGAGTGCCACCAGCGAAATGTAGAGCGCCTCGGCGAAGTCGGCCTGGCGCGGGATGTCGCTTGAGTAGGAGAAGCCGCCCGGCAAATGGGGGAGGTACAGCAGTGCCCAGCCCACGGCGGCAAAAGTGGCCCAGGCGGCAATGACGGCCGCCATGGCCAGCGGCGCCGCGATGGAGGAGGCCCCGCCCCTGACTTTTTTCGAGACCAGCCAAAACGCCCGCATGATGGTCCGGCCCACCGGGCCCGAGCCATGCGGGTACAGCAGCGTCAGGAAGACATCGGCGATCATCAGCACAATCAGCGCTGCGCCAACCGCCGTCAAAAGCGCGCCCTCGAAGTCCATGCCTCATCTTAAGTGCCGGGGAGTGCCGGTCCGCTGGCTAGGCTGGCGCCATGGACTTTCATCTTTGCCAAGCCACGCCGGAGGACGCCGAAACGGTGGTGTTCATGCAGACGCAGGCCCACGAGGAGTGCTACCCCCACCTGCTGTCACCGGAGTTCTTCCGCAGGCGCAGGGCAAGCATCCCCGAACGGGTGGAGCGGCGGCGGGCCTTCCTTGCCGTGAAGGATCCGCGGATCCTCGCCTTCGACGCCGGCAACCAGCTGGTGGGCTACGCGGACGCCGGCCCCGGCCGGGAGGAAGATGCCCCGGAAGCCCTGGAACTGTATTCCATCTACACTCTCCGGCGCACGTATGGGACGGGTCTGGGGGCAGCGTTGGTGGACGCCGCCGTCGGCTCCGGCCCCGCCTACCTCTGGGTACTGGAGAACAATCCGCGCGCCCTGGCCTTTTACCTGAAGCAGGGGTTCCGGCCGGACGGCAGGCGCAACACCCTGCCGCCCGAATGGGACGCCCTGCCCGAATTCCGGCTGGTCCGGCGCGCTAAGGAGGCAACGGGCCGTTGAGGCGCACCTACGCCTACTTCGCCACGCTGGTGGGCATGGTCTGCGTGGCGTTCATCCTCGCCATGCTCTTCCTTCCGCTGACGCGCACCGTCCGCAGCGACGTGCTGCAGGGCTTCCTGATCGGCTTTGGCCTGGCTTTCGTTACTGCCCAGGTGTACGCCCGGATCAAAGCCGTCCGGGCGAACGGGTGGATCACCATGCCCGGCCTGGGCGATCCGGGCAACGGCGTGCTGATGCGCGCTGCCTGCGCCCAGTTGTTCCCGGGCCCTGTGAATACAGCGGAAGAGGCGGTTTACTGGTGGGCCAACTCAGACGCCTCAGGCGCCCAACTGACCGGCCAGCACCAGTACGTCCTCCGGTTCCCGCCCGGCGGACTGCCGCCCACCAACGCCTTTTGGTCACTGACGATGGGTGACGCCCGGAACCGCTTCGTCCCCAACCCCCTCCGGCGGTACAGCGTGAGCGACAGGTCCGGACTGGTCCCCGGCCCGGACGGCTCCGTTGAGGTCTACATCCAGGCCACCCCTCCGGCAGGCCGCGAACCTAACTGGCTGCCCGCCCCGGCTGGAAAGTTCATTCTCTGGCTGCGGGTCTACGAGCCCGGCCCGGCGGTCATGGACGGAATTTATGTGGTACCCCCAGTGGCCAGGGCGGAAACGTGACGTCATGAGGCTGGAACACCTGCTCATCTTCGGCACGGTCATGGCGGCCACGTGGGTTGCTGCCACGTACTTTTGGCCGCGCATGCTCCTGTCCGTGTTCAAGCGGGCCATCCTGGTCAAAGGCTTCGGCGACGGTCCCGTTCCCGTCAACACCCTCTACACCCAGTCGGAAGCACTCTTCGCTGATCCACTCGATATGCCCGCGGGCACGTCCAAAGTGGCAGCTGCCGGCGTCAACCGTGACACCCTCCTGACGTTGGGTTGGCTGGACCTCTCGAAAGGTCCACTGGTGCTGCACGTGCCTGACATGGGAGGGCGCTACTACAGCGTGCAGTTCACCAACCCGCACACCAACACCAACTTCGCCTACGTCGGCAAGCGCACCACCGGCACAGGGGCAGGGGACTTCCTCATCACCGGGCCGGGCTCGAGCGGCGCCATCCCCGAGGGGGTGCGGCACATCTCCTCGCCCACCCGTTCCGTGCTCCTCATCGGCCGGGTACTGGTCTACAACGATGCCGACCTGCCAACCGCGCACGGGCTCGCATCGCAGCTGCGGTTGTCGCCGCTTCGGTGACGGTGGAGGAGAGGCAGCGTTCGACGGCGGCGCGGGGCTGAGTGGGCGCCTCGGGCTTGGGTGCCGCGCAGCATTACAGGGCCCGGGTGAGGGTCCGGCCCACAGTGAGTCCGGTGAAGATGCACCCGCCGAGGAAGGTGCCTTCGAGCGCGTTGTACCCGTGGGCGCCGCCGCCGCCGAATCCGGCAGCCTCGCCGGCGGCGTACAGGCCCTGGATGGGAAGGCCGTCGTGTCCCAGTGCCTGGCCGGACAGGTTGGTCTGGATCCCGCCCAGTGTTTTGCGCGTGACCACATGCAGCCGCACGGCAATCAGCGGACCGGCTTTCGGGTCCAGGATCCGGTGCGGCTTGACGGTGCGGAACAGCCTGTCGCCCAAATAGCGCCGGCTGTTGCGGATGCCCGCTACCTGGGTGTCCTTGGAGTAGGGGTTCCGGATCTCGGCGTCGCGCTCCTCGATCTGCCGCCTGAGCTGCCCGTGGTCCAGCAGCGGCTGGTCTGTCAGTCCGTTCATCCCGTGGACCAGGTCCGCCAGGTTGTCCGCCACCACAAAATCAGCGCCGTGCTCCTTGAACGCCTCGATGGGACCGGACGCGCCGCGGCCCAGCCGGGCCTTCAGCAGCAGCTTGAGGTCCCGGTTGGTGATGTCCGGGTTCTGCTCCGAGCCGGAGAGGGCGAACTCCTTCTCGATGATGCGCTGGTTGAGGATGAACCAGGAATGGTCGTACTGCTGGATGTCCGGGGTTGTCCGCAGGAGGCGGAGGGTTCCCAGGGTGTCGTAGCCGGGCAGGCCGGGGGAGGGGAGCCGCCGGCCCAGGGCGTCGAACCAGAGCGACGACGGGCCGGGCAGGATCCGGATGGCGTGGCCCGGCCAAATGGGGTTCCAGTTCTGGATGCCCTCCGTGTAGTGCCACATGCGGTCCCGGTTCACCAGCCGGACGCCTGA
Source organism: Arthrobacter sp. SAFR-044 (assembly GCF_051965175.1). Classification (GTDB taxonomy): domain Bacteria; phylum Actinomycetota; class Actinomycetes; order Actinomycetales; family Micrococcaceae; genus Arthrobacter. Next base: position 27,322 of record NZ_JBQCMK010000001.1, read on the forward strand.
CTCGTCGGCAATGTCCAGCATCCGGCCGTCCACGTGCTCCGGCACCCCGGTGACCAGCTTCGACGGCGCCGTCCCCAGCCGGTCGGGCCACCAGCGCCGCACCTGGTCATGGCTGCCGCCGATCCCGCCGGATGCGACCACAACGGCCTGGGCCCGCAGTTCGAACCCGCCCACAACGTCCCGGTTGGAGGATACGCCGCGCGGGGACGCGTCCGGCGCCAGCACAGCGCCGCGCACCCCGGTGACCGTGCCGCCGTCGTACGTTAGACCGTCCACCCGGTGCCGGAAGTAAAACCGGACGCTGCCCGCCGACGCCGCCTCCCGGGCCTTGTCCGCGAACGGTTCCGAGACCCCGGTGCCGGTGCCCCACGGGACGTGGAAGCGGGGGACCGAGTTGCCGTGTCCGCCTGCCCTGCCGTCGCCGCGCTCGGCCCAGCCCACCAGCGGCGTGAACCGGATGCCCTGCTCCTGCAGCCAGGCGCGTTTCTCCCCGGCGGCGAACTCCACGTACGCGCGGCCCCACTGCTGCGCCCACTCGTCCTCAGGGTGCGGGCCGGACAGCCGGTCCCACTGCGCCGAGCCCTGCCAGTCCTGCCACGCCAGCCCGAAGGAGTCCTTCACGCCCAGCCGGCGCTGCATCGGGGTGTCCACCAGGAAGAGGCCGCCCAGCGACCAGAACGCCTGGCCACCCAGGTTGGCCTGGTTCTCCTGGTCCACGATTGCCACGCGCTTGCCGGCCCGGACCAGCTCATTGCTGGCAACCAGCCCGGCCAGGCCGGCGCCGATGATGATGACGTCCGCGTCCATGCGATCCCCGCCCTGCCTGAAGATAAGTGAGAGTCCTGCATCAACCTACAGCAGCAGGGCCGGCGGCAGTTCCGGGTTCGCGGGACTCCAAGGGTTTCCCCCACCCCTTTGGTGGGACAATGGAGCCAGGATTCCTGTCACGGTACCGGCCCCGGCACCGGCACGTTCCGCTCATAAACCAGGAGGGGATCCTGATGGACCCCACCACTGTCATTGTGATTGTTGTTGTCATCCTGCTGCTCATCGTTGCGAAGATGTCCATTCGAATCGTGCGCCAATACGAGAAGGGTGTGCTCTTCCGGCTCGGCAGGGTTATCGGTGTCAGGGACCCGGGGCTGCGGCTGATCGTCCCGGTCATCGACCGATTGCCGCTGGTCAGCCTTCGGATCGTGACCATGCCCATCCAGTCCCAGGGCATCATCACCCAGGACAACGTGAGCGTGGACGTCTCAGCGGTGGCCTACTACCGGGTGGTGGACGCCGTGAAGTCCATTGTCGCCATCGAAAACGTTGCCGCGGCCATCGACCAGATCGCCCAGACCACCCTGCGGAAGGTCGTGGGCCAGCACACCCTGGACCAGACCCTGTCCGAGACCGCGCGGATCAACGCTGACATCCGGCAGATCCTCGATGTGCTCAGCGTCGAGTGGGGCGTGGAAGTCACGTTGGTAGAACTGAAGGACATCCAGCTGCCCGAAAGCATGAAGCGCGCTATGGCCCGCCAAGCTGAAGCTGAACGGGAAAAGAGGGCGAAGATCATCGCCGCCGAAGGTGAAGCTATTGCCGCAACAGCCCTCGGTGACGCCTCCGACACCATGATGGCCCATCCGCTGGCCCTGCAGCTTCGAAACCTCCAGTCCCTCGTGGAAATCGGCGTCGACAAGAACACCACCGTGGTTTTCCCGGCACCGCTCATGAGCACCATCGGCGAACTTTCGGCGTTCCTGGCCCGGGAGGGCCAGGCGGCGTCGTCCGGCAAACCACCCATCAAGGCCGCCTGACCGCCGCTCGCCGTAAAATCCGCGCCGCTCAGCGCGCCAACAGTACGTTTGCTGATCAATTGCATGATGATTGCCCAAGGCAAGAGGCTTGGCTCAACAAGGTCTTTAGCCTCTGGATCGATCAGACATCGACGTCATCGAAAGCAAAGGGAATCAACCATGGGCTTCCTGGACCGTGACCACTCCATCGCCCCGCCGGGCTTCAACCGCTGGCTGGTCCCGCCGGCGGCGCTCGCCGTCCACTTGTGCATTGGCCAGGCCTACGCCACCAGCGTGTACAAGACGGCGTTGGTCAAGCACTTCGGGGCCAGCCTGACCGAGGTCGGCGTGGTCTTCTCCATCGCCATCGTCATGCTGGGACTTTCCGCCGCGGTCATGGGCACCTGGGTGGACACCAACGGCCCGCGCAAGGCGATGTTCACGTCCGCGATGTTCTGGGCGGGCGGCTTCCTCATCGGCTCGGCGGGCATCTTCACCCGGCAGCTCTGGCTGGTCTACCTGGGCTACGGCGTGGTGGGCGGCATCGGACTGGGCATCGGCTACATCTCGCCGGTGTCCACCCTGATCAAGTGGTTCCCGGACCGGCCGGGCCTGGCCACTGGCATGGCGATCATGGGTTTCGGCGGCGGCGCGCTGATCGCCAGCCCTGTGTCCCAGGCCCTGCTCAAGGCGTACGACCCCAACTCCGGTGCGCAGGGCTGGGTTGCCAGCGGTGACGCCGTGGGCAAGCTCTTCCTGACCCTCGCCGTCGTCTATCTCGCCTACATGCTGTTCGGTGCGTTCACCGTCCGGGTGCCTGCCGACGGGTGGCGTCCCGCCGGGTTCGACCCCGCCAAGGTCAAGGCGGCCAAACTGGTGACCACCGAAAACGTCTCGGCGAAGAACGCCATCAAGACCCGGCAGTTCTGGCTGGTGTGGGTGGCCCTGTTCTGCAACGTCACGGCGGGCATCGGCATCCTGGAGCAGGCGGCGCCCATGATCCAGGACTTCTTCAGGCAGTCCGACGGCAAATCCCTGGTGAGCGCCGGCGTGGCCGCGGGCTTCGTGGGGCTGCTGTCCATCGGCAACATGTCCGGCCGGTTCGCCTGGTCCGCCACCTCCGACGTCACGGGCCGCAAGCGGATCTACATGGTGTACCTGGGCGTGGGTGCCGTGCTGTACACGGTGCTGGCGCTTGCCGGGTCCAGCGCCACGGCCCTCTACGTGGTGCTCGCCTTCGTCATCATCTCGTTCTATGGAGGCGGCTTTGCCACCGTCCCGGCCTACCTGCGGGACCTGTTCGGGACGTACCAGGTGGGCGCCATCCACGGCCGGCTGTTGACCGCCTGGTCCGCCGCCGGAGTGGCGGGGCCGCTGATCGTCAACAGCATCCTGGACGCGCAGGGCAAGCCGGGCCAGCTGAATGCCGCTTCCTACCAGCCCGCCCTGCTGACCATGGTTGCGCTGCTGGTGATCGGTTTTGTAGCCAACCTGCTGGTCAAACCCGTCGACGCACGGTTCCACGAATCCCGCCCCGAGCGGCATGTATCCACCAGGGAGGCCTGACATGAGCAGCACCGCACACACCCACGGCGCACACGAGCCGGTCAACAAGTCCACCGGAAGGCTGGTCCTGGCGTGGGTCCTGGTAGGGATCCCGCTGGCTTATGGCGTCTTCCAGACGCTGACCCAGGTGGTCGCCCTGTTCGGTTAGTCTCCGCCTGGCGTCAGACTGGCCCGGTTTTGACGGCCGAACGGCGGTGGTTGCCCGTTGTTTCCCTCGCTGTGCGCTGAAAACTGGGCCAGTCTGTGCGCCCGGAAAGCATGCTCGGCGTGACGCCGGTGACCCAGCCTCAGGCCGCGGCGGGCTTCCTGAGCCGCCGGCGCAGGACGGTTGAGGCCACCCATGTCACCAGGCTGCACGCTGCGGCGCCCCAGAGGATGTCCGTCACGGCCACCAGCGCGGTGAAATCCTTCAGCACGGCGAACCCGGTCAGCGCCCATGTGGCGTAGGTGAAGAACCCGAACAGCGCTGCCCCGGTGACCCGCTGCCGCACCGAGGCGTCCGGGTCATTGGGCCGGACGCCGTAGTGCACCATGCCCGCCACAAAGACGACGTAGAACAGCACAGCGCCCGGCAGGTTGGCCTTGGGCGCGAGCAAGTGGCCGATCTGGCCTTGGTAGAGCGGGTTGGCCACCAGCAGGATCCAGATCAGGTCCAGCACGGCGAAAATCACGGCGCTGGCAACGTAGGCGGTCAGCCAGTTCTTGGTGCGGGGGCTCACGGTGGGCTCCTTGGCTCGGGTGCGGTTCAGGGGTGGTTCGCAGCCAGTGCCGGGGCTGGACTGCCGGGAAAGCGGATTGTTCCGGGAAGGGCGGGCCCCGCACACCTGCCAGGTCCACCCATACCACCCCGCTTCTGCTCCGAAGACTAAGTGGACAAGGCCACCAGGGCTGCGTTGTTGTTGGATCCAACCGTGCCCGGAGGGGTGCGGACGGGGACTGCCGTGCAGCAGCGCGCGGCGGACCAGGGGAAAGGAATCTGTCCGTGAACGAAAAGAGCCGCAAGGCCCTCATCAGCACCATCATTGCCGTAGTGGTGGCGGTGCTCATCGCCCTCGCCGGAAACCAGGGCGGCTCGAGGATCGGCGGGTTTCCCGTGTTTGCGCTGGGGGTTTCCATAGCCTTCGTGATCCAGTGGCTGGTGTTCATCCCTTCCTACAAGGCGCAGACAGAAAAGTTTTACGACCTCACCGGTGCCCTGACCTACATCTCCATCACGGTGCTCCTGGTGCTGGCGTCCCCCGGCGTGGACGCCCGCGGCATGCTGCTTGCGGCCATGGTGGTGCTGTGGGCCGCGCGGCTGGGCAGCTTCCTGTTCCTGCGGATCAGCAAGCACGGCAAGGACGACCGCTTTGATGAGCTCAAGCCGGACTTTTTCCGCTTCCTGAACACGTGGACCATCCAGGGCCTGTGGGTGGTCCTCACTGCGGCGCTCGCGTGGGTTGCCATCACCTCGGACAAGAAGGTGGGCCTGGACGGGTTCTTCTGGGTGGGCCTCTTGGTGTGGCTCGGCGGCATCACCATCGAGACCGCGGCGGACCTCCAGAAGAACCGCTTCAAGGACGACCCCGCCAACAAGGGACGCTTCATCAGCACCGGCCTGTGGTCCAGGTCCCGCCACCCCAACTACTTTGGCGAGATCACCCTGTGGGTGGGCGTGGCCATCATCGCCCTGCCGGTGCTGCAGGGCTGGCAGTGGGCGGCCCTGATTTCGCCGGTGTTCGTGGCGCTGCTGCTGATCAAAGGCAGTGGCGTGCCGCCTTTGGAGAAGAAGGCGGACAAGAAGTGGGGCGGCCAGGCGGACTACGAGGAGTACAAGAAGAACACTCCGGTGCTGGTGCCCAGGTTCAGGTAGGACTTCTTCGCCCAAGACGTACGACGGCGGCACACGGGTTGGGTGCCGCGGTGCTGCCGGCCACTGGGGACAGGAGGGATATCCAAGATGGTTGCCTTGGGTAAGTACGGTGCATGCACGGAAGCAGGTAGCTGTTACTCGTGACTTCCCCTTGCCCCGGCTCCTAGTCTCAAACGACAGTGCGGCCAGGAGACTGGCCGTCTGCCATGTAAATGCTGCTGGGGCAGGGAATTCAACTCTGGGGAGCAACGATGCGGGACCGTGGATTGGGTCGCCTTGGCGGCCGGGGCAGCAACGGCAGGATTTCCTGGCTTGGCTTACCGCGGGGAGGCCATCCCTTCACGGGCCATCATCCACCCGGTTCCAGGGATCTCCGGCCTCCGGCCATTCTGACAGCGCTCCTGCTGGCAGTTGAAGGTGGCATGGTGCTCCTGCCGGTTGCCGCGACAGCCGCAGGGCCGGAGCTGCCGCCTGCCACGAACTGTTCGGTGCGGCTGTTCCCAGGCCTGGGCGGCAGGGGCAGCAATGTGACCGCAGCTGCCGGTAACGGCCTCGCGGTCGGCCTCGCCGACAACGCTGCCGGTGACTCCGCGCCCGTGCTCTGGCGTGACGGTCAGCCGACTCCTATCAACGTCCCACTTGATGCGGCGGCGCCTGCGTCGGTAAACGCGGCTGGAATCGTCGTCGGCACCGGGTACGACGCCGCCAACCAGGCCCTCGTGGGCTGGTGGTGGCAGGACGGGCAGTACCATCTCCTTCCCGTTAGCCCCGGTGATATCGCCCTCCCTTCGGTGATTTCTGACAACGGCGTTGTGGCCGGGGCGTTGGTCGCCGACGAGGAGCACTCCGACGGACCTGGCGCCGATGAGGACGAGCGACCCGCCGTCTGGTCCAGCGTGACCTCGGCCCCGCGGGAACTCACGCTGCCCTCCGGTGCGCGCGGCGGTCATGCGTTCGCGGTCGGCCCCGACGGCACGGCCGGCGGAGTGGCGCTGGGCGACGACGCAACTCCGGTCCTGTGGTCGCCGGCTGGCGACCCCCGGGCCTTGCCAACCGTCGCCGGGCGGGGCGGCGTAGTGCTCGCGATCGACTCTGCCGGTCAGGCGCTCGGCCAGAGCGCCGTGCCGCAAGGAACCCACGCTGCCGCGTGGGACGCTTCCGGTGTCACGGACGTAGGCACAGCGGCCGCCGGTCCCACTTCAAGCGCACAGGCAGGCACTGCGGGGATCGCCGTGGGTACGGGCAGCACGCCGTCCTTCCGCGGATCCCGGCCCCAAGCGGTGATGTGGATGGGCAAGAGCGCGCGGATCCTGGCTCCGGGAACCGACGGCCAGTTCGCTGGAGTGTCCGGGGCGGCGACCTCCGTTTCACGCCAGGGTGACACCACCGTGGTCGTCGGTTACTCAGCGGCAGTTGACGGGCTTCGCCGCGCGACCGAATGGAGCTGCAAGTGAACGGCCACGGGCGCATGCGCCATCCACTGCGCAGAGTGCTGGCAGTCCTGCTGGGCACCACCCTTGTCCTTGCAAATGTCTACTTCCTCGCCACCTCACGGGAGTCGCAGGCTACCGCCGCGACTTCGGTGAGCCTGGGATTCGCCGGCGACACCGGTGGCAACACGGTGACCGGCAAAGTGATCGACGCCGCGCGCAACGCCGGGGTCGGGGCAATGATGAACCTCGGTGACCTGTCCTACTCCCAGATCACCCCGGAGTCTGCCTGGTGCTCGTTCGTCTCACAGCATGCCGGAACCATGCCGTATGAATTCATCACCGGCAACCACGAGGACGACGGACCCGACGGACTGTGGTCCAAGTTCGCTTCCTGCCTCCCGGACAAGCTCGGCTCAGTCGGCAACTATGCCCAGCAGTTCTATACCGACTACCCGGCCAGCAGCCCGTTGGTCCGGATGATCATGGTCTCCCCGAAGCTGACATACAGCGGTTCGGGCCTTGACTGGTCGTACAAGTCCGGCACCCAGGGCTACAAGTTCGTGACGTCGGCAATTGACTCGGCGCGCGCTGCCGGGATCCCGTTCATCGTCGTGGGGATGCACATGTACTGCCTGTCCATGGTCAATTACCCCTGCGCCGCCAGCCCTGACCTGATGAACATGCTTGTTTCCAAGAAGGTGGATCTGTACCTTCAGGCACACGACCACGCGTACGCGCGCAGCTATCCGCTAGCACTCAAGGGCAGTTGCACGGCCATCCCAGTCAGCAGCTTCAACCCTGACTGCGTGGCTGATACCAACCCCAACGGGCAATTCGCCGCCGGCACCGGGACTATCCTGGCCACGGTGGGTTCGGGCGGCAGATCGATCAACAGCGAGAGCAACACGACGACGGCGCCGTACTTCCAGAGTTTCATGGGCAGCAACAACAACCCAACCTATGGCTTCCTGAAGGTTTCCGTGACCAGCACTACATTGACGGGTTCATTCGTCCGCGCCTCCGGCGGGACCTATACGGACAGTTTCACGGTCACCAGGTCGGCACCTGCGCCGAGCCCGACGCCCACGCCCACGCCCACGCCGACGCCGACGCCGACGCCGACGCCGACACCCACCACGACGACGACACCCACGCCGACTCCGACGACGACCTCGCCGACGCCCACTCCAACGCCGACGACGACCTCGCCGACGCCGGGAGCGGTCTCGGTCCGGTCGACGGCAACCGGAGCCGGCGAGCTGACCGCATCGGGCTCGTACACTGCCACCCTGCCGGCAGGCTGGCAGCCAGGGGACACAGTGTTCCTGTTCTCGCAGGTGACTGTTTCAAGCTCGGCGAACACCACTGCCCCAGCGGGATGGACGCGGGCAGTGGGCGACTTCACCAGTGCCGGGTCCACCTCGGCACACCAGGCGGTCTGGTACCGGGTGATGCAGGCCGGGGACAGTGCGCCGAACGTGCCTGAACCCGCCTCCCGGTATGCGTGGTCGACGGTTGCGGTGCAGGGCGCAAACACCACCACGCCACTGGACGTCACACCTGCCACTGACACCAACAGTGGGGTGGCCTACCCGGCAGTCCGGGCTCCATCAATCACCCCGGTAACCCCGGGAGCGTTGTTGCTGACGGCACACGGGGCGCGGAACGGCACCAACTCGGCCACCACGTCATTCGCGCCACCGGCGGGGATGTCCGAGGTCAGCGACGCAACGTCCGGCATTGCATCCAAGTCGAACGCGGCCATCGAGGTCGATTCGCTCCCGCTGACCGATACGTCCGCCACGGGCACCAAGACGGCCACCGCAGCGTCAAGCTCCGGCACGACCATCAACCAGTGCGGCTCGGCCATCGTGGTTCGGCCCGCGGGGTAGCCCGGAGACGTTAGAAGAACGACGGCGGCATCCGGAACCGGGTGCCGCCGTCGCCCGTTCATCAGATACCATTTAACCCATCAAGGGGAGTACTCCCGTCTGTGAGTGGCCCGTCAATACGGATGCAGCGATGTATCCCGGGCCACCGGCTCCGGTTCCACCGGGCGGAGGAGACCTTGGCGTCCATGCCACGCCTACCCCTTGGAGTACCCGCCATGCAGGTAACACCCCTCGTCTGGATCATCACCATTGCCGTGACAATCCTGTTCTTCGTTTACGAGTTCTTTGCCCACGTCCGCAAACCGCACGAACCGTCCATCGGCGAATCGGCGCGCTGGTCCGCGTTCTACATAGGACTCGCGCTCCTGTTCGGCGTCGGGATCGGTGTGGTCTCGGGCTGGACCTTCGGTGGCGAGTACTTCGCCGGCTACCTCACCGAAAAGGCCCTGTCCGTGGACAACCTGTTCGTCTTCCTTATCGTGATGACGGGGTTCGCCGTTCCCAGGAAGTACCAGCAGAAGGTGCTGATGGTGGGCATCATCATCGCCCTCATCCTCCGCGGCGGCTTCATCGCCATCGGGGCCACGCTGATCGCGAACTTCTCCTGGGTGTTCTACATCTTCGGTGCGCTGCTGCTGTTCCTCGCATACCGGCAGGCGTTCGGCGGCCACGATGCCAATCCGGCCGACGGCAGGTTCATGAAGCTGGTGCACCGCGTCCTGCCGGTCACCCCGGACTACCACCGGGACCGGCTCACGGTGAAGCTGGACGGCAAGCGCTTCGTCACACCCATGCTGCTCACCATCATCGCCATCGGCTTCGTGGACCTGATCTTCGCCGTCGACTCGATCCCCGCGATCTACGGCCTGACCAGCGAGGCGTACATCGTCTTCACCGCCAACGCCTTCGCCCTCATGGGACTGCGGCAGCTGTTCTTCCTCATCGGCGGCCTGCTGGAACGCCTGGTGTACCTGGCCCAGGGCCTGGCCGTCATCCTCGCGTTCATCGGGGTGAAGCTCGTCTTCCACGCCCTGCACGTCAACGAGCTTTCCTTCATCAACGGCGGCCAGCCGCTCCTGTGGGTGCCGCAGGTCCCCATCTGGTTCTCGCTGCTCTTCATCGGCGCCACCATCCTGGTGGCCACCGTGGCCAGCCTGGTCAAGACCCGCAGGGGGATTGGCGGCGGCGGGCACGCCGCCCAGGGTGATGCGGACACTCCGTCGGTCGAGGGTGCGGACTCCGCTGCCGGTACCCACCGATAGCTGCTGGCCGGCATGCAGGAAGACGGACGACGGCGGCACCCACCTTGGGTGCCGCCGTCGCCGCGTGTGTAGGAGAAGACACGGCGCTTCCATCCGCACAGCGCCATACGAGGCTGAGGGCGCAGGGAGAGGGTACGCCGCAGGATTTGCACAGGAGTCGGAGAGGATTGACCGAGTTCCGGTGAAACCAGCCATTCGGCGGATGTGCCGCCGTTAGGCTTTTCGGTGGCGTCAGCAGGTATGGGGGGCTGACGCCGCTAACTCTTCGCACATTAACCTGGGGGCTGCATTGTCTGGTTACACGGCCTTGCCCAACATCACGCCTGCGTCCGGCACCCGCTGGGCTGCCGCCGTCGTCCTTTCCGCCGTGCTGGCCCTCTGTAGCGCAAACCTGCCGGCGGTTGCTGCCGACAGCACCACCACGACGCAAGCCGTGCAGGCGGCCGACCTGCTTGAGGCCCTGCCGATAAAGGGCCGGGCGCCCAAAACCGGGTACGAGCGCTCGCTGTTCGGGGCAACGTGGGCGGACGTGGACCAGAACGGCTGCGACACCCGGAATGACATCCTCAACCGGGACCTGACCGGGATCACCTACGTCAACAGCGTCCCGTGCACCGTCAAGACCGGTGTGCTCGCAGACCCCTACACTGGCACCGCCATCGACTTCGTCCGCGGCACCACCACCAGCAGCGCCGTGCAGATCAACCATGTGGTGGCACTCAGCGACGCGTGGCAGAAGGGTGCGCAGCAGCTGACCACGGAGCAGCGGACGGCCTTCGCCAACGATCCGCTGAACCTGCAGGCCACGGACGGGCCCACCAACCAGCAAAAGGGCGACGGCGACGCCGCCACCTGGCTGCCGCCGGCCAAGGGCTTCCGGTGTGAGTACGTGGCCCGGCAGGTTTCGGTGAAGGCGCGCTACAGCCTGTGGGTGACGCAGGCGGAGCACGACGCGATCGCCGGGATCCTGGCCGCCTGCCCCGGCCAGCCGGCCCCGACCACTGTGGCGCCTGCAGGCGCCAGCACTGTCGTCTACTACGCCAACTGCGCGGAGGTGGTGGCTGCCGATGCGGCCCCGCTGTATGCGGGAACCGCCGGCTACCGGTCAGGGCTGGACGGCGACGGCGACGGGGTGGCCTGCGAGGGCTGAGCACCTCCGGTTGCTCCCCAAGGGTGCCGGCCCGTGGGTGGCCGGTCAGCAGTCCTCGCCAGGGAGGGCGGCCTGGGGGACGGATGCGGCCGGTTTGGATCGGAGGTTAACGCGGTGTGCCCGGTCGCGCTTGCGGAGGGGCGTCATGCTGCACCGACACACCTGTGATGATCGCGAAGGCCAAGAGTAGTACCAACGGTGTTTGGAGAATCGGGCCCAAAAGCGCGAACCCCGAGTCCGCAACAGGTTTTGCCGCGGCGATGAGGCACGCGATGTCCATTGCCAGGGCCACCACGTACCCGGCGATGAAGACGACAGTAAGTGCCGCCGGCCTGTAGTCCTTTGTGATGGTCCGTACTGCCGAGTCGTAAGCCAGGAACTTGAGCCCGATGAAGATCGGAGTGAAGGTCAGAACATCCCAGATGCTCACATCCTCCGGGAACCTGCGCAGCGGGACGCTCGTGTTGCCCTGGTAAACGCCCTCGGAAAAGAACCAAAAGCTGCCCACGTGGATCGCGATCAGCAGGGCTGAGACCAGCCCGAACCTCAACCATGTTCCATGCGGTGTCATCCCCATCGCCCAGTATGGCCCTGTTCGTCACGTGGTTTTCAAGGCAGTTGCGGCAAACTTGAGGTGTGGCGGCGGTGCTGGCCGTTCATGCCTTCCCCGGACGCGCCGCCGATGGCAGATTATCTCTTGGTACCGCGACATTCGGACACGTAAAGACACGCTTAAGGGGCAACCATGGCTCACGCCGAGAACCAGATCACCATCAGCCGTTCGCCCGCCGAGGTATACATGTTCCTGGCCGACGGGTTGAACAATACGGCTTGGCGTACAGGCGTTCAGTCCATCTCCCTGAAGAGCGGCACTCCCGGAACGCTTGGCGCGGTATACAGGCAAACACTAAGCGGACCGGGCGGCCGGGCCATCGACGGCGACTATGAGATCACCGCCGCGGAACCCGGCACGCTCCTCGGTTTCCAGGTGGTGGCCGGTCCCGCACGCCCATCCGGTGCCTACCACCTCGGGCCATCCAACGGCGGGACGAAGGTCCGTTTCACCCTGGATTTGCAGCCCAAGGGGCTGATGAAACTCATGGGGCCGGTGGTCCAGCGCACCATGGACCAGGAGGTCGCCCAGCTGGCAAAGCTCAAAACAGTCCTCGAGGCGCGCTAGGAACGAGCCCCATCACTGACCCAGGCATCACGACGGCGGCACCCGGGTTGCGTGCCGCCGTTCGGCTTTGGCCACCCGAGGCTTGACAGGCGAATACGGCGCCGTGCCCAGCGAGGGGTGGCTTAAATTGAACATTAGAGCCCGGACGAAGTGGGCACGAGTCCGGGTAAAGCTGGTGCGGGGAAGCAATCCGCCGCCCAGTACCAGCCCTAATCCAGTTCTACTTCTGCCAGGTGTTCCCAGAGCAGGAAGCGTGCGCGCCGGTGCCACTGCCCGTGTTCTTTCCTGCACTCTTTCCGTCGACCAGGATCTCGCAAGAGACTGCACCCGAAGCGTCGGAGTAGCTCCCCGTCACAGAGATGCTCGTGACATTGAATTCCTTCGACGTGATGGATTTCTTCCATTCAGCAGTGATGTCTTCTGTCGAAGTTCCGCCAGGAGTCCAGTAGGAAATGTGTGCGGGACCGGACGTAGTTACCACGTACTCTACGGTGTGCTCGGCATTGATCTTGTCATCGATTGACTTTGCGGCGGCGCTAACACCCGCAGTCACCGCGCCGGCGACGATCAGGCTGACGACACCGAGGATGACTCCGGTGATGGCCATGCCCTTTTTTCGGTTCTTAAGGAACAGGGCGATGATACCGAGAATGATTGCCACGGGACCGAGAAAGAAGGAAATCATTCCTACTAGCGGGATCATGCTGAAAACGGCGGCAACAATGCCGACGACCAGTGCTGCAACACCGAGGCCATTCTGGCGTTTTTCTCCTAGGATGCGGACGTGGTGAACAGGCTGCTCCGGCATTTTAGGATACGCGGTGTTGTTCTTGATATCGGACATGATTTTCCCCTTTTATGGTGCAAGTGAGACCTTGCGAATTGCTTCTGTAAAGTGCAGCCAGCTAGAACAGCTTACGAACGGCGGAAGATGGCATCGCCTGGGCAGGCAATTGTCTTTGTGAGGTGGAACCAGCAGCACAGGTCCAGGCGGGAAGTTCTCCCGATGCGCACTGTGAGGCGGGCACCAGGGAAGACACTAATGACCGAAGTTCCATTTACCACGAAGTACATCCCCCATAGACAAGCAACGTCGGTGGATCCAGAGAGGAACTTCCGACGAGGCTGGCGTTACGTTGTCGGTTTAGCATTTATGCCGACACTACGGCCATGGCTATTTGACACACTTATTGTCCGCCAAGAATTCGCCTGAGAACGTAAAGTTTCATATTCTTTAGTGAATGCTTCGAAAACGTTGAGCGAGACCTGAGTGAGGATGAACGACACCTGGGTCCGGCCCCGGCGCCCACGGAGTCCAGCAACCGTCAGGCCATTTGAATCTTTCCGTCCGCGCTCCGGCCGCGATAGGCCACTATGGCATGGGGCACGATGCCGCTTCAGTAAAGCTGCGGCAAACTTGAGTCTGCTCCCAAACGAAAGCAGGACTGCGTGATCACTCTCCAGCAGGACGCCGAGGGCTTCATCCGTATGAATCGGCATTACCCGGCCAGCGTCCGCATCCGGATTGACTTCAACGACGGCAGCACCGGGGAGTTCTCCGGTCGGACGCTCAACAACGCCTACGACGCTGCGCTCGCCGAGTTCCGCGCCAGGAATGGCCTCGACGCGAAGGGATTCAACCGAACCCCCGCAAGCCGGGCCAACTCCGGCAATAAAGTGGACTTTGTTCCCGTGCACCCGGGCATGGGGGAGTAGCCGGAGCGGCCTCGAGGAAGCGGAGGCCACGAGGTGATCAGACTGCAAGGGCATCGGCGTGCCGGTGGGCCACCCGCCACTGGCCGTCCTCGCGCCGGTAAACCTGGGTTGCCCGGAGCGTGAGGTTGGTGGGCTCCCCGTCCCTGCGGAAGGAGATGCGCTCGATGCCTGCGGTGTATGCCATGTCCCCGGTAACGTCGCACGCATGCAACTCCAACTCCCATGACGTGCAGTGGGAAAAGCTGTCCTCCAGGAACCTGAAGATTTGCTCCACTTCTTCCAGCCCGTAAGCGTTGCGGAAGGCTCCCAAGATGCTCACGGGCTCGTTGCGCGACCAGATGGCCCGCCGCGGGTCTGCGTCGCCGTTGTGCAGGGCGACTTCCGCGTCATGAAGAGTCGTATTGATCCACTGGACGAAATCATCGCGGTCACTCATGGCGTCAAGGTACTCGCGCCAGATGGGCCCGGCAAGGGCGGAAAGTCCGCGATGCGGTGGCCCCGTTTACGGCTCGCCGACGCTGTCCTGGTGCGCTTCGACGACGAAATGTTCCACCCGCCGGTCAGGAACCAGCCAGACCAGCGCGACGATGGTGAAGACGGCGACTCCCAGCAGCGGCTGCACCAGGGTGAGGCCGATCCCCGTGAGGTAGATCAGCGGAGACGACTTGCCCTTCCAGTCCCGACCGACAGCCTTGGCCAGCGCCCCATCCTTCCCTTGGACTGCGATCAGCCGCCGCTCCAGGATGAAGTAGGCAATTGCGGCGCACAGCAGGTTGATCCCGTACAGCAGCACGGGGACCTGCTGGAAGCCGGACTCATCCATCCACCGTGTGGTGAAGGGGAACAGCGACAGCCAGAACAGCAAATGAAGGTTGGCCCAGAGGATACCGCCGGTCACCCGGCTGGCGAGGTGGATCATGTGGTGGTGGTTGTTCCAGTAGATCCCCACGTACACGAAGCTCAGGAGGTAGGTGAAGAGTGTGGGCAGGACGGCGGCGACGCCCGCCCACGTTGGTTCTTCCGGGGTGTGCAGTTCGAGCACCATGATGGTGATGATGATCGCCAGTACGCCGTCGCTGAAGGCCTCGAGCCGGTTTTTGTTCACCCGAATATTCTGCCCGCAAAGTCCTTCGGCCGGGGCATCAAACGAGGGTGGCGAGCCGCTTGAGGTTCGAGAATTGACGGGTCTGCATGACCCAGTGTGAGGGTTCCAGGATGGCTACGCTCATGATGGGTTTGAGCCATTTGGGCCGCAGCGCCCAGTAGCCGCTGACCACCAGCCGGGTCCGTCCGTCCGGCAGGCTGCGCACGTCGAATCCCCAGATTGAGTCGGTGTAATAGCGCGGCGGTGTCCCTGCCGGATCGAAGGGACGCCCGCGCAGATCCAGGGACATGCGGAGGCCCAAGAACCGCTCGGGTTCAAGGGCCGCGACTTCCCACCACTCGCTGCCATCCGGCTTGGCGGCCAAATGCTGGTGGAGGGCGATGTCCTGCCACTCGGGATGAAGGCTTTCAGCGCTGCGCCGGCCGAAGTTGTCGAGACGGTCCCAGCTGTACCAGCCGGCTCGGTCTGTGCCCATCTGCACCAGCCAGGGCCACACGCGGGAAGGGGGCGCATCGATATTCACGGCCATGGTCGCGCTTCGGGAGCTGTCCGGAATCAGGTTTGCGCCCGGGTAGGGCCCCTGGACTTCGCCGGGGGTCGCACCCCAGCGGAGCAGGCGGGGCCGCACAATTGACAGGTAAGCGGCTGCACAACAGGCCCCCGCACACCCTGCCAGCAATGCGCCCCTGCTCGTGTGATGTGTCATTGCACCTTCCCCTCGTACCCAGGATTCAGGTCGTCTGCGGATGAAGGCGCCCTGGAACCCGCAGGCTGCCCGGCGGCACCGGCGCTGGCCTCGATGGTGACCGTCCCGGCGTCGCCGTCCACGCTCACGTTCTGTCCGCCCGCCAGCCGCTGGGTCGCCACGCCCGTTCCGAGGACCGCCGGAATGCCGTACTCGCGGGCCACGATGGAGCTGTGGCTCAGGGGACCGCCCACATCGGTCACTACAGCGGAGGCCATTGCGAACAATGGGGTCCAGGCGGGAGTGGTCATGCGGGCCACCAGCACTTCGCCGGGCTGCATCCGGCCGAAGTCCTCGGGACCGCGCAGGACGCGGGCGGGCGCCGTCACGCGGCCGGAGCTGGCGCCCGCACCCTGGATCACGTCGCCCGCCTGGTGCTGCGGCCCGGCCGGCATCATTGAGCCGAAGGCCTTTTCCATCCATGCCTTCTGCGGCAGCATCTGCGGGGCTTCGGCCTTCGCCTGGCCGCGCCACAGCATCCTGCGTTCCTCGACGGCGGCGGCACGGACCGGCCGGGATGCACCGGCCAGGGCCACATTGGCATCCGCTTCCGCCAGCCCAAACTCCACGGCACTCTGAAGTTCCTGGAAGCGCAGCCAGAACACATCGTCCGGGGAAGTGATGACACCCGACAGCACCAGCCGCCGTCCGAGCTCGAGCAGCATGCGCCGCAGCAGCGGCCAGGCGAGTCCGACGTCGGCCAGGGCGTCCTCGCGGACCGGAGCCGTCTCCTGCGCCCACTTCAGCACCCGGAGAAACAGTGCCCGGCGCCGCGGGCCCAGGCGTGATGCCATTTCCCGGGTCAGGTCCTCCCGTCGTTCGGTCAGCAGCCGCTGCCGCTCATGCGGGTCGGTGCCCTGCCCGCGAAGGTAGAACTTCACCGTTTCCAGCTGGGCGGAGGGGTTGTCGGCGGGCACCGGGGTGGCGAAGTCCAGGTTGTAGACGGCGTGGCCGTAGAGGGCCAGATGCTCCTGGAAGGTGAAGCACCATTCCTGCCACAGGACGTCATCCACCCCGGCCGGCGCGGAACCCGTGCGCTGGCACTCGGCGAGTTCCGGCGTCGGCCGCTCCAGCAACGCCTTCACCAGCGAGGGATCGCTGCGCGCCCAGCCTGCGAGGTCGTACAGCGACTTTTCAGCGCGGATGGGCTCACTGTCGAAGCCGAGGAGGAACTCCTGGGCGGGGGGATCGCCCTCCCGCCGGACGGCCTTGTAGCAGGCCCGGAAGGAGAGTTCGCTCATGTCGGCCATCGGGATGATGGACTGCACGGCGGTGTAGTACACGGTTCCGGCGTCCAGCAGGGCCTGCACGCCCGCAAGCAGCTCGTCTCCGGCAAGCTCTGTTGGCGGTTTCGCCGACCAGTCCTTGATGATGCGTTCGTAACGTGGATGCGAGTAGTCGCGCCAGCCGGCGATGCCCATGTGCGCCGTGCCTGTGAACAGCGCCCGCATCGCAGGCACCGTCCTGCCCGTCATCCGCAGCATGGGCCAGGTGCGGTAGTAGTAATAGGCGTAGCCGTTGACGGTAGGGAAGCGGACGTCGCCGTCGCGGAGGGAGCCGGGGCCCAGCGCCTGGTTCATCAGGGCGGACAGCGAGCGGGACACGGAGCCGTCGATGAGGTCGGTGAAGAGCGGGGAGAGCGGCTCCGGCATCTGCTCCACAATGCTCGCCCTGAAGTAGAGGCCCTTGGGATAGGGCACGGGCCATTCGGTGGGGACGTCGGCTGCGGGTTCGGGCAGCGCGGTGATGGGCCGGGACTGGAGCAGGAAGAACTTGCCGTCCGCCCTGGCCCACTCGATGTCCTGCGGCGCCCCGAAATGGTCAGAGATCCGCTGTCCGTAGGTGGCGAGCCGTGCTGCCGCCGCATCGTCTAGGACCGGCGCACGACGGCGCGCTTCCGCCACCTGTTCTTCCGCCGTTCCGTTCTCCGAGGGTACGGTCATGAGTTCCTTGTCGGCTGTCTGCCGTGTAAGGACTTTGCCCGTGTGGGTGTCCACAGTGAGATCGTCGGTGGTGACCTGCCCGCTGACCACGGCCTCGCCCAGGCCCCACGCGGCGCTGATCACCGTCTGGTCGCGCCGGCCGTTCGAGGGGTTGGCAGTGAACATCACGCCCGCTGCGTCGGCCTCAACCATCTGCTGGATCACGACGGCGAGGCGCACCTGGCCGGGCAGCACGCCTTCGCGGGCACGGTAGGCCATGGCGCGCGCCGTCCAGAGGGACGCCCAGCAGTTGATGACGGCTTTGGCCAGGGCGTCCAGGCCGCGGATGTTCAGGTAGCTCTCCTGCTGCCCGGCGAAGCTGGCGGAGGCGAGGTCCTCGGCGGTGGCGGAGGAGCGGACCGACACGGCGGTGTCCCCGCCGCCAAGGCGTTCATAGGCGGACTCGAGTTCGGCCTGGATGGCGGCAGGGATCGAGCCTTTGTGGAACAGGGTCCGGATCAGCGCGGACGCATGCTCATACTCCTGGGGCGACGCATCAGGCGGCAGCGAGGCCAACTCCTGGATGGCTGCTTCCAGGTTGTTCCCGGCCATGAAATCCGCGTACGCGGCGGTGGTGAGGACCACCCCCGGCGGGACCGGCAGTCCGGCCCGGATGAGGCCGCCGAGGCCCACGGCCTTGCCGCCGGCTCCCGCGATGTCACCGCGGCCAACGTCCCCCAAGTCCATGACGTAAGTCATGACGGTGCCCCCTCACTGCCCATCTCCGTCGGCCGTTTCCACAGCACTGCCGCCAGGACCGCAACCCACAGCAGGAACGCCCCGATGCTGATGCGCTCACCAATGCCCAATACGAGGTTCGGTCCCGGGGCTGCCATGAACGCGACCATACCCATGAGCGCTGACATTGCGAGCGAAACGATCGAGTAGGCGCGCATCCGGCCGTGGAACCCTGCTGCCACAAAACACATGGCTGCGACCATGAGGGCGAGTTGAACGTTGGTGGCAACGATGTGCATGGGGATGGATGAGTCGTCGCCAAGGCGCAGCGGGAAGAGTGCGCCCATGATGTTCCAGAGCCCGTACGCGGTGAGCAGCCCGGCGCCGATGCGCAAGGCCCGGCTGCCGCGGACGGAGGTCCAGACGCCAACCCCGAACGCGGTGAACAGCACCGTGTAAAACCAGGTGAAAGGGGCCACGACCTGGTAGCCGGGGGAGCCGACGGCGAACAGCTCGCTCACCATCTGTTCGGTGCGGCGGTAGCCGGCCCATTGGGAGGCCGCGATGCCGTCGGTGAACACCACGTAAAGCAGCGACGACAGTGGTCCGGCGGCGAGGAGTGTGATGCGCAGGGCGTCACTGCGGCGGCCTTCGAACGGCAGAGCCCGTCTGTGTCCGGGGAGACGTCCTCCTGCAACTGACATGGTGGGATGTCCTCAGAACCCGCGTTCCAGCAAGCGGTCCGGCGCCGAGCACGCGGGCGTTGACCCTGGCGCCTACCTGTTCCAGCCTGTGCCGGCCGCGTGGGCACCGGTAGGGCCGAACGGCCTTGGGCTGCGGCAGGCAGCTTTTTCCGAGAGTCGGGCCTCCGTTCCCAGTGCCCTTTTCCCTAGTCCTGTTAATGGGTGTCCCTGCATCTTGACTGCTGCTATTCGGGGGAATACGTTCCGCCTTATCGGCGTCCAACCCCCGCAGTCACGAAATGAGGCGCCGCATTGAACATGCCAGGAGGAAAGACCATGCCGAAGTATTTGTTTGAAGCAACGTACGTGGGCCAGGGCATCAAGGGGCTCATGCAGGAAGGTGGTACCGCGCGGCGCGACGCCCTGACCGAGGCCCTGAAATCGGTGGGTGGAACACTGGAAAGCTTCTACTACGCCTTTGGTTACTACGACGTCCTGGGCGTTTTCGAAGTGCCTGACGATGCGAGCGCCGCAGCGCTGTCGCTGCTGATCAATTCGTCGGGAAACGTCAACGTCCGGCTGAAGCCGCTCCTGACGGTCGAGGACATCGACGAGGCCGCCAAGAAGACCCCGTCCTACCGTGCCCCGGGACGGTAGGGGAGTAACGCGCCTGGCCAGCGGGCCGGCGTCGGACATTACGACGGCGGCCTGCCGGCTTTGGGCGGATAGCTCCGCAGAAACGGAGCCAGACCGCGTTGGTGCAATTACTCGACGGGAAAGGAGCGCCGTGATGGATCGGTACTTGATGCGTCCGCCGATGCTGGAGGGCATGTTGTCTTCCGAATTATGAGCCGCGGCGGCACCAGAATGTGCTGGGATTCTTGGCGGCCTTCGATTCTTGAGAGGAGAAGTTCGGCGGCCTGTCGGCCCATCTGCACACCCGACTGATCAACTGTGGTCAGGCCGATGGGCGGAAGTGACGCGGCCGGGACATTGTCGTACCCGACCAGTGAGATGTCCTTCGGAATATCGATTCCGGAGTCAAATAAGCTCGTGAAGGCTCCCAGGGCTGCCACGTCTGCACCTCCGTGCAGGGCCGTCGGACGTTTGCCACTCGGCCGCTTGGCCAGTGAACGCCCAGCTTCCAGGCCACTCTCATATCCCCACCTTCCCGGTACATGGTCAATCCATTCGTCAAGGCCGTGCTTTCTCATCGCGATGTCGTACCCCTCGAGGCGGACGGTTTGGGGCATTCCAGGCTCGCTGGACGGTTGGGTGTTGGCAAGCATCGAAATCCGCTGATGCCCCAACGCGACCAGGTGGTCCACGATCAGCGCGCTCCCGGCGATATCATCGCTGGCCACCGTGTCGAAATGCATGGCGGGTCCATGCCGTCCCAAAACCACGACCGGAATGGTGCGGCCCAGTTTCTCCAGTTCTTCGTTGGGCCCGAAAGGGGCGATCAGCAGCAGGCCGTCCATCCGGCGGTCCACCATGGCTTCGATGAGCTTTTGCTGTGCATCGAGCCCTTGGCGCGCCTGTCCGATAAGCACTTGGTATCCCAGTTCTTCAGCGACATCGCGCACACCTTCCACAAGGACGGAGAAGAAGGTATTGGAGAGGTCGACGAGGAAGACACCCAAGGTATAGCTGCTGCCGCGCATGCCCCGGGCCGAGGCCAGGGGACGGTAGTTGAGGAGAGCCATGGAGTCCTCCACCTTGGTCCGCATGGCGGGGCTAACCCCGTAGGCGTTGCGAAGGACTTTGGAGACGGCGGCCCGGGAGACGCCGGCGTGTTCGGCAACATCACTGATAGTGGCCCGTTTCAGCTGCTCCGTCATGGCGTTCCCTTCGGTTACGAGTCCTATGCGTAATTGTAGATTGATCTACAAAAAGTCTTGGCAAGAGCTGTGACATGACTTACAGTGGACAAACGTAGACCGATCTACACAAAATACACGGGCCTGTTCGACAGCGGCAGGTTCTCTTTTGAAACGTTCCACGGCCGTTGGGTCCGTGGCTTTACGAGGAGGTAAAGATGGCCGTAAGGAGCAAGCAGCACCGGGCCGCGTTGGCCGGGGGAGTAACAGTGCTGGGCCCTGACGGGTTGCAGCGGGGGCAACAGCGGTGGCGGCGGAAACGAAAAGACCATCACCTGGCTGGTGGACAACGCGGAAAACACTGTGACGGCGGCTGAAAAGGTCGCCGAAGAGTTCACCGCGGCGAACCCGGGCATCAAAGTCGACATCGAGACCCGTCCCCAGGGCGGCGACGGTGACAACATCGTGAAGACCCGCCTGTCCACCGGTGACATGGCCGACGTATTCAACTACAACACCGGATCACTGTTGCAGCAGATTAATCCGGAACAGAACCTGCAGCCCATCACCAATGAGTCGTACCTGGGCAACGTGGCGGATTCGTTCAAGCCCGTAGTGACTTCCGGCAGCGACGTTTACGGGGTGCCTTTCAGCACCGGCATGGCCGGAGCCGTCCTCTACAACAAAAAGGTCTACGAGAAGCTCGGACTGTCTGTGCCCAAGACCTGGGACGAGTTTATGGCGAACAGCCGGAAGATCAAGGACGCGGGCATCGCGCCGATAATCCAGTCCTACCAAACCACATGGACGTCCCAGCTCTTTGTCTTGGGCGACTTCGCCAACGTCATCACCGCTGACCCGAACTTTGCCTCTGACTACACCGCAAACAAGGCCAAGTACGCTACGAACCCGGCCGCGGTTAAGGGGTTCGAGCACCTGGAGCAGGCAGCGAAGGCCGGTCTGTTCAACGAGGACTTTGCATCCACCACCTACCAGCAGGCGCAGGACAAGCTGGTCGACGGTGAGGGTGCGCAGTACCCCATCCTTACCTTCGCCTTGAACAACATTAAGGTGACGCACCCGGACAAGCTGAACGATCTGGGGCTGTTCCCGCTCCCGGGGGACGACGCTGCCAAGAACAAGTTGACGGTCTGGATGCCGGGTGGCACGTACATTCCCAAGTCCACGAAGAACCTCGAGGAAGCCAAGAAATTCCAGGCCTTCATCGCCAGCAAGGCAGGGTGCGATGCGCAGACGGCGGCAGTGGGTGCGGCAGGACCGTACCTGGTGAAGGACTGCGAGCTGCCCTCTGACGTGCCGGACGCCGTCAAGGACATGCTTCCGTTCTTCGAAGACCCGGCCAAGAACAGCCCTGCGCTGGAATTCCTGTCCCCGGTCAAGGGCCCCGCCCTTGAACAGATCACCGTAGAAGTCGGTTCGGGTATCCGTTCCGGCAAGGACGGCGCCGCCCTCTATGACGAGGACGTCAAGAAGCAGGCCAAGCAGCTGAACCTGCCTGGCTGGAACTAACCTCCCAAACCCCACAAGCCGTCCGGGCCCCGTGGCCCGGACGGTCCTTGGAGAGATTTTCATGACACTGAACACCGCACCAACGCAGCCCGCAGTACGCCACCTGGCGCCCGCCGCGCCCGCCAAGCGCCGCAAGGGCAGCTCGCCCTACCCCTACTGGTTCTACCTGCCGGCCGCGGTTATTTACACCGCCTTGTTCCTGGTTCCCACATTTGCCTCGTTCTTCTTCAGCTTCACGCGCTGGAATCTCACGGACTTCACGTTTATCGGCCTGGACAACTTCGTCCAGTTCTTCCAAGAGCCGGCGTTGCTCAAAGGCCTCACCAACACCTTCATTTACGGGCTGGTCACCTCCGGCCTCAAAGTGGTCCTCGGCATGCTCCTTGCAGTACTGCTGACATCGCAGATCATTGCCCGGGGCTACCTTCGCTCGGTGATCTTCTTCCCTGTCCTGCTGAGCAGCATTGGGGTCGGCATCGTCTTCACGGTGCTGATGGATCCTCGCAACGGCATGATCAATGAGGCGCTCGCCGCCGTCGGAATCCAGGGACCGGCCTGGCTGACCGATCCGGCCTGGGCACTGCTCTCCGTCGCCCTGGTGGACGTCTGGAAAGGCGTCGGCCTCGCCACGGTCATCTACATCGCCGGCATCGTGTCCATTCCCCAGGAATACTTCGAAGCAGCCAAAATGGACGGCGCCAGCTCCATCAAGAGCTTTTTCAACATCACCCTGCCCCTTGCCCGCCCAGCCACTGCAACGGTGATCATCCTCTCCCTGATCGGCGGACTGCGCTCCTTTGACCTGATTTGGGCCATGACCAAGGGCGGCCCCGGATTCACGTCGGACGTCATCGCGTCGGTCATCTACAAGCAATACCAGGCAGGTTTCTACGGCCTCTCCACAGCCGGGAACGTTGTCTTGTTCCTGATCGTGACGGCCATCATCCTTCCCCTGTCCATGTTCCTGAACCGCAAGGAGGTGGAACAGTGATCACCGCCGTCAGAAGGTACGCCGTTGGCATCCTGGCCATCGCAGTCACCGTCGTCGTCTTCATCATCCCCCTGCTCTTCATGGTCCTGCAGGCGGTAAAGGACCGTAAGGAAGCAGCGAAGCTCGAATTCACCTGGCCCACCAACTTCCAGTTCGTGGAGAACTTCACCCAGGTACTTTCTGCCCGGAAGTTCATGCTGGTGACAGCCTTCATCAACAGCACCATCCTCACCGTGGCGAGCGTGGCCATCCTGGTGGTCCTGGCGGCCATGGTCGCCTGGGTGCTGCAGCGCCGGAAATCCCGCTGGAACGGCGTAGCAAACTTCCTGATCCTCTCCGGACTGATCATCCCGCCGGCGATTGTTCCCACCATCTGGGTCCTTCAAGGCATCGGTTTGTTCAAGACCCTGCCAGGCCTGATCCTCATTGAGGTCGCCTTCGGCCTGTCCTTCTGCGTCATGCTCTTCAGGGCCTTCATCGCCTCCATCCCGCAGGAACTCGACGAAGCAGCCGTGATCGACGGATGCGGGCCCGTCCGGCTGTTCTTCCGGGTCATCTTTCCGCTGCTGCGCTCAGTCATCGTCACCGTCATCGTGGTGCAATCCGTGGCCATCTTCAACGACTTCCAACACCCGCTCTACTTCCTTCCGGGCGACGCGAACGCCACCGTGCAGTTGACGCTGTTCAACTTCCAGAGCCAATTCACCACGAACTACAACCTGCTCTTCATGAACATCCTGCTCATCACCATCCCGCCGTTCGTCATGTACCTGTTCTTCAACCGCCAGATCGTCGCAGGCATGACGGCCGGCGCCGTCAAGGGCTAAACGACCACAAACTGTCCAGGCCGAAGCCGGCCAAACACACCAAGGAGATTTCCCATGCCCGCCATCGTGCACCCGGCAACGTTTGAACACCTGCCCGCCACCCCTGGTGCCGGCACGCTCGGCATCGGCCTGGCAGCCCCGCGCATCTCGTGGAAGACCACGGCGGAGCCAGGCTGGAGCCAGGCCGCGTACCAGCTCGCCGTGACCACCAACGGCCGGACGTGGACCAGCGAGCGGATCGAGTCCACGGAGTCGGTCCTCGTGCCGTGGGAAGGGACTCCGCTGGATTCCGCGCAATGCGCCGAAGTAAGTGTCCGCGTCTGGGGGAGCGGGGACGAGGCGGCCAGCGCATGGAGCCGGCCATCCGCCGTCGAAACCGGTCTCCTGCGGCCTGCTGACTGGACCGCCACTGCCATCACGCCGGGTTGGGACGAAGATCCCGCAGCAGACCGGCGGCCGCCGCTGCTGCGGCGGGCGTTCACGCTTGACCGGCCGGTGTCATCCGCACGGCTGTACGTGACGGCCCACGGCCTCTACGAAATGGAGATCAACGGAACGCGGGTCGGCGATGACGCGTTGTCGCCGGGCTGGACGGTGTACGGTGAGCGGCTGCGCTACTACACCTACGATGTCACCGCCCACCTGACCGCCGGCGACAACGCCATGGGAGCGCTGCTTGCCGACGGCTGGTACCGGGGCAGGATCGGCTTCCGGGGCGGCCACGCGAACCTCTACGGAGACAAAGTCGCGCTGCTGGCCCAACTCCATGTCACCCACGACGACGGCTCCGTTACGGTGATCGGAACGGACGAGACCTGGAAGGCATCCTTCGGGCCCATCCTGCTGACGAGTCTGTACAAAGGCGAGACGTACGACGCACGGCAGCTGCCCAGCGGCTGGAGCACCGCGGCCTTCGACGGCTCCGGCTGGAAGCCTGTCGCAGGGGTCGAGCGCGATCCCCGGACACTGGTGGCTCCGGAAGGTCCGCCCGTCCGCTGCACCGGTGAGATACGCCCTGTCAGTGTGTGGACCTCCCCCTCGGGCAAAACTTTGATCGACTTCGGCCAGAACCTCGTCGGACGCCTGCGCATCACCGTCAGCGGTGATGCCGGTGCCACCGTTACGCTCCGCCACGCTGAGGTTCTGCAGGACGGCGAACTGTGCACGCGGCCCCTCCGGGAGGCCGACGCCACGGACCGGTACACCCTCTCCGGCGCCGGCCAGGAAACCTGGGAACCCCGGTTCACCATCCACGGCTTCCGGTATGCAGAGGTCACGGGCTGGACCGGCGGCGACATTGCGGCAGATGTGGTCGCCCGGGTCTACCACACCGACATGGAGCGCACGGGATGGTTCGAATGCTCGAATCCGGACCTCAACCGCCTTCACGACAATGTGCTGTGGAGCATGAAGGGCAATTTCGTGGACATCCCCACGGACTGCCCGCAGCGCGATGAGCGGCTGGGATGGACCGGGGACATCCAGGTCTTCGCCCCGACGGCCAGCTTCCTCTATGACTGTTCCGGCATGCTGTCCTCCTGGCTGAGGGATGTGGCGGCCGAACAGCTTCCGGACGGCACCGTGCCTTGGTATGTACCTGTTATCCCCGGTGGCAACTACTGGACTCCCATCCGTCCGGGAGCGGTGTGGGGCGACGTTGCAGTGCTGACCCCGTGGATCCTTTATGAGCGCTTCAACGATCTCGGGATCCTCGCGGCGCAGTATGAGAGCGCAAAGGGCTGGGTTGACCTGCTGGACCGGCTCTCCGGTGACAGCCACCTCTGGAACGGCAGCTTCCAGCTCGGCGACTGGCTCGATCCGACCGCCCCGCCCGAGGACCCGACCCAGGCAATGACGGACGCGCACCTGGTGGCCACGGCATATTTCGCGTGGTCGGCACGGAACCTCGCCAAGGCAGCTGCCGTGCTGGGCAAGTCCGCCGACGAACTGCGCTACCTCACGTTGTCGCGGGCTGTGGCGGATGCCTTTGCACGCGAGTACATCCACCCTGACGGGATCATGACCAGCGACGCCCAGACCGCGTACGCCCTCGCCATCGTCTTCGACCTGTTTCCGGATGCCGGCTCGAAAGCCCGCGCGGGCAGTCGGCTTGCCGAACTTGTGCGCGGGAACGGCAACCGCATCGGCACCGGGTTTGCGGGCACGCCGGTGGTCTCCGACGCGCTTACGCTGTCAGGTGAGATTGACACCGCCTACGATCTCCTGCTCGAAAAGGAGTGCCCGTCCTGGCTGTACGCCGTAGGCCAGGGAGGCACCACCATCTGGGAGCGCTGGGATTCCATGCTTCCGGACGGATCCGTCAACCCAGGCGAAATGACGTCCTTCAACCATTACGCCCTGGGCGCGGTGGCTGACTGGATGCACCGTGTGGTTGCCGGTTTGGCCCCCCTCGAGCCTGGCTACCGCAGGATCCTCATCAAGCCGCAGCCTGGCGGTGGCCTCAGCTGGGCCTCGGCCAGGCACGAAACGCCGTACGGTACGGCCGCCGTGCAGTGGCGGATCGACGACGGCGACCTGTCCGTCGTCGTCGAAATTCCCACCGGCACCAGCGCCTCAGTTGTGCTCCCCGGGCAGGAGCCGGTGGAAGTCGGCTCAGGACGCCACAGTTTCGGGGCTGCAGACGTCCTTTCAAACGTCGGCGGTCAAACACCTGCCTGACCGATTAGGAGATATCGCTGCGGGCAAACGCAGGCCGGTTCGACCAGACCACTGCAGTGGCAGCACCTTGGCCAGCGGGCCGCCGTCGGAAATTACGACGGCGGCCCGCCGGCTTTGGGCGGATTACTGCGGACACTGCCTGGCGGCCAGAAGGGCGAGGTCGTAGATCAGTTGCTGGACTTCGCGCTCGCGGCCGCTGACCCTGGGGACCGGTGCTTGGGAGGCTGCGGGTCCGTTCCGGGGAGGAGCGGGAACGGGCCGATGGACCGCGGGCGGCTCACTTGGGCTCGGGCGCTCCACAGCGCTGGCCCTATCAGCGATATTGCCTTCAGATGCGTCCGTGATGAGCAAGATGTTCCCCCTGGTCGAGCCTGTGAACACCATAGGAAGCGGCATCGGCATTCGGAAGGGCTTTTGTCCATTGAGGGGATTTATTGTCCCAATCTTGAGGGGAAACTGATCCTGGGCCTCACCACGCCACAGTTCCGGCGGCCCCGTCCACGGTGATGCTCTGGCCATCGCGCAGACGCACGGTGGCCTCCGCAACACCCACTACGGCGGGGATGCCGTACTCGCGGGCCACCACTGCGCCGTGCGAAATGACCCCGCCCATCTCCATCACCAGGGCACCTGCCGTCATGAACAGCGGAGTCCAGCCGGGATCGGTGGAAGGGGCCACCAGGATTTCCCCCGGCTCAATATGGGCGCCCACAGGATCCAGGACCACCCTGACTTTTCCAGTGGCGGTGCCTGCGGAGGCAGGAGTTCCGGTGAGGCGGTCCGCAGCGGCGCGGCCGGGCTGCGCGGCGGAGGCTGCCATCATGGCAGCCTCGACGTCCGTGCCGTCGGAGAGCAAAAGGCGGGGAATGCGCCGGCGCCGCAGTTCGACGTCGTACGTCCGGCGGCGGCCGGCCACCACATCCTTCAGGTCAGCGCCGCGAAGGGCCACGCGGAGTTCATCGAAGTCCAGGAAGAAGACGTCCCCGGGCGCCGCAATGGACCCTGTCCTGGCCAGTGCGTCCCCGACGGCGGTGAGCTGCCGGTGCATCTCGGCGAGGACCAGCACGATGTAGAACTTGGGCAGTTCCCGCAGCCCGGAGAGCTGGCGTGCCCGGCGCAGGCACAGGGCTACGAACCGTCCCCGGAGCCGGCTCCTGGCCGCCGCCCGTTCCACGAGTTCGCTGACCCGGGCGTCGGCGTGGCTGGCGGCACGGGCAAACTGGCGGTCAGGGGCCTGCTCCGGATCCTCGACGCGGAGATAGTTGGAGATGATCCCGAGCAGGTGGTCCGGTTCCTCGGCCCACCGCGGCATGCCCAGGTCAATTTCTGCCACGGCACGGTGGCCGTACTTGGCAAGGAATGCCTGCAGTTCGGCCTGGGCGGCGCGGGGCAGGGTGCCTGCCTTGTAGCGGGCCGCCAGCTGGTCCGGCCGCAGCTCCGCGAACACCGTGCGGGAGTCCTGGTCCCGGCCAAGGGAGACTGCCAGGTCCCACAGTTCCAGGTCCATTTCGGTGGTCACGTTGTGGGGAAGCCCCCGCAGGACCGCTTCCAGCTCGCGCGGCCTGGCAATCCCGCGCAGCAGCCGGCGCGCGGCGGCCAGCATCAGGTATCCGGCAGAGGGGCCCGGCAAGGTGTACTGGATGATCCCGTTGACCGTGCCCGCCAGGATGTCCTCCGCGTGCTGCAGCCGCTGCGCCGGAGTGGCGGGCAGGGGGAGTTGAAGCTGGGCTTCCAGCCGGTCCTGGTAGCGTCGTGCCCTGCGCAGTTCGGCGTCCGGCCTCAGGACCGCCCTGGCCATGGCCGGGAGGAGGCCCGCGATCAGGGCGAGGCTTCGGCTTGCTTCGGTGCCCTGTGCCTTTGCCCCGGCGGAAGGCTGCCGGCGCTTCCGGCCCGGTATACGGAGAGCTGTCAGGCGGGCGGGGCGGACAATGCTGAACCGGGGATCGTCCAGCAGCGCTGGAAGGACCGCGGCGGACCTCCCGTCCGCCAGGGGCAGCATCTTCACCAGCCATCTGCGGCCGGATTTGTTGCGGACCACGGCCGTCAGGTCGACGTACATGCGCAGTCCCGGGTTCACGTACTTCCACGGTCCCTTGCTGTTCCTCATCAGGCCCAGCACGGACAAGCCCATGGGCGTGATGGGGCGGGTCAGTCCCTGCAGCAGGGTGCCGCAGAGATAGACACGGGTTGCTTTGCGGTCTCCGCTGGACGGTTCGTCCTCCGGGAGCGGATACAGCGTGGTGATGGGCCGCGACTGGGTCAGCCACGCCGTGCCGCCGGGGTCGATCACCCATTCCACATCCTGGGGCCCACCCAACAGCCGCTGGGCAGCGTCACCCAGTGAGGTCAGTTCCCGAAGCTGTGCGTCCGTCAGGCCGGACGCACGGTCCTGCGGCGCCTGGAGGACCGTGCCCCGCGCGGTCTCCACCCGGAAATGGTCGGGATTCACCGAGCCGGACACCACCGCCTGGCCCGGCCCCTGGCTGGCATCGATGACGGTTTCCGTCCGCGTGCCGGTCACCGGGTTGGCGGTAAAGAGCACGCCCGCCGCAGCGGCGTCCACCATGCGTTGAACGACGACGGCGAGACCCACCTCCCGCTGGCTGATCCCGTTGGTTGCGCGGTAGGCCACGGCGCGGTCGGTCCAGAGCGAGGCCCAGCAGCGCCGGACGGCCTGGACGACGGCGTCGGCGCCGGCCACGTCCATGAAGGAGTCCTGCTGCCCGGCGAAGCTGGCAAAGGGCAGGTCTTCGGCAGTGGCGGACGAGCGCACCGCCACCGGCCCGCCTCCCATGGCAGCGTACGCGTCACGGATGGCGGTCTCGACGGCCGCCGGTACCGGCGCTGCCGCCATGGCCTCCCGGGCTTGGCGCGCGAGCTGGTTCCGGTCGTCGTCCGTAAGGCCGCGCCCGCCGTCGTACTCGGCCTTCGTGTCGGGTGCGGCGGCCCCGTCCAGGCGGGCAGCGATGGCGTCTACTTCCTTGGGGGCGGCCTCCCGGTACGCGGCGGTGGTCAGGCAAAAGCCGGGCGGAACCGGAAAGCCTGCCGCGGCAAGCCGGCCGAGGTTGATCGCCTTCCCGCCTACGGTCCCCAGCGACGCTGACGTCACGTCGCCGAGGGCAACAACCAGTCCCGTACCGTCGGCGTCCCGGTCCGGAGCGGGAGTCAGGGAAGCCATGTCCTGCTGCTAGGCGTTGTTTGCCCCTTCTCCTGTGTCCTCCCACATGACATCCAGGTTGTGGAAGATCACGGGTCCGTCGCACAGTTCCGCCATCCGCGCAGCGAACTCCGACGTTTCCGGCCGGCCGGAGTTCTCAATGGCCGAGTCGAAGGAATCGAAGTCCACGATGGTGAAGTAGTGCCCCGGGTGGTCCCGGTCCGCGGTGGCCACAATGTGGCGGAAGGTGGCCGGCGTGCTTCCCTCGATGCTGGAGGGCCGGCCCAGCTCTTCGATCTCCTTGATGCGGGAGGACGTGAATTCGATGATCTGCACAAACCCGGCCATGATGGCTCCTCGACGGCGGTGGACGCTGATGCGGATCACGTTAAACCCAGCGGCGGCCTGCGCACAGGGGAGAAAGTACCCTACTTTGGCAGCAGCGCCGTGCCCGTTGCGCGGTCCGGCCGCGGGGTCCACTATTAAGGCGCGGGACGGCTGGGGCCTCATGAAAGTGCTCACCGCCTGAGGAACAAGGATTCGTCATGACCAGTGATTCCCTACTCCCGACCCGACGTACGCTCCTCAAGACAGCCGGGATCGGCGCCGCCGGAATGCCTCTCCTGGCCGCCGGCAGAGCACCGCAACCGGCGTTCGCGGCGGTGCCGACGGCGCTGCTCCCTGCTCCGCCCGGCCAGGTTCCGCCGCTGCTGGACCGCGCCAAGGTGGACCGCGCGCTGGCACGGCTGGACGAGTTCGCCGGGTACGCCATGGCCCAGACCGGGCTTCCGGGGCTGGCCGTCGCCGTGGTGTACCAGGACGAGGTGCTGTACTCCAAGGGCTTCGGCGTCCGGGAAGCGGGCAAGCCCGGGAAGATCACGCCGGACACCGTGTTCCAGGTAGCGTCCGTGTCCAAGCCCCTGGCCTCCACCGTCATTGCGGGCGTGGTGGGCCGGGAGGTCATCGCCTGGACGGACCCTGTCATCAAGTTCAATAAAGACTTCGCACTCAACGACGATTACGTCACCCGGAACGCCACGTTCGCCGACCTGCTGTCCCACCGCAGCGGACTCCAGACCGGCGCAGGTGACCTGCTCGAGGATCTCGGCTTCGACCGGGACTACATCCTGTCCCACCTCCACCAGCAGCCCCTGGATGCGTTCCGGTCCAGCTACCACTACAGCAATTTTGGATTCACCGAGGGCGGCCAGGCGGCGGCCGACGCCATGGGCACCGCCTGGGAAGATCTGGCCGGCACCATCCTGTTCAGCCCGCTGGGTATGACGTCCTCCAGCTACAGGCTCACGGATTACGAAAAGGCTGCCGACAAGGCCGTCCTCCACGTGCCGCTTGGGGACAGGGTTTGGGCGGCAAAGTACCGCCGCGACCCCGACGCCGAGGCACCGGCCGGCGGCGCCAGCTCGTCCGTGCGGGACCTGGCCCAGTGGCTTCGGCTGCAGCTGGGCAACGGCACCTACGACGGCAGGCCGGTGATCGATGCCACAGCCCTCCAGACCACCCCTATTCCGCACTCGGTCTCCGGGCCGGCGTTGGCGCCCGCGGCCCGGTCGCGTTTTTACGGGCTGGGCTGGAACGTCTCCTACGACGATGAGGGCCGGGTCCAGCTGGGGCACTCCGGTGCCTTTAACCTTGGTGCGGCCACCGCCGTGTCCATGCTGCCCGGCGAACAGTTGGCCATTGTGGCCCTGACGAATGGCCGGCCGCAGGGGATTCCGGAAGCCATCAATGCGGACTTCATGGACACTGCCCAGCACGGCTCTCCCACGGTCGACTGGCTGGCCTTCACCGCGGCCATCTTCAGGCAGCAGGACGAGGCGGACAAACCCGAGGTCGATTACACGAAGGTCCCATCCAACCCGGCTCCCTCCCGGCCGGGCGCGAGCTACACGGGCACATATGACAACCCCTACTACGGCCCGCTACTGGTCTTTGAAAGGGACGGCCAGCTGGGCATGAGGGTGGGGCCGGACAACAAGCCGACGACGTTCGCCCTCACCCACTTTGACGGCGATACCTTCAGCTTCGAGACCATCGGCGAGAACGGCAACGGCCTGGCAGGGGCGATCTTCACGGCACGAGGCCGCGGCTCCTCGCAGCAGGTCACCCTGGACTTCTATGACAGGACCGGATTGGGAACGTTCACCAGGCGCCGGGGTTAGGCGGCGCTGCCGCTCCTTTGCCGCACTCGGAATTCGTTGAGCTCGGCCCCGCCGTCTTCGCTCCCCTTGCAGACGTCAAGGACTGGGAGCTTGAGGACGGGTAGGCCAGGGGAGCGTCGACTTTAGACGGCATCGATGGCGTCGAGCCACTCCAGGAACGTCTGGCGTCCGACGGCGGAACCCGGCGCCGGGATCAGGGAGCCGTTGCGCATTGCCTTGCCCATGGGGCCGGGAAGGGGCAGCGGAACGATCCGTTTCTTCTGCTGCGTCCTGGCTAGATAGGCCGCGACCAGACCTTTCAGCTGTTCGGTCCGCGGGCCGCCGAGGTCAGGAATTCGGCCCCTCGGTCCGGCCTCGGCCGCGTCCACCAGGGCCGCAGCCACCTCCTTGGCCGCCACCGGCTGGGTGGACATGGCGGGCACGAAGACCAGAGGGCCCACCGAGGCGGCCTTGATGGACATGGGCACGAACTCGTGGAACTGGGTGGACCGGAGGAGGGTCCAAGGAACGCCGCCGTGCCTGACTTCGTCCTCCTGCACCAGCTTCCCGGCGTACAGTCCTGAGTTGGCTTTATCGATGCCCACAATGGACAGCGCCACGTGGTGCTTGACACCGGCTCTCTTCTCGGCCGCCAGCAGGTTCTGGGTGGCGTTGGTGAAGAAATCCACGGCCTTCTTGGTGGACGTAGTCTGGATGCCGGCGACGTCGATGACGGTTTCGACATTCTCCAGTGCCTGATCGAGCCCGCGCCCGTCGACCAGGTCCACCCCCTCCGCGCGGCTTAGGCTGACCACGTCGTGACCCCGTTCCCTGGCGATGGCCACAACGTGGCGGCCCACAGTACCGGTTCCACCTGCAACGGCAATCCTCATGGAAGAAATCCTAAGCCGGTCCTAAGACAAAAGCCGGTGGGCTGCTTTGCCCTCGTCATGCGGCAGCCGCAAATCAACCGGTGCTCATCGACTCAATCACGCGCTGTATACGCTTCGGGTCCGCTTTGGCGCGAAGGGCGCGCCCGGTCTGGGCGCGCCCTTCAGTGTGGCTGTGGGACATCGTCCCAGGCTGCGTGGGAGTTGCTTTAGAGGTGGCGTCGTGTACGTGCTGCCTCTGAAGCCATAGTCATGGCTAGTCTTGCACTTCTGCGTCCTAGCCACCACCGGGCAAGTACTCCGCTGGTACGACAAATGAATCTCAACAAAGCTCGAGGGCCTGAGCCCGGCGCAATACCGTGCTCAGGCCCTGGCGGCTTAGGGTATTACTTAGCCAGTCCAACTTTCGGGGACTAGTTCAGCTGCGGGACGTGCCATTCGCAATTTACGCCTGAAGACGAGCACGCCGCCTAAAAGGTGTACTGCTTTAGTCCGATCGCCTATTGAACAGGTGCGCCGAAGTACATGATTTCTTTGTTGACCTCGTTGCGAGTGGCGAAGCGGCCGCCCGGCACAGCGGTGCTGGGAACGTGTATCGCGAAACGTCCGGTGGACTTTACTCCAACCTGGGCAATGACCTCTGGCTGGCCAATCCAATCCTCTTTCAGAACAACCGCAGCGTTATCATCGTTCCAAATGTCGTAGATTTTGCCATCGCTTCCGATGAAGATCGGCATCACGGACGTCGGCGACAAAGGTTTGCCAGCGTCCGCCGTGCGGAGATTGTCATTCAATACCGAAGTTATGCGACCCGCAACGTACTGCCAGCCTTCTTTGACTTCGTTGTACGGATTGTCTGCGAGTACCTGTTCCGTCCCATTGGTGGTCGTTTCGGCGATCGTTACATTCCAGCGACTATTGGTTCCGGAGCGGGCGAGTATTCCGAATTCATAAGGGTGGCCTGACGTGCCGTCCGGTCCAGAAGGTGCTGAGGGGGTTGGCGTCGTCGAAGATGAGAGCGTTTGAGATGGCGACGCAGTCTGCGAGGTAGGAGTCTGTGTTGCGGACTGCTCAGATGTAACAGGAGCTGGACTGGCGCACCCGGCCAGCAAGACTGCGCCCAGCGAGGCAGCCGAAATGATTGCGGAGTATTTCATTATTCCCTCAGGAGATGCGTGATAAGACAGCTCATTCTATGGGTGGCCGGCAACAGCAATGTAATGGGTAATAAGTGTTAATTTCCCGAATGGCGGGAGTTCGTTGTGGCGCCCCGGTGCCGTCATGTCGGCTCATGTTCTCGTTGAAATCGCTGCACTACCATTCAGGAAAAGCGCTGACGTCAACCTCGAACATCTGCTTGGGCCAGTAAGCCATGGACTTGCGCCCGAAAGTCGGGCGTGACGACTCAAGCTGTGCCCGCCAGACCCATAAACATCGTCCGGTGCAGGATGTCCACGTGCTTCCGGGAGACCTCCAAAGCTTCCTCAACGCGGCCGGCACGGAGGGCCGCTATCAGGGCGATGTGGTCAAGGTTCGACGTGTGCAGCTTCTCGATCGGGTAGGGGATGAAGCAGTCGTACAGTTCTGCAAGGGTCTGGTGGTAGACCTCGACGGCGGTGTCCAGGCAGGATGCCGTGCCCACCAGTTGATGGAACTGCTCGTCCATCCGGTGGTAGTAGGACCGGTCGCTCGACTCAGCCATCTTCTGTGTCAGCCGTTCCAGCTCATCCAGCTGCTCCGTCGTGGCGTTCACCGCCGCATAATGGGTGACCGCGCATTCAAACAGCAGCCGCCGATCCACCAGCCGGTTCACCGCCTGGGACTCCGCGGCGGACCCAGAAAGTTAAGCGAGAACCTCGACAGGCGGCGCATCCGCCTCGAACGTTCCGCCGGCCCGGCCGCGGCGACGCACCACCAAAGCCGGAGTTGCGTTGGTGCTATTTCGCGCGTTTACGCTGAGGAAAAAATCCATAGTTTCCTGTTGAGATTTTATATGCATCGAATTTGCCAAGAGTAGACCGACGGCTCGGTGGCGCGTGATAGTAGTGGCATGACAGATGCAGATCTTCGCCTCCGCCTCGCCACCCTTCTACTTGAGGCGTTGGAGATTGGGAGCGGCAAACAAGAATGGGATGTGGTGGATGAAGTCTTCAGCACATTCAACCTCAATTGGAATGAGATTGAGGGCACTTTTCCTCACAGCCTTCCTGGGCGGGCGGATTTATTGCGGGTGCATGCTGCCCGTGAATTAGCGAAGGCCGTACCAACAGCACAGGATCTACTGAATACAGTCGTCCGGTGCGGAGGAAGGTTCGTCTCGATGCTCGAAGAGACATATGCGAGGTTGGCCCGCCACGCGGCGACGACATCTGGGGCATCGGAGACGTTCCGGCTGGAGCGGAGCGGGGTTGATGAAACACAACTGACCATCAGTCCGGCCTTCCTCGAGCAAGTGCACCTCATGATGGAACGTATTCGGCGCGTTCCGCTGGGGGTGATTGATGAAGCCGCTCTCGCCTCATTTACACTGTGGGATAACGGCGAGTCATACGGGCGTTGGCCCGTGTTACCAGACGCTGATACTGACAGGCTCCTAAACGCGGCACTGAATCTTTCCTGGATTGGCCCTATCATCCAGCAGCGAGAAGCGACGGACTCTTCATGGGGAGAAGCCGCCTCCCATTGGTCGGAGGCGAATCTGGCTGCGGCGCGGCTGGTATCGGCGGCCGAAGCAATTGTTAGCTCCCATGGCGCTCACTTGGATGCTCTAAGTGACGTCGACCCAGCGAGTGTCGCCCGGGAAGTCTTCACAGGCAACGCCTTCACTCAGAGGGAAGGTGTCCGCGCAGCAGAAATCGACCGTTTCAGGGCCACTCGCTTTTTTGGCACAACTGCTCTGTCTGGTTTCGTGCACGGCATTGAAGATCAAAGCGCTGTTGGTTTGACGGACAATCTAAAGCCTGTGGTTATTCAGAAGACTAACGACTTCTGGCCTCAGACAGGGGTTGGTGGTCTCGCGGCCTTCGTAGCCATGTGGCGACTGGGCCTTTGGGCAGAGAGGGAGCAGGAAAACCCCGCCAACACGCGTCGATTTAGCGACCCGATGATCATGACGGGGTGGCTCTCGTGGGTGGCATCTGCTTGCACAGAGGCGACAGCTTGGCTGGAAGACGAGATCCTCCAAGTTACGACAACGGCAACCGTAAATGAGCGGGTCGATGTTCTGAAGGAGTTCCTGAACCTTCCTCTGTGGCGGCAACGTAACCTGCTTTACGAAGTCTGGGTCCTCTGCGTGACGCTTGATGCCTGCGAAGTTGCGGGGTGGACGGTAGAGCTAACCGGCTTGACAGAAGTTGAGGGGGCGTGGGTCATCTCCGTTGGGCCGACCGCTACGCCAACAGCAAGACTTCGCCTATCCGCTGATGAGGAAATTTCACTTGATGTCTGGCGTGAACCTTCTCGCGAGACATCAGATGCAACATTAACGCCGGATTTGGCTGTCTCCACTGTGGGTCCGTATTGCCGGGACCTACTCGTGGTGGAGGCGAAGGACCGAGTAAAAATGGGAGTCGGGAAGGAATTTGGGGCTGGACCAACATTAGACAGGCTGCAGGCTGGCCAACGCACAGCTCTGGCCGTCGCCCAGAGATATGCCGTAGGCCTTCGAGCGAATGCGACCTGGGTTTGCAACCACTGTGACTTCCGCCAAGGTGCAGACCCGGCCGTTAACCACGGTGACGCGTGGACGGAGATCCACCTCGCAGACAATTTTCGTCCCGGTGAGGTCCCCGAAGCTTTCAACCACTCAGTGAAAGCGGCCTTGGAGCTCCCACCAAAAAGAGACATAGCCAAAGAGCAGCCGAAAGTAGCATCGGGGTTGCTGATGGTGGTGGATGTAACCGCGAGCATGCAGCCTCGGCTGTCAGAAGTCTTCGAGAAGCTCTTAGCGCCCGAAGTGGGGCAGTTCGGAACCTACCGCGCTGTACTCTTCAGCGATCACGGGGATGGTGAGCCTTTCCTTGTGCGTAAATTGGGTCCCTTTCCCGACGCAGCAACGATGGTAGAAAGTGTTCGCGTCCAACCAGACGGGGGCGGCGGGGACATTGAAGAGGCGCTTGAGGACGCGATGCAACGGTGCCGGGAACTGGTGTACGACATAGGCCCTCAGACGATTTTGATTCTCACGGACGCGCCGCCGCACAAAACCCAGAATTGTCCCTATGAGATCGATTTCACCACCGAAGTCCGAGCTTTGCTCGACCTGGGATGCGACATACTGGTCGCAAATGACTGGCTAAAATCGGGAGATCTCACGTGGATTGATTTTGCGGGAATGGCCAACTTTCGGCTTGCCCCGCTGCAGGTTTTGATTTCAGCCGGCCAAGCCCATTAGAGGACGGCAAATTTGCCCGCCGCACTGCTGTGCCACTGGTAACGTCGTGAGCATCGGTCGCAGTTCTAGGTTAGAGCCGAAGGACTTGGCGCAGCATCAAGTTTGCATCTTGGGTTCCAGTCGCGTCGTCTCGCTGCTTTCGGACGGTTTTATCGACGCTTGGACGCTGTGGGTCCTGCGACCAGTATTGCGTGTGGGACAAGGGTAGAAGCTGGTAAACGATGGCCTTCCAGCCCGTGAGCGAAAGCCGGACAGCGATATCACGGACGCCGGGCCCGAATTCCGGTGCAACTGGGCCTCCAACCGGGTCACCCAATAGTGAGGCCCTCACCGGGAAGTACAGGTTTGACCAGCGCGTAGGACCAAACGGCGCCCCGTGGTGCGCCACTCTTAGGGACCACGGTTTTCCCTCCAATGTAAAACGGCTCGGAATAAATGATGTTCCTTGCTCCGTAAGTGGGGGGCATCGAGGATATTCGCGCTCATTTTGGCGCTGCCTCAACTTCACTGTGCGGGTATCGAGCAGCAGGGATGCGTGGGCGAGGGGAGACCCAAGTGTGACGAAGTCGGTTACGAGCCAAGGGACTCCCAGCGCGCGGTTCTCGTGCCAAAGCCGAGATTGTGACTGCTGAAAGGCTTCGATTTGAGCGAGGTTTCCTGAGTTGTCGAGCGACGCTGCGCTTTGGTCGAAGACCTTAGCCTCTGCTTGCTTGCCAGGACCGCTGGGGTTTGGATGGCGCAACTCGTCCCACGCCAGCCGCAGCAGATCCAGCCCGATGACACTACCGAGGCTATGACCGACCAAAATGATCCGCTGATACTGCCCGTCCTGGTTAAGTTTCTTAAGCAGCTTTAGGCCGTCTTCACGGATACTGTTTCGCGCAGAGACGTTGCGCGGGTGGGGAGTCAGGTAGCGCGCGGCCTCCGCCAGCGATTCGGTGATAAACCGTCCGGCTACGACCTGGACGACCAGAAGAACTAGGGCAAGTCCGGCCTGCCAAGAACGCCAAGCATTCACAGCGCCTTCAGTCAGCACCTCTTGGATGAACAGCCATCCAAGTAGGACCATAATCAGGAACCCAGCTGTTTGGACCAATCCGACGACACCACGCAAGGTCCGGTTTAACCGCCAAAATGGCTCGCGGAAGATCAGAGCGACTGCCCAACGAAGAGTTTCACGAAACTTCCCACTATCAAAGTGGTGGGCCCAGTAAAGCTCATAACAGTCCGTAAGGGGACGGTGTCTCGTGCTCGGCAACGTGTATCGGCGCAATTCGAGGGAGTCGGAGAGCCGATCAGGCTTGCTGTAGTACCGTTCCTCCCCCAAGCCTTCGACAAAGCTGCGCAGAGTATCCATTGGCCGCTGCTCGCCTATCCCGTGAATCAGGACGACCGCCTGACGCTCCCCATTTGTCATGGATAAAGTCTGCCATGTCGATCTGCTGTAGCTCAGCAACGTGACTCCGTTCTGCCCAAGGCGGTCTTCGGGAAACTCAGCGAGAAGTTCCACACCCCGGTGGAGAACCTGGTCGTCACGGGCATCATCGGCCTGATCGCGCTGTTCCTGGACGTGGCCACGTCGACGTCGTTCATCAACTTTGGTGCCTTCACCGCCTTCACGCTGGTGAACGCCTCGGTGGTGTTCCACTACGTGCGCCAGCGCCGGGCCGGGCAGCAGCTGAACGTTGTGTCCTACGTGGTGGTCCCGGTGGTCGGCGCCATCATCTGCGCGTACCTGCTCTCCCAGCTGGACAGCAACGCCATTACGCTGGGGGTGTCCTGGCTGGCGCTCGGCATCATCGTCCTGGCCCTGATCACCCGCGGCTTCAAGGCGGCGCCGGAGATGACGGCCACGGAGAAGGCCACGGTCGAGGCGGCCGCCTGAGCCTGTCCTGTTTTGTAGCGTGGCTTTTGGGCCAAGGGAAGGAACACTCGTGAGGATAGCGCTGGGGCAGCTGGAGTCGGGCGCCGACATCCAGGCCAACCTCGCCGCGATCGACCGATTCGCCGCCGGGGCAGCGGCCGACGGCGCCGGGCTGGTCGCCTTCCCGGAGTACGCCACCTACGAGAAGAAGGAGGTGGACGCCACGTTCCCCGCGGTGGCCGAGCCGCTGGACGGCCCCGTCTGCACCGAACCTGCCGCTATAGCCCGCCGCCACCGCATCGCGCTGGTGGCGGGCGTGGTGGAAACCTCGGAGGAGCCGGGCAAGGCGTACAACACGCTGGTGGCTTTCGGCCCCAACGGCGGCCGGCTGGCTTCGTACCGGAAGATCCACCTTTTCGACGCGCAGGGGTTCGGGGAATCCGAGTTCATCAAGCCAGGCGGGTCCCTGGAACCGGTCGTGTTCGAGCACGGGGGAGTGCGGTTCGGGCTGATGACCTGCTACGATCTGCGGTTCCCGGAGCTGGCCAGGTCACTGGCCGACGCTGGCGCACAGGTTCTGCTGGTCTGTTCGTCCTGGGTGCCGGGCGAGCACAAGACCGAGCAGTGGCTGGCGCTGAACGCAGCGCGTGCGATCGAGAACAGGGTGTATGTAGCGGGGGTGTGCCAGGCGCCGCCGGTCTCGGTGGGCCGGAGTGTGCTGGTGGACCCGATGGGGGTTGTTGAGGCGGACCTTGGGCTGGAGCCTTGTATGCGGACAGTGGAGGTTTCGCTGAAGACGGTGGACCGGGTGCGGGAGTTGTTCCCGATGTTCCGGCAGCGGCGGTTGTAGCTGCCGCGAAACTGCTCGCAACTGCAGGAAGCGCAACAGCAAAGGTTTCGGGGTATACCTCTGCAGCTATAAACCGCCGGCCTTCGGTGTTGAAGCCTGGGCCTGCTTGACTGGCCCGGATACCACGGGAGCTGGCCGATGAAGTCGTCGAATTCGCCCATTTCGGTCGTACCCGTCTCAGGGCCCCACAACATCTGTGTCTGCGCCGAATTCGCTCCGCAGAGCCCCGTCGGCCGCCATCCCATAGTCTGGTTTGCGGGGGTCCGGAATGTCGTTCACCTCAACAGCTCCATAATCTCCGAGCCCGCGAATGCTTCCTGCCCACCACAGGTAGTGAGCCGCTACCGCGTAGAGGGCCAGGGAAGTCCAAATTGTGCCGACTCCTGCTGTCTTGAGCGAGAACGCCACCGCCCATGTGACCAGTCCACTGCCGAGGGACAAAAGAAACCATTGGATCCAAGCCTTCCTCGGTCTTTCTTTGTACGCGGATACGAGCCACAAGCTGAGCACTGCCGTGATGACAACCGTCGCGAAAGGGCCCGTCAGCCAAATTGGCAATAGCGCTGTTTGCCTTTGCTGATTTGTAAGGAAGACGAGGCCTACTGCGAGTAGTCCTGACAAGAGGGAGGCAAGAGTCCATGAAGTGGCCGCCGCCCGATTGGGCACCTCGGACGGAAGGCAGACGAGATTCCACCAACTGGTGACAGACAATGAGAAGGTCACTATGAGAAATATGAGCGTGCGCGCTGACCATCCGTCGTGGAGTCCCACGGCCACTGAAGCTACCCATGCGAGTAGGGCTCCCCAAAAATACCAGCGAGACCACT
Organism: Arthrobacter sp. SAFR-044; assembly: GCF_051965175.1. Classification (GTDB taxonomy): domain Bacteria; phylum Actinomycetota; class Actinomycetes; order Actinomycetales; family Micrococcaceae; genus Arthrobacter. The sequence goes on from NZ_JBQCMK010000001.1 coordinate 68,340, forward strand.
TCTCTCCTCTCGCCATGCGTGCGGCCAGATCGGTGTACAACCGTCCTTTAATGCTGTCTAAGGACCCGGAACTACTCTGTTTAGACTCGCGGTCGATCAGTCTCTTTCTTCGGAGCCTGGCTTTCCTTGTAGAGAACAACGGAATTAAACACAGCACTGCGAGGATAACTATAAAGATGCTTGCGTATACGGACGGACTTCCGGAAGTCGACGAGAGGGCAATGGCAACAGCGATCACCGAGGCTGAGAAGATTGCTGGGAGGTGCACCAGCGAGAAAGGAAGCAAAACAAGAAATAAGGGCGCCATGAGCTTCACAAAGGCTTCACAGATTTTCATCGGCCAACTGTCTCCTATGTCAAAGGAGCGGAGAAGTAGGCGGCTGAGACGATGCAGAATAGCTGCCACGTAGGCTGGTTGAAGGCGAAACAGATCCCCGGGGCCTGAAAGGAGGACTGGGTCTCCCTCAGGTCCAGGATTTCCCCGCGGCTGCAGTTGTTTCACCTGAGTGACGACCTCAGACTGAACTTTCCGAGCATCAGTGTCAGGGTCGCCCGCGAAAGAGCCCTGATTGGTCGCGAGCGGTGGGGGGTCTAAGTCTGCAAGCATTCTTACTATTCCAGCGGACGCGTCAAGTCTCCCCCACCACCAATCGTTAGTGCGCCATCGTTCTGAAAAGAAGGCTGCGAAGTTGAATAGCGAGGAGCCAGCGAGCTTTGAGTCAGCGTCCAGTTGCTCCGGCAAGCCCTGGTTTAACACGGCTTCACCGAAATCCTCATCGAGGGCAATTCTCAAGTATTTCTCGGCTTGACGCGCGCGGCGAGCCGCAAGCAATTCTGCGAGGTCGATTCCCGAGTCCAAGGATGTGGGCTCTGACGCGGTAATCGCAGTGAACCCTACCGCTTCGTGCCCCTCTGATCTAAAAGCTAGCGCGACGAAGGGTGTTAGGTCCCACGATCGCCAACTCTGAGGGAACGCAGCCCAGGGGTTGACACGAGTCGAATTCTTCATCGAGAGCTCTCTGAGGCCCTCTACTACGTCATCCATCTCGTCCCATAGCGGCGTGCATCTTTCCAGTTTTTGGTCCTGCTCCCACAACCATCGTTCTTTCGCGGTGCTGCTTTCCGTGTCCTTGAGGACTCCTAACACACAGGTGTCGCGGAGATGGCGGGCCTGCGCTTGAAGTTTGTAAAGTTCCTCCCTGATGGATTCCTGACGTCCTCGGGGATCGAGCCGAGTCATCTCAGTTTTGGCAAAGGCCTGTTCCTCTTGGGCCCTGAGCCATGCCAGAGCAGCCCACACTGTTTCCAGCAGAGCCTGAGGGCCCTGGAGAACCGATAGCCGCTCCTTTGAACTTATTGATGCGAGCATGCTTTGGTAGCCCGACTTTAAGTCCCGCTCCAGAGTTCTCTTGGCGTTCTGCGAAGTGGGTTGAAGGCTCGGCCGGTCTAGGCTCTCTGTGTCCAACAACCAGCGCTCTGGATCCTCCATTGCCTCTCGAAGGAGGGCTAAATCTGTAACTGCGCGTGCAACAATGTATGCGTCCTGCAGCCTTTTGCGGTCCGCGGAAGAGTCGGATGAGATCATGGAGGCCTGCTTCCAAGCGCGCAGACGTGCCTCATGGGCGAGTGCCCGAAGCCTGTCTTGCGCCACTTGCTCGATCTCATCCTCTGCCGACTCCCGGAATCGTCTGATCGATTGGGCAGCGAGGAGGACCTGAGTGAAGCGGGACAATCTGTCCTTGCGTATGGCCTCCCTGGTGGCCCAGGTTGGAGGGTCTACGCTCACTGCGGCAGGTGGGATGATGCGGGCATCTGGGCTCGGGTCGAGGTAAAGCAGGCGGCGGGTGTCGTAAGTATCCGTTGGTGAAGTGCGAACCGCATGAAGCGCCCGATCAATCGGAACGTTGTCAAGAATTCCCCCATCAATCACCCTGAAAGGAATGCCTGGAAGATTCCCGCGCCGCGCCGCGAACTCTACACTCATGTCAACAGGACCGTCTTCAAACGGGTCGTTGTCCTGATACCCATCCCTAAGCGCGTGCGACCAAATCAGCGCAGGCTCAAACGCCCCAGGAAACGAAGACGTTGCGCGCGCGGCGTATGAAAGCTTTTTTACGAGATTGTTCTTGCGGAGACAACCCTCACCATCTTCGCTTTCTGAGGGCGGGAGGACAAAACGGAAGTGCCCCCTGCCGCTGTTCTGGGCCAAATAGTCGGGGTCTGAAATAGTAGCGGACAAATGAACTGATAACTTACCGGACTCGTGCAAACTGTTTTTTGGGCCGTCCATAATCTTGTTGATCGCTGCCTCCACGCCCGACCAGAAGTACCCATCACCTCGAAAAACCGATGGAACAGCGTGCCACCCGTTTGGCTGGAGGAGCGCCCATATTGCTCCCTGCTGCTGCCAAACAGAAAGAACCTGGTCAAAGCTGCCGCCTACCCTTTGGGAAACGGCATAAAGGACTGAGTTAAGGCCGCCCGCACTTGCGCCGGCGAGTATGTCTACTTCGACGCGGTCATAGCGCTGCTTATCAAGCCATGCGGCATAAGTCTGGGCCCGGGATCGTGTCTGCGGATCTACAGTCTCGCCAGGCCTTTCCAAGAAATAGAACCTGTGGACCCGAGACCCCATCCGGATGAGTCGCACCCTTCGAAGAACGTCGATTTCGGCGACTGCTCCTCCGATCCAAACTGCTAGACTTACCCCGCCCTTGGCAGCTAAAGCCAAACGCAGTACACGCCCGTAAGCTGATCCCTGCGAACTTGCACCCGAATTGGTGATTAGCGCGGCCACGTCCTCGGTAGGCGGGTAGTCGTCTGGACCGAGGTATTCGACTCTTCTATCCATCAAAACCCTCAGGAAAGTTGCTTTCTTGGGAGTAGCCATCAGCGCGGGGTGTAAGCCAAAATGGTCGACGTTGTGGCAGTTAGGAGGAAATCCAAACTATAAGCTAGGAGGAAATCCAAACTATGAGCGAATTATCAGCGTGAGAACATGGTAAAAGTATTCGCAGAGTTTTGGTAGGGACCTTAGTCCCAGCGTGCTTGCGGGACCTAACGGCGATGGCACTAATTAGTTTTCGAGGCAGGGGTTACCGGTTCAGTCCCATGTCGCTAGAAGTTTCTCGTTTCCGGGAGGCAACGATGTCACTGGTAATTTGAATCGATGGCTCTGCATGCCTGAGTATTTTCGCCTTTAGGGGTGACTACCCCGCCACCGACTCCGCGATCTTTGCCGTCGTTGTCGCGTTCATCCACTCCGTCAGCCATGGGGCCCGGACACTGGAGGTGATCCGGTAGCCGGCCGCGAAGGTTCCGTTGCCTCCGGCGTCGATGCAGTCCTACAGCGGCCTCGAGCGCGGCGAGGTCGTGGGGAATTGCAAGCACGACGGCGGTGGGAGACGGAACAGGGACTGGCGCGAATGCGGCCCGGCAATCGAGAACAGCGTCTGCGTCGCGGGCGTTTGAAGCCTGTAGGGACTTTGTCAGTTCGTTTTGAAGACTCACTCAGCATCATACGCGGTGGGCCCTGACATCCAAGGGCGAATTTCGCTCGGGGCCTGGGGGTCTCGGAAGGCGGCGTCGGAGGGAAACTTGGGACTCGTCTGCGCTGAGGAGCAGGAACTGGTCGGAGGACTTTTACATAGGTTCAAGGCTCCGATGAATGATCTTATAGCAGGAAACAGCTTCAGCCAGGTTCTTGATGGTCAACTTTTTGTTGGCCTCCGCGGAATGACTCCAAGCCGTTCAAGCTCCGTGTCTCTCTCCAGAATCACGTCGGCTTTTGCATGGTCCCACGCGGCGTTGCTTACCGGCACCATGCTTGCCATGATGCCTCGCAACTCTGTCTCCACGTCGTTCACGTATGTTTCGGACCCGGCGGCGTGTGTCTCGATGTCACGCTGAATCTTGCGGTGCAGCTTGTGGAAGGCATCGGCTTGGTCGTTGAGAGCCTTGATGCGGCTTCCAGTCCAAGCCTGGAGAGCCGTGATAGCGGTTGCTAAGATCATGACTGCACCTACCAGCACCCGGGCAGTGATCGAGAACTCCTCGTTCTGCAGGCTTGTGAAGATTTCCGTCGCGGTGATCGCGCTGAGGACAGCTGTCGCTCCTCCGAGCCAAGGCACCCAATGGTGCGCGCCTACGTACTTTGAGGTTGCTTTACAGTAGGTCCACGCATCAGTCCATGTAGACACCAGCAGCCCGGAAATCGGCGGAGTGTTTGGGGCAGCTACAGCTTTGATGACTCCCTGAGATTCCATTCGGGCGCCGCCCTTGGCGCCATCAGGGGTCACGCTTTCCTCTGCCTCTACGGAGAGGATGACATAGGCGGGAGTAGATGAAGATTCTGGGTTTGGTCCTGTCTCGGTCATTCTGACCACCTCCGCCTTCTCTGCTCTGCGACCTCTACTCTGAGACCTGGGCAAGTAACTCGACAAGGGCCCAAAGACCCGCAAAACATCGCAAAACAGCGAAACAAGAGGGACCCCAACAGGGTGTAGCCTCCGCGTTAGCACCTGCTTATTGGGAAGTTCTTCTCCCAAGCTACTTCGGGGAGGAGCGTCTTCGGGGTCTCCGAAGCAAGGCCAGCGGTGGCTGCACATCCAGCATGGGAATGATCGGTCCGAGCCGCTCCTTCCCGAACTAGCCAAAGGAACGGTCGGGAAGGGTTCTTAGCTCCCCACCGCAGTCTTTGCCGCTCGGGTCGCTTTCATCCATTCGGTCAGCCACGGCGCGCGGACGCTGGAAGTGATCCGGCAGTCCGCTACGAAGGTTCCCCTGGCCCCGGCGTCGATCCACTCCTGAAGCGCGGACAGGTCAGCCAGCGAGCGGATCACCGCGGACTCCGCACCCAAAGCCCGCGCAACTCCGCTGAAGTCCACCTCCGGGATCAGCATCGGCTTCTCAGTCAAGCCCTGGGAGCCGTACTGGTGGATCTCGGCCCCGTAGGCGGCGTCGTTGTAGATCACCACGATCGCGCTGCGGGCGGCCCCGATCAGCGATTCGAGATCGGACAGGCCCATCAGGAAACCGCCGTCGCCGGAGGCCAGCACCAGGGTGCGGCCGTCCTCCACCGCACGGGCCGCCCCGACGGCACTCGCCAGACCCAGCCCGATCGACTGGAACGCGGTCCCCACCATCACCAGGTCCTGCGGCCGCGGAATGGTCCAGTACATCGGTGCCCACCCAATGAAGTGCCCGCCGTCCTGCACCACCGTGCGGCGCTCCGGCAGCATGGCGCCCAGCGCTGAAGCCAGCGCGCGCGGATCCAGCCGCCCGTCCTCAGTCGAAGCGGAACCCGTAGTATGGCCCGGGCCGGAAGCCAGCCGCCGGACAGCCTCCGAACGCCACGCACCAGCAGCAGCGTAACCATCAACCAACGCCAACAGCCGCAAAGCAGCAGCCTTCACATCCGCCTGGACAAACACATCCACCCGCGGGTTCGTCGGCTTCACCGCGGTGTCGATCTGGATGACCGTGGCATCCGTGCCGAGCAGATGCCCGAACCGCATGGTGAACGGGCTCAGGCTCGCCCCTGCCACCAGGACCACGTCGGCCTCGCCCATGAGCCCGGCAGCGGTGTCGGTGCCGAAACCGCCCGCGACGCCCAGGTACCCCTCGCCATTGAGGAGGTTGAGCGCCAGGGCGGTTCCGGCGGTCAATGCGCCGAGCCGGTCGGCGAGTTCGCGGAGTTCCGGGCCGGCGCCGGCGAGGTGCGCGCCCCGGCCGGCCAGGATCAGCGGTCGCCGTGCCTCCGCGAGAAGGCGGGCCACCCGCGCAAGGTCCGTGCCGCCGTCGTCCGTCACCTCCAAAGCGATTGGCTCCGGAAGGTCCTCATCCGCAGCCTCGAGCGCGGCGAGGTCGTAGGGGATGGCGAGCACGACGGCGGTGCGCCGGGTGAGTGCGTACTCCACCGCCTGCCGGGTGATGGCGCCCGCGGCGTCGCGGGTGACGGTGAAGGTGGCGGCGCCGAGGCCGGCGGCGATGGCGGCCTGGTCCACGTCCTGCGGCCGGGCGCCGCTGGTGGGTGCGTCGCCGGTGACCAGCACGACGGGGATCTGCGCCTGGACGGCTTCGGCCAGGGCGGTGAGCGCGTTGGTGTAGCCGGGGCCGTAGGTGGTGGTGCCCGCGGCGAGCCGTCCTGAGGTGCGGTAGTAGGCGTCGGCCGCGGCGATGGCGGCGCCCTCGTGCCGGACGGCGGTGAAGCGCAGGCCCTGGTGCTCCGCGGCGTCCAGGAAGTAGACGTTGCCGTTGCCCATGACGCCGAAGACGTCGCTGACGTAGCTGCTGAGAACCTGTGCCACGCGGCCGGAAACGGTAAGTGAAGTCATGCAGGAATCTTGCGGCCCGGCATGGAGATCGGCAACACACGGGAATGCGCCTGGGACTTTTGGCAGGGGAGGAGCAGCAGAACTGCCAAAACGCCCAGTTGTGGCGCGCATCACCCAGGGTTAGGCGGAAGGGCGCGCTTCCTGCTCCGTCAGCCGGCTGATGAGCCCGTCGTACCGGGGCGGCATGAGTTCCATGACGGAGATGGCGGTGCTGGTCCGCTGGATCCCGTCGATCTCCAGGATCTGGTTGGTGATGCGGTAGAGATCGGCGGTGCCGCGCGCCACCACCTTGGCCATGAGATCTGCGTCGCCGGTGGTTGCGTGCACCTCGATGACCTCCGGGATGGCAGCGAGCCCGCTTTCCACTGAGCCGAACCGCGTCTGGCTGATCTCCAGCGAGAGGAAGGCCATCAGTTCGTAGCCGAGCGCGGCGGGATCCAGCCTGCGGCTGAAGGAGCGGAGTGCGCCGCTGCGCTCCAGCCGCGCCAGCCGGGCGTGGACGGTGTTGCGGGCGACGCCGAGGGTCCGGGAGAGTGCCAGGGCGCTGGCTTCGGGGTCCTTGTCCAAGGCAAGGATGATCCTGCCGTCGAGCGAATCGAGGGTGCGGGAGGAAGGGATGGTCATATTTTCACCAGAGGTACTAGAAGTTGAGCAGAAGTCCCAAGCACAAAAGCGTATCTTGCATTGTGGTCCGGGTCACTTCCATGATCGGACCTCATGACTGCTGAACAACTCCTGGCCGAACCCGAGACAGCGCTGCCCACACTTCGCAGCGCGGTCACCGGCCTTCCCGCCTACGTGCCGGGCCGGCGCAGCGTCGGCGCGGACATCGCCGCCCTCGCCAGCAACGAAAGCCACTACGAGCCCCTGCCCGCAGCCACCGCTGCGGTGGCCGAGGCGGCCGGCAGGATGAACCGCTACCCGGACATGGGCGCCGTCGAACTCTGTGAACGGATCGCCCGGCACCTGGGCGTCACCGCGACGGAGGTGGCGGTGGGGCCCGGCAGCGTGGGCGTCCTGCAGCAGATCATCACCGGACTGTGCGACGCCGGGGATGAGGTGGTGTTCGCGTGGCGCTCCTTCGAGGCGTACCCCATCTTGGTGGAGCTGGCAGGTGCCCGGCCGGTCCGCGTCCCGCTGGACGAGGCCGAGGGCCACGACTTGGACGCCATGGCCGCCGCCGTCACCGAGCGCACCAAGGTGATCCTGCTCTGCACCCCCAACAACCCCACCGGCGTGCCGATCAGCCACGACCGCCTGGAGGCCTTCCTGCGGTCCGTCCGCCCCGAGATCCTGGTGGTGATCGACGAGGCCTACGTGGAGTACGCCGACGCCGGCAGCGGCCCCGATTCCCTGGCGCTCTACCGCCGGTACCCGAACGTCTGCATCCTGCGCACCTTCTCCAAGGCCTACGGGCTCGCAGGCCTGCGCGTCGGTTATGCGATTACGACGGCGGCCATCGCCGAAGGTCTGCGGCGCACCGCCCTGCCGTTCGCCGTGAGCGCGCTGGCGCAGAAGGCGGCCGTCGCGTCGCTGGACGCGGGGGAGGAGATGGCAGCCCGGGTTTCCCTGGTGAAGCAGGAACGTTCCCGGATGGCTGCCGAGCTTGCCGCGCAGGGGTGGACGCTGCAGCCCAGCCAGGGCAACTTCCTGTGGATCCGCGCCGACGCCCCGCTTCTGGGCTTGCTTGTGGACGCCTTCGACGCCGCGGGCATTATGGTCCGCGCGTACCAGGGCGACGGCGTGCGGATCACTGTGGCCGACCCCGGCTCCAACGACCGCGTGCTCCGGCTCCTTGCATCACACGCGGTCCTGGCAATTTCCTGACTCTTTTCTCCTTCCGTTCCACCTACTAAGTAAGAGGAATCCCTAATGGAACCCCAGACAAAGACGTCTGCCCGCGCCCTCGGCGCGGCCCTCAAACCCAGGCAGCTCACCATGATGGGCCTGGGCAGCGCCATCGGCGCGGGCCTGTTCATCGGCTCGGGGGCCGGCATCCAGGCCGCCGGTCCGGCGGTGCTGATCTCCTACCTCGTGGCCGGCACCCTCATCATCCTAGTGATGTGGGCGCTCGGCGAGATGGCCGCCGCCAACCCGGACAGCGGCGCCTTCTCCGTGTACACGGCCAAGGCCTACGGCCCGGTAGCCGGCGCCACGGTGGGCTGGCTGTGGTGGATCCAGCTGGTGGTGGTCATCGCCGCCGAAGCTTTGGGTGCGGCCGGCCTGCTCGCGACGATCTTCCCGGCCCTGCCGGTGTGGCTGATGGCCTTCGTGTTCATCGTGGTGCTCACCGCGGTGAACCTGACCAGCGTGAAGAACTTCGGCGAGTTCGAGTTCTGGTTCGCCCTGCTGAAGGTGGCGGCAATCGTCGGGTTCCTGCTGGTGGGCTTTGCCCTGCTGTTCGGCTTGGTGCCGGGCGTGCAGTCACCGGGCCTCGGCAACTTCATGGGAGAGGGCTTCGCGGTCAACGGGTTCAGCGGGATTGCGACGGCGCTGTTTGTGGTCGCCTTTGCGTTTGGCGGCACCGAGATCGTGTCCGTGGCGGCAGCCGAGACGGCCGAGCCAGCCCGCAGCGTGAAGAAGGCGGTCCGGACGGTGCTGTGGCGCATCCTGGTGTTCTACATCGGTGCCATCTTCGTGATCGCCGCAGTGGTGCCCGTGGGTTCAGCAGGGCTGAAGAGCCCGTTCGCCGCCGTACTGGACGCCGCAGGTATGCCCGGGGCGGCCACCGCCATCACTCTGGTGGCCGTCGCAGCTCTGCTCTCAGCCCTCAACGCCAACCTGTACGGTGCTTCCCGGATGGCGTTCTCCCTGGCCGAGCGGGGTGAGGCACCGCGGTGGCTCGCTTCCGTGTCGAAGGCCCGGGTCCCGGTGGTGGCGGTCCTGGCCAGCGTCGCCTTCGGTGTGGTTACGGTGGTGCTTGAGCTGATGTTTCCCGAGAAGGTGCTCCCTGCCCTGCTCAATATTGTCGGCTCGACCTGCCTGCTGGTGTGGACGTCCGCTCTGCTGGCCCAGCTGGCGCTGCGCCTCCGCGCCGACCGCGACGGAACGGCGCTTCCGCTCCGGATGCCGGGCTTCCCGTGGCTCACTTCGCTTGGTCTGGTGATCCTCGCGGCGATCTTCACGGTGGGATTCATCGGTGAGGATTCACGCCCCCAGCTCCTGAGCACCTTCGGACTCGTGGCGGTTCTGGCAGTGGGGTGCTGGCTGAACCACCGTTCCGGCAAGGTTCCGGGGCAGATTGAGTCTTCCGACCGTGAAAAGCAGCAGGACCTCATCCACTGAACCAAAGGTCATGGACCTTTAGCAGGTCCTCATGAAGCAAGGGCGCGCCCGGCCCACTGTCGGGGCGCGCCCTCGGGGTCATTAGCCATCTTGAGGAGTGGTGCCAAAAGTGGCACCATAGTCCATGTGGCGGGCATCGATAAGATCGAGAAGCAAGCTAGGAACTCACCTGAGAACGTCTCTTACAGCGACATGCTCAAACTCTGTACGCACTACTTTGGCGAACCTAGGTCGGGCTCTGGAAGCCACAATGCCATCTTCAAGATGCCCTGGGCGGGGGATCCCAGGATCAACTTGCAGAACAAAAATGGCAAGGCAAAGCCGTACCAAGTGAGACAAAGCCATCGCCGCCATCGATCGGAGCAAGGAGAAGTAAATGTCCACTCGAAAAGCAGCTGCTGCGCCGTCTGCGGTGACACAGTATCGATACTCAGTGCAGTGGTCGCCGGAGGATCAGGAGTTCGTCGCCACTGTTCTTGAGTTCCCTTCCCTCTCCTGGCTGGACGAGGATCAGTTCGAGGCGCTCCGCGGCATTGAACGATTAGTGTCCGACGTCATCGATGAACTTACGCAGTCGGGTGAGCCCGTGCCCGAGCCCATCGCGACGCAAAAGTTCAGTGGCCGCCTCAACCTCCGGGTGCCCCCGGAACTCCATCGCCAGCTCGCGATTGAAGCTGCCAATCACGGAATGCCCCTAAACAAGTACGCGACAGAGCGACTGACGGCCTGAGTTCTCGGTCAGCGGGTAACTACTACGGCGCCGGACCTGAGGTGGCTGTCCCACCCGCGGGCGATGAGTTGGTTGACCTGTTCGGAAAGACGCTTTCCGCGTTCAGCAAGGAGCGTTTCGCATTTGCCGCAGGTGTGATGACCGGCAGTTGACGGTCCGGCGGCGCCTCCTGAGGGCGCACATCTTAATTGAGGAGGGACCCCTCTGTCGACTCGAACGCATAGGGGAGTTGTGCTTCCCCGGGTCCCACATCGGATCTCGACCTTGACGTAATTCGGTTGCATCGTGGTATTCCTTTCTTGCCGATACTCGTCGCGGCGGGCCCGGACGATACACACGCGGGAAAGGTGGCAGCCAGCTCTGACATTTTCTGTGGAGGCTCTGACGCTTCCGCTTCCTGTGGCAGCGCATCAGACTGAAAAGTTGTATGCGACAGTGGCGGGCCTACGCATCCACATGGTCGCCGCGGAACCTCCTGGCTCTGCTTGACCGGGATCCAGCTGTTGGAACCGATTTTGTCCAGGCCTTCGATGACCGCTCTACATGCGTTGAAGAATGCGCCTCAAGTGTCCGCCATACGGTGTGCAGGCCCAGCAGTTAACAGGTTAACTATTTGCTGAATCCGTAGGGGTCGGCGCCTCCAGCCGACGTGCCAAAAAGCGCTGCGATGGAGGCGTCGATCGCCCGCTGGAGGTTCCTGTAGGGAGGTCTGCATCGGTCAGTCAGGCAGGCGCTTCAACTGAGCTGCGCGCTCATCCGTGACCCAGAAGAACACCTCGTTGGCACGCGGCGGCGTGAACCTGGGCCCGGACTGCGCACGCCAAGGCGGCGTCAGTCCCGGGAAGTGCCTGCCCAGCGTGCGTTTGACCTGGGTGGGGAGGATCTTCATGACGGAGTAGTCCACGTCCAGCGCCTCCGCCAATTCACGAGTACTCAGAGCGCCGTCCTGGCCGGGGTGGCCGGATAGGTGACGGAGCATTCTCCCGACGTTGATGCTGGTCTTGGTGTCTATCGCAAAAAACTTAATCAGGTCCTCGTCGGTCCAGCCGTCGATCGCTTCTTGATCGGTGACGCCTGCATCCTTAGCAATCTGCTCGGTGGAGGCGGTAGTTATAGTCGAAAGGTGTTCGCCGAGGGAGGCAAGTAGGGAAATGATCCGCTCGCTGGGGACCGCATCCTCAGTAATCGACTCGATGGAGGAGGCAGCTGTAGTCGAAACGAGTCCCCCCAAGAAGGCGAGTACGGCTCTGACGTGTTCGTTGGGGACCGGGATGTACTGGAAGGCGGCGGCTGGGTCGGCGGACGTGTTGATCATCGGGGTTCTCTCTTTTCGTTGGAATATTACATAACGTAGCATACAGTACGTCACGTAGTGCGTCACGTAAACTGCCGAAGTGATTACAAACGTAATGAAGGACGGCCAAAAGCTTTGTTTCAGAAGGCCGTCCCGGCGCGTCTGCGAAGGGCCTTGGACGGCGGGTGCCACCGTAGCTGCAAGCAAGTGCTGACGTCCGACGGCGTCCGCCTAGCTTCCTTAAGCGGGGAACCGAAGCTGATCTCCGGGCTGTCTTGTGGGCCGCAGACATGGTGGCCAAGGTGGTGGAGTCGCTGCGCTGCGCCTTTGCGGAGGCTCCTGATCCTGGGGCGCTGCTGGATGAGCCGTTCACGCTGAAGGAACTGCGCGCCGTGTTCCTGGCCGGCCTGGTGGTGGCGCAGTTCGCCTCCGGCCTCGCCGCGCAGGCCAGTGCGTCCCGCCTGATGTACGCCATGGGCCGCGACTCGGTCCTGCCGAAGGCGGTGTTCGGCAGGCTCAGCGAGAAGTTCCACACTCCCGTGGCCAATCTGGTGATCACCGGCGTCATCGGCCTGATTGCGCTGTTCCTGGACGTGGCGACGTCGACGTCGTTCATCAACTTTGGTGCCTTCACTGCCTTCACGCTGGTGAACGCCTCGGTGGTGTTCCACTATGTGCGCCGGCGTCGGGAGGGGGAGCAGCTGAACGCGGTGTCCTATGTGGTGGTCCCGGTGATCGGCGCCGTCATCTGCGCGTACCTGCTCTCCCAGCTGGACAGCAACGCTATTACGCTGGGTGTGTCCTGGCTGGTGCTGGGCATCATCGTCCTGGCCCTGATTACCCGGGGCTTCATGGCGGCGCCGCCGGAGATGACGGCCACGGAGAAGGCGACGGTCGAGGCAGCCGTCTGAGCCTGTGTTGTTTGTAGCGTGGCTTTTGGGCCAAGGGAAGGAACACTCGTGAAGATAGCGCTGGGGCAGCTGGAGTCGGGTGCCGACATCCAGGCCAACCTCGCCGCGATCGACCGCTTCGCCACCGAGGCAGCGCGGGACGGCGCCGCCCTGGTCGCCTTCCCGGAGTACGCCACGTACGAGAAGAAGAAGGTGGACGCCACATTCCCCGCGATAGCCGAGCCGCTGGACGGGCCGGTCTGCCGGGAGCTTGCCGCCATCGCCGCCCGCCACCGCATCGCCGTGGTGGCGGGCGTGGTGGAAACCTCGGAGGAGCCGGGCGGGGCGAGCACGGGGGAGTGCGGTTCGGGCTGATGACCTGCTACGACCTGCGTTTCCCGAGCTGGCACGGTCATTGGCCGACGCCGGCGCGCAGGTCCTGCTGGTCTGCTCGTCCTGGGTGCCGGGCGAGCACAAGACCGAGCAGTGGCTGGTCCTGAACGCGGCGCGGGCAATCGAGAACAGCGTGTATGTAGCGGGGGTGTGCCAGGCGCCGCCGGTCTCGGTGGGCCGGAGTGTGCTGGTGGACCCGATGGGGGTTGTTGAGGCGGACCTTGGGCTGGAGCCTTGTATGCGGACAGTGGAGGTTTCGCTGAAGACGGTGGACCGGGTGCGGGAGTTGTTCCCGATGTTCCGGCAGCGGCGCTTGAAAGGCTAGCAGTCGATCGAGAACAGACCGGATATGGGATACCGATCCGGGCTTGCGCAGTGGAGCAGCTGGATCAGCGCACCAAAAGGACAGGGTGCCCTTGCGTCGCGGTTTACTTCTTGGGCACCCCGGCGGCAGCTTCTGCTGCCCGCAGCGCGTTGCCGAACGCCGCTACGGCGGACTGGTAGTCGGCGGTGCGGGCCGAAGACTTGGCCTGATCAGCCGCCTGGCCTGCCCTGATCATGGCAGCGGTTTCAGACACGCTAGTATCGGACATTGCCGGGAAGTCGAACTGAAGTTGCGGATCGAGTTCGTACGCCAGCCACCGGTTCTTGCTGCGGTCATGCTGCAAAGCAGCGGCGCTGAAGGCATTAGCGTCAACTACTGACATCTCGGCCAGGCTTCCCGGGGGCATGGCAGCGACTTGCTCCGCCGCCCGGGCGGCCTCGAGTTGACGCCACAGTGCCTGTGCGGTGCCAAGTCCTTCAGGTCCTTTGAGCCGATGCTTCAGAATCATATTGTTCTCGTAGATCCGGATTTGCTCCGGCGTCATGCCATCCAGCTGCCCATCGCTTCTCTGGGCTACGTCGGCAGGACCTCTTTTACTGGCAATACTGCTGACCGGAATGGGGAAGACAAACCTGCCTCCCAAGATTCCACCCAGCAAAACAGTCCAGAAAATCCAGTCCGGTGAACCTGCCGAGGATACTGACCCTGCCGCAAAAACTGCTGCCGACGACGTTATGGCCTGGCCCTTTGTAAGTACTACTCGGGACTTCCCGATGCGCATTACCCTGCGGTGTTTGGTGAGCTGTCTGTGGTGGAAGGAAAGGGCATTTGCGATCCAATCGCTTGCGCGGTTCACCAGCGGCGGCCTTTGACTCATGACCATGACGATACCGTTCACGAGGTCAATGGCGGAGCTGCAATGAAAGCACACGTGCCCCACGCCGCATCTTTGTCACGCTGGCGTTTCCAACCCCCTCGCACTTTTGAGGGAAACGGATGTTAGGCAACGAACTTCTCAACGACTCGGAGCATGCGCGGCATGTGATTCTGTTTGGAATAGCTATTCTTGCCAAGAAGCTTTGGTATTGGCTTGGATGCCTGTGGGAATGGAGTTTTCTTTTGTCCAACGAAACTATCTTGCTGTTCTTGCACGGTGTTGGAGACGGCGATCCAGACGACGGCTGGAAGATGCGGCTGACCGAAACCCTTGTAGACGTTGGTTACCCCAAACTGGATACGGTCGAAGTAATCACGCCCAAGTATGCGCACTCGCTGAGGGGCTCGGACGACAACGATCCACTGCCTCCCTTGACAATCAAGCAGCCTCAGCGCGAAGCGGCCAAGAAGAACCGTCGGGATTTCGAGCGGCGCATTGGAGCCATTGAGTACCGGCTGGGACGGCATGACCAGGGTAATGGCCGCGCCGGCGCCGACACCGTCGTCAACCTCGCCGTCGGTCTGCCTCCCTTCCGCCAAGCGGACAACTACCTGAACAACCCTCAGATTCGCGCCCAGGTCCTGAACCGCATCCTCAAGTTACTCCCCGATGCGGGACGGGTTGTAATCGTGGGCCATAGCCTTGGTTCCGTCATCGCTGCTGACCTCGTTCGCCGATTACCGGTTGGCCTAGAGGTAGCGGGCATGGTAACCATCGGGAGCCCCCTTGCGAATGGCAACTTCGATGTCGACAAGCTGCGGGAGACCCTACGGGAGCCGCCAACCAACCTGGCCTGGTGGGTGAATTTCTGGAACGTCCACGATCCTGTCGCGGCCCACCGCGGCGTTTCCTCTGTGTTTCCCTGGATGATCGACTGTCGTATCCAAACGAACTTAAGCCTCCGCGTCCACGATGCGGAGGAGTACCTCGCTGATGAGACCGTGGCCACCGCCATCGGCTTCGCGCTTTTCGGTTCAAGATCGAAGGAACTTGCTGGCACCGATAGTGGCCTCGACATCCCTATGGATTCCGCGGAACGACTCGCCCTTCTGGCGCTGAGGTACGCACACCTGACGGAAATGAGGCTGGAAGGTGACCAACAGGATCGTTTCGCCGGTGCCCTTCGACACGTGCAAGCCGCCGTCGTCGATGACATCCGGAGACGAAATGATGCCGAGCGCAGACCAATGCCGTCCGAGGTTGCGCGCCTAGCATTCGACCTCTCCGATCCGCATTCAGCCGCACCGGAACCACTTCCCAGTAGCCATATGACGAGGGACGAGGCCGTTATCCCACTAACAATCCTGGCGGCCGAGAACGTCATTCGGCCTTTCGAGATCTCCATCTCGAGGGAAAAGTGGCAGGAGTCGATGAAAGAGCTCACCGCCGAGATGGGTTTGGGAAGCCAGTTTGGGGCCGATGTATTCACCGCAGCCAAACACGCTCAGGAGGCACTGGCTGCCGGCTTCGGAATGAACTGGATCAAATGGGGCGCATTAGGTGCCGGCGCGGCGGCCCTTGTGGTCGCAACGGGCGGCCTGGTGCTTGCTGCTGGCGCCGGTCTTGCTGGGGCCGCTGTGATCACTAGCGCGTTGGCGGCCTTTGGGCCTGGCGGCATGATGGGTGGCCTGATAACGGCGGGGGCCCTCGCCACTGCAGGTGGAGGCGGCATCGCTTTCAGCTTGGCTAGTCCAGGAACCACTGCGGATACTGTCGCAGCAGTGTTCGAGCGTCAACTGGCTGCGGCAATTCTTCGGCAACGAAATAACCTCGATCAGGATCCGTCCTTTTGGAGGATTCTCGTTGAGACGGAGATTGAGGTACGGCGTCAGTATGAGCGGCTCGACGAGTTCTCAGATGAATCGGCGCAGTCGCTCAAGGAACTGAAGCGAAAGATCGAAGCCATCGAGCGTGCGCTTGACTATCTAAGAAGCAACGGCCTTGAGCCACCTCTCCCTTCAAGCGCTTCCGACAAGACGCCCTGAAATGGCAGCAAGGTGATTACAAAAAATGCTTAGCGGCTAAGAACTTTTTGTAAGTCGAGGAATGTCTGGCTCCACGGCTAAGTTGCTTGCGTGGCTGAGGAGAGAAAGACAAAGAAGGCAGCTGCGACAAGGCGATGCCCCGTGTGCGGGCACGAATCCTGGCGCGTCATCTACGGCATGGTTATGTCTGACGTTATGGAGCAACACCCGAAGGCGGAGTTTGCCGGTTGCGTGGTGATGGAGGAACAGCGTCTCTACCCGGCGACTGGCCACGTTGAGTGGGGCGTGCCTAAGTGGGCCTGTCAAAGCCCCGGGTGCCGCCACCGTTGGTGGTGACGGCACCCTGAGCCTACGCCCTCTGCTCGGCACCACCATCTCGTGCATGACGGCGAATTTCGGCATCTCCAGTTCGGCAGAAGATCAAGACCAGTTCATTCACTTTTTGCCCGGTAATGCGCTCCACCATGCCCGCATAGGTCGACAGCTGACGCCAGTAAGCCGCCAAGGTCTCCTGGGTGACACTGATGTCAGTCTTGAAGTCGGCGATGACCAGAGTCCCGTCGTCCTCGCGGTACATCAGATCAATGATGCCCTCGAGTGTCATTCCGTTGTTGGGTGTGAGCACGGGAAGCTCAAGCCAGTGCTTTCGGTCAGCGGCGCGCTGTACAGGCGCGCTGCGTAGAGCAGAACGGGCACGTTCAGCCAGACCAGCGGGATCTGCAAGTCCGGCCGTGCTGGCGATCCTTTCAGCGAGAACGTCGAGGTTCTCGTTTTCTTTTAGGTCACTCAGCTCGAGCAGCCTGTGCAGGGCCGTACCGAAGTCCTTGCCGTGTTCACCGCCTGTCGCTGCCGAAGTCGGTAGCGAGCCGTTCTCATCAATGCTCACAAAATGCGGGGTCTTGTCCATCTCAGACGCGGCAAAGCCGTCCGTTCCTTTGGCGATTGCCGTGACGTTGGTGGACGATACGAGGGCCGAGTTCTTCCGCCAGACATCGCACCGCTGCTGCCAAACTTCAAATGACTCGACTGGTTGGACCTTGTGGACTGCTCTTGCATGCAGCGGCATATCCTCTGGGATGTCGAGGTCTGGCGCCGGGGCTGCATCCACTGCACGCCTGAGGATTTCCCCCAAGCTTTTGTCGTCCGAAACATAGTGGGACACAACCAAGTGACTCTCAGCTCGTGTGCAGGCCACATATAGCAGGCGCCGACGTTCTGCCTCTACGAACGCTTTTTCCACTGCATTCGCGTCGCTGTAGCCCGCGGACTGGATTTCGCCTACGAACCGCACGTGGAGTTGAGAGCCTTGGTCCCAGAGCGCGGCCGGCGAATCCATCTTGGGACGGGAACCCGTTCCCGCCAGAATCACCATCGGGAACTCAAGCCCTTTTGAAGCATGGATGGTCATGATCCGGACTGCCTGGACATCGGTTTCCGGCACTATAGCTTCCTTGACCCGTGAGTTTTCCTCCTGCTGCGCTGCCGCCCACACGAGGTAGTCACGCAGCCCGCCATGCGTGACCTCCATCCAAGCCCGGGCTTGATCGATGACAAAGCGTAACCGTCGCCAGACGTCCCGGTAGCGCGGCGCATCAACTGCCGCCTCCAGCATGCGGCGGTCGGCAATTAGCCGCTCCATAATTTCGGCCGGTGTCAGCACCTCTATCTCCCGGCACAAGGCGGCAAGGTATTTGAGGGACTGGGCCACTGAGGTGTCTCGCAGTGCTTCAGGCACCTTTGAAAAGAGGGTCCAATATCCTCCGCCCTGCTTCCACTCGAACAGTTCATCGTCGCCGCATCCGAACATTGCCGAACGCAGTGACAGCACAAGTGCAGCTTCATCCGCTGTATTGGAGATTGCCCGCATCGCCAGCAGCAGGTCGGTAACCTCCTGAGTGGCGTAAACCAAGGAGGATGCCTCGGCCCGATACTCAATGCCGGCGTCGTCCAATGCATCTTCAAGGGCGGCGAGGGCGGTCCGTGTGGGGATCAGGACGCAAATGTCCTTCAACTCAACCGGTGAACATTCAAAGCTGCCGTTGTCGGACCGCTTGCTTTGCTTCTGCCACGCCGGTAGCCCTACCGTGCCCGTCGCGACTCTGATTGCTGCAGCAACGTCCGCAGCTTCCTGCCGGCGCATCGCATCGGCAGAGACCTTTCCCGCTTCATCGGGCTGCGCAACGCCACGACCAATGATTGAGACGGCCGGACCATGTTCGTCGCTCCATTCGGGACGCCGGGGATCAGGCACCAAGGCCTGGTATTCCGGCTGAACCGTGCCGTTGGCCGTGATGAGCTCATCGAACGTGCCGTTGATCCACTCAAGCAGCTTTCCGGTGGAACGGAAGTTCGTCTGGAGTGACGCGATACTGGAATCCGCGTCGTCTGAGAAGCGCTGCTGTGCCGCGAGGTAGGTGGCGATGTCAGCCCTGCGGAAGCGGTAGATGGACTGCTTCGGATCACCGACAGTAAACAGCCGGCCGGGAGGTACGTTGAGATGCTCCCAGCCGTCGGGCCCGCAGACGTCGCTGGCGGCTATCCGCGTGGCCAGTTCAGCCTGAATGGGGTCTGTGTCCTGGAATTCGTCCAGCATGATGCAGCGGTAGCGATCATGCAGGGCAGCGTGGACGCCCTGTTTGTCCTTGCCGATGAGGAGGTCCCGCGCGTGAACGAGAAGGTCGTGATACTCAAGCTCGCCGCTCCGCTGACGTTCGCGAGCCGCTTGAAGAAGGACCTCGGCCATGGCGGCGGTAACGGTCTCAACGGCGGGCTGTACGAAGCTGTTGCGCAGGGCTATCGCCTGCTGGGCCAGATCTTTACAGGAGCTCCGCACCTCGGCGACGTTGGTGGACCAGTTGCCCCTTTGCCCCCCACTAAAGCCGGATTGCGGAACAGCGTGGAGCAGCTCGAGGACGAGGCCCAGTTCTCCGGATTCTGCCTCGGAGAGGCGACCGTGCCAGCTCTTAATGTGTTCGAAGGCGGTCAGCAGTTTGTCCGCAGGGTCAGTGCATTGGTCGACATGTGCGAGGACGTCTGAAGTTTGGCGGAGAAGCGGACCAAGGTCTAAGGCCGGAATATGCCGCCTGCGGGGAGGATGACTTTCCAGGCGGTCCCAGTTGGCATCCAGGTCTGCCGCAACGTTTTGCAGGTGGTCAAGCGTAACGCCGACCCCGAGGAGTATACGGAGTGGGTCGTCCAGGGACGAGTCGGCGAACAGTTTCTGGCGGGCTTCTTCCCACCGCCGCGTGAACGCAATCTGGGACCGCAATTCATCCACCACGGTGAGCAGGGGTGGAACACCCGCCTCGATGGGATGCTCGCTGATGATGCGTGCTGCAAAGGAATGGATGGTGCCGATGGGAGCCGTATCCAGCTGGTCGAGCGCCCGGCGGCGCAGGTCTGTGAGGCTGGCCTCCGTCAGCCGCCGACGTACCCGTTCCCGCAGCTCACCTGCTGCCTTTTCGGTGAAGGTGATGGCTGCCACGCTCTTGAGTTCGACGCAGGCGTCAACCATAGCGCAGATGCGCTCGACGAGCTCATGCGTCTTGCCGCTTCCTGCACCCGCTTCAACGAAGATGTTCGATTCGAGCTCCTGCTCGATCAGCGCTCGGTCGGTCTGGTCTGTGAGTTCCAGGAGTTCCGGGTTCATTTCTCCGCCTTCAGGAGCTGGGCATAGGGCGCTAGTTCGGGGGCGTTTTGAAGCTTCAGCCACTGCTGGCCGAGCTCTTGGGCGCCCATCATGGTGGTGAAGTTGACGTAGCGGTTGGACTCGGGCCGTGGCGGGAAGATCCCGTTCCGGAGGGCAGAAATGATCAGGCCCACGTCCGCGCGCAGTTGGTCCACGACTTCGTCTGTCACGGTGTAGCCGATTTTCTTGAAACCGCCTGCTTTCGAGATGAACCAGTATTCTGCTGCGACATCCGACGAGTTGTCGCGGAGGGTCCGGGCAAACAGGCCATAGACCGGAAGCTGGTAGCGGGTGCCCTCCGCAGTTGGGTGCTTCGCGAGCGGGTCATAATCTTTCGACTTGCCCGTCTTGTAGTCGATCACCCGGACACTGCCATCGGAATGCTGGTCAATCCGGTCCACCTTTCCCCGGAAGCGGACCGTAGTGCCGTCGTCGAGAAGCAGTTCAACGGGCGGGTGGGTGTCCGTGTCCTCGGGCCCGAAGCTCGCCTCTTCGGCGAGATACTTCCAGCCTTCGGCAAACCTGTCCTGGTCGTCCGCCAGCACACGCGTTAGGTCTTGGCGGAGCATGGCTTGGTTGCGTTCCCACACGTGGTTGAGCCATGCCGGATTCGCGGCGTCCTTAAAAGCGGAGTCTGCCAGCTCCATAAGGCGGTCCAACGAAGGCGGAAGGCCGTCTTTCGTGATGCTGCGAACATAATCTTCCAACACTCGGTGAACAAGGATGCCCCGTTGCTGCGGCGAGATCTGCACTTCGAGTGCCACGTCCTCCAAGATGCTGACTTTCAGGACGTGTTTCATGAAGTAGCTGAACGGGCTGGTGACCCATTCCTCAAGCCGGGTGGGGGACAGCGGCTTTTCGGGGTCCACTATGATCCCTGCATATGCATCGAGGTTGCCGTTGAACCTCGAGAAGATGCCATCCCGCCTGTCCCGGGTGGCAGCTAGCGCATGCTGCAGCGCCTCCTCTTCCAATACGGAGGTGCTCTCCTCAGCAGTGAGGATACGACGGAGCCGCCATTCCTGAGCTGTTGGGGGCAACGCATCGGAGGCGGGTGCGCCGTTCTCAATGCCGTGGGCGAAGGACCGCAGCTGGTCCTCGGGTTCAGGCTTGCGGTCGATCCAGCGTGACACTTCGTAACTCCCGGAGCCGCGCAGGTCCCCGCGGGGGCTGGTGATGAACCGTTCGGATCCTGTAGCGAGGGCAGCAAAGAACTGCTTCTTGTTAGCCTCGGCACGCTCTTCAACCGTGGGGAGGCCAATGGCCAGCATGGCACGGGCGCTGTCCGGCAGCAGTGGGTTCTCCCTTGTCCGTGCTGGCGCAAGCCCTTCCGCAACCCCCATAAGGAAGACGACATCAAGGTCCCTGGCGACCGCATCAGCGAAACTGCCCACGACGACACCCGTGCCGCTCTTCCCGGTCCAGCGGCCTTTTGAAGCTAGGCCGTCTTCCAAGACGCTTCGTAGGAGCGCCGGGCGTGGCAAAGGACCAACAAGGTCCAGATGCCGGAGATCCGAGGCGGCTTCGACCAGCGCGTTACGGGCAGCGGTTTTCTCCGGGCGTTCGCCGACGCCCTTGGGGCCCATGAAGTCCTCAAGAAGCGAGATCAGCGACGCGGAGGCGTCATTCCATGAGGCAGCAGCTTGGACCAGGCTTATCCGTGCCGCAAGGGCCTCCCTGAAGGCCTGGAATATCCGGAACTTTTCCAGATAGTCCGCGCGGGCGGAGGTGTCTGCTCCTGCATAATCCTCTTCGGCGGGTGGATTTGCGTAAACCCTTTCACATGCTGCACTGCTGGGCAGCTTCTGCTCATGCCAGGAGAAGGCACCTTCCGCATGGATGTTCAGGATCGCGCGGGTGTCGAGATCCTGCGGGTCCAGCTTCAGTAGTTGAAGGAGACCACGGGCCAGTGGCGAGTCCATAAGCCGGTGGGCTGAGGGACCGACGAAAGTGACTCCCGCCTGGCTAAGGCGTTGGGTGAGTAGCGCAGCGTAGGGCTGGGCGGCCGAGTGGAAGATTCCGATACGGTGGCCCGGTGTACCTGTTGTAAGCCGCTCGACGACGAGGCGCACCACCGCGCGGGCTTCATCGTCGGCATCGGACGCCGTCAGAAGTCTTACACCATTCTCTGCCGAGCCGGCCGCTGCGAGATGCTGCATTCCGGCCGCTTCGAGGCTTGCTCTGAAGATTGCCTCGGCGGGACGGTTTTCGGTACCGAGCATGAAACCGATGATGGTGCCGAGCCGCTGCGTCACGGTCCTTGTCCCGAGCTTGTTGCTGGCAAGGGTAAAAGCCTCATGGTCCGTGTACCACTGCCGGCCCAGTGCCTCCTTTGAAGCGCCATGAAGCCGCAGCACTTCCTGCATGAGCTCTGGGAGTTCCGGGTCGGCGGGAGCCGGAACAGCGTCGAGGAGCTCCGCTGTCTTGGCTATCGCACGGGCGGTCGAGGGCTGGTCGGCGACATCCTTGAAAAGCCCTGGTTCCTCCAGCAGGACCCGGCTCACGGCCCCAAGCCGGAGGACGGGGAGAAGGGGACGTCGTCCGTTCACTGCGTCGTCGTCGGCGATGAGTTCGGTTGCGAGGTCCTTGAGTGTGAACGCCCTGACCCCCACACTCCCAGCGCCCCCGTTGAGGGTCCTGCCCAGGTAACGGGTCACGTCGAGACCAGCGGCATGGGAAGGGACCAGGATGGTCACCGGAGCCAGCGGATCGGCGGCCTGAGCATGGCTGATCCTTGTTTCTAGCTCGGCCAAAGCGAGACTGACCGAAGGGAAAATCGTGCAGGTCATGCAACACCACCACCGTAGTTGTACTCGCGTAGGGACTGGGATCGTTCTGGTTCTCTGAGCAGGGCCATGGTTTTCGACTCGATCTGTCGGATGCGCTCCCGCGTAACGCCATAGACCTTGCCGATGGCATCCAGGGTCTTTTCTTCGCCGTCGTCCAGGCCGAAGCGCATTGCAATGACCCCGGCTTCCCGCTCTGTCAGGGTGTCAAGGACCGCGTGCACTTGGGCCTTGAGCTGTTCCTTGGCGATCTGGTCAAGAACATCAACGTGCCAAGGATCGAGAAGCTGGTCGGCCAGCGGCTCCAGGCCGCCCCTGCCGTCCGGTACCAGGTAATCCAGGGAACGCACAGGCTGGTCCAGCGACAGAAGATGCTCCACTTTTTCAGCCGACTGATCAGTGAGCTTGCCGAGTTCCTCAAGGCTGTATTCGATACCCTTCCGAGCGGCGTCACGCTGAATTGCCTGCACCTTATGGATCTGCTCCACCATGTGGACCGGGAGCCGGATGACCCGGGCCTGGTCGGCCAGCGCCCGGGTGACAGCCTGCCGGATCCACCACGTCGCATACGTGGAGAATTTGAAACCCAGGGTGTAGTCGAACTTGCAGACCGCCCGGTGGAGGCCAATGTTTCCCTCCTGGATCAGGTCCAGCAGGTCCATGCCCTGATACATGTACTTCTTGGAGATGGAAATGACCAGCCGGAGGTTCGCCTCGAGCAGGGCGTTCGCGGCGCGTTCGCCGAGCAAGGCAATGGTCCGGAGTTCCCGGGTTTCGCGGCGCCCCCGTGGAGTGCCAACAGCCAGCAGATGGGCAGCATAGAGGCCAGCCTCGATGTCCCTCGCGAGTTCAACTTCCTGCTCGGCGGTCAGCAGGTCCGCGCGGCCTGCCCGCTGCAGGTAGTCCGAAACCCCGTCGTCGCTGAAACCCTCGAGCCCCTGAAGCTCCTCCAACCAGTCGGAGCCCTCAAGATCAAACAATGTCGGTGCGCTCCCGTAGTCCTCCTCCACAGAAGGCTCAACCACCGGCTCGGGCCCGCTGCCGCCCTCGGGTCCCGCACCGTTTCCGGGCGTGCCCGTTGTCGTCCCGCGACTCTGGGGCACTGAAGCCTCTTCAGATTCGACGTGGCGGAGGAACTCCTGCAACCCTTCCAGATCCGTCCTGATGTCGAAGAACTCAACATTGCGCGCGAACGGCAGCACCTTGCCCAGGAATTCCTCGCCCTGGACGTCCGGGTCCTCCACCGTGCCTTTCGAGTAGAGGACCACCAAGCGCCCCGGCCGTCCGTCGGCCTTCTTGCGGATGACGCGGCCGAGCCGCTGCACCATCTGCCGCTGGCTGCGGTTGGCGGCAACGATGATCCCGAGGTCGGCCTCCGGGACATCGATGCCTTCGTCGAGGAGCCGCGGCGCGGTCAGAACCTGGGATGCGCCGGTACGGAAATCCTCCAAGCCCTGCCGGCGGTCGTCCTTTGCCATGCCGCTGAAAACCGCAGACGCCGTCGCCCCGAGGGACGTATAAAGCTCCTGCGCCCGCCGCGCGGAATCCTGGGTCTGGGTGAAGACCAGCGTCCCGCGGGACCCATCAACCGTTTCCTTCAGTGCTGCCAGAGCCAGGTACTTCGTCTTGGCCTCGGCCAGCAGGTTGAGTCGCGAGGACATTGCGCGCATGTACCTGCGCGCGATTGTCGCTTCCCGGCTGAGGGCGTCCGAAGCCGCCAGCGCGGCCACGGCAGCAATGAACTGCGGGAAGGGCCGGCGGGGAATGCCTGCGTACGTCTCGAGGTTTCGCGCCGCCTCCACCATCACAGCCGAGAACTCGTCATAGTCGGTCTGTTCCGCAGGGGTCAGATCAACGCCAACGAGAGCGATGTCGAACGGGGCGATGACCTGGTCCTTCAGCGCGCGGTCGTACCAGAGGTTGTAGATGACGCCGCCGAAGTAGGGGAGCAGCAGGTTCTCGTGCTCACCGTCCGCCCTTTCGAACGTGGCCGTCAGCCCAAGCCGCCAGGCGTACCCCTCCTGCAGAGCACCGGTAAACATGGGTGCCGCATAACGGTGGCACTCGTCGGCGATGATCAGTCCCGCCTTGTGGGAACGGAGTGTCTGACGGTTGGACGCCGAGTGAACGATGGCCACGAGGATGTCCACGTCGTCGAGGGAATCATTGCGTCCGTCACCGAGGGCACCGCGCCGCGCTGTGGGCAGGTCCCGGCGCAGGGAGACGAGCCATTGGCGCTGAAGTTCGGCCGTCGGCACCAGGATCAGGACTTTGATGCCCTGCCGGACGGCTTCGAAGGCGGCGGCAACGCCCACGCGGGTTTTACCGGAACCTGTAACGGCCTCCACCACGCCACAACGGGCATTGGAGTGCCAGGCCTTCAGGGCTTCCTGCTGCCAGGGATACAGGAAGGCATAGTCATAGGAAGCCGGGACTGCCGCGGTGGCAACCGGAGCTGGCACCTGCGGAAGCGTCGCACTCGGGTAGGACCCGGCGTCGGCTAGTTCTGGCATGTCATCCCCCATTGGACGGTTCTGATCTGGTGCCTGAAGAGTATGGCGAGGCACCGACAATTTAGGTGAGCAGCGCCACTAATCGTCTTCCAGCGCCGGCTGCCACACATGCGCTCGTGATAGTGCGAGCTTCAGTTCACGCCCGCCGGCCTGCTCCAGCAGCCCGGAGTCGCCCACAACCACAAGCAGGCTCCGGGCCCGGGACAACCCGACGTAGAGTTGTTCCCGGGCCCTACTCATGTCCTTGAACCCGTTGACACAAAGGACAACAACGGACCGTTCCAGACCCTTGAAGCCCAGCACGTGGCCGTAGAACTCGCCGTCGTTGGCGTGGAAGTCCCGCCAGTATTCCTCCGTGGCACCGCGCTGGAAGTAGTCTAGGTGGATCGGGTGGCGGTCTTTAGTAGTGAGAAGCGCAATTTGGTTGTTCGCCCAGCCCTCGTCAATCAGCGCATTCAGGCAGTCTTCCGCGACGTCGAGCGCGTCGTCGGTGGGGCAATCCACGAACCGTACGGGCAAGCCGGTGCTGCCGCGCGGCGTGAAATGGTCCCCCGCGAAGGGCTTGAAGGTCTCGGCGATCTTTCGGGTGTTGCGGAGATTGTCGTCAATGTGGATGGGCACCAGCGTGGCCATCGGGCCATGGGTGAGATCCGCCGTCGCGCCTCCCCAGCGCTGGTAGACGTCCTGCCGGTCATCCATAAAGGCGTACACCTCACCGGTGTCGGGGTCGCTGGTGCAGGCGAGCAGCGCGTCCCACCAGAGAGGAGCGAAGTCCTGCGCTTCATCCACGATGACTGCGTCCAGCCGCTCGTGCGGCGCCATCCCGGCTGCCAGCTCCTTCAACAGGCGGGGCATCTCGACGTCGAAGTAGTCCTGCCCCTTGCCGTCGGGAACGCCCAGCCCGCGCACGTACTCGTGGAACTCGCCTGTAAACACCGGCTTCGCCTGCCGCCGCCATGTTTCTACACGGTCCTGAAGGTACTGCCCAAGGCCCTTGTTGTAGCAGAACAGACCCACGCGCTTGCCCTGCTTGCTGAGGATGCGGGCTTTTTCGACGGCGAGCCAAGTCTTTCCGCTGCCGGCTCCGCCGGTGAAGCGGATCCGGGGGAGCGAGCGGGTGGCCTGAAGCAGCACGGACTGGCGCTCGGTGAGATGATCCTGTGCTGCCTCGTCCTCCTGGGATGTGGTGGAAGGTACGACGGCGGTGTCCAGGTTTCCGCCAAGCTTCCGGACGATGCGTTCCAGGAAGGCCGGGGCGAGCGGGGAGGCGCCGCCGCCTTCGTTTTCAATGGCATGGCGGACGAGCTCCGCGGGGGACTTGCTGTCATCTTTGTCGAGGATGAGTGACCGAGGGCATCCAGCCATGGTCCAATTCCGCGGCACATCGGTATAGGGCAGGCTGACCATGTAGGCACAGCGGCTGCTGATGCGCGAACCTAGCTGGATCTCAAGCCAGTCCTTGAGCGCATGAAGTGAGCTCTGCGACTGCGCGACGGGACTCTTGATCTTGCGCTTCTGGTTCCGGTCCGACTGGTACCACTGCCCGTCGGCGATACTGACTTGGCCGCCCTTGACCTCGATCGCCGCCATGCCCACGTTCGGCCAGAGGACCAGCAGGTCAATCTCGTACTCGTTGCGGCCGTCGCGGATCTGGACTGACTGGGCCAGAACGCAGTCGTCGGGGAGGCTGTCCTTCAGTGCCCTCCAGACGGCCTTTTCCGCCAACTGACCGTCACCGAACTCCGGTTCCTCCGGAATGCACCTCACCGCGCCCCAACCTTGGTGTCCTGGAAGGCGGGCAACCCAATCTGGGCGCGGATATCAGCAAGGTCCTGCGTATTCCGGTCGATCTGTTTCATCTGTTTCTTTTCGATGATCGAGGAAAGAATGCGATTCGCGATCGCAAAGCCCACCAGTGCGAAGGATGCCCAACCCGCGGCGATGATAAATTCCGGCATGGTGAGGAACGCGTTCTTCAGGGCAATGACATTGTTTAAGTTGCCCGTCAGGCCGTCCAAGATGTCATTCAAGGTGTCGGTGACGGGCTGGAAGAACGGTCCTGCAGACAGTTCAGGGCTCTGAAGCGTTGCATCTCTCCCTACCGACCAGCGCGCATCCATGAGGTGCGCAAGGATGTAGAAGACCACCGCGAGATTGGCCGCGGCAAAGGCCGCCGTACCTGCAGTGGCGGCAGTGACAAGCCTGGCGGCGATTGTCAGGGGAGTGGACACACGGCTTCCGAGTAGAAACAGGAAGCCGACAATCACGGCAGCGGATAATACGAGATTCCTGAACGTGTCTACGCTGGCTCCGCTGAGCATTTCCATCACGGGGTATTAATCTTTCCACTGCTGCGCATTTGCACGCGCACGGTTCTTGGGCTCCGGCCACCGCAGCGTGGTGTTGCTCCTCGCTGAGTTCAGAAGATGTTTCAGATCATATTTGTATCAGCACGGCCCGTCATTATCTGATTGCATGGTTCGCGTCACCAGAAGTTTCAAAAATAGAGACTGTCCTGGCGGCCTGAGGCAAATCCCGGAACTGCGGGTCGGATGTGGTCTGCAAGGGTTCGGCACCGGAGCGGCTCCCCCGGTGACGCGGAGTCGGTGGATTGAGCGGGTGAAAGTTACGACGGCGATGTCCGATCCTGACGCACGAGCCCGGTGGGCGACTTGGCGTCCGTCTGGTCCAGGCGACACGAAGGGGGCTTTGTTCGACCCATGAGGTCAGGGCGCCCCAAGTAAGCGACGGCGCTTCTCCCGGGCAATGTAGGCCTCCACTTTGTGGAGTTCCACGTCATACAATTCCGTAACCAGCGTGACGCGTCGGCCGCATGCTTTCAAAAGCACCATTCGTGCCTCCTCGGCACCACTCAAATGGAGCGCACGCAGCCCGACCATGACTTGTTTGACTTGCTGTGCATTCAGCCGTTGGTGTTGAAAAACCAGCCTATTGTGCCCCGTATCAAAGACTTCGTAGCCATCTGCCATCTGGTTCCTCCCAAGTATTTCGAGGCATTTTTGTGAGCCCTTGAGGGCACTATGAATACGAGGTCCGACAATTATTGTGGGGCAGTGTCTGTTCCTGGCAATAAACTTTCTTCCAGCCTTCAACCGTGATCGGAGCCTTATACATGAATGACCGCCCCATAATGCTTGGGACTTTGCCTGACGGCGGGCGTCTCCACCTCGGTGATGCGGCTGAACGTTGGCCGGCAGGCGGAGGAATTCTGCTGATCCGCGGTCAAGCTCCAGCGACGACGGGAAGGACATACCTCGACGACATCATCAGCCAGTTTTGCCGTACCAGTGCGACGCACGTTATCGACCTCGTCGGAGGTGACTATGGATGGATGTTGGAAGGCATGAGGACACTTTCCAGATCCATGGGGGAAGCCTGTATGAAGGTCGGCGAGATCTTTGGGGGAATGCATGAGGATCCGCGCGGTACAACTGTCATCGTCAACGGCGCTGAGTTACTCCAGGCTGATGCCCATTCATACTCATCGCTCCTTGCCGAAAAGCTCGACTGGCTAATGTCTCACCCCCCTCAAGGGGGAGCGTCACTGGTGCTGGCTGGTCGCGACTTGGACATCTGCAAGCTTCTTGTCGGTGGTTTAGGCGATGCCTGCCGGATTCAGTTCGGCAGTCGCGACCAGACGGATACCACTCAATACCTGCTCGGCGACCTGAAGGAGGCTGTCTTTCCTGAGGGAACCGCAATTTATGAATGGCCCGTAGGATCCGCCTCAACGTACTTCGCTCCCGTTGTAGGTCTAGGTGAAGGTTCCGTGGGGGATGTGTTTTTGGAGCTGCCTGTCGGCATCGGAGGTGTTAACTTCTCGACAGTTTGGGCGCAAAACCTGGTGGTACAGGGCGGTTCACGTTCCGGAAGGTCGGAATTGATCGCCACGATGGCCATAGCTGCGCAGGAACATGGAGTGCCGACTTGGGTCGCCGCGTCCGCACCGGATTCCGCCTTCAGCGCCAATTGGCGACATCATCGGGAGGCCATGTCCACAGGAGTCGTGCAGGCGCGGGAACTCCTGCGGCTAGTTTGCGATCAAGTTTTCCCACGCCTCGATGCTTGTCGAAGGCTAGGCACTAAAGACGTAAGGGACTTTCGGATTCCTGTGGACTTGGCACGTCCTATCGCTATCTTCATTGACGATCTTGATGCCCTGACAAGAGTCACAGCAGACCAACTTCAAATTGCCGAGTCAGCAGAGGCTGTGCAAGTCCTTATCGATTTCCTTGCCATGACCGCCAACCAAACCAATGTCTCGCTGATTGTTGGTACCTCAAGCGGTGATGAATATGGTACTGCCGGATTTGAGTCCCTAAGGAGTACTGCCGCACGGCTGCAGTTGCCGCGCTCAATTGCCGATGCCGGCTCGGAACAGGCACCACTGTACTTCGCGGCACCAGGGCTTCCTGCCATTCCACTTGAGACGATAAGGGTCTAAGAGACGGCACTTATGGGGACGAGAGGTTCCCCTTGGTGGTCAGCTCGCGTTGCGCAGGGTCTGTACTGTGCCGGCAAGGGCATCGTCCAAAGTGCGCCACCGTCCGGGCCTGGGCCGGAGGGAAACTCACCTGTGCTCCAGCGGAGTCTGTGTGCGTCCCTGCAACCCCGACCGAGTCTGAGCCCAAGCACAAGCTGACGTCCGGCGTCGGTCAACGGCACCCTCGCCTTCCACCAGTTAGGCGCCTCGTCATCCGGCTCTGCCCAGTCATTGTTCTCAAAATAGCGCCTGTTGATGGGCCACTCAGCTGCCGGCAGGTATTGCTCAGACACAATTTCGCACCACACACCGTCGGCGCTCGGCGTGGCCTGCGCATAGGGCCGAGTTGTGATCTCCTCACTGCCGTCATATTCGATGCGCAGAAAGCTGTTCCAAGGCATCTCTGCCAAGAGCTGGCCGATGAGTTCGCCTGCTTGGTGCCATTCCTCGGCCTCGCGGTGGGAGGCCAATTCATTGATAATCAAGCTTTCATCCTCAAATCCGAATGGGAAGCCCCAGTAGAACTCGTGGGTGTCCGGTTCTTCGTCGCCTTCTTGCTCCTGTGGCAGTACAGCTTCGATCGCTTCGTCCCAGCTGCCGTAGTGACCGATCAACTCCATAGCGGAGGGGCGATCCTGACGGATCGACATCTCCGCAAAAACCCAACGGTCGTAAATGTCGATGTCCATCGGGTACTCGAAGTCGATGCACTCCTCCGTGAAGTCGTCCACAGCTTGGAAATAGTCATCTTCGCTGAACCTGTGGTCGGCGGAGAGTAGCCCCAAGCCCAGAGAACTCAGAACGTCCTCCCAATATCCCTGGCCACACCGCCGAATGAGCTGGGGCGCCGGAACCGGCCACGGGTTACTCTTTTCGCGACTGACGTGCCCCAAGTCGCGGCGAGCCTTCTCCGCCGTATCTTCATAAGCTGCACAGGACAAGCTAGTGATCTTTCCCGTCCGAACAGCCATCGCCGTGGCCTCAATTACCGCCAGAACCTCCGCCGTACGGAAGTAGGGGACGGTTGGGTGAAACAAGTCGCGCAGTTCGCCGACAGCCTCGAGCGACATCTTTCCCAAGGCCAAGGCATAGTCCGGTGCGATTCCGTGATGCATCCCCATCACGTAAAGCAGGCTTAGTTTGTCACCAATCTGCCGCGGGGAATTGTCCCGGCCTGGCTTCTCCGTGGGGATGCCTGGGAGATGCAAAAGTTCAGCTGCCACCTGGACATCGATACTTTTTCCGAGAGCGTCGAGAATCACCGGTATTTTGGAGGATTCAATGCCCGAGTCGTCCAACCTTGTAATCAATTCCCGGTTAGCCCACATCGAGTCCATGGTTGCTTGGGTCCTTCGCCGAACTGATCGGTACCGTTCAAGCTCGTCTTTGGATGTGGTGGACCGCTTGACGAGCGCCTGACAGATGTCATCTGCCGTGCCCTCGAAATTCGCCGCCATTACCCGAAAAGGATCACCCCTTCGGTAGGCCTCCAACAATGCTTCTGGCTCAAGCACGTAAGCCGGCGGCATTCTGATCCCCGGCATGAGCGACTGTTCTCTCATTACGTCCCCCTCTTCCAAACGCCTACTCCTGCACCGAACGGACGGCGTCCGACCACGAGCCGTAGATACCGCGTACGGATGCTATTGAGGGTCTTCCACGGCCGTTGGCGCGCTCTGCCCTAGCCCACACGTCGTATCCCGCATTGGTTGCCTTTGTATTCGCCGCCCGCGCTGAAGCGCAGTAGTCCCTAACAGCGTTGTCGTAGTCCTCCCGCGTGAACTTGAGCAGTCCTTTTGGCCGGCCCTGTTTCGTGGTTCCGATACCCAGGGCTTCTAAGGCGTTATTCCAGCTCCCGAAACGCTTCATCAGCGTCTGGCCGGTTGGCGGCCAGGCGTTCGAACCTTTGCGAGAGACCAGTCCGAGGGCGGGAATCAGCTCACCGCGGAGCCGGTGGTAACGCTGTGCGGTAATGCTGGTAGACGGGTTCTGTTCGACGTGCTTCTGCGCCGCTCCGATCACACCGAGGATGGTGGCCACGTCATCTGGTGTCACTTCGGCTGCTTCCAATGCGTCACGAAGCTCGGTCATCAGTGACAGTTCCAAGTAGACGGCAGCCCACTCCCGGTCTGGCGAGAGGCCTAGATCTGAACCGAGTAGGTACCAGATGCCGGCAGCGACCGTTTCTTTCGAGAAGATGTCGTCTGTTTGGCTGTAGTCAAAGACGATATCCGACGACTTGAGTGCGTCTTCGGCAAGTTCCCTGTCGATGCCCGGGTGAAGAGCTTCTAGCCTGTTGATGGCGTCCACACGGGTGCAACCCCGGCGTGCCATCTGCCGTGCGAGTCCTTCATAGCTACTGAGAAACGCGCTGTGACTGTCTTGAACAGCAGCTTCTCGGTCAGCGGCCCTTTTCTTGCGGGATTCCTCTGCGTTCGTTCCGCCCACTTTGGCGATGATCTGCCGGACCCGCTCGCGGGTGATGCCGAAGCTCTGGCCGATGGCGTCCAGCGTCTCGCCGTCGGCGTAGCGCTCAACCATTGCAGCATCGCGCTGCTCCCGGCTGAGTTCAGGGGTTGTTGTCATGGTCATATTCCTATCAGCAGGCTCGGACATTACTCGGCAGCGGCGGTCGTGGCTTCGGTGGTTGCGGAATGGCCAGCAGCCTGTGCATCTTGCAGAAGGCGCATAAACAGCGCATGCGGCCGCGCGCCAGGCAGGACGCGCTGCAGGTCTGCCAACGCGTCCATGGCAGAAATGCCGGCAACGCGGGCCCCGTACAGAGCCGCAACAGTAGGGGTGCGGGACTCCGCCCGGACACAGTGCAGCAGTACGGTCTTGCCCTCCGCCCGGTAGTGCCCGACGGCGACCGCCGCCTCCTCGAGGACAAAGGCGGCATGTGCGTTGTCGTCTTCAACAGCCGAGTCGACCACCCAGAAAGTCGCATGGTCCTCCGGTGCCACACCCGGCACATCCAGCGTGCCCAGCCGGCAGAGCGACACCACCGTGTCGATTCCTAGTTCAGCCACCCGCTCAAGGGCATCGACCCCGCCCAGCCACACGCCGCCGTCGTGCGGGTGCTGGACGAGCGAGTTCGTGCGGTCCCACATGCTGTAGTCGTGCCGTTCCGCCCGCGGCCAGGACAGGTGCCGGCGGCCGTCGCCCCGGCCCAGTTCCATGCCCAGGACCATCAGGTCGCGGGCCCGCAGGCCCGGCCACCCGTGAAGCCGCCGGCGCCACCCGAACGGGACTGCGGTGTAGCCGTAAGCCGCGCCCAGCAGGCCGCCAGCGATGGCGGCCACCGTGTCGGTGTCGCGCCCACCGCGCACTGCCTCCTCCAATGCAGCCCGGAGGTGGACGGGACCAGCAGCGGACAGCCCGGCATAGTGGATGGCGCTCCACGCTCCCTGGAATGCCTCAACCACCCAGCCGTTGCGGGTGAAGTCCCGGGGCCTGGACCTCCTGCCGTCTCGATCCGCTCCAGCCACAAGGAGGCCCTCGCGGCGGGCAGCAGCGGCAGGCCGGCCCGGACATCGAGTACACCGGTGAGGACTGCATGACGGATGGCAACGCACCACAGGCCGCACGCCTCCTCCGCATCAGGATCGGCATGGGTCGGGGCGCTGAGCTCGCCGGCGGCGGCCATCAGTTCGGCAGGCTCCCGGTCCAGGTATGCCAAGGCCAGGGGAGCAGTGCGCATCAGCGACCCGTTGCCGGCGCTGCGGCCGGTCCTGGCATGGAAGTCGGCGGCAGCGAAGTCAGCGGCCTGAACCTCGCGGCCGCAAGCAACAGCCCGACCCCGGGCGCCAGCGATGACGGAGCTGGTCTGTGTACCCACGTCCTTCGCCTCCGCCGCCCAGGCAGTCCACGCCCGCACCACGCCGGTGAGCGCGGCGGGGGAAGAGGCACCGCCGTCGGACGCGGATTCGAGCAGTGCCTCGGCGATCGGGACGGCCATGGACGTGTCGTCGGTCCATTCCGCGGGAGCGAACCCGAACGGGCCGCCACCCTTCATGCTGACGCCGGCGCCGTCCGGGAGCGGGGCGCCGAACTCGTAGCCGGCTCCGAGGGCGTCGCCAGCGGCCATGGCGACGAGGACGCCGGCCGTGCGGTCTTTTTGCAGGGGGTTTAGTTTCATGCCATCTCCATAAGTGAGTGGTGGTTGTTCCAGCCGGCCAGGTGGGCCAGCTGGGGTGAGCGCTGGGGGAGTGCGACGGCGATGCCGGCGGCGGTGACCGTTCCGGCGGAGCGGGTGACGTTGCGGCTCCGGAGGGAGCCGTGGTTCCGTACCTCCACGGCCGCTGCGCCGCCGTCGAACGGGCCGAAGTCCATCGCTTGGACGTGAGCGGCGAAGTCGCGGGCGCGCTGGCCGGGCGTCGGCCCGGCGGCCAGCGCGTGGGGTGGCAGGAGCTCGAGGTCCAGCAGCGCCGACTCGACCAGCTGCCGGTAATGGCGGCGGAAGAGCGTGCTGGTGCCGAAGACCTCCAGGAGCAGCGGCTGCCGGGCCAGGCCGATCACCAGGCCGCGCTGGCCCTCCAGCGGGGCGGGCGCGTCCGCGGGGCTGAACCGGTTCCGTTCCTCCTTGTTGTCCTGAAACCAGTCCATGTGCTGGAGGAGGGAGCTGGTGGCGGAGGCGCCGCGGGCGGCGTCGAACCGGCGAACCCGCTCCCAGATGCGGTCCTGCCGGTCGCCGACCCGTTGCCCGGTGCGGCCGTTGGCCAGCTCAGACCACACGTTCAGCGGCGCGCGCCGGGCCTGCCGCCGATGGCTGGATTGTCCGGCTTCCCAGCGGCCGGCCTCGACGCAGAAGGTGTCGATGTCGCGGGTTTCGCCCGGGCCGAGGACGACGTCGCGGGCGCAGGTCCGGTGCTGCTGGCCGCCTTCGAGCAGCTCCCCTTCCAGCAGCAGTGCCGGGTGCGGGCCGTTGTTGGTGACGGTGAGGCGGGACACTTGGGCACCGGTGGCAAGTTCGGTGACGGCGACGTTTGCGTGGGTGCCGGCGCTGATGCCGAGGCTTCCCGGCGCGGAAGTCCAGACGGGGAAGATGCTGAGCGGACCGAGGCTGGTGCCGGCTCCGACGTGGAGCTGGGGAACTTTCATGAGTACCTCCAGTTGATTTATCGCATTTGTGCGCTAATTGCGTCCAGTATGCACAGATTGCTTCTTTAGCGCAATACTGAGATAAATGGAGTCGTGAAGGATTCCACGAACAGCTCTGGTCCGTCCCTGCTCGACTTTCCGCGGCCGTCGGTGGCAGTGGACACTGCGGTGCTGACAGTTTCCGAGGGAAGTTTGTGCGTGCTGCTGGTGCGCCGTGCGGAGGACCATCAGCACGGGAAGTGGGCCCTGCCGGGGACGTTTCTGCGCGAACGGGAAACGCTGGCGGATGCGGTGCTGCGGTGCCTGCGGGAGAAGGCCAGGATCTCGGGGCGGGTGCCGCGGCAGCTGCAGGTGTTTGATGAGCCTGGCCGTGATGATCGTGGCTGGGTGCTGTCAGTGGCGCACGTCGACGTGGTGCCGCTCGCGGCTTTGGAGGAAGCGTTGAAGTCCGACGGCGTCCGGCTGGCTTCCGTGACCGGGGAACCGGAGCTGA
Source organism: Arthrobacter sp. SAFR-044 (assembly GCF_051965175.1). Taxonomy (GTDB): domain Bacteria; phylum Actinomycetota; class Actinomycetes; order Actinomycetales; family Micrococcaceae; genus Arthrobacter. Next base: position 103,598 of record NZ_JBQCMK010000001.1, read on the forward strand.
TCGCCGGACTGCCATATGGGCATGCGGACATGGTGGTAAAGGCAGTGGAATGGCTGCGGGCTGCTTACGCCGAGGCACCCGATCCTGGGGCGCTGCTTGATGAGCCGTTCACATTGAAGGAGCTGCGGGAGCTGCATGAGGTTGTGGCCGGCGCGCCTTTGATGCGGGACACCTTCCGCCGGTTCATGGAGCCGAAGCTGGCGGGGACTGGGCAAATGTCGGACGGAACGCGGGGGAGGCCCTCGCGGTTGTGGGTGCACAGTTGACGTGGTGGTAAAGGGCAAAACATGGCGTTAAATCTGTAGAACTCCGCCCGTACTGTCGATCATCAAATATGGTCAAGCCATGCCTATCAGAGCTTGGATCCCTGTCGAATCCCTAGATGATGATCTTCTGACTTTGGAGTCTGCTGCGGTGCTGTCGCTGCTGGCAAAATATCGAACTAGCGAACTTTCAACAGCCATCAAGAAGTGGCAGCAGGTGCAGTTGAGCTTTGATGGTAGTGCGCAAGAACGGGCACGGGTTGAGCGCGCCATAACAGTCCTCCGGAGTCTGCTGAAATCAACCGGGCTGGTCCTTCCTTCGCTGTTGAAGAACAACCGGCTGCCCTCGCTTGAGACGGTGACCAATGAGATGTCGTCAATCGTTCGGGGACCCTTAGGAATCGAGAACAGTCCGCAAGCCGCCGTTGCCCTGCTCAACCTGGCGTGTGATGATTCGCTCAAGCAGGCCGGGATTGCGGCGGATCTGCTTGATAGCCAACTGATTAATAGAGCTTGGAGGCACATTCGCCGATTTGTTACTCAGCTCCTACACAGTTCAGCCCATGGTCCTGCACCAAAGTTGAAGGAACCCCTGAGTAACGACTGGATGGCCCACGAGCCGGATCTGCTCGGCGATTACACGCCGTGGTCCTTGGGCATAGGACCAATGTTCCACACGCTCGCTGGCTGGGATTCGACTTGGTTTATGCGCAAAGGGATGATTAAAGACGAGCTTTGGAAGTTGATTAGTTATTGGACACCTTTACCCCATCTTGCGCTTGGGCCTTTGGGCTGGTCCGATCCAGCCCTAGGGGTGGCGCGATGGATTCTGATGGGTATGCCAAACGAGACACGTGAGCTTTCGCTTGTGTCACGTGTATGGGGCACCGACGCACTCATGTACTTTGCACACCCCCAAGCGGATTGGCTGCCGCAGCCGCATACTTCGCTTGGTTTTGCGCTACGTACGTCGGGCCGGAAGGTGAGCCAAATCTACGAAACACTTGGAAACGCCAAGTCATTTTCAGAATGCGGATCACTTCATATGCACGTGCACTTGCAGTGGCAGCTCGGCATCGGCAACGACGGCCCCCCCGCTGGGGATTGGCGCGTATATAGCTCTATGGAAGGGTGCCTGCCTAAGTTTGTCCTTGAGCTGGAAAAATGGCAGGCTGGCATTCGCAACTTTACGCCGCGGGCAACAATCTTTTTCGCGTATCTTCGGCTTGTGAAGCCGAGATCATGGTTGTGGCCGCACCAGTTGGACCGTTAGGCAGCTTTAAGAGATCTCGGGTAACGGGGCTCTGGTATTCAGGGTCACATGAAGCGCATTTATTGGGACACAGTGATGCTGATGTTCCACTCCGACGACTTTCCGCGACTGCAGAGGTCCGCGTCCCCAGTCCGGCTTTCGCGGATAGTTCCCTCATGCGTCACACCAAGGCGGTTGTCTTTTGGTTGGCAAGCGAATTGGCGCGCCGTCACCCTCACTATGTTTTGTATAGCGAGGGGCTGGACGGGCTGACGCTAGTAAGCTCAGCCGGACCAACTATTAACATTTCGCGAAGTGCAATTGTCAGTGTGGGTGGAAGAGAGCTTGTGGGCCCCTCAGAACTTCTTGCCACTGATGACCGACGTGCTCTTATCAAAGAACTGGAAGAAAAAATTGGGCTGCCTGTAAGGAGGCTGGCGGCGCCGACGACTGAGCGCACACTTGTCTATCGAGCTATGGCGCACATTGCGGCCCTTGTAGTTGGTGACAAAGCTACCTGGGATTTTATCGCCACCGATTTACAGACACCCGCTGGTGCTTGGAACTTGATCCGAAACGGCGACTGCGTGGCCCTTCTCACGCCCGACGGAAACGTGCGGATTTCGGATCAACACGTAAACCTGCTTGAGCGCTACCACGCCCACTCGCACCGTATGACACCCATGATCGGGGAGGTTTTCGGAGCTGTCCTTCCATAATGTCTTAGGCCGCGCCCGCATGGCTCGGATATGGACTGGTACCAGGTGACAGCCGAAACAAAACCACGAGGTATAGCCACCCTAAGGGCTGGCGTACGCGCGCAACATGCTCCGTCACCAAGGTGCCCGATCCCAGAAAGCGGCGACTGACACTGGGGGTGGCCAGCCGCCGCGACCGGATCACTACGGTGAGACGGCGAATGCCGTTGAGGGGACCAGCTCGTCCATATTCGCCATCTGTCGTTCAGGGGATGTTCGTCGAGCCCTCAGCGGCCGCTGTGTTCCGGGGCCATACACGACAGGCAACCTCAGCGAGTTGTCTTGCTCTGGCTTGAATTGAGTTTTCGTCCCAACACTCTAGCGAACCCAGAGACTTGTTGAGTTGGAGACTGGACTCCAGGGCGAACTCGGGGCGTTTGACGTCCCATGCGAAGTTAGAAACACCTTGGTTGAACCTAGACGTTACGAGAGTGAGGTTGCCTATGCGGTGTGCAGCCGAATGACGCTGTTGCGCAGCCAGCTCAAGCTGCGCTGGGTCGTCTATGTTCAATGGCCAATGGGACTGCCACGAGGAAGGAAGGATGTGCTCAATCTGCAGTTGTTCATAATCGAACGTCGCGGGCTCTGTGCGAGGGTTCTCAAGCTGGAGGTGCTTATCGATTGCACCTAGGATGAGTCGGATCCTTTCCTGAGTGAAGGAATTGTAGAACTTGTTGTAAGCGAAAGATGAGGACACGTCATCGTCAGTTGGCCAGGCTAACCCTTGGGACGCAGAGCTCAAGTAGGCCGTGATGGCCTCAGGAATACTGCGCCCCCCACGATGCGCAGCCTGCGCAGACTTCAACACGTCCACAAAGAAGGTGCCATAGCCCCTGGTGTTTGCGCCAGTGATCATGCGTCGCATCACCCAAGACTCAATCGCGCCTACCGCACGCTCGTGATCAGAAAGTGGAAGCTCGTGGCTTGGAAGCGTGCGAAGCCACAGGAGAAGAGGCACTGCTGTCAGAACTCGAACGCGGTCCAGTTGCGCGTAGGCCTGTCTCAGGGTGGCCGACTCTGCTCGCTCTGGATGATAAACGGTTACATAGGCGGCGGCGTAATCGCTGAGTTCTTGGAGTACTGACTTAGTGGCTCGATTGTTCGTCGCCAAGTACGAACGAACCTGCCCGTACAGGTGGCCGACAGCGGCCTCCTGTCCTGAAACGGCCGTGAGCCAAGAGGATAGGAGAACGTCCCGGCGTCCACGGGCTGCGTGCCCGCTGCCCACCGTGGTCTTCCACCAGGCCTCGTCTAGCGGAGCCCAATACTGGTCATACAGTACTTCGAGTTCCTCTTCGCCACGGAGATCCCCGCGGAGAAACAGCAGATTCTTAACCAAGTCAGTTGCGGAAAGGGGAGTCTGGCGTCCGTTAAGTACTTCGAAAATTACCTGGGCGTCGTCATTGTCCTCGAGGTCTATGACCACAAGTTTGAACAGACCCAAGAACGTATCAACGATCGCGTCCAGCAGTTCGCCATCAGGATCTGCTTCGACAGCAGCTCGTGTCTGACCCGCAAAGAACGATCGTGCCGAGAGATAGAGGTGGCCAGTGCTGGAAGGAATCTCATCTGACACGGCCTCAGGCCAAACCTCGCGGTCTTTTCGCCGCGGCCACAGTTTGTACTGGTCCAGAGGTTCAATAGCCACATCGGTGGGGTTCCTTATTAGTCGTCCCATTTGCGCCGCTCGTGGGGAAGCTTTTTCCCGGAGCACGTCCAGAATTCCTCTGGCTAGAAGCTGCAGTGTGGTTAGGCGCTGCTGCCCGTCGATAACAGCCCGCTGATCCACTCCGCCGGTCGATGACGGCAGCTGCTCGCAAACAATCGCTCCCAGAAAATGAGGCGTCACTTTCCTATCGGCGCTGGCTCTAGGTTCACCCGAGGCATCGGCATGCTGCCGGGCTTGCTGCAGTCTTTCGGCTGCAGCCATCAGATCCTCATGGAGCAGCCGCCATTGGCCTTCGAGCGTCCACTCATAGTCCCGCTGAAAGGTCGGGATCACATATCTGCGTTCGAGACCAAGGACTGATTTTAAAGTTAGAGTATCTGCCTGCAATTTTCCCCCTGGTGTGTGAAATCGGAGCGGACTCGGATCCTGTGACGACTCTAGTGCCCACGTCGCGCGGAGGGTACGGAAAACCTTGGCCTACAACAAAAGGCTTTCTCGCTGAATATTTAAACGCGTCGACGCACCAAGGCCTAGCTACTCTGGGTTTTACGTCCATCGCGACGTGTCACCTGATATACAAAATCGACCATACGAAGTCGAAGTCGCATTTTGTGCAGTCTCGGCTGCCCTGATCCGAGGATTCAATGGCTATCGCTGCTGTATCCATGCCCCCAGTACGTACAAGTACTGACCGCTCCAAGGTGCAAGTCGCCGGCTCTCTTGGCATGCGGATTTCAATGTCCAGCGCAGCTATACCGCCCTTTTCCCGATGCCCAGAGGTGCGTCATGCGCCGCTCCCATCCTTGCCGCTGCCGACGGCAAGGAGCCGGTGGTCATGACGATGCACCGGGTTAAAGGCAGGGAGTTCGCCAAATTCATTCTTTTCGGCGTCAGCGACTCCAGCCTTCCAAAGAGGCACGCCATTCAGGAGCTTGCGGAAAGGGAGCGTGAGGCGCGTTGCTCGGGGAACGGTAGCGGCTCTACTTGGCTGCGACCTGCGGTCGGGACGAGTTCGTGGCGACGTGGAAGCGTAGACCTTCAGAGCTGCTCGGTGCCGTGTAGATTCAACAATTACTAAATCAGATTCACAAACAGTTGGGGGAGCAATGGCGGTCAGTGCGGAGACCAAAAAGAGCCGATGGTGGGACGCTGATGCGACGCAGCGGTACTGGATGGAACTAGTGAGTCGACCGAATTGGGGGACTGAGCTCATTTCTCCCGATGAGGGCCGATACAGCCACATGTGGGACGTCCGGGAGGGCGATGTCGTTTTTCACTGGCTCGGGGTCAGTCATGCGGGGGCTGGAAAGTCGGGAATCTACGGTCACTCGTTGGTCATCGGACGACCTGAGCCAGCCCCCGAGAACCAGTGGCGCAGCACCACGGGACCCGGCGTGCGGGTTCCATTGGGCGATTTTGTGCCCGCCGCCCCGCTCTTGTTGCGGGAGTTGGAGAATAGCGCGAGCGAGATATCCGCCATAAAGAATCAACTCGTCACTGACTACGGATCGCCCGTCTATTTCCCCTTTCAGGACGGCAGGGGAGGTTTCCGACCCAGGGAGGCGTACCTTGCGAAGGTGCCGAAGGCGGTCGTCGACATCATCGCCGGGTTGCGTCCCGAAAGCGGTTGGGGCGGCCTCGAGCAGCTGCTCGTGAGTTCACAAGCTGGGGGACGTAACGGAGTCAAGCAGGCTTACGCAGGCTTCTGTGCGGATCCGATTCTGAAGAAGGCCATCGAGATACGGGCGGTTCGTCAAGCGATAGCATACTACGCGGCCTCAGGCTTCAGTGTCGAGGACGTCGGAGCTCGCGAGTCCTACGACTTGCGAGTCATCCGCGGTGATGAAATTCGGCACGTAGAAGTGAAGGGCTCTCAGGGCCACGTCCAGAAGGTCATTCTCACCCGCAATGAGGTAACCCACGCCAATGAGTTCGATCGAACGGACTTAGTAGTCGTGGCCGACATTAGGTGGGAGCGTCGGCTCGATGGCTCGATCAGCACGGAGGACGGCGTCATGAGCGTCCACCCTGATTGGCGACCATCGCCCGAGAACCTCAAGCCGTTGAGCTATGAGTACGTCTTGGACTAATCCCGTCCCTGTATGGCGCTCGGTTGGCGACGGACGTGTCGGGTTGTGCAAGACACCCGATGCCCTAGGCATCGAGACTAGTGGGTTGCTCTCCTCAGGGCAGGAAAAGCAGTAAATATCGCCTCCAACAGATCCCTAGCCCCTGATTCCGTAAACTGGATCTGTTGGCTGGCTTTCCCCGGCATCGCGCGCTCCGCCGACCCATAAGTGGCGATGTGCAGGAGGACTTCGCCATCCATACCAGAGACTGTTTGAAACGTACATATCGACTCAGTCTTGTGCGGCTGGATGCTGCTCGAGCTGCGGGTCACTGCCTGGATCTTCACCATGCGATTGACCCTAGCGTGTGCCTGCTTGCGACTCCCACTGGCGCGCCGGCGATTCGAACCGCATGGCGCAGTTCTGTCGGTGGCTCGTAGTAAATTTATCTGGCTGGTATAGCGCTAGCTGCGTCATGGACGGTCCGTAACGACCCGTCGTCAGAACTCTGGAGGACCATTCTGTTGGGACCGATACCCATCGTAGACATTTTTGCCGGGCCGGGCGGCCTCGGGGAGGGTTTTGGAGCGCTGAAACGCAACGGCACCAACGTGTTCGAATCTGTTGCCGCCATTGAAATGGAATCCTCGGCCCATTCGACGCTCACGCTACGCCACGCTTTTCGGGATTTGGAACAGCGTGGGCAGGTCCCAGACGCTTACTATCGCTTCGCGCGTGGTGAGATCGGTTACCAAGTGCTGTCAAAGGACTCAACCATCGGGCCGGCGTTGGCGAGAGCTGCTGGCCGGGTGCACCGCCTTGAACTTGGCGAAGAGACCCGCCAAGAATCTGACGCTCTCATCAAAAAAGCACTCAGGGGACAACCCAATTGGGTTCTCGTAGGGGGGCCTCCTTGCCAGGCATACTCGCTTGTGGGGCGGTCCCGTCGAGCTAACGACGAGGCGTTCGAAGAGGACAAGAAGCACTTCCTCTACCGTGAATACCTCCATATTATTTCGACGTTTCTGCCTTCGGTCTTCGTCATGGAAAACGTCAAGGGACTTCTGTCGTCCACGCACGGCGGTCAGCCTATGTTTAAGCGCATTCTCGATGACCTGCGCAACGTGGGTGGCGAGGCGGAATACGAAATCTACTCTCTGACCAAGTCTGTTTCTCCCGAAGCCCTGCAGCCCCGTGATTTCATTATTCGGGCAGAGGATTATGGCGTACCACAGCAGCGGCATCGGGTCATCCTTCTCGGAATCAGGAAGGACTTGGGACTCACGCCCAAAACTCTCGAACGCTCAAAGACCCAAGTTACTGTGCGCGACGCCATTCATGACATGCCTTCAATTCGCTCCCGGATCTCGAAGGGAATCGATTCGACCGCGAACTGGGCTGCTCTTCGCGCTGACGCCAATGATGCCCTAGCTGAAGAAGGCATTTCACCGCTTTCCTACCTCCCCGAGCCAGGGCCGCTGGGCGATGCATTCCTCCACGCTGCTCCCAGAACCATCAGAGCGGAGGATGCAGCGGCTGAATACCGCCGCTGGATCGAAGACACTAGGCTGGGCGGTTTCGCCAGCCATGTGTCTCGCGGCCACATGGCATCTGACCTGCGGCGATATTTTTTCGCTGCCGCCTATGCTCTGAAGCACGGACGCTCACCAGTCCTTTCCGACTTTTCTGAGGGCCTCACCCCTAATCATTTGAGCGCCAGAAGCGAGAGAAAGTCGTTCGCGGACAGGTTCAAGGTGCAGGTCTGGGACAAACCCTCGTCGACGGTTGTCTCCCATATAGCAAAAGACGGGCACTACTACATCCATCCGGACCCTTGCCAGATGAGGAGCCTGTCCATACGGGAAGCGGCCAGGCTGCAGTCATTTCCGGACAACTACGTTTTTCTCGGAAACCGAACCCAGCAATACACGCAGGTAGGGAATGCGGTCCCGCCCTTTCTCGCGCATCAAATAGCCAAAATAGTCTCTGATCTGGTAACTAAGTAGGATTCTTGTTGATTGGGGGAGTGACCGCAAAGATGCGCGCCACTGAGTGGGACATAGTACAGCCAAGTGCGAGTCCAGTTTTCGAAGCGCTTCGCGCCTTCGGCTATACGCCGGAGACGTCCATCGCGGATTTGGTTGACAACAGCATCGCTGCCAAGGCCAAGAACGTTCACATCGCCTTCGTGTGGAATGAGGGGGACGCCTATGTCGTGATAAAGGATGACGGGATCGGCATGAGTGAGTCGGCGTTGATTGCCGCCATGCGTTTGGGGAGCCAAAGCCCGGTTCTCGAGCGCAAAAAAGGAGACTTAGGCCGCTTCGGATTAGGACTCAAAACAGCATCCATTGCGCAGGCACGTGAGTTCTCCGTAGTTTCGAAAGATAAAGCAGGAAAGGCGCTTGTAGTTCGCCGCTGGGACTTGGATGAAGTCCAAGATACAGGCGAATGGCGTCTCAGAAATTCGCTGCCAGGCCAAGCAGTTAGCGACATTGATTTTGCCAAAACAGGAACTGCGGTCATATGGACAAAATGCGACCGTCTCGTAGGCGATCCTGCCACTGGGTCACGCATGACAAAGGCACAGTTTCTAAGAGTCGCCGATGCCGTGTCCAATCACTTGTCAATGACATTTCACCGCTTCCTGCAGTCACCCCGCCGAGTACGAATGCACGTTAACGGATCTGAAGTCGAACCTTGGGACCCGTTTCTCACTGAAAACTCGTCCACCTATTCGCCGGGAATTGAGACTTTGCCCCTGCAGGGACACGCAATAGGTGTGACACCTTACGTTCTTCCACACAAAAGCAAGCTTGAAGTCGAAGACCATAGGCGCGCTGCGGGGATACACGGCTGGAATGCGCACCAAGGCTTCTACGTGTACCGGGAAGACCGGCTCCTAGTAGCAGGTAGTTGGTTGGGCGTGGGCGGTATGAAGGAAGAACATTCCAAACTTGCTCGGATTGCACTGGACATACCGGCTGCCCTCGACCACATGTGGCAGGTTGATGTTAGAAAATCGCAGGTGCGACCACCCGCAGCAATCGTGCGGGATCTGGAGAGGATAGGACGGGCTACCAAAGCGAAGGCCCAAGAAGTCTACCGCTTCCGTGGAAAAATGGACGCCGCCAAATCGTCGCAAAAGTTTGTTTTTGCTTGGCTTCAGCATAAAGATAGGGAAAATAACATCTCCTATCGCGTTAACCGCGACAACCCAGTAATCCGCCAGATTCTAGAGGGTGGTTCAGCCAATGCGGTGCAAATCGAGCAGCTCTTACGATTTGTGGAAGAGACCGTCCCGCTAACTCAGATTGCCGTGCACTTGGCGAGCTCTTTGGAGTCCTCGCAGCAACCTTTTGAGGAAGATACAAGCGGCCTGCGGGATCTTCTCCAATTCTCCTTTGATCGCATGCTCACGAGCGGTGCGTCCAGTCAACAAGTCCTCGAAGTACTGGCAAAAACGGAACCCTTCTCACTCCACCCAGGCATTGTCGCCGCGTTTAAGGAAAGCGTGAACTTGTGATAACCGGAAGATCTTATGTCACCAAAATGGCAACCTCCCATCTTGAATTCCTGCGTGCGCAGAAGACTTTAATCACACCGGAAGTAGTTCGTGACGCGGTGGCTCTTTTCAGCGATGGCCCGGCCAAGCACATGCCAGGCGACCTCACAGACGCTGTGGCAGAAGAGATCGCGCGTGATATCGAGACGCAGTTCAACGTTTATGTGTCTGGAGGCGGGCAACTGACCAACCCTATTGACCACGTGCCATGGCTTGACGAGCGGCGCCATTCGATTGAGTGGAAGTTCTGGGACCGTTATCGGCGATACATGATTGAGGACGAGGGCCGTCCGACCGAAGCGTTTGATAAATCTGTTGGAGATGTCACCGATCGTATCTTGGCATCTCTCGAGAATCCGCTTCGACCTGGCCGGTGGGAAAGGCGAGGACTGGTTGCTGGGCAGGTACAGTCCGGCAAGACCTCGAACTACGTGGGTTTACTCAATAAGGCACTTGACGCGGGGTACAAGCTAGTCATCGTCATGGCAGGTGCACACGACAGCCTCCGGAGCCAAACGCAACAGCGCATCAACGAGGGGGTACTTGGTTTCAACACGGCTGAAACTTTTAGTGGATCCGGCCTCAGCTCCAAGACTGGAGTTGGACTAAAAGCCGGCCCCAATCTTCTCATCAATTGTTCCACTACCGTCGAATCCAGCGGAGACTTTAAGCTGACAGTTGCCAAGCAGGCACACCAAGCAATCGGCGGAGATCCGACTGTTCTAGTCGTTAAGAAGAACGCTTCCATCCTGCGAAATGTTTACACATGGGCCACTGGTCTCCAGCACATCATTGACCCAGAGACTGGAAAAAAGATTGTGCCCGGTGTGCCCCTGCTGGTTTTGGACGATGAAGCCGACTACGCGTCAATTGATACCGCCACAAAGCCCGGTGAAAGCGAAGATGAGACCGATCCGTCAACTATCAACGGGTTGATCCGGCAAATTCTTGACACGTTTGAAAAGAGTGCATACGTAGCCTACACGGCAACTCCATTCGCCAATATTTATATCGATCCCAACGCCACTCGGACTGATATAGGGCTAGACCTGTTTCCGGAGCACTTCATCGTGCGCTTACCCGAGCCATCAAATTATTCGGGTCCAATCCGCTTCTTCGGCTTGGACGGTGACAGTGAGGCAGGCCTGGAGACGGTTGAACCGCTGCCCACCCTTCGTCCGATTCGTGATCACGAACCTTGGCTAAGGGACGGACACAAATCAGATGAAACCCCAGACGAGGAACTGCCCGAGTCGCTCAAGGATGCCATCCGAACGTTCGTACTAGCGTGCACAGTAAAACGAATGCGTGATCTTCGGACCAAGCACTCATCGATGTTGGTGCACGTAACCAGATTCAAAGACGTTCAAGTGGAAGTTGCGAGACAAGTGCAGGAATTCGTTGTGGACCTGCGCAACGCCGTTGAATACGAGGCGCCGGAAGATGCTGAATCGGCTGTCAAAGTGCTCAAGAATTTGTATCACACAGATTTTATCGACGTGACTGACGCTCTACTCGCCAACGAGGATCTTGCCGGCGAGTGCAGGCAGCTGCCACCATGGCATGAAATTGAGGGTGAGCTCCTTCGAACGCTTTTGGAAATAGAAGTCCAAGTTGTGAACGGATCGGTTAAGGATGCCTTGATGTATTCTCAGCGTCCGAACGGACTTAAAGTAATCGCTATCGGGGGCGACAAGCTTTCACGCGGTCTGACTCTTGAGGGTCTAATGGTCTCTTATTACCTCAGAGCATCCAGAATGTATGACACCCTAATGCAGATGGGACGATGGTTTGGTTATCGCCCTGGTTATCTTGACCTGTGCCGTATATACACGACCCCTCAATTGCTTACTTGGTATTCGCGAATCACTGATGCGGCGGCCAAACTGTACCGTGAATTCGAAGTAATGGGTCAATTAAATCGGACGCCACGACAGTACGGATTGAGGATCCAGCAGCATCCGGACGGCCTTATGGTCACCGCGGCTAATAAGGCGCGTCATTCTCAGAAAATGAAAGTAAGTTTTGCGGCTACTCAGTGTGAGACGCTGCTTTTTGATACACAGGAAAGCGTTCGAGTCCAGAACTGGACTGCCCTCCAAGAGCTTGCCAAGGATGTTTTCGGGCCTTCCATGAGTGCACGAGGAAGGCATGTTGAGCGTGATGTTTCGGCTGATCGCGTTCTTAATTTTCTCCGAAGCTATTCCGGTCACCGTGATTCAGGCCGAGGGTTGCCGCAACCCTTGATCGAATACATCGAGAAGTGCCTCGAACCGAGGACTTCCGAGCTTACCAATTGGACAGTCATGCTAGGCGATAAGGACGCGTCAAAGGCAGTTCCACTGGGGGAAGGTGAAATCGGCCTCTTCTCACGTACTCCGTTCCCGCAGGAACAGGCAGACGGAAAACGGTCAATCAAGCGTCTGGTAAGCCCGGGGGACGTTCTTCTCCCGCTGGATGCTGATTCTCCCGCTTGGGAAGAAGCGCTGCAGTGGGCCGTGGATCGATACATGTCTGGGGCAGCAAAACCTGGAACTAAGAAGCCGGAAAGACCGACTGCGGCTGCTGAACGGCAGGTAAGAGACAAGAGTCACGGTTTTCTTATGGTTTATCCCATCGATCCAGAATCTTTTGGCTATGAGCAGGATTCCACCCCGTTTGTAGGTTTTGCTGTATCATTTCCAGCCAGTAACAATGGGCTTTCTGTGGATTATCAAGTGAATTCAGTGTTTTGGGATGAGCTCTTTGACGACGAGGTGTCCAGTGCCGCGGCAAAGTGATCACGAAGACTTCAAGCTTGACTTCCTGTGGTCGTCCCTTGAGGCCGAAGCGGAGTATCCAGGGCTTCTAACAAGACGCCTGCCCTCTGCTCCAGACCATGATGTGTTTCTGTTTTGGGAAGGGGGCAAACAGGGCAGGAAGGGGCTCAGTGTCAGTGCCGCCGGGGTTCTGAACGATGTTGCTGCGAGACTTCCGGATGTCCTTGGGCTGGATACAGCAGTTTCAATCACCCGTTCCGGGTGGGTTGAACTGCGGATAGCAGAATCGCGCGGCGGAGCCGCGTCAGTCTTCGAGACGCTGATCGAGGACGTGCTGAGGACAGTTGGCAAAATCGAGGGACACCATTTGCTGGCGGCCGTCTGCCGACGCCTCGACTTATGGAAAGACTTTTTTGCTGTCAGTCGGGACGGCCTTAGCCTCAATCAACAGTCTGGACTCTTTGCGGAACTCACCGTTCTAGTAGATGCCATACGCCCGGCCATTGGGGAAGAAGCTGCCGCGAATGCCTGGTTCGGGCCCGAAAAGGCATTACAGGATTTCGCTGACGACCGCATTGGCATCGAAGTCAAGTCCGTCTCGTCAACCGGCCCAGCCAATGTCACAATCGCCAATGAGCGCCAGCTCGATGAACGCTTGGTTGGGGAGCTTCTCTTAGCGGTCTACAAGATGGACATCCGTGAGGCGGGGGAGGGTTTGACGCTACCGCAGAAGGTCCAATTAGTGCGTGATCAGTTCGCCGACTGGGAGTCGGCTTCGGCAGTGTTCGAAGCCAAGCTAATTCGATCCGGATACTCGGATGCCCACACGGCTAAATATCAGCATCGGCTGACAGTCAGGGGTTCATCTTGGTATCGAGTAACTGGATCCTTTCCGAGACTTACAGAGCAACATCTCCCTACTGGGGTTAGCCATGTTTCATACAAAGTGAATACCGAAGCGTGTCAGGAGTGGGCTCTAACTGCGGAAGAGGCAGTGGAAACGATAAAGAGGACTCACGAAGTATGAATCAACTTGCTGCGTTCCATGAAGATCTTCTTCAGTCGGTGAGATTGGCGGCAGAGGAAGAGGGCAATGCCGAGACTCTCGCGCACGGCTTCACGCAATACGTGACGGATTTGCTGAACGAGGCGGGAGAAGCCACAGATCCCGTAGTGGCGATGTATGGCCTCCCGAAGATGCACACCTCGGGATATGACTGGGAAGAAGAGCGGGGGCTTCTTAGTGTGTTTGGAACCCACTTTTCCGCCCTCCCGGAGGTCACGTCACTGACTAAGGCCGAGCTCACTCCGCTGATCAAGCGGCTCGTCGAATTCACCACCCGCGCAAGTATGGATCTCGCCTCCAAGGTCGACGAGTCGACCGTGCTCCATGATGTTGTTACAGAAATCAAGACAGTATGGCCGAAAGTCCGACGGCTCCGACTAATCATCTTGAGTAACTCCCGGCTGAGAACGACCCTGCCCTCGGTAGACCCAGTACGCGACAAAGAGACGATCGTCGAAATTTGGGACGTCGAGCGAATCCAAAAGTTGGCAACTTCAGGCAACACCCAAGAGCCCGTGTCGGTGAACCTTCCGGATTTCGGCATGGAAGGACTTCCATTCCTCGGTCCCAACGGATCCCGCGAATACCAGTCCTACTTGGCCATAGTTCCAGGCCGGGTATTGGCTGATATCTACAGCGAGTACGGACCGAGGCTCTTGGAACTTAATGTGCGATCTTTCCTTCAGACCAGAGGAAAGATCAATAAAGGAATTCAGGCGACGATCAGCCAAGAGCCCAGTCGATTTCTGGCCTACAACAACGGTTTGTCCATGACCGCCTCCAGCGTTGACATGAAGACAGTCAGCGGTCAACGAGTCATCACGCGACTTCATGACATTCAGATCGTCAATGGTGGACAGACAACTGCGTCGTTGTACCACGCCTTGGCCGGGGGTAATACTGACCTAGACAAAATCGAGGTCCAAGTGAAACTTACTGTGGTGGACCACGCGGTTCGTGAAGACTTGGCTCCAAAAATCTCGGAATACTCCAACTCCCAAAACCCGGTGAGAATGGCTGACTTCACAGCCAATGACGTTTTCCACGTTGAGCTGGAGAAGCACTCACGGGTTACGTGGGCGCCGAGCGCTGAGGGCACAAACATCATGACGCGCTGGTTCTTTGAGCGGGCCCGGGGACAATATGCCGACGCGGTCGCCCGGGAGCGAACACCTGCAGCACAGAGGAAGTTCAAGAGTGAACATCCGGTAAGCCAGAAGCTGCTTAAAACAGATATCGCCAAGTATGAGAACACCTGGTCACAGTTGCCGTACTTGGTGAGTCTGGGAGCCGAAAAGAACTTCAATGAGTTCCTGCAGCGCCGAAGGGAAACCAACGCCAACCTGATACCGGACGAGGAGTATTTCCGTCGAGTAGTCGGTAAGGCAATCCTTTGGAGGAGGACTGAGGCGGCCGTGACCAAGCTTCAGTTGGGCGGGTATCGTGCTGCCACAGTTGCCTACACCTTGGCTCTCCTTTCCAATAAGACGGCCCAAAGGATCGACCTGGCCAAGCTCTGGCAACGGCAGGACCTTCCAGAGGACCTGTTGCAGGCTGTTCTCGACTTAGCTCCTTTGGTTTACGAGCGAATCCTGGGCACCGCAGGAACGCGTAACGTCACAGAGTGGGCGAAGAAAAAGGAATGCTGGGAGGCGGTCCAAAGCATCGACTGGACAGCCCCCGCAACACTCGTCACACTCCCCATTAGACAAACAGGATCCAAAGCGACGGCGGAAACTCCTGATGATGTTGGTCCCAAATCGGTGGAAGAGAATGAAGCGATGAAGGTTGTATGCGCGGTAAGGGGCGAGGCATGGAAGAGCCTTTCTACTTGGGCCAAGCAAACTGACAATCTAGCCTCGTGGCAGCGAAGCATCGCATTCAGCATCGGTCGAGTCTTGGACTCGGATCGAAAACCCTCAGTCAAACAAGCCGTGCAAGGACAAAAAATCTTGATCGAGGCAACCCGCCTCGGCTTCGACCTTGAAACCGCGGGTGGATGATGCAACAGTGCGGAACCGCTGTAGTTCTAAGTCGAAAACTAAATAGTGATTCACCGCTCGCGGGCTTCACGTCGCGTATGGGAAAAGAAATCAAGGATGTATAGCGCAGGTACCTTTCCTCAGTGGAGATTCGTCGAGCATCACCCCGAAGCCAAGTCACGGGACCCGCTGCAATCTGAACTGCTCAACCAAGAGTCGTTTCGGCCAGCCGACGCACTAGTACGGGAGAGCATTCAGAATTCGCTTGATGCGAGCGTCCCTGGCGTGGAAAAGGTCCGGGTACGGATTTACGTGTCGGGAGCCACCGGAGCGCTCAGCAAAGATGAGGCCGCCCCCTACTTTCAAGGATTCTGGCCTCACGTCCAAGAATGCGAAAATGGCGGCCAAGTTGCTTCGGATCTCGCTGAAGGACCTTGCCGGTTTGTCGTCATCGAAGATTTTGGGACCATTGGCCTAACTGGGGACCCCGCGGCGACGCGGGTGCCTGAAGGAGCATCCAATAACTACTATTACTTTCTCCGTGCGGAGGGAATCTCACAAAAGCAGTCAGCCAGTCTTGGCAGGTGGGGAGTCGGCAAGTACGTCTTCCCCAAGTCAAGTGGAGTAAACGCATTCCTTGCCTACACCAAGCGTTTCGACGACGACGGACCTGGGCTGCTGGTGGGGCAGGCAGTGCTGATGAACCACAGCTTGGGCGACAAGGACTACGATCCGGATGGTTGGTGGGCGAAGCCTGGCCCTGGCGTGCAAATGCCGATTACAGATGCAAACGTTGTCGAGGCTGCGACACGGAGATGGAACGTGTCTAGGGGCAACGAGTCTGGCGTAAGCATCGTCATCCCTTATGTTGACGCGAAGCTCACAGCCAAGGATTTTGTGACCTCGGTCATCCGTGCCTATTTCGGTGCCATACTCGCGGACCGGCTTGAAGTTGAGGTGGAAGCACCTGACGACACAGCCTCCATCCTGCTTACTGCTGCGAATGTTCTCCAATTGGCAGAGACCTTCTTTGACGGCGACGAACGCGAAAAGGTTGTCAGTGAGATTCAGCTTATGGCGGCTAGGGCGAGCATCCCGGAAGGGCGCCGGTTTACGGTAAAAAGAGTTGCCGCCCGAGCAGGTGAAGGCTGGTCGGGCGCGACCATCGATGGCGAAACTGCCGCGGTCATGCACAAGGAGCTCGAAGCAGGACATGCCGTGCAGGTGACAGTTCCTGTCGAGCTGCGAATCAAGGGCGCTAACGGAGAAACTCTGGCGGATTCCTACCTACAGGTGCTTTTGCAACAGAACGAATCGTTGAGGCAGAAGCCGCTCTTCATGCGCGGAGGCATCATTGTGTCCGAGGCCTCGCGTTTTCCAATTGCTGGTGTGCGGGCCATCTGCATTGTTGAAGAAAGCGCTCTCACAAAGATGTTAGGTGACGCGGAGAATCCCGCCCACACGACGTGGACGGCGAATGACAAGATCCGTTCACGGTACGTTCGCGGCGGTGATCTGCTGGCCATAGTGAAAACCGCGCCACACAAGATATATGAACTTGTGATGGATTTCGCTGCGGAAGAGCAGCGTATTGTTTTTGCTGATATTTTCGCCGTGCCCTTGGCAGACGCCGGACGCAAAAAGAAAAAGACCGTGGCATCTGGAGGTAGGAAGCCAGGTGGCAGGCAGGGGCCTGGTGGCCCCAGAACCCAACCGCTAACACATGTGGAACGCGAAGAACAGGGAGGGTTCTCAATCGTCCCGACTGCGATCGCCGCGGCTGGAGGCCTGAAACGAGTCGAGGTCGCGCTGGGTTACGAAACTAGACGTGGCGACGCATTGGCCAAATGGAGGAAGGAAGACTTTGATTTGGCCACATTCACTCCCACAATCGTAGGTGGGAAAATTGAGAAGCAGCTTGGGAATTTGCTGACAGCAGTCGTTGAAGATCCCGTGGAATTCAAACTTACAGTCTTGGGGTTCGATATGAATAGGGATCTTAACATCAGGGCAAGGGGGCTCTCCAAGTAATGACGACACTGAATTTTACTGGCAGGCGTGAGCTGGACAGGTCTCGGATTCAGCTGCGAGTCCGTCAGGATGAAGGCAAAGTCCTCCTCGACGTCATATCGCTAGGACTCGAAGGCCTAGACCTCCCGGGGGCAGCTGAAGTTACTGTCGAGGCTTATCGGCAAACAACGAAAGAACGCATACGTTGCGGTACCGTTGACCTCATCCAGCCTCGACAAGACGTGCTTCTCGAATCCTTTGATCTAGTGGATAACATCCAACTAAGGGTCCGAATAGTTGGAACCGAGGGAGATACTCGGGGCAAGATTCTCGCCGTTGCTGATCGTCTTCGCGGCGCAACGGAGGACGACCAAGACTCCGCCCCTCTTTTGAAATTGCAGCGCATGGAACTCGGCAATCTTGTGTGGAAATTCGACATAGACAACGGCCCGATCCTGTATGTCAACAAACGCCTGACGGACCACGACTCAGTGGTTAACTCGCTCCACTTCAAGGCATTGGTGCTCCCTGAATTTGTCCGCCGAGTTGCAATTTGGGTCGCTAGGAATATAGATGACTCTGACGATCCCAACTCCACCCTGAGCCATTGGATCAGCTACTTCGACAGCATCGGAGTGGACCTTAGCGCCCTGGATGAATTCGAGGTAGATGACCAGAGCTACAACGACATGGTAGAAACTTGGGCGGCCGAATGCGCATCAACATTTGCAACCTTGGTTGCGTCCTTGGACATGCTGAATGCGGCCGTTCCCGGTGAGGACGACTTTCATGAGTGAGATCCGCCGGTTTACCGAAGCTGGACTTATCGAAGTACGGGAGTTCCTGAACCAGCTGCGTCAAGGAGCGGAGCCAGACATCGAGGAGCTGCTTTTGAGCGAAGCATACAGCGTCCAGATGGTGGCAGACATCGACTACGCGGTAACGGCGTTCGAGGATCGACAGGAAGCAGCGGAGTACTTCCAAACACTTCTCGATCCGCTGACTGCCAGTTACCCGGACCTGGAATTGGATGCAGGATTGTGGACGTGGCTGTCCATCAAATGGCTAAGCTTCCTTGCTCCCGTTGACCCCTCCACAGGCGAACGTGTTGTGCGCCAAACAGAACGCTATGTGCTTACTCCCCATAGTTACCAGACCTATTATCGGCACTATCTATCGGGCCCGTACCGGATCTTGAAGGCGCACCGGGACGATGTTTCGCGGGTGCGGGCTGTTCTTGCAACGCCTGTAACGAGTCCGGGCGAGGTTGTCGAGCAGATTGCGTCCAAGCAAGACATCATCAGTAACCCATCGCTGATGGCAGCCGTCACCGCCCTATATGTTGATCCGGTCACCAACCGTTTGAAGCGGGGGTCAGGCGGCAGCGGCGGAGGCTCTCCCCGCCGGTTGTCAGAAGTCTTGTACCAGTTCGACCAGACATGGGACACCTCGGCTATGGATCCGATCGAAATACTCGCCCTACTGCCTACAGAATTCGATCGGTTTAAGCCAGGCGCTAGCTAGGAATCTGGCTGCTTATCTACATTTGCTGGAGGAGCCGCACCGGCAGGAGCTGCTGGCCTCTGCTGCGCCGGTGCCGCGGGCGCTGGGGGAGATGCTGGGCTACTACTTCCGGTTCTACGAGGGCATCTATGGCCGACCCTGCTCGGCGATGCACGATCCCCTGGCGGCGGCGCTCGCCGTCGATGCTGTTACGCCGGCGCTTGCACCCGTGGTGCGTGCCGCCGTCGACACCTCCGACGGGTCGGGCCGCGGGCAGACTGTGTGCGAAATGCGCGGGCTGTACGCGGGCTACCCGGAGGTGAAGGGGGCGCGGTGCCGCGTGGTCCTCTCGCTGGAGGGAGACTTCGCCCCGCACCTGGTCGACACGCTGCTGGACCACTTCGAAGGCACGACGGCGGCACTCGCAGAGGCAGCTTCGGCCGCCTGAGGCTTGTGGCGCGGGCATGGCGGGACCATGGCCTCTACCCTCCCGGACTCCGCTTCGCGAGACTGGCGGCAGGACCACGGGAAGCAGGGAGGTGGCGGGCGGTGGATCGCTGGGACTTGGGAATCGCCGGACTGGGACTGCTCGCGGCCATGTCATTGGCCTTCGGCCTGGTGGCCCGTTTAATCGTGGGCAGGGGGATGTCACGCTGGCTGTGGCTCTATGCGGCGGCCGGGTACTTCGTGGCGGGCATTCTGGTCAGTGAAGTCTGGTTTGGCTGGGCGACGGGGGAGGAGCTCCAGCCGAATATCGATGGCCTGTCCTTCGACGAGGTGCAGCTGGTAACCCTCGCCGGCCTCATCGCAGCCGTGGCTGCCAGGATCGTGCTGCGGAAGAGGGCACGCGCCAAGGGCGTTCGGCAGGCCGCACCACCGGGCGCCGCACACTGAACCAGCAGCAGCAAACAAGGAGCTTGCGGCGTGCCGGGCCTATAGGCTCTGGGACCCGGAGTGCAGCCGCTGCCCCTCGGGCCGTCCCTCGGCGGATGCCCAGTGCCGGCGCAGCGCCTCCGCCAGCCGTCCGGGTTCCGTCCGGTGCGGCGGGTCGAAGTGGTGGCGCCCGGGGAAGACCTCCAGGTGGAAGTCGGGAAAGAAGACCCGCGCCAGCCGGGCCGCCACCTCGCCAAAATCATCCGGATGGCTGAGGCCGCCGAGGGCGAAGAACACCGGCTTGCTGAAGGCGGCAAGCTTCGACCTGTCCAGGTCGTAGTCCTTGAAGGTCTGCATGAAGGCCCTGATCCCGGCCGGCCGCTTGGCCATCCACGGCGGTGGGGGACCCGCCTCCGGCGGCGGCAGGACGACGTCGGGCCTGACCTGCAGCCTCATGAACGCCGGCATGTACTGCTCCGGCGGGAGGGCGTCCAGCTCCCCGAACTTCTTCCAATGCTCCGCGTAGGCGGGGCTCCAATCCCAGTTCCCTGCCCACGCCGGCTCCAGCAAGGCCAGGCTCTGCAGCCGGTCCGGGTGCTTGGCAGCCAACGCCAAGGCCGCCGCGCCGCCGCCGGAATAGCCCAGGAGATGGAAGGTCTCCCAGCCCAGGGCGTCGGCTTCCCTGAGGACTCCGTCCACCTCGGTGTCCAGGCTCCACCCCGGGGGCACGTTATCGCCCTTGTACAGTTCCAGCTCCTTGGCAACGGCATGCACGCCCGGGCCCAGCGCCTCAATCAGGCGCCCATAGGCAAGCTCCGCGGGGAGCACTGAACCAGGAAGCAGGATGACCCGAATCGGTTCCATGCAAGAACCATACGCCGGTGCGGGCGGGGAAGCTGCTGGCCGTTCGAAGGCACGACGGCGGCGCTCGCCTCAGCAGGTTCCGCCGCCTGATGCCAGGCAACGCTGGCCGGGGACGTGCTGGCGCACGGCGGGGTGAACGCGTGTAAGGCGGTGGGGAGACGTCCCAGTTGATTGTTGAGCGTGGCAAGCAAGGTGGTGCCGCCGTCGTCCTTTATCTCCAGGGGCGCGGAGGCGTCGTCTTGCCGAAGTCGATATGGCTCACTCTTTTGCCGGTGCTGTAGGTTGGCCCACCCCCTAAAGTGCCTACTGGCGGCGGTTGGCCAGCTGGACGAAGGTCCAGGCGAACTTGAAGATCACAGAGGCGACGGCGAACTGGACCAGGGCCGACGCGCGAGGAAGAGCCCCGGCCGGTGGCCAGGGCTCTTCCTATGATCGGAAAGAGGAAAGACAGCTACGTGTGCTGTGGCTCGATCCTTATCGCTCGCGCGTACTAGTTGTTGACGATGCGAACTGGACCGGTGGCGGCGTCGCAGACGGTTACCGCGTTGCCGGTGGCATCCACTGCTTCGCCGAGAACGGCGATCGAGCCAATGTCGGCGACATCGCAGAGATTTGCTGCGACACTGGCGGCGACATTTACGTCAACAGCATCCTCGACGGTGATATCGCCGACAGTGACGTTCACGAGGCCATCATTCAATGTGTTGTTGTTTGCTGCCTGGGAAGGTCCGGCAACGGCGCCCATCAGGAACAGGCTTCCAGCGGCTGCGACGGTGGCTTTCTTCAGAACTGACATAGTTTCGCTCCCTTGATATCGGCCCTTGTACCCCTATCCGGCAGCCCATTGTTAACTCTTGGGCTGCTGAAGGCCGCGCTGATGCATGGCGCAGGGGATCGGGCGTCTCTGTGGTTGCTTCTTTTGGCATCCGCCGCTTCGGCGGGGGAAGGCGGTTCAACCGGCTAGGCGCCCAAATGTCGCTTTGGTTGCGATGGGCTTAGGCCTTGGGAAGGCCCGGGTCAAACATCTGTGTTGCGCTTCCATTAACCACGCTAAAGCTAAGTATGCTTAGCAGTCAAGGGGAGCGCAGCCCCTTTTCCAAACGAAAAGCGACCAGCGACGCGGCCGCCCCGGCTGCCGCGGCCGCCGCGGCGAGGGTCCAGCCAACGGCCGGCGGAAACTGGGAGAACACCACCCCGAACAGCAACGGCCCCAGCGTCCCGCCGATGTACGTTCCGCTCTGCGTGATCCCCGTCGCCTGGACCGTAAACCGATGCGCCGTACGCGAAACCACGTAGTGGGCCAGGCCGTTCCACCCCCAGCCCAGCCCGAACGCCACCACGGCCCCGGCCGCATACGCAACCGTGGACCCGGACGCCATGCCCAGCAACCCCAGGCTCCCGGCCCCCATCATCAGCGCCACCGTGGCCATCGAACCGCCGATCCCACGGTCCGCCGCGATCCCCACCAGCGGGCGGGCCAGGATCCCGGCCACACTCGCCGCGCCCAGCAGCAGGCCCGCGCCGACGGCATCGAACCCCGCCTGCACAGCCATGGTGACAGTAAACGCCCCCACCACATTGGCCTGCCCGGCCCCCAGCGCGCTGGCCACCGCCGTCGCGAACAGGAACTGCTTCAGCCGCCGGGGGAGCGGCTCCCTGCCAGCCCTGCCGGAGCGGCGGGCGACAGGGGCGCCGCGCGGGAGGGTGCGCAGGAGCACCGGCACCAGAGCCGCCGCCAGCAGCGCCGCCAGCGCAAACGTCCAGGCCCACCCCACGGTGAGCGCGAACACCGGAACCGACAGTCCGGCGGTGAGCGTCGCCGTCGGAATGGCCGCCTGCTTGAGGCCGAACGAAAAGGCGCGGTTGCGCACCGCCACCTGGTCCACGATCAGGCCGTTGGACAGCGGATGGATCAGCGCGTTCGCCGCGCCGGCGACACCCAACCAGACGATCAGCCACGCCCAGTGCGGCGTGACAAACGCGATCCCGCCCAGCGCCACAAACCCCAGCCCGACGGCGAGCGGCACCCCGCGGCGGAGTCCCAGCCCGCCCGCCACAAACCCCGCCGGGGCGGACAGCAGTGCCGACACCGCCCAGAACGCGGCCACCGCGGCACCCAGCGCGGACGGCGTCATGCCCAGGTCCTGCTCGAGCTGGACCGCCAGCCCGCCCACCAGGAAGACCGGCAGCACCGCCACCACAGTGGTCAACGCAGCGATGGCCGTGGCCCGGTGCCCCGGCCGGCGCACAGGGTTCCGGACAGGTTCGACGGCGGCCCGACTCACCGGGCGGAGCGGCCCGGCGAGATGCCAGCCGCGTCGTCCTGGACGACGTCGTCACCCGCCAACATCGACCGGCCGCCGGCCCGCACCTGGGCCAGCAGGCCGCCGGCGGTGAGCACGGCACGTTCGGCAGGCGAGAAATCGAGGCCCAGCACCAGCCCCGTGTCACCGTCCACCCGGGCGGTGACGGAACCGGCGCCACTGGCCACTGCGTCGGCAAGCCCCTCGATCACCCACCGCTGCCCGGTTGAACTGTGTACCCCGGTAGAGCTCGGCTGCCCGGTCGAGCTGTCCGAATCGGCAGGCAGGACCAGCGGCACAATCCCGGCCGCGATCAGGTTGCGGCGGTGGATCCGGGCATAGCTGCGGGCGGCGACCACCCGGACGCCCAGGTGCAGCGGGATCAACGCGGCATGCTCCCGCGACGAGCCCTGCCCGTAGTTCTCCCCGCCCACGATGATCCCGCCGCCCCATTTGAGCGCACGGTCGTGGAAGCCGGGGTCCAGGCGGCGGAACATGAACCGGGCGCAGACGGCGATGTTGGACCACACCGACATGGCAATCGCGCCGTCCGGGGCCATGTCACCGGTGGAGATGTCATCCCCGACGGCGGTCAGCACCCGGGCGTCCAGGTCAGCCGGCAGCGGGGTGGGCTGCGGCGGCGGGACCAGGTTGCTGCCCCGCTCAATCTCGATAGCGCGGCGCGTCTCCAGCGGCAGGACGCCGGCGATGTGCAGGTCGTGGACTTCCGGATGCGGAGCAGTGGCAGGGCGAAGCACGCCGCGGCTGACCGTGGAGGCGTCCACGATGGCGCCTTCCAGCGCGCTGGCGGCGGCGGTCGACGGCGAACACAGGTACACAGCGTCCTCCGCCGTGCCGCTGCGGCCGGGGAAGTTGCGGTTGAAGGTGCGCAGCGACGGCGCACCCTCCGTGGGTGCCTGGCCGATGCCCACGCAGGGGCCGCACACCGGCTCGAGCATCCGAGCCCCGGCCTGCATCAAGTCCTCATAAACCCCGGAGGCGATGATGGTCTGCAGGATCTGCCGTGATCCGGGTGTCACCGTGAGCTGGACGGAGGGATGGACAGTGTGTCCCTTAAGGATGGCCGCCACGGTGGCCAGGTCCTCGTAGGAGCTGTTCACGGAGGAACCGACGCAGACCTGCACCACCTCGGTGCGCGGCAGCTCGGACACCGGACGAACGTTGCCCGGGGAATGCGGAAGCGCCACCAGCGGAACCAGGGCCGAGAGATCAAGCCGCTCGTCGTCGTCGTACGTGGCTCCCGCGTCCGCCGCCAGGGGGACGAACTGGTCCCCGCGGCGCTGGGCCCGCAGCCAGGCGCGGGTCTGCTCATCGGAGGGGAAGATGGCCGTGGCGGCACCGGTTTCGATGATCATGTTGCAGATGGTGGCGCGCGCGGAGACGGACAGCGACGCCACGCCCTCGCCGTAGAACTCGAACACCTTCCCGCGGCCGCCGCGCACGCCGTGGCGGCGCAGCAGCTCCAGCACCACGTCCTTGGCTTCGGCATTGGATCCCAGCGTGCCCGTCAGTTCAACGCCCACGACGGCGGGGCACACAAAGTCGAAGCCGTAGCCGGCCATCGCCACGGCCACCTCCAGCCCGCCGGCGCCGAGCGCGAACATGCCCAGGGCACCCGCCGTCGAGGTGTGGGAATCCGCGCCCACCAGCACCTGGCCCGGTTGGGAGAAATGCTCCAGGTGGATGTAGTGGGATATGCCGTGCCCGGCGGGGGAGTAGCGCAGCCCGTGGCGGGCGGAGAAGGTGCGCAGGTAGTGGTGGTCCTGCATGTTCTTGTCGTCGATCTGCAGGACGTTGTGGTCCACATACATGACCGCCAGCGGCACCGCGATGGAATCCACGCCGAGCATCTCGAACTGCATGGCCGTCATGGTTCCGGTGGCGTCCTCGATGAGGATCTGGTCCACGGCGATGGTGATGTCGGCGCCGGGGGTCAACTCGCCGGCGGCGAGGTGGCTGGCCAGGATCTTGTGAGTCAGTGTCTCGGGCATTGCGCGTGGTCTCCTCAATGCGCTGTAACGGACGCAGGCACGCCATCCCGTGCGGATGGCGTGCCTGGCAGTTTGGGGCTACTTTACGAAGTCGTTGGTGTAGGTGTCCCCAAGCTTGATGTCCTTGTCCCCGACCTCCGGGTTGGCCACCCGCTGGGTTTTCAGGACGGCCTCGACGCCGTCCTGGGTAAAGGATCCGTCCTTGCTCAGCGTTTTCTTCAGGTCCTCAATGACCTTGGCGTAGAGCTCTTTGTCCCCGCCGGCGAACTTCTCCGGCATTTCGGCGGCGATCTCTTGGCCGGAATGGCTGTTGATGAACTCCAGCGTGCGCTTGATCGCCTTGGCGAGCTTGCCCGCGGTGTCCTTGTTCTGGTCCAGCCAGTCGGTCTTGGCGTAGAGGGAGGCGGACGGCCATGCGTCGGTGTCGAAGACTTCCTTCAGACCTTCCTCGGTCCGGACGTCCTCCAGGATGACCGGGGCGTGGCCGATCCGCTTGGCGAGCACCGAGATGTCCGGCTCAAGCATCACCGCGGCGTCCACCTGGTTCTGCTCCATGGCCGCCACTGCAGAGGATCCGGCGCCGATGGCCGATACTGCGGCATCGGTCTGCTGCATGCCGTTCTTCGCCAGGAGGAACTTGATGAACATGTCAGTGGACGACCCCGGTGAGGTCACGCCGACGTTCTTGCCCTTGAGGTCCGCGATGGACTTGATCTGGCCCTCGTTCTTGGGCGCCACCAGGAGGGCGAGCCCCGATGACCGGCCCATGTCCACGAACGCCTTGATGGGCTGGTTCTTGGCCTGCATCTGGATGGTGTGTTCGTAGTAGCCGCTGGTGACCTGCGTGCTGCCGCCAATCATGGCCGTCAGCGCCTTGGAGCCGCCCTGCAGGTCCTGCAGTTCGACGTTCACGCCCTCCTCCTCGTAGTAGCCCAGTTCCTGGGCCAGCGTGGTGGGAAGGTAGGTCAGCAGTGTCTGGCCGCCGACGCCGATAATCACCTTGGAGCCGTCCCCGCCGCCGGCGGCACCGGTGCCGCCCTGGCCGGGCGGTGCCGACGCGGGCGCGCCGCAGGCGGAGAGGGCGAGGGTGAGGGAGGCGAGGACGGTCAGCGGGCGGAAGAGGCCCCGGCGCCGGTGCCGGGTTTCGTTCGAAGTCATGGGGATTCCCTTTCAGGCGGTGATGTGTTGGGTTACGAGGAGCGGACCGGGCGCCACCTGAGGAGGTGCCGTTCGAGGCGGTTGACGAGGAGGTCGATGATGAGGACCACGAACATCAGGATGAACATGCCGGCGAAGACCCCCTTGGTATCGAAGACACCCTGGGCCTGGGCGATGGCGTAGCCCACGCCGGCGGACGCCCCGAGGTATTCACCCACCACCGCGCCGGTGATGGCGAAACCCACGCTGATGTGCAGGCTGGAGAAGATCCAGGTCAGGGCGCTGGGGATGAAGACGTGGCGGAGCAGCTGCTTCTCGTTGGCTCCGAGCATTTTGGCGTTGTCCACGAGGACCCGGTCCACGCTTTTGACGCCTTCGAGGGTGTTGAAGAAGACGATGAAGAACACCAGGGTGAAGCCGAAGGCCACCTTGGACCAGATGCCCAGGCCGAACCACAGCAGGAAGATCGGTGCCAGCACCACGCGGGGAAGGGCGTTGAACATCTGCAGGAACGGGTCCAGGAGCCGCTCCAGGAAACGGACCCTGGCCAGCAGGAAGCCCAGGACCAGGCCGGCCGCCGCGCCCGTGAGGAAGGCGAGGATCGATTCCTGCAGGGTGATCCACAGGTGCGGGAAGACGAAGCCGCTGGAGATCCACAGCCATACCGTCATCAGGATGTCGGAGGGGAGGGGGAAGAAGAACGGGTCGATGACGCCGACGCGTCCCAGCAGCTCCCATGCGCCAAGGACGACGGCGGCGAGGGCCAACTGCCCCATCCGGATGGAGACGTTCGAGGCTTCGGGCCGCTTGCGCTTGGGCCGCTGGGCCACCGCCGGATCCCGGTCCTTCCGGAGGGGAAAGCGTTGTGTGTTCTTGGAAGCTGGTGCCACTGTCATGCTGCGTCGCTCTCTTCCTCTTCCCGAGCTGATTCATAGGTTTTGGATACCTCGACCTTGAGGCGACCCCAGATTTCCCTGTGGAGCTCGACGAACTTGGGATCGTCCCGGATGTCCAGGAGGTCGCGGGGGCGGGGGATGTCGATCTCGTAGCTGCCGACGACGGTGCTGCCCGGGCCGGCACCGAGGATGACCACCTCGTCGGACAGGGCAATGGCCTCGTCCAGGTCGTGGGTAATGAAGACGACGGCCTTGTCCGACTCCTGCCAGAGCTGGAGGAGTTCGTTCTCCATGATCTGCCGGGTTTGGACGTCCAGCGCGGAGAACGGCTCGTCCATCAGCAGGATGTCCGGATTCACGATCCAGGCCTGGGCGACGGCGGTGCGCTTGCGCATGCCGCCGGAGAGCTGGTGCGGGTAGCGGTCAGCGAAGTTCTTCAACCCCACCTTCTCCAGCCAGCGGCGTGACTCGTCGTAGGCCTCGGCCTTGGAAACCCCGGCCATGGTGAGCCCGAGGCTGACGTTGTCGATCACCGACTTCCAGGGCAGCAGGGCGTCCTGCTGGAACATGTAGGAGGCGCGGCGGTTCACCCCGTCGACGGGTTCGCCGAAGCTGTGGACGGTTCCTTCGGACGGATTCAGGAGTCCGGCTGCCATGTTGAGGATGGTGGACTTGCCCGATCCCGTCGGCCCGACGATGGAGACAAAGCGCCCGGGCTCCACTTTGAGGTCGATGTCCCGCACAGCGAAGTACGAGCCACCGCCGGGCGTTGCAAACTCCTTGGTGCATCCGTTGAGCTCGACCGCGTAATTCGAAGACTTAGGCTGAAAGGGGTGCGTCATTGCTGTTCTCCCGCTAACCACATTGTGAGTCGTTGGTCATATAGTGGGCACAAGGCTAACAGTAACGTCTGTCACACTACAAGGGGCGGCCATTAGGGGCCCTCCCGTAATGCGAGAAGAAGGAATCCGGAATCCCTCCATGAGCGCAACTGAAAATGCCGCCCCGCTGCTGGTGCTGAAGAAGATCACGGCCATCCTGGACGCCTTCTCGCTGGCGCGGCCTGAGATGAGCCTCGCCGAAATCCGGGCCGAGACGGGGTTGCCGCACTCCACGGTGCAGCGGCTTGTCACCAACCTGGTGCACGAGGGGTTGCTGGACCGGCGCGGTGACCACTTCCGGATCGGCCTGCGGATGACACATTGGGCGGCCCCGGCCCGGCAGGGCCTCGACTTCCTCGAACTGCTCACGCCCGTCATCCGGCGGCTGCGCGATGAACTGGGAGAAACGGTCTGCATCTTCCGGGAGTCCCGGGGCAGCAGGGTCTGCATCGCGGTGGCGGAGACCCGGCGGGTCCTTCGCCGCGCGGTGGAGGTGGGCGACATTATGCCGCTCCACGCCGGCTCCGCGGGCCGGGTACTGCTCGCCTGGAATACCGACCTGGCGGAGAAGGTCTACGGCTCGGGCCTGCAGTCCATGACGGACCGCACCATCACCGACGCGGCAAACCTCGATGCCGCGGTGGCAAAGACCCGCGCGGACGGTTTCGCCATCACTACCGGAGAGCGGGTATCCGGGGCCAGTGGCCTGTCCGCTCCGATCTTCGGACCCCAGGCTGAGCTCTACGGTGCCCTGACTGTCATGGGACCCACCATGCGGATGCCCTATGACGTGTGCGCTTCCTGGATCGAGCCTGTCATCGCCGCAGCCGCCGAAGGCACCCGGCTGATCGGGGGAAGCCTTCCCTCCGAAGAAGTGCCCATATCGTGATTTTCTGTTCACAATATGACGAGGTGCGTGCATACTGGTTCGTGTAGGACGGTGCTCGACCGACCCTCCGGCGTGTACGGCGCCCACGGGTCCGCATCAGGAACCAGGAGTTGAGATTTGATGAAGGTTTTCGAAACCGGCACAGCTGAACGGAATAAGGGCGCCGCCGACGGGGACCGCCCCGGGGCCGTTGCCGACCCGTCGTCGGCCCCTGCAGGCGCGACCCAGACTGCCGGACCCCTCTCCGGGGTACGCGTCCTCGAACTTGGATCCCTGATCGCAGGGCCGTTCGCAGGACGGCAGATGGCGGACTTCGGAGCCGAAGTCATCAAGGTCGAATCCCCGAACCGGCCGGACCCCATGCGCGAGTGGGGCCGGGCACGGGTCAACGACCACACCTTGTGGTGGTCAGTGCAGTCCCGTGGCAAGAAGTGCGTCACCTTGGACCTCAAGGCCCCCCGCGGCCGGGAGCTTTTTTTGGAGCTCTGCAAGGAAACCGACGTCATCCTGGAGAACTTCCGCCCGGGCACCATGGAAAAGCTTGGCCTCGGCCCGGAAGAGCTGTGGAAGGTCAACCCCGGCCTCATCATCGCCCGGGTCTCCGGCTACGGACAGACCGGCCCGGAAGCGTCAAAGCCCGGCTATGCCTCCGTCGCGGAGGCACGGAGCGGGCTGCGGCACCTCAACGGCTACCCCGACCAGCCGCCGCCCCGGACCGGCATTTCCCTGGGGGACAGCCTCGGCTCGCTGTATGCCCTGCAGGGGATCCTGCTGGCGCTGTACTGGCGGGATGCTCGCGGGGGCACCGGCCAGGTGGTCGATGTCTCGCTCGTCGAGGCGTGTTTTTCGCTGCTGGAGAGCGCCGTGCCTGACTACGCCGCTACCGGTATTGTCCCGGGACCCAGCGGTTCGGGACTGAAGGGGATCGCGCCGTCGAACATCTTCCAGTCCAGCGACGGCAAGTGGGTTGTCATCGCGGCCAACCAGGACTCCGTCTTCGTGCGCCTGGCCACCGCGATGGGCATGCCCGGCCTGGCGACTGACCCGAAATACCGCGACCATGCGCAGCGGGGCCACAACCAGGAGGAACTCGAAGGCCTCATCGCCGACTGGGCGGGGCAGTACACCGCCGGGGAGTTGGTCAGCCTGCTCGACGGACACGGTGTTCCAAACAGCACCGTGAGCACTGTGGAAGACATCTTCGAGGACCCGCAGCTCAAGGCCCGGGACATGCTCGTGGAAGTGCCGGACGACGAGTTGGGAGCCGTGGTCCAGCCCGGAATCGTCCCCAAACTCACGCGCTCCGCTGGCCGGATCAGCTGGAACGGGCCCCTGGTGCACGGCTCCCACAACGCCGATGTGTACCAGGGCCTCCTGAACCTCACCGATGAAGACGTGCAGAAAGCGCACAGCGAAGGAGCAATCTGATGGCGTTTGCCCAGGACACCAGGCCGGTCTCGATCGTGGACGTCAGCCCGCGCGACGGCCTGCAGAACGAGAAGACCCCCGTCAGCACCGGGGACAAGGTCCGGCTGATCGAAGAGCTGATCAGGATGGGTGCCAAGCGGATCGAGGCCGTCAGCTTCGTGAATCCCAAGGCAGTTCCCCAGATGGCCGATGCCGACGCGGTGATGGCGGCCGTCCCGCGCACCGACGCCGTCAGTTACATCGGACTGGTGCTCAACACCAGGGGCGCCCACCGCGCTGTCGACGCCGGGGTGGACGAGATGAACTATGTGCTCCCGGTGACCGATGCATTCGCTACGGCCAACCAGAACACCACGGTTGCCGCGGCGCTCGCGGCCTTGGAGGAGGTGTCGGCGATCGCTGCTTCGGCCTCCATCCCGCTCAGCGTCACCGCCGCCGTCGCTTTCGGCTGCCCCTACCAGGGCGACGTCCCGCTCGAACAGACCCTCGACGTCGTCCGCGATGCAATGGGCCGCGCGAACCTGGCGGAGGTGGCGTTGGCGGATACGATCGGCTGCGCGGTGCCGTGGCAGGTGGGCGAGGCTTTCGCCAGGTTGCGCGGAGAGACCGGCCTGCAGTTGAGGGCCCACCTTCACGAGACCCGGCACACCGCGCTGGCCAATACCTATGCGGCGATGGCAGCGGGTGTCGATGTGTTCGACAGCAGCGTCGGGGGCCTCGGCGGCTGCCCCTTTGCTCCGGGGGCGGCGGGAAACAGCTCCACGGAGGACCTTGCGTGGATGCTCGGGCGGGCCGGATTCGATACCGGCATCGACGTGCAGCAGGCAACGGAACTGGGCCGCTGGATCTGCGGCAAGGTCGGCACCGCCCCGCGGTCCGGGCTGGCAGGGGCAGGGGCGTTTCCCGCGGCAGCGTAGCGCGGAGTCCGGCCTCCATGGGGATCATCGGGCACAGGGTGCAATGTCGGCGCGTTCGTCGGACAAACGGTGTCAGGCCCCGAGCAAGTCCGCCAATTCAGTGATGCTGGACGCTACGAGATCCCAGTCGCCTTCAGGGGCCAGGTCCGCCACTTGGCCGGGGCCGTGTTCAGTGGGGCGGGCCACGAACGCTGTGGCCAGCCCGGCCGCCCGGGCAGCCTGCAAATCGCTGTTGTGGGCCGCCGCGAGCATCACCTCTCCGGGCTCGAGGTCCAGGAATTCAGCCGTCCGGAGATACGCCTGGGGCAACGGCTTGTAGGTGCACGTCATGTCCGAACCGATGATCACATCCCACGGCAGCCCGGCGTTCCTGGCCATGTCGAGCAAGAGTGCGGTGTTGCCATTGGAAAGCGGGCCCACGATGTAGTGGCGGCGGATGGTTGCCAGCCCCTCCACGCTGTCCGGCCACGGCGGCAACCGGTGCCAGGATTTGTTCAGCTCCTGCAGGCTCTCCCCGGGCAGCCGGTCCGGATTGATGCCGTAGTGGCGGAGCGCCTGGTCAAGGTTTTCACGGTGGAGCGTATCCAGCTTCGTGAAGCTGCGCCGTCCGGAGCGGATGGCGTTCATGGCCGGCTGGTAGAGGGCCCGCCAGTGGTCAGCGAAGGCCTCCGCGTCGAGCGTGTGCCCGTGCGCCGTGGTGAAAGCTGCCACCTCCCGTGCAACGCCGCTCCGCCAGTCCACCACCGTACCGAAAGTGTCGAAAAGGATGGCGCGCACGGGCCGCCCGGTTGATGGTGATCGGTAGGGCTGGAACGCCATGGCTGTCTCCTTCCTCGCTGCCTGATGGTTAGTCTGGCAGCATGCGAACTGATTTCAGTCCCTCAGCGACGTCCGCCCGTGATTTCTACCGGCTGCTCACCGCCGTGGTGGTTCCCCGGCCCATCGCCTGGGTTTCGAGCGTTTCCCCGGAGGGCGTTGACAACGTGGCTCCGCATTCCTTCTTCACCGTAGCTTCAACCTATCCACCCATCGTGCAGTTCACCTCGGTGGGCGAGAAGGATTCGCTCCGCAACATCACCACGTCCGGGGAATTCGTGGTCAACCTGGCCCCGGCTGCACTCCTCGAAGAGGTCAACGCCACCGGCACCAACTTCCCGCCTGAGATCAGCGAGTTCGACGCCGCCGGCCTGACCCGGGAGCCGGGGCTCACCGTGGCCGCGCCCCGCGTCAAGGAATCGCCGGCGGTGTTGGAATGCCGCCTCCAGTCCATGCTGCCGATGGGGGACTCCACGTTGGTTTTCGGCGAAGTGACCCATGCCGCCGTGAGCGAAGCCGTCCTCGATGGCAGCCACCCGCGCATCGATCTCCTGGAGCCGCTGGCTCGGCTGGGCCTGGACGAGTGGGGCACACTCGGCGAAATCCAGGACCTCGGCCGGATCCGGCTGAAGGACTGGCCGGGCCATTTCCGGCCCAAGGACTAGGGCCACCCGGCCAGCGTTGCCCGGGGAATTCCCTCCGGACGGCATAGCCATGTTTGAGGAAAAGTTCGGTGACAAGGCACCCGAGCAGAGCGCGGACCGCACCCAGCAGGCGCTCCAAGGAATCCCGGTAACGCTCGCCGGGATCAGGCAGATCGCCGAGTCCATCGCTGCGCATCAGGACGGGCGATCCTAGGACTGGAACTGCTGCATCACGGACAGGTGGCCGGCCCGGGCGGACACCAGGCATTTGGCCAGGTAGAAGGGCTGGTTGCCGTGCCGGATGTACTGGGTGAGCACGAGGACCGGGTCCGTCGGACGCAGGTCCAGCAGCTTGGCGCGGCTGGGGCCCACCTGGCTGAGGCTGATCTGGCACTCGCCCGGGCCGGCCAGTCGGCCCAGCTGGTTGTTGAGCGTGGCAAGCAAGGTGGCGCCGCCGTCGTCCTTTATCTCCAGGGGTGCAGCGGCGCCCTTGGAGATACTGACCGGCTGGGCCGTGACGTTTTCCTGCAGCTGGGCGATGGCCTCGCCGTCGCGGATGAGGACGGATTCCCAAAGCCAGCAGTCAGTGCCGGGCTCGACGCCGATGCCGGGGGCGACGAATTCTGAAGCCGCCTGCCGCACCACCTGGGTGCGTTTGACCTCGAGCGTCTGGCCGGGGCCAGCGAGGACTTCCTCAAACGGGCGGATGCATTCGATGCCGATGCGGGGGAGGGTGTCCGAGACGAAACGTCCGACGCCGCACCGCGCCCTGATCAGCCCGTCCTCCTCGAGGAGCATGAGGGCTTCGCGGACCACGGTACGGCTGACTTTCATGTCGGCGCCGAGTTCGGTTTCGGTTGGGATCATGGAGCCGGGGGTGAGGAGGCTGTTGCGGATGGCCTCGGCGATGCGCGAGTACACGGCGACGCGCAGGGGTGAGCCGGGCTGGGCGGCCACCGGCTGGGACAGGAACCGGGCGGCGTCCTGGTGCACATTTGCCTCGCTCTTCGGTGGATTGGTCCGGGAGTTCCAGCGTAGAACAAGTAGCACTTGTTTGTTGGACAAGCGGCAAGGGTTGCTGCCGCCGTCGTTCCTCTTCCCTCGTACTGGAGCGCCGCTGTAGGGTCATCGCGTGATTGTGCCCGATATTTCCCAGGACGCCGTGGCGGTGGCGGATCACTATGACGAGCTTGATCCCATTTATCGCCGGGTATGGGGAGACCATGTCCACCACGGGCTCTGGGCCACAGATCGGGAGACTCCCAGCGCTGCGGTCGAGGCGCTGGTCGACACCGTCGGGGACCGGCTGGGTCTCATGCCCGGCCAGGAGTGCGTGGACATCGGCTGCGGCTACGGCTCCACGGCAGGGCGGCTCGCCGTAACACACGGGGTTCGCGTCACAGGGTTCACGCTTTCCGTTGAGCAGGCAGGCTATGCCGCTGCACATTCGGTACCCGGCGTGGACATCCAGGTCCAGGACTGGCTCGCCAACACCCTGCCCGATGCCTCGGCGGATGCGGCATGGTCAATTGAGTCGAGCGAGCACATGGTGGACAAGCCCAGGTTCTTCGCCGAGGCGCATCGCGTGCTGGCGCCCGGCGGCCACTTCGTCATCTGCGCGTGGCTCGCTGAGACCGGTGCCAGCCCTTGGAAGGTCCGCCACCTGCTCGAGCCAATCTGCCGCGAAGGGCGCCTGCCCTCGATGGGCACGCGCCAGGAGTATGAGGCGATGGCGACGGCAGCCGGCTTTACGGTCACCGGCTATGAGGATGTCAGCCGCCGGGTGGCCCGCACCTGGCGGATCTGCGCCCGGAGGCTCATCAAGGCCATGCTCGTCGATCCGGAGACCCGCAGCCTCGCCCTTGGCGCACGCAACCGCGGCGCCATTCTGAGCATTCCCCGCCTGATCCTGGCCTACCGCACCGGTGCCATGCGCTATGGGATCTTCACGCT
Source organism: Arthrobacter sp. SAFR-044 (assembly GCF_051965175.1). Lineage (GTDB taxonomy): Bacteria > Actinomycetota > Actinomycetes > Actinomycetales > Micrococcaceae > Arthrobacter. The sequence goes on from NZ_JBQCMK010000001.1 coordinate 138,128, forward strand.
GTCGAAGGCAGAGTAGGACAGAGGCGTGAAGCCGTCGTCAAGCCAGCAGAATCCAGGCTGACTGGACCTAGGGGCGCACAGGAGTGGCCGCCTCGTTTCCGAGGACTGTTGTCCACGGGCTGGCGGTCCACGAGGTCACTACGCCGTTGAGGACGTAGGGGTCGGCCGCTGCGAAAGCTTTGGCGGCCTCGAGCGGGTTCTCGCCGGTGAAGATCAGCAACCCTTTGAAGGGCCCGTGGCCAATTGCCCCGCCGAGCAGGAGTTCGCCGCGTTCGACCGCCTCCCACCCCGCCCGGAGGTGGTCTGCGCGGTATTGTCCGCGGGACTCGAGGTAGTTGTCCGAGTAGGTGTATTCGAGCACGGCGTGCATGGAAGTCTCCATTCCGGTTAGGGTTTCAATCGTTGTAGCAGCAGCGTACCCAGCCATCAGCTGGCCGGTGCGACTGTCTTGAGTCCTGCTTGAATTGCTGCCCTCACAAGCTCTTTGTCGAAGGCGACCATAGTTTGGGTTTCAAGTCGGATGGCAGCAGCGAGGTGGATCGCATCGGCGCTGCGCAACCCACCTGGGAGTGCGGCCGCGTACAAGAGGTCTGAACGCGTCAGGTCCACCAGGTTGATTGCGTCCAGCACAGAGTTGACCAACTCCGGCGGCAGGCCACGGCGGTTGGCGGCACAGTGCAGTTCCGTATGAAGGAGCATCGAAGCAACAAGCCGGTCACCCCGCTGTTGGGCCAAAGAGAGGAAGTCCGCGGTGGGACCGGACTCCGGTTCCTCTACCACCAGCTTCAAGGCAGCCGAGGTGTCCACGTAAATGATCACCGGTCACCACGAAGGTCATTGATCATCTCTGCTGTGCCGGCATCAGAAGTCACGCGCTGCAGGAGCCGGAAGTCGACCGGGCCTTCCGATGCCTGCCGCACGCTGCCCGATAGGAGTAGACGTTCGAAGGGGGAGGCAGCAGGCGGGATGAGCGTGGCGGCAACTTCACCGTTGTTCGTCACATCAATCGTCTCGCCGTTCTTGACCCGCTCCAGGATCTTGCTGCTCTGGTTGCGCAGCTCGCGGTGGGGAATGGTTGTCATGGCGCACCTCCGTAGCAATTGTAGCAATCCAGTTCCAATGGGGCTACGAAGTCTTGCAACCGTTTGGTCCCGGCAATGGAGGAGGAAAACGCCTCAGCTGATTACCGCCGCCACCTCAACCTGTACTCCCGCGTCCCGGAACTTCTGCACCTGGGCGGGATCGGCGCCGTCGTCCGTCACCAGTGTCCAGGGCAGCGCCAGCCGGGCCCATGCATGGAAGGGCCGGAGTCCTAGCTTGGACGAGTCCGCCAAAACGTAAACCGCACGGCCGCGCCGGGCCATGAGCTCCTTGAGCCGGGTCTGGGCGTGGTCGGCCTCGCAGATGCCGTCCTCGGCGGTGACGGCGTCAGCGCCCAGGAACACCCGGTCAAAGCTCATCCGCTCCAGCGCCGCCTCGGCCAGCGGCCCCACGAAACTCTGGGAAACGCCCCGGAGCCGGCCGCCCAGGCAGTCCACCTCGATGCCCTCGGAATCGGCCAGCTCCTGCAAGGTGTTGATGCCCGGCGTCGTCACGGACAACGGAGCGAATCCGCGCAGTTGGTGCGCCAGGGCACCTGCGGTGGAGCCGGCGTCGAGCAGGATGTTCTCCCCGGGCTGGATCACCGCCGCCGCCCAGCGGGCGATCGCATGCTTCTGCTCGAACGCTTCACCCGTGCGCTGCCGCAGCGACGCCTCCGGGTGCGCTCCCACGGCCATCGCCCCTCCGTAGGTGCGCGCCAGCCGGCCTTGGGAATTCAGCAAAGCCAGGTCCCGACGGATGGTGGACGCCGTCACCTCGAACCGGGCCGAGAGTTCCTCCACGGAGGCCAGGCCGGTGGTCACGGCAAGGTGGTAGATCTCCTCGCGCCGCGCGTTTGCGCTGAGCATTCCCGGTCTCCTTCCCGTGGGCATGGCGGTGGCAGTGCTACCCATGCTAGTTCCGGCCCCCTGTATAAACGGCAACGGCCGGCCAGCAGTGCTGACCGGCCGCATCAAAGAGGGCTCCAGTTACGCAGCTTCCTCGCGTGACGGGGCCAGGTCCACCGCCTGCCGCAGCGCCTCGAGCAGCGATTCGTGGTCCGCGATGTTCTTGCCCGCGATGTCGAACGCGGTGCCGTGGTCCACAGACGTCCGCACCACAGGCAGGCCAACGGTGATGTTCACGCCGTTCTCCAGGCCCAGGACCTTGACGGGGCCGTGGCCCTGGTCGTGGTACTGGGCCACCACCAGGTCGAAGTCGCCGCGGCCGGCGAGGAAGAACAAGGTGTCCGCCGGGAGCGGGCCGAAGGCGTTGATGCCGTCAGCCTGGGCCTTCTCGATGCCGGGCTGGATCTTCTCCGCCTCCTCGCCGTACCCGAACAGGCCGTTCTCGCCGGCGTGCGGGTTGATGGCGCAGACGGCGATCCGAGGGTTTTCGATCCCGGAAGTGCGCAGCAGCTCGTAGCCGCGCTTGATGGTCCGGTAGACCAGGTCACCGTTGATCTTGGCGATCGCGTCGATGAGGCCGATGTGCGTGGTCACGTGGATGACGCGCATCTTCGGGGCGGTCAGCATCATGGACACTTCCTCGGTGCCCGTCAGCTCGGCGAGGAGTTCGGTGTGGCCGGGGAACTTGTGGCCCGCGGCGTGCAGGGCTGCCTTGTTCAGCGGCCCGGTGCAGATGGCATCCACCTGGCGGTCCATCGCCAGCTCAACGGCCTTCTCGATGAAGAGGTACGAGCCGTGGCCGGCAGCGGCAGACAGTTCGCCCCAGGCGAGGTCCTCGGGGATGCAGTCAATGTCCAGCACGTCGATGGTGCCCTCTTCGAACAGTGCCTCCGAGGGTGCCGCCACCTTTCGCAGGGTCAGCGGGCTGGAAACGATGTCCGCCGCCAGCTGCAGCCTGCGAAGATCGCCGATCACAAGCATCCGGGCCTTAGACCGGAGCTCGCCGTCGGCCAGGGCCTTGACAATGATTTCCGGACCGATGCCGGCGGCATCGCCCATGGTGATCGCAACAATCGGGCGTCCCATTATTTGCTACTCATTTCAGTCGTTGTGCCAGTGAGAAATTGTGTGGTCCGGGCCAGGGTGCCCGCGTCCCCGAACGCGCCGGCCTTGGTGACCAGCAGGGGGAGGGGTACGGGCAGCAGGCTCATGACGACGCCGGGTTCAACCTCGCCGAGGACCGTGAAGCTCCCCACGCCCAGGGCTTTCAGGACGGCCGTTGCGGTCTCCCCGCCGGTCATGACCAGCGCATCGCAGTGGCCGACGCCCGCAGCGGTGGCGCGGGCCAGGGCCTCTGCCACGACAAGCGCCTGCGACTTGTCCACGGCACCCATCGGGTCCGGCGTCAGCACCACATTGGCCCGGGCCATCGCCTCGGCAACCTTGCGCGGAACCTCAGCGCAGTCCAGGCTGGCGTGGTCCAGCGTGATGTGTTCCGCGCCGGCCGCAACCAGCGCCTCGCTCTGCTGCCGGGCGAGGCCCGAGTAGCTGCCGATCACGGTCAGCGTCCGGCTGATCTGCCGCGCCTGGGCGTCACGGGCCTGCTGCGTTTCAGGGTCCCCGGCGATGTGCCCGGCCAGTCCGCCCGAGCCCACCAGGAGCGTCGGGAAATCCAGCAGTTCCGCTGCGGCCGCGATGTCCTGCAGGTCTTGGTCGGTCCCGGCGTCGAGTACGACGGCGGCAGTCCCGCGTTCCTGCACGTCGCGCAGGTGCGCCGCCAGTTCCTCCGGCGAGCGTTCCGTCAGCCCGCTCACCGCTTCCGCGGTCAGGCCGCCGTCGGCAAGTGCGCGGGCGACGTCACCACCGAAGGCGCCCCCACTGTGTTGGACGCCGTTGACGTGCACGATGCCGCCGTGGGTGGTCCTGCCCGTTCGCGGAAACGCGGGCGCCACGATGGCGAGTGCCGGACCACTGCCCTGCGCAATCTGCGCAAGGCTTGCTGCAACTTCCACGCCCACGTTGCCCCGGAGCAGCGAGTCGATCTTCTTGAAGACCCGGCGGTGCTGCCCCAGCGCACGCTGGGTGGCGGAGCTGACAGCCGAGGCTGCCTCCGCCGCCGGAAGGTAGCGGCTCTCGGTGTTGATCGACAGGATCTGGGCCTCCGGCCAGGCACATCCAAGGTCCAGGATCACTGAACTGGTGTGGGTTGGGCCGTAGGCTGCGGCTGCGTCGGCGGCACCGGTGAGGTCATCGGCGATGATCGCCCAGCGCGTGGTGGCTTGGGTGTTCATACTGCTGGGGACACCTCGGGGGTTTCCACGGGCTGCTTGGCTTTCAGGCGCTTAGCGTACCAAGCCACCATGAGCGGGCAGCCGATGGCGGTGACCACCACGGATGCTGCAACCAGGACGGTGGCGGGTCCGGCTGCGGGAGCGTAGGCAGGGTTCGCCGCGGCCACCAGCATGGGAACGGTGGCGGCGTTGCCCGCGGTGGTGGCTGCTGCCAGGCCTGCGATGCCGGAGCCTCCTGTGAGCTTGTCTGCGAAGAACAGGACCGCTCCGCCGGCGATCAGCACGAACAGGCCCAGCGCGACGCCCAACAATCCGGCGTTGAGGACCTGTCCCAGGTTCAGGCCGAAGCCGAGGGCGAGGGCGAAAAACGGGATCAGGACGGGGGCCGCGGAGGAGAGGAACTTCCGCATGGCCGGGTCCAGGGCGCCCAGGATGGCTCCGAGGAGCAAGGGGATGATGGCGCCCACGAGCGCCTGCCACGGGAAGGCGGACAGGCCGGCGACGCCGAGTGTCACCATGGTCAGGAAGGGACCGGATTCCAGCGTCATGACCGAGTAGGCGGCCACGTCCTTGGGCTTGCCGTACTGGCCCATGAGGGCCATGTACATTCCGCCGTTGGTGTCATTCAGGGCCGCCAGGATGGCCAGTACGGACAGGCCGGACAGTATGCCGCCGTCGATGGGAAGTTCACCCAGGAACCTGCCGGCCACGACGCCGATGATGATGGCAAACAGGACCTTGCTGCCGAACAGGACACCGCCCTTTTTCAGGATGTACGGCGTGGCCTTAATGTCGATGCTGGCGCCCATGCACACGTAGAACACGGCCAGGATGGTGGTGCCGCCGGTGAAGAGCGCACCGGTGAAGGACCCGAAGAACTTGGCGGAATCGGGAGCGAAGGTGCCCAGGATGGCGCCGATGAGCAGGGGGATCAGCATCATGCCGCCAGGAACTTTTTCCATGGTGGCCTTGATTGGGACAGACATGAAGCAACCTCATTGTTGTTGGGGGGAGGGGGCCGAGCTGCACGCGCTCGAAGCATGATGTAGATCATAGACCGGCTTGCGCGATTAGCGCAAGACGGGTTGCGCAAAACGCGCAAGAGGGTGATTTTCGCGCAGCCCAGCCGGCGGCCGTCGATATTGTCAGGGGTGGGCCTTAGGCTCAGCCTGTGCCGCACTTTTCCGTTACCCGTGCCCGCGCTGACCGTGCAGTTCCAGCGGGCCGCGTGGGCTATGACCTGAATGCCGACCGTGTCCTGCTGCACACCTTCCAAACCGAGGATGCCTTGGGTGAACTCCTTTCGACCGGACAACTCCTTCCCGACCCCAAGCGGGCGGAGCCGCCGTTCGCTGATGCCTATGGCTGGATGCTCCGGGAGATGGGCCGGCGTCTGCCTACCAGTGGCGACAGCGCCTTGTGGTTCTGGGCACGCACTACCCGCGACTGCCTGGTGGACAGCTGCAGGAACCAACGCGGCGGCGTCCTGCTGACATGCCGGATCCCGCGGGAGCGGGTGTTGCTTTCCCACTTCTGGGACTGGCATCGCGCCCTGAATGGCACTCCCCACGTGCTTGAACTGCCGTGTGAAAGCGACGAAGACTTTGAAGCGAGGCGGGACAGGATCTGGGACGAGCTGGACGACCGCAAGCGTGCAGCCGGCGTCTTCGATAAGGGATTCCTGGAGTGGCCTGAGGATGTGCGCCTGGATCTTGAGCGGGGCTGGGAGCAATTCCTTGACCCGGCAACCTATGGCAGGTGGGACACCGTGCAGGCAACGGCGCACTCGCTGCATGCCGAGGACGTTATTGAGGCTGTTCGGCTGGATCCGCTTTAGGCGTTGCCATCTGGTGCTATTGATCTCAGCCTTGTCTGAGTTGCCGCGCTGAAAAGCTTCTTATCAAACCCAACCAGCATCCCCGCGATGCTTAACGCACACTTCCAGACAGGAGCAGTCGCTCGAAGAGAGAAGCCGAAGGCGGTCCAAGCGTTGCGGCAACCTCGCCATTGTGGTGACGTCGATGAATTCGCCGTTTCCAACCCGCTCCAGGATCTTGCTGCTTTGATTCCGCAGTTCACGATTGGGGATAGTTGTCACAGCCAACCTCCGTAGCAGCCTGCTGGAGGTGCACCAGAGCCCAGTCCCAGCGGATCAGCTCCTGCTCGAGACGGACCTTGGTTCCGTGCGTGTCATTCCCGAGGGTTTGATATACCGCTGCCTCTGGTCGCGTTAGTCGGGTTAGTTCTGCCTGTGACGGCGATGGCTCCGTTCCCCAAAAGTCCTTATGCGCGAGCAGCGTCTCCTCGTCCATCAGGACGCTCTCGACGTGCGGGTGCACCGCGCGGAGCTGGTCCAGGATCCGGAAGCCATGGGTATCGATGTCGCCCCAGTAGTGGATGCGGCAGTTCCGGAGCCAAAAGGCGTCCCGCAGCGAAGAGAAACCATAACCTCCGCCGTACAGGGCCAGCGTCCTGGGCCGGTCAGGGAGAGCGAGGAAGTTCACCTGGTTTTCGGTGGCGATCACTGTGTCCACCGGCAGCTTCAGGGCCGTGAACGCCTCGGCGGTCACGGTGATATCCCGGGCGCCGCCGAACAGACCCAGGGCCGGATCAAGCAGGCGGAACCGGACCAGCTCCGGGGGATGCAGGAATCCGTGCCGCCGGGCGAACCGGGCCGCGGGTGTGCGGCCGGTGCCGTCGTCCAGCGCGCCATCGTCCGCGGCCGGCTCAGGCTCGAGCGCTTCGAGGTCCTCCCCGCCGGCGGTCACGTCTTCGGGAACGGGCAAGACGGCGGCCAGCAACTGGTCGATGACCTGGCGGTTACGCTCGATGAACTTCGTGTGGACACCAGGCAGGCCCAGTTGCCGGACGTAGATGCCCGGCTCCGGGTTGTCCTTCAGCCACAGCGCCACCCGTGCGGCAGTCAAGGCGTCAGAGCCAAGCTCCAAGAGCTTCAGTGGCCGCCGGGCCGTCCAGGCAGCAAACCGTGGATCCAGCTTACAAAGGCCTGCAGCAAGAGACCGGAAAAGCGCCGCCTCCCGACCCTTCCCAACAAACGCGATCTCATCCTCAACGCCGGCGAAAACCGCGGTAGATGGAACCCGGTTGGAACCAACCGTCCGCCGCCCCACTTCAACGGTCTCCAGGTCATACCCACCCGCTCCGGCAGAAAGCTCAGCCGCCCACGCCCGGACCGCAGCGTAATCAGTCAACAGCTCCGCCGCCGTCGGACGCTTCAGGGTGCGCCGCCGCGGATACACGCCGGAGGGGGAGACAAGCTCCCGCAGCAGCGCACCGCTGTTCCAGGCCTTCAGCGACTGTGCCCGCAACCCCGCCAATGATGTCCAGGACTTAGCGGGCACGCCGGTCCTTCTCCTCGCGGTACTCCTGGATGGTCATGTTGCGCAGCTGGGAATCGTCACCGTTGATGTTGGCCACGAAGCCCACATGCGAGACAAACGGCTCGATCACGTGGATCTTCTGCAGCGGCGTGACGATCAGCAGCTGCAGCTTCATCCGCTGGAACAGTTCCAGCCCGTACCGCGCGGACTCGTCAGAGCCGCGGCCAAAGGCCTCGTCGATCACCACGAACCGGAAGCTCCGACCGCTGCCCGCGGCACGACTAGCGCCTTTGCCGGAGCCCAGCCCGAACTGGAACGCCAGCGCCGCCGCGAGGATGGTGTACGCCAGCTTCTCCTTCTGCCCGCCGGATTTGCCACCCGAGTCCGTGAAGTGCTCGTACTCCTCGCCGGTCTCCGTCCACTTTTCCGACGCTGAAAACGTGAACCAGTTCCGCACGTCCGTGACCTTCGCCGTCCACCGCCGGTCCAGCTCGGTGAGCCCGTCCCGGCCACGGAACCGTTCGATCAGCCGCTCCACCTGCAGGTACTTCTGTTCCGAGTACTGGTCCTCGTCGCCGATGGTCCCCTCCGAGCACGCCCGCAGGTCGCTGCCGAACTCGCGCACGTCCTGGTCCGAGGTGGCCTGGTGCTCCAGCTGGATATGCCGGCCCGTGTTGTACGGGATCCCCGCAAGCGACTGGTTGATCTCCCCGATCCGGTTCACGATGTCCTGCCGCCTGCTGTCGAGGAACGCGTTGAACGCCACTACCTCGTGGATGGTGTTCTGGTTCAGCGACTCCTTGAAGCGGGCCTCGAACCGCGGCAGGTCGTTGTCCTCCAGCTGTGCCAGCAGCCGGTTGTACTCCGCGGCAGCTTCCAGCGACGCGTCGATGTCAGTGGTTTCGTTCGGGTATTTGTTGCGGAAGTCCGCCATTTGCCGCACTGTGCCTTCGGCCGCCCGGGCAATCCGCTTGGCCAGCGCGTCGATGCTGTCGGTCAGCCCTGCCCGCACTGTGCTTTCCACGGTGCCGGTGTTCCGGTAGGTGAGCGGCTTGTCGCCGAGCGCGCCCTGGGCGAGGCGTCCGACGGCGGCCAGCACGACGGCGTCGTCCGTCACCGGCGTCCCGGCCAGGACAGCGCGGCACTCCTGGATCGCCTCCTCGATGTCTTTCGCGTCCTTCTCATTGGCGCCGAGGCGTTGCTGCAGCTTGCCCGCTTTGTCCTCCAGCCGGTCCAGCTGGGCAGCCACCTGCGCCTGCTTGGCCATCAGCTGCTGCAGGACGTCGCTGGTGGACTCCAGCTCCCGCTTCTCCGCCTTGAGGTCCTCGATCCGGCGTGCGGTGAGCTGCCAGCTGATCTCGCCGAAGTCCTGCACCGAGCCGATGATGCCGAGCTGCCGGTTCTGCCGGCCCAGCAAACCAAGCTGGTCGTTGACCTTGCCGAGTTCCGTGGCCAGCACTTTGATCCGGCCCTGGATCTCATCCTGCTCGGCACGGAAACGGGCGATCTTGTCGTGGTTGTCCCAGCCCAGCACGTAGTTGCGCCGGTCCGCCAGGTCCTTCCGGTCATCCTTCTCGTGCCGGCCGCGGCCGCCCTTGAGCTGGCCGTTGGCCGTCAGCGCCTTGGGGTAGCGGCGGAAGTCCGCCAGGTTCTCGCAGCAGAAATAATCGAACCGGCTGCTGAGCTCGTCCTGCAGGAAGTCGCGGAACGGCGTGCCCTGCTTGATGGCGATTTTGGCCGCCAGCGTCCCGGGCTCCGCCGTTTTGGGCGAATACGGGTCGCCAACCCTCAGGTACACCAGCCGCCCGCGGAGGTTATTGGAATCCACCCAGGTGCTGACGGCGGCGTAGTGTTCGGCAGGCACCAGGAGTGAGAGCGCGAACCCGTGCAAGGTGCGTTCGGCCGCGCCCTCCCACGCGGCCTCGCCGTCGCGGACCCGCAGCAACTCGCCCACATAGGGCAGCTCAGTGTCCTTGATGCCGGTTCCTTCGCAAAGCCGGCGGCGGATGTCCAGCTGGGGGAGCGGAATCAGGTTGCGACGCGCCTGGAGACTGGTGAGCTCGGTGGCAATGTCCGCGGCCTGGTTGCCCAGGACGGTCCGGGTCATGGTCAACTCGGTGCGCCGGTCCTGCAGTGCGTCCGACGCCTTGGCGAGTTCCTGCTCCACCTCGGCCAGCCGGGCCCGGTTGGCGTCAAACAGCACCCGGTCCTCAGGCGCCTGCAGTCCCAGGTCCGCGGCCGCGAGGGAGTACGTCTCAAACCGCTGGCGCTGGGCAGCCGATTCTGCGGCAAGCCGGGACAGGTCGGCGTCGATCGCTGCCAGCCGCCCGCCGCCGTTGGTCCGGATGTCCTCCTCCACTCCGGCAAGGTCGCGGCGCAGCTGCTTGATCTCGCCGTTGAGCCGGGCCGCGTCCTCCTGCAGGCGTGTGCCGGTCCGTTCCAGCTCGGCCTGGTGCTCCAGGCTCAGCTGCAGTTTCCGGTCCGTGAACCACGGATGCAGCTGGTCCCGCTGTTTCCGGGCCAGCTCGTCCTCCGCGCTTAGCTTCGCGTGCAGCGCCGCGCCGTCCTTGATGGGCGCCAGCAGGGCGATCTGGTCCTTGGCACGGAGGACTGCGTCGTGGGCTTTCTTGAGGTCGTCGAAGTGGTGGATCAGGTTGGTGATCCGGGCGGCAACGTCGTCCTCTTCCAGCATGTTGCTGCGCACGAACGAGGTGATGTTCTCCACCTGCTTCATGGACACCGTGCGGTGGAACAGCTCCATGGCCTGGTTCCCGGTGATCCCGAACTGCCGCTTGAACGCAGCCGCGTAGGGCTCGAAAGTGTCCCGGACATCAACACCTGCGGCCCGGAGCTTCTTCTTAAGCTTCAGCGGGTCCTGGCCGAAGTTGCTGAAGTCCGCGGCAATGGACTGCTCGGCCTCGGCCAGGGAGTAGAAGCGGTTGGGCTGCCCGGCCTCCTGCGTTGCCCACAGCGTGATGCCCAGCGTGACCCACTTGCCCAGTACGGCGTTGTGGAAGACGCCCAGCACCACCGTCAGCTGCCCCGTCCCGCGCAGCGCCACCGGTTTGGAGTACTCGCCGCCGGTGCTCCTGGCGCTCTTGTGGAAGCCCCGGACATAGGACATCAGGGAGCGTTCCTTTTTCTGGGCGCCTGCGGCTTTGTTGTACTCGATCTTGTTGGCTGGCAGCAGCAGCGTAGTGATTGCATCCACCACGGTGGACTTGCCGGAGCCGATGTCGCCCGTGAGCAGGCTGTTCGCCCCGTCCAGCCGGAACGTGCGCACCCCCTGGTGGAACGTGCCCCAGTTGAGCAGCTCCAGGCGGTGCAGCCGGAAGCCGGGGGGAGTACCGCCGTCGGCCGCCGTGTCGTCCAGGCTGAACAGGCTCTCCTGCAGGTCGTTGCTGAGCTGCGCCGTCACTTGCCCTCCTCCGTTTCTGCTGCCCGGGGGAGCCGCTCGCCGGCGAGAGTGGCACGGTAGTCGGCCAGCCGCGCGTCGAACTCCTCCAGCCACTGCGCGTCCACGTACGCCTTCAGGATCCGCGCTACCTCATACGTGTCCGCCTGCCCCTTGAGCTTGCGCAGGAAGCCGAGCTCCACCACCTTCTTGATATCGGTGGCCAGCCGGTCCAGGATCCGGGCCTCGTTGCTGGAATCGGGCAGGAACACGGAGACCATGTCCGCAATTTCCTGCTCAGTCAAGATGAGGCGGAGCTCGCTGCTGTTGGTATCGAACTCCAGCATCCGGCCGCGGAGCAGGGCCAGCAGCAGGCTGACGTTGAACGTGAGGCTCCGGCGGGCGATGAGCCGGGGGAGGGTGCCGTCCGGATCCTCGCGCGAGCGCAGGAAGGCATAACCTTCTGACTCATCAAGGATCAGCTCCAGGCCCAGTATGGACACGTAGTCCCGGACGTGGGAGGTCAGCCCGAGGAGGGATTGCCAGACCTTTTCGTCGTTTTCGGCGTAGAGCACGCCTTTGAAGAGCCGGGTGACGACGGCGGGCAGCTCCTCCGGCGTGTGCGTTGCGGTTTCGCTGGGGGTCATGCCGGCCTTCCAAAGATAATCTGTTCGATAGTGGCTTCGCGGATGCTGCCGTCCGGCAGCTGCCACGAGAGCTGCTGTTCCTGCTCCGGGTTGATGGTGGCCCAGTCCGATTCGGTGGCGAGCTGGCAGTACGCCACCACCTCGGCCAGGCCCTGGGACAGGGGATACGTGGCTGTCACCTCGGCAAGCGTTGCCTGGTCCGCGTCTGCCAGGACGGCCTCGATGTTGCCCCGCAGCCGTTCCTTGTCCACGAAGAACTGGCTGAACAGGGCACCTGCGTCCACGTCCAGGTCATCGGCGGTGAGGACGGCGTCGTCCACCATCACCTTCCGGGTGGGCTCATACAGGGGCCGTTCAAAGGGCAGCACCACGTCCACGGACGGGGCGTCGATCTCCATGAAGACGCCCGACGGCGGTGCCTCCCGGGTGCCGAGCGCCCCGGCTTCAACGCTGCGGATCAGCTGCATGATGCGTTTGTTTTCCAGGAAGACCTTGTCATCCAGGAGCCGGCGCATCTGCTGGGACAGCTGGCGGACGGTGGCCTGGGTCTGTTCGACGGCGGGCAGCCAGTCCTGGTGAAGGTTGGCGGCAGTGTGCAGGCTGTCAGTCTGGGCGAGCGCCTCGATCCGGGTGGCCCGATCGAGCAGATCCTGCAGTTCGGTGCGCAGCTGCGGGGACATGAGGTAGTCCCAGAAGCCCTGGAACGTGCGCCCCTGCAGGGAGCTGCTGATGTCCTGCTGGTTGCCGAAGATGGATTCCAGCAGTTCGCCCTGCGTCCCGTCCCAGGTGGCGATCTGTTCCCGCACCTGCCGGTCCAGTTTCCGGAAATTTTGTTCAACCTCCCTGAAATCGGACAGCAGGTCCTTGGCCAGGGTGGTGAGCTGCTGCAGGTGGTCCAGGGCCTCCGGGCCGGTCATGACACGGATGTTGCCGTCCCTGATCCGCTGCATCTCGGCGTCGATCCCGTCCCGCTGGCGCTGCAACTCGGCAAGCCGGACTTCCGGATCCGTTTCCGACTGTTGGACCAGCTGCTTGAGGACGGCGAAGATGCTGGTGAGGCGCGACTGGGTGGCCACGAATTCCCGCCCCCGCAGGTTTTCCACCCACCGGATGACGTCCTCCGCTGCCGCGCTGAGGTCGTAGTGCGGCTGGTCTTCGCCCGGGACATAGTACTTGCGGAGCCATTTGCGATCGTCGGAAGCCCAGTCATCCAGGTACTCGCCTGCCTGGCGCGGGAACCGTTCGTCCCCCTCCGAGTCCCGCAGGCCGAACAACACGTCATCCAAAACATCGATAAGTTCCTGGCGTCCCAGGTTTCGCTGGTTGGGTCCGGTGAATGCGGCCATGAAGAACGTCAACGCAAGCGGAGCGTTTTGGGCGCGAAGCAGTGACCAGCCCGCGTGGTTTTCACGCAGGGAATTGATGGCGTAGAAGTCCATGCGCGTCCCGTGGTTAGAGGCTCACGTTGTCGAACTCACTCTAAACGCCCGCCCTGACAATTTCGTCGCCCGGGCCAGGCTGGCGGCCACGACATCGTCAACGGCACCGCTACAGCGTCTCCGGCACCGGCCGTCCCGGGAACAGCGTCGCGTACTGCTTCCGGTACATCCGGCGTCCCACCAGCCGGTAGGCAAGCCGGACCGGGGGAGGGATTTCCTTGAACAGTTCCTTCCGGTCCGCGGGAGGGTTCGTGGCCAGCACCATGCCCAGGTAGCCCACCAGGAACTTCTTATCGAGTTGCTGGATTCCGTGCTGCCCGGCCGCCGCCATCTCTTTCTCGGTGAGCAGCCGGTCCACTACGGGCATCATCTCTGTGACCTCGCGGCGCAGGTGGGTGTTGAGGACCCTGGAGAGGTCCTCATAGCGGGCGGCGAGCTCGGCTGCCGACTCCTCATCCGCGGTCCGCATCCAGCGCAGGCGGACCGGCTCGATTGCCTCAAGTCTTTGCGTCACCTGCCGGTGCTGCTCAAGCATCTGCCCCACATGCAACGCGCAGGCAGGCGCCCGGTCCTTGACCTGCGGGTACATGAGCAGGTCCTCGCCCTCGTGGTGGATGTGGAGCGTCTTGTCGAAGTTCCCCAGCACTTCCCCCACGTAGCCGGCGCGGGTGGTGTCGCCGGCTGCGGCCGAGCGCACCAGGCCGGGCGCCTCACCATACGCCCAGAGGAAGAAGCGGTGGATGCGCCGCATCCCTGCGGTCCCTGTACACAGAACCGGCCCCGCGGGGAGGGGAGGAGCGGTCTCGCCGGGTTGCATGGTGAAGAAGTCGGTCACTGCGGGCCCCTATCCTTTGTCTCGCGAGACAAAGGAGCTCTCCCCGGCAGCATCGTATCCCCGGGCTGGACGGCGCACAACGGCCCTGTGGAAGTACGACGCCGGCAGCCGGCCCGGGTGCCGGGCGCTGCGTTGGGAAAGGGACAGGGCCTTGCGAGAGATGTGCACGTCATTTGCACGTTTGTGCGCGAGGGCTGCCTGGACCGCCGCAAGCGTGCGGGGCGGCCATTTCCTACTCACCAGTAACAATGATGGTTTCCGAGGGGATGGCCCAGGCGTCCCGGCACCCTTCCCGGGCGCGGATTTTGCCGCACATCCGTGCACTTTCGCTCCGCAGGAGCACCAACGCTGCCAGCATGGGAAACTCGGCCGGGAACTGATGGGCACCCCCAAGACCATCAGTTCCCGGCCGCCCGTTAGGCAGACGAACAAAGAGGTTTACATGTCATTCCTTAGCCGTGCCCTGTCCATATCCGCTGCAGCGGTCCTCGCCTCCTCATTGATGGCCGCTCCCGCGCAGGCCATTGATATCTCCCCGCCCGGAGCCAACGACTGGTCCTGCAAGCCGTCGGCTGAGCATCCGTACCCCGTGGTCCTGGTGCCGGGAACGTTCGAGAGCATGGAGAAGAACTGGTCGACGCTGTCGCCGTACCTCAAGAGCCAGGGGTACTGCGTCTTCGCCCTCAACTACGGCCAAACCAACGGCGTCTACGCCACGGCACCGGTCAAAGATTCCGCCCAGCAACTTGCCCCCTTCGTGGACGCGGTCCGCTCCGCCACCGGCACAAGGCAGGTGGACCTGGTGGGCCACAGCCAGGGCGGCATGATGCCCCGGTACTACATGGGCTTCCTGGGCGGGGCCAAGTACGTCCACCAGCTTGTCGGCATCGCCCCTTCCAACCATGGCACTGAGGGCGTGATCCTTCCGCCGCCGGACCTCGTGCCCACGCCCGACTACACTGCGGCGGGCTGTGCCGCCTGCGCAGACCAGCAGGCCGGCTCGCCCTTCATGCAGGAGCTCAACTCGATCGGCGATACTGTCGCCGGTCCGGCCTACACGGTCATCTCCACCACCCACGATGAGGTGGTCATCCCGTACAACAGCCAGTTCCTGAATGGATCCGCACGGCAGGTCACCAACATCACCATCCAGGACAAGTGCCCGGCCGACGTCTTCGAGCATGACCAGGCGCCGAACGATCCCGTGGTGCACCAGCTTGTGGGCAACGCCCTGGCCCAGCCGTCCGGTCCGGCAGATCCGGCCTACCAGCCCGCCTGTATCTAACGGCGGAGCCGGACCAAAGCAGAACGACGGCGGGAGGCCGGCTCACAGGCCGGCCTCCCGCCGTCGTCACTGTCCAAAGGCCCTGCAACTGGCCTTAGTTGCTCCGTTCCTGCGCGGGCTGCCCGGCGGCAATGGTGTGCGGCACGGTCACGAGCGCCACGACGGCCAGGGCTCCGGCGGCGGCGAACGCGTAGAAGCCCCACGGGTAGGCGATGCCCGCGGCAACCAGCCCGCCGGTCACTGCAGGTCCGGCGATTGCCCCCACGCGGCCCACGCCGGCGGCGAAACCGAGGGCGGTGGCGCGCAAGTGGGCCGGGAACAGCTGGCTGACCCAGGCGTAGACGAGCACCTGGGAGCTGAAGACAAACACTCCCGTGACGAAGACCAGGGCGTTGAGCAGGATGGCGTTTTCGACCTTGACGCTGAGCAGGGCAAGGCATACGGCGGACAGGCCGAACCAGAGCAGAACGATCCGCTTGGTTCCGTGCCGGTCGGCCAGGATGCCGGCAATGATGAGGCCGGCAACGGCGCCAAGGTTCAGCACCAGGAGCAGGGATATGCCTGCGCTGACGGGATATCCCGCAGAAGCCATGAGCTGCGGGAGCCACGTGTTCAGGCCGTAGACCAGCAGGAGCCCCATGAACGACGCGGCAGCGATAGCCGCGGCCACCAGGGGGTACGGCTTCTTCGCCAGGTCACGGACACCGCCCTGCTCCTGCTTCCTGGCGTTCCGTTCCGCCGGCAGGGTCTCCGGGAGCTTGAACCAGAGGAGGGGTACCAGTGCCAGCCCAGCGATGCCTCCCACCACGAACATGGTGCGCCAGTCGGGGATGACCATCAGCGCCAGGAAAGCCGTGGCCACCGCTCCCGCGTGGTAGCCCGTCATGGTCCGGGTGGTCGACTTGCCGGCCGATCCTGCCGGAGCGTAATCGTTCATATAGGCCAAGGCGACCGGAAGGCAGGCGCCCAGCCCCAGGCCGGCCAACAGCCGGAATGTGCTGAACACCGCCACGTTGGGGGCCCACACCACCGCGATAGTGAAGATGGAGAACCACAGAACGCAGGCAACCAGCAGCTTGCGGTGCCCGAAACGGTCCGACAACGGGGCAATGAAAAGCGCCCCGAGACCCACACCGACAAGGGAGATTGTGGCAGCGAGGGTTGCCCCGACCGCGTCGAAGCCAAGCTCGCCGGTCTTGATGAGCGTGGGAATCACGGTGCCAAGCACCACCAGGTCAAAGCCGTCCAGGACCATGGCCAGCCAGCAAAGCAAGACCGGCCACCGTGACGTACGGGTGGGAGGGGGAGTTGTCATTTAATCCTCATTGATCAGAGAAGCCAGGGATGCATGCCTGCTGCGGGCCCCGTCACCGGGGGGAGTGATCTACGGCATGCTTTCTGATTGCAGGCTACCGCCCGGTTCATCAAACGTACAAATGTTCGACCTGCGAACAACGGCGGGAGGTCACGATGAAGACAAGTTCCTCCGGTCTGGGCCTATCCAGCTGTGGCTGGTGTGACGCAAGATAAACCATGAAGAAGACACTCATAGCCGCTCTAGCCAGTTTGGTGATGGTTTTCACCGGCCTCACGGTCGCCGCTCCGGGCAACGCCGCCGCGCCGTCCTCGCCGGTGCCGGGACGGATCCTGGTCAAGTTCCAGGACCACAGCGCTGCTGCCGCGGTCCTCGGCCAGCACGGGCTCAGCGACGGTCCTGCGATTGGCAGCACCGGCGCCCACCTCATCAAAGTTCCTGAAGGAAAGGAACTGCAGCTCGTCGCTGCGCTGGGCCGGAACCCCGCGGTTGAGTATGCCGAACCGGACGAACTGGTGACTGCCGCCACTGCCGACCCGTACTTCGACCGTCAGTACGCACTGCAGAACGTGGGGCAATCCTTCACGAACACGGAGGGAACGGTCACGGTCGCGGGAGGCACCAAGGACGCCGATGTGGACGCCGTCGAAGCATGGAATGTCACCAAGGGAACCGATGTCAGGGTCGCCATCGTCGATTCCGGTGTTGCCATCAACCACCAGGACATCTCATCCAAGGTGGTAGACCGGGCAAACTTCAGTGACACGCAAATCCTCGCTCCCGAGGATTATGACCAGTACGGCCATGGCACCCACGTGGCAGGCATAGTGGCGGCCACAATGGACAATTCCCTGGGCGTGGCGGGTGTGTGCCCGGGCTGCTCCATCCTGGATGCCAAGGTCCTCAACAGCAGCGGATCGGGCTCCTCCTCGGGCATTGCCAAGGGTATCGACTGGGCTGTCGGCAAGGGTGCCAAGGTCATCAACATGAGCCTGGGACAGCGGGTGTCATCACGGACCCTCGAGGCTGCGGTCAACAACGCCTGGAACCAGGGAGTGGTGATCGTAGCCGCGGCCGGCAACGCCGGTACCCAGGCCCAGGTCTACCCCGGCGCGTATCCCAACGTCATCGCCGTAGCGGCAACCGATAACAACGATGCGAAGGCGTCTTTTTCAACGTATGGCAAGTGGGTGGACGTCGCCGCGCCGGGGGTCAGGGTCTACTCGACCCTTCCGAACTACACGTCCGTCCTGGCTATGCAGAACAAGCTTTCGCCGGGCTACGACATCCTCAGCGGCACTTCGATGGCCTCACCCATTGTCGCTGCCACTGCCGCCCTGGTATGGAGTACCCCCGCGGGCACTTCAAACGCATCGGTCCGCAAGAAGGTGGAATCATCGGCTGATCCTGTTTTCGGCACGGGTTCGTACTGGGCCCATGGCCGGGTGAACGCCTGCAGGGCAGTCGGCGCCCCGGGGTGCTGAGCGGGCCGGCCCTTGACAGCCAGTCCTGCCTCTTAGGAGTATCAAGGTGCCGGCGCGGCGCGTCGTCTCCTGCAAACCGATCTCCGGTTCTGCTTCTCGAAGGGGGATATGGGATGCAGTCAGAACACCCTCGTCCCGGGCCCTTCCGGCGGGTGGCAGCAACTTTTGCCCTCCTGCTGGTCCTCGTTGCCACTGGCTGCACAGAATCTCCGAAGCCCCCTGACAAACGGTCAGCGGCCCCGGACGTGCACATTGCCGCAGTGGGCGACATGAACCCTGAGGAGAATACCGACCCGGAGAGCCCGTCCGGCCGGAACGGCGCAGCCATCACCCGGCTGGTGGAGAACAACGAGATCGACGCGTTCCTGGGCCTCGGAGACTTCCAGTACAGCACTGCGCACTGCGACGACTACGTGCACTATTGGACGCCGCTGTGGGGTGGCACCAAGCCCAAGCTGTACTGGGTGTCCGCCCCCAATCACGACTGGGAACCCGGCCGCAACGAAGACCTGGCCAAGTACATGAACGGCCAATGCGAGGGAGATGCGCAGAAGGCCGCGATCAACCAGGAACGCGGGTTCGTCCCGAACGGTGAACCATACTCGAAGGACTTCGGGAACTGGCACTTCGCGTTCCTGTCTTCCGCGCTGTGGAGGTATGACACCACGGATGCCAAGGCTGCGACGGACTGGCTGGACAAGGATCTCTCCGCCGCCCAGGCGGCGGGTAAGAACCTGGCAGTGGTCTACCACGAGCCGTACTTCACCTCGGACACGGAGGAACACGGTCGCGCCGGGGACCAGAAGCCGTGGATCGACGTGATGTGGAAGCATCGGGTCCGGCTGACCCTGTCCGCCTCCCAGCACAACTACGAGCGGTCGTGCCCCGTGAACAACTCGGACAAGTGCGTAGATGACGGGATGACGGCCTTCCAGGTATCCACCGGAGGCATCGATACGCGCCCGTTCACCAGCAAACCGAAGTACATTGCCAAGCGGTTCAGCGATACCCGCGGCTTCCTCCGGCTGACGCTGCACGACGACGGCTCCTTCGACTGGAACTTCGTGGCAACCACCGGCTCGGGCCAGGATTCCGGGAGCCGTTCCGCGCCGTGATCCAGCCCGGGAAATGCGCAGGACATCATGTTTGGGACTTTTACCCCTATGCGGACAGTCGGCGCGCGGCAAAAATAGCCCGCATGAGTAAATTCCTCGCTGCCGGCCTCACGGCGGCAGCCATGCTGCTTGGCTCTGCCTCGGTTGCCCTTCCCGCCAATGCTTCGGCAGGGACGCCGGGCGGCCCAGGGCACATCATGGTCAAGTTCCGCGACGACGGTGCTGCCGCCAACGTACTCCAACGGCACGGCATTGTCGGCGGGCCCGCCGTCGGCAGCACGGGTGCCAGGCTGATCAGCGTGGCCGCGGGCGGGGAGCAGCAACTCATCGACGCACTGGGCCGGGATCCCGCCGTCGAATACGCCGAACCGGACCAGCCCGTGGGTGCCGCCACCTCGGATCAGTATTTCCCCCGCCAGTACGCCCTGCAGAATGACGGACAGTCGTTCACCAACACCAAGGGCGACATCACCGTCCCTGCCGGGACGCTGGACGCAGACGTGGACGCCGTCGAGGCATGGAACACCACCACCGGCAAAGGCATCAAAGTCGCGGTGCTGGATTCCGGGGTCGCCAGCGACAACCCCGACATCGCACCCAAGGTGGCGGCCCGCGCCAACTTCAGCAGCTCGGCCACCAAGGCCGGCGACCCCGTCGCGGAGGACTACTACGGCCACGGCACCCATGTGGCCGGCAACGTTGCCGCCACCGTGAACAACACCATCGGAGTGGCCGGCGTCTGCCCCGGCTGCACCATCCTGGCCGGCAAGGTCCTCAATGACAGTGGAGTTGGTTCCAGCTCCAGCCTGGCAAGCGGCATCGACTGGGCCGTCAGCAACGGAGCCAAGGTGATCAACATGAGCCTGGGCGTGCGGGCATCGCGCACGCTGGAAACCGCCGTCAACAACGCGTGGAACAAGGGCGTGGTGCTGGTTGCCGCCGCGGGCAACGGCGGCAACCAGACCAAGATCTATCCGGGCGCCTACCCGCACGTGATCGCCGTCGGCGCCACCGATAACAACGACGCCAAGGCCTCATTTTCCACCTACGGCGCCAGCTGGGTGGACCTTGCGGCGCCCGGCGTGAACGTCTACTCCACCTTCCCCAACCACCCATTCGTCCTGGCCAGCCAGAACAACCGCTCCCAGGGCTATGACGTGGGCAACGGCAGCTCGATGTCCTCGGCCATCGTGGCAGGAGCGGCGGCGCTCGCCTGGAGCTCGCATCCCGGCGCGACGAACACGTCAATCCGCGAGGATGTGGAATCCACGGCGGACGAGGTTCCCGGCACCGGCACCGACTGGGCCTACGGCCGGGTCAACGCCGCCAGCGCCGTCAAGTAAGGTCAGGCCTGCGGCTGGAGCCCCGGGACGCCGTCGCGGATCTCGAAGGAGGCCTTGGTGGACACCGGGGCGCCCGGCGTCGTCACGTGGTCCAGCACCCGGAAGTCGGCGGTCATCGCGTCCCTGGTGATGCGGGTGTTCACGTAGCCGCGGTTGTCGTTGTAGAACTTCAGGTGCGGGTTCCAGGCCATGGTGGCATCCGTGGTGGAGCCGGTGCCGTTGCCGGTGGAGGTGATGGAGGTGCACACCAGCTCGGAGCCGACCACGGGGGAGGCGGGGTCCTTGTAATCCACCTTCACGTCGTTGGCCCAGTGCCGGTGCACGTCTCCAGTGAGCACGACGGCGTTGCGCACCTTCGCGTCGATCCAGCCTTGCGTGATGCGCCGGCGGGAGGCCGCGTACCCGTCCCAGCCGTCCATGGAGACGTCATCGACGTCCAGGGCCTGGGCCCGGTCCCGCTCGGCGAAGAAGACCTGCTGGCCCAGGATGTCCCACCGCTGGGTGGAGCTGCGGAAGCCGTCCAGCAGCCAGTTCTCCTGCTCGGCGCCGGTGATGGTCCGGTCCTCCGCCAGGCGTTCGGCCACGTTCTTCTTCCAGCCGTCGCCGGCCAGTTGGTCGTCCCGGTACTGCCGGGTATCCATCATGTGGAAGTTGGCCAACTGTCCCCACTGGATCTTCCGGTAGATCTTCATGTCCGGGCCTGCCGGCAGCGACGACGGACGCAGCGGCACTTTCTCGTAGTACGCCTGGAACGCGGCCGCGCGGCGCTGCCGGAAGTGCTCCACGCTGTCGTTCAGCTGGCCGGCATCACTGTTCTCCGGGACGTCGTCCGCCCAGTTGTTGTCCACCTCGTGGTCATCCCACACCACGGCCCAGGGTGCGATGGCGTGCGCAGCCTGCAGGTCGGCGTCGGCCTTGTACTGGGCGTGCCGCTGCCGGTAGCTCTCCAGCGTAACGGTCTCCGGGCCCTCGTGGTCTCGCGGGTTGCCGCCGCCGATCACGTAGCTGTCCTTCTTGTATTCATAGAGGTAGTCGCCCAGGTGCAGCACCAGGTCCGGGTGGTCCTCGGCCAGGCGCCGGTATGCGGTGAAGTAGCCATGCTCGTACTGGGCGCAGCTGGCGAACGCCATGGCCAGCGCCGCCGGTGTTTCGTGCAGCGCCGGACTGGTGAGCGTGCGGCCCACCGGGCTGACATGCCTGCCGGCGCGGAACCGGTAGAAGTACTCCCGGCCGGCCTTGAGTCCGCGCAGCTCCACGTGCACTGAATGCGCGGCCTCAGGACGGGCCTGCTCCACGCCGCGCGCCACCACATTGCGCATGCCCTCGTCCTCGGCCACCTCCCACTGCACCGCAACGTTGCGGGAGGGCATGCCGCCCAGTCCGTCCTCCGCCACGGGGTTAAGCGCCAGACGGGTCCAGAGTACGAAGCCGTCCGGCCAGGGCTCGCCGGACGCGATGCCGAGCATGAAGGGATCGGCGCGGAGGCCGGCGTCGTCTGCGGTGGATACGGCGACGGCGGCACTCGGCAGGGCGGCGACCAGGCCGACCCCGAGGCCGGCGGAGATGATGGTTCTGCGGGAAATGTTGTCCATGGCCCCGACACTATTTCCGGCGGTTGGCCAGGTTTTGTTGCGGGTATGAATGGCTGGTTAACGGCGTGACAAGGATGTGAAATCGCTGCTTCAGGCCGCCCTGCTGGGGAGGGGCGACGCACCTGCGCGGCGATTCCGTCTGGTGAGGGAGGGGAACGTCCCTAGCTGATGGCGGTCATGACGTTCCAGCCGTCGCCGACCTTGATGCGCCACCCAAACAGTCCGTTGCCTTGGCCGGGGTAGGTCCAGAGGGTGCCGTTGGTG
>NZ_JBQCMK010000001.1:160560-474883 GCF_051965175.1 Arthrobacter sp. SAFR-044
TCGCGGGCGACGAGATCAGGCTCCCCGTCTCCGGTCAAATCACCTGCGGCGCTGATGGCGGTCATGACGTTCCAGCCATCTCCGACTTTGATGCGCCAGCCAAAGAGGCCGTTGCCTTGGCCGGGGTAGGTCCAGAGGGTGCCGTTGGTGTCGCGGGCGACGAGATCAGGCTCCCCGTCTCCGGTCAAATCACCTGCGGCGCTGATGGCGGTCATGACGTTCCAGCCGTCGCCGACTTTGATGCGCCAGCCGAAGAGGCCGTTGCCTTGGCCGGGGTAGGTCCAGAGGGTGCCGTTGGTGTCGCGGGCGACGAGGTCGGGCTGGCCGTCTCCCGTGAGGTCACCTGCGGCGCTGATGGCGGTCATGACGTTCCAGCCATCGCCGACTTTAATGCGCCAGCCGAAGAGGCCGTTGCCCTGGCCCGGATAGGTCCACAGGGTGCCGTTGGTGTCACGGGCGACGAGGTCGGGTTCGCCGTCCCCGGTGAGGTCTCCTGCGGCGCTGATAGCGGTCATGACGTTCCAACCATCGCCGACTTTAATGGGCCAGCCGAAGAGGCCGTTGCCCTGGCCCGGATAGGTCCACAGGCTCCCGTTGCTGTCCTGGGCCAGCAGGTCGGCCTTGCCGTCACTGGTGAAGTCCCTCGCTGCCGGTGCCGGCGCCGGAGCCGGAGCCGTGCTGGTGAAGAGCAGCCGGTTGGGGGTTCCCGCTGACACGTTGGTGACGGCGCCCTGCGTGGCGGCGGAGGTGATGTCCGCTGCCACCGCAGCAGGAGTCTGCTGCGGGTTCCGCGACAGGGCAAGCGCTGCAGCACCGGCAACGTGCGGTGACGCCATGGAGGTGCCGCTCAGGGTGGCTGCTGATGTGGTGGAGGTGTCCCAGTCGGACGTGATGCCCACCCCCGGCGCGTATAGATCAACGCAACTCCCGTAATTCGAGAACCCTGCCTGCCGGTCAGAGGAATCGCTGGCGGCGACGGTCAGGGCCTCGGGTACCCGGGCGGGAGAGGTGGTGCAGGCGTCCACCGCGGCGTTTCCGGCAGCCACCACCGCCGTGACGCCGTCATTGATGATTCCCTTGACGGCGTTATCCAGGATGGTGCTGGTGGCACCGCCGATGCTGAGGTTGGCTACTGCCGGTGCGCCGGCGGCGTGCTGGGACGCGATCCAGTCAAGCCCCGCGATGACGTCGGAGTCATACCCGGACCCGTCGCACCCGAGCACCCGCACCGGAACCACGCTGGCTGCTTTGGCCACCCCGAACGTCTTTCCGGCAATGATGCCGGCAACATGGGTGCCGTGGCCGTTGCAGTCGCTGCTGCCCTTGCCGTCGGCGATTGCCGTCCAGCCCGCCGCGACCCGGCCGCCAAAGTCCGTGTTTTCCGCCAGGACGCCGGTGTCGATGACGTAGGCACTCACGCCCCCGCCGCTGGAAGAAGGCGTGAAGGTGCCGGAGAGCGGGAGCGCGCGCTGGTCGATCCTGTCCAGGCCCCAGGGCGGGGACTGCTGGGTGTCGGAAACCGAAACCGGCGAATCCGGCTCCATCAGGGAAACCCGGGGCGAATGTGCCAGGGCAGCGGCCTGCGCTTTGGTGGCTGTGATCGCCGCACCCCGTAACGCTGCGGAGAAGGTCCTGCCCACGCCCACTCCCTGGGACCGGAGGGACTGGGCTTCCGTGGCCACGTCGGCACCCTCGGTGAAACTAACCAGGTAGCGGCCTTCATCGGCGCTCAGGGGGCCGGCTGCCTGCGCGTTACCGGCGGCTGCCTGCGCGTTACCGCTGGCTGCCTGCGAGGGCATCGGATCGGGTGCCACCGCAGGGGTGACTGCTGTGGCCGGGGACGCCGCCAGCATTACCGCGGCCGCGGCTGCCAGTACCGCGCCGGCGGAGCGCCGGAATCGCTTGGAAAATGACATGGTGGCCTCCTAGTGACCCGTGTGTCCTGCAGTGAACAAACCTCGAGCGGTTCCGCAGGCCGTTCCGGGCGCGGCAATGGAGGCAGGCGTTGCCAGCCGGCAGCGGGTACAGCGGCCGGCAGTAAGTTCGGTAGCCCCAGACAATCCCTTGTGCTCCCCAGCTTTCGGCGGAAACGGAAACCATTCCCTGGTCCACGTGGTCCGTCCCCGCCCAGGAGTCCCGGCTGAGCCCGGGGCCTGTTCTCCAGCACGGGCTTGGGCCTGGGCAGACGGACGTTGTGGCTCCGGCCATTTTACAACTCCCCGGTTCCGGAAGCCGCGGCCCCACCTGCCAACTCGCAACCTGCCAAGCCCCGCCAACGTTCCGCGCCCGGGGCCCACCAAGCACGCCACCCTGCCCGGTCGGCTCAGCCGGCGGGGCAGGAAGCCCGGAAGGCCAGGTACCGCGGATCGCCGCGGCCCACCAGCCGCCCCAGCGCCTCGACGGCCAGGAAATCGGCAGCACCCATATCCGTGGAAAGCCACCGGGCCAGCAGCGAAGCGTCCCCGCTGGAGCGCACGGCCGATCCAATCGCCATGTCCAGCTGGTCCCGCAGCAGCTGCACGGGAAGGGCACCGGACCGGCTGAGCAGGGGAGCGCGGTACGACTCCAGCGCCCCGGCAACCCTGCCCTTGCGCAGCAGCCGCAGCACGCGCGCCGCGTCGGACCGGCCGGCCAGCCCGGGAGCCAGCCGGTAGGGGGTGGACTCCACGGCCCCGCCCAGCATGGACCGCACCCGGAACATCTCGGTCCGGATGGCCTGCGGCGTTCCCGCATCACCATGCAGCTCGTACGCCAACTCCTCCGCGGACCAGCCCTGCGACCGCGAATCCAGCAGCGCCAGGATCTCCGCCCGGCGCAGCGTCAGCGGCGTGCGGGTACCGTCAGCAAACACCGCAGAGGGTTTGTCGCCGAGCAGTTCCAGCGACTCCACCCCAGCCGTCCGGGCTGCAGGAGGCCCGGGCCGCCGGGACGCACCCAACGGAGACGGGGCACCCGGGGAGGTGCCGCCGTCGGACGTTCCCAGCAACGCCTCTGCCACCCGCACGGCGCACCGCACCATCCGCAGGGTGTCCGCGCTGATGGTGTCCAGCGGGCCGGAGACATCCAGCACCCCGAGCACCCGTCCCGTGGCCGGGTCCGTAATGGGGGCTGCCGTGCAGGCCCATTCGTGGTGCGTGCGGACCAGGTGTTCGGCGGAAAACAGCTGCACGGCGCCGCCGGTGGCCAGGGCCTCGCTGATGGCATTGGTGCCGATGCCCGCCTCGGACCAGTCGGCGCCTTCGGAGAACTCCAGCGTGTCGGCACGGCGGAGGACGGCGGGGCTGCCCACCCGCCACAGGACCTCGCCGCCGGCATCGGTGAGCACCAGCAGGTGGCGGCCGGACCTGGAGTCGTCGGCAAGGAGGTCGTGGAGCGCCGGCATGACCTGCTGCAGCCGGTGTTCCCGCCGAAGCTCCAGTACCTCGGACACCTCGTGCAGGTGCCGCGGGCTGTGCTGGTCCGGGCTGATACCCAAGGCCATGGAACGGTGCCAGGAGTCAACCAGGCGGGTGGGGATCTCGGGCCGCGGGAAACCGGCAATAACCAACTCGTGTGCGCGGCGCAGCGTCCGTGCGTACCGTGCCGGGTCCGAAAACCTCAGGCCGTAGTCCACCGTTTCCTCCTCGCAGCCGGCACCGTTGCCGGATCCGTGTAACGCCGCTGTTACCCCCGCAGGGTTCCACTGGTGATGCAGCTCACGCCCGCCCCAGCATATCGGGCAGGCGGAGCCCAAGGAACAGCACAAAGGAGTGGAAATGACCCAAACACCCACGGCTGCCGCCCAGGCCTGGCTTTCCGGTCTGGACGATGCGCTGCAGCGGCGCGACGTGGACGCCGCGCTGGAACTTTTCGAGGACGGCGCCTACTGGAGGGACTTCGTGGCCTTCACCTGGAACCTCAAAACGCTCGAAGGCAAGGCGGACATCCGGCGGATGCTGGAGGCCACACTGGACCGCGTGCAGCCTGCCAACTGGGCGCTCGCCGAAGACGCCACCGGGGACACGGAGAATGTGGAAGCCTGGATCACGTTCGAAACCGGCGCCGCGCGCGGCTACGGCCACCTCCGGCTCCGCAACGGCAAATGCTGGACGCTGCTGACCACCATGCAGGAGCTGAAGGGCTTCGAGGAGAAGAAGGGTCCCCGGCGCGAGCAGGGCGTGGCGCGCGAGACAGTCCGCGGCCGCCGGTCCTGGAAGGAGCTCAAGGAGGAGCAGGAAGCCCGGCTCGGCTACGACGAGCAGCCCTACTGCGTGATCATCGGCGGCGGGCAGGGCGGGATCGGGCTGGCGGCGCGGCTGAAGCGGCTGGGCGTGCCCACCATCATCGTCGAAAAGAACCAGAACCCCGGTGACTCCTGGCGCAACCGCTACAAGTCCCTGCACCTGCACGATCCCGTCTGGTACGACCACCTTCCCTACCTGAAGTTCCCGGACGACTGGCCTGTCTTTGCCGCCAAGGACAAGATCGGCGACTGGCTGGAGCACTACACCCGCATCATGGAGCTGAACTACTGGTCCGGCACCGAGTGCGTCAAGGCAGCGTACGACGACGGCACGCAGGAATGGGAGGTCAACGTCCTTCGCAACGGCGAACCAGTGACGCTCCGGCCCAAGCAGCTCATCTTCGCCCTGGGCGTCTCCGGCTACCCGAACATCCCCAAATTCGATGGCGCCGAGAGTTTCCTGGGGGAGCAGCGGCACTCCTCGCAGCACCCGGGCGGCGGGGACTGGAAGGGAAAGAAGGCCGTGGTGATCGGTTCCAACAACTCGGCCCACGACATCTGCGCCGACCTGTGGGAACACGGTGCCGACGTCACCATGGTCCAGCGCTCCTCCACGCACATTGCCCGCAGCGAATCGCTGATGGACCTGGCCCTGGGTGACCTGTACTCGGAGCGGGCGCTCGCTGCCGGCGTGACCACGGAGAAGGCGGACCTGCTGTTCGCCTCCCTGCCTATGCGCGTCCTGCCGGACGCCCAAGTGCCGGTGTACCAGGAAATGGCATCCCGGGATGCGGACTTCTACTCCCAGCTGGAGGCCGCCGGCTTCGACCTGGACTTCGGGGTGGACGGGTCCGGCCTGTTCGTGAAATACCTCCGGCGCGGCTCCGGCTACTACATCGACGTAGGCGCCTCCCAACTGATCATCGACGGCCGGGTGAAGCTGAAGTCAGGGCAGGTTGCCAAGGTCACCGGCAACGCCGTGGTGATGGACGACGGCGCCGAACTGGAAGCGGACCTCATTGTCTATGCCACCGGCTACGGTTCCATGAACGGCTGGCTGGCGGACCTGGTCTCGCCCGAAATCGCCGACCGCGTGGGCAAATGCTGGGGATACGGCTCAGACACGCCAAAAGACCCTGGTCCGTGGGAGGGGGAGCTGCGCAATATGTGGAAGCCCACTAACGTGCCCAACCTCTGGATCCATGGTGGAAACCTGCACCAGAGCCGGCACTACTCCGCCTACCTGGCGCTGCAGCTAAAGGCCCGGATGGAAGGACTCGACACCCCCGTCTATGAACTGCAGCCCAGCCACCACACCCGCTAACCGCGTCCACAACATGGAGGAATCATGAAGGCAGCACGTTTCCACGCCCGCAAGGACATCCGGATCGAGGACATTCCGGAGCCGGAGCTGCGGGCGGGGGCCGTGAAGATCGACGTCGCGTGGTGCGGCATCTGCGGCACGGACCTGCACGAGTTCCTGGACGGGCCCATCTTCTGTCCCGCTCCGGGCCATCCGCACCCGCTCTCGCACGAGGAATCCCCGGTGACCCTGGGGCACGAATTCTCCGGGACTGTGTCCGAGGTCGGGGAAGGCGTGGAAGGGCTGGCAGTGGGTGACAACGTCGTCGTCGAACCCTATTTTGTGGACGGCGACTGCGACATGTGCCAGGCGGGCAGCTACCACCTGTGCCGGCAGATGGGCTTCATTGG
The DNA here is from genome assembly GCF_051965175.1 of Arthrobacter sp. SAFR-044. Taxonomy (GTDB): domain Bacteria; phylum Actinomycetota; class Actinomycetes; order Actinomycetales; family Micrococcaceae; genus Arthrobacter. The sequence goes on from NZ_JBQCMK010000001.1 coordinate 166,496, forward strand.
GCTCTCCGGCGGCGGGGGAGGGCTGAGCGAGAAGATCGTGGTGGACCAGCGGTGGGTGCACCCCATCGGTGACATCCCGCTGGACGAGGCCGCGCTGATCGAGCCGCTGTCTGTTGCCCACCACGCGGTGGCGCGCAGCGGCGTCAAGGCAGGCGACGTTGCGCTGGTGGGCGGGTCCGGGCCCATCGGCCTGCTCACCGCGGCGGTCCTCAAGGGCATGGGCGTGACCACGATCATCAGCGAGCTCACCCAGGCCCGCAAGGAGAAGGCCACCTCCAGCGGCGTGGCGGACCACGTCCTGGACCCGAGCAAGGAGGACGTCCCGGCGCGGGTGCGCGAGCTCACCGGCGGCACCGGGGCGGACGTCGCGTTCGAATGCGCCGGTGTGAATGCCGTGCTGGACACCATGCTCGACGCCGTACGGCCCGGGGCCGTGGTGGTCAACGTGTCCATCTGGGGCGGGCCGGCCACCGTGGACATGCAGAAGATCGTGCTCAAGGAGATCGACCTGCGCGGCACCATCGCCTATGTCCGGGACCACCCGGCCGTCATCAAGATGGTGCAGGAGGGCAAGGTGGACCTCAAACCGTTCATCACCGGCCGGATCGCGCTGGAGGACCTGGTGGAGCAGGGTTTCGACACCCTCATCAACCACAAGGACACCGCGGTGAAGGTGCTGGTGCATCCGTAGCCAGGCGTGGACTTTGGTCCCTGTTCCTGCCGTAACCCTCAGGCGTAGCTTGAATGTGGGTCCCGCAACCGCGGGCCCACATTCAAGGGGGCGTCATGACCAGGCCCAGGCTTACCGCACTCAGCGTTCTCGGTCTCAGCGGCCTGATGGTGCTCACCGGCTGCTTCGGCCCGCCCAGTCCGTCTCCCACCACCAGTTCCGCGGCGCCGTCCGCAAGTGCCGGCACAAGCACCAGTCCAAGCACGACGGCGGGCGCCACCACAACGGCGACCCCAACGACGCCGGGCAGCACCTCAGCCGCGCCCACCACCCCGGCTGCCGCGCCGCCGTCGTCCGTGCCGACCAGCCCGCCGCCCACACAGGAACCTGCCCCGACCGGCCTTCCCGAGCAGGTGGCGCCGCTGACTGTCTACTACGTCGCGGTCGGCGACAACGGTGTCTCGGGGCCCATGATCGGCTGCGGCGACAGCCTGGTGGCCACCACCACTGCGCCCGTCCGGTTCACGGACCAGGTGGGCCCCAGCGTCGGGACCCTGCTGGCGAACAAGAGCCGGGATGTGGGACTGTCCGGGCTGATCAACGCCCTCTACCAGTCAAACCTGACCTACCTCGGCGGCGAGCTGAATGGCAGCACCATCAGCATCTGGCTCTCCGGGCAGTTCATGCTGGGCGGCGTGTGCGACGTCCCCCGCGCGAAGGCGCAGCTTGAATACACGGCCATGGCCGCCTCCGGCGCCACGAACGCGCAGGTGTTCGTTAACGGCCGGCCGATTGACGAGGTGCTCAGCCTCAAGTGACAGGAAGAAGCAACCAAGGAGGAAGCACCATGTTCGCGAGAATCAGTACCTACCGGACCGGACCTGAAACCCGCGCAGACAATCCCGGCGACGTGGTGGACGCGGTGCTGCAAATTCCCGGGTGCAAGGGCGTCTACTACTTGAACGGCACAGGAACCGATAAAGCACTGTCCATCACGCTGTGGGAGACGGAAGAGGCGATGGTTGCCAGCCGGCGGGACGCCACCAGGATCCGCGAGGAGAGCAGCCGGGCGGACAGGACGGAGATTGTCTCCGTGGAGGAATTCGAAGTCACCGCAAGCAGCCTTCACCAGTGAAGGCTGCACCAGGCGGCGGCCCCGGCGGGGCCGCATGACGGGCAAGGACGGGCCGGGCCACCTCCAGCACCCGCTGTTCGCCCGGGCTTTTTCCCGCGCCGTTGGCGGCATGGACCGCCGCGGGGCCACGGAGCACCGCCGGCGCATCCTTGCCGGGCTGCAGGGATCTGTGGTCGAAATCGGCGCAGGGGCGGGCTCATCATTTTCGCTGTACCCGCCCGCAGTCACCCACGTCCTGGCCCTGGAGCCGGATGACTACCTGCGGGCCGTGGCGGATAAAGCCGCAGGATCGGCAAGTGTCCCCGTGACCGTCGTGGCCGGCGCCGCTGAGCGCATCCCCGCGGAAACCGGCAGCGCCGACGCCGTGGTGGCAAGCCTGGTCCTCTGCAGCGTCGCGGACCAGGCGGCCGTGCTGGCGGAGATTCGCCGCGTCCTGCGCCCTGGCGGATCCCTGGCCTATTACGAGCACGTCCGGTCCGCGCGCCCGCTCCTGGCCAGGGCCGAAGATGTGCTGACCCCGGTCTGGGGACGCTTCATGGGCGGCTGCCACCTCAACCGGGACACGCTTGCGGCCATCACCGCAGCGGGATTCAGGGTCCAGGACAATGAACGCTTCGGTTTCGCGGTGCAGCGGCTGAACCCTCCCATGGCCCATATCCTGGGCACGGCCACCAGCCCCGGGCCGCCTGATTGAACCTGCCACGCCGTCGTACCCTTGCCTTAGGTTGAAGCCACGAAGCCCACGCGTCCGAACGGATCGGCATGACAGACGTGAACCTCCGGGAGCGCAGCTCCCTCCAGCTGGCCATCACCGACGCCGCGAGCCTGACGGCGGAGCAAACACTGGCACGCCTGGCATCCGGCACCGGCGGCCTCACCGGGGAGGATGCCGCCGCCCGCCTGCTGGAGCTGGGCCCCAACGCCGTCCGCACGCACCGGGCCAACTCCTGGGCCGTCCTCGGCCGGCAGTTCGCCAGCCCCATCCTCATCCTCCTGATCGTCACCGCCGGCCTGTCCCTGTTCCTGGGCGATGCCACCAACTCAATCGTCATCGGCGTGATCCTGCTGGCCAGCGTGGGCCTCGGTTTCGCCAACGAATACCGCGCCGAACGCGCCTCCGAGGCCCTGCACTCCCGCGTCACCCACAAGGCTGCCGTCCAGCGCGACGGAACCACCACCGAAGTGGACGTCACCGCCCTGGTGCCCGGCGACGTCGTCCATCTTTCCCTGGGTGCAATTGTCCCGGCGGATATCCGGCTCCTCACCACGAACAACCTGCTCTGCGACGAAAGCATCCTTACGGGCGAGTCCCAGGCGGCCGCCAAGGATCCTGCCCCCGTTCCCGGCGGCGCCTCCCTTGCCGACCTCGCCTCCTGCGTGTTCATGGGCACCGTGATCCAGTCCGGCGGCTGCAGCGGCGTGGTGGTGGCAACCGGCGGCCGCGCCGAGTTCGGCCGGATCGCGCTGGGCCTGGGCGAACGGCAGCCGCAGACCGAGTTCCAGCTGGGCCTCAAACGGTTCTCATTCCTGCTGCTGCAGGTGGCCGTGGTGCTCACGTCGCTGATCTTCGTCGCCAACCTGCTGCTGCAGCGGCCCCTGCTGGAATCACTGCTCTTCTCACTGGCCATCGCGGTTGGCATCACCCCGCAGCTGCTGCCCGCTGTCGTCAGCACCAGCCTGGCTACCGGCACCCGCCAGCTGGCCAAGCAGAAGGTCCTGGTCAAGCGGCTGGTGTGCATCGAGGACCTGGGCGACATGGACATCCTGGTCACGGACAAAACGGGCACCCTCACCGAGGGGAAGATCAGCTTCACCCACGCGCTCCCGGCCACGGAGGGGATGTCCGACGCCGGCCTGCTAACCTTGGGCCTGCTGGCTACCGAGGCGAACTACGCCGGCGCGAAGGTCTCCTCCGCCGGCCAGAACCCGCCGGATGCCGCGCTGTGGGAGAGCCCCGGCGCGGCGGCCTTCGACCCGGCACGGTTCGAGCGGCTGGACCTGATTGGATTCGACCACCAGCGCCGCCGGACTACCGCGCTGGTCAGTGAAGCCGGCGGTCCCGCCCTGCTGGTCACCAAGGGTGCCCCCGAAGATGTCCTGGCCCTGTGCGCGCCCATCACCCTGGCAGCGCAGGCGCTGCTGGATGAACAGTTCGACGCCGGCTCCCGGGTGGTTGCCGTCGCCACCCGCCCTGCGGCGGGGCTCAGCCGGCTGACTCGTGCCGATGAGCAGGACCTTACCCTTGCCGGCTTCCTGGTGTTCCTGGACCGGCCCAAGGCTAACGCCCGGCAGTCGCTGGACCGGCTTGAGGCGCTGGGCATCTCGGTGAAACTCGCCACCGGGGACAACGCCAAAGTGGCGGAGCGGGTGTGCGCAGACCTGGACGTGATCTCCGGCGGCACGCTGACAGGCGCCGAGGTTGAGGGAATGTCCGACGCCGACCTCGCCGCCGCGGCGCGCACGGCCACCATCTTCGCCCGCGTCTCGCCCGAACAAAAGGCCCGGATCATCACCCTCCTGCGGCAAAGCGGCGGGGCGGTGGGCTTCATGGGCGACGGTGTCAACGACGCCCTGGCACTGCACAAGGCGGACATCGGCATCTCCGTCGATACCGCAACGGACGTCGCCAAGGACGCGGCCGACGTCGTCCTCCTGGACAAAGACCTGGGCGTCCTGGCGGACGGCGTGATGGAGGGGCGGCGGATCTTCGCCAACACCATCAAGTACGTGCTGATGGGCACGTCCAGCAACTTCGGCAATATGTTCAGCGCAGCCACGGCCTCCGTGGTGCTCAGCTTCCTGCCCATGCTGCCGGGCCAGATCCTGCTGAACAACCTGCTTTATGACAGCGGCCAACTCGCCATCCCGGGCGACCGCGTGGACAAGGAACAGTTGCGGGCACCCTCCCACTGGAACATCGCCTTCATCCGCCGCTTCATGCTCCTCTTCGGGCCCATCAGCTCGCTGTTCGACTTCGCCACGTTCGCCCTGATGCTGGTCGTGTTCACGGCGGTGCCCGGCGAGTTCCGGGCCGGTTGGTTCATCGAATCCATCGCTACCCAGACGCTGATTATCTTCGCCATCCGTACCCGGCGGGTGCCGTTCCTGCGCAGCCGGCCGTCCGCGGGCCTGCTTTCCGCCTCCCTCGGAGTAGTGGCCCTGGGCGTGTTCCTGCCGCTCTCGCCCCTGGCCGGCGTGCTGGGCTTCGACCCCCTGCCGGTACCGTTCTTCCTCGCCCTGCTGGGCATGGTGGTGGTGTACCTGGTGCTGGTGGAGCTCGCCAAACAATGGTTCTTCGCCCGCGACGCCCAGCAGCTGCCCGCGCCGCCGCCGCCCGTCCGGCGCCGGCATGCCACCCACCACATTTCCCGGCGCGCGTTCCGGTTCAGCATCCCGGCCCGGGTTCCTCCGCTCAAGGTGCATGCAGCCAGGGGGCGCGCGGTAGGCTGGCGCCGGGCACGGCGGGGAAGGCCTGGCCGTAACCTTTAGGGCCCGCGGCGCCAAGGGTTGTTAGCATGGAGAAAAGAGACGCTGGGGGCTTTCAAAAATCGGATCCGGGGTGATGCAGCCCGCCGTGGATGCGTTCGATTTCGGAGCGTTTTTACATGTGGCGTGAACCAATAAGGCGGCGGACCCGGGAACTCCTGCGGGAGTTTGTAGAGCGGGCGGATGATCTTGTCCGGGCACAGGAACATGTCGAGGGGCTGCTCGGCGCAGTGGTCTCCATGACAGAAGACCTGAGCCTGGAAGCAGTACTGGACCGGCTGGTGCAGTCGGCATGCGAACTAGTGGGGGCGCGCTATGGGGCCCTGGGCGTCATCGGCGACGACCAGCAGCTCAGCCACTTCATCACCGTGGGCATCGATGAAGACGGTGCCCGGGTGATCGGCGACCTGCCCACCGGCCATGGCGTGCTTGGCGAGCTGATCCGCGAACCCAAGCCGTTGCGGCTCCATGATTTGGGCGAGCACCCCATAGCGGTTGGGTTCCCTTCCAACCACCCGCCCATGAGTACCTTCCTCGGCGTACCGGTCCGGGTTCGGAACGAAGTCTTCGGGAACCTCTACCTAACGGAAAAGATCGGCGAGCAGGATTTCACGGGCGAGGACGAAGACCTCGCTGTTGCCCTTGCGGCTGCCGCCGGTGTGGCCATCCAGAACGCTAAGTTGTTCGATGACAGCAGGCGCCGCCAGCGATGGCTGGAAGCGGGCATGGAAGTAAGTGACCGCCTGAAGGAGGAGCCACGCTCCGATACGGAGAACCTGGACATGATCGCGGAGCGCGCCCTGAACGCCTCCGTCTCCGTCCTGTCCCTGATTGCATCGGTGGGCGCGGACGGGACCATCAGGTCCCGGACATCGGTGGGTGCCCAGGCAATGCCCGGCGGCCAGGAACTTTCCGCTGCCAACGTCCTGGCTAAAGTGCTGGAAACAGGGGAGTCCAAGGTCCTGGCCGACCCCCTCCTGGTGTTCGATCCGACGTCGGCCGAGAAGCTTGGGCCGGTCCTGGTGGCCGCCCTGGGCAGCAACAGTGACGGCCACCGCGACAGCGTCCTCATCCTCGCCAGGAATGTTGGCGGAGCGCGGTATACGGAAGTGGACATTGAGCAAAGCGCCGTATTTGCGTCCCGGATAGGCCTGACGCTGGACCTGCTCAAGGCGAACCAACTGCGGGAAGAGCACGCCCTGTTCATCGACCGGGAACGGATCGCGGCGGACCTGCACGACCTGGTGATCCAGCGGCTTTTCGCCGCCGGGTTGAGCATCCAGGGCCTGCGCCGCTACACCGCGGACCCGCCTGCCCATGAGCGGCGCATTGCGGGGATCACCGCAGAGCTGGACGACTGCATCCATCAGCTTCGCGACACCATCTACTCCCTCCAGGCGCGGGCGCCTGATAAGGAACTTCTCAGCGGCCGCCTGCTGCGCGCTGTGCAGGAAGCCGCGAACGCTGCCGGTTTCCTCCCCAGGATCCAGATTTCAGGACCCGTGGACGATGTGGTGGGCGATGAAGTGGCCGAACAGCTGCTGCGGGTGCTCCACGAAGGCGTCAGCAACGCCGTGAGGCATTCCGGATCGGAGGACATCTCCATTCAGCTCGCCGCGCAGGATGGCGAGGTGGTCCTCACAGTCCGCGACACCGGGCGTGGATTCAAGGACCCTGAGCGGGTCAGCGGGTTGACAAACATGAAGAACCGGGCCGCCCACCTGGGCGGGGACTGCGTCATTGACAGCATCCCCGGCAAAGGTACCAGTGTGACGTGGAGGGCACCCGCTGGCGGCTGATGTGACGTGGAGGGCACCCGCTGGCGGCTGAGCGGCGGGCACCGGCCTGTTTCACGGCGATGGGTCAGGAATTGGGTGCATGCAACAATTCCCACGCCCGTGGGATCGGCGCGGGGATCAGGTGACCCCGACGGCGGAAACCCAGTTTATGGAGCACGGAGGACACGTTGGCGGCAACGTCGGCTTCAGGCAGCGCCATCTCCTGCCCGATTTGCGGGTTGGTCAGTCCGCGTGCCATGAGGGCGAGCACGTTCCGCTCGGTCCGTGTCATGGCCTTCAGCCAGGGGGCAGAAGCTGTTGCGTAGAGGCTCTCGGCCACCCGTTCCCTGACGGCAGGGCTCATCGGTGGAATGCCCGCCGCCGTGTTGCGGATGCAGTTGATCAGTGCGTCGTTGTCTCCGAGCCGCTTGAGCACATACCCTGAAGCGCCTGCCAGGACCGCTGCCCGTACGGCGTGCTGCTCGTCCCAGCCGGTGAGGATCAGGCAACGCACCTCAGGGGCAGTGGAACGCAGGTCACGGCACACTTCGATGCCCGTGCCGTCCGGCAGCCTGTCGTCCAGTATTACGATGTCCGGCTGCAGGATGTGGATCAGCCGGCGCGCTTCTGCAGCCGACCCGCTTTCGCCGACCACGTCGAAGCCAACGTGCTCCAGAAGGTCGCCAAGGCCCCTTCGGACCATCTCGTGGTCGTTGAGGATGAAGACCCGGATGGGCAGGGCGGGAGACCAAAAATCATCTCGAATTTCTGTAGGTGTGTTCATGAAGACGCTCTCATCGGCTCGACGCCCTCCCCGACTGCCCTTTCCCTGCAGCCGCCCCTCCGGAAGGAACCTCATTAAAACATTGGCACTTACGGCCATTCAATTCCCAGCGCGCTGCCGGCATAGGCCGGAATCTCCCGGGGGACGCTGCAGACGGCGCAGATGGTGCTGTGTTCCGGCCCCTTCACCCATTGATGGGACTCCTCCAGCCGGTATTCGTACCGGCCCCCGAGCTTCTGGAGCCGGTTCAGGGCCACACTGGCAGTTTCCCAGGAGCCCCAGCGGCCCACCACCCCGCCGCTCGCGTTGGAAATGACATTGCACCCGCCCTGACCGAGTTCGGCGCTGTGGTCCAGCCCGCCTGTCGGTTCGTTGCCGGCGTGAACTGCCTTGTACTCGTCAATGGTTGCCATGTTCCTGTCTCCCTGCCCCGGCTTAGGCAGCCTGCTGCTGCGGACGGGCGAGGAATACCTCCAGCGACTGAAGCGTCACGACTGCGTCGTGGAAGGCCGGGTTGCGGTGCGGATGCAGGCGGCGCAGCAGGCCCCCGTTGTATTGGAGACGGCGGCGTGCGGTGCTGACGGCACGGACGGTGTGGTCAAGGTCTTCCGGGCGGCGCGGCAGGGCGTTGTTCATGCACTGGATCGACGCAAGGGCGACGGCCAGGACGTTGGCGTCCAACTGCTGGCCCGCTGCCCGGTGCCGCCGCAGCTGGGAGGCTAAACCGTCCCAAATGTCCCGCGCTGCGGTCCGTGCCACTTCTGTCCGGGCCGCGTTTGCGGACAACCCCCGGTCCAGGAACTCCTTGTAAAGGGGGTCGAACCGACCCGCCAGCTCTTCTGCTTTCTCCACAGCGTCACCGGTCGGAGCTGATTCCGGGCTGAAATTGGACGGGTGGAGGAGCATCGCCCGTCGGCGCGCTGCTTCCGCCTGTGACAGGGGAGGGGGACGGAAGGTGAGGATGTCAGCGGACATGCCGGTCCTTTCATAATCCAGCCAGCGGGCATCCTGGCGGTGCCTCCGGCGGAAAGTCACTGGGGTTCAACATGGAAAGCCGCTCCAGCCTCGCAATGTGAGGACCCGGAAGTGCCTTTACAAGGATGCCCAGCGTCCCGGGCACGGCTGTAGGGCTGAAGGTCCCGTCCTCAAAGAGGGCTCCCAGCGATCACGGGTGCCGGGCGGGGGCTTTGTGCCCTGTTTCGGGTTCCGGCGCCGCCCTAGCCTGAAATAGGCAGCGCGGTGTACGGCCGCCTGCCGGATCCGGGAGGCACACGGTGAAATCGGCAAACGCAAGCATCATCGCAGGCGTGATCCTCATAACGCTGGGCGGCCTGTTGCTCCTGGACCGGCTGGGCGGAATGGACACAGCTGCGTTCGTGGCCCCGCTGATTTTCGCGGCCGTGGGGGTTTTGTTCCTGTCCCTGTTCGTCCGCCGCCGGGAGAACTGGTGGGCGGCCATCCCGGGCTCCGTGTTCCTGGGCCTCGCAGCGGTTATCACCACTACCCAGCTCACAGGGGGTGCCTGGGGTGCGGCTTTCCTGTTCCTTTTCATGGGCGCCGGGTTCGGGGCCGTGTTCGTTCGGGAACCGGGCAATTGGTGGGCCCTGATTCCGTCCGGTGTCATGTTCACGCTGGCGGTCATCGTGGCCCTCCCGCAGGAACTGCAGGGTACGCCCACTGCGGCCGTCCTCTTCCTGGGCCTGGCGGCCACCTTCGGGGTGCTGTCCCTGGTCCCGGTCCGCGCTGAAGACAAGGGCGGCCACGCGGAACGGATGAAATGGCCCCTGATCCCGGCCGGTATCCTCACGGTCATGGGACTGATCTTCGTCCTCCAGGCAACGGCGGTGCTCATCCCCATCGACTTCGCGTTCCCCGCGGTCATGATCCTGGCGGGGCTCGCCCTGGTGGTGTACGCCTACCTGGCCCACCGCGACGGACGGCAGAAGGCTCACGGCCCCGGCCCGCGGGCAGGGTGAGCTCGGCAGGGTGAGCCGGGCGGGTTCAGGGGGCAGGTTGAGGCCGCCGGCCCCGCGAAATGGCACTACCCAGCAGTCCCACACGCCGATACTGCCGTTAACTGCCAGGTCGCGGCAAGGATGGGGCGAGCAGCGTGGCCCACAGGTGCCAGAGCATCGCGGCGAGGGTCGCGAGGAATGCCGCAACCGCCAGCCACAGCTCGGCGCGGCCGATCGCTGCCACCAGGGGCAACTGGTCGGCGCGGCCAAGGTAGATCCCGGCCAAGGCGTACATGCCGAGGGGGAAGATGACGCTCCACAGTCCCGGCTCATAGGACAGCGGTACCCGGTGGACCACGTGCCGCCACCAGCCGGCGGCGAGGAGCACCGGGAAGAGCCACGAGGCGAAGGACCAGAACACCACGGACGCGCCGGCCACCAGCCCGCGCGTGGCATCCACCATGGGGGCGCCCGCCATTTCCACGATCCGGGCCCCCGCCAGGACGCTGATGGCCATGGCACCCATGGCCACGAAGTACTGCGGGCGGAGGTCCTGCGGCCGGATGGGGTAGGTCATGAGCCGCAGTGAGACGAAGATCCCCACGGCGGCGTAGAGGATGAGCCCCACCGACCAGGCGACGACGGCGACGAGCGCCAGGGCCGCGCGCCAGTCCGGTCCGGCGAGGGGCTCGATCGACGCGGCCGCAACAGCCACAGACTGGCTGGCCACGCACCAGATGAACCATGAACCGTTGGCATCCTTGACCACGGGCCGCTCTGACCGTCCCAGCACGGCCGTCCATGGCACGACGTAGCCGAGCACCACCCAGGCAAGCACCGCGACGGCAAGAAGCACCGCCGTCGTGCCGTGCCATCCCGCCATGCCAAGGCGCGTCCCCAGCACGTTTGTTCCGGCGATAAAGGTGAAGAAGCCGAAGGCGCGCCCGGGATCCATGAAGTCACCGCGCATGTCGGCGCCGAACCTGGCCAGGCGGAGCAGGCTGAGCACCAGAATCAGGATGTAGGAGAGCGCGCACACCACCAGCAGCGCCACGGACAGGGCGTGGAAGCCCTCAAGCTCGAGCCCCACGGAGATGATGCCGCTGGCCATGGTGAGCGCGAAGTAGCCGGGGGTAAGCGTCCGTATCGCCTGGCTGGCGCGGGAGCCGAAGGAGTTCCGGGCGTCAGTGGCGGTGTCCATGGCACCAAGCTTAGGACTGCGGGGGCAGCAGGAAGGACGTTGCCGGGGAGGAGGATCACCCGATACGGTTCCATCCCACCGCACTCCCTGGCATGCGTCAGCCGCGCGCCTGCAGATCGGCTTTGGTGGCCCGCTTGGGCTGCTTAGGCTCTTTAGCCGCTTTGGGCGGCAGCGAGGCGACGTACGCCAGCGCTTTCTCCGCCCACGCCCGCGCCCGGGTGTCGTCGCCGTCGCCCTCTTCATTCCACACTTCCGGCAGGCCGGTGTAGCCACCCATGGGCCTGTCTGCCGGCCCGAACGGGACGGTCCGCTCGGACGACTCCAGCAACTCCCTGTCCTCCCGGGAGAGCTTTACTCCAATGGTGGACCCGAACAATCCGGCGAACATATTGCCGTTAACGAAGGCGCCCAGGTTGCCGAACATCGGCTTGACCACAACGCCGGGATGGCTGGGGACCACGCGGCGGAACCGCTCCTTGTCTTCCTCGCTGGCCTTGGGCATCTCCATGCCTTCATCTCCCGGTGGCAGGTTTTCCGCAGGATCTGGATGCAGGATATGCCGGTTGGCTGCCGCCGTCGAGGGCTGGCCGCCACCCTGGCGCAGCGGGCAAGAATTCCGCCCCTGAACAGGTCAAACTTCCCGCGCTGGTGCTATACCTGACCATAGGCAACTACTTGTGGCTGCCGTGGGAAGGGCGGATTCCGAGGGGCCGGGGCGTCCCCGGAGGGTTGGAGGCAAGGGTGCTGATAACTGCAGCCCACGCCCGGCCCACCGTACGCGGCGCACGGTCCCGCCGCGGGCTCGCGGGTGGACTGGCGCTCGTGGCGCTCGCCGTCCTCACCGGCTGCAGTGGCGGCACCAGCCAGTCGGTGTCCACGGCAGTGAAGGACAGCTCCTCCGCCGTCGCCACCGCCCGGCTTGCCCTCCGCCAGGACATGGACGGCAAGCTGACACGGGCCGCTGCCTCCACCACGCTTGATGATGAGCTCAAGGAGGTCCAGACCAGCCGGAGCACCGTCCTGAAGCTCTCCCCGGCCACCCAGGAGGACCGCGAGACCCAGAAGCAGGCACTGGACGTGCTGGACCAGTGCGCCGCCGGGTTCGCCACGGCGCGCGCCGCGTTGGCAGCGAACGACGGCGGCACCCCCTCCCTGGAGGACGGCGACAAGGTGCTCGCCGGCGCGCAGGACGCCCTGAGGCAGCTCGAAGACAAGGTGGGTTCCCAATGAAGGCTGAGCAGTGAAGCGCCTCCTCGGCGTCGCGCTTGGCATCCTCACTGCCATCGGCGGGTTCGTTGACATCGGGGACCTGGTGACCAACGCCGTCGTCGGGTCCCGCTTTGGCCTGTCCCTGGTGTGGGTCGTGGCCGTCGGCGTCGTGGGGATCTGCCTGTTCGCCAACATGTCCGGCCGGGTGGCAGCAGTGTCCGGCCGCGCCACGTTCGAGGTCATCCGCGAACGGCTGGGGCCGCGGGTCGGGCTGGCCAACCTCTCGGCGTCGTTCCTGATCAACCTCATGACCGTGACGGCGGAGATCGGCGGCGTCGCCCTGGCCCTGCAGTTGGCCAGCAGTGTGTACTACCTGCTGTGGATTCCCGTGGCCGCAGTGGCGGTGTGGCTGGTGATCTGGCGGGTCCGGTTCTCCATCATGGAAAACGTCACCGGCCTGCTGGGGCTGACCCTGATCATCTTCGCGGTGGCACTGTTCCTGCTCAAGCCGGACTGGGGCTCCCTGGCGGGACAGGTCCTGCAGCCCGCGGTGCCGCAGCAGGAGACGGTGTGGACGTACAGCTACTACGCGATTGCCCTGTTTGGCGCGGCCATGACTCCATACGAGGTGTTCTTCTTCTCCTCCGGAGCGGTGGAGGAGGGGTGGAGCGTCAAGGACCTGGCCCAGTCGCGGATCAATGTCCTGGTCGGTTTCCCGCTGGGCGGCCTGCTGTCCGTTTCCATCGCGGCCTGCGCCACCATCGTCCTCTTGCCCGCCGGCATCTCGGTGACCTCCCTGTCCCAGGTGATACTGCCCGTCGCCGAGGGAGCCGGAAAGCTTGGCCTGGCGTTCGTCCTGGTGGGGATCGTGGCGGCAACCTTCGGTGCTGCCCTGGAAACCACCCTCTCCAGCGGGTACACGCTGGCCCAGTTTTTCGGCTGGTCCTGGGGCAAGTTCCGCCGCCCTGCGGAAGCCGCCCGCTTCCACCTGTCCATGATTGTGTGCCTGCTGGTCGGAATCGCGGTGCTGGCCACCGGCGTGGACCCCGTCCTGGTCACCGAGTACTCGGTGGTGTTCTCCGCGATCGCCCTGCCCCTGACCTACCTGCCCATCCTCATCGTGGCCAACGATCCCCAATACATGCGCGAGCACGTGAACGGGCGGGTAGTCAACGCGCTGGGCATGGTTTACCTGGTGATCATCCTCGTCGCCTCCATCGCTGCCATCCCCCTCATGATCGCCACAGGAGCAGGCTCATGACTTCACCGCACGCCCCGCTGCCTCCGGCCCCACACGTGGTGGGGCGCATCCTGGACGCCCAGCTGCACCTGCTGGACCGGCAGGTGTTGGATCACGACGGCGTCCCGGTCACCACCGTGGACGACCTCGAGGTGAGCGGGCCTGCTTTGGACGTGGAGATCGCCCCGGGGACCCCGGCGCCGGCGATTACCGCACTGCTGACGGGGTCGGTGCTGGGGACGCGCATCTTTGGCGGCAGGCCGCCGTCGTCCCGGCTGATCCGCATTCCGTGGAAGGACGTGGCGGAGGTGGGCGTGGTGGTGCGGTTGGGCGTCAGCGGGGAGCCGCTGGACGCGAGCTGGGTGGAGCGGTGGGTCCGGGACAAGATTATTGCGCGCATCCCGGGAGGCCGCCATGATCCTCGGTGACCTGCTGGGCACGCCCGTCCATGATGCCGACGGCGGCAGGCTGGGCCGCGTGGCCGACGTCCGGTTCGTGCTTGACGGCACCCCGCACCAGCTGATGGCGGAGCCGCGCCTGCTGGGGCTGGTCATCGGCCCGCACAGTACAGCCTCCTTCATGGGCTACGAACGGAACGGCCTGGCTCATCCATGGCTGGTGGCGCGGGTCCTCCGCTGGCGGCACCGCGGATCCTTCCTGGTGCTGTGGGAGGACGTCGCCGTGGTTGGTGCAAGCTCCGTCCGGCTCCGCCCGGGTTTCACCCGCTACAGCACTGCTCTGCAGGACGCCGTGAAGGGGTAGGACGGGGTTGAACAGGCACGCAATTAGGCACGCGCCAAATCTCCTGTAATGTAGATCCTGTTGTTGTGTTTATGCAGTTGGTAGTTCAGGCAGTACGCGCGGTCGAAAGTCCGTGTTCTTCTGAAGTAGCGGTTTTTGAACACCCCACGCCGGAGGGCCCGAAAGTCGGGACGTTCCCTCCACCTTCACGAAGGACAAAAATAATGGCTACTGGTACCGTCAAATGGTTTAACGCTGAAAAGGGCTTCGGCTTCATCTCCCCGGACGACTCCTCGCAGGACGTTTTCGCGCACTACTCCGCGATCAACTCCTCCGGCTTCCGCTCCCTCGAAGAGAACCAGAAGGTTTCCTTCGACACCGAGCAGGGCCCCAAGGGTCCCCAGGCCACCAACATCCAGGCTCTCTAATTTCCTAGGACCCGGGACCGTTAGGTTTCCAAGCAGGGCTTGCCGTTGATCGGCAAGCCCTGCTTTTTGTTAACCAGGTCTTTCGTGGCCTGCTTCCCAGCCCGAATATTGCCTCCTCGACAAAGTTCAGTTGAAGGAGCAATCTGTTAGAGCGTACGTACGCAGCGTGCCAACCCCACGCCCACGGCGGCGTTTGGAAAACTCCAACCAGCGCGGCACCAGTTGGGGTGGTGCATGTCCGGCACGATGCTCGGCCGGCCCGGCTGCCTGCGCTTCCCGGCATCGGCAGCCGGCACTTTCACTCCGATAATCAGCGGCCGGTTCGGCCCCATGAGCAATGACTTGAATCGGCCACCTGTACACCGGCCTGTGGCCGGTTGCCGTTCAAGGAAGCATTGCTATGAAGAGTAATCGGGGAAGCAATTCCAGATTCAAGCTACTGGCATTTATTGTTGCATTCGCTGTTTCGCTCCTGGCCTCGATGGCCGCAGCCGGTCCCGCCTCCGCCGGCCAATCGCACCACCGGACGTGGCAGGTCCAGGTGGGCTCTGAGTCCCGAGACCAGGCAATCCAGGGCATGCAGTTCCTCCCCTCCGAGATTTTCATCAACGAGCACGACACCATCACGTGGGAGGCGAACTCAGCGGAGATCCATACAGTGACGTTCCTGGCGTCGGGCCAGCCGCTGGAGGAATTCAACCCGTTCAGCGACGATGAGTTGTTGAAGCGCGGAGGGGACAGCTACGACGGGCATTCGTACTACAACTCGGGCCTCCTGGCCAACGTGGACGTGCCCGGCTTCCCGGACGCCAGGAGTTACAGCCTGGCGTTCCCGCGCGAAGGTGACTTCACCTACTACTGCCTGGTCCACGGCATGGTGATGAAGGGGACGGTGCACGTCCGCGAGCAGGGGACCGACTATCCGTACAGCCAGGCCGACTATGACAAGTCATCGCGGGCCGAGGCGCGGTCGATCCTCCGGGACGGACGCGAGCTCACCCGCGACCTTGCGGACCAGGCCACCAGGCACATGGTGATCGCAGGCGGTGACGACGGCGTGGCCATGGTCATGCGCTTCGTGCGGCCCACCGTGACCGTGCATGTTGGCGAAACCGTCGTGTTCGCCAATACCGGTATGGGAGCTCCGCATACCGTCACGTTTGGCGACGAACCGGCGAACGTTTTCGCCCCGTCCGGCACGCCGTCGAATTTCACCGGGGGCAACCTCAACTCCGGAATTATCCCTCCGCAGGGGACATTTGAAGTGACGTTTAAGGCAACCGGAACCTTCGGGTACATCTGCGCACTCCATGACTACATGGGCATGGTGGGCAAGGTGAAGGTCGTCGACTGACGAATCCAATATGCCCGGCTGGAGCCGTTCGCACCAGCCGGGCACGCCGGCGACCGCCACCTGGGGCGGACAGGCCTAGGAATCGGCAGGGTCCCCCGGCTGGCCTGGCGCGGACGACCGGCCCGGGTGGGGGTGGCCCAGCGCGGTTGAACCGGAAGCCGGAGAGAGGCCAAGCCGGCTCACCACCTCGGCGGCTTCCTCGGCGGGAGTTCGTCCAACATCCACCACGATGGTGTTCTCATCCGGTCCCGGCGGTTCCAGGGTGGCGATCTGCGAATCCAGCAGGGACGCCGGCATGTAGTGGTCCATGCGCGCTGTCAGCCGGCGCCCTATCTGTTCCTTGGAACCCGACAGATGCACGAAAACGACGTTCTTTTCGCGGAGCCGGTCCCGGTAGATCTTCTTCAACGCGGAGCAGGTGATGATGCCGGGTATGCCAGCCATCGTGTGCTCGATGATCCACGACGCAATGGTGTCCAGCCACGGCCAGCGGTCATCGTCGGTCAGGGGAATTCCGGCAGCCATTTTTGCCACGTTTTCGGCCGGATGCAGGTCATCGCCTTCCTCCAGGTCCCAGCCGAGCTGGCCTGCAAGGATGCCCGCCACGGTGGACTTGCCTGAGCCGGACACGCCCATGATGACGAGCACCGGCTGCTGGACGGAATCAGGGGTCGGTGCGGCCTCCATCAGGGGATCACCACCGAGAGGACCATGACCAGCGCGAAACCGACCACGGAGATGAGGGTCTCCATAACTGACCAGGTTTTGAATGTCTGGCCCACAGTCAGGCCGAAGAGCTCCTTGACCAGCCAGAAGCCGGCATCGTTCACGTGGGAGAGGAACAATGAACCGGCGCCCACGGCGAGTACCAGCAGGCCAGCGTGCCCGGGGGAGAGGCTGGCCGCAAGCGGCGCAACGATGCCTGCCGCCGTCACCGTTGCCACGGTGGCTGAACCGGTGGCGAGCCTGATGGCGACCGCGATGAGGAAGCCCAGGACCAGGACGGAGATGTTGGCTCCGGTGGCCCACTTGGCGACCGCATCCCCGACTCCGGCTCCGATGAGGGTCTGCTTGAAGCCGCCGCCTGCACCCACGATCAGGATCACGGCCGCGATGGGCCCAACGGAGGCGCCGATCTTGGCGCCGATTTTGGTGCCGGTGAAGCCGACGGCATAACCGAACGTCACGAGGGCCAGCAGGACGGCCAGGGTCATGGCAACCAGCGGTTCACCGATGAAGTCAAAGAAGACGCGGGCCGCGCTCGGGTTCTTGGCGTTGGGGTCGACGATGTCCACCACGGCCTTGAGGAGCATCAGCACCACAGGGAAGACGATGGTCAGCAGGGTCACGAGGAATGTCGGCTGGCGCTTGACGTCGGGGTCGGCCTGGGTGTGTTCGGTATCGATGCCGCCAGCTACCTTCGGGGCATCCACGGGAACCCAGCGCGCAGCGTAGACGGCGAACAGCGGGCCGCAGATGATGACCGTGGGAATGGCGATCAGGAGCCCGAGGGCCAGGGTGATGCCCAACGGGGCGTTCAGGCTGGAGATGGCCACGAGGGGGCCGGGGTGCGGCGGGACCAGGCCGTGCAGGACGGAGAGGCCGGCAAGGGCCGGGATGGCTACGCGCATCAGTTTCCGGCCCGACCGCTGGGCCACCAGGACGATGACGGGCAGCAGCAGCACGAGGCCGATTTCGAAGAACATCGGCAAACCGATGATGACGGCGACCAGGGCCATGGCCCAGGGGAGGACCTTCGGGGAGACTTTGCCGAGCAGGGTGTCCACGACGCGGTTGGCGCCGCCGGAGTCTGCCAACAGTTTGCCCAGCATGGCACCGAGCGCGATCAGCAGGCCAACTTCTTTCAGCGTGCCCCCCACGCCGTCTTCGAAGTTGCTGATGACCTTCCCAAGTTCTACCCCGGAGGCGAGGCCTACGAACGCGGATCCGAGGACCAGCGACAGGAACGGGTGGAGCTTGAGTTTGACGATCAGGAGAACGATCAGCGCGATGCCGATGGCGGCGACGACGACCAGTTGCGTGTCGTGTCCGTTCCACGGCTCTGCTGCGGCGGGAAGGAGAAGGGATTGCATGAGGCTTCCTCGGTTGGAGTGCAACCGCCAACGGTGCTGGTGGCGGGCTGCAATAAGTATGACGTATGACACGGCAAAAGTGAATAAGTAGGACTTTTCGTTGTCACTGAAACGGCGCGCATGCACGAGGGGCGGCCGGGAACTGCGCCCGGGCAGCCTGTCGTTTGGCCGGGAACAGGGGGCGCCACGTCCTCGTTATGCCTTTTGCGTGCTAGCGTGCGCGGAGCGACTCCGACCAAAGGACACCCCTTGACTCCTCGAACCATCGTGATCACCGGCGCCAGCGACGGCATCGGAGCGGCAGCAGCACGGACGCTGGCCAAGGCTGGGGAACAGGTGGTCGTCGTCGGCCGTTCCGCTGAGAAGACCCGCGCCCTGGCCGGGGACATCGGCGCGGACCACTACCTGGCCGACTTCGCCGACCTTTCCCAGGTCCGGGACCTCGCGGAGAAACTGAAGGCAAACTACCCGCGCATCGATGTCCTGGCCAACAACGCCGGCGGGATCATGGGCAAGCGGACGCTCACCGTTGACGGCAACGAATCAACGTTCCAGGTCAACCACCTGGCGCCGTTCCTGCTCACCACCTTGCTGCTGGACACACTGACCGCCAGCAGCGCCAAGGTGATCAACACCTCCAGCGCCGCCAACAACTTCGGAAAGCTGGACCTCTTCGACCTCAACGCCGAGTACGGGTACAGCACCAACCGCGCCTACGGCACGGGAAAACTCGCCAACATCCTGTTCACCTCCGAGCTGCACCGCCGCTTCCATGACCAGGGGATTACGACGGCGGCCTTCCACCCCGGCGTGGTCCGCACCAACTTCGCCGCGGAGTCCGGGAGTCCGTGGCGGCACGCCTACACAACCCTGCTGAACCGCTTCATGCTCAGCCCGGACCAGGGTGCCGACACCATGCTCTGGCTCATCAACGGCACCGCGGGCACGGACTGGATCTCCGGGGCCTACTACGCCAAGCGCACCCTGGCCAAGGCCAATGCCCAGGCCTACGACGCCGGGCTGGCGCGCGGGCTGTGGGAGAAGAGCGAGGAGCTGGTGGCGGAGTTCGTCTAGTCCTACCGTTCGCAGCCCACGCCGTCGTGGTCCGCGTCCAACCCGTAGATGTCGCGGCCGATGACCTGGACGGGTCCGCGGACATAGGCGGGCCCGTTGCCGCTGCCGCCGGCGCAGTCCACATCGGAAGCGATCGGGACGCAGCCTGAGTAGTTCGGGTCGCAGCCCGGATTCGTCCCCGGCACGGGCTGGGCCGCCGGTGCGGGAGGCGCGGCCTTGGCGGCTGCTTCCGCTGCTGCTTTTGCAGCGGCCGCATCCTGGGCCGCCTTCGTTTCGGCGGCTTGCCGCGCTGCAGCCTCTGCAGCCGCTTGGTCCGCGGCATCCTTGTCGGCTGCAGCCTTTTCGGCAGCAGCCTTCTCTGCCGCCGCTTTTGCCGCAGCCGCCTGCTCGGCTGCGGCCTTGTCGGCGGCCGCTTTCGCGGCGGCGGCCGCAGCCAGTTTGTCGTTGACACGCTTGGACACTGAGGCCTCAAGCCACACCAGCCTGCCTGACTCGTCCTTGGTGCACACATAGCTGCTTCCGGCAGAGACCTGCCGGGCGTCAATGGTCGTGCACGGCGTGTCCGCGATGGGCTTCGCGGTAGGAGTGGCCGTGGCGGCTTCACTGGCGGGGCCGGCAGCAACGGACAGCGAAGCCTGGGTGGAGCAGCCGGTTAGCAGGAGGACGACGGCGGCCGCGGCCCCCGCGCGCAATATCGCCTGCCGGGGGCCTGCCGCAGTGGGAATGTCTTCCCTGCGGTGTGCGCGAAGAGGCACGGGAAAGTTACGAGTGGCAGGCATGGATCCCCCAATGGCGCGTGCTGGATGCGGATGGCACGGCCAGCGTAGCTTCGTCCACAGGCCGAGAACGGATTAAGCGCCAATCTTGAGTCATTAACGGCAAAAGCGCTGCCGGCTCCTGGACGACTGCCGGTGCAAGGCAGACCGGTTGGGGCCCTGGGCTTCCTATCCGCTGTTGCGCGCCAGCGCCTCACCGATAATGCGGGCCCCTTCCGGGTAGGCGCCGGGGTTCGGTCCTGAGTAGTTGAGGCGGATGAACGCGCCGGCGGGCTCGGCCGGAAACCACTCGGTGCCGGCGGCGATGACCACCCCGGCGTCCCCGCAGTCACGCACCAGCCGTGGAAGGTCCGTGGTGTCCGGGAGGCGCACCCACAGGTTGAGCCCGCCCTTGGGCAGGCTGTCGAGGTGTGCCAGCGGGACGTGCTCGCGGATGCTGGTGGCCAGCAGGTCGCGGCGGGACTGCAGTTGCTGGCGGAGGCTGCGCAGGTGGGTCTGCCACCCGGGCTGCGTCACCACGTCCAGTGCTGCAGCCTGCAGGAGTCCGCTGACATACATCGACTCAGCGGCGCGGTGGCCCAGGATGCGTTCCCGCGCCGGTCCGCGGACAATAACGGCGGCAACGCGGATGGCCGTGGAAACGCTCTTGGTCAACGACCTGATGTAGACCACGTGCCCGGAATCATCCCGTGTGGCCAACGGGACGGGGGTCGAGGTGATGCCGAAATCGTGGGCCCAGTCGTCCTCTACCAGGAAGGCGCCGTGCCGGCGGGCAACGTCGAGGATCTCGGCGCCCCGGCCTGCCGTCCACTGCACCCCGGTGGGATTCGAATAGTTCGGCTGGACGTAGAACGCCCGGGCTCCGGTCTCGGCGAAGGCCCGGTCCACGTCGGCGGGGTCCGGGCCGTCCGGCCCCGTGGGCACAGGCACCACCCGCACCCCGGTCTGGGCGGCGGCCAGGATAGCCCCCCAGTACGACGGCGACTCCATAAGCAGCGGCTGCCCCGCGCCCACCAGGGCACGGAAGATGGAGCTGAGCCCGCTTTGGCTGCCCGGCAGGACGATCACGTCATTCGGTGTCGGCGGCGTAATTCCCGCGGGGGTCGCCGATCCCAGTTCCTGGGCGAACCATTGCTGCAGTTCGGGCATGCCGGCCGCCGGCGGCCGCGACAGGGCCGCGTCCCCGCGGGCGGCGCGGGCCAGGGCGGCACGGACCAGCCGCTCTGGCAGCAGCTCGCGGTCCGGGTAGCCGGAGTGGAACCAGATGGCGTCGCTGGGGACATTTCGCATGGTGCCCGACAACGACGGCAGCGGAGACGACGGCGACCGCAGGGCTGCCGTTTGCCAGCCATAGTCCAACGGGCGTGCGGTGCGGACGGCCCGGACAAATGTTCCGACGCCGGGCCGGCTTTCGATCAGGCCCTGCGAGGCCAGCGCCTGCAGGGCCTTCTGGACCGTCACCGGGCTCGCCGAGTACTCGGCCACCAGCGAGCGGGTCGACGGCAGTTTGGCTCCGGGCGCAGCTCCGGCGACCCAATGGCGCAATGCCGCAACGATCCGTGAACTGCTATCGTTGTTCATGAAAGAACATAGTAGCGCTACTGTCCTGAATCGCCCAGTGATACTGCCGCGAAAGGTGACTGGAATCTGGTGGGGGCTGCTCGGCGTCGCTGCCTTCTCCTTCACCGTTCCCTTCACCCGAGTGGCCGTCGCCGGGATTCCACCGCTGTTCATCGGTTCCGGCCGGGCCGTGGTGGCCGCTGTCCTTGCCGCCGCAGCGCTCGCCATCACCCGCCAGCGGCTGCCGCATCCAGGCACCTGGCTGCGCCTTTCGCTCGTGGCAGGTGGCGTCGTCGCCGGCTTTCCGCTGCTCACCTCCTACGCGCTGACCGCCGTCCCGGCAGGGCACGGCGCGGTAGTCATTGCCCTCCTGCCGGCAGCCACTGCCACGGTGGTGGTCCTGCGCACCGGCGAACGGCCCCGATTCTCTTTTTGGGTGGTGATGGTGCTTGGCTCGCTGGCAGCCGTTTGCTTCGCGTTCCTGCAGTCCGGCGGAGTGGGGCACCTGCAGTGGGCGGACCTCCTGCTGCTCGGCGCCGTGGCCTGCGCCGCCGTCGGATACGCGGAAGGCGGCATGCTGGCCCGCGAACTTGGCTCCTGGCAGACCATCGCGTGGGCGCTGGTCCTTGCCGCGCCGGCCATGCTGGTCCTGGCAGTGCTCTCCGTCCTGAACCAGCCGCCGTCGGCCACTCCCGTCCAGTGGGCTGCCTTCGGCTACCTCGCCGTGGTCAGCATGTTCCTGGGCTTCTTTGCCTGGTACCGCGGCCTGGCCCTGGGTCCCATGGCGCAGGTGAGCCAGATCCAACTGCTGCAGCCGGTGCTGAGCCTCGTCTGGGCAGCGCTTCTGCTGGGCGAAACACTCACCTGGACCACCGCCATCGGCGCCCTTGCCGTCATCCTCTTCGCCGCCGCGGCCGTCCGCGTCCGGCTCACGCCAGCCGCCTGAACCACCGAAAGGACTCCCATGTACGTTCCGGCACACTTCGCCGCCGGCCCCGAAGCCATAAAGAACCTCCTCGCTTACCCAGGCGCCGCCAACCTGGTGACCATGACCGACGGCGGCCTGCTGGCAACGCTGCTGCCCTTCGCCTTCACCCCGGACGTGGGGGAGCACGGCGCGCTGCAGGCTCACATGGCACGGAACAACCCACACTGGTCCACCCCGCCGACAGGCGAGGCCCTCGCCATCATCCAGGGCCCCGGCGACTACATTTCGCCCTCGTGGTACGCCGCCAAAGCGGATCACGGCCGCGTGGTCCCCACCTGGAACTACACCACGGCGCACGTCTACGGTGAGTTGGTCATCCATGACGACGCCGGCTGGCTGGCACGCCATGTCCGCCACCTGAGCGGCCTGCACGAGGGCGGCCGGCAGGATCCGTGGGCCGTGGACGACGCTCCGGAGCAGTTCGTTGCCGGCCAGTTGCGGGCGATTGTTGGCGTGGAGCTGGTGATCACCCGGGTCGAGGCGAAGGAAAAACTGAGCCAGAACCGGTCCGATGCCGACGCTGCAGGAGTGGCGGCCGGGCTTCGGGCGGAAGGGCGGGAAGCCGGCGCCGCCGCCGTCGAACGCGTCAGGGTGGTGTGAGTCCGGACCTCAGGCCGTCCGTTCCAGGAGCACCATCACCTCGTAGTGCGTGGTCTGCGGGAACATGTCCAGGACCCGTGCCCGCCGGGCAGTGAAGGACGGGAGGGCGGCCAGGTCGCGGGCCAGCGACTGGGCGTTGCAGCTGGAGTACACCACATGCTGGACATCGGATGACTCCAGCCAGCCGCACAGCTCCTTGCCGATGCCGCGCCGCGGTGGGTTCACGATCACCAGCTCCGGCGACTGCTCCGCCGCGAGGGCGAACGCGGTGGCGTCGCCGGCGTGGAACTCCATGCCCGCCAGGCCGGCCTCGTCACTGCTGAGCCGCGCCGAGACGATGGCCTCGCTGCTGGTCTCTATGCCGGTGACCGTGCGGGACGGGGCGGAGCTGTGCAGGGCGAAACCGCCCACGCCGCAGTACAGGTCCCACACCGAAGCCGGCGCCAGTTCGTTGACCCACTCACGCCCCTGCCGGTACAGGGCCGCGGCCATGTCGGTGTTGGTCTGGAAGAAGCTCTGCGGGCGGAGGTGCAGGTTGACGTCATTGACCCGCATCTCCAGCGTGGACTGCTCCGTCAGCAGGATTTCGCGGTCGCCTTCCAGCACTGCCTTGTGTTCCGGCAGCAGGTTGACGGACACCACTTTGACCTGCGGCAGGTCAGCCAGGAGATCCGGAAGGTGCTTCCGGATCCGGGGGACCACCTGCTCTGAGCG
Source organism: Arthrobacter sp. SAFR-044 (assembly GCF_051965175.1). Classification (GTDB taxonomy): domain Bacteria; phylum Actinomycetota; class Actinomycetes; order Actinomycetales; family Micrococcaceae; genus Arthrobacter. The sequence goes on from NZ_JBQCMK010000001.1 coordinate 190,282, forward strand.
GAGGACCAGGCGGAGCATGATCTCGCCGTCCGGGGATTCGGTGATGATGACGTGCTTGAGTTCCCCGGTCCGATTCGGGACGTCGTAGGGCGTCAGGCGGAGGCGGCGGATGTAGGTGGCCAGCACCGGGAAGACGGCCCGCAGGCCGGGGGAGCAGACGCCACACTTGCGCAGGTCCACGCCGTGGCCGTCAGCGTCGAGGATTCCGATGGTGGGGTTCTGCGCCGTTCCGCCGATCACCATTTTGGCCTTGTTGCGGAAGCCGGACTCCTGGCTGGCCACGGGCTCCAGCCACTCCAGGTCCGTGTGTCCGGCAAGGAGGGTCTGGCAGTGCAGCTGCTTGCCGGCCAGCTGTTCGCCGTACGGCCTGCCCATCTGGGTGCAGGAGCGGCAGGTGCCGGCATCAAAGTAGGAACAGTGCATGACTGGTCAAGTTTACCCGCTCGCTTTCCCGGCCGGTTAAGGCACGACGGCGGCACCTGGGCCGCGTTCCCGCCGTCGTTCCTTCCCCAAAGCCGCAGCGTCCGGGAACACAGCTGTGTCCACAGGTGTTAAACCGTATGGAGAAACGAACGATGGACAACAGAACTTACACAGCACTCGTCGTACCGGCCGGCAATTCCGAGCCCATCCGCATCGAGCAGGTGGGCGCGGACCTGCAGGCCCTGGAAGCCTTGGTGGGCGGCCCGCTGGAGTCGGTGATCCGCGGCGACTGGCACGTTTACCTCAATGCGGAGAGTGTCACCACGCTCCTGCCGGTCAACGTCAGGGCCGGGCAGCTGATGCATGAATGCGGCCTGGACCTTGGCGGGATCCGCGGGACCGCCGTCTTCCTTGGCCGCGGCGAACACGGGGCGGAAGCGGACATCCCCGAGCACCTGGCCCGGCTTGCCGAAGAGCTGTTCGGGGCGCCGCTGGCCGCATAGGCTACTCCGCGCGCACGCCGTATGTGCTCAGTACGTTGCCCTTGCTGGTGGTCGACTGGTCCTGCAGCACAAGGCGGGTCAGCGGGTCGCCGTCCTCGAACAGCCGGCGCCCGCTGCCGGCGATCACCGGATGGGTCATCAACTGCAGCGAGTCCAGCAGCCCGGCGAACAGCAGCTGCCGCACCACGGAGATGCTTCCGCACACGGCGATTTCGCCGCCGTCGCGCTCCTTCAAGGCGGCCACGAATTCGCCGAGCGGCGCGTCTATCAGCTGCGAGTTTTCCCATTCCAGGGGTCCCGTCAGCGTGCGCGATGCGACGAACTTCTCCACGGGGTTGATGAATGCCGCGAAGTCCTGGTCCTGCGGGGCCGTAGGCCAGTAACCGGCCCACTCCTCGTAACTGACGCGGCCCAGGATGACCGTGTCCACGGCGTTGATCATCCTGGTCAGCCCCTCACCGAGTTCCTCGTCGAAGCTGTCGAACTGGAACTTGAAAGGTTCGGACACCACCCCGTCCACGGAGTGGAACAGGCCGGCAGTGACTTTGCGCATGGGAGCCTCCAAATAATGTGCGGACAGGCATTACGGTATGCGGCCGGCTCCCTTCCGGGGAAGGGTTTGGGGCCGATGGTTTCGGCCCGGTATCCGGACGGCGGCGGGCAGCTGCGTTAGCTTCATCACTCGCCGTGTCGTCTTGCGCAGTTTCGAAGGTGCCGGGGCCCATACTTGTCATTGAACGGCTTTCGCCGTCCCCCCGGCCAGGCAGGAGGAAGTGCATGGAAACCCTGAAAAAAGTCGTGAGCAACCAGTATTTTCCTGCCGGTGCCGTACTGACGGCCGTCCTGCTGTTCTGGGTCGTCGCCATGCTGGGCGGACTGTCGCTGCTCAACAACAACCAGCCGCCGCTGACCACCCTGACCTGGATGCTGTTCGTCTACGCCGCAGCTGTGCTGACCCCCCTCGCCGGGCTGCTGGCCGCCGTCGACCTGGTCCGCCGCTGGCGCCGCAACCGCGCTGCCGCCCCTGCCTCATTCACGGACGCCGGGACGGCCAACCTCGCCGCCGACACGGCCAACTCTTCCGCCGGCGCCGGGGAAGCATCCCAGCCCGCGCTGCCCGAAAACCCGCTGCCCGAAAACCCGCAGCCCGAAAACTCCCAGCCGGCGCCCGCCAAGCAGCAGCGCCGGGGCCGCCAGGAAGCAGCCTAGGCCCCAAGCCTTCCGGCTACCGTCCCTTCAACGCGTTGAGGGCCTCTTCCGCATGGTGCAACGCCTGGCCAAGCCTGTCGCCGGGCTCAGGCAGTGAAAACAGGTAGCCCTGAAGCGAGTCGCACTCCAGCGCGGTCAGGTAGTCCGCCTGTGTGGCCGTCTCGATCCCTTCCGCCGTTACTGTCAGGCCCAGGCTGTGCGCCATGTTGATCATGGAGCTCAGGATGGGGAGGCGCTCGTTGCCGGTGCGCACCATGGACACGAAGGTCTTGTCGATCTTGACCGTATCCACGGGCAGGTCCTGAAGCCGGCCCAGCGAGGAATAGCCGGTGCCAAAATCATCCAGCGCCACCCGGACACCCGCGTCCCGCAACGCGCTGAGCTGCTGGATCAGGCTGCAGTCGGCGTCAAAAAAGACGCTCTCAGTCACTTCCAGGACCAGCTGGTAGGGGGCCACCCCGCTGGCTTCCGCAAGCCCCAGGACACTTTCGGCGAAGTCCGGTTCCTGCAGCTGTACGCCGGAGACATTCACGGCCAGGGACCGCGACGGATCCTCGGTGAGCCACCGTGCCAGCTGTACCATTCCGGTCGCCATCACTTCGGCTCCGATCTCGCTGATCAGCCCGGTGCGCTCGGCTAGCGGTATAAAGATGGACGGCGGCACCCGCTCGCCGCCGCGGTTCCATCTGGCCAGCGCCTCGAGCTGGACCACCTGCCCCATGCGGTGCGAGACGATCGGCTGGAAGTCCACTGTGATTTCGGCGCGGGGGACGGCCAGCTGCAGCCCGCTCTCCATGTGCGTCCGCTGCACCAGCGCCTGCATCATGTCCGGATGGAAGTGCAGGAACCGGTTCTTGCCCGCAGCCTTGGCCGCATACATCGCAATGTCGGCATGCCGCAGCAGCTCGGACGGGCCCATGCTGTCCTGTCCCAGGGAGGCGAGCCCCAGGCTCAGGCTGGGACGCAGGACGGTGCCGCCGATGGTGACGGGTACGTGCAGGCAGCGCACGACGCACGCCGCGATCGCATCGGCGTCCGGGCAGGCGGTCAGGAGCACCACGAACTCGTCACCACCCAGCCGGGCGACGACGTCGGCCGTGGGAACGCAGCCGCGGAGCCGGCGTGCCACTTCGATCAACATATCGTCCCCCGCCTGGTGGCCGAGGATGTCGTTGACTTCCTTGAAGTCGTCCAGGTCGAGGAGCAGCACATCCACGGTCTTCAACCGCGGTTCCTGAAGCGATTCGGCCAGGGCGTCGTTGAAGACGGCCCGGTTGGCGAGTCCGGTCAGCGGGTCCTGGAAGGCCATGGCGCGCAGCTTCTCAGCCTGCACTGCAAGGTCCATCATGGCCCGGTGCGCCTGTTCCTGGGCCTTGCGCCGCGGCGTCACGTCACGGAAGCTCCACACGCGGCCCGCGACTTTCTCGTCGACCCGTTGCGGGCGGGAATACCGCTCGAAGGTGCGGCCGTCCCGGAAATCGACGACGTCGTGGCTTTCGGCGGCAGGGTCCTGCTGGAGCTCGCCCAGCCGGGCGGTGAAGGCAACGGGGTCCGCCACCTGTTCCAGGATCAGCTTCATCACCGGTTCCTGGCTGTCGGCGTCCATGAACTCCGGGGGGATACCCCACATGGAGAGGAACTGTTCGTTGAAGCCGGCCACGCTGCCGTCATTGCCGATAACCAGGATGCCGTCTGCCGTTGATTCAAGAGTTGCCGTCAGCAGCGACATGGTCTCGCGAAGGTTTGCGTCGGCCGTCTTGCGGTGGGCGGTCCCGCGGGCGGAGAGCAGCACCCGTGCGCCTACCGGACCCCCATTTCCGGGGCCGGGTTGGTGATCGCCGGCCGGGTCCTCCCGGGGGAGGAGCGCCGCTGCCAGTTCGATGGGAAACTCGGTGCCGTCGCCGCGCAGGGCCATGATCTCCCGGGGCGGTGGATGCTCTTCCGCCTGGGTGAGGAGCCGGTGCAGCAGGTGGGCCACGTCGTCGCGGAAGCCCTCGCCGATCAGCAGCCGGTGATCCAGGCCCGTGAAGGCGTCCTGCGGAAGCGCGAACAGGCGTGCCGCTGCCGCATTTCCCGCCAACACGGTGCCGTCCGCAGCCAGCGCCAAAAGTGCGTCCGGGCTTGCGTCCATGAAGACGCCAAAAATTTGTAATGCCACATTGTTGTCACGGCCGATAAAACCGGTCATCACACCACCCCTTCGCAATCATAAAGGCCGCGGAGGGAAATTGGGTGGGGTGCAGGTATCTTCGCCTGGATCCACACAGACCCGGCGCCGGACGTAAAAAGCGCCGTCCTCCTTTTGGAGTCCGGCGCTCTTACTAATGGCGATATGAAACGGCTACACCCGGCGGCCACTGCGGTTGGTGACGGCGCCGTAGATCAGCAGCACGATGATGGCTCCGAGGATGGCCAGCAGCCAGGTCCTGAGGTCGAAGAACTCTGCCAGTCCGCCGCCGAAGATCAGTGATCCGATCCAGCCGCCCAGGATGGCCCCAACAACGCCGAGGACCATGGTGACCACCCAGCCTCCGCCTTGGCGGCCCGGCAGGATGGCCTTTGCAATGGCTCCAGCAATCAGGCCCAAAATGAGAAATCCGATAATGCCCATGTTGCCACTCCTTGTCAGTAAGTTGTGCCGGGTCCCCATTTCCGGTTCCATCATTCAATCAGCAGGCTTACTACTGTGCAAGGCCTTCATTATCACAGGATGACTGTCAGTTTTGCCGGAATGCGGCGGAATTCTCTCCGACGGAAAAGTGGACGCCGATAGGATTAGGTGTCCCAGCATTTGACGAAGGAGCTCCGGCATGTCCAGCCAGACCCAGCGGCCGCGGGCCATATTCCTCGACATCGACGGCACCTACGCTGACCACGGGCTTGCACCGCAGGCGCACGTCGACGCCGTCCGGACCGCCCGGAAGCTCGGCCACCTCGTGTTCGTCTGTACGGGGCGGCCCCTGTCCATGGTCCCCGCGCACATCCTGGCGGCGGGATTCGACGGCACCATTACAGGCGCCGGCGCCAGGGTGGAGGTAGGCGGTGACGTCCTCAGGGACGCGCGCTTCGAGCCGGAGCTGGCGGCAAGCATCGTCGAAACGCTGGACGCCCACGGCGCCTCCTACATCCTGGAAGCGCCCGAGGCCCTGTATGGCCGCACGGGCGTCGACCTGCGGCTGCGGGAGGTCCTGGGCCCCATCTTTGCCGGCCGCCCCCAGCACGACGGCGTACTCAGCACCGACGTGGATCCGCTGGAGGACATCCTGGGACCCATGCAGTACAGCGACGATCTCCGCGCAACGTCCTACGCCAAGATCTCCTGTTTCGATTCGCCCGTGCCGCTGACCCGCCTGATGGAGACCTTCGGTCCCGGGGTGGGGCTGATCCCCAGTTCCCTGTCGGCCCTGGGTGATCGTGCGGGGGAGATCTATATGGCGGGCACCCACAAAGCCGTGGGGATCCAGGTGGTGGAGGCCCGGCTCGGCCTGGACCGGGCAGACATCGTGGCCATCGGTGACAGTGCCAACGACATCGAGATGCTTGAGTACGCCGGCGTGGGCATTGCCGTGGAGGGGGGCCATCCCGCCGTTCTTGCCGTGGCGGACAGGACCACTGCCGCGCCGGCCGGCGACGGCGTGGCGCTGGCCTTCGCGGAGCTGGGGCTCCTGGGGTAGTCTTCAGCTCGCCCGGGCTGCGGCCGTCAAAACGCCGGGCGAAGTTCCCAGGCCGCGCACCACCCAGCCCTGTTCCCGCCAGGCCCCTGCGTCCAGCGCATTGCGCCCGTCCAGGACCACCCGCCGTCGTACCTGCTGCCCGGCGGCGGCAGGACACAGCTGCCGGTACTCGTCCCATTCGGTGAGGAGCAGCACCAGTTCAGCGTCCCGGAGCGCCTTCTCCGTGGATGCCTCGAAGCGGAGCCCTGGGTAGCGGCGCCATGCAAGGTTCACGGCTTTGGGGTCCGTGACGGTGACATGGGCTCCGGCGGCGGCCAGCCGGTCCGCAACATCCAGGGCCGGAGAGTCGCGGATATCGTCGGTGTCCGGTTTGAAGGAGGCCCCGAGCACGGTAATGGACCGCCCGGCGAGCGTGCCACCGCACAGCTCCGCCGCGAGGCCCACGGTGCGCTCCCGCTGGCCCACGTTCACCGCATCGACCACGCGCATCCAGTCCTCCACCGCGGGCACCGCCAGGGTGGCGGCCTGGGTGCGGAAGCTGCGGATGTCCTTGGGCAGGCAGCCGCCGCCGAAACCAAGCCCCGCGTGCAGGTAGCGGCTGCCGATCCTCGGGTCCAGCCCCATCGCCTCGCTGAGCTCGGTGACGTCGGCGCCCGAGGCCTCGCACAGTTCAGCGACTGCATTGATGAAGCTGACCTTGGTGGCCAGGTATGCGTTCGCGGCGGACTTGATGAGTTCTGCGGTGGCGAAGTTGCAGACCAGGCGGGGAGTGCCTGCGGCCAGCAGCGGTTCGTAAACAGCGTCCAGGGCTGCGGTCACGTCCAGGGGCGCCCCGGTGGCGGGGTGGAAGGCGGCGGTCCGGCCGCCCTCCACGCCGTAGACCAGCCGGTCCGGCACCAGCGAGTCCTTGACGGCGGTGCCCTGCCGCAGGAACTCGGGGTTCCAGCCGAGCAGCACGTCCGGCCGTGCGGCCAGTACGCCGCGAAGCATCTCCACGGTGCCAACAGGCACCGTGGATTTACCGACGACGACGGCCCCCTCGGCCAGGTGCGGCAACAAGGCAGCCGCGGCGGAGACCAGGAAGGTGAGGTCGGCGGCGTCGGACGTCTTGTCCTGGGGCGTCCCTACGCACAGGAAGTGCACCTGCGCGCTCCCGGCCTCGGCGGGATCCGTGGAAAAGCGGAGCCGTCCGGTGGTGCGGCCGTCCTCGAGGAGTTCATTGAGGCCAGGTTCGTGGAACGGTGCGGCTCCCTGTGCCAGCTGGGCCACCTTGGTGGGGTCGACATCGATGCCCACCACGGTGTGGCCCATGGAGGCCAAGGTCGCCGCGTGGACAGCGCCCAGGTAGCCGCAGCCGATCACGGACATTTTCACGATGATGCTCCTGCCGTGGAGGCCTTCCATGGGGGTACCGGCGCCGCCGCTATGACGTCCGTGTAGTGCTGCACCAGTTCGGTGCAGAGCGCGGGCCAGGTTCTGTCCTGGACCGAGGAGTGTGCTGCGGATGCGAATGCCCGGCGTTTGGCGTCGTCGCCCATCAGGTCCTGCACCCGGGCCCGCATGGCGGACAAATCGCCCGGTTCGTAAAGCCACCCCGTGCGCGAGTTCTCCACCAGGTCCAATGGCCCACCCCGGCCCGTGGCCACCACCGGAACACCCGATGCCATCGCCTCCTGGATGGTCTGGCAGAAGGTTTCGAACTCGCCGGGATGGACGAACAGGTCGAACGATGCCACCGCCCGCGCCAGGTCGTCACCGCCCAGGAAGCCGGTGAACGCCGCCCGGGGGAGTGCCGCCTCAAGGACTGCCCGCTGGGGTCCGTCGCCCACCACCACCAGCTTGGTGTTGGGAATGCCGGTGAGGGCGGCAAGGTCTTCCACCTGCTTTTCGACGGCCAGCCTCCCCACGTAGCCAATGATCCGTTCACCGGCCGGGGCAATCGAAGCCCGCCACCCGTCGTCGCGCTTTTCCGGCGAAAACCGCGCAGTGTCCACGCCGCGGCGCCACATCCGCACCCGCGGAATGCCCCGGCCGCGCAACTGGTTCAGCGCGAACGTGGAGGGCACCAATGTACGTGAGGCGAGCAAGTGGATGTTCTCCACCCTGTTCCAGGCCCAGTTCTCCAGGAAGGGAACGCCGTACCGGGCGGCGTAGCTGGGAACCTCGGTCTGGTAAATGGCCACGGTGGGGATACCCAGCTGGTGTGCCGCCTGGGCGGCACGCCAGCCCAGGACGAACGGCGAGGCCAGATGCACCACGTCGGGCGCGTACTCGGCAAGGATTCGCTTGACCCGGTACGCACCTCCCAATGCCAGCCGTACGTTCGGATAACCGGCCAGCGGGACCGCGGGAAGCCGGTGGACCTGCGCCCCCTTGACCTGGCCCGGCACGGACCCCTCGTGGGCTGACGCGGCGATGACCAGGACGTCGTCGCCCCTTTCCTCGAGGTGGTCCAGGACCCTCAGGATGGAGTGGGTGACGCCGTTCATCAGCGGCAAAAAAGATTCGGCAACGATTGCGATCCTCACCCCTCCACCGTGCGTGCCTTCCCTGAAATGGCGGGGGCGGAGGCGTTACCCGGAAGAGAAGGCCTGGTGAACAACTGCCCCGATTTCCCAAATAAAGTACTAAGTAGGCTTTGCATTTGATGCTAAGCATGCTTACGGTAGTGGGGCAGTCAGCGCAGAGCCTCAAGCAGTCGGGGCGGAAGCCGGATGACGGGAGCAAGCCCCGGTCCGGGACATCCATTGCTGGCAGACCCAGTGCAACGACCATCCAAGGAGACGTCATGCTCAACAGGGAAAACCTTGAAAACCTGCTCACCAAGGGCGGCAACGTCGTCGGTTCCGACGGCTCGAAAATTGGTTCGATCGGTCAGCTGTACGCAGACGATGACACAGGCGAGCCCACTTGGGTCACCGTGAAGACGGGCCTGTTCGGTACCTCCGAGTCCTTCATTCCAGTCGAAGGTGCGCACAACCAGGGCGAAGACCTGGTGGTTCCTTTCAGCAAGGAGCACGTCAAGGACGCTCCGCGCGTGGATGCCGACGGCCACCTCACTCCCGAGGAAGAAGACCGGCTGTACACGTACTACGACCGCGGTGCCCGTACCTACACGGAGGCCCGCTCCGGCGCCGCCGGGGACGTGGACCTTCAGGGTGACGCCGACCTGAACGCCGGCACCCCCACGGCAGGGCTCGGTGCAGGCCGCGACACCTATGACCGCGACGAAACCACGCGCGGAACCGTAGGCCACGACACCTCGGGCCCCACCACGGACGACGCCATGACGCGGTCCGAGGAACAGCTGCACGTTGGCAAGGAGCGCGAGGCCACCGGGCGCGCCCGGCTGCGCAAGTACGTCACCACCGAGAACGTCACCAAGACCATCCCGGTGGAGCGTGAAGAAGTCCGGATCGAGCGTGAGCCCATCACGGACGCCAACCGCGGCGCCGCCCTCGACGGACCGGCCATCAGCGAAGAAGAGCACGAGGTGGTCCTGCATGAGGAGCGCCCGGTAGTGGAGAAGGAAGCCGTCCCCGTCGAGCGGGTCCGGTTGGACAAGGACGTTGTCCGCGACGATGTCACGGTCAATGAGGAAGTCCGTAAGGAAAACATCGAAACAGACGGCAACACCCGTCGCTGATGCGGATGGGGGCTTGGCCCCCGTCCATCGGCCGGCTGATTGGAGCAGCCGCCCTGACACGGTGAACGGCGCCGGGAACCCTGCTTGCAGGCTCCCGGCGCCGCACTGTTTAAAACGCTGGTGCAGCCGCGCTGTGAGCGGTGACTGCACCAGCCAGTAGGACGAATATCTTCAGAACTTACGGTTCATCTCTCATTCGCGGCTCCTGTTTTCCCGGTTGACGGTATCCGGGTGGATGGCTGGCTCTGTTCACGTCCGGCAGCCAGCAAAAATCGCAGTGTGCCCTCGGCGGGGCGGCGGGTGTTGGTTTCTACCAATTTTACGGCGGGGCCGGGCAAAAAGCGCCGGCTGCCGGGGCATTCGATTGTTGATTGAGGCTGCACGGGAGCCTGTCGTGCGCGGGCGCGGCGCACCCGGCGTGACACCATGGAACACGATGAAACTGCGCGCTGATCAGACCGGAGACCGTGGCCTTCCCATGCCGTTATGGCTGCAGGGTGCCCTTGAAGCGGCGCAGGCGGCCGTCATTTCGGCGCTGGTGGTCGTGGCCCCCATCGTCGCAGTCTGGGCCACTGCGGGTTTCCAGAACGGGCAGTTCGAGGTCCTGGCGCGCCTGGCGGGACAGTCCTGGCTCCTGGTCCACGGGGTGCCGCTGGAACTTGCCGGCACAGGACCCGGGACTGCCACCCACGGCGGGTCCGGCATCCTGAGCCTGATTCCCCTGGGCCTGACCCTGATTCCCTTCCTCCTGGCCTGGCGCGCCGGCCGCCGGCTGGCCCGTGCTTCCTACACTGACCAGCTGTGGCAGGCGTTGCTGGGCTCGTGGGCAGTATATGCAGCGTTTGGCGCGGCCACCGGGTTCGTCTGCCGCAGCACCGACGTTGGCATCAACCTTTGGTACGCCATGTTGGTTCCGCTGGTCCCGTTCGGGCTCGGAATGGTGATTGGCGCGCGAAGGGAAGCGGGGTCCTGGAGCCGGCTCATCGGCGTCGACGCGGTGGACTGGATCTCGCGCACCAGCCAGCATTCCCGCTGGGCCGGATCGTACTTCGCATCCGCGGCGAAGGCAGGGTTCGTCGCAGTGCTGTCAGCCCTCACCCTGGCCGCGGTGCTGCTGGCAGTTGACCTGTTCATCCACTGGAACCTGGTGGTGTCCGTGTATGAAGCGCTCGACGCCGGCCCGGTGGGAGGTGCCGCCCTCACCATCGCGCAGCTGGGCTTCCTGCCCAACCTTGTGGTGTTCGCGCTTGCGTGGACGTCCGGCGCCGGCTTTGCCATGGGGGCAGGGTCCCAGGCCGGGGCGTTGGGGACCGCCGTCGGGCCGCTTCCGTCCATCCCGGTCCTGGCCGCCATCCCGTCGGGGTCCCTGGATTACGCCTTCGTTGCACTGATCGTCCCGGTGCTGGCAGGCGTCATGGCGGGATGGTGGTTCCTCAGGGAGGGTGAAAACCACTTCGACGAATGGCTTGCCATCAAGGTCCACGCCCGGTGGTTCACCGCCACCGTCTCCACGCTGATGCTCGGGGTGCTCGTGGGCGTGGCGGCCGGCCTGCTGACGGTCTGCCTTGCCTGGATCGCCAGGGGGTCAGCCGGCCTCGGCCGCTTGACCGCCATCGGACCCGACCCGCTGTGGACGGGAGTGTGGGTTGCTGCCGAGGTGGGCGTCGGCGTCGTTATCGGTTACGCCGCCGGCCCGTGGCTGGAACGCGAGAAAACCGGGGCAGCCGACCACGATGCGGAACTGGTCCACTAGGCCTGAACCGCGGCTAGCGGACCTTGGTGGGCAGGACGTCCTGGAACTGTGCCATGCACGCATGGGTTGCCCGGTCCGTCAGCGCCCGGCCCAGGCACGCCTGGTACTCACGCACCTGGTCAAACAGGACCATGGTGGTGACAATCAGCAGCACCATGACCGCTGCAACCACCAACCCCGAAATGGTGCCTAGGAGAACCAGCTTGGATTCCTTGAGCCGGATTGCCCGGACCAGCAGGACGATCCCCAGGACCAGGCTCGCTGCGGTAAGCATGGTTGTCAGCCACAGGTAGCCGACGTCCAGTTGGTATACGAAGAACGCCCCGAGGACCGAGACCACGAACATCCGGAACAGGGTGTGGGTCTTGGCGAGGGAGGCTTTCGCCGCCTCGCTGAGCGGGGCTCTGGCCTGCTGCTGCCCGCTCCGGCCCGGTTCGCTGTTCATGTTTTCCAGCGTACGCGAGCCTGCACCTAAGCTGGACCAATGCGTATCGTCGTCCTCGTTTCCGGAACCGGGTCCAATCTCCAGGCCGTCATTGACGCCGTCAAGGCGGGGGAGCTCGACGTGGACATCGCAGCGGTGGGCGCAGACCGTGAAGGAACCTACGGCGTCGAACGCTCTGCTGCCGCCGGCATCCCCACCTTCGTGGTGGACTTCAAGGCCTACCCGGACCGCGCCGACTGGAACGCCGCGCTGACCAAAGCCGTGGCCGCCTATGCCCCGGACGTGGTGGTGTCCTCCGGGTTCATGCGGATTGTCAGCCCGGACTTCATCGACGCGTTCAACGGCAGGTACCTCAACACGCACCCCGCCCTGCTCCCGGCATTCCCCGGCGCCCACGGCGTGCGCGATGCCATGGCGTACGGCGTGAAGGTCACCGGCTGCACCGTGCACTGGGCCGACGCCGGCGTGGACACCGGCCCCATCATCGCCCAGGAGGCCGTGGCCATCGAGGACTCCGACACCGAGGAAACCCTGCACGAACGCATCAAGGTGGTGGAGCGGCGGCTCCTCGTCTCCACCCTGGCGGCCCTCGCCGCAGACCCTTCCTTCCCACCCAACTAGCTCGCACTTGTTGTCGTTCTCAGCCCTCAAAACGACAACAACTGCGAGTCACTTGGTCCCCGGCGCTGCCAGCTGTGGATAACCGCGGCCCGCCACAGAAAGGTTTGCGATCATGGTCGCGTGAAGACCCCTCGCCCGCTTCCCGCCACGATCGCGGAGCTGCCATTTACGTTTCAGGAAGCGGTCGACGCCGGCGTAACCCTTCGGCGCCTTCGTCACGCAGCGCTGGACGCACCCAGCCGAGGCATCAGGGTCCCGTATTGCGGCATCTCTGTCGGTCCAGCCGGCACACACCGGATTCAAGCTCTGAGGCCGTTTACGACGATTACGGCGTTCTCAGCTGCTTCTCACGCCACAGCTTTCAACTTCTGGAATTTCCCGGGTTTTCTGCCCGGCCAAACGGACCCGCGCATCCACATTTCCCGTCCGGACTCCATGGCCATTCCCCGACGCAAGGGTGTGGTGGGCCATGTGGGACAGTTCTTCGACGACGAGATCGTGTCTGTGGAGGGGGTGCTGGTAACAAGCAGGCCGCGGACCTGGCTGGACAATGCCCGCAAGATGAGCGTCGACGAGTTGACAGTCGTTGCTGATCACCTCGTGCGCGTGCCGAGGGCTGTTTTTGAAACGCGAGCAGAGCCGCATTGCACAATGGAGGAGCTGGCTGGGATGCTGGCCCGGCACAAAGGTACGCCCGGCATCAGGAAAGCGCGCCTGGCACTGGAGCAGGCTCGGGTGGGCGCGGACTCTGCGCCTGAGACACGCTTGAGACTGGCGCTGGAATTCGCCGGGCTTCCAGAACCGCAACTGAACGCGCGCACTGAGCTGAGCGGCGGCGTCGTACGGCAGCCTGACTTGGGCTACCCCCAGCAGCGCGTTGCCGTGGAGTACGACGGCGAAGTGCATTCTTCCCCTGAACAGGTCGTCCGTGACATCGCCCGCGAGGAGGACTTTCTTCGGGCGGACTGGCTTCTGGTCAGGATCTCCAAGCGGCATATGGAAGATGCCGCCAAGGCCGCCGTCTCGAAAGTGCGCCGCGCGCTTCTCAGCAGAGGCTGGTCATCCGACTAACGGCATCGGGCGGAACATACGGCGCGTGTGCTGCCGACACGCGCGAGTCAGACGTCTGGAGCAGGTAACGAACTGGCTCGCACTTGTTGTCGTTTTGGGGGTCCTAAACGACAACAAGTGCGAGCCAGTTGGGGAGGCGGCGGCTACTGCAGGCGGGCCTGCCGTGTTTCGGGGGAGAAGAACGCCATCCACAGCACGGAGGCCAGCACCAGGGCGCCGGCCAGGGCAAAGGACGTGGCCAGCCCGAGTTCGGGCCAGAAGTAGTTGGCGAAGATCAGCGGCCCAAAACCCGCACCGAGCCGGGAAAATGTGGACGCCCAGCCGAATCCGGTGCCGCGCAGTTCGGTGGGGTAGAGCTCGGAGACGTAGGCGTAGAGCACCGGGATGGCCACCTGCACCACGAACCCGAACACCAGCAGCCAGAAGACCGCGGCCGTGGGGATGTCCACCACGAACGCCACGATCACCAGGGTCAGCGCCGAGAGCGGACCGGTGATGGCAAGGATCCATTTCCGCCCCACCCGCTCCACCAGGAGCGCCGCCACCACGACGCCAAGAAATCCGACGGCGGCCATGGACGACGTGGTGACGAACGCCTTGTATTCGGCGAACCCGGCGCCGATAAGGATCCTCGGCATCCACGTCAATGACAGGTAATACACCAGCAGGATGCTGAAGAACAGGGACCAGGCGGCAGTGGTGATCTTCCAGTTGAACTGCCACACGGACCTCAGCTGGGTCCAGGCGCTGCCGGCGGAGAGCCGCGGCACGTCCTTGGCATCGGGAAGGCTGTAGACGCGGGGTTCTGCTCCGGTGGCCACCACCAGCCCGTCAATGATTTTCGCCGCTTCCTCCCGCCGGCCTTTCCGGATGAGGAAGAGCGGGGACTCGGGAACGCTGCGCCGGATCCAGAACACCAGGAGGGCGGGCAGCACCATCACCAGCATCGTCAGGCGCCAGTCGCCGTAGAGGGCCACCAGTCCGGCCGAGACGAACCCGGCCAGGGCCGCACCGACCGGCCACCAGCCGTCCATGGCAGTCAGCACCTTGCCGCGCTGCTTCCGCGGAGTGAACTCACCCACCAGGGCGTAATCCACGGGGATGCAGCCGCCCAGGCCAAACCCGGCCATGAAGCGGAAAACGCAGAACCAGACGAAATCAGGGGCGAAGGCGCCCAGGACGGTGAACACGGAGAACAGCAGCAGGGTGGCGGTGAAGGCCTTCTTGCGCCCCACGGTGTCTGCGATGGTTCCCCAGACGAAAGCGCCCAGGGCCATACCGATCAGGTTCGCGGTTCCCACCCAGGCCGCCTCCCCGGCGGAGAGCGACCAGTGCTTGGACAGCAACGGAATCAGGATGCCGTTGAGGGTCACATCCCAGGCATCGAACATGAAGCCGAGGCCCCCGATCAGGAAGATCCTGCCCTGGACTTTCCATCGCCAGGGCAGTTCCTGGACCACCTGTTCGCCGCTGGGCACAGTGGTGTAAGTGTTCATCGCCGCCTCCTGTTGAAAACTCTAGCCCGCGCCCACGGCGTTCACACTCCGGTGGCCGCACAGGCCAACCGTGCCCTTCGCGATAAACTGGCCCTATCCCCACCAACCGCGGCCCTGTTCCGCGAGATAAGACGGAGACATTTGTGAGCTTCACGCAGCATGAGCGCGTATCCATTGACCGTGTACCCATCCGCCGGGCCCTGATCTCGGTTTACGACAAAACCGGTCTGGAGGAGCTCGCCACGGGCCTGCACGCAGCGGGCGTGAAGCTGGTCTCCACCGGCTCCACGGCCAAGAAGATCGCCGCCGCGGGCATCCCCGTCCAGGAGGTTGAGGAAGTCACCGGTTCCCCCGAGATGCTGGACGGCCGCGTCAAGACGCTGCACCCGCGCGTCCACGGCGGCATCCTGGCCGACCGACGGGTCCCGGCCCACATGGAAACCCTCGCCAGCATGGACATCGAGGCCTTCGACCTGGTGGTGGTGAACCTCTACCCGTTCGTGGAGACTGTCAAGTCCGGTGCCGCGCAGGACGACGTCGTGGAACAGATCGACATCGGAGGCCCCGCCATGGTGCGGTCGGCCGCCAAGAACCACGCCGCCGTCGCCATTGTGGTTGATCCCTCCTTCTACGGCCAGGTGGTGGAGGCTGCCGCTGCCGGTGGCTTCGACCTGAAGACCCGCCGCCGCCTCGCCGCCAAGGCATTCGCCCACACCGCCGCCTACGACAACGCGGTGGCCACCTGGACTGCCAGCCAGTTCCTGGACGAGGACGGCGACGGCGTCATTGACTGGCCCGCCTACGCCGGCCTGTCCCTGGAACGTTCGGAGGTCCTGCGGTACGGCGAGAATCCGCACCAGCAGGCTGCCCTGTACGTGGACAAGGCTGCACCGATGGGCATTGCCCAGGCCGACCAGCTGCACGGCAAGGCCATGAGCTACAACAACTTCGTTGATGCCGACGCCGCCCTGCGCGCCGCGTACGACTTCGCTGAACCCGCCGTCGCCATCATCAAGCACGCCAACCCATGCGGTGTGGCTGTCGGTTCCGCCGGCGCCGCCGACCCCATCGCCGACGCCCACGCCAAGGCCCACGCCTGCGACCCCGTCTCCGCGTTCGGCGGTGTTATCGCCGCAAACCGCACCGTCACCGCGGGCATGGCCAACACCGTCAAGGACATCTTCACCGAGGTGGTCATCGCCCCCGGCTTCGAGCCCGAGGCCGTGGAGATCCTCTCCAAGAAGAAGAACATCCGCCTGCTCGCCCTGCCTGAAGGCTACGGCCGGTACCCCACGGAGTTCCGCCAGGTCTCCGGCGGCATGCTGGTCCAGGTCACCGACAAGGTGGACGCTGACGGCGACAACCCCGCCAACTGGACCCTCGCTGCCGGTGAAGCCGCAGATGAAAAGACCCTTGCGGACCTCGCGTTCGCCTGGACTGCCTGCCGCGCCGCAAAGTCCAACGCCATCCTCCTCGCCGAGAACGGCGCAGCAGTGGGCATCGGCATGGGCCAGGTCAACCGCCTGGACTCCTGCCGCCTGGCGGTGGAGCGGGCCAATACCCTGGGCGTCACCGTGGAGTCCGACATCGAAGGTGCCGGCGGTGCCTCCAACGCGGACGCGAGCGGCGCACCCCAGCGTGCCCGCGGTGCCGTGGCTGCCTCCGACGCGTTCTTCCCGTTCGCCGACGGACTGCAGATCCTGATCGACGCCGGTGTCCGCGCCGTAGTGCAGCCCGGCGGTTCGGTCCGGGATGAGGAAGTAATTGCCGCAGCCAACGCCGCCGGCATCACGATGTACGTCACCGGAGCCCGCCACTTCTTCCACTAATCCCCACCCTTCATCGATTGCTCCGTAACTGTCGTTTTCCCGCGTGGTAACGACAGTTGGGCCCACGCCGGCAGGGTTCCCTGGCCGAGCTTGTGAGGCTAGGGCGCCGGTGGGGAGCAGTGGATGGTTGTTAAACGACGACGGCGCCCGTCCCCTGAAAAGGGGACGGGCGCCGTCGTCGTTGTCTTGGCTTAGTCCTGCTCACCCGTGGGATGGTCAGGCTCCGGAAGCCGAATCTCCCGGGGCTTCGCCTCCGCCATCCGCTCCTTGGTCCAGTACTCGAGGACTTCCTGGCGCGACTGGGTCAGGTCGACGTGGCTGACGGGATCCTCGTCGGGATCAGGTGATTTAGGACTTTGCCGCACGCTTGAAGGTGTCCTGGATGACGCGGCCCCAGTACGGGCCGTACATGACGGAAGAGCCGTTGTAGCCGTAGCTGTTGATGGAGTTCTGCAGGCCGTCAGAGCCGATGCCGATGAACCACGGGCCGCCCGAGGAACCACCCGTCATGTCGCAGGGAATGCCCTGGGTGCCGAACTGGGGGTTGTTCGGATCGTCCGAGGCGGTGCCGGTGCAGCTCTTGAGGGTCTCGCCGTTGAAGGGCGCCGCGGCGGGGTAGCCGTAGGACGTGTAGGTCAGGCCCCGTGCCTGGTTGAAGGCAGTGCCCGAACCGCCGACCACATCGGTGAGCCGGTCACCGTTGCTGTCCGGGTCCATGACGGCGAAGCCCGTGTCATAGGTCATGTCGCCGTTGGAGACCCACTGGGTGGGGGCATACAGGGCGTTGGCGGTCCACTTGCCGTAGGGCGCCGCACCGTTGTCGTAGGCGGGGACGAAGATGAAGTTTGTGGCGTAGGCGCCCGGGCCTTCGTTCACGCAGTGACCGGCCGTAGCCACGGTGCTGCCGTTGGTCGATGCGACGGCGTTGCCTGAGCACACATAGTTGGCCCCGGCCAGGGTAAAGAAGACCTTGCCGATGTGCGACACGGGATTCTCGCTCTGGGCCATGGTGGGCTTACCCTTGGTTCCTTTGGTGGAGGAAGGCTTTCCCTTCTCAACGAGGGCGGCGCTGGAGCGGTTGCCGCGTCCCAGGGCCTTGCCGGCCAGGGTGTCACCGGGAACGGCGGTCTGCATCCGTTCCGGAGTCCAGTAATCTGCTGCACCACCGGCATTGAGCGTGACGCCTGCGACTGACGGGTTGGCATCCCCATCCGACGGCGCCGGCGCGGCTGCGGCCCCGCCCGCCGAGGTAAGTGCCAGCACGGCGGCCGCCGAGAAAGTCAGGAGGCCGGAAGCCAGAGACCTGGTGCGTGTCATTGTTGTCCTGTCTGAACGGGGTTGGACCCTGGATCGGGAGTGACTTAGCGAATTTATCGCCACCGGACCAGTTTGTACACAGTAGTGAGATATCAAATACCGGCTTAGGGCCCTTTCCCTGTTCGCACCTGCCCGGCAATCTACGACGGCGGCCCCGGCACCCGGGTACGTCCCGCCGTCGGCCGTTCTCTATCGCTGTAATCCTGCTCACGGCCAGGGTAACGCTGGGACTCCGGTACGGTTCAAAGCGGTGTCCTCGGGTAAGTTGTACATGGTGAAATAGACCGAATTTTTCACAATCAAGCCGACCCACAGGGAGACGCCCGCGCATGTCCACGATTATCTACACCCACACCGACGAAGCGCCGATGCTGGCTACCTATTCGTTCCTGCCCATCATCGAGGCTTTCGCTTCGACTGCAGGTGTGGAGGTGGAGACCCGCGACATTTCGCTCGCAGGCCGCATCATTGCTGTGTTCGGTGACTACCTCACCCCGGAGCAGCAGATCGGTGACGCCCTTGCTGAACTCGGTGAGCTGGCGAAGGCGCCGGAAGCCAACATCATCAAGCTGCCCAACATCAGCGCCTCCATCCCGCAGCTGAAGGCGGCCATCGCCGAGCTCCAGGGCCAGGGCTACGCGCTGCCGGACTACCCGGACAACCCGTCCTCCGACGAGGAAACCGCCGTCCGCTCGCGCTACGACAAGATCAAGGGCTCCGCCGTGAACCCGGTCCTGCGCGAAGGCAACTCGGACCGCCGCGCGCCCCTGTCGGTCAAGAACTACGCACGCCAGAACCCGCACTCCATGGGTGCCTGGACCGCTGACTCCAAGACCAACGTGGCCACCATGGGCCAGGACGACTTCTGCTCCAACGAGAAGTCCGTGGTCATCGAGTCCGAGGGCACCATTTCCATCCAGCTGGTCCGCGGGGACGGCTCGGTCAAGGTCCTGAAGAAGGCCTTCCCGGTCCTGGCCGGCGAAGTCATCGACGGCACCGTGATGCGCGCCGCCGCCCTGGATGAGTTCCTCAAGGCCCAGGTGGCCCGCGCCAAGGAAGAGGGCGTGCTGTTCTCCGCGCACCTGAAGGCCACCATGATGAAGGTCTCCGACCCCATCATCTTCGGCCACGTGGTCAAGGCCTATTTCTCCGAACTGTTCGAGACCTACGGCAAGCAGCTCTCCGCCGCCGGCATCAGCCCCAACAACGGCCTTGCCGCCATCCTCAGCAGCCTCGAGGACCTGCCCGCGGATGTCCGCGAAGGCGTCCAGAACCTGATCAAGAAGGGCCTGGAAGACGGCCCGGCTCTGGCAATGGTGGACTCGGACAAGGGCATCACCACCCTGAACGTCCCCAGCGACGTCATCGTGGACGCCTCCATGCCCGCCATGATCCGCAGCTCCGGCCACATGTGGGGCCCGGACGGCAAGGAAGCGGACACCCTGGCCGTCCTGCCGGACAGCTCCTACGCCGGCATCTACCAGGTGGTCATCGATGACTGCCGCGCCAACGGCGCCTACGATCCCACCACCATGGGCACCGTGCCGAACGTCGGCCTCATGGCCCAGGCAGCCGAGGAGTACGGCAGCCACGACAAGACGTTCGAAATCCAGGAAGCCGGCAAGGTGCAGATCGTGGACGGCTCCGGCAACGTCCTGATCGAGCACGAGGTTTCCGAGGGCGACATCTGGCGCGCCTGCCAGACCAAGGACGCCCCCATCCGCGACTGGGTCAAGCTGGCCGTCACCCGCGCCCGCGCCTCCCAGACCCCTGCCGTGTTCTGGCTGGACGAGGAGCGCGCCCACGACGCCAACCTCATTGCCAAGGTCAACGAGTACCTGAAGGACCACGACACCGAGGGCCTGGACATCCAGATCATGGCGCCGGTCAAGGCCACCGCCTTCACCCTGGAACGCATCCGCAAGGGCCAGGACACCATCTCCGTCACGGGCAACGTGCTCCGCGACTACCTGACGGACCTGTTCCCCATCCTGGAACTGGGCACCAGCGCCAAGATGCTCTCGGTTGTCCCGCTGATGAACGGCGGCGGACTCTTCGAGACCGGTGCCGGCGGATCGGCCCCCAAGCACGTCCAGCAGCTGCTCAAGGAAAACCACCTCCGCTGGGACAGCCTGGGTGAGTTCCTGGCACTGGCCGTGAGCTTCGAGCATCTGGCCACCACCACAGGCAACGCCCGTGCGCAGGTCCTGGCCGACACCCTGGACCGCGCCACCGGCACGTTCCTGCTGGAGAACAAGTCTCCGAGCCGCCGCGCCGGCGAGCTGGACAACCGGGGCAGCCACTACTACCTGGCCCGCTACTGGGCTGAGGAACTGGCCAAGCAGACGGACGACGCCGACCTGGCCGCCGCCTTCAGTTCAGTCGCCAACGAGCTTTCCTCCAAGGAGGAAACGATCGTGGGCGAGTTGGCCGAGGTCCAGGGCTCGCCCGTGGACATCGGAGGCTACTACCGCCCGGACGACGCCAAGGCTTCGTCTGTGATGCGTCCTTCCGCCACCCTGAACAAGGTCATCGCCAGCCTGGGCTAGCGACGGGCTGCTGCGGCAGCTGTTGTTGAAAGAAGCGGGGTTCCGGATAATCATCCGGAACCCCGCTTCTTTCCGTTAAACCCATGTCTGGCAGCGGATCCAGCCCCGACGTGGATTCAGTTCTTGCCTTTGCCCTTGTCGCCGTTGTTCTTGCTGGCGTTGCCGCTGTTACTTGACGTGTTGCCTTGGTCCGCCGGCGGGGCCGGAGCGGGTGCCGGCTGCGACCCGGGCGCTTCGGAAGCGGGGGAGGGAGCTGGCGTTCCCTGGCCGGCGGCATTGGCTGCGTCTTCGGCGGCCTTCGCGGCGGCCGCCTTCTTCACAGCGACAGCATCGTCGAGGTCTGCCCGGACAGCGGTGGCCACGGTGGTGATGCTGCGGCGCCGTTCCTCGGAAACCTGGCCCTTTGCCTGAGCCGCCGCGAGATCCGCCTCAAGACCGGCCAGTGCTTGCAGCGCGGATTCGGGATCGTCCTGCGAGGACGCCTGCGTTACTTCAAGCACCCGCGCCTGGAGTTGCGTGGCTGCTTCACGCTGCAGCCCGTTCCCGGGGGCCGCGCACGCGCTGAGGAAGCTTGCCGCGATGAGCGCCGCCGAGCACGCCAGCAATAGCCGGTTTGGGGAGGCCTGCAGCAGGGTCACGGTGCCACGCTCTTTTGAAGTTCCTGCAGGTGGTCGCCCAGGACGCCGGTCACCGTGGGGTAAGGTACGACGTCGGCGGGCCGGGCGGAGATGCTCATCAGTACCGCAGCGGCGGCTGCGGCAACCACCAGGACGCCGAGCAGCACGGCCAGCCAAATCCGCTGTTTCCGTGAGAGGCGGGGCTTCCCATGGGCCTTGGCAGGGGAGGGGCCGGCTGCCGTCCCGTCCTCAGCTTCCAGATGGGCTGACGCAGGATCCTCAGCCCCTGTGGCTTCCGCGGCCGCCCGCACTTCATCAACCGACTCTTCCGCGGTGATGGTGGGAGGGTGGAAGGGCATGGCGGGCAGTACCCGCGTGGTTTCCGGTGCCAGTTCTCCGGGTGTCGAGGCAGGGGAGACCAGTGCCTGGCGCAGCGCTGCCTCGATGTCCGCCGCAGCCGGCCGCTCCAATGGCTCGATGGCGGTCATGGAGCGGATGAGGTCCGCCCATTCGGAGGGAACGTCGTCGGGGATCTCCGGCGCACGGTGGAGCCGGGCAACAGCAGACTCCACCGCGCTGCCGGGGTACTCCACGGTGCCCTTGATGCATTCCAGGAGCACCAGTCCGAAGGAATAGATGTCGGTGGCCGAGGAGAGGGGCTTGCCCAGTGCCTGCTCCGGGCTGAGGTAGGCGGCGGTACCCACCATGGTGCCCGTGGCAGTGAGCCGCGTGGAATCCACGATCCTGGCGATGCCGAAGTCCGTGAGCTTGGGCCGCAGCGGCTCGCCCGGCCGGATCTGGACCAGGAGGATATTGCCCGGTTTGATGTCGCGGTGGATGATGCCAAGGCCGTGCACGTAGGCCAGGGCGTCGGCGATGCCGGCGCCAATGACTGAGAGCTCTTCCAGCGGAACCGTGCTGTGGCGGATGCGGCCGCGCAGGTCCTGGCCCTCCACCAGTTCCATGGTCAGGAACGGCCTGGGCTCATCCGGGATGCGGTCATCGATGCCCGCGTCGAAGAGGGTCACCAGGCCGGGGTGGTTGAGTGTTGCCAGGAGCTGGATCTCGGCTTCCTGCCGCTTGAGCTCATCCGCGTCAGGGGCCTGCGGGGCGAAGAGCTTCAACGCCACATCGCGGCCCAGGTTTTCGTCCCGCGCACAGTACACCGACGACATTCCGCCACGGCCTACGACGTCACCCAAACGATAGCGACCGCCGACAACTTCATTCTTGATGGAGCTAGGCGATTCCGCCACCATGACCGTTCCTCCCGGTGCGCTGCGGCACTGTCGTACCTCAAATTATACGGGCGGCAGGGCGGAACCGGCGATTGACCTAGGCTTTCCCGTTCCGGCACGCCGACGGCCCGGCGGCGACCGTGGACCACGTTCGCCGCCGGACCATTGGCTACAAGGACATGTGTGCTGATGACATGTTTTGTACTGTTGATGCGTTTCGGGGCTGTTGTCCTCCTTCCCTCAGCCCGCCGCGTGCTGCCGCTTCAGGCGCACATTTGCGGGCGTTTACCTTTTGACCTGAAAGCCGCTACGACACCTTGCGCTTGCGGAGCACCAGGAGCCCGGCAGCCAGGAGCAGCAGGGCCAGGGGAACCAGCGACCCGTCCCAGCCGGTGGTGGCCAGGCCGGTGTGGGCAGCGCCAGTGTTGGTGGCAAGAACAGAGCTACCGCTGGCGGCGGTACCCCGGGGCATCGTCACAGTGGCGATGGCTCCGCTCACTGCGGTGGAGCCGGCCGGTGCCGCCGAGACCCCGCCGGCGCCCGAATCACCGGTCCCGTTCAAACCGGTGGAATCGCCACCCGTGGTGCCGTTGCCGGCGCCGTTGTCGGCAGGGTTGTCCGAACCTGGCGTGCTGGTTCCGGGATCCGTGGTTCCGGGATCAAGGGTGCCGGTGTCGCCGGTGGTGCCGTCACCCGGGTTCGTGGTTCCCGGATCGGAGGTACCCGGCGTGCCCGTGGTGTTGTCACCGCTGAGGCCAATCCCGAGGTCGATGCCAAGATCGACAACAGCATCCAGCCCGCCACTGACCGCAGTCCCGGTGCCTGCATCAGCACCAAGGTCTACGGCCGCGTCGATGGCACCTGCCGTGTCGCCGTTAGTGATGCCGCCGACGGTGACGTCGAGGGCCGCATCCACCGTGCTGCCGACGCCGTTGGCGTCACCATTGCTGTCACCATTGGTGATGCCGCCAAGTCCCAGGTCTGCGGCTGCATCCACCACGAGTTCTCCCGTGGTTCCGGTTCCGCTGGTCGCGGGGTCGGTGATCCCGCCGAGGCCGAGGTTGATGTCTGCTGCGGCTGCCAGGTTGGTGGTTGCGGGGTCCGTGGCTGTCACGGTGCCGAGGCCGAGATCCACGGCGGCGTCGACGGCTACGTTCGCCGTAGTGCCGTCCGTGGTCCCGGTTCCGCTGGTCGCGGGGTCGGTGATCCCGCCGAGGCCGAGGCTGACGTCTGCTGCGGCCGCCAGGGCGGCGGTGGCAGGGTCCGCCGTCGCGACGGTGCCGAGCCCGAGGTCCACGGCGGCGTCGACGGCTACGTTAGCCGTGGTGCCGTCCGTGGTCCCGGTTCCGCTGGTTGCGGGGTCGGTGATGCCGCCGACGCCGAGGTTGACGTCGGCTGCGGCCGCCAGGTTAGTGGTTGCGGGGTCCGCGGCTGTCACGGTGCCGAGCCCAAGGTCGGCGTTGGCGTCGACGGCTACATTCGCCGTGGTCCCTGTCCCGGCGGTTGCCGGATCCGTGGTGGCTACAGTACCGAGTCCGAGGTTGACGTCCACTGCGGCGGCGACACTAGTTGATCCGGCCGGCGTTGGGTCACCCAGCAGGCCCAACGACGTCGAGTCAGCGGGTGCCGCCGCCGAGATGAGGGCGGAGGCGGAAAGGTCCGTCCCGCTGGTGGTATCCGCCGCGTTGGCGGCGGCGCAGCCGAAGGCCAAGAGGCCGCCGGCAAAGAGGGTGCTCAGCAGCCCCCTGCGAAGGGTGCAGTTCATGGTGTTTACTCCTGAAAATAGTTGAGGTTGTTCGGGCGCTGGACAGCTGCCCGTGGAGCCGCGTGCTGCCCGGGAGAGGGCAGGGGGCCTCAACTAGTCAGGAGAAGAGCCGGGGTCGAATGACACCGGCGAAGGGACGTGCGCGGGTGACAGGTCGGCGCGAACAGCGCCGGTCCCATCAAAGTCAAAGTAGAACGGGTTGAGCCACGCGGCGGCACCGGGAGTGCCACCGGATGATCCGCCGCTGCCCGTGCCGGACGCCGGGGCTGCGGGAGCCTGCGCAGGAGGGGGCGCGATGTCAACGGTCAGCGGCTGCTCCGTGACGGAGCCGGCTGTCCCGGATACCCCAGGCTGCGGGGCGGCCGTGTTGGCCAGGCCGCCAAGGCCGATGACTTCAACGCCCGCGCTGCCGTGGGCCGTTGCTGCGGTGGACAACGCCTCAACAGCCTGGCCGGATTCCGGGGTCGTTTGCCTGGCATCCGGTGACTCTTCCGCCGAAGATGCCTGATCCTGGGCGGGAGCAGGAATCGCCACGGCCGGAGGATCCGTTTGTACGGCTTCCAAGGGCGGGACGGGCAACGGGGCAGTGCCGGTCAGAAGATCAGCAACTGGCTGGAGCGCGGGTTCCAGGACGGGCACGGCCGCGGCTGCAGGGGCTACAACTTCCTGCGCCACCCCGGCCGTGACCTTGTCGGCGAGGTCAACAAGGGGAGCGGAGACAGCGGAAGCAGTTCCGGCCGGAACCACATGGTCCACCACGGGAACGGCGGCAATGAGGTTGTCCGCGACGCCGGAAACCGGCGCTGCGGCAGGCTGCAGCAGCCCCGGGGATCCAGTGGACCCGGCATGAACCAATGAAACCGGTGAAGCCGCAAGATCCTGGGTCAGTGAAGACACCGGGCTGGTGGCCCCACCGAGCAGGGAAGAGGAATCCGGGGTGGCGTCGGCAGTGGCAGGCGTTGACGAAAGAGCCAGCCACGTGACGGCAGCCGCGCCAGCCAGGAGCACAGGGCGCAGGGCATGCCATGGCGAACTCATACGAGCCATGCGTACCACCCCCCAGTGACTGGCGCAATCGATGTTGCCTAAATGCTAAGACTGCTTACTGCCTGAAGTCCAGCGTTCGCTAAAAGGTATTTACAAACCGTGGTAGCGGGCGCTGAAACCGTCAACGACAGAAGCCGGAAGTCACCTTGCTTGACGTTGGGGCGAAAGCTGAACCCCCGCCGTCGTGCGTTTGCCTTTGCTGATCCTGTTAGTGGCTGTCGTTGGGGTAGGTCACGCCGAGCTGAGCGCGCACGCCATCGAAGAGGCGCATGGTGTTCAGGCTGTCCTCAAGCGGCATGACCGGGCTTTCGGTCAACCCCTGCTGGACGCACCGCATCACCTCGCGCAGTTCGTAGGCGTAACCCTTTCCCACGACGTCGAACGTTTCCGTCCGGCGGTCTTCCCACCCCTTGGCGATCACGAGTTCGAGGGGGTTGTTGATCGAACCCACGCTTTGGAGGAAGCCCAGGCTTCCGGCCACCGTGGCAGTGCGGGGTCCGTGGGCCAGGAGGGAGGAGGTGAGCTGGACCTGGGCGGCGTGGCCGTAGCCGAGGCTCAGGGCGTTCTGCGCATCGACGCCGTCGTCGTTGACGAAGCCCGTGGCGCTGACGGTGTTTGGGAAGCCAAGCGTGCCGAGCGCCCACAGGAGCGGGTAGACGGACAGATCCAGCAGTGCGCCTCCGCCGTCTTTGCGGGCCCACAGCCTGGCGGTGGGGGAGTACGGTGCCGGGAAGCCCAGGTCCGCGGTAACCCAGTGGATATCGCCCAGCTCGCCGGACGCCGCAATCTCGAAAGCGCGCTGCATCGAGGGCAGGAACCGGCTCCAGACCGCCTCCATCAGGAAGAGCTTCCGGCTGCGCGCCACCTCGATCAGCTCCGCCGCTTCCCGGGCGTTGATGGTGAAAGCCTTCTCGCACAGCACGTGCTTGCCAGCGTTGAGCGCGGCGAGAACCATCTCGTGGTGCTGCGCGTGGGGGGTGGCGACATAGACGACGTCCACCGCGTCATCGGCGAGCAGGCGCTGGTAGCCGGGCACGCCGCCGTCGTCCCCGTAGGCCTTCGCGAAGTCGTACGCCACGGCAAACGCGTCCGCAGTGTCCTGCGCCCTGGAACTAACCGCGTACAGCTCGGCATCTTCAAGCAGTGCGAGGTCCTGCGAGACGGCGCGGGCGATGCTGCCTGTTGCGATGATTCCCCAGCGCAGGGGAGCCCCGGTGGCGGACCGGGGATCCTGGTTTTGCTGGCTGGAAAGCCACGGCTTTGCGATCGGAGCAGTCATAGCTGCAATCCTGTCACAGGGCCGCAGCACGCCACCGGAATTCCCGCGCCCTGGTTGGGGGTTTGGAGCGGAAAGGGGCCGACGGCGGGAGGATGCGTTGGGCGCTTCCCCCGCCGACGGCCCCGCCGCGTCAGGTTCCTCCGGGTCAGGGCGTGGCGGCGACGGCGCTCCGTCCCCGGACCGGCTCTTCCGTCAGCTTGCCCTGCTGCAGGCGGAACCGGCGGTCGGTCTTGTTCGCCAGCACCCTGTCGTGGGTGACCACCAGGATGGTGGTGTTATGGTCGCGGCTCAGCGAGCTGAGGAGCTCGATGATGTGGTCGCCGGTCTGCTCATCCAGGTTGCCTGTGGGTTCGTCGGCCAGGATGAGCTTCGGCTCGTTGGCCAGGGCACGGGCGATGGCCACGCGCTGCTGCTCGCCGCCGGAGAGCCTGTTGATCCGCCGGTCGTGCTTGGACGGATCAAGCTGGACCTGCTCCAGCAATTCCTTGGCGCGCTGCAGCCGGGCGGCCTTGCGAACCCCGGCGAACTCCATGGGCAGCATGACGTTGTCCACGGCGGACAGGTTGGGGATCAGGTTGAACTGCTGGAACACGAAGCCGATGTCCCGGCGCCGGTATTCGGTCAGCTTGCTGTCCGGCAGGCCTGCCAGGCTGACGCCGTCCACCACGACGTCCCCGCTGGTGGGCTTGTCCAGCGCGCCCAGCAGGGACAGCAGGGTGCTCTTGCCGCTGCCGCTCTTGCCCACGATTGAGGCCAGCGTGCCCTGCTCCAGGACAAAGCTGACATCGTTGACCGGCTTGATGGTGCGGTCACCGGAATTGAATGTGCGGACCAGGTTCTTGACTTCAATCATGGCTATTCTCCTCGCAGGACTTCGATGGGACGGATGCGCGCGGTGAGCAGCGCGGGGACCAGGGCGCCGACAATGGCGACGCCGAACACGGCGGCGATGCCACCGGCAATCACGCCCGGCGATGCGCTCGCGGTCACGGAGTTCAGCAGCTGCGAGGCGCCGCCCAAGGGGCCGCCCTGGCCGCCCGGGAAGCCGCCTGCCCCGCCCGGGCCGCGGCCCGTGGTGGCAGTGGTTGTGCTGGTGTTGCTGCTGATCAGGGCGGACGCGATGCCGCCGCTGGCGAAGGATGCGATGGCCGCCCCCACTGCGCTGCCCAGGGCTGCCAGGACCAGGGCTTCGAGGACGAACTGCAGGCCGATGGTCCGGTTAGGGGCGCCGATGGCCTTGAGGACACCGATTTCGCGGCGGCGCTCCCGGACCAGCATGACCATGATGAGCAGGATGATCAGGCCGGCGGTCCCGAGCGCGGCGATGAAGGCGATGAAGGAGATGTTCTTGACGCTGCCCAGGGAGCTGACCGCGGTCTGCAGGTTCTGCCCCTGGGTGACGTCGGCCTTGTCAGTGCCCAGGGCAGCCTGCAGGGCCGTCTTGGCGGTGGCCACGTTGTCCATGGAGTTGACCGTGACGATCATGCTGGACAGCTCACCCGGTGTCCCGGCGAGCGTCTGGGCGGTGGGGAGCGTGACGTAGACGGCGTTGTTCCCGAACGCAGTGCCGGCGTCGAACAAACCGGTCACCGTGTAGGTCTGGTCGTTGATGGTAAAGGTGGATCCGACGGTGAGGCTGTTCTTCTCCGCCAGCGTGGTGCCCAGCAGTGCACCGGTGGATGCTGCCGAGTAGTCACCCAGGCCGGCGCCCTGCGTGATGTTCAGGGCCTTGCCCGTGGTGTCCACCTCAGCACCGATACCGGTGGCGGTGACCGGCAGGGACCGCACCGGCTGCTGGGTGGTTCCGGTGTTGCCCGTCGTTCCGTTGGCCTGCTGGTTGCGGTTGCCCAGGGTGCCGGCATCCACGGCCGCGGTCAGGCTCGTGTTCAGGGTTGCAGCCGCTTGGCCGCCGGGTCCGCCCGGTGCGGCCTGTCCGCCCTGGCCCGTTTGACCAGCTGCCGTTTGGGCTGCGGCAGCAGCCGCGTTCCGCAGCCGCAGTGATGAGGTCCCGACGACGGCGCTGACGTTGGGCACGCCGGCGGCGGTGGCTGCCTGGTCGGCTGTGAGCGGTTCACCGCCGCCTTCGAAGCCTTGCCCGCCGGCGGGGTTGACGGTCAGGACGGTGCCGACGGAGGCGTTCAGCTCCTGGACTTTCGCTCCGACTGCCTGGTTGGCCACCAGCATGGCCAGTGCCAGGCCGATGGCGACGGCCAGCACCGCAACAACAGCTGCGGTGCGGACCTTGTTTCTGAAGGCATTGCCTACGCTTCGGGCAAGGACGCTCACGTTACTCCTACGAACTCAGGTGCCGGCGCTGAGGGCCGGCTTCGCATCCACCCTCGCCGGGGATCCTGTGCAGGAATCCGGCCAGGCCTGTGTTTGTGCTGTGAAGGGTGTTGCTGCTGGGCAGGACGCGGGAAAGCCCGGTCCAAATGAATGGACCGGGCTTTCTGGCCGCCGGTTTTACCCGGCGGGGAGTGAAGGGTGTTACTTGGTGATCGGGCCGAGTACCGGATCGTCGGCGTATGCCGTCTTGACGTTGGCGGCGGTCACGATGACCGGCTCCAGCAGGTAGGCGGGAACCACCTTGTTGCCATTGTTGTAGGACTTGTCGTCGTTGACCTCAGGCTTCTTGCCGGCCTGCAGGTCCTTGACCATGGTGATGGCGTGCTCTACGAGCTTGCGGGTGTCCTTGTTGATCGTGGAGTACTGCTCGCCGGCCATGATCGACTTGACCGACTCAACCTCGGAGTCCTGGCCGGTGACAACCGGGATGGGCTTTCCGGCAGCCTTGACGGAGGTCAGGACCGCGCGGGCCAGGGTGTCGTTGGGGGAGAGGACGCCGTCCAGGTTGGCGCTGGTGTAGCTGCCGCTAAGCAGGGTATCCATGCGGCGCTGGGCGTTCTCAGCCTTCCAGCCCTGGGTTACAGCCTGTTCGAAGGTGTTCTGCCCGGAGACAACCTTCAGGGTTCCGTCGTCGATCTTGGGCTTCAGGACGCTCATAGCGCCGTCGAAGAAGACCTTGGCGTTGGCATCGTCGGGGGAACCGGCGAACAGTTCGATGTTGTAGGGGCCGGCGGGCTTCTTGGCCTTGAGACCGTCCAGCAGGGCCTGGCCCTGGAGGACGCCGACCTTGAAGTTGTCGTAGGCCACGTAGTAGTCCACGTTGTCGGTGTTCAGCAGGAGGCGGTCATACGCGATGACCGTGGCCCCGGCGTCCTTGGCCTGCTTGAGCTGGGTACCCAGCTGGGAGCCGTCGATGGCACCCACGATGATGACCTTGGCACCCTTGGTGACCATGGCGCTGATCTGGTTCTGCTGCTCGGAGACGCCGCCGTTGGCGAACTGGACGTCAGCCTTGAACCCGGCGCCGTTGAGGCCGTCGTTGAACAGCTTCTCGGCGAGGACCCAGTTTTCACTGGTCTTCTGGGGAAGCGCGACGCCGATGGAGGAGTTCTGCTCGAATCCTGCGGCGCCGCTGCTGGAACCGCCGGACGGTTCCGAGCGGCCGCAGCCCGTCAGCGCCAGTGCTGCGATGGCAGCAACCGCTGCGGCCTTCCCTGATTTACCAAACATTCGCATTGTTGGTTCTCTTTCTTTGTGTGATGGAACGGTATTCAGGCTGCAAACTTCAGGCTTCCCTGGCGATCGCTTCCTTGGTGGAGGTGGTTTCGTCGGGCTGGATGGGGCTGCTGGGTCCGCCGGATGGACGGTTCATGTTCCGGGTCAGCATGCCGATAATGGAGCGTTTGCCCTGGGACTTGTTGTAGACGTCGAAGGCGACGGCGATCAGGAGCACCAGGCCCTTGATGATCTGGGTGAGGTCGGCGCCCACGCCCAGGAGCTGCAGGCCGTTGTTGAGCACTGCCATGACCAGGCCACCGATGATGGAGCCGACCACCGTGCCCACACCGCCGGTCACTGCCGCGCCGCCGATGAAGACTGCGGCGATGGCATCCAGTTCCCAGCCGACACCATCGAACGGACCTGATGCTGTGGACCGGCCGACGAAGATCATGCCTGCCAGGCCGGCCAGGATGGACATATTCATCATCACCAGGAAGTTGACCTTCTTGGACTGGACACCGGACAGCTCGGCTGCATGGCGGTTGCCACCCACTGCGTAGACGTGGCGGCCCAGGATGGTGCGGGAGGAGATGAAGCCATAGATCAGCACCAGGATGGCCAGGATCAGGCCGGGAATGGGGAACGAGGTGCCGGGGCGGCCGGTGGCGAAGAGGTACGTGGCGTAGAGGATCGCGGCGCAGATGAGGACCAGCTTCAGGACCGTGACCCACATTTCGGGAACTTCGGCACCCAGCGCCTTGGCGCGGGCCCGGGAGCGCAGTTCGCCCACGACGACGAAGACGGCTACGGCGATGCCCATGAGGAGCGTGAGGTTGTTATAGCCGGTGTCCGGTCCCACCTCGGGCAGGTAGCCGGAGCCCAGGTACTGGAAGTCGCTGGGCACGGGGATGGTGTTGGACTTGCCCACGAACTGGTTGAAGCCGCGGAAGAGGAGCATGCCGGCCAGGGTCACGATGAAGGCGGGGATGCCCACGTAGGCGGTCCACCAGCCTTGCCAGGCGCCGATGGCGGCCCCGAGGACCAGGCCCAGCAGCACGCCGGCATACCACGGCAGGTGCCAGTCGCGGATGGCCAGGGCGACCGTGACGCCGACGAAGGCGGCGACGGAACCGACGGAGAGGTCGATGTGGCCGGCAATGATGACCAGCACCATGCCGATGGCCAGGATCAGGATGTAGGAGTTGCCGTTGAAGAGGTTGATGACGTTGCCGGGGGTCAGCGTCCGGCCTTCGGTGGCGAACTGGAAGAAAATGATCAGGGCCACGAGGGCGAAGATCATGCCGAATTGGCGGGTGTTGCCGCCAAACAGCTTTTTGAGGGCGTTCATGGTGTCAGTCCTTGTGTCCGGAAGGTTCTGGATGGGCCAGAGGGTCAGGCGGCTTTTCGGGTGGCGGAGGTCATCAGCTTCATCAGGCTTTCCTGGCTGGCCTCGTCTTTGTTCAGGACACCGGTGATGGCGCCTTCGAAGATGGTGTAGATGCGGTCCGACAGGCCCAGGAGCTCGGGCAGTTCGGAGGAGATGACGATGACTCCCTTGCCCTGGTTGGCCAGCTGCTGGATGATCCCGTAGATCTCGTACTTGGCTCCAACATCGATGCCGCGGGTGGGTTCATCCAGGATCAGCAGGTCCGGGTCGGTGAACATCCACTTGGCCAGGACCACCTTCTGCTGGTTGCCGCCGGACAGCTTGGCCACGCCTTCCTCCACGGAGGGCGTCTTGGTGCGAAGCGACTTGCGGTACTGCTCGGCCACGGTGAACTCCTGGTTGGCATCGACCACATAGTTGTGGCTGACTTTCCTCAGGTTCGCGGCCACGGTGGTGGTCTTGATGTCATCGAGGAGGTTCAGGCCCAGGGTCTTGCGGTCCTCCGTGACGTATCCGAGCCCGGCGTCGATGGCCTGGCGGACGTTCTTGAGGACTACTTCCTTGCCGTCCTTGTAGATGTGGCCGTCAATGAAACGGCCGTAGGAGCGGCCGAAGACGGAGCGGGCCAGTTCGGTGCGGCCGGCGCCCATGAGGCCGGCGAACCCTACGATTTCGCCGCGGCGGACGTAGAAGCTGGAGTTCTTGCAGATCAGCCGGTCCTGGACGTTGGGGTGGCCCACGGTCCAGTTCTTGACCTCGAAGAACACCTCACCGATCGTGGGGGTGTGGTCCGGGAACCGGGACTCGAGGGTGCGGCCCACCATGCCCTTGATGATCCGGTCCTCATCCACGCCGTCCTTCTTGACGTCCAGCGTCTCGATGGACTTGCCGTCGCGGATGATGGTGATGGAATCGGCGATCTGCTCAATCTCGTTGAGCTTGTGGGAAATGATGATCGACGTGATGCCCTTGGCCTTCAGGCCCAGCATCAGGTCCAGCAGGTGCTGTGAATCCGATTCGTTCAGGGCCGCCGTCGGCTCGTCCAGGATGAGGATCTTCACGGACTTGTTCAGGGCCTTGGCGATTTCCACCAGCTGCTGCTTGCCGACGCCGATTTCCTTGATGGGGGTGTCGGGATCGTCCCGCAGGCCAACCCTGGCCAGAAGGTCCAGGGACCGCAGCCGGGCCTCGCCCCAGTCGATGATGCCCCGCTTGGTGGGCTCGTTGCCCAGGAAGATGTTCTCCATGATGGACAGTTCGGGGATCAGCGCCAGTTCCTGGTGGATGATCACGATGCCGGCGTGCTCGCTGGCCCTGATGTCCCGGAACTGCTGCACCTGCCCCTGGTAGACGATGTCGCCGTCGTAGCTGCCGTACGGGTACACGCCGGACAGGACCTTCATGAGGGTGGATTTGCCGGCGCCGTTTTCGCCGCAGATGGCGTGGATTTCGCCTGCTTTTACCCGGAGGTTCACGTTCGACAAGGCTTTAACGCCGGGGAATTCCTTGGTGATGGTCCGCATCTCGAGGATGATCGGATCCGCTTGCGTGGTCTGGGACGTCATGAGCCCTAACCCTCCAATGCAATGACTTCTTTGTCCGGCCGGCAAAGCGCAGGGCCGTCTGAACCAAAAGTAAACTGGATCACAGCTGTTGTCGTCAAGTCTTTAACGCAATTGCCGGATAACGAAATGGTCTACGACTTGCGGATTCCGGCGTGTTGGAACACCAGGGCGGCGGCTCCCAGCGCCTCCGCGCGGTCGCCCAGCGAGGACATGGTCAAGGTGGTGGTCTCTCCGATCACCGGGACTGCATGGCGGATCAGGCCGCGCCTGATGGGGTCCAGCAGGATGTCCCCGAGGCCCGCCAAGGGCCCTCCCACGACGATGACTTCCGGGTTGATCAGGTTGGCCACATTGCCCAGTGCGCGGCCCACGGCCAGTCCGGCATCGTCCACGACGCGCAGGGTGGCGGAGTCCCGGTTCAGGGCCTTGCGGACAATGTCCGCCGGGGTCATGGGAGGGTCTTCGCCGCGGCTGAGGAGCTCGATCATGGTGGTCGTCGAGGCGATGGTTTCCAGGCAGCCGCGGTTGCCGCAGCGGCACACCAGGCCCTGCTCATGGATGGTGGCGTGCCCTATTTCTCCTGTGATCCCCACGTTGCCGTAGTAGGGGGCACCGTTGAGGATCAGGCCGGCGCCGATGCCCGATCCGATTTTCATGAACATCAGGTTGCTGACCCCGGAGTGCTGCCCCCAGGTCACCTCGGACCAGGCGCCGAGGTTGGCATCGTTATCAACAAACACGGGGATTCTCAAGGTTTCCTCAAGGTGCTGGAGGATGTTGATGCCCACCCATTCGGGAAGGATGGCGCCCTGGGCCACCGTCCCTGTCCGGCGGTCAATAGGCCCGGGAATGCCGACGCCGGCACCCACTACAGAGGCGCGATCCACGCCGCTTTCCCGCAACAGTTTCTCCAATAGGGCCACAGCGGCCTGGATGCCGTCGTCCGCCTGGTGGCCCAGGGGGAGCATCACCGATTCTTCGGCGATGACGTGGTAGCTGAGCGAGGCCAGCACCACCCGCAGGTGCCGCCGGCCGAAGTCGATTCCGACGGCCACGGCGCCGTTGCTGTTCAACCGCACGTTCAGTGCCCGCCGACCGGAACTGGTAATGGGTTCGGTGGACGCCAGGCCCGAATCGAGCATGATCCTGACGATGTTGGAGACGGTGGCGGTGGACAGCCCCGTCTGCCGCGCCAGCTCCGCCTGGGTGGACGGGCCGCCCATCAGGGTCTCGATAATCCGCTGCTGGTTCAGCTGCCGCAGGGCGGACTGCGATCCGGGATTTTTAGCTTTGCTCCTCGTTGAGCGCGTGGTTGCGGACATGCTAAGAAGATTGCCCTATCGCCGCTCTTGTAGTCAAGAAGTTAACGCATGGCCCCGCACTGGTACATCTCAGTGCGGCAACCTTAGGCCAGCCGGAGTCCCGTGCATTCCATCCCGGACTGCCGGCGGGCGGGTCCAAAAGACCCGCCGGATCCCGAAGGTGGCTGGCTAAGCTGGTAGGCGGAAACAGTCCGGCCTGCGCATGCCCCATGAGCCGGCATGAAGAAGGTGGTAATGATGCTGCTGTCCGTCTTGCAGGCCAATGCCGTGGTCCTGGACATTGAGGCCAATCTCCGGACCGTGGACCATGCCGCCCAACGGTCTGCGCAGGCCGGCGCGGACCTGCTGCTCACGCCGGAACTGTTTCCGGTGGGCTACGCGCCGCTGCGGCTGCGCAGCGAACTGGATCCGGAGGCACTTCCGGCCATTCGTACACGCCTGGCTGATATCGCGCGCCGGAACAGGATCGCGCTCGTCTACAGCCTGCCCGCCCCGGTGCGCGCGGAACCGGCGCCGGCCAATGAACCCCGCTGGCACATCTCGGCCACCCTGGTGGATGCCCAGGGCAGGGAAATCCTGGACTACGCCAAGGTGCACCTTTTTGGCGGCGAGGAACGCAAGGCATTTGCCGCAGCCGCGGAACCTCCCGCCGTCGTGGATTTCCAGGGCATCCGCACCTCCCTGCTGGTCTGCTACGACATCGAGTTTCCCGAAGCTGCGCGGGCGGCCGCGGCCCGGGGCGCCGAACTGCTCCTGGTGCCCACCGCGCTGTCCGCCGGCTTCGAGGCAGTACCGCAGGTGCTGATCCGGGCCCGTGCACTGGAGAGCCAGCTCAACGTCGCCTACGCCAACCACTGCGGAAACGAGGACGCCTACACGTTTGGCGGCGGCAGCGTGGTGGCGGGACCCGACGGCGTGCTCCTCGCCGAGGCCGGGGACGGCCCGGCGCTGCTCTTTGCCGAGGTGGGCACGGCGGCTGTCAACGCAGCACGGGATGAGGTGCCCTACCTGCGGGAACGCCGGCCCGGGCTGTACCGGGAGTGGGAGGCAAGACTGCCACAGGAACCAGGCCGGCCCGGAGACGCTCCGGCATAGCAACTGCCGTCAGTCCCTGCCCGCCACGTCGCCTGCATACTGCAGTGCAATCCACAGCTCTGCCCGCACCTGTGCCAGGTTCAGGTCCATCTGCAGCAGTTCGCCGATGACTCCGATCTGCCGCCGCACGCTGTTCCGGTGCAGCCCCAGCAGTTTGGCGGAGGCATCCCAGCTGCCGTTCGCGCCCAGCCAGCCGTGGAGGACTGCCAGCAGCGGCCGGTGCCGGTCCGGTTCCAGCGCCAGGATCGGCGCCAGGAGGCGTTCGGCCAGCAGGGTCCCGGCCTCGCGGCCCAGCAGTCCCGTGACCGACCAGGACACCTCGCCAGCCCGAATGCTCCGTCCGTCTCTCTGGACCTGGCTGCGCAGGGAGCTGGTGCGCTGGTAGGCGGCAGGCAGGCCGGTAAGCTCGGTCGGTTCGCCGATCACCAGGCGCCATCCGAGCTTCTCCACGTCGACGAGCAGGGCATCGTCCACCCTGAGCCGGGTCACGGCGGCGAACCCGTAGTCAGTGATCTCCACCAGTTTGGTGTCGAGCATCCGGCGCCACTGCAGCAGTTCCCGGACCGGGCCGTCACCGGCCGGCCAATGCGGCGCCTCCACATTGATGCCCTGCACTACCCGCATGGGCGCGGACCGGGTGGAGGAGAGGCTTTGCGCCAGCAGGTCCTTGAGCCCGTTCAGCTGTTTGGCGCCGCCCGTGGCCAAGGTTTCGGGGTGCAGGAGGACGGCAGTGGCCAGCTGGCTCGGGGCCAGCGACCCGCTGGTGCGCTGCCGCACCAGCAGCTCGAGCAGCCCGACGGCGGTCTGCACCACGTTGTTCTGAGCGGGAGTCAGCGGAACGTCGGAACCGAGCACCAAGGCGCCGAGGTTGGCGTCCTTGGTGCTGCGCAGCGGATGGCCCACCACCAGCGCCGAGCCCGGCTGGTCAAAGCCGTCCATCTCCACCCGCGGGCCCCGGCCGGACAGCAGCCGTTCCAGCATAGGCCCCAGCAGGGAAAGGTCGACGGCGGTGCTGCCGCCGGCACTGGTGCCTCGGGCCCGGACCCGGCCGTCCGCCCCCACCATCACCGCCCAGACCGGCACGCGCTGGACCAGCGCGGCCAGGAGCTCATGCTCCGGCTTGGGGGAGAGGACAGCACGCATTAGTTGCCGGTTGGTCTCTGCCAACTGCCGGAAAACCCTGGCATTGTCACTCTCCAGCAGCTGTGAGAACTGGAGGCCTATCGCCGCGAACGGAAGGGACTCCGGTACTTCGAACAGGGTAAGGTTGTGCCGCCTGCACGCGTCGAGCACCGCATCCGGGACGGCATCGAAGTAGGGCCTGATCCCGAACCCGAGGGCCGCCACCTTGGCCTCCACGAGCCGCTGGACATACGCATCCACCCTGGCCTTTGCGCCTCCGTCGCCAAGGAAGGGCAGCCCGGCGGTGAGCAGGAACTCACCCTCCGGGAGATAGGGCGTAGGGTCCTCCAGTTCACTGGGTTCAACCCACCGCAGGAGGTGGCCGCCGCTGCCGCCATCGTGGAGCGTTTTCAGCAGTGGCGGCAGCTGGTCAAGGAACTGCTGGAGCGTGACGAAGCTCAGCCGTCCGCCCGCTTCGGGCTCAGCAGCCACGGTCCGGTACAACAGCCCGCGTGGTTCTCCGGGGCACCCCGCGGCGGCCACGGCCCTGTGCAATAAGTCTCATGGTGGACCACTATAAGTCATTTTGCACCTCCTTGAGAGTTGGCTCACATGGAAACCTTGGGGAGGGGAAATCGAAAACTACTCTGAAGGGACGTCAACGGTGACTGTGCCTGTAACGACCGAAAAACCCATTGCATCCAGCGGCGAAAGGCCCGGCCTCAAGGCGCAGCTGCTGCGCCGCAAACCGATCGGCCAGCTGGTGGGTGAAGCCGCGGGCAGCGAGGGCAGCCACGGGCTGGTCCGCAGCTTCGGCGTCCTCCACCTGACCATGATCAGCGTGGGAGCCACCCTGGGGACGGGAATCCTGGTGATCCTCGGCGAATCGGTTCCGCTGGCCGGGCCCGCCATCTGGATCTCGTTCGTCATCGCCGGCCTGGCCGCGCTGCTCTCGGCCGTGTCGTACGCCGAGATGGCGGGCCTGGTCCCGGTGGCGGGCTCGAGCTATTCCTACTCCTACGCCACCCTGGGTGAGGGCATGGCGTGGATTTGTGGTTGGTGCCTTGTCCTCGAATACGCGGTGTCCGTGGCCGCCGTGGCGGTGGGTGCCGGCCAGTACGTCAACGAAACGTTGGCTGCGTTCGGGCAGGTACTGCCCGGGGCGGTGGCACAGCCTCCCGGTGACGGGGGACTGATGAACCTTCCGGCAATGGCCATCGTGGCGCTGGCCATGATCCTGCTGGTCCGCGGTGCCCGGGAGAGCGCCCGGATCAACACGGCCATCGTCATCCTCAAGGTGGGCATCCTGCTGTTCTTCTGCGCCGTAGCCTTTACTGCCTTCAACGCAGGGAACTTCCAACCGCTCCTGCCCATGGGCGCGGCCGGGGTCTCCGCCGCAGCCTCCAGGGTGTTCTTCTCCTACATCGGGTTTGATGCCGCCTCCACTGCCGGGGAGGAGGCCAGGAACCCCAAGCGCGACCTTCCCCGCGCCATCCTGCTGTCCATGGTGATCGTCACCGGCATCTACGTCCTCGTAGCCGTGGCTGCCATCGGCGCCCGCCCCTGGGGCTGGTTCGACGGCACAGAGGCCGCCCTGGTCCAGATCCTGGAGGAAACTACCCACCAGCCATGGATCGCCCTGGTCTTCTCCGTCGGTGCTGTCCTTGCCATCGCCAGTATCGTGCTCACCGTCCTGTACGGCCAGACCCGGATCCTGCTGTCGATGTCCCGTGACGGACTGGTACCCAAAGTCTTCGGCCGCATCTCACCCCGCACCGGCACCCCGGCCGCCGGAACCCTCGTTGTGGGTACCGCCGTCGCCCTCACCGCAGGGCTGGTCCCGCTGGGCGCCCTGGCAGATGCCACCAGCATCGGAACCCTGTTTGCCTTCGCGCTGGTCAACGTGGCCGTCATCTACCTCCGCCGCAACCGCCCTGACCTGAAGCGGAGCTTCAAGGTGCCGCTGTACCCCATCACCCCCGTGCTGGGCACGCTCATGTGCGCCTACCTGATGGCAAACCTTGGCGCCGATACCTGGGTTGTCTTCGGCGCCTGGATGCTCGTGGGCGTCGCCATCTACTTCGGCTATGGACGCCGGAACTCCAAGGTGGCGGCTCTCAGCGAGCTCGATTACCGTGAACTGACCGCCAAGGCCCCGAGCCAGGAACCTGTGAAAGCAGAACAACCATGACCATCGCCACCGAACTGCCTGCCTTCAACCCCTCCAGCACCTCCACGCCGCCGGCGGACGCGGCCGGGCAGGGCGCCGGTGGGCAGGCGGCGCCCGTCACCATGCTGAACCCAGACTTTCCGTTCAGTTACGACCACTACCTGGCCCACCCGGACGGACTGGGTTCCGTCCCGCCGGAGCTCTACGGCACGGAGGTCGCGGTCATCGGCGCCGGGCTTTCCGGGCTGGTGACAGCCTATGAACTGATGAAGCTCGGCCTGCGGCCCGTGGTTTATGAGGCGGACCAAATCGGCGGCAGGCTCCGCACAGCCGCCTTCCCCGCCGCGCCCGGAGTGGTGGCGGACCTGGGCGGGATGCGGTTCCCGGTCTCGGGCAAGGCCTTTTACCACTACGTGGACCTTCTGGGCCTGGAAACCCAGGACTTCCCCAACCCCCTCGCCGAGGCCACCTCCAGCACCGTGATCGAACTGGCAGGCAAGAAGCATTACGCGGAGAAGCCAAGCGACCTTCCGCCGTTCTTCCGCGAGGTGGCCGACGCCTGGAAAGCAGCGGTCAACGACGGCGCCGCGTTCGGCGGGATGCAGGACGCGATCCGTGCCCGGGACACCGCCAGGATCAAGGAACTCTGGAACGAACTGCTCCCGCTCATGGACGAACAGACCTTCTACGGGTTTATCGCCGCCAGCGAGTCCTTTAAGAAGGCAGGGTTCGCCCACCGGGAAGCGTTTGGCCAGGTAGGCTTCGGCACCGGTGGCTGGGACACCGACTTCCCCAACTCCATCCTGGAAATCCTGCGCGTGGTCTACACCGATGCTGACGACCAGCACCGGCTGATCCGTGGGGGAGCGCAGCGGCTGCCCGAGGCACTCTGGCAGCACGCGCCGTCGGGCCTGGTGCATTGGCCCGCCGGCACCTCCCTGGCATCGCTGCACTCCGGCTCACCCCGCGGGGCCGTGGGAAAGATCAGCCGGGACCCCGACGGCAACCTGCGGATCCGTGAACGCTGGGGCCGCGAGGCCAGCTACCCGGCCGTGGTGACCACCTGCCAGTCGTGGCTGCTGTCCACGCGGATCCACACGGAGGAGGCGCTGTTCCCGGCCGGGCTGTGGACCGCGATGGAACGCTCGCACTACATGCAGTCCTCCAAGACCTTCGTCATGGTGGACCGGCCGTTCTGGAAGGACATCGACCCCGCAACGGGCCATGAGACCCTGTCCATGACGCTGACGGACCGCCTGAACCGGGCCACGTACCTGCTGGACAACGGTCCGGACCAGCCCGCCGTCATCCTGCTCTCCTACACCTGGAATGACGACGCCCTGAAGTGGCTGGCCCTGGACGCCGACGAGCGGGTGGAGCTGATGCTGCACTCGCTGGAGCAGATCTACCCCACCGTTGACATCGCCGGCCACATCGTGGGCCAGCCCATCACCGTGTCCTGGGAAGCTGATCCCAACTTCATGGGCGCGTTCAAAGCCAACCTCCCCGGGCACTACCGCTACCAGCAGCGTCTCTTCACCCACTTCAAGCAGGACGCCCTGCCGGAATACCAGCGCGGTATTTTCCTTGCCGGCGATGACGTCTCCTTTACCGCGGGCTGGGCCGAAGGTGCCGTGACCACAGGCCTGAATGCGGTGTGGGGCGTGGTGAAGCACCTGGGCGGGTCCTCGGCGCCGGGCAATCCCGGTCCCGGCGACCTGCTGGACGAATACGGTCCTATTTCATTGGACTAAGCGTGGAGCTCGCGGTGTTTCGCCGCGAGCTCCACGTAGCGCGTCGCATTGGCGCGGACGCCGTCGAACTCTTCGTCGGTGAGTTCACGGCGCACCTTGGCGGGCACGCCCGCCACCAGCGAGCGGGGCGGGACCACCGTTCCTTCCAGCACCACGGCGCCGGCGGCCACCAGGGAGCCGGCGCCGATCACGGCACCGTTGAGGACGGTGGCGCCCATGCCGATCAGGCAGTCGTCCTCCACGGTGCAGCCGTGCACGACGGCGGCGTGCCCCACACTGACGCGTTCGCCAACCGTGCAGGGGAAGCCGGGGTCGGCGTGCAGCACCACATTGTCCTGCAGGTTGCTTCCGGCGCCCACGGTGATGGCCGCGGTGTCGGCGCGGACGGAGACGCCGTAGAAGGCGCTGGCGTCCGGGCCCAGGGTGGCGTTGCCGATGATCGAGGCCGACGGGGCCACGAAAGCTGATTCATGGACAGCCGGGGAGTTGCCGGCGAAAGGGTAGAGAGGAGCCATGGCTTCACCCTAAGCCACCCCTCCACCCAACTGGCCAGCAGTAGTTGTCGTTTTGAGGCCTCAAAACGACAACTGGTGCCAGTCAGTTGGGGGAGGCAACTCGACGGCTAGTTGAAGACCACCGTCCGGTTGCCGTCCAGCAGCACCCGGTGCTCGGCATGCCACTGCACGGCCTGGACCAGCGTGCGGCCCTCCACGTCGCGGCCCATCTGCACGAACTGCTCGGCAGTGCGGGCATGGTCCACCCGGATGACTTCCTGCTCGATGATGGGCCCCTCGTCCAGGGCGGCGGTGACGTAGTGTGCCGTGGCCCCGATCAGCTTCACCCCGCGGGCGTGCGCCTGGTGGTAGGGCCTGGCACCCTTGAAGGACGGCAGGAACGAGTGGTGGATGTTGATGGCCTTGCCGGTGAGATCGGTGCAGAGTTCATCGGACAGGATCTGCATATAGCGGGCCAGGACGGTGAGCTGGATGTCGTGCTCGGCGATGAGGGCGCGGAGCTTGTCCTCCGCCTGGACCTTGGTGTCCCTGGTCACGGGAATGTAGTGGAACGGGATGCCGTAGAACTCTGCCAGCCCGGCCAGGTCCTGGTGGTTGGACACGATAGCCGGAATTTCGATGGGAAGGGTGCCGGAGCGCTGCTGGAAGAGCAGGTCGTTGAGGCAGTGCGCCGACGTGCTGCACATCACCAGGGTGCGCACCTTGTCGCCAACGGTATCCAGGCTCCACTGCATCGAGAAGGCCTCCGCCACGGGCTCCAGCGCGGCGCGCAGCTCGGATTTGGGGGCTGCCGTGGTCACCTCCACCCGCATGAAGAAGTTGCCGGTTGAAGGGCTTCCGTACTGCTGCGAATCCGTAATGTTGCAGCCTGCCACCAGCAGCGCTCCGGCCACGGCGTGGACAATGCCGGGGCGGTCCGGGCAGGACAGGGTTACGACGTACGCTTGGTTCAGCAGCTGTTCATTCACGCGTAATAGCCTACCCGCGCTGCAGGCGCCGGTTTTGGTAGGCTGGAACGGTCGCAACTGGCGTTGGGTGGCTAACCACCAGGGAGCGGCAATCACGAAGACCACGGATCGTACGCCTGGGCCGAGGGTCATGTTTTGCCGGAATTTGGAGTTGCCCCTGCGTCAGCACAGCAGCGCCATGCCGCGCTTTCACGCCCTGTCATCAACAGGGTGCGGATGTACGCCAGCCGGTAGCCTGACCTAAGCAGTGCCCGTATCCCTAGCCAGGAGTTCCTCGTGACTACTACAGCCACCTCAACTACAGCCGTCAGCAACCAGCCGCTGGCTGAGCTTGACCCCGAAATCGCCGCAGTCCTTGAGCAGGAGCTGGGCCGCCAGCGCGGCACCCTGGAAATGATTGCTTCCGAGAACTTCGCGCCCCGCGCCGTGATGGAAGCCCAGGGCTCCGTCCTCACCAACAAGTACGCCGAGGGCTACCCGGGCCGCCGCTACTACGGCGGCTGCGAATACGTCGACGTCGCAGAACAGCTGGCCATCGACCGGGTCAAGTCCCTGTTCGGCGCCGAGTTCGCCAACGTCCAGCCGCACTCCGGCGCACAGGCCAACGCTGCCGCGCTCTCCGCCATGATCACTCCCGGCGACAAGATCCTGGGCCTGTCCCTGGCCCACGGCGGGCACCTGACCCACGGGATGAAGCTGAACTTCTCCGGCAAGCTGTACAACGTGGCTGCCTACCAGGTGGAGGAAGACAACTTCCGCATCGACATGGACAAGCTCCGTGAGCAGGCCATCGCCGAGAAGCCCCAGGTCATCATCGCCGGCTGGTCCGCCTACCCGCGCCACCTGGACTTCGCCGCCTTCCGCTCCATCGCCGATGAAGTGGGCGCGCTGCTCTGGACCGACATGGCACACTTCGCCGGCCTGGTGGCAGCCGGGCTGCACCCCAGCCCCGTGCCGCACTCCGACGTCGTCACCTCCACCGTGCACAAGACCCTTGCCGGTCCCCGCTCAGGCGTGATCCTTGCCAAGGAACAGTGGGCCAAGAAGCTGAACTCCAGCGTCTTCCCCGGCCAGCAGGGCGGGCCGCTGATGCACGTCATCGCAGCCAAGGCCGTTGCCTTCAAGATCGCAGGCACGCAGGAATTCAAGGAGCGCCAGGAGCGCGTCCTGGAAGGCGCCCGGATCATCGCCGACCGCCTGAACCAGGCGGACGTCGCCGAGGCCGGCGTCTCCGTCCTCACCGGCGGCACCGATGTGCACCTGGTGCTGGTTGACCTGCGCAACTCGCAGCTGGACGGCCAGCAGGCCGAGGACCTCCTGCACTCCGTGGGCATCACCGTCAACCGCAACGCCGTGCCGTTCGACCCCCGTCCCCCGATGGTCACCTCCGGCCTGCGCATCGGCACCCCGGCCCTGGCCACCCGCGGCTTCGGTGCTGCCGAGTTCACCGAGGTGGCCGAGATCATCGCCACCGCACTCAAGGCAGGCAGCAGCGCCGACGTCGAGGCGCTCCAGGCCCGCGTGGACAAGCTGGCGGCCGACTTCCCGCTCTACCCGCAGCACGAGCAGTGGTAACCCATGACTGAAACCACAACCGCACAGATCCTTGACGGCAAGGCCACCGCCGCTGCCATCAAGGCCGAGCTGACCGAACGCGTGGCCGCACTCAAGGCCAAGGGCGTCACTCCCGGCATCGCCACTGTGCTGGTGGGCGCTGACCCTGCCTCG
Source organism: Arthrobacter sp. SAFR-044 (assembly GCF_051965175.1). GTDB lineage: Bacteria > Actinomycetota > Actinomycetes > Actinomycetales > Micrococcaceae > Arthrobacter. The sequence continues at coordinate 233,957 of NZ_JBQCMK010000001.1, forward strand.
CAGCTGTACGTCTCCATGAAGCACAAGCAGTCCGTGCAGATCGGGATGAACTCCATCCAGCGCGAGCTGCCGGCCGACGCCACCCAGGAACAAGTGGAGGCCCTCATTGACGAACTCAATGCGGACCCCGCCTGCCACGGCTACATTGTGCAGCTGCCGCTGCCCAAGCACCTGGACACGGACGCCATCCTTGAGCGGATCGACCCCGCCAAGGACGCCGACGGGCTGCACCCCACCAACCTTGGCCGGCTGGTGCTGAACGTCAACAACAAGATCACCACGCCGCTGCCGTGCACCCCGCGGGGCGTCATCGAGCTGCTGGAGCGCAACGGCTACAGCCTGGCCGGCAAGCACGTCGTGGTGGTGGGCCGGGGCGTCACCATCGGCCGGTCGATCGGCCTGCTGCTGACCCGGCGGGACGTCAACGCCACCGTGACCCTGACCCACACCGGCACCACGAACCTCCCGGAGCTGCTCAAGCAGGCGGACGTCATCGTGGGTGCGGCGGGCGTGAAGCACATCGTCAAGGCCGCGGACGTGAAGCCGGGCGCTGCACTGCTTGACGTCGGCGTGACCCGCGAAACCGATCCGGGGACCGGAAAGAGCCGCGTCTACGGGGACATCGATCCCGCCGCCGCCGAGGTGGCCGGCTGGATCTCGCCCAACCCGGGCGGCGTAGGCCCCATGACCGTGGCGCTGCTGATGACCAACGTGGTGGAGGCCGCGGAACGCGCGGCAGGCATCCAGCAGTAGTTCGCACACAACCAGTACGACGGCGGCACGGCACCTTTTGGACGGAAGGTTCCGCGCCGCCGTCGGCCGTTTAACGACGGAACTGCAAGTGCCCTTCCACATGTGCGCCGCCTCCACTAGTCTGCACAGGTGCACAACCACGCCCTGACGCCCTCCGGCACCCTGACCGGGGGCCCGCCGCACGGCACCGTCATCTCCGCCGAAAACCTCACCAAGACCTATGGCGACGTGGCCGCCGTGGACAGCATCTCGTTCACCGTGCCTGCAGGGGAGTCTTTCGGCCTCCTGGGGCCCAACGGCGCGGGCAAATCCACCACCATGAAGATGATCGGCGGCGTCACCCGGCGCACGTCCGGCCGGTTGAGCATCATGGGCCTGGACCCGGACACCCACGGGCCGGAAGTGCGCGCGCACCTGGGCGTGGTGCCGCAGCAGGACAACCTCGACGAGGAACTGCGCGTCCGGGACAACCTCCTGGTCTACGGCCGCTACTTCGGCCTCCCCATGAGCTACCTCAGGCCCAAGGCTGACGAACTGCTGGAGTTTGCCCAGCTGACGGACAAAGCCAAGTCCAAGGTGGACGCGCTCTCCGGGGGCATGAAGCGCCGGCTCACCATCGCCCGTTCCCTGATCAACGAGCCGCGCATCCTGCTCCTGGACGAGCCCACCACGGGACTGGACCCGCAGGCCCGGCATATCCTCTGGGACCGGCTGTTCCGGCTCAAGGAACAAGGCGTCACGCTGATCCTCACCACGCACTACATGGACGAGGCCGAGCAGCTCTGCGACCGGCTCATCGTAGTGGACAAGGGACGGATCATGGCTGAGGGCTCGCCCGCGCAGCTGATCCGCGGGCATTCCACGCGTGAGGTGGTGGAGCTGCGGTTCGGTTCGGAGCGGAACGCCACCATCGGTTCCCAGCTGGAAGGCATCGGCGAACGCCTCGAGGTGCTGCCGGACCGGGTGCTGGTGTACGCGCACGACGGCGAGTCAGCCCTTGAGCAGGTATCGGCCCGCGGCCTGAGGCCGCTGACATCGCTGGTGCGCAGGTCCTCGCTGGAGGACGTGTTCCTCCGGCTCACCGGGCGGAGCCTCGTTGACTGAACCGTTGACTGAACCACCGGCGGGGGCAGGGCCGTCCGGCATGCACGCACATGCACCGGAGGTTTCGGCGGCCAGGGCGCGGCGCTGGGGCGCTTTCTACTACGCGGAGCAGGTGCTTCGCGTGATGAAGGGCTACTCCTGGTCCATCCTGATGTACAGCGTGGGGCAGCCGGTGGCGTACCTGTTCGCCATGGGCGTGGGCCTGGCCACCCTGGTGGACAGCGGCAACGCAGCGTTCGGCGGTGTTTCCTACCTGGCCTTCATCGCCCCGGCGCTGCTGGTGTCCGCCGCCGTGATGACGGCCGCCAACGAATTCACGTTCCCCGTCATGGACGGCTTCAAGTGGCGCAGGATCTACTATGGCCCGCACGCCTCGCCGCTGGCACCGCAGCAGATCGCTGCCGGACAGATCATGGCGGTGACGCTGCGCCTGCTGTTGCAGTCGGCCATCTACTTCGGCGCCGTGGCCTTGTTTGGCGCCTCGCCATCGGGCTGGGGCTGGGCGGGCATCCTGGTGGCCACGCTGACGGGGCTGGCCTTTGGGCTGCCCCTGATGGCATACTCCGCCTCCATCACCGAGGACAAGGGCCAGTTCGCGCTGGTGATGCGGTTCATCGTGATGCCGCTGTTCCTGTTCTCCGGGACGTTCTTTCCGCTGGAAAACCTTCCCGTGGCCGTCCGCTGGGTGGGCTGGATCTCGCCCATTTGGCACGGCACCGAGCTGGGCAGGGTGCTCAGCTTTGGATACCGGGAGCCCCTGCTCCTCACGGTTCTCCACGCCGCCGTCCTGTCAGGACTGGCGGTCCTGGGCTGGATCCTGACCCGGCGGCGCTTCGTCCTGAGGATGGGCCGATGAGCGCCCCCGCGCAGGCCCGCGGCCGGTCGTTCGGGCCCCTCTATTCGCGCAATGCCAGGGCGGTGATTTCCCGGGGCCTGATGGCCACCCGCAGCACCAACTGGCTGGTGATGGTGTCCGGGTTCTTCGAGCCCGTCCTGTTCCTCATCTCCATGGGCGTGGGCCTGGGGGCGATCGTGGGCGACGTCCAGGGACCCGACGGAACCCATATCAGCTACGCGGCCTACATCGCCCCCGCCCTGCTGGCCGTCTCGGCCATGAACGGTGCCGTGTACGACTCCACCTGGAACGTCTTCTTCAAGATGAACTTCGCCAAGCTCTACCAGGGCATGCTCTACACCTCACTGGGACCGCTGGATGTTGCGTTGGGCGAGATCGTCCTGGCCCTGCTGCGGGGCATGCTCTACGCCACCGGCTTTACCGCTGTGATGGGCGTGATGGGGTTGATCACCACGCCCTGGGCGTTGCTGATGGTCCCGGCATCGGTGCTGATCGCGTTCGGATTCGCGAGCCTGGGCATGGGCATCACCAGCTTCCTGAAGACGTTCCAGCAGATGGACTGGATCAACTTCATCCTGCTGCCCATGTTTCTTTTCAGCGCAACGTTCTACCCCCTGAGCGTGTACCCCCAGACCATCCAATGGTTCATCCAGGCCATGCCGTTGTGGCACGGTGTGGAACTGCTGCGGCAGATCAGCGTAGGCAGCTTCACGGCCGCCACACTCCTGCACGTCGGCTACTACGTGGTGATGACCGCCGTCGGCATGCTGCTGACCACCCTGCGGCTGCGGAGCCTGTTCCTGAAATAGCCTGCCTCCGGTCTGCGCGGCGCCGTGTTCGCCGGGGGTGGAAGGCGGCGGGAGCACAGTCCGCCGTTTGAGACAATAGCTGCATGCGAACTTTGGGCAGCTCCTCGTCATCCTCCAAACCCGCCAGGGCCGGTTTTTCGATGTTCCGGATCAGCGGGCCGGGCCTGATGGTCCTGGTGACAGCCTTCATCGTGGCGGTCATCTTCGCCGCCAACCAGAACGACGTCGTGGGCTGGGTTGTCGCCGTCATCGCCGCCTTCTGGCTCGCGCTGGCCGCGTTCGTAGTCTTCAGCATCCAGCGGGCCGCCAAGAAGGCGGGGGCCAAGCTGTCCGAGGCGCAGAGCGCCTTCAACACCGCAACCGGCCGTGCCCCCGCGCCCGCGTCCGTGGACCACGGCGGGACGCGGGTGGTGTACGAACGCACCAAGGCCGACGAGGTACGCGACCTGAAGCTGGACCACTCCTTCAAAATCGTCCAGGTCCAGGTGCGGGTGGTGGAGGAGGAATGGGCCAAGGGCGCCGCCGCCAACCAGGACACCATTAACCGCGCCCTCGAGACCATCGAGATCACAGCCACCAACGCCCGGGACATGATCAAGTCCTCCGGCGGCAGTGGTGAGCCGGTGACCGGAACCATCATCGACTAGAGTGGAGCGGGTGAGCTCGGCATTGAACAAGGACCACCTTCGCATCGCATCCGTCAACGTCAACGGCCTCCGCGCTGCCTTCAAAAACGGCATGTCGGCCTGGCTGGAGCCGCGCGAAGTGGACATCCTCTGCCTGCAGGAAGTGCGCGCCCCTGACGCCGTGGTCCGCGAGCTGCTGGGGGACGGCTGGCATATCCTGCACGCCGAGGCTGAAGCGAAAGGCCGTGCCGGCGTCGCCATCGCCTCCCGCCAGGAACCGCTGGAAACCAGGAACGGCATCGGGGACGACTACTTCGCCACGGCCGGGCGCTGGGTGGAAGCGGATTTCCGTTTCCCCGACGCCGCAGGCAACCCAGTCCAGCTCACCGTTGCCAGCGCCTACGTGCATTCCGGCGAAGTCGGGACCCCCAAGCAGGACGACAAGTACCGCTTCCTTGACGTCATGAGCACCCGGCTTCCGGAGCTCACCAAGCACAGCGACCACGCGCTGGTGGTAGGGGACCTGAACGTCGCCCACACGCCCCGGGACATCAGGAACTCCAAGGGCAACCTGAAGAAGGCAGGCCACCTGCCGGAGGAACGCGCCTACTTCGACCGCTTCTTCGGCGAGGAGATTGGCTGGCACGACGTCCACCGGAATTTCGCAGGCGACGTCGACGGGCCGTACACCTGGTGGTCCTGGCGCGGCAAGGCGTTCGACAACGACACCGGCTGGCGCATCGACTACCACATGGCCACCCCCGAACTGGCAGCGTCCGCCATTTCGGCTGTTGTGGACCGTGCAGCCTCCTGGGACACCCGCTTCTCCGACCACGCACCGCTGGTAGTGGACTACCAGCTCTAAGCCCGAAAGTTTCTTCCATGACCACCCAGACTTCCCCCACTGCCAAGAAGCGCATCCTTTCCGGCGCCAAGCCCACCGCAGATTCCCTGCACCTGGGCAACTACATCGGCGCCGTGCGCAACTGGGTGGACATGCAGGCGGAATACGACGCCGTCTTCTTCATCCCGGACCTGCATGCCATCACGGTGGACTTCGACCCCGCTGAACTGGCCAAGCGCACCCGCATCGTGGCAGCCCAGTACATCGCCGCGGGCATCGACCCGGACAAGAGCATCTTCTTTGTCCAGTCCCACGTTCCGGAGCATGCGCAGCTTGCCTGGGCGCTGAACTGCATCACCGGCTTCGGCGAGGCCTCCCGGATGACGCAGTTCAAGGACAAAACCCAGAAGTCCGGCGCCGACGCCGCCACGCTGGGCCTTTTCGCCTATCCCACCCTGATGGCTGCGGACATCCTGCTCTACCAAAGCGACCTGGTGCCCGTCGGCGAGGACCAGCGGCAGCACCTGGAACTGACCCGGAACCTCGCGCAGAGGTTCAACACCCGGTTTGGCCACACGTTCACGGTTCCCGAGGCAACGATCGTCAAGGAAAGCGCCAAGATCTACGACCTGCAGAACCCCAGCGCCAAGATGTCCAAGACGGGGGAGTCCCCCAACGGCGCCATCCAGCTGCTGGAGGACCCGAAGATCGCCGCCAAGCGCATCAAGTCGGCAGTGACCGACGCCGGCACGGACATCCGCTTCGACGCCGAGGAGAAGCCCGGGGTCTCCAACCTGCTGACCATCTACTCCTCCCTCACCGGCAAGTCCGTTGCCGAGCTCGAAGCCGAGTACCAGGGGAAGATGTACGGCCATCTCAAGGTGGATCTCGCCGAGGTGGTGGTGGACTTCATCACCCCGCTCCGCAACCGGACCAACGAGCTGATGGCCGATCCCGCCGAGCTTGACCGGCTGCTGGCCCTGGGTGCGGAACGGGCCCGGGAGATCGCCTCGGTCACGCTTGGCCAGGTGTACCAGCGCATGGGCTTCCTGCCGTCCCTCAGCCTCGCAGGAGTCCGCTAGCGCCATGTCTTCGAGAAACGTCACCGCCAGGGGAGGCGCCTGCTCTGCCGGCCAGGTGGAGCGGACCTTGGCTGACCGCTTCGAAGACCAGTCCGGCAGCAATGCGGCGGCAGATCGTGACGCGGCGCCGAGCGAAGAAATCAGCGTGGGCGTCATTCTTGGCTTTCCGGCCGAGATAGCCGATGAACTGCAGCGCTGGCGGGCGTCCTTTGGCGATCCCCTGGCCGGCGTTGTGCCCGCCCACATCACGCTGGTCACCACCACACCTACCCAGGATTGGGAGGCCACCCGCCGGCATGTCCGCGAGGTGGCCCGCTGCCAGAGCCCCTTCATGGTCACCATTGCCGGCACCGGAACCTTCCGGCCCGTATCACCGGTGGTTTTCATCAACGTGGCGGACGGCTTCGACGAGTGCATTGACCTGCACCGCAAGCTTCAGCAGGGTCCGCTCCACCGCGAACTTCCCTTTGCCTATCATCCCCATGTCACCATTGCCCATGATGTCGCCCCGGAAAGCCTGGATGAAGCCGAAACGGTGCTGAAGGACTACAGGGCCACCTTCCCCGTGGTTAGCATGGGACTCTATGAGCATGATGCCGACGGCATCTGGCAGCTACGGGAAGAGCTGGACTTTGGGACCGAAACTGACAACCACGCCGGCACCAGCTTCACGGACGCTGCCGCGGACGCCCCAACCGACGCAGGGTGACCGGCAGCAGCCGCTGCCAACCGAGCACGCCCGGCTGAAGCTGGAGGTCATCCAGAAACGGATGGAGTGGAACCGGGCGCGCAGGTCCGGCGGGAAGTTCGGGGCCCTGATGGCCCTGGTGCAGTGGCTCACCGCCCGGTTGAACGTCCTGCGCCCCATGCGCGCGTTCCGGCACTACACCCTCCACTATGGGCCCTTGATGAGCGCCGGCATCGGCTTCAACATGTTCTTTTCCATTACCGGCCTCCTGGCTACCGGATTCTCCATTGCCGGCCTGGTGCTGCGCGGCCAGCCGGCGCTGCTGGACACCATCATCAGCAGTGTGGCCACAAGCGCCCCGGGGCTGTTGAAGATCAACGGCGGCGAGGGGCTGGTGGACCCCAAAGACCTGCTCGATCCGAACGGGCTGGGCTGGACCGCACTGATCAGTGCCGTCGTCACCGTTGTCACGTCCCTCGGCTGGATCAACGGCCTCCGGGACGGCCTCCGCGGCGTCCTGCAGCTGCCGCCGCTCATGGTCAACCCCATCCTGATGAAGCTGCGGGACGCGGGAACCCTCCTGCTGCTGGGAACCGCCCTGGTCATCAGCGCGGGCGCCTCGCTGGTTTTCGGCACGGCGGCCGGGTGGGTCTCCGATTTCCTGCACCTCAGCGATGCACTGGCCGGGCCCCTCACCACGTCCGTCAAGATCGTGGTGCCGCTGGTCCTGAACTGGGTCACGGCGCTGATCATGTACCGCCTGGCCGCCGGACTGAAGCTGTCCCGCCAGGCGCTGCTCGAAGGCACCATCCTGGCCGCCGTGGGTACCACCGTCCTGCAGATCTTCAGCACTGAGCTGCTGGGCGGTGCCAGCCGCAATCCCATCCTGGCGCCGTTTGCCATCATTATCGGCCTGCTCATCTGGTTCAACCTGGTCAGCCAGGTCTACCTTGTCTCGGCCGGGTGGGCCGCCGTCCGCGAGGCCGACCTGGAGTCCAGCGGAGCTCCGCGGAAGACGATCCTCGGCGCGCGGCGGGCGACGCCCCAGACCTGGACTTGCAGGAACTGCCCGGCGGCCGTCTAGGAGCCGTTCCCGGCGTCCAGGTACTGGTCAGCCCAGGCAGCGATAATCCGTGCGGCGCGGGCGGCCTGGCCCTTGCCTGTCAGGAGGTGGTCGCTGCCCTCCAGGGATACGAAGTTCCTGGGGTGCCGCGCGGTCTGGAAAATGGTGCTCGCGTTCTCGATACCCACAGTGTTGTCGGTAGGGGAGTGCAGCACCATCAGCGGCTTGTGCAGCTGCCTGATGCAGTCCGTGAGGTCTGCGTTCTCAAGGTCCTCCACGAAGTGCCGCCGGATTTCCACCCGCTTGCCGCCCAGGTCCACCTCGGCGCTGCCCTCACTCAGGATTCGGTCCAGGGCGGCATCAAACACGTGGGCGACGTGCTTGGGGGAGAAGGGAGCTCCCACGGTGGCGACGGCGTCCAGCTCCGGTATCTCCCGCGCAGCCGCAAGGACCGCCGCGCCCCCGAACGAATGTCCCACCAGCAGCGAAATTGCCTTGCCTTCGCTGCGCATGAACTCTGCGGCTTTAACCGTGTCCGCCACCTTGTGGCTGAATGACCCGGCAGACCATTCACCGGCGGAGCCACCCAGGCCCACGTTGTCGAAACGCAGCATGCCGATGCCGCTGTCCGCCAGCGCCTTGCACATCCGTGCCGCCGAGGGGCTGTCCTTGCCCAGGGTGAAGCCGTGCGAGAAGACACCCCAGCCTTTGACGGGGCCTTCAGGAACATCGATGATGCCGGAGAGCATTTCGCCGGTGGAACCGGCGAAGGACACCTTCTCGGAGCGGGACATGCTGTCCCCTTTCTGTACGTGGATTCTGTGCGGAAACGAACGACGGCGCCCTCCACCACGTGTGGTGGGTGACGCCGTCGGCCGTTATGTCTGTTGTTGAACGTACTTAGATCCTGCGGGCCAGGATGGCCTGCTTGACCTCCGCGATGGCCTGGGTGACCTGGATGCCGCGCGGGCACGCCTCGGTGCAGTTGAAGGTGGTGCGGCAGCGCCACACGCCTTCCTTGTCGTTGAGGATCTCCAGGCGCATGTCGCCGGCATCGTCGCGGGAGTCGAAGATGAAGCGGTGTGCGTTCACGATCGCGGCGGGGCCGAAGTACTGCCCGTCCGTCCAGAACACGGGGCAGGACGACGTGCAGGCGGCACACAGGATGCACTTGGTGGTGTCGTCAAAGCGCTCACGGTCCTCAGCGGACTGCAGGCGCTCCCGGGTGGGCTCGTGGCCCTTGTTGATCAGGAAGGGCATGACTTCGCGGTACGATTGGAAGAAGGGCTCCATGTCCACGATCAGGTCCTTTTCCACCGGCAGGCCCTTGATGGGTTCCACCGTGATGGGCTTGGACGTGTCCAGGTCCTTCAGCAGGGTCTTGCAGGCAAGGCGGTTGCGTCCGTTGATGCGCATGGCATCCGAGCCGCAGACACCGTGGGCGCAGGAGCGGCGGAACGACAGGGTGCCGTCCATCTCCCACTTCACCTTGTGCAGGGCGTCCAGGACACGGTCCGTGCCGTACATGGTCAGGTGGAAATCGTCCCAGGTTGCTTCCCCGGAAACCTCCGGGTTGTACCGGCGGACCCGCAGGTGGACGTCGAACGTGGGGATTTCCCCGCCCCCGCCAACGCCGGCAGGAAGTTCAACCTTTGAGGCTGGCTCAGCGATTTCAGCGGTCATCTTAGTACTTCCTCACCATCGGCTCGTAGCGGGTAAAGACAACCGGCTTGGTGGCCAGGCGGATGCCGGCGATTGATTCCGCCGATCCGTCAGCCGGCGCATGGTCATCCTTGTACGCCATGGAGTGCTTCATGAATTTCTCGTCGTCACGCTCGGGGAAGTCCTCGCGGAAGTGTCCGCCGCGGGATTCCTCGCGGTGCAGGGCGGCCACGGTCATGACCTTGGCCAGTTCCAGCAGGAAGCCGAGTTCAACGGCCTCGAGCAGGTCCAGGTTGAAGCGCTTGCCCTTGTCCTGGACGTTGATGCGCTTGTACCGCTCCTCGAAGGACGCGATGTCGCGCAGGACCTGGTTCAGGGTGTCCGCCGTACGGAACACCTGCATGTTGGCGTCCATCGTGTCCTGCAGTTCCTTGCGGATCTGCGCCACCTTCTCGTCGCCGGTGCCATTGCGGGCGATGTCCAGCAGTTCGGTGGTGTAAGCCAGCGGGCTCTCCGGCAGTTCCACATACTGGGCGGTCTTTGCGTACTCCGCGGCGGCAATGCCGGCGCGCTTGCCAAAGACGTTGATGTCCAGCAGCGAGTTGGTGCCCAGGCGGTTGGAGCCGTGGACGGACACGCAGGCCACTTCCCCCGCGGCGTACAGGCCGGGGATCACGGTGTCGTTGTCCTGCAGCACCTCGGTCTGGATGTTCGTGGGAATGCCGCCCATGGCGTAGTGCGCGGTGGGGAACACCGGCACCGGCTCGGTGTACGGTTCCACACCGAGGTAGGTGCGGGCGAACTCGGTGATGTCCGGAAGCTTTGCGTCGATGTGCGCCGGCTCCAGGTGGGTCAGGTCCAGGAGGACGTAATCCTTGTTCGGGCCGCAGCCGCGGCCTTCGCGCACCTCGTTGGCCATGGAGCGGGCCACGATGTCACGCGGCGCCAGGTCCTTGATGGTGGGGGCGTAGCGCTCCATGAAGCGCTCACCTTCGGAGTTGCGGAGGATTGCACCTTCACCGCGGGCGGCCTCGGACAGCAGGATGCCCAGGCCGGCAAGGCCGGTGGGGTGGAACTGGAAGAACTCCATGTCTTCCAGGGGGATGCCGCGGCGGAAGGCGATGCCCATGCCGTCACCGGTCAGGGTGTGGGCGTTGGACGTGGTCTTGAAGACCTTGCCTGCGCCGCCGGAGGCGAACACCACGGACTTGGCCTGGAAGACGTGCAGTTCACCGGAGGCGAGGTCGTAGGAGACGACGCCGGCCACGCGCTTCTGCTTGTAGGCAGTGCCGTCTTCGCGGACAGCGTCCTCTTCAACGGTCAGCAGGTCCAGGACGTAGTACTCGTTGTAGAACTCAACGTTGTGCTTGACGCAGTTTTGGTACAGGGTCTGCAGGATCATGTGGCCGGTGCGGTCCGCTGCGTAGCATGCACGGCGGACGGGAGCCTTGCCGTGGTCGCGGGTGTGGCCGCCGAAGCGGCGCTGGTCGATGCGGCCCTCGGGGGTGCGGTTGAAGGGCAGGCCCATCTTTTCCAGGTCCAGCACGGCGTCGATGGCTTCCTTGGCCATGACTTCGGCGGCGTCCTGGTCAACCAGGTAGTCGCCGCCCTTGACGGTGTCGAACGTGTGCCATTCCCAGTTGTCTTCCTCGACATTGGCAAGGGCTGCACACATGCCACCCTGCGCCGCACCGGTGTGCGAGCGGGTGGGGTAGAGCTTGGTCAGTACTGCTGTGCGCGCGCGCTGACCGGACTCGATCGCGGCGCGCATGCCAGCGCCACCGGCACCGACGATGACGACGTCGTACTTATGGACCTGCATACCAGACGCTCTTTCTCTCAAAATTCGCTATAAAACAACGGGGCGGCTTTGCCTGCTCCGCAAAACAGGGCCCGCGGAAAAGCCCGCGGGCCCAGGGTTGTGCCAGTGCTAGGCAGGGCAGAAACCGCCCGGCAGGGCGACGCCGTTCACTACGGGGCACGGGTTGAAGGTGAAGATGACCAGGGTGCCCAGGAGGATGATGACCACAGCGGCAGCGTAGAGAACAGTCTTCAGCCAGCGGCGGGTGGACGTCTTCTCGGCGTAGTCGTTGATGATGGTCCGCACGCCGTTGGTGCCGTGCAGCATTGCCAGCCAGAGCATGGCCAGGTCCCAGAACTGCCAGAACGGATCTGCCCACTTGCCGGCCACGAAGCCGAAGTCGATGGCGTGGATGCCTTCGCCGACCATGAGGTTCACGAACAGGTGGCCGAAGATGAGGACCACCAGCACCACGCCGGAAAGGCGCATGAACAGCCAGGCGATCATCTCGAAGTTGCCCTTGGAACCGCCGCTGCGGCGGTACTGGGGAGCGATCCGCCCGCTGCGGGGGCTCTCGATGGTTGCAGTCATGGCTTAGTGACCTCCGAGGGCGAGGGACAGGTGGCGGATGGAGAAGGCAACCATGGTCACGACCCAGAGGGCCAGGACTGCCCACAGCATCTGCCGCTGGTACTTGGCGCCCTTCTTCCAGAAATCGACCGCAATGATCCGCAGGCCGTTGAAGGCGTGGAAGACGATGGCGGCGACAAGGCCGGTCTCACCCAGCGCCATCAGCGGATTCTTGTAGGCGCCGATCACAGCGGTGTAGGCCTCCGGTGACACACGCACCAAGGAGGTGTCCAGGACGTGGACCAACAAGAAGAAAAAGATCACTACACCGGTAATACGGTGTCCTACCCAGGACCACATGCCTTCACGGCCGCGGTACAAGGTGCCAGCTGGTTTTGTCGGCACTGATAAACCTCCCTGCAACACAGCGGCGCTGGCATGAGATCCATGCGGGGGGAACGCCTGCTGCGAGAGCACTCGTAGCTCAGGCCTAAATCTAGGCTTCGCTAACAGCTTATTCAATTTAGGCGTTTGGTGGTGCCCAGTGCTGGAGCGGATTTTCCGGGGAAATGAGACAAACGCCACATCGTTGCGGACTCCCGGGCCCGTGCGCAGCCCAAAAGGCATGCCTGCGCACCAACTAAAGGAGCCGCCTGCGGCCCTTCGGCTAAAGTAGCCGTGATGAGTACAGACAAAGTGACAAGCCCGGCTTCACCCATTGACCGCTTCATCGCGGTGATTCCGGCAGGCGGAGTGGGGACCCGCCTCTGGCCACTGTCACGAGCAGCAGCTCCCAAGTTCCTTCACGATCTCACGGGATCAGGCAGCACCTTGCTGCGCGCCACCTACGACAGGCTGCACCCCCTCGCGGGCAACCGGATGCTGGTGGTGACCGGCCAGGCGCACCGTGAAGCCGTATGCCGGCAACTTCCAGAGGTGCGCGACTCCGACCTGGTCCTTGAATCGGAACCCAAGGACTCCGGCGCGGCCATCGGCCTCGCCGCGGCAATCCTGCACGAACGCGATCCCGATACCATCATGGGTTCCTTCGCTGCCGACCAGGTGATCAGCCCGGACGACCTCTTCCAGCAGGCGGTCCGGGAAGCCATCCACACGGCTGCCACCGGCAAGATCGTGACCATCGGCATCAAACCCACCCACCCGTCCACCGGTTTCGGGTACATCCGCTCGGGCAAGGCGCTGCACATCGAAGGGGCCCCCAGCGCCCACGACGTCGTGGAGTTCGTCGAAAAGCCGGACGAGACGGTGGCCCAGCAGTACGTGGACAGCGGCGACTACGTGTGGAACGCCGGCATGTTCGTGGCGCCCGTGTCGCTGATGCTCAAGCACCTCGAGGCCAACCAGCCCGAACTGTTCCAGGGCCTGCAGGAAATCGCCCGTGCGTGGGACACCCCCCAACGGGACGAGGTTACGGCCCGCATCTGGCCAACCCTCCCGAAGATCGCCATCGACTATGCAGTGGCCGAGCCCGCAGCCGAAGCCGGGGACGTCGCCGTCGTGCCCGGAACCTTCCGCTGGGACGATGTTGGTGACTTTGCCTCGGTGGGCCGCCTTAACAGTGCGAAGGAAGTGGACGATGTCACCGTCCTCGGCGAAGGCGCCCGCGTCTTCACCGAGAACTCAAGCGGCGTCGTGGTCACCGACACCAAGCGTGTCATCGCCCTGATCGGCATCCAGGACGTCGTCATCGTGGATACGCCGGACGCCCTCCTGGTGACCACCATGGCCAATTCCCAGCGCGTCAAGGCCGCCGTCGATGCCCTCAAGGCGAGCGGGGACACGGACGTCCTCTGACCGGGAGCCTGCCGGCACCTCGCGTGCCGGCAGGGCCGGGATGTAATGCTGCGTCAGTGAATGGGCGCTAAAGCCGCCACCCTCGCTAGAGTGAAGCAGTGCGCAATTACACTACTGAAGCCGAGCCCACCGCCCTGGTGGCTCCCTGGCTCGAACCGCTCCTGCCGGAACTGATCGAATTCCGCCGGGACCTGCATGCGCACCCGGAACTGTCCTTCAAGGAGTTCCGCACCACCGACAAGCTTGCCGAGCGGCTCGAAGCCGAAGGGCTGAGCCCCCGCCGCCTTGAAGGTACCGGGCTGACCGTTGATGTGGGCGAAGGCCCCATCGCCACGGCCCTGCGCGGTGACATAGATGCCTTGCCCATCATCGAGGAGACGGGCCTGCCGTTCGCTTCGAAGAACCACGGCGTCACCCACGCCTGCGGCCATGATGTGCACACCACCACCATGCTGGGCATTGCCCTGGTCCTGCACCGGATGCACCAGGAAGCCCCCCTCGGCGCCACCGTCCGGATCATCTTCCAGCCTGCCGAGGAGACCATGCCCGGCGGCGCGCATGCCTGCATCGAACAGGGTGTCCTGGACGGCGTCCCCCGGATCCTGGCGCTGCACTGCGACCCGCGGATCGAAGTGGGCAAGGTGGGCACCCGGATCGGCGCCATCACGTCGGCCTCGGACACCATCCGGATCGAACTGTCCGGGCGTGGCGGCCACACGTCCCGGCCGCACCTCACCGAAGACCTCGTGTTCGCGCTGGCGCAGATCGCCGTCAACGTGCCGGCGGTGCTGTCCCGCCGGGTGGACGTCCGCAGTGGCGTCTCCGTGGTGTGGGGCCAGATCACCGCAGGCTCGGCACCCAACGCCATCCCCGGCACGGGCTACATGGCAGGCACCATGCGCTGCCTGGACCGGGACGCGTGGCATGCCGCCGGTGAACTGCTGGACGAGGTGGTGCACCAGGTGGCCGCGCCCTACGGCGTGGACGTCCACCTTGAGCACACCAGGGGAGTGCCGCCGGTGGTGAACTCCGAACACGAGACAGCCATCATCGAGGCTGCCGCGCGCGCCGAAATCGGCGAGAACGCCGTGGTGCTGACCCCGCAGTCCATGGGCGGGGAGGATTTCGCCTGGTTCCTTGCCGAGCTTCCCGGCGCGATGATGCGCCTGGGCACCAAAACGCCTGGCGGGGAGGACTACGACCTCCACCGCGGCGACTACATCCTGGATGAGCACTCCCTGGGCATGGGCATCAGAGTTCTCACGGCAGCAGCGCTGCGCACTGTCCGGGACCTGGAGCAGGCCCCCCTTTCCTAGCCTCCTGCGTGCCCGGCGTCGCCGGGCGGGAGGTGCGGGTCCGGCGCGGGAAAGCACGACGGCGGTCTAAGCGTAGGCGCCCCGCGCATAGATAAGTTGTGCACAACTAAGTTGTGGACTATGGTAGTTCCATGACCGAAGCACCCCGCCTGGACCGGCAAGTATGTTTCGCCCTCTATTCCGCGTCCAGGGCTGCCACTGCCGTTTACCGGCCCGTCCTGGACGAACTGGGCCTGACCTACCCGCAGTACCTGGTCATGCTGGTGCTGTGGGAAAGCGAGCCCCGGGGCGTCAAGGAGCTCGGCGGGGAACTCGGCCTTGACTCAGGCACCCTGTCGCCCCTCCTCAAGCGACTGGAAGCACTCGGGCTCGTGGAACGCCGGCGGTCCGGCGAGGATGAGCGCCGCGTCGCCATCCACCTGACGCCTGCCGGGCGGAGCCTCAGCGGTCCGGCCAGCGCCATCCCGCAGCGGCTGGCAGACGCCGCAGGGCTTTCCCTGGACGAGCTTGAACAGCTCCGGACCACCTTGGGCAAGCTCACGGCCGCGCTGCATGAATCACTCTGAACTTTGAATCCGGCACCCTCCCAACTACAGGACGGACACTTTTCGTGAAAACTCTCTACACCGCCGAGGTGCTGGCCTCGGGCGAAGGGCGCGACGGCGCTGCACGCAGCAATGACGGCAGGCTGGCCGTGGACCTCGCCAGTCCCGTGGAACTTGGCGGCAGTGGCCAGGGCACCAACCCCGAACAGCTCTTCGCCGCCGGCTATGCCGCCTGCTTCCACTCCGCGCTGCGCCTGGTAGGCCGCAAGGCTGGCGCCGACCTGACGGACTCGGCAGTCGCGGCGAAAATCCACCTGGGGCAGCTGGACGGCGGTGCCGGCTTCGGCCTGGCCGCCGAATTGGAAATCGCGCTCCCCGCCCTGGACCTCGCCACCGCGGAAGACCTCGTGGCCAAGGCGCACCAGGTCTGCCCCTATTCAAACGCCACCCGCGGCAACATCAACGTCGACATCAAGATTCTGGAGTACGCAGCATGAGCACAGCACTTGCAACCACCACCCGTGAAATCCGGCTGGCATCACGTCCTGTAGGGCGCCCTTCCAGCGACAACTTCGAATTGGCCGAGTCGCCGCTGCCCCCGCTCGAAGACGGCCAGATCCTGGTCAAGAACCTCTTCATGTCGGTTGACCCCTACATGCGGGGCAGGATGAACGACGTCAAGTCCTACTCCGCCCCCTTCGCCGTGGGTAAGGCGCTCGACGGCGGCGCGGTGGGTGAGGTCGTCGCGTCCCGTTCGTCGGCACACCAGGAGGGCGACGTCGTCGTGCATTCCCTGGGCTGGCGGGAGTACGCCGTGGTTGACGGCGCTGCCACCACCCCGGCGCGCACGGACCTTGCGCCGGCGTCCGCTTTCCTTGGCGCCCTGGGCATGACAGGGCTAACGGCGTACGCCGGCCTGCTGAAGGTTGCTGAGTTCAAGCCCGGGGACGCCGTATTCGTTTCCGGCGCCGCCGGTGCGGTGGGCTCCTTGGTGGGACAGATCGCCAAGGCCATGGGCGCCTCCCGCGTCATTGGCTCAGCCGGCTCGCCCGCCAAGGTGGCCCGGCTGCTGGAGCTCGGCTTCGATGCCGCCTTCGACTACCACGACGGTCCCGTTGTGGAGCAGTTGGCAAAAGCCGCTGGCCCCGCCGGCATCGACGTCTACTTCGACAACGTGGGCGGCGAGCACCTGGAGGCCGCCCTGGCGGTCCTCAACGTGGGCGGACGGGTGGCGATGTGCGGCGCGATCGCACAATACAACTCCACCGAGCCCACACCTGCACCCCACAACCTGATGCAGGCGATCGGCAAGCAGTTGACACTCCGCGGCTTCCTGGTGGGCGGCCAGCGGCAGCACGCGGCGGAGTTCGCAGAAAAGATGGCGGCCTGGCTGGCGGACGGGACCGTGCGCTACGACGAGACGATCGTGGACGGTCTGGAGAACGCCCCGCAGGCCTTCATGGACCTCCTGGACGGGGCCAACACCGGCAAGATGCTGGTCCGGCTGTAGCCGCAGCAAGCACGCACAAGCAGTAGGGGCACCGCAATCCGCGGTGCCCCTACTGCTTGGTAACAACTTGTAAACAATCTCCCGGATGGGCTCCTGACGTGCTAGGGGGACGTGGCGCAAGCCACTAAAGTGAGTGCCATCAGTGCGCTCCGGCGCAGTGCTGCGTGCCTTCAGTGAAAACAGAATTTCAGCGCCGAAACGGACACTCATTGAATTCCAGCCCGTAGCGCCACTCGCATCATCCCCTGGAGGAAAATTGAAGAAATCACTGCGTGCCAGCTTCAAGCGCGGTTCAATGGCCGGTGTGGCCACCCTCGGTGCGTCCGCGCTTGTGCTCACCGGATGCGGTGCAGCCCCCGAAGCCGGAAGCACCGCATCCGCCGGTGCCAGCGACTACACGGGCTGCATCGTTTCGGACTCCGGTGGATTCGATGACCAGTCCTTCAACCAGTCCTCCTACGAGGGCCTGAAGAAGACCGAGAAGGACCTTGGCATCAAGGTCAACCAGGTCGAATCCAAGACCAACAACGACTTCGAACCCAACCTTCGCGCAATGGTCACCGCCGGCTGCAACCTCACCATCACCGTGGGCTTCCTGCTCAAAGACGCCACGAAGGCGCAGGCTACCGCCAACCCGGACAAGCACTTCGCCATCATCGACGCCGGCTACGACCAGCCCATCAGCAACGTCAAGCCCATCATCTACGACACCGCGCAGGCGGCATTCCTTGCCGGCTACCTCGCCGCGGGAACCACCAAGACCGGAACCGTTGCCACGTTCGGCGGCATCAAGATCCCCACCGTGACCATCTTCATGGACGGCTACGCCGACGGCGTGAAGTACTACAACCAGCAGAAGGGCAAGAACGTCAAGCTGCTCGGCTGGAACAAGGACGCCCAGGACGGCAGCTTCACCGGCGACTTCGAGAAGCAGGACGTTGGAAAGCAGCTGACCAAGAACTTCCTGGACCAGGGCGCGGACATCGTTATGCCCGTGGCCGGCCCGGTGGGCAAGGGTGCGGGTGCCGCGCTCAACGAAGCGAAGGACGCCGGCAAGGACGTCAAGCTCATTTGGGTTGACTCCGACGGCTACCTCACCGCCCCGGACTACAAGGGCATCATGCTCTCGTCCGTCATGAAACAGATGGGCGAGGCCGTGGAGACCGTGGTCTCCGAGGACAAGGACGGCAAGTTCAACAGCACCCCGTACGTGGGCACCCTTGCCAACGACGGCGTGCAGCTTGCACCCTTCCACGACCTCGATTCCCAGGTCCCCGCGGAACTGAAGTCCGACCTCGAAAAGATCAAGAAGGACATCGTCGACGGCAAGCTGAAGGTCGAGTCCGCAGCAAGCCCCAAGGCCTGATCCACCACAGGAAGCGCCACCGCCGGTCCGTCACCCACTGGCCCGGCCGGTGGCGCTTTTTGCTGGCCGGACGTTTACCGCGCGCGGCCGGCTCCTCCCGGTACTGCAGCCACTAGGCTGGTGCTGCAGCCATATATCCCGTCCGGTCTGATCACCGGACGCTTCGAGATTGGTCAGAGTTTTGAAACTTGAGCTTCGAGGGATCACTAAACGCTTTGGCACGCTGGTGGCCAACGACCACATCGACGTGGTGGTTGAGCCGGGCCAGATCCACTGCCTCCTTGGAGAAAACGGGGCGGGCAAATCCACCCTGATGAACGTGCTCTACGGGCTGTATGAGCCCACCGAAGGCGACATCCTCATCGACGGCAAGCCCGTCACCTTCCGGGGGCCGGGCGACGCCATGGCTGCGGGAATCGGCATGGTGCACCAGCACTTCATGCTGGTGCCCGTCTTCACGGTGGCAGAGAACGTCGCGTTGGGTGCCGAGCCCACCAAGGCTGCGGGTTTCCTGAACCTGGACCAGACCCGCCGGCGCATCAAGGAGATTTCGGACCAGTACGGTTTCGACGTGGACCCGGACGCCTTGGTGGAGGACCTGCCGGTAGGTGTGCAGCAGCGGGTGGAGATCATCAAGGCGCTGGTCCGTAACGCGAAAGTCCTGATCCTGGACGAACCCACGGCCGTCCTCACGCCGCAGGAAACCGATGAACTCCTGGACATCATGCGCGAGCTCAAGTCGCGCGGCACTTCGATCGTCTTCATCTCGCACAAGCTGCGGGAGGTCAAGGAAGTCTCGGACACCATCACCGTGATCCGGCGGGGCAAGGTAGTGGGCACCGCCGATCCGGCCGCGTCCAGCACCGAGCTTGCCTCAATGATGGTTGGCCGGGCCGTCAGCCTGAACCTGGACAAAGCCCCGGCCCAGCCCAAGGAAACCACCTTCGAAGTCCACGACCTCACCGTCATTGCCCCCAACGGCCAGCACGTGGTGGACCACCTCAGCTTCCAGATCAGGCGCGGAGAGATCCTGGCCATCGCCGGCGTCCAGGGCAACGGGCAGACCGAACTCACCGAAGCCATCCTGGGCCTGCAGGAGCGGGTCACCGGTTCCATCGTCCTGGACGGCAAGGAACTGCTGGGCCGGTCCGTCAAGCAAGTGCTGGAGGCCGGCGTCGGGTTCGTGCCCGAAGACCGCAAGGTGGACGGGCTGGTGGGCACCTTCTCCGTGGCCGAAAACCTGGTCCTCGACCTGTACGACAAGCCGCCCTTCGCCAAGGGGATCAGCATGAGCCCGGCGAAGGTCATGGAGAACGCGAAGGCCCGCATCGGAGAATTCGATGTCCGCACCCCTTCCGCTGCAGCAGCCGCCGGAACCCTGTCCGGCGGCAACCAGCAAAAACTGGTCATGGCCCGCGAACTTTCCCGGCCGCTGCGCCTCTTCATCGCATCCCAGCCCACGCGCGGCGTGGACGTCGGTTCCATCGAGTTCCTGCACCGGCGGATCGTCGCCGAGCGTGACCAGGGCACTCCGGTGATGATCATTTCCACCGAGCTCGACGAAGTCATGGAACTGGCCGACCGCATCGCCGTGCTCTATAAGGGCAAACTGGTGGGCACGGTTCCCGCCGGAACCAGCAGGGACGTCCTGGGCCTCATGATGGCAGGCATCCCGCCGGAGGAACACGCACCGGCAGAACACGCACACACCCCGCAGGCCGGCGCTCCGGCCCCTGTCTCCAACGCCGAGGGAGCCGAGCATGCCTGAACAACATTCCCCTGAACACGCCCCCGACGAACAACCCGCGACTTCGCCGCGCGCCCAGGGCGGGCAGAACGGCGCGGACGCCGCAGCCGGGGAGCAAACCGCGGCCGTGGCCGTTGACACCGCCGGCGGCGCCATGCAGCCCTCGGCGGTCCCAGCCACGGCACAGAGTGGACAGTTGCCCGGCGGCTCCGAGACTGTACTGCGCCGGATCTTCACCGGGAGCGGCATGGTGTCAGTGCTGGCGGTGCTGCTGGCGCTGATTCTCGGCGGACTGCTCATCGCGAGCACGGACAAGCAGGTGGCCACCACCGTCGGCTATTTCTTCGCCCGTCCCACTGACATGCTGACGGCGGTATGGAATGCCGCCACCCGCTCCTACATCGCGCTGTTCCAGGGCTCGGTGTTCAACCCCCGCGGCAACGGGACCGCGGCACAGTTTGCCCCCTTCATGGAAACCCTCACCGTCGCCACCCCGCTCATCACGGCAGGCCTGGGCGTGGCGCTGGCATTCCGGGCCGGGCTCTTCAACATCGGCGCGCAGGGGCAGATCATCGTGGCAGGCATCCTGGCCGCGTGGGTGGGCTTCGCGCTGCACCTGCCGGTTGGACTGCACCTGCTGCTGGTGCTTGCAGCCGGCATCATCGGCGGCGCCCTCTGGGGTGGCCTCGCCGGCCTGCTCAAAGCCCGCACCGGAGCCCACGAGGTCATCCTGACCATCATGTTCAACTACATCGCGCTGTACTTCCTGCGTTACCTGCTTAACACGCCGGCATTCCAGCGGCCGGGGGAGTCGAATCCCATCTCGCCCATCCTGGATCCCAGCGCCGTCTATCCGCAGATCCTGGGCAGCCAGTACCGGCTGCACCTCGGGTTCATCCTCGCCATCGGCGCCACGGTCCTGGTGTGGTGGCTGCTCAACCGGTCCACAGTGGGCTTCGAGTTCCGGGCTGTGGGCGCCAACCCCCAGGCAGCGCAGACCGCCGGCATCAATGTCTCCCGTTCCACCATCCTGGTCATGGCCATCGCCGGCGGTCTTGCCGGCATGTCCGGCGTAGCGCAGGTTGCCGGTACCGAGAAGGTGCTCACCGACGGCGTCGCCGCCACGTACGGCTTTGATGCCATCACGGTGGCGCTGCTGGGACGTTCGACGCCGTGGGGCACCTTCGCTGCCGGCCTGCTGTTCGGCGCCTTCCGCGCCGGGGCGGTCCAGATGCAGATCCAGACCGGCACCCCCATCGACATCGTCCTGGTGGTGCAGTCCCTCATTGTCCTTTTCATCGCCGCACCCCCGCTGGTCCGCGCAATCTTTGGCCTGAACCCGCGGCGCAGGAAGCCCGCGCGTACAGCAAAGTCCGGGCAGGCAGCCACTACCGGAGGTGCCGCATGAGCACAACAGTTTCATCGTCCAGGCCCGGCAGCCCGCAGCCCGGGGGCTCCAAGGCGGCCGCCCCCGCCGCGGCGCTTTCGGCCAAACCGGTCAGCTGGAAGACCCCCATCCTGCTGACCGTCTTCGCCCTGGTCTCGCTGGTGTTCTTCGGCTTCCTGGCACCCAGCCAGACAGCCAGTTTCGGGATCTCCACCGGGGGCGACTTCTTTCAGCTCCCGGCAGTGGAAATCAATGCCTTTGCGGGCGGCATCGTGCTGTCGGTGCTGCTCGTTGCGCTCGCCGCCTACGCCGTCTTCCTCAGGACAAAGAGCCAGCCCGCGCCCGGCTGGCTGCCGGTCACCTTCATCGTGATCTTCGTGGCGGCCTTCCTCATTTGGGTGGTGGGAGGGGCCCGCACGCCCGCCATTTCGCTGGCCGGCCTCATCGCCGGATCGGTGACCCTCGCCGTTCCGCTCGTGTTCGGTTCGCTGTCCGGGGTCCTGTGCGAGCGGGTGGGCGTGGTCAACATCGCAATCGAGGGGCAGCTCCTGGGCGGGGCGTTCACCGCAGCCATCGTTGCCAGCATGACCAGGAACGCCTTCATCGGACTGCTGGCGGCAGCCATCGCCGGCGCTGTGGTGTCCATGGTCCTGGCCTTGTTCAGCATCAAGTACCTGGTCAACCAAATCATCGTCGGCGTCGTCCTGAACGTGCTGGTCTCCGGCGTGACGGGCTTCCTGTTCAGTACCGTCATGCAGGCCAACAAAGCGCAGTTCAACTCGCCGCCGGGCCTGGACGTCATTGACATCCCCGTCCTTTCCGCCATCCCGATCATCGGGCCCATCCTGTTCCGGCAGTCCCTGGTGGGCTACCTCATGTACGTGGCCGTTGCGGTGGTCTGGGTCGGCCTGTTCAAGACCCGTTGGGGCCTGCGCGTCCGCGCGGTGGGGGAGCACCCGCAGGCGGCGGACACGCTGGGCATCAGCGTCAACGCCACCCGTTTCTGGAACGTCACCCTTGGCGGTGCCGTTGCCGGCATTGGCGGCTCCTTCTTCACCCTGGTGGCCATCGACAGCTTCACCAAGGAAATCTCCGGCGGGCGTGGCTTCATCGCCCTGGCGGCGCTCATCTTTGGCCGCTGGAAACCGGTGGGGGCCTTCTTCGCGGCCCTCCTGTTCGGGTTCGCGGACAACCTGCAGAGCATCGTGACCATCATCGGCACGCCTGTTCCCAGCCAGTTCATGGCCATGCTGCCCTATCTGGTGACCGTCCTCGCCGTCGCAGGCCTGGTGGGCAAGTCCCGGGGGCCTGCCGCCAGCGGCATCCCCTACGTCAAGGGATGACGGCCATGGACAAGGTAGAGGCGGGCAAAGCCCAGGGAGTGGACTGGGCAGCCCTGGAGGCCGCTGCTGCCGCCGCCATGAAGAATGCCTACGCCCCGTACTCCAGGTTCCCGGTGGGCGCCGCGGCCCTTACGGAGGATGGCCGGATCGTCAGCGGCTGCAACGTGGAGAACGCCAGTTACGGGTTGACCCTCTGCGCGGAGTGCGTCCTGGTGGGGGAACTGCAGATGACCGGCGGCGGCCTGCTCCGGGCCTTCTACTGCGTGGATGGGGAGGGCACCGTGCTCATGCCCTGCGGCCGGTGCCGGCAGTTGCTGTACGAATTCAGGGCCCCCGGCATGCAGCTCATGACCAGCCAGGGCATCAAAACCATGGACCAGGTGCTGCCTGACGCCTTTGGTCCCGAACACTTGGAGGAGAACCGGTGACAGAGACCCACGCCGTGGACAGCAAAGCCGAAGCGTTCGACGCCGTTGACATCATCCGCACCAAGAGAGACAAGGGGACGCTAAGCCCCGAACAGATCGACTGGACCATCGACGCGTACACGCGGGGGGCCATCGCGGACGAACAAATGGCAGCCCTGAACATGGCCATCCTGCTCAACGGCATGGACCGCGCAGAAATAGCCCGCTGGACGGCCGCCATGATCGCCTCCGGCGAGCGGATGGATTTCTCCAGCCTGCGGCGCCCTGACGGCGGCCTGAAGTACACCACCGACAAGCACTCCACCGGCGGGGTGGGGGACAAGATCACCCTGCCGCTGGCCCCGCTGGTGGCGGTGTTCGGCGTCGCCGTCCCGCAGCTGTCCGGCCGCGGACTGGGGCACACCGGCGGCACGCTGGACAAGCTGGAGTCCATTCCGGGATGGCGCGCCAACCTGGCCAACGACGAGATCCTGGCCCAGCTCCAGGACGTGGGCGCGGTGATCTGCGCCGCCGGCGCCGGCCTGGCGCCGGCGGACAAGAAGCTCTATGCGCTGCGCGACGTCACTGGAACGGTTGAGGCCATACCGCTGATTGCATCCTCCATCATGAGCAAGAAGATCGCCGAGGGCACCGGATCGCTGGTCCTGGACGTCAAGGTGGGCAGCGGTGCCTTCATGAAGGATGAAGCCAAAGCACGCGAGCTGGCCGAGACCATGGTGGCGCTCGGCAAGGACGCCGGGGTCAACACCGTTGCACTGCTGACCAACATGAACACCCCGCTGGGCCTCACGGCCGGCAACGCGATCGAAGTCGAGGAATCGGTGGAGGTGCTGGCAGGCGGCGGACCGGACGACGTGGTGGAACTGACCGTCCGGCTCGCCGAAGAGTTGCTCGCCTGTGCAGGGGTGCGCGACGCCAACCCCGCCGCCGCCCTCAAGGACGGCCGGGCCATGGACGTCTGGAACCGGATGATCACCGCCCAGGGCGGCGACCCCGGCGCCGCCCTGCCGGTCGCCAGGGAATCCGACGTCGTCTATGCCCCTGCCGACGGGGTGCTGGTGGAACTGGATGCGCTCGCCGTCGGAGTGGCTGCCTGGCGGCTGGGTGCCGGCCGCGCCCGCAAGGAGGACACGGTCCAGGCGGGTGCGGGAGTGCGCATGCACGCCAAGCCCGGGGCCACCGTGCGCGCCGGGGAGCCCCTGATGACACTGCTCACCGACACCCCGGAGCGGTTCGCCCGCGCCCGCGAAGCCCTGGAACACGCCGTCCTCATCGCACCGGAAGGGTCGCGGCCCGCCCAGCAGCTCATCATCGACCGCATAGCATAGGGACCCATGCAGGCCATCAACGACTTCATCCTCGCAGCAGCCGGCCAGCCGTGGGTGCTGGTCCTGGTGCTGGCCTGTTGTGTCATCGACGGCTTCTTTCCGCCAGTCCCCAGCGAATCCGTGGTGGTGGGCCTCGCCGCCGTGGCCGCCACCGCGGATGTTCCCAACCCGACGCTCCTGGTGCTCGTGGCTGCAGCGGGTGCCTTCCTCGGGGACAACATCGCCTACCTGCTGGGCCGCCGGGTGGGCACCAGGCGCTGGGCCTGGATGCGCGGCCCGCGGATGCAAAGCGCGTTCCGCTGGGCGGGCCGGGAACTGCACAAGCGGCCGGCGTCCCTGATCCTGGTGGCCCGCTTCGTCCCGATCGGCCGCGTGGCGGTCAACCTGACCGCCGGGGTCACGCACTACCCGCACCTGCGGTTCGTGGGCCTGACCGTCCTTTCGGCAAGCCTGTGGGCCGGATACTCAGTGGCGATCGGGCTGTTCTTCGGCCAGTGGTTTGAGGACAACCACCTTCTGGGCGCGGCGATTGCCATTGTGTGCGCCGTTGCGCTGGGCATCCTGGTGGACCTGGTGATCAATAAATTCCGGGGCAAACCCAACGTGGTGGAACGTATCCGGGAACCAGGAGCCTGACCAGCGCGTTTAAGGGGTAATTCCGGGCATTGGGGCGTAGCGGACAGGGCCCGGAGCGTGGGACACTTAGGAACGATTTCCGCTTTGGCTGCGGCACTTTGGCTGTGTCATTTTTCTACAGGAGCAACACCGCGTGGAGTTTATTAATGAGGCCGTGCTCCATGCAGCGGGCCAGTGGTGGATTTACCCGGTGCTGCTGGTGTTCTTCTTCGTGGACGGCTTCGCCATGGTGGTCCCCAGCGAGACCCTCATCGTGGCGCTCGCAGCCTTCTCGAGGCACAGCGGCGAACCCAATCTCTGGATCCTCGGTGTCACGGCGCTGGTCGGCGCCATTGCCGGTGACAACATGGCCTACATGCTGGGCCGCAAGATCGGCCTGGAACGCTGGGGATGGATGCGGCGCCCCAAGGTCCGGAAAGTCTTCGCCTGGGCCCGCTACGAGCTGGAAAAACGCGGCGCGGTACTGATCTTCACCGCCCGCTACATCCCCTGGGGTCGCGTGGCCGTCAATTACGTGGCCGGCAGTACGGGCTTCTCGCACCGCAGGTTCTTCGTCTTCGACTCGTTTGCCTGTGTCACCTGGGTGGGATACTCGCTTGGCATCGGCGTGCTGGCCAGTTCGTTCCCGTGGATGCACCACAACCCGCTGCTGAGCGCGGGCATCGCCGTCGTCTTCGCCATCGTCCTGGGCGTGGTCATCGACCACCTGCTCCGCTGGTGGCACAAACGGCTGGGCCGGCACGACGCACCGGAAACGGATGACTGGAGCGAAGAGTCCTCCGGCTCGGGGCAGGACGGCAGGCCCGGCACGCAGGCCCTCGTCGTGCCCTCGGCAGAGGCAGGTCCCGCGGCCAAGTAGCTGCCGGCTTTGAACGGCTGGCATTGAACTGCGGCCCACCCTAAGGTGGGAACGTGACTGAGCCCATTGTTGACGCTGCCCCTGCCATCGATTTTGACCTGAAGAGCCTGCCCAAGGTTTCCCTTCACGACCACCTGGACGGAGGACTCCGTCCAGCCACCATCATCGAGCTGGCGCAGGCCGTTGGCCACACGCTCCCCTCAACGGACCCTGTGGCCCTGGGGCAGTGGTTCCGCGAATCAGCCGACTCCGGATCCCTGGTCCGATACCTGGAGACCTTTGACCACACCGTGGCGGTCATGCAGACCTACGAGGGCCTGTTCCGCGTGGCCAAGGAATTCGTTGAGGACCTCGCTGACGACGGCGTGGTGTACGGCGAAGTGCGGTGGGCGCCCGAGCAGCACCTCCAGAAGGGGCTGAGCCTTGACGAGGCCGTGGAGGCGGTCCAGGAAGGCCTGGAGGCCGGCGTCGAGGCCGTCTCCGAAAGCGGGCACGAGATCCAGGTGGGCCAGCTGATCACGGCCATGCGCCATGCCGACCGGGGCCAGGAGATCGCCGAACTGGCGGTGCGCCACCGCAACAAGGGTGCCGTGGGCTTTGACATCGCCGGCGCGGAAGACGGTTTCCTGCCCAGCCGCTTCAAGGACGCCTTCACCTACCTCGCCCAGCACAATTTCCCCGCCACCGTGCATGCCGGTGAAGCAGCCGGGCTGGAGAGCATCCAGTCCGCCCTGGTGGACGGCCGCGCCCTCCGCCTGGGACACGGCGTACGCATCGCCGAGGACATCATGGTGGAATTCGACGACGACGAGGAAGCCGGAGACACCGTCGGCCTGGTCACCCTGGGCGACCTCTCCAGCTGGGTCCGCGACCGCGGCATCGCCCTGGAAATCTGCCCTTCCTCCAACCTGCAGACGGGCGCGATCGCGGAATTCGGTGACGGCATTGAAAGCCACCCCCTGGACATGCTCTACCAGCTGGGCTTCAACGTCACCATCAACACGGACAACCGCCTCATGAGCGGTGTCACCCTGACCGACGAGTTCAACCTGCTGGTGGAAACCTTCGACTACGACCTCGACGACCTGCTGGAACTGACCCTCAACGCCGCCGAGGCATCCTTCCTGCCCCTGGAGGAAAAGGAAGCGCTGGTGGAGTACATCAACGACGCCTACGCCAACCTTGGCTGACCAGCGTCCCGTCTCCGGCAGCCTCGCCACGGCGGATCTGCTGGACCAGATCGCCCAGCTGCGCATGCATTGCCCCTGGATGGGCGCGCTGACCCACGAGTCGCTGGTGGAATACCTCCTGGAGGAGGCCTACGAAGTGGCCGAGACCATCGAGGAGGGTCACTCCGATGCCGAACTGCAGGGCGAACTGGGTGACGTGCTGCTCCAGGTGGTCCTGCACGCCCGGCTGGCAGAGGAGCGCGGTGCGTTCACGTTCGACGACGTGGCGCGCGGCCTGGGTGCCAAAATGGTGCGCCGGAACCCGCACGTCTTCAAGCCAGACGGCTCCCTGCAGGACAGCTTCCCCGCCACCGTGGACGAGATCGAACAGAAGTGGGATGCCGTCAAGCGGGCCGAAAAGCCGGAACGGCAGGACCCCTTCGAAGGTATCCCGCAGGCACTCCCGGCGCTGGCCCGGGCGCAGAAGTCGCTGGACCGTGCGGCACGGGCGGCCCTCGGGCTCCCCGCGGGAACTTCCGTGCCTGAAAGCGAGGAGGAGCTCGGAGACCTGCTGCTCGCCGTCGTGCGGTCCGCCCGGGACAGCGGCATGGACGCCGAGCGCGCGCTGCGGGCCGCTGTCCGCCGGTACCACGGCAACGACAGCGACCCAGCGCCATCATGACGGCCGGACCTTGGCCGGTTTGAGTAACCCGGAGCACTCTCGACTACGCTGGTCCGTGACGAGTACGTCGAGTTTTTTGCCTGATTCCCCCCGTTAATCGCCCATAAGGAGCAAATTCATGGCGCTTATCGATGCCATCCACGCCCGCGAGATCCTCGATTCCCGCGGCAACCCCACTGTTGAAGTTGAAGTCCTGCTGTCGGACGGCCAGATCGGCCGCGCGGCGGTTCCCTCCGGTGCCTCCACCGGTGAGCACGAGGCCGTCGAACTGCGTGACGGCGACAAGGGCCGCTACCTGGGCAAGGGCGTGCAGAAGGCCGTCGACGCCGTGATCGACCAGATCGCCCCCGCCCTGACCGGCTTCGACGCGACCGACCAGCGCAGTATCGACCAGGCCATGCTGGACCTGGACGGCACGCCCAACAAGGGCAAGCTGGGCGCCAACGCCATCCTGGGCGTTTCCCTGGCCGTGGCCAACGCAGCCGCAGCCTCCGCTGACCTGCCGCTCTACAAGTACCTGGGCGGCCCCAACGCCCACGTCCTGCCCGTGCCGCTGATGAACATCCTCAACGGTGGCTCCCACGCCGACTCCGACGTCGACATCCAGGAATTCATGATCGCCCCCATCGGCGCCGAGACCTTCTCCGAGGGCCTGCGCTGGGGCGTTGAGGTCTACCACAACCTCAAGTCCGTCCTACAGCAGAAGGGCCTGTCCACCGGCCTCGGCGACGAAGGCGGCTTCGCGCCGAACCTGCCGTCCAACCGCGCAGCCCTGGACCTCATCACCGAGGCCATCAAGAACGCCGGCTACACCCCGGGCAAGGACATCGCCCTCGCCCTGGACGTTGCCTCCTCCGAGTTCTACAAGGACGGCGCCTACCAGTTCGAAGGCAAGTCCCTGTCCGCCAGCGACATGAGCGCCTACTACGGCGAACTCGTTGCCGACTACCCGCTGGTTTCCATCGAAGACCCGCTGGACGAGAACGACTGGGACGGCTGGAAGACCCTCACCGACGCCATCGGCGACAAGGTCCAGCTGGTTGGTGACGACCTCTTCGTCACCAACCCGTCCATCCTGCAGCGCGGCATCGACACCCGGACCGCCAACTCCCTGCTGGTCAAGGTCAACCAGATCGGTTCGCTGACCGAGACCCTGGACGCCGTCAGCCTGGCCCAGCGTGCCGGCTACACCACCATCACCTCGCACCGCTCCGGCGAAACCGAGGACACCACCATCGCCGACATCGCTGTGGCCACCAACGCCGGCCAGATCAAGACCGGTGCCCCGGCCCGCTCCGAGCGCGTAGCCAAGTACAACCAGCTGCTGCGCATCGAAGAGGAACTGGACGACGCCGCACGCTACGCCGGACGCAGCGCGTTCCCGCGTTTCAAGGGCTAGTAACCGCCTAAACCCATCCGCGGTGGCTATGGTTGAAAGACCATAGCCACCGCTGTTGTTTCCAGCAGTGTCTGTCCAGCAGTGTCTGTCCAGCAGTGAACGTCCAGCACAGATAGTGGCGGCCCCGGCAGGCTGCGTTTCAGGAGTGTCATGGCTACCCGCCGCCCCAAAGTTCCCAAGGTCGCCCCCGCCCGTCCAGCCAAGGCAACGGACGACGACGGATCCTCCAGCGGTGCCGAGGTGATCCGTGCGGATTTCCGGCCGGCAAGGGGCACGGCTCCGGCAGCGCCGGCAGCTTCAAAGGACAACCACGGGCGCGGAACTCCGGCCCGGCGCGGCGGAAAAGCGGGGGAGGCCAACGCGCCCAAGCCGTCCGCCGGGCGCAAAGGCAGCAGCCCGGTTGACGGCACGGATGCCCGCAGCCCTGAAGAGGAGCAGCATCCTGTCCCCGCCAAGGCGTTCTCCGGCCGCATGCTCGCACTGGCCGTGGTAATGGTCGCCATCACCATCATGCTGGCGCCCACGGTGAAGATCTTTTTCGACAAGAAGGCCGAAATCGACGCCCTGAACGCTGATATCGCCGCACGCCAGGCCGAAGGTGACGCCCTCCGCCAGCAGGTTTCGCGCTGGCAGGATCCCAACTACGTCAAGCAGCAGGCCCGCGACCGCATTAACATGGTTATGCCGGGCGAAACCGGCTACTGGGTTTTTGGCAGCGATGAGCCGGCCGGAGAAAGCAGTAGCCCCGCCGGCGCAGTAGCACAAGACCCCGCCGATCTGCCGTGGGTGGATTCCCTGTGGGAGTCCATCAGGCGCGCGGCCACAGACTGAACCGCACAGGAAGGACGGCCCGCGACAGTGGAACACAACACGGCAGCCGCCCGGGACGAATCCCGCCAACCAACAGCACACGACCTTGAAGTACTGAGCCGGCAGCTGGGCCGTCCCGTCCGCGACGTCGTGGAGATTCCGGCCCGCTGCATCTGCGGCAACCCGCTGGTAGCCGCCACCGCGCCCCGGCTCAGCAACGGCACCCCGTTCCCCACCACCTTCTACCTGACGCACCCGGTGATCACGTCCGCGGTTTCCAGGCTTGAAGCGGCAGGGGTCATGAACAGCATGAACGAACAGCTGGCCGGAGACGCCGGGCTTGCCGCTGCCTACCGGGCGGCCCACGAGGAGTACCTGGCCGCCCGCGACGCCATTGGCCAGCGCTCCGGAATCGGCCCGGTGCCTGAAATCGATGGTGTCTCGGCCGGGGGGATGCCCACGCGCGTCAAATGCCTGCACGTCCTGGTGGGCCACTCCCTGGCTGCGGGCAGCGGCATCAACCCCTTGGGGGACCAGGCGCTGGATATGATCAGCGAATGGTGGACCGCCGATACATGCCACTGCGACGGCGCCTGGGACACCACCGGCGAGGCACCCTCCCGGGACCTGAGCCGCCACGGGCCCCAAGGGCTGCCGGATATCGTGGGCCGCCCCGCCCCGGTCCGGAAATCCGCAGGAACCACAGGAGCGGCGGAATGACCCGCGTCGCCGCCATCGACTGCGGCACCAACTCCATCCGGCTCCTCATCGCTGACATTGACCGCAGCAACGGCAGCACAAAGCTCACCGACGTCCACCGCGAAATGCGGGTGGTCCGGCTGGGCCAGGGCGTGGACGCCACCGGCGAACTTGCCCCCGAAGCGCTGGAGCGCACGCTTGGCGCAACAGCCGACTATGCCCGCCTGATCAAGGTGCACGGTGCTGGGCGGATCCGGTTTGTGGCCACCTCCGCAAGCCGCGACGCGCGCAACCGCAACGTCTTCGTGGACGGCGTCAGGGAGCTGCTGGGAGTGGAACCGGAGGTCATCTCCGGGGACGAGGAGGCGGCCTTGTCCTTTGCCGGGGCCAGCAGCGTCCTGCCTGTCCTCGACGGCCAGCAGGTGCTCGTGGTGGACCTCGGCGGGGGAAGCACGGAGTTCGTCCTGGGCACCGCGGCCGGCGTCATTGCCGCCAAGTCCGTGGACATCGGCTGCGTCCGGCTGACGGAACGCCACCTGCGCAACGATCCACCCACCGCGGAACAGATTGCCGCCGCGGAAGCCGACGTGGACGCAGCCATGGCCCGCGCCGGGCGCGACGTGCCCCTGGAACGCGCCACCGCCGTCGTCGGTGTTGCCGGGTCCGTCACCACCATCACCGCGCACGCGCTCCGCCTGCCGGAATATTCCCCCACCGCAATCCATGGGGCCGCGCTTCCCATCGCGGACATCCGCGGCGCCGCCACCGACCTCCTGGGCATGACCCGCGCCCGCCGCGCGGCGCTGCCGTACATGCACCCCGGCCGCGTGGACGTCATCGGCGCCGGGGGACTGGTGTGGCGGCGCATCCTGGAACGGATGGGGGAGTTGACCGGCGGGAGGATCACCGCGGCCACCGCAAGCGAGCACGACATCCTTGACGGCATCGCGCTGAGTATCGGGTAGGCCCCATGCACACCACATCAGCTCCAACCCGGTTGGTATCACGTGCTGCGGCCGCCGCCGTCGCCGTCCTGCTGGCCGCGTGCTGCCTCTGCGCCGGCCTGTTCTCGGCCCCCGCCGCACGCGCCGACGAGTGGCGCGACAAGGAATACTGGCTGGCAGACTCCGGCATTACCAAGGCGTGGGAGGTGTCAAAGGGCGCCGGCGTGAAGGTGGCCATCATCGACAGCGGCATCGATGCCCAGCACCCGGACCTCAAAGGCGCAGTCGTCGGCGGTTACGACGCCTCCGGCTCGGGCCAGCCGGACGGCCAGAAAAGCGTGGGCTCCAAGCCTGAACACGGCACCCTGGTAGCCACCATGCTGGCCGGCCGCGGTCACCAGCCCGCCAGCGCGAGTCCCAGCCCCAGCCCCGGGCCGGTTGTTCCGCCTGACGGCATCATGGGCGTGGCGCCCGAAGCGCAGCTCCTCTCTGTCTCGACATGGCTGGGTTCCGCCAACCCTTCGGGCAAGAGCGACCAGGACCAGATTCCCGAAGCGGTCCGCTGGGCGGTGGACAACGGCGCCAAGGTCATCAACATCTCGCTCGGCAGCACCACGCCGCAGTGGCCGCAAAGCTGGGACGCCGCCTTCCTCTACGCCGAGCAGAAGGACGTGGTCATCGTCGCCGCCGCCGGAAACCGGGTGGGGGGCAATACCCAGGTAGGCGCCCCCGCCACCATCCCCGGCGTACTCACCGTTGCCGGGCTGGACCGCAAGAATGACGCCAGCGTGGACGCTTCCTCCCAGGGCATCAGCATCGGAGTGGCTGCCCCCGCCGAGAACCTCCTGGGCGGCCTCCCTGGCGGTAGCTACGCCGAATGGGCCGGAACATCCGGGTCCACCCCCATCGTCTCCGGCGTTGCCGCGCTGATCCGGTCCAAGTGGCCGGACATGAGCGCCGAGCAGGTGATCAACCGGATTGTCTCTACGGCAAAGGACGCCGGAACCCCGGGCAAGGATCCGCTGTACGGCTACGGCATCCTCAATGCCGAGGCGGCGCTCAAGGCAGACGTCCCGGAGGTCTCGGTCAACCCGCTGGGCACCATCGCCGAGTGGATCCGCGTGCACAGGCGTGGCAACGCCGCGCCGGCCACCCCGGTGCCCACCGCAACGCACGCGCCCAGTGCGGCACCCACGCTGCCCGAAGCCACCGTTCCCGCGGCCAAGGCGCCGTCCCAGCGCGACAGTGCCATCGGCGCCGCCGTCGTGATCGGTTTTGCCGCCCTGTTCGTGGCAATCATTGCCGCGGCTGCCGTCCAGCTCCGAAGGGCTGCGCGCAACCCTTCCCCCGCTTTGGAAGAACCTGATACGGGAGTCATGGAAAGCCTCAAAACACGCCCGGATTCCCAGGTTACGAAGGGGTCCGGGGGCTAGTGAAGATTTTCACAAACTCCTGTATCCTTGAGGAATGGCAACCACCCCACAGCTCCAGGACCGTCCCAGGGTACTCGTCGTCGGCGGCGGGTACGTCGGCCTGTACGTAGCACTGAAACTGCAGAAGAAGATCGCGAACGCCGGTGGCATTGTTACCGTCGTTGATCCCCTGCCCTACATGACTTACCAGCCCTTCCTTCCCGAGGTGGCCGGCGGCAACATCGAAGCCCGCCACGCCGTGGTCTCGCACCGGCAGCACCTCAAGCAGACGGAACTCATCCAGGGCCGCGTCACGTCGATCGACCACGTCAACCGGACGGCCGTGGTGGCTCCGGCCGACGGCGGCGGGAACTTCGAGGTTCCTTACTTCGACGTCGTGCTCGCAGCCGGCGCCATCACCCGCACCTTCCCCATCAAGGGCCTTGCGGACAAGGGCATCGGCCTGAAGACCATCGAGGAAGCCGTTGCGCTGCGCAACAAGCTGCTGGAGCGCATCGAGGTTGCCTCCACCATGACCGACCCCGCCGCCCGCGCCCGGGCCCTCACCTTCGTGGTGGTCGGCGGCGGCTTCGCCGGCATCGAATGCATTACCGAGATGGAAGACCTCGCCCGCGCAGCCGTGCGCAACAACCCGCGCATCAAGCAGGAGGAAGTCCGCTTCGTCCTGGTCGAAGCCATGGGCCGCATCATGCCCGAGGTCACCGCCAAGCAGGCTGACTGGGTAGTCGAGCACCTGCGCAGCCGCGGCATCGAAGTCCTCCTGAACACCTCGCTGGACAGCGCAGAAGGCACCCTGAAGCTGATCAACCTGCCGGACAAGACCCCCGCCCAGGAATTCGAAGCAGACACCCTCGTGTGGACGGCCGGTGTGCAGGCGAACCCGATGGTCCGCTCCACCGACTTCCCGCTCGAGCCCCGCGGCCGCGTCCGCGTCCTGCCGGACCTGCGGATCGCCGGCGACGAAGGCATCGTCGAGAACGCCTGGGCTGCCGGCGACATCGCCGCTGTTCCGGACCTCACCGGCAAGGGCCTCCCGGACGGCACCTGCGTGCCCAACGCCCAGCACGCCCTGCGCCAGGCCAAGCGCCTTGCGAAGAACCTGTGGGCTTCCCGCTGGGACAAGCCGCTGGCTGACTACAAGCACAAGAACCTTGGTGCCGTGGCCGGCTTCGGCGAATGGAAGGGCGTTGCCAACATCAACCTCCTGGGCCGCATCGGCCTCAAGGGCGGACTCGCCTGGTTGGCCCACCGCGGCTACCACGGCATGGCCATGCCCACTTTTGAGCGCAAGTTCCGCGTCATCCTGAACTGGATCATCGGCTTCTTCGCCGGACGCGACACCACGCAGCTGACGGACCTGGACAACCCCCGCGGTGCCTTTGTTTCGGCAGCCACCCCGGCGCCGAAGCCTGCCGCTGCACCCGCAGCGGTGCCTGCCGCCGGCTCCAGCGTTGCCGGCGCCGCCGCTCCCAAGGAAACGGTAGCGGCCAACGCCAAGTAGCGCGTCTGTTCCACCTCGCTTCACAGCGTCCGACGGCGGCTGTCCCCTTTGCGGGGCGGCCGCCGTCGGCGTTTCCAGCCAATGCGTCCTGGGCAGGTACCATTGACCCGGCGCCCCAGTAGCCCAATTGGCAGAGGCAGCGGACTTAAAATCCGCGTGTTGTGGGTTCGAGTCCCACCTGGGGTACAACTGTCCCCTCCGGCGCCCGCCAACGCGCGGCCACCAGGAAGCCGCCTGCGATGCAGGCGGCTTCCTGCGTTTAATTCCGCATAGGCAACGACTGTTATAAGGCTGTGACCTCAGTCACTTAGTTTCGCTGCTGTCTATGCACTAGCTTGAAGCTAAATCAGGAATACCTGGTCCCATTCCGGGCGCCGAAGCGCCCATTGATCCGCACGCGCATCGCATGGCCCTGTTTCGGAAGGCAGACAAATGTACCGAAAGAAAGTCCTCACCTCGTTGGCAGCGGCAGCTACCTTCAGCATGCTGCTGTCGGCCTGTGCCAACCAGGCGGGCCCCGGCACCACGGAAAGCTCGGGTTCGTCCAACAAGGTGAACATTCCCGCCATTTCGAAAGTGGACGTCCCCTCAGGAGCCGTAAAGCCCGCCGGTGACGGCAAGGCGACCTGCCCTTCGACCACCACGCTGGCCTACGCAGGCGCACAGACTGGCCCCAACGCCCAGCTCGGCGTCAACATCTTCAACGGCATCCAGCTCGCCATCGACCAGCACAACAAGGCCAATCCCGGCTGCCAGGTCCAGTTCAAGAAGTTCGATACCGAAGGCGATCCCAATAAGGCCACCGGCCCCGTCACCCAGCTGGTGAGCGAGCCGGACATTCTGGGTGTCGTCGGGCTCCCGTTCTCCGGCGAATCCAAGGCGACGGGCAACATCTTCGAGCAGAAGGGCCTGGTCCACATCACCCCGTCGGCCACCAACCCCACCCTGACAGAGAACGGCTGGACCACCTTCTTCCGGGGCCTCGGCAATGACGCCGTCCAGGGTCCGGCAGCCGCCAAGTTCCTCACGGGCAAGCTCGGCGCCAAGAAGGTCTACCTGGTCCAGGACGACTCCGACTACGGCATTGGCCTGGGCACCTCCACCTCCGCAGGACTGGGCAGTGCACTGGCCGGGACGGAAAAGGTAACCACGGGCCAGAAGGACTTCTCGGCAGTCATTTCCAAGATCATGAACGCCAAGGCTGACGCTGTGTTCTACGCAGGCTATTACGCCGAGGGCGCCCCCTTTGACCAGCAGCTGGTTGGCAAGGGCTTCACCGGAACGTTCGTGGCCCCGGATGGCGTCAAGGACGACCAGTTCATCAAGCAGGCAGGCGATGCCTCGAACAACGCCTACTTCACCTGCCCCTGCATCCCTGGTGAACTGATCTCGGACTTCGCGTCGGCGTACAAGGACATCGCCAAGGGTGCAGAACCCGGAACGTACTCGATCGAAGGTTACGACGCCGCCACCGTCCTCCTCTCCGGCATCGACGCAGGCAAGCAAAGCCGTGCGGACCTGCTGGCCTGGGTCAAGGCCTACGACAAGGACGGCCTGAGCAAGCACTACAAGTGGGACGCCAAGGGCGAGCTCCAGGCCCCGACCGTTTACGGCTACAAGGTGGAAAACGGGAAGATTGTCCCCGTCGGCCCCATCGGGGAGTAGCAGCCCGCGCGAAATCGGCTGTGGGGGCCAGCAGTTGCGGCCCCCACAGCCTTTTCTTCGTTCGGCAGCAGCCCATGACCACTTCAGGTCAATAGACACAAGTCCCACGGCCGGGCCCACAAGGCCGCGTGCAACTGGATCAGGATGTTCCCATGCTTCCCTCTCTTGTCCCACTACTCCCGATGGAAAACGACTGGATCACCTTCGACATACCGTCCCTGGCCCAGAACTTCTGGAGTGCCACCTTTGACGGCCTCACATTCGGGGCCATCTATGCACTCGTAGCGCTGGGGTACACCCTGGTCTACGGCGTGCTGAACCTGATCAACTTCGCCCACTCGGAAGTGTTCATCGTTGGCTGCTATGCAGTCTTCTTTACCCTCAGCAGCCTCGGATTTGGTCCTTCCGTTCCCCGGCTGGACATCTGGGCCATCATCCTCAACCTGCTGCTGGCGCTGGTCCTGGCCATGGTTGCCTCCGCGGTGACAGCCTTCCTGCTGGAACGCATCGCCTATAAGCCGCTCCGCCAGCGGAACGCCCCGCGCCTGGTCTTCCTGATCACCGCCATCGGTGCTTCCTTCACCATCCAGTACCTGATCTACCTCTGGCGCGGTCCCAGTCCCGAACTGGCCCTGACCATGTTCCGGCCCACGCCCATCTTCGATGTCTTCGGCACCATCGTCGACTCCCAGCAGCTGGTGATCATCATCGCCGCGGTGATCATGATGGTGGGCATCGACAGGTTCATCAGCAAATCGCGGACCGGCCGCGGCATCCGTGCGGTTGCCCAGGACCCCGATACCGCCACGTTGATGGGCGTCAACAAAGAGCGCATCATTATTACCACCTTCATCATCGGAGGCCTGCTCGCAGGAGCCGCCGCCTTGTTCTACGTCATGAAAATCCCGTCCGGTGTCCAGTACAGCGGTGGTTTCGTCCTGGGCATCAAGGCGTTCGCTGCCGCGGTGCTCGGCGGCATCGGCAACGTCCGTGGAGCACTGCTGGGCGGACTGCTCCTTGGCCTGATCGGCAACTACGGCCAGATCCTGCTGGGCAACTCGCAGTGGACCGACGTCGTGGCGTTCGTGGTGCTGGTGCTCGTGCTGCTGCTGCGGCCCGAAGGCATCCTGGGCACCTCCCTTGGAAGGAGCAAAGCATGAGTATGACGGACGGCCCCACGCCGCTGCCGACAGCCGCGGCCGAGCAGGCGGCAGAGGACCGCGAAGCATCATCGAAGGCAGCGGGCAAGAGCGACCTCCGCCAACGCGGGAAGCGCAAGTCCGGGTACTTCTCCGACCGCTGGCATGCCTTGTCCCGCCAACAGCAGTGGGCATTCCTGGTGGTCGTCGTGGTACTTGCCTACCTGCTTCCGCTGCTCA
Organism: Arthrobacter sp. SAFR-044; assembly: GCF_051965175.1. Classification (GTDB taxonomy): domain Bacteria; phylum Actinomycetota; class Actinomycetes; order Actinomycetales; family Micrococcaceae; genus Arthrobacter. The sequence continues at coordinate 271,776 of NZ_JBQCMK010000001.1, forward strand.
ACCCGCCCATCATCACCACTGAGCCCGGCAACAACTTCGCACTGGCCTGCTTCGACATGGCCCGGTTCGCGCTGATCGCCGTCGGCCTCAACGTTGTGGTGGGGTATGCCGGCCTGCTGGACCTGGGATATGTCGCCTTCTTCGCAGTCGGTTCCTACTGCGCGGCCATGCTGACCAGTCCCGACTCGCCCTTCCTGCACATCCCGTACCTGTGGACCATTCCGGTGGCCATGGCAGTCACCATGTTCTTCGGCGTGGTGCTGGGTGTGCCCACACTGCGCCTGAGGGGCGACTATCTTGCCATCGTGACGCTCGGGTTCGGCGAAATCGTCCGCATCCTGGCGACCATCATTCCGGCCATGAAGGGCCAGGTGGGCTTCCAGAACGTCGGCCACCCGCCAGGTACCGAGGCGGACGGAACACCTATCTTCTCCAACTCGAACGGCGTGCCCTGGTACTGGCTGACGCTGACCATCATCATCATCGTCACCCTCCTGGTGGGCAACCTGGAACGCAGCCGGGTTGGCCGCGCCTGGATCGCCATCCGCGAGGACGAGGACGCCGCCGAAATCATGGGCGTTCCCACCTTCAAATACAAGGTGTGGGCATTCGCCATCGGCGCTGCGATCGGTGGCCTGTCCGGCGCCCTGTTCGCCGGGCAGGTGGGGTTCGTCAACAACCAGAAGTTCGACGTCACCACGTCCATCCTGTTCCTCGCCGCAGTTGTGCTGGGCGGGGCCGGTAACAAAGTGGGCGCAATCCTGGGTGGAGCCCTGGTCAGCTACATCCCGCTCAGGTTCACGGCCATCGCCGAATACAAATACCTGATCTTCGGGATCGCGCTGGTGCTGATCATGATCTTCCGTTCCCAGGGACTGCTGCCCGCGCGGCAGCGGCTGCTGGCCTACGGCAGGACGGCACTGAACAAGGTCACCAGCCGCGATGGCACGGAGCCGAAAGACACGGACAATCCAGCGGCGGGTCCTGACTCCCGCGTTCCCGGACAGAGAGGAGCGGAGGCATGAGCTCCGAGGAAAGGCACACGGGCTCCAGCAGTGTGGAGGAGCAGGCGGCCCAGGACAACACGGTCCAGGACGGCTCGGCGGCCCCCATCGCACCTGAGCTGGATATGGATGCCCTCGCCGAGGCCGGGGTGGACCAGGAACTGGCCGAGAAGGTTGCACCGGACCGCGATATCGCGGTCAAGGTTGGGGACAACATTGTCGAAGTGCAGAACCTGACCATCAAGTTCGGTGGCCTCGTGGCACTGGACAACATCAGCTTCAACATCAAGCGTGGCGAAATCCTGGGGCTCATCGGACCCAACGGCGCAGGCAAGACCACCTGCTTCAACGCGATGACCGGCGTCTACAAGCCCACCAGCGGGAAAGTCGTGCTGGAGGGCCAAGTCCTGAACGGCATCAAGCAGCACAAAATCACCCGGCTGGGACTGTCCCGCACGTTCCAGAACATCCGGTTGTTCGGCGAGATGACCGCCCTTGAAAACGTGGTGGTCGGTTTGGACGCCCGGCACCGCACCAGCGTAGGCGGAGCGCTGCTTCGCCTGCCCACCCACATCAGGGAGGAAAAATCCGCCATCGAGCGTGGCATGGCCCTGCTGGACTTCGTGGGCATCGGCAGCCATGCACATGTCCTGTCCCGGCAACTGCCTTACGGCTACCAGCGCCGGCTTGAGATTGCCCGGGCCCTGGCCACTGATCCAAAGGTGCTCTGCCTGGACGAGCCCGCGGCCGGGTTCAATCCCGCCGAAAAAGAGGAACTGATGGCCCTCATCCGCACCATCAGGGACGAGGGCTACACCGTCCTGCTCATCGAGCACGACATGAAACTCGTCATGGGCGTGACAGACCGGATCGTCGTGCTGGAATTCGGGAAAAAGATCGCGGACGGACTGCCGCGTGAGATCCGCGAAGACCCGCGTGTTATTGCTGCTTACCTAGGGGAGCCTGAAGATGACGTTGCTTGAACTTAAGGGAGTGTCCGTCCACTACGGCCGAATCCAGGCCCTGCGGGACATCTCCTTTACCGTCAACGAAGGCGAAGTGGTGGCGCTGATCGGTGCCAACGGCGCCGGCAAGACCACCACCATGCGGACCATCTCCGGCCTGCTGAACTGCACCGAAGGCAGGATCACCTTCGCGGGCCAGGACATCACCAAGATGAAGGCCCACATCCGGGTGGTCCACGGAATCTCCCAGGCCCCGGAAGGGCGCGGCATCTTTCCGGGCATGACCGTCATGGAAAACCTCGACATGGGAACGTTCGGGCGCAAGGACAGAAGCAGCGTACCCAAGGACCTGGACCGCGTGTTTGACTTGTTTCCGCGGTTGAAGGAGCGGGAAAAGCAGTACGGCGGGACCATGTCGGGCGGCGAGCAGCAGATGCTGGCCATCGGCCGGGCCCTGATGTCAAACCCGAAACTCCTGCTGCTCGATGAGCCGTCCATGGGACTCGCACCGCAGTTCATCCGCCAGATCTTCAAGATCATCAAGGAAATCAACAACCAGGGCACCACGGTCCTGGTCGTGGAGCAGAACGCCAACCAGGCCCTGGCCGGAGCGCACCGCGCCTTCGTGCTGGAGACGGGGGAGATCACCCACAGCGGCACCGGCAAACAGTTGCTGGAGGATCCCTCCATCAAGGAGGCGTACCTGGGCGTGGGGTAGTCCGCCTCATGGGGCCCGATGCCGAACCGGCGGTAACGGTCACGGTTCGGTTGCAACCGGGCCCCATGGGAACTTTCGCGGCCGCCCCCACGTGGGAATTGGTAGCGTAACCAAAAGCTCATCACCCACACCCCACATGGAGGAATCCCGCAATGGCACTTGGCGGCAACCCGATCTTCAACGGAAAGAGTTTCCGTGGAGCCACCCAGGCACCGCCTGTCCCGCAGGCTCCCTATGGCGCTCCTTACGGGCAGCAGCCGTATGGCCAGGCACCCTATGGCCAGCAGCCGTATGGCCAGGCACCCTACGGCCAGCAGGGCTGGGGCACGCAGCCCCAGAGCATGACCGACGACCAGCTGCGCCAGATGTACAGCCAGCCGTCCGCCGGCCCCGCAGACACCGGCCGGATGACGTTCGACGACGTCATCATGAAGACCGCTGCATGCCTCGGTGCCGTGCTGGTGGGCGCCGCCATCACCCTCACTGTGGGCCTGCCGCTGGCCTCCATGCTGATGATTGTCGGAGCCCTGGGCGGCTTCGTGCTGGCCCTGGTGAACACCTTCAAGAAGCAGCCCTCACCGGCGCTGATCCTTGCCTACGCGGCCCTCGAGGGCCTCTTCCTCGGCGGCCTGACCAGGATCCTTGACACCATGTACCCGGGTGTTGGCCTGCAGGCAGTAATCGGCACGCTCTCGGTGTTCGCCGTGACACTGGTCCTCTTCAAGAGCGGCAAGGTCCGGGCCACACCGAAGGCAATGCGGTTCTTCATGATCGCCATCATCGGATACGCCCTGTTCTCCTTGGTCAACATGGTGCTGGTCTGGACTGGCGCCGTACAGAGCCCGTTCGGCCTGCGCACCAGCGTCGAAATCTTCGGCATCCCGCTGGGTGTCTTCATCGGCCTGCTGGCCATCGGTCTTGCGGCCTTCTCGCTGATCATGGACTTCACCAGCATTGAGGCGGGCGTCCGCAGCGGCGCCCCGCAGCGCTTCTCCTGGACAGCGGCCTTCGGCCTGACCGTCACACTGGTCTGGCTGTATGTGGAGATCATCCGCCTGCTGGCCATCCTGCGCGGCGACGACTAGCTACTCCGGCAATTTCCGCCGTCGTACGTTAAGCAACCGTGGGCCCCACCAAACTGGTGGGGCCCACGGCCGTTAAAGCGCGTTGATGCGGCGGGGAACAGGCTTAGGCGATGCGCATGGCTCCGGCGGCGGGGGTGACGGTAAAGATGTCCGGGGCTGCAAAGCCGGCGGCCGAGAAAGCCTTCACGACGGCGTCACGCACCTTCTGCTCGGCGGCCACGGGGGTCAGGGCGATCGCCGCTCCGCCGAAGCCGCCGCCCGTCATGCGCGCGCCGATGGCGCCAGAGGCGCGGGCGGTGTCCACTGCCAGGTCCAGCTCCGGGCATGAGATTTCGAAGTCGTCGCGCATGGAGGCATGGCTGGCGTCCAGCAGGGGACCGATGGCGCCCGCGCCGGGGCCGCCCAGGAGCTCGACGGTTTGAAGCACCCGGTCGTTCTCCGTGACCACATGCCGCACGCGACGGAAGGTGACCTCGTCCAGCAGCCCGCTGGCTTCCTCGAGGTCCGCCACTTCCAGGTCCCGCAGGGCCTTCACCCCCATTACCTCCGCGCCCAGCTCGCAGGATGCGCGCCGCGAGGCGTAACCCCCGTCGGCGTGCGAGTGTGACACCTTGGTGTCGATCACCAAGAGCACCAGGCCGGCGGGTTCGGTCTCAAACGGGACCAGTCGCGCCGCCTGGTCCCGGCAGTCCAGGAAGACTGCGTGGCCCTTTGAACCGCGCAGGGACGCGGACTGGTCCATGATCCCCGTGGGCGCCCCGACGAAGTCGTTTTCCGCCCGCTGGGTGGCCAGCACCATGTCCTCGGCCTTGAGCCCGGCGCCCGTCAGGTCATTCAGCGCGGTGATGACGGCGCATTCGATGGCGTGCGACGACGACAGGCCGGCACCGAGCGGCACGTTTGAGTCAAGGAGCAGATCCAGTCCGGGCACGTCGATGCCACGTTTCCGGAGGGCCCACATCACGCCCAGGGGGTACTTGGTCCAGCCTTTGGCCGTTCCGGGCTGCAGCGACTCCAGCGATGTGGTGACCACGCCCTGGTCACCGTAGGTGGACAACAGCCTGACGCCGGCATCTTCCCGGACGCCGACGGCCACCCGGGCGGTGCGGTCGATGGCGAAGGGCAGGACGAAGCCTTCGTTGTAATCCGTATGTTCGCCGATGAGGTTCACCCGTCCCGGCGCCTGCCATACGCCGTCGGGAGCGCTGCCGAACTCCTGCTCAAAGCGGCCGCCCAGATCCTGCAGCGCGGCAGCTGCGGCCTGGTTGTCGGCTTGGTTATGGGTGGTCACGCGGAGGCTCCTTCCGGGGTGGCTGCCAGGGCGGCAGCAGGCGCAGACGACGGCGGGACGGCAACATTGCGCAGCCGTTCCGCGACGCTTTCGGGCGTGGTGTCATTGATGAATGCGCCCATGGCTGCCTCCGATCCGGCCAGGTACTTCAGCTTATCGGCTGCCCTGCGCGGGGAGGTCAGCTGCAGGTGGAGGTAGCCAGCGGGACGCAGGACCTCATCCAGCGGTGCCTGGTGCCAGGCGGAGATGTAGGGAGTGGGCGTGGGGTACAGGGCGTCGACCCGTTTGAGCAGGTCCAGGTAGACCTGGGCGAGCTCATCCTTTTCCTCCCCGCCCAGGGCGGCGAGGTCGGGGACCTGGCGGTGCGGGACCAGGTGGATCTCCAGCGGCCACCGGGCGGCGAAGGGCACGTAGGCGCTGAAATGTCTCCCTTCCACCACCATCCTGCTGCCGTCCTCCCGCTCAGCGCGCAGCAGTGAACCGGTCAGGGTATCCCTGCCGTCCTTTGCGTCGTAGTACCTCCGCGCCGCCGCACCCAGGACGCCGGCGCGCGGCGTGACATAGGGGTAGGCGTAGATCTGCCCGTGCGGGTGATGCAGCGTCACCCCGATGTCGGCGCCCCGGTTCTCGAACGGGAAGACCTGCTTGACGCCCGCCATGGCACTGAGTGCAGCGGTGCGCTGCGACCACGCTTCAACCACGGTCCGGGACCGTTCCTGGCTCAGCCCGCTGAAGGATCCGGTGTGGTCCGGGGTAAAGGACACCACCTCGCAGCGACCGTACGCCGGGCCTTTCGTTCCCCACGCGGCATCCTCCGGGACTGGTCCCAGAGCCGGCCCCAGGGAGGGGAACCGGTTCTCGAAGACCACCACGTCATAGTCTGCAGCAGGAATTTCGGAAGCATTTCCGGGTGTGGTGGGACAGATGGGGCACTGGTCTGCCGGCGGCAAGTGGGTGCGGGCCTGGCGGTGTGCGGCGATGGCCACCCATTCGTCCGTCAGCGCATCGAAGCGGACCTCGCCCGGTTCCCCACGCGGCGGCAGGCCGCGGTGGTCGGTGGTGAGGTGTCCGGCGCGGGAGGTGCCGGTGCCGGCGTCGTCAAAATAGATCAGTTCCCGGCCGTCGGAGAGTGTGGTGCTCGTAATCCCTGTCATGCAAAAAGTCTGGCACAAACGATCAAAAATGAATAGTTAACAACAAAAAGTAACAGGAAGGGGATGCGGGTACGGCGCCGCCCGTTGTACGGTAATCCCCATGACTGCCTCTTCCGAACAGGGAACTTCCGCCCCTGCATCCGCAAGGTCGTGCGCCACCGGCCGGCAACACGAACTTCGGCGGGGTGACGCCGTGGCCGTGGTCACCGAGCTTGCCGCCGGACTCCGCTCTTTCAGCAGGGGCGGCGTCCTGCTGACCGAAACCTACGGTGATGGCGAAATCTCTCCCGGCGGGGCGGGCATCACGCTGGCACCCTGGGCCAACAGGGTGGAGGACGGGCAGTGGTTCCTCGACGGCAGGAAGCAGCAACTGGACATCACCGAAGTGTCCCGCAACAACGCCAGCCATGGCCTGCTGCGAAACACCGGCTACGCGGCCGTGGAGGAATCCCCACATGCCGTGGCGCTGGAGGCAGTGGTCTTCCCGCAGCACGGGTACCCCTTCCTGGTGCGGCACCGGGTCGATTACCAGCTTTCGGAAGACCTGGGGCTGCGGGTCCGGCAGACCCTGGCCAACGACGGTGCGGCAGCCGCTCCCTTCGTCCTGGGCGCGCACCCCTACCTGCGGGTCGGTGACGCCCCGGTGGAGCAGCTGCAGCTGACCGTTGCCGCCGATACCCGGCTGGTGACCGATGACCGCTTGATTCCGCGTAGTTCGGCCCCGGTTGACGGGGATGTTGATTTCCGTTCGGGGCGGCACATCGCGGACCTGGCAGTGGACGTTGCCCTGACTGACCTCCGCTTTGAGGGCGGCGTGGCCCGGCACACCCTCTCAGCGGCGGACGGCAGTGCGGTGTCGCTTTGGCAGGATGAATCCTGCCGGTACGTCCACATCTACGTGAGCACGGTGTATCCCGGCCGGGCCCGGGCAGTGGCAGTGGAGCCAATGACAGGGCCGGCCAATGCCTTCAAATCCGGTGACGGCCTCCGGTGGCTACAGCCGGGGGAGTCCTTCAGTATGGAATGGGGAATCGACTACACACCGCGCGCGGCCCAGTAGTTTGCATTGGGCCACCGCTGGGGAAGTATTGGGATATGACGCCAAAAGAGGACGACGTTACCCTTGCCCGCCCAGTACCGGCCCCCGCGCCCGCACCGGCCGCGGCTGCGCCCCTGCGGGTCCTGACCGACCGTGAACTGGACAAGGACATACCGTACGGCATCCGCATTGCGGCCTCCTGGTCGTGGCGGCTGGGCCTGATCCTCCTGATGGTGGGAACGCTGGTGTGGCTGCTCAGCCACATCACCCTCCTGATCATCCCGGTCATGGTGGCTGCGCTTCTCGCCGGACTCCTCAGCCCGGTGACGGCATGGCTGAAACGTCGGGGGCTGCCCGCAGGCCTGGCCGTCGCCGTGACCGTCCTGGGGTTCGTCGGCGTCATTGCCGGTGCGCTGACCCTGGTGGGCAGGCAGCTTGTCGTAGGTTTCAGCGAGCTTTATTCCCAGGCACTCGAAGGCGTGCGGCAGGTCCAGGACTGGCTCTCGGCGGGACCGCTGCACCTCACTGCAACTCAGATCGACCAGTACATCAAGGAAGCCACCGACGCGCTGCAGAACAACAGCAGCAGCATCCTCAGCGGTGCCCTCTCTTTCGGCAGCACCGCCGGGCACTTTGCCGCCGGCATGCTGCTCTCGCTGTTCATCCTCATCTTCTTCCTCCTGGAAGGAGACCGCATCTGGGCATTCCTGGTGAGGATGCTGCCCCGCAAGGCCCGGGCCGCCACGTTCGGCGCAGGCCGCAAGGGTTGGGCATCCATGGTCAGCTACGCACGCATCCAGATGTTCGTCGCCGCAGTGGATGCCACCGGAATCGGCGTCGGGGCTGCCATCATTGGCGTCCCGCTCGCGCTTCCCCTGGGCGTGCTGGTCTTCCTTGGCTCGTTCATCCCGGTCGTCGGGGCCCTGGTGACCGGCGTCGTCGCAGTCCTCCTGGCACTGGTGGCCAACGGCCCCGTCAACGCCCTGATCATGCTGGCAATCGTCCTGCTGGTCCAGCAGCTTGAGGGCCACATCCTGCAGCCCCTGGTCATGGGCAAGGCAGTGTCGCTCCATCCGGTGGCAGTAATCCTCAGCGTGGCGGCAGGCTCCTACCTTGCCGGCATTCCCGGAGCGCTGTTCTCCGTACCCATCCTGGCCGTAGCAAACTCGGCCGTTCGCTACATTGCCGCAAGAACGTGGGAACATGAACAGGTGCCGGTTATTGCCGGGAGGCCCATCACGGCCGGAGCAGGCGGAGACAACACCATCGAGGACGTTGTGCCGCCGTCTGCATCCGACGCCGGGAGCGGTCCGGCGGCCGGCACTCCATCCCAACACCGTGATGCCCGCACCGCCTCTACGGAAGGCACCGGGGCAGAACCCAGAGGAGAGTAGTCCGTGAAGATCCTTGAAACCCTTCCCGTCACACTGGACGATGTCCTTGAGGCGCAGAAGCTGCTCGACGGGATCATTGCGCGCACCCCCGTTGAATCGTCGCGGGCCCTGGGGGGCATGGTGGGCGGCGACGTCTATTTCAAATGCGAAAACCTCCAGCGCGCCGGCTCGTTCAAGGTACGCGGTGCCTATGTCCGGATGGCACGGCTCTCGCCCGAAGAGAAAAAACGTGGCGTGGTGGCAGCCTCGGCAGGCAACCACGCACAGGGTGTTGCGGTTGCTGCCAAGAGCCTTGGCATCAAGGCCCGGATCTACATGCCGCTGGGCGTCGCACTGCCCAAGCTTGCCGCCACGCGCAGCCACGGTGCCGAAGTCATCCTGCACGGTCACAACGTGGACGAGGCGCTCGCCGAAGCCCAGCGGTACAGCGATGAAACCGGCATGGTCTTCGTCCATCCGTTCGACAACGTGGACGTCGTGGCCGGCCAGGGCACCGTGGGCCTGGAGATCCTGGAGCAGGTTCCGAACGTTGACACCGTCCTGATGGGCGTGGGCGGCGGGGGGCTCCTGGCGGGGGTCGCCGTCGCCATCAAGGCCCGTGCAAAGGAACTCGGCCGGGAGATCCGCATCATCGGCGTCCAGGCGGAGAACGCCGCCGCCTACCCGCCTTCGCTTGCCGCTGACGCACTGGTGCCGCTGAAGAGGGTCTCCACCATGGCGGACGGCATCGCCGTGGGACGGCCGGGACAGCTGCCTTTCAGCATCATCCGCGAGCTGGTTGACGATGTGGTCACCGTCAGTGAGGACTCCCTGGCCCGTGCGCTGATCTTCCTCCTGGAACGGGCCAAGATGGTAGTGGAACCGGCGGGCGCCGTGGGGGTGGCAGCGCTCATGGACGGCAAGATCGAGAACCCCGGAACCACGGTGGCGGTCCTCTCCGGCGGCAACATCGACCCGATGCTGATGCTCAAGGTCATCCAGCGCGGCCTCTCCGCCGCAGGGCGTTACATGACCGTACGGATGATGCTCGACGACCGCCCGGGCTCGCTGGCAACCATTGCCCGTATCATCGCCGAAAACGATGCCAACGTCACCGGCCTGGACCACACCAGGGTGGGCGGATCCATCAGCATGGGCGACGTCTCCATTACCGTAAACCTGGAGACCAAAGGCCACCAGCACGGTGAGCAGGTCCTCAGCGCACTCCGTGCCGAGGGTTTCCAGCCGATCGTTGTGCATTAGGAGCGGCCATGGCCGGACTGGGTAACGGACTGACGGGCAACGGGGGCGTCCCCGGCCGGCAGGCTATCGCGTCGCGCGCCAAGGGTGGCCTGCTGGTGCTGGGTGGCTTCGTGGCCCTGTTGTTCGCCATCGAAGTGGCCAACACGCTGATGATGGGCGCACTCACGCGGACCTTCGGTCTGCGGCCCAGGAGCGCCGACGGGCTGCTGGACATCTTCACCTTCCCGCTCCTGCACGCCAACCTGAACCACCTGCTCTCCAACAGCCTGCCCTTGGTCATCTTCGGCTTCCTGGTGTTCCTTTCCGGGCTGCGCGTCTTCCTCACCGCGCTGGCCTTCAGCTGGCTGGGCAGCGGTTTGACGGTGTGGCTGATCGGCACCGGTGTCACGGTGGGCGCGTCAGGCCTGGTCTTTGGACTCTTCGCGTTCCTCCTGGTGCGTGGATTCTTCAACCGCAGCTGGCGGCAGATCCTGCTCGCGGTGGTCCTCTTCATGGGTTACGGAAGCATTCTGCTGGGTGCCCTGCCGTTTGTGGCAGGCTACGTGAGCTGGCAGGCACACCTGGGCGGCGCCGCCGGCGGGATAATCGCGGCCCTGCTGCTTCGTCCACGCGTCCCTGCGCTTCGTCGCCAGTTCTGAGCGCAGGTCCTGCCGCGCAGCCCCCGCGGCACAGACAGAAAAGCGGCGGCCGTCCCCTGTGGGGACAGCCGCCGCATTCGCCGCGCAGGCTTCCTGCTTTTCCTGGCGCTAGCCGGCATAGGGCTTGGCGGAGAGGATCTCCACCTTGATGTCCTTGCCGTTGGGCGCAACGTAGCTGAGGGTCTCGCCCTCCTTGTGCCCCAGGATGGCCGCACCAAGGGGGGACTTTTCGCTGAAGACATCCAGGTCTGAGTCGCCCGCGATCTCGCGCGACCCCAGCAGGAAGGTCTCTTCATCCCCGGCGATCCTGGCAACCACGAGCATGCCCGGCTCCACGATGCCGTCATCGGCAGGCGCTTCACCCACATGGGCGTCCCGGAGCAGCGCCGTCAGCTGGCGGATGCGGGCTTCAATTTTGCCCTGCTCCTCCTTGGCTGCGTGGTAGCCCCCGTTTTCCTTGAGGTCCCCCTCTTGCCGCGCTGCTTCAATCTTCTGGACGATCTCCGCCCGGCCTGCGCCGGAAAGGTGGTCCAGCTCTGCCTTCAGGCGGTCAAAAGCTTCCTGGGTAAGCCAGGCTGCAGATGCGCTGTTGGTGGTAGACACGGACTTCTCCTCTAGTGGTCCTACATGCAAAAGACCCCGCCACGGTGGCCACTTGTGGAACAGTAACCAGCTCAGCGGGGTAAAGGTATCTCTCCATTGTAGTCAATCCCTTGGAGATAACCCAACAAGCAAGCGTCGCACATCACATCTCTTACGGCGCGGCGCCGGGAATCCAGCAGCTGTCCACCACGCCGGATACGGACGCCGACTCCGTGCGCAAGGTGACGCGCTGGGCGACTGTCCTGCCGCCGTCGGGCGTTCCATCCGCCGCTGATGGCGGAACGTCCACCACTTTCCAACCCACCACCGCAAACTTGGAGTCCAGGGCCTTCACGGCGCACTTGACGGGGTTGGCCGGTTCCCTGGTCACCTGGAAGTCCACTTCCGCGAGCGTGGCATCGGTGGTGCTGTAACCCACGTCCTTGAACGTCACGCCCGAAAGCGAGTTGGACGTGGTCACCCAGGCCAGGAACCCGATTCCCGCAACCAGAGCGACACCGACGGCCGCCCGGGCGGCCCTGGGGGAGAGCCGGCGCTTTTTAGCACCATACCGATTGGCTAGGCTAGTGTCTGCGGGCACGGATTGGGCCGGCTGGTCCGGGGAAGTCACCAGACCAGTTTAGTGCCCTTTCCCCGGGCTCTTTGCGGTGGCTCCAGCTGCCACCCGGGAATGCACCCGCGATAAACATCCGAAAGCTGCCACAAGCCGCGCAAGACGAATAAGGAGCCGTCCTTTCCATGACAGCGTCCAGCAACTCCCAGGTGCCGCTCCGGCTGCTCGCGGTCCACGCCCACCCGGATGACGAATCCAGCAAGGGCGCTGCGACCATGGCGATGTATGCGGCTGCCGGCGTTGACGTCCTGGTGGCAACGTGCACGGACGGCTCCCGGGGCGACATCCAGAACCCCGCCATGGAAGGCGTGCCACATCCCAAACGCGACATGGCCGGCGCCCGCAGGCTGGAGATGCAGCGGGCCGCTGCCATCCTGGGCATCCGCCAGCGGTGGCTTGGCTTCGTTGACTCCGGCCTCCCCGAAGGCGACCCGCTCCCGCCCCTGCCGGCAGGCTCCTTTGCCACCCTGCCCCTGCAGCAGGCCGCGGCGCCGCTGGTGCGCCTGGTACGGTCCTTCAAGCCCCACGTGATCCTCAGCTATGACGAGAACGGCGGTTACCCCCACCCGGACCACATCATGGCGCACCGGGTGGCCGTGGAAGCCTTCGACGCCGCGGGCGACCCGGACCGTTATCCGGAGGCAGGGGAAGCCTGGGAGCCAAGCAAGCTCTACTACGACCGCGCCTTCAGCCCCGAGCGGTTCCGCGCGCTGCACTTCGCGCTGGAAGAGGCAGGTCTACAGTCTCCGTATGCAGAGCGCCTGGCGGCCTGGCTGGAGTCCGACGCCGAGGGGCACACTCCGCCCCCTGCCGCCCATCCCACGACCACGCAGGTGGACTGCGGCGACTTCTTCGAGATGCGCGACGACGCCCTCCGTGCGCACCAGACGCAAGTGGACCCGCTGGGGTTCTTCTTCGCAGTCTCGCCGGACATGCAGCGGCGGGTCTGGCCCTGGGAAGACTATTCCCTGATCCACTCCCGGGTGCCGTCCGAACTCCCCGAGAAGGACCTGTTTGCAGGGCTAAGATAGACAGGCAGGCCATTTCTATCTTGCGTAGAAGACAGGCGCGGCGACAGGCCGTTCCTTCCGCATCCTGCTGCATCCGTTCCACCAGAAGGTATTAACCGTGCATTCTCTGCTCCTCAGCCTCGCCACTACGCCGAGCCCGCTGCCCACTCCGACGCTCCGGGACGGAATTTCCGAGGACCAGGTCACGCCGGGCCTCCTGGGGTTCATCATGACGGCCTTTTTCGTCGTGGCCACCGCCCTGCTCATTGTGGACATGGTGCGGCGAATCCGCAGGGTCCGCTACCGGGCGCAGGTGGAGGAAGAGCGCCTGGCGGCCGCTGCCGCCGCCGACATTGACGCCGCGGACGCCCAGGACGGGCTCGACGGCGGCACGCACCCGGCAGCGCCGGACGCCAAGGGAAACGGCCCGGCCGACGGCGTTTCGCGGCCCCGCGAGTAGGGGAATTCCGCGCGGGAACCGCCTTAGGCGAGGACCGCCAGGGCGATCGCGACGAAGTGTGCCGCGAAGGCAAACACGGTGAACGCATGGAACAGTTCGTGGAAGCCGAAGTGGTAGTAGCTGAAATTCGGCTTCTTCAACGCGTAAAAGACAGCGCCTGTGATGTAGAGGACGCCGCCCACGCAGATCAGCACGGCCGCGGGAATGCTGGCCTGGAAAAATTGCGGCAGGTAGAAGAGCGCGCCGCAGCCCAGTGCGATGTAGATGGGAACGTAGAGCCAGCGCGGAGCATCAGTCCACAGCAGCCGGAACAGCACACCAAGGATGGCACCGGACCAGATGACCCACAGGAGCACCACCGCCTGCTGGCGTTCCAGGAGCGTCCATGCCAATGGCGTGTAGGTGCCGGCGATCACCAGCATGATGTTGGTATGGTCCAGCCGCTTCAGGACCAACTTGACCCGCGGGGACCAGTTGCCGCGGTGGTAAACGGCGCTGACACCGAACAACAAAACGCCCGTGGCGGCGTAGACGGCAGACGTGATCCGACGGTCAACCGTGGGGGCGAGGACCACCAGGATAATCCCGGCAGCGAGTGCCAGCGGGGCCGTGACGGTGTGGATCCAACCGCGCCACTTGGGCTTGATCATCAGTAGTTCCGCCAGGCGGACCGCGGCGTCATCCACTGCGCTGGGCTCCGGATCCGAACCGGCGTTTCTGTCCTCCGGCCGGGGCGCCGGGGAAGCCTGCGAAGAGTCGCTGTTCATGGCACCAGAATAACTTACGGAGCAGTAAGTTACCGCTCGGTAACTTCTATGGCTGTCCGTCCACCGGTGCTGCCCGTCCCGGAGTGCCGCGGGCGGTAGCCTAGGATGTGGATGTACGTACGGCAGGAAAGTCAGGTGAGTGGACGCGTGGAGTTGCCCGGGTTCCTCTATGGCTATTACGAGCGCCGGCTGCTCAAGGACCTTCCGCGCGACCGCATTCCCCGCCACATCGGTGTCATGGTGGACGGCAACCGGCGGTGGGCCAAGCAGTTCAACGCCCCCACCGCCCAGGGCCACCAGGCCGGAGCGGACAAGATCCACGAATTCCTGGGCTGGTGCCAGGAGCTGGGCGTCAAAGTGGTGACGCTGTACATGCTCTCCACCGACAACATGAACCGCTCCAGTGAGGAACTGGACCTCCTGATGGGGATCATCGCCAACACCCTGGACCGGCTGGACGAAGACGCCAACATCTCCGTGCACGCCATGGGCGCCCCCGAACTGCTGCCGGACTACCTGGCCGAGCGGCTGAACAAACTCACCGCCAGGACACCTGTCCGGGAAAAGATCCATGTCAACGTGGCCGTGGGATACGGGGGCCGCCGGGAAATTGTCGACGCCGTCCGCGAACTCCTGCACGACGCAGTCGCCAAGGGCATGGACATCTCAAAGCTCGCCGATGACCTGTGCGTCGATGACATCTCGCGCTTCCTGTACACGCGCGGCCAGCCGGATCCGGACCTGGTCATCAGGACGTCCGGGGAGCAGCGCCTTTCCGGCTTCCTGATGTGGCAGAGCGCCTACAGCGAGTTCTACTTCTGCGAGGCGCTGTGGCCGGCGTTCCGCAAGGTGGACTTCCTCCGCGCCCTCCGCGATTATGCGGGCCGGCAGCGCCGTTTTGGCGCCTGAATCCTGCCGTTCATAACGAGTTCATACATACGCCAGAGAAATCGCCGACAAATGGTTGCGGAAATGACCTGCGGTGGATTTACGTTATATCCATCAGCAGGCAAAACCGCCGGCTGATCGGGGAGGCCAGTACATGGAGCGAAACATCGCACCGGTTGTATGGGAGGCCGGACCCGGCCTCGTGGCCGAGCCGCCTCACCAATAACAAATCCGGGCTGGCGCCCGGGGCTGGAGTCGATGTGGCTACTTCTGAACAACTGCCCGAGGTCCTGGCTGGACAGGGCGGAAAAGCTACCTCTCGCGCCATGCGAGCCACCTCTGTGACCGGCGCAGCAACTGATGCTGCGGCCGGTTTTGCTGTCTCCGGAAGGGAAGCCGACATCCACACCTTCGTCATCGACACCTCCGTCCTGCTCTCCGATCCCCGCGCACTCCTGCGGTTCGCCGAACATGAAGTTGTCGTCCCCGTCGTGGTCATCACCGAACTCGAAGCCAAGCGGCACGACCCGGAACTCGGTTACTTCGCCCGGAATGCCCTGCGGCTCCTGGACGACCTCCGGGTCAAGCACGGCGGCCTGAACCAGCCCCTTCCCATCGGCGACGAGGGCGGCACCCTCATGGTGGAACTGAACCACATCTCCGCGGAGGTCCTGCCGCTGGGGTTCCGCAGCGGCGATAACGACAGCCGCATCCTCGCCGTCGCCAAGAACCTGGCCAACGAGGGACGCAACGTCACGGTGGTCTCCAAGGACCTGCCCATGCGCGTCAAAGCCTCCGCCATGGGGCTCACGGCCGATGAATACCGCAACGAACTGGTCAAGGACTCCGGCTGGACGGGCGTCGCGGAAATCGACGCGGACGAACAGGAGATCGCCACCCTCTACGGCCACGAACCGGTCTTCATCCCCGCCGCCGCCGAACTGCCCGTCAACACCGGGCTGGTGCTGCTCTCCAACCGCGGCTCCGCCCTGGGCCGGGTGGGCGCCGACAAGCAGGTCCGCCTCGTCAAGGGTGACCGCGACGTGTTCGGCCTCCACGGCCGTTCGGCCGAGCAGCGGCTGGCCATCGACCTGCTGATGGATCCGTCGGTGGGCATCGTTTCCATGGGAGGCCGCGCCGGCACCGGAAAGTCGGCGCTGGCCCTGTGCGCGGGCCTTGAGGCCGTGCTGGAACGACGCGAACACCGTAAGGTGATCGTCTTCCGGCCCCTTTACGCAGTGGGCGGCCAGGAACTCGGCTACCTGCCGGGCTCGGAGTCCGAGAAAATGAACCCGTGGGCGCAGGCGGTCTTTGACACCCTCGGCGCCCTGGTCAGCCAGGAAGTGGTGGAAGAGGTCATGGACCGGGGCATGCTCGAGGTCATGCCCCTCACCCACATCCGCGGCCGTTCCCTCCACGACGCCTTCGTGATCGTCGACGAGGCCCAGTCCCTCGAAAAGAACGTCCTCCTCACCGTCATGAGCCGGATCGGCCAGAACTCCAAGATCGTGCTCACCCACGACGTCGCCCAGCGCGACAACCTCCGCGTGGGACGCCACGACGGAATTGCCGCCGTCGTCGAAACCCTGAAAGGACACCCGCTCTTCGGCCACGTCACCCTCACCCGCTCCGAAAGGTCCCCAATCGCGGCCCTTGTGACGGAACTGCTCGAAGGATAGCGGGGGTGCGTGGGGCACCCTTCCTCTGCGTGCTGGCTCGTTCCTCGCCTTTGACGCACGCTGCCGGAAGGCTGCCCCACGCCCGCAGCCACGGACGGGCACTCAACGCACGCTGAGGAACCTGGCTGCCGCCTCGTGGCCCTCTACCTTTAGCTGCCAGTCCGGGCGGTTGAGGGTTTCCGGGCTGAGGCGGACGTGCTGGAGTGTTTCGACATTGGTGCCCCAGGCCTTCCGGCTGGTGCCGTTCAGTTCGTAGCCGAGGGAACGGGATACGCCCAGGGACGCGCTGTTCCAGGCGGCGGCCTCGGATTCGGCGACTTGGGCGCCAAGCCGGTCAAAGGCCCACAGGACGACGGCGGCACGCATCTCCCTGCCCAGTCCCCGGCCTTGGACGGACTGCTTGAGCCAGGATCCGGTGGTGACGGTCTTCAGCACCGCAAAGTCCTTGGCACCCACGTCCTGGCACCCGATGAACTGCCCTTCGTGCCAGATTCCCAGGAGGAGCGTCCAGTCTTCGGGAGTGAACCCAGCGCGGCAGCGCCACTACCAGCGGGCCATGTTGGGGCCCAGTTCGTCGTCGGCCAGCTCTGTCCACGGCGTGCTGAACGGGTTCCTGGCGGCATCGTGGATTCCGCTGCGTGCGGCGTCCACCGCTGCCGGGATGTCCTGGTCAGTGATGGGCCGGAGCTCCAGCCGGGGCGTGGTCAGCCTCAGGTCGAAAAGGGGCCAGATGGAGCTCATCGTCGTCATCCGCGAAGCCTAGCCGACCAGCGCCGGCGCGGCGTGTCACGCTCAGGCGGGAATGTCCCAGCTGATGTGCCGGCGGACATCGGTGAGGTTCATGGACTCGGCCAGGAACAGATCGTCCAGCATGTACTCATCCACGGCGATGATCCGGATCCAGTGGCCATACCCTTCCGTCTCCGGCTCCAGCGACCGGCTGGATACGCAGACGCCGGTGCCCCTGTCCACGCGGAGGAGGGAACGGCCGGGGAGACACAGGGGAGTGGCAGGGTCGGCGGGGCGGTAGGCGGCGTTGGGGACCACCACCGCTTCAATGACGGGCCGGCCTTCGTGGTCGGCATACCCCACCTCCCGGATGTCCAGCGCATTGCTGCCCGGAAACTCGATGGGTACCGGAGCGTTTCCCGCGAGCTCCACGGGGTCCAGCGCAGCCGAGAAGCGGCCATTGCCAAAACCGGGTTCCCCGTAGGCGGCCTCGGGCCGACGGCGGACCAGGCCGCCGTCGTCGTACACAGGGGTGACCAGATGTGGAGGGAGGAGCCAGGACTTGCGGGTGGCACTGACATAGAACACATCGCGGGAATCGTTAATCCCCGTGGTGCTGTGCAGGACCATGCGTTCGGGGCTTTCCAGGCGAAGTGCGCCCGGACGGCGCAGCCAGGCACGGACGAAGGGGGCGCCGGGAGCGGGGGCTGACGCAAAAGCCTGGTCCCAGTACTCAAACCGCAGCGACTGCCACTTCCAGGGGGAGGACCGGCACAGGTTCCGGAACACTGCCGCCAGGTCTGCGGCGGCAGGAGGGTCCGGAACCGGGCTGCGCCGGGAGTCCCAGGTCGACATATCCACATTTTACGCGGGAGCGCTACGGGGGGAATGGGTGGATCCAGTAGCATCCGAGGGGTGATCGGACGACTCGGTGAACTCTGGCAGCACACCCCGCTTGCCTTCTGGCTGGTCCTGGCGGCCTGCCTCTACTTTGCGGTGATGGCGGTCCGGCTGACCGTCATTGACGTCCGGCACCACCTCCTGCCCAACCGGATCGTCTTTCCGTCCTACGCGGTGGCCGGGGTCCTCCTCCTGGCGGCGGCCGCCGTCGCCTGGGCCAGCCCACTTCCGGCCGGTGACGGCAACGGGATCCTGGCAGCTCCTGCCCTCCGCGTGGTGGCCGGGGCCGGGATCCTGTGGCTGTTCTACTTCATCCTCCGGTTCGTCTATCCGCCGGGCATGGGGTTCGGCGACGTCAAACTCGCGGGAGTGCTCGGCATGTACCTTGGGTACCTCAGCTGGGGGCACCTGTTCGCGGGCACCTTCCTGGCCTTCCTGCTGGGCGGGCTGTGGTCCCTGGCCCTCCTTGCCGCCCGGCGGGGAACCTTGAAATCATCCATCCCCTTCGGGCCGTTCATGCTCGCCGGGGCCGCGGCCGCCATGCTGCTTCCCGCCTGAGCCGCGGGGTGTTCGGCTTGGGCGTTGGATAAGGTGGCCCTATGCCTGCACCCGAATACGTCCTGAAGCTGCGCAAGAAAATCGGCAACGACCCCCTCTGGGTTCCCGGCGTACGGGGCGTGGTGGTGGATGACTCGGGCCGGATCCTGCTGGCCCAGCGGGCGGACAACCGCCAGTGGGCGCTTGTCAGCGGCATGCTGGACCCCGGGGAGCAGCCGGCCCGCGGCCTGATTCGTGAGATCTTCGAGGAAACGGCAGTCGTGGCCGAGGCCGAGCGCGTGGTGTCCGTGGGCACGGTAGGTCCGGTCACGTATCCCAACGGCGACGTCTGCGAATTCCTGGACGTGGTGTTCCTATGCCGCTACGTGTCCGGCGAAGCCAGGGTCAATGACGACGAATCCCTGGCCGTCGGCTGGTTCACCCTTGACTGCCTTCCCGACCTGATGCCCGGGCACCTCACCAGCATCCGGCAGGCGCTGGCCCCCTCCGCAGCCGTCCACTTCGAGCCGTAGCGGCCGAAGCGAGGGAGGCTTAAACGAAACAGGGGCGCCGCAACCCCCAAGATTGCGGCGACCCTGTTGGTCTCTTCCGTCCGGGCCGTCAACGGCCCTGGGAAACCAGTTCGCCGTCGTCGTCCTTCACCACGTCCCCCTCACGCCCAGCGTCCGCGGCGCCGGCAGCGGTGCCAGGAAGCCCGGCGGCGAGCCGCTCGGCTTCCTCGCCGCCTACTGCCTCCCCGCGCGCCACCATACCCGCGGTGTCCGACAATGGGATCTGCTTCAGCGTGAGGGCCAGGAGCAGCGCAACGGCGATGAAGGGGAGCAGGTACCAGAACACCGGGGCCAGGGAATCGGCGTACGCGTTCACGATGGCGTCCCGCAGCTGTTCCGGGAGCTGGCTCAGGGCCTGCGGGTCCAGTGTGCGGGTTGACTGGCCCGCCTGCTCGGCGGAGGCTCCCGCTCCCGTGAATGCCTTTGTGAGGGCTTCGGACAGCCGCGTGGTGAAGATCGAGCCGAACACAGCCACGCCCATCGCGGCACCCACCTCGCGGAAGTAGTTGTTGGTGCTGGTGGCGGTGCCGATCTGGTCCGCCGGGACCGAGTTCTGGACCACCAGGACCACCACCTGCATGATCAGGCCCAGGCCTGCGCCGAACACGAACAGTTGGAGGCAGATGACCCAGATGGGGGTGCTGGCGGCGAGCGTGGTCATCCAGAGCATGGCCGCCATGGTGAAGACGGCGCCCAGGATGGGGAACATCTTGTATTTTCCGGTCTTGGAGATCCGGATGCCTGAGTAGATGGAGGTGCCCATGAGGCCGGCCATCATGGGAAGCATCAGCAGACCGGATTCGGCAGCGGAGGTACCGGAGGACATCTGCAGGAACGTGGGCACGAAGGCAATGGCGGAGAACATGCCCAGGCCCAGCGTGAACCCAATGGCAGTGGCATTGATGAAGATCCGGTTCCGGAACAGGCTGAGCGGGATGATGGGGTCCTCGGCGCGGCGCTCCACCATCACGAAAGCGGCCGCAGAAACCAGCAGGCCCGCACCAAAGGCCCAAGTGAGGGGGGAGTCCCAGCCCTCGTCCTTCTTGCCGCCGAAGTCGGTGAAGAAGATCAGACAGGTGGTTGCGGCGGAGAGCAGGATGACGCCGAGGACATCGATCCGCTTTTCGGCCTTTTTGTTCGGCAGGGTGAGGGCAAACCAGGCAATGGCGAAGGCGGCGATCCCGACCGGGATGTTGATGTAGAACGCCCACTCCCAGCTGAGGTGGTCCACGAAGAAGCCGCCCAGCAGCGGGCCGGCCACGGCGGAGAGGCCGAAGATGGCACCAAGCGGGCCCATGTACTTGCCGCGCTCCTTGGCGGGAACGATGTCGGCGATGATCGCCTGGGAGAGGATCATGAGACCGCCGCCGCCCAGGCCCTGGATGGCGCGGAAGATGACGAAGCCCCAGAAATCGCTGGCCAACGCGCAGCCCACCGACGCCACAGTGAAGAGTGCGATGGCTACCAGGAACAGGTTGCGCCGGCCCAGGATGTCACCGAACTTGCCGTAGATGGGCATGACGATGGTGGTGGCCAGCAGGTAGGCGGTGGTGATCCAGGCCTGGTGCTCCACCCCGCCGAGCTTGCCCACGATGGTGGGCATGGCCGTGGAGACGATGGTCTGGTCCAGGCTGGACAGGAGCATTCCGGCGATCAGCGCGGAAAAGATGATCCAGATGCGTTTTTGCGTCAACAGCAGCCGCCCAGCCGGCGCCTTGGTGGTGGCGGTACTCATGATTGTCCTTTTGCGGCGGTGGTGTCAGGGAGGTCGAACGGTTGTGAAAACAGGACGCTGGCGGCGGAGATGTTCTCCAGCAGCAGGTCCGGGTAGCTGCGGGTATTGCCGTCAGAGAAGTAGGCCATGCTGCTTTTGCGCGCGATAGTGCTGAGCAGGACAACGGCCATCTGCACCACTGGGTGGTCCGGCGCCACGCCTTCACGCCTGGCGACGTCCCGGGCGAACTGGGCTTCGCGCTGTTCCGTGACCCCGATGATTTTCAGGATGAGCTGCGGTTCCTTTTTGACGACCCCGATCAGCTGCCGGGTTTCTTCCTCGGACTCCGTCATTCCTTCGGCCAGGCGCAGGGAGAGCCGGACCAGGTCGCTGAACAGGGTGGGCGAAATTTCGCCGGCGCGGGAGCCGGCGGCACCGGCCACGAATTCCTCGATGACATCGGCCGGAACGTCGTCCTCGGCGTGGCCGATGATGGCGTCTTCCTTGGTGGGGAAGTAGTTGAAGAAGGTCCGGCGCGAAATCCCGGCCGCTTCGCAGACTTCCTCCACGGTGTAGCCGTTGAGGCCCTTTTCGGAGGTAAGGGCGCGCGCGGCGGAGGTGATGGCGCTCCGGGTGGCCGTCCGCTTGCGCTCGCGCAGGCCGTCAGAAGTTGCACTATCAGTCACAAAGTAAAGTTTTGTACTCTTTCTAAAAGAGTGCAACTTAGGCCAGGCCCCTCGCGGTTGCTTAAAGTACGACGGCGGCCGCCCGCCTCCGTTGGGAAGGTGGGCGGCCGCCGTCGGGCGCTGAGTGCTTTTACGCCTTGTGTGCCGGGGCCGTCATGGTGGTGACATCCAGTGCCTTGTCGAGGTCGGCCTCGGAAACCTTGCCCTCGCCTTCGCCGACAAAGCCGAGCTTCTCGGTGGCCTGGCGGATGGTCAGGCCCTCCTTGACGGCGGTCTTGGCGATCTTGGCGGCGTTCTCGTAGCCGATG
Source organism: Arthrobacter sp. SAFR-044 (assembly GCF_051965175.1). Taxonomy (GTDB): domain Bacteria; phylum Actinomycetota; class Actinomycetes; order Actinomycetales; family Micrococcaceae; genus Arthrobacter. The sequence continues at coordinate 293,772 of NZ_JBQCMK010000001.1, forward strand.
TACTTGTTCAGCGGCGTCACGATCGAGGGGGAGGCTTCGGCCAGGAAGCGGGCGCGCTCCACGTTGGCGGTGATGCCGTCGATCATCTTGTCCGCCATGACGCGGCTGGTGTTGGCCAGCAGGCGGATGGACTCGAGCAGGTTGGCGGCCATGACCGGGATGCCGACGTTGAGCTCGAAGGCGCCGTTGGTGCCGGACCAGGCGATGGCGGTGTCGTTGCCGATGACCTGGGCGGCCACCATGATGGAGGCCTCGCAGATCACCGGGTTGACCTTGCCGGGCATGATCGAGGAGCCGGGCTGCAGGTCCGGGAGGGCGATTTCGCCCAGGCCCGTGTTGGGGCCGGAGCCCATCCAGCGGAGATCGTTGTTGATCTTCATGAAGGAGATGGCGATGTTGCGCAGCTGGCTGGAGGCTTCGATCAGGCCGTCGCGGTTGGCCTGGGCCTCGAAGTGGTCGCGGGCCTCGGTCAGCGGCAGGCCGGTGTCCGTGGCGAGCAGCTCGATGACGCGCTCGGGGAAACCGGCGGGTGTGTTGATGCCGGTGCCCACGGCGGTGCCGCCAAGGGGAACCTCTGCAACCCGGGGGAGCGAGGCGTTGATGCGCTCGATGCCGTAGCGGACCTGCGCAGCGTAGCCGCCGAACTCCTGGCCCAGGGTCACCGGGGTGGCGTCCATGAGGTGGGTGCGGCCCGACTTGACGACGTCCTTGAACTCAACAGCCTTGCGCTCCAGCGACTCTGCCAGGTAGCCCAGGGCGGGGATGAGGTCGTTGATCAGCGCGGAGGTGGCGGCAACGTGGACGGACGTGGGGAACACGTCGTTCGAGGACTGCGATGCGTTGACATGGTCGTTGGGGTGGACCACCTTGTCGCTGCCCGCAGCCTTCAGCGCGCGCGTCGCCAGCTCGGCCAGGACCTCGTTGGTGTTCATGTTCGAGGACGTGCCGGAACCGGTCTGGAAAACGTCGATGGGGAAGTCGCCGTCGTACTTGCCGGTGGCCACCTCATCGGCTGCGCCTGCAATCGCCTTGGCCAGCTCGCCGTCGAGCACGCCCAGTTCTGCGTTGGCCTGGGCAGCGGCCTTCTTGACCCGGGCCAGCGCCTCGATGTGGGTGCGCTCCAGGGTCTTGCCGGAGATGGGGAAATTCTCTACTGCCCGCTGCGTCTGCGCGCGGTACAGTGCGTTCACGGGGACGCGGACTTCGCCCATCGTGTCATGTTCAATGCGGAACTCTTCAGTGGAAGTCATGGGGCTAGCTTATGGCGATCCGGCGCCCCATCGAAAACCGTTAAGGAAGCGTTGCCGGCGGTCCGCGGGACCGCCGGCGTACGGCCCCTACAGCTCGCCGATTCCTGAAACAAGGTCGGCACGGCCCTCTGCCAGCCGGTATGAGAGGCCGATGACGGCCGTGCGGCCGTCCTCGATTGCGGCGGAAATCACACGCGAGCTGTCCGCGAGGCGCTGGGACATCTGCTTGACGTTCTCCACCACCATGTCGTTGACCTCGGTCTGGTTGTTCCGCAGGGACGTCAGGACCGAGGGCGTAATGCGTTCCACGAGGTCGCGGATGAAGCCGGCGGGCATTTCACCCGTCTCAACTGCGTCCCTGGTGGCCGTTACGGCACCGCAGCTGTCGTGCCCAAGCACCACGATCAGCGGCACCTCCAGCACGGCGACGCTGTATTCCAGCGAGCCCAGGACGGCGTCGTCAATCACCTGCCCGGCAGTGCGGACCACGAAGACGTCGCCGAGGCCGACGTCGAAGATAATTTCAGCAGCCAGGCGGGAATCCGAGCAGCCAAAGATCACCGCGAAGGGATTCTGAGTGTCCACCAGCGACGAACGCCGCGAAGCGTTCTGGTTGGGGTGGGAGGACTCGCCGTTTACGAAACGTTCGTTGCCTTCGCGCAGGCGGCGCCAGGCCAGTGCAGGGGTCAGGTTAGTCGTCACGGCCCCACCTTACGGGGTGGGAGCGGCCGACGGTGAAACCGTGACGGCCGGATTGCTCTCGAGGGAGCCCACGACGGCGGCCGCCAGGGTTGCGAATTCGTCCAGTTGCGCCGTGCCGGAGAGGATAACTGTACTGCCGCGGTAGTTCAGGACCATCGACTTTTCACCCTTGCCGGTGTCCCGCAGTTCCCATTCCTGGCCCCCGGCGTTCCGGGAGCCGGTAACGGGGGCGTTCTTGGTCTGCTGGAGCAGCCAGGTGGGGTTGGCCTGCGTGGTCTGCACCAAAGCGATGAACGACGTCTTGGGGGTCACGTAGCCAACCTCCCAGGTTGGCACCCCGCTGCCCGTTCCTGCTTCCCACCGGGCGTAATTTGCCCGGAAGGCGTTGCCGGGGTCCGGTGCCACGGGTGTGAATCCTGCCACATCCGCCGCGTTCCGGGCCACGGACGCAACATCGATGTCCGGCCGGTAGCCCTCGCTCTTCGGCTGCGGATTCATCAGGACAACGGGCAGGAATGCTGCGATGCTGAGCACCAGGGCAATGATCATGCCGATCACTGAAGCATTGGCACGCTTGGCGGCGGCCGCCGGAATGACGGGCTTGACCGGGGTGCCGGCACTGCTGCCCGCGGCGCCGGGGCGGCCGTCGGGCTGGGCCTGGCCGGAGCTGGGACTGGTGGCTTCCTGCATGTCATTCACCCCTCTATAGTCGCCCATCCCGGAGCCGGACTTCTATTCGGGCCGCTGCACAGGCCGCCGCCTGGCGCAATGCACATTTCGGGGTTGCGTCACGGGCCACCCCCAGCGCGGCGCCACGACTATGATCGGTATCAGAGGAATCACCGTTCTGCTGCACCGGCGGGCGGGTTCAATGATCGCCACTCGAAGAAGAGGTTCACGTGTCACCAGCGTCCATGACCCAGAAGTACTCCACGATTTCGCCGTCCCTTGCGGTGGGCCACGACGAACCGGACCGCAACCTTGCCCTTGAACTTGTCCGCGTCACCGAAGCCGCGGCCATTGCCGGCGGCCACTGGGTTGGCTTCGGTGACAAGAACACCGCCGACGGCGCTGCCGTCGACGCCATGCGTTCCTTCCTGCAGACCGTGCACTTCAACGGCGTCGTGGTGATCGGCGAGGGCGAGAAGGACGAAGCGCCCATGCTGTTCAACGGTGAGCGTGTTGGCGACGGCACCGGCCCCGAGGTGGACGTCGCCGTCGACCCGATCGATGGAACCCGGCTGACCGCCCTGGGCATCAACAACGCACTGGCAGTGCTGGCTGTTGCCGAGCGTGGCTCCATGTTCGATCCCTCCGCCGTGTTCTACATGGAGAAGCTCGTCACCGGCCCCGAGGCCGCAGACATGGTGGACCTCCGCCTGCCGGTCAAGCAGAACCTGCACCTGATCGCCAAGGCCAAGGGCGTGAAGGTCAACCAGCTCAACGTCATGATCCTTGACCGCGACCGCCACCGCCCGCTGGTGGAGGAGATCCGCGAAGCCGGCGCCCGCACCAAATTCATCATGGACGGTGACGTCGCCGGTGCCATCGCCGCGGCCCGCTCCGGCACGGGCGTGGACGCGCTCATGGGTATCGGCGGCACTCCCGAGGGCATCGTGGCGGCCTGTGCCATCAAGTCCCTGGGCGGCGTCATCCAGGGCCGCCTGTGGCCCACCAGTGATGAAGAGAAGCAGAAGGCCATCGACGCCGGGCACGACCTCGAGCGGGTGCTTTCCACCAACGACCTCGTCTCCAGCGACAACTGCTACTTCGCTGCCACCGGCATCACGGACGGCGACCTGCTCAAGGGCGTGCGCTACTCCAAGGACAAGGTGCTGACCCAGTCCATCGTGATGCGTTCCAAGTCCGGCACCATCCGCTTCGTGGACGGGGAGCACCAGGCCAGCAAGTGGGAAGGCTACGCCCGCAAGAACTGACCCGCGGCCCCCGCTGACTGAAAGCCCCTGGCGCACCACGCGCCGGGGGCTTTGGCGTTAAGCCTTGGTATAGGGTTTAAGCCATGATTCCTGCTGTTGTGCCCTGTACTGACCGCGCCCTTTGGGACGAGCACGTTGACCGGTTCGAGGGGCATCCGCAACAGCTGTGGGGCTGGGGCGAGACCAAGGCCGCGCACGGCTGGTCCGTTGACAGGGTCCTGGTCAAGGAGGGGGATGAAACCATCGGCTGCGCCCAGCTCCTGGTCCGTCGGCTTCCCGTCCCCTTCCGCGCCCTGGTCTACGTTCCCCGGGGTCCCATGTGCTCAGTGGAGAACGCATCGGCGGTCCTGAACCGGTTGGCAGAGCACGCAGCCCTCCGCCACCGCGGCGTGGCCCTCAGCATCGAACCGGACTGGGACCGGGACTCCGCCTTTGCCGGCGCCGTGGCCGCGGCAGGCTTCCGCGAGTCCACCAACACCGTCCTCATCCCGCGCACGCTCATCCTGGACCTCGGCCGCTCCGACGACGAGCTGATGGCCGAGATGTCCAAGTCCACGCGGGCGAACATCCGCAAGGCGATGCGGAGCGACGTTGAATTCCGCAAGGTCAAGAACGAGTCAGAGCTGGAGCAGGTGCTGGCCATCTACCACCAGACCGCCGAGCGGGCGGGCTTTGGCATCCACGAGGACCAGTACTACAGGGACATCTTCCGGAACCTCGGTGATTCCTCGCCGATCATCGCCGCGTTCGACGGCGAGCAGATGCTTGCGTTCACCTGGCTTTCGCGCAGCGGTGCCACTGCTTTCGAGCTCTACGGCGGCGTTTCCGCCGAGGGCCAGAAGCAGCGTGTGAACTACGGCGTGAAATGGGCGGCACTTCAGGCCATGCGGGAAGACGGCTGCAGCCGGTACGACTTCAACGGCCTCCTGAACGACGGCATTTCCGACTTCAAGAAGCAGTTCGCCAAGCACGAAAACATGCTCCTGGGGACGTGGGAGAGGCCGCTCTCGCCGTTCTACCCGGCCTACGCGAAGGCGATGCCCCTGGCGCGCAAGGGCCTCCAGCAGGCGCGTCTGCTGTTGAAAGGCGCAGCCGGGCGGGTCCGCCCGCTTGTCCGGAAGCTGCGGCCGGGCAACTAGCCGCGGCAACCAACCCGGTCAACGCCGAAGGGCGGCGGCGGCACCAGTCCGGGTGCCGCCGTCGCCCTTTTTGTTGCTTAGTGGCGCCCGGGGTTAGAGTCCGGTGGTCACGGCGAAGGCCAGTGCGGGCCCGGTGCTGCCGGCCACGCGGTGGACGTTGACGGGGGCTTCGGCGGCGGCGATGAACGCGCTGCCGCCCTGCGCGAGTTCCAGGTCGCCCTTGGGGGAGTCGAGGTACACGGAACCGGCTACCACGATCACTACAGCCGCCCCGGCCTGCGCCAGCGGAACCGGGCCGGAGTCCGGGCCCAGCTCGATGCGCTGCAGCTGGAACTCCCGGAACGGCGGACGGAACAGTTCCTGGTCCATCACCGTCTTTTCGGCGTCCACCATGGGCACGGCCACCGGGTGGAAGTCGATGGTGGCCAGGAGCTCCGGGACGTCCACGTGCTTGGGTGTCAGGCCGCCGCGCAGGACGTTGTCCGAGGACGCCATGACCTCAACGCCCAGCCCATGCAGGTAGGCGTGCACATTTCCGGCGGGAAGGTAGACAGCCTGGCCCGGCTTCAGGGAAATCCTGTTCAGCAGCAGCGAAATCAGGACGCCGGGATCGCCGGGGTACTTCTCGTTGAGGCTGATGACCGTGCCCAGCTCGGCCTGGTAGGGCTCAAGCGGTGCCCCGGACAGGAGGGCTTCCACCACCAGGGCGGTGTCCTCTGCCACACCCTGTCCGCCGGTGATCAGCCGCCCAAAGGCCTGGCGCAGTCCTTCACTTTCATCGGCGGCGGCAAGATCGTCGATCAGGGCCTGGACCAGCTTTGGGGACTGGCCGTCCGCGGGGAAGGCATCCGCAACGTGCTGCAGGATCTTCCGGGTCTCGGCCGCCGGCCGGAATCCGCACAATGCCTCAAACGGCGTGAGCGCGAAGATCATCTCGGGCTTGTGGTTGTCATCCTTGTAGTTCCGGTTCGGCGCATGGGCATCCAGTCCGGCTTCGTTTTCCCGCGCGAACCCCTCCCTGGCCTGTTCCAGGCTTGGGTGGACCTGGAGGGACAGCGGTTGCGCGGCGGCAAGGATCTTGGCCAGGAACGGCAGCCGGGGGCCAAAAGCGGCGACGGATTCTGCGCCCAGGAAGTGGTCTGGATCGGAGGAGACCAGGGAGTCGAGCGGCCTGCGCGTCCCGTCCTCCGGCAGGTGCGCCACCGACGGTGAGTCAGGATGCGCGCCAATCCAGAGTTCGGCCTCCGGGCGCCCGGATTCGGCGCGGCCCAGCAGCGAGGCGATGGCCGTCGTCGAACCCCAGGCGTAGTCCCGCAGGACGTTGTCAATCTCGTACAAAGCCGTTCCGTTCCTTGATGGGTGGGCGCTGATGGGTGCTCGCTAGAGCGGGGCGCACTGTCCGTTGGTGGCCACGAGCTGGCGGATGGCCTCTTCGTTGCCCTCCAGCTTGAGCTGGGTCAGCATCTCTTCGGTGATCGGCTCGCCGTCGGGCGTGGTGGTCACCGGCGTGAAGTCCGACGGCGAAGGCTGCTGTGCCGCGTTGCCCGCGGCGGGCAGGGTGGCGGGGACAGCCCCGGCCGCCTGGACGTGTCCGGCGCCTGCCTGCGGAACTGCCGTGCCGTCGTCGGGAATTCCTGCCGACTGTGCGCCCTTGGCGGACGCGGACGCCAGCAGCTGGTCCACCCGCTCGTGGATCTGGTCGAAGTCAGGGTTCGTGGAGAACGACGCGTCAAAGTCCGGCGGCCCGATGGTCAGCCGTTTGACGTCCTTGCCCCTTGCCTTGATGGCGAGGTCCAGGAAACTGCCCAGCTGGGCGGAGGAGATGTTGGACTCCACCACCTTGGTCCCGGCGCCGGCGATGTCCTCGAACTTGGACAGCAGGGTGGCGGGGTCAAGCTGTTTGAGCATTGCCTGCTGCACACACTGCTGGCGCTGGATGCGGGAGTAGTCATCCACGTATTCGCGCGACCGCCCGTACCAGAGGGCCTGCGCGCCGTTGAGCGTCTGGTCCCCGGCCGGAATCCACCCGAGCGGCATTCCGTGGGTCTTGGTTGCCTCGTCAAAATAGCCGCTCATGGGAACCCAGCCGCCGGCCTTGATCCGGATGCCGCCCATGGCGTCGATCAGGGTGGAGAATCCCTCCATGTCAACGAGCACATACGCCTGGATTTTCATGCCCAGCGTTCCGGAAACTGCTTCCATGGTTGCCTGTGCGCCCGGGTCTGCCACGCCTGGATAGAGGTCCGCGTGCTCGTTGGTGACCTCGGTGTTGATGGCGTTGATCAGGCACTCGTCGCCACAGTCGTAGCCGTCGGGATAGAGGGCCCGCATGGGGGAGCCTTCGCTGAACTGCGCGTTCTGGAAGTTCCTGGGGACCGAAATGATGGCGGTCTGGCCCGTCTGGGCGTCCACGCTCAGGATGGACAGGCTGTCCGGGCGGCGTCCCGTGCGGTCATCGCCGGCGTCGCCGCCCATCATGAGGAAGTTGTAGCGCCCGTCAACCGGCTCTATGGCGGGACCGGACGAGAAGATGTTGCCGATGGCATTGCGGCCCACGTTCAGCAAGTAGGCGGCATACCCCACGGAGCCGCTGCCCAAAACCAGCGCCACCACCAGGGCAATGCCGACGGCGGGACGGGCCCGCGGTGCGAGCAGGACAGGGCGGATGAGGCGCAGGGTATTGAGGAACAGCAAAGCCCAGCCGAGGGCCAGCGCAGCCAGAACGACCACCAGCAGCAGCGAGGTGACCGGGCTGGTGACGATGTTGATGACCAGGCTGCGGTCGACCAGCAGCATGACCGCTGCCAGCAGCAGGACCGCCCATACGCAAAGCGTTACGCGCAGGGCGGTCCGTCCCAGCTTCCGGTCGCCTGCCACGAGTTGGGCGCTGCCCGGTACCAGGAGGGTCAGCAAGACCAGGACGAAGGCGCGCTTGGTCCTGACCGCGGGAGAAGCGCTGACGGGATAGCGGACCGGGTCCGTCAGCGACGGACCGGAGCCGGTATTGAGCACGCTGCTGCTGCTGGCCATGCCCGGCGCCCTAACGGCTGCCCCGAAGAGCGCTGGAGCCGCCCGGGAAGACTTCGCTTACCTTCTGCCGCAGGTTCGCGCCCTTGCGGGCGGCGACAGCGTTCAGGTCCGCGGCGAAGTCGAGGAGATCGGCGCGAAGGGAAGCGGCAAGTTCATCAGTGCCTGATGCCAGCATCCGCACGGCCAGGAGCCCTGCGTTCCGGGCGCCTGCGATGGAGACTGTTGCCACCGGAACGCCTGCCGGCATCTGGACGATGGAGAGCAGGGAGTCCATCCCGTCGAGGGTTTTCAGGGGAACGGGAACCCCGATCACCGGCAGGGGCGTGACGCTGGCGAGCATGCCCGGCAGGTGGGCCGCGCCGCCGGCACCGGCGATGATGACCCGCAGCCCGCGCTCGTGCGCGGTCTGGCCGTACTTGATCATCTCGGTAGGCATCCGGTGGGCCGAGACGACGTCCGCTTCAAAGGGGATGCCGAACTCAGCCAGGGCGTCCGCCGCAGCCTCCATGACCGGCCAGTCCGAGTCGGAGCCCATGACCAGGCCCACCAGCGGACTGGCGCCGGAACCTGCTGCTGGGGTGGCTTCGGCGCTCATGCGTTCTCCTCGAAAATTGCGGAAGGTTCTTCGGTGGTAACCCGCCCGTCGCGGATGATGCCCGCCACGGCTGTGGCCCGGCGCCGGACGGAGTCCACCTCGGCCGTGGAAGTGCCCATCAGGTTGACGTGGCCGATCTTGCGCCCCGGCCGCACGGACTTGCCGTAGCAGTGGACCTTGGCAGCAGGCTCGGCGGCCAGCGCCATGGGGTAGGCGGTGTATAGGTCCTGGTTGTCCCCGCCCAGGAAGTTCTTCATCACCGTGACGGGCGCCAGTGCATCGGTGGCGCCGAGGGGCAGGTTCAGGACCGCGCGGAGGTGTTGTTCGAATTGGCTGGTGATGGAACCGTCCTGGGTCCAGTGGCCGGTGTTGTGTGGCCGCATGGCCAGTTCGTTGATCAGGAAGCCGGCCCCCGAACCCGGGGTTTCGAACAGTTCCACGGCAAGGACGCCGGTGACGTCAAGCTCGGCGGCGATGCGCAACGCTGCGTCCTCAGCGGCGGCAGCAACTTCCAGCGGGATATCCAGCGCGGGTGCGATCACCTCGTCGCAAACACCGTCCACCTGGATGGTGTGGACCACTGGCCAGGCACGGGCCTCACCGTCGGGGGTGCGGGCCACCAGCGCCGAGAGTTCGCGGGTGAACTCGACCTTGGCCTCGGCCAGCAGGGGACTCATGGCGGCAAACCAGTCGGCGGCCTCCGCAGCTTCTTCAGCTGAGGCCACGATCCGGACGCCCTTGCCGTCATAGCCGCCCCGGGGGGTCTTCAATACCACGGGCCAGCCTGTTTCGTCGCCGAAGCGGACCAGCGCGTCAACGTCCGCCACGGACGCCCACGCAGGGTTGGGCAGTTCCAGCCGGTCGATGGCGGCACGCATGACCAGTTTGTCCTGGGCGTGGACCAGGGCGTCCGGTCCGGGCTGGACGTTGACTCCGGCATCCTGCAGGGCGCGGAGGTGGGCCGTCGGCACATGCTCATGGTCGAACGTCATCACATCCAGGCCCTCGGCGAAGTCCAGGAGTGTCTGCAGGTCCTTGTAATCGCCCACCGGAGTGGCGGGTACGGCCGACACTGCGGAAACGTCCTCACCCTCGGCGAGGACCCGGAGTTCAAAGCCGAGTGCTGTAGCGGCAGGGGCCATCATTCGCGCGAGCTGGCCGCCGCCAACCACGCCTATCACTGGGAAAGTCACATGTGCCAGCCTACCGAAGACGGGGCCAATCCTGCTTTTACGGCCCGGCGGGGGAACGGGATTTTCAACAGGACGGTCAAACGCCACCTGCTTCTGCGGGGCCGGCTCCAAGCTTTGGGGGCTAAAATGGATCCTTGGCCGAGTGGCCCACAGTTCGTCGCGGCCATGGAGGGTCATGTTTAGCACACTTGCAGATCGTATCCGGGGGCTCGCCTCACTCTTTTGGCGCGAGGTGGCCAAGTTCGGTGCGGTGGGCGGTGTGGCATTTGTCATCGACAACGGCCTGACCTATTACCTGATGCACGGTCCCATGTCGGACAGCGAGGCGAAGGCACGCTTCGTGGGCGCCACCGTGGCCACGGTCTTCTCGTGGGTGGCAAACCGCTTCTGGACCTTCCGCCACCGCCGCCAGGCCAACGTGCTCCGCGAGTTCGTCATGTTCGTCATTATCAACGGCATCGGCATCGGCATCTCCACCGGCTTCACCGCACTGGCCAAGTATGGGATGGGCATCGACAACAAGAACCTGCTGTTCCTGGCAGGCGTGGCGGGCATCCTGGTTGCCACGGTTGTCCGCTTCTTCGCGTACCGGTTCCTCGTCTTCAACCAGGAACTGGACCAGGAGCCGGAGTTCTCCCACGACCACGAAATCATCGAAGCCCACCCGCACCGCGAGCCGGCACGCACGGCGGAGAGTCCGGCGTCCACATCAGCCGACGGCGGCCCGCAGGCCTAGCTGTACACCTAGCGCTGCGCGGCTGCTAGCTGCCGTGGATGCGTTCGTCGGCACGCAGTTTGTCAGTGAGCGCCACGTCGGGATGGGTGAGCACAACGGAGCCGTCCCGCTGCCAGGCTCCCAGCGCACTGGACAACGCTGATTCCAGCCCCCTGTCAGCGGGGATATGTACCCTGGCGCCCTCCTCATGGTGCATGGCAAAGCCGGTCAGCAGTTCCCGGTGGGGGACCGTCCGCCCTTCATTGGTCCGGAGGGCACATCCTGCCGGATCCGGGTCGGAATGCGGCATGAACACATCGCCGTGGGAACGCACTTCCGAGGCGTAGTCGATCCAGCCTGCAGGGAGTTCGCCGGTCCACCGCATGGCGAGGGCCGGGAGTGCGACGGCGATGACGGCGTCGTGCTGCCCCATGGCCGCGGCGGGATTGTCCGTGGCCAGGAAGTCGGCCGGGCCGCCGTCGAGCACTGTTTCCAGGCCAAGCTGCCATCCCGCCAAGGCCCACACCATGGCTTTCCAGTGCGCCGGAAGGGCAAGCCGCAGCCGCATGCCCGGCTCCGCGTCCAGTTCGTCCTGCAGGAGGTTGCTGGTTTTTGCCACCCAGTTGTCCAAGACCCGTCCGGACAGCTCCACCCGCTCGGAATCGGGGCCGTACCAGGTGAGTCGTGGTGCCGTGGAGTTGCCCGAGCGGAGGGTGCCCATGAGGTCGATCGCGGGGGTTGTCATCATGGGTTCATCCTGCCACTCCCCAATGTCCCGGTCATCCAGCGGTGAGAGGCGATTTCGTCTCCTCGGCAGAAAGTGATGTTAATCACTGTCATTGCTAAGCGTGCTTGCTATTTAGGTGATGACCGGGTATTTTCCCCGCCAGTCGTACCTTTTGAGGCATTTTTCGGCCTCGAACCGCCCGCTGCCGGGCCCGCCACGCCCAAGCCGGCGAAAATCCCGGGCGTGGCGTGCGCAAACTTCTGAACGGAGACTGTCTATTATCCCGGCAACGGCTTGACTCGCCCTAGTTACACACGTGTAATTAGGTAACTAAAGCAATTGCGTAAATACCGGCACACAACCGAGTGTCCACGTATCCAGGCAGTGGCTGAAACATCAGGAGGGTCGCCGTGGGGCAAGCAGAGCGTATCCAGGAAGATGCCGTCGTGGCCGGCCAGGCAACGGCAAAGTACCGTGCGCGGGGGGTGCCGAGCGACTGGTATGTGGATCCCGCGGATCCTGATGCTGCGGAGCGGTATAACAGGAATTCCACCAGCGTCCTCGAGGACCAGGCTACGGCGTTCCTTGCGGCGCATGAAGCCCTCCTGGACGGCGGCGCAGAGCCGGAAGACGACCTTGATCCGCCCATGGAGCTCGCAGCCGCCGGGACGGCCCAGCCGGTATGGATTGGATTCCCGCTCCAGCAGGACTTCGATGACGAAGGTGAACTGGGCTGGCAGACGGACGCTTTGTGTGCCCAGACCGACCCGGAAGCCTTTTTTCCCGAAAAGGGCGGCTCCACCCGCGATGCCAAGAAAGTTTGCGGCGCCTGCAACGTGAGGTCCCAGTGCCTCGAGTACGCGCTGGCCAATGACGAACGGTTCGGCATCTGGGGCGGCCTTTCCGAGCGTGAGCGCCGGCGGCTAAGGAAGCGAGCAATCTAATTCTTCAGGATGTCCATGTCACTGCCGTTGTGGTTGCCCACAACGGCAGTGCCTATCTGCCCAGAACCCTTTCGGCCCTGGCGGCCCAGACGCGCCCGGCTGACCGTGCCGTTGGCGTGGACGCCGGCTCCGGCGACGATTCGTACAGCCTCCTCAGGGAGGCCCTTGGTGACGCCGGGGTTGTCAGCCAACCCCGGGGCAAAGGCGGCATGGGTGCCGCCGTCTCCGCCGCGCTTGCAGCGCTGGTGCCCTTCGACGGAAGCACCGACGGCGCCCGGACGGAGTGGATCTGGCTGCTGCACGACGATGCCGCGCCGGCGCCGGAAGCCCTCGCGGAACTTTTGGGCGCCGTGGAGCGCGCACCCTCGGTCACTGTTGCCGGCTGCAAGCAGCTGGATTGGCATTCGCCGCGCAAACTGATGGATGTGGGCCTTTCCACCAGCAGGTGGGCCGAGCGGCTTACGCTCATCGACGCCGATGAGATGGACCAGGGCCAGTACGACGGCCGCACCGATACCTTCGCCGTGAACTCGGCCGGCATGCTGGTTCGCCGCGACGTCTGGGAACATCTGGGCGGCTTCGACCCCGCACTGCCGGGCAGCGGCGATGACGTGGACTTCTGCTGGCGGAACCGCCTGGCTGGCCACCGCGTGGTAGTGGTTCCCGCGGCCCGGATGTTCCATGTGGCGCACCGGCCCCACGCCCTTGGAAACCCGTCCGCAGCCCGGAAGGCGCAGGTCCACCTGCGCCTGAAGCACAGCCCGCTCTGGATGGTGCCCATCCACGGCATCGGCGCCTTGCTGGGCAGCCTCTTCAAGCTGGTCCTGCGTATCGTGGTCAAAGATCCCGGCCACGGCATCTCCCAGCTTCTTGCCACCTCCGCTGCCCTGGGCCGGCCGCGTGCTGTGGCCAAGGCCCGGCGCGCAGCCAAACGCACGCGGCGCATCCGCCGCTCCGTCATCCGCAAGCTTCAGACACCCCGCCGGGAGGTCTGGAGCCACCGCCGGTCCTTGATGGAGGCGCTGGGATCCGACGGCTCAGCTGCCGACCACCTCGTGCAGGACCCGCTCGCGCACCAGCCAACCGGCGACGCCGCGGACGACTTTGCCGCCCTGGCCACCAGCAAGCGCGGCTGGGTGGGCAACGGTGCCCTGGCCGCCGTCATCATCGCGGCAGTGGCGTCGCTGCTGGCGCTGGCAGGACTGTTCCGTGCCGGCGCCGTAGCCGGCGGTGCCTTGATTCCCGTGTCCGCGGACCTGGGGGACATCTGGCACAACGCCTCCAGCTGGTGGATCAGCCTCGGAGCGGGCCTGCCCGGCCGCGGTGATCCGTTTGGCTATGTCCTGTGGATCATCGGCCTCGCCGGCGGAGGCGATGCCAACGCCGCCATGGCCTGGCTGCTCCTGCTCGGTGCCCCGCTGTCCGGGCTCACCGCGTGGTTCGCAACGGGCGGGGTGACCGAACGCCGCCGGCTCCGCTTCGCGGCGGCAATCTTCTGGGCCGCGGCGCCGGCACTCCAGGCCGCGCTGAACCAGGGCCGGGCCGGCGCCTTGATCGCGCACATCATGCTGCCGCTGGTGGTCCTGGGCCTCCTGCGGGCTACCGGCTCAGCCGTTGGCCATGGCCGTTTCAGCCCCGCTGCGGCACCCGGCGACCTGGCGGGTGAACAGACTCCGGCCAAGGCGGGCATCAACGGGGTGCCGTCGTGGACAGCCGCCGCAGCTGCGGGCCTGGCGCTGGCGGTCACTACCGCGTCGGCGCCGTCCCTGCTCATCCCGGCAACTGTGGTCATCGTGCTGTGCGGCATCGTGCTGGGGCGGCGCGGACGGACAGTCTGGTGGGCACTGCTGCCCAGCGCAGCCCTGTTTGTCCCGTTCGCCCTCTCCACCATCGACCGGCCGCGCGCGCTCCTGGCCGATCCCGGACTCCCACTGGGATTCGACGCCGCGCCGCTGTGGCAGCAGGTCCTGGGCCAGCCCCTGTCATTCGACCCCGCCGGTGGCCTGCGAGGGTTGGCGGCCTTCGCGGGCGGGACGGTGCCGTGGGCCCTGCTGCTGGCCTTGCTCATCGCAGGTCCGGTGCTGATCCTTGCCATTGTGGGACTCTTCAGCCCGGGACGCCGGGCGCGGACTGCCAGATGGTTCTGGACGGGCTCGATCATCGCCCTGGCCGGCGGTTGGCTGGCAGGCCACGTTGCCACCGGCCTGGCAACGGATGTCATGGTGACGCCTTTCCCCGGCCCCGCCGTGTCCGCCGCGTCCTTTGCCCTCCTTGCAGCGGCACTCCTCGGGGCGGAGCAACTGCTGTCCGCTGCGGACGTGGCTTCCGCCGCCGGTGCGAAGACCAGGACGGCAGCCCGTGCCGGCCTGGCGCTGGGCCTGGTGGTACTGCTGGCCGGGCCGCTGGCAGGCATGGCCGCCTGGTCCGCGCAGAACCTGCTGCGCCCGGCCACTGCTGCCGCACCCGCTGCCCGGGCGGTCGCCCCCGATTCAGGTCCGGCTTCAAACCCGGCCACCCCCGGAGACGGGGGAGCGGGAGCGCTCGGCACAACGCGGCTGGTGGACGCCGCTACCGGACGGTCCCTTCCCGCCACCGCCATCGACCGCGGGACCGGACCTGAACAGACGCGCACCCTCCTGCTGAGCACCGGAGACGACGGAAGTTTCAACGCGTCGCTGATGCGCGGGTCCGGGACCACCCTGGACAGCCTCTCGGCCATCGCCTCCGCCCGGAACATCATCGGCGCTCCCGGTGCCGAAGAGGTGCGCGACGACGACGACGTCACCGCAGCTGTCCGGCGCGTCGTGGCCACCATGGTCGCGGGCCAGGGCGTGGATCCCCGGTCCGACCTCGAACAGCTCGGTGTCGGCTTTGTGGTGCTCCGCGCCGCGGACACGGCAGCCCAGCTGACCGCCAGCCGGATGGACGCAGTCCCGGGCCTGGTGGCCGTGGGGCAGACCGACGTCGGCTGGCTGTGGCGGATCAGCCCGCTGAACCAGCGGGGCCTCCAGGCCGCCGACGTGGCGCACCGCGTCCGGATCGTGGACGCCGGCGGGACGGCGACAGCGTTGGTCGCTTCCGGCACTGACAATGTCGACGCAGCT
This sequence comes from Arthrobacter sp. SAFR-044, assembly GCF_051965175.1. Taxonomy (GTDB): domain Bacteria; phylum Actinomycetota; class Actinomycetes; order Actinomycetales; family Micrococcaceae; genus Arthrobacter. The sequence goes on from NZ_JBQCMK010000001.1 coordinate 309,108, forward strand.
GTCCCTGGCGGGGCGGAAGGCCGGCTGGTGGTACTGGCAGAGCGGGCCGATCCCGGTTGGAGCGCCTGGCTCGACGGGCGGAAGCTGACCTCCACCACCTCCGGCTGGTCGCAGGCCTTCACCCTCCCGGCGTCGGCCGGCCAACTGACGGTCCGCTACGAAAACCCGTGGTCGTTCTGGGCGGCCGCCGGCCAAATCACGGTCATTGGGCTCACCGTCATCCTTGCCATCCCCATGCCGGCCCGGCGGCCGCGGACCGGCCTGTCCCGTGACGAGGGCTCCCTGCGTAAGGAACACCAACATGCATGAGCACAACCCACCGGCTGCCAAGGCCCGGGCTGATGCCGGAACGCCGGACCCCGCCGAACCGGCGCATTCCGGAGAAAAGCCGGCAGCACCGGGGAAGCCCGCTGCCGCCGCCGCTCCTGCCGCACGCACCGGTCCCGGCCAGGGCCGGAAACCGTCCGGCCGCGGGGCCACCCGCCTGCCGGGCGGAAAGGGCCGTGCTGCTTCCGTTGCCGGCGTGGCGGCAGGTGTCCTGATCCTCGCCGGCGGCGGGGCCGTCGTGGCCGCCGGATCGCTGATCCCGGAGCCTGCATCCAGCCGGACGGTGCCGCTGGCCGAAACCGCCGTTCCAGCCGGGGCCAGCCTCGGCGTATGCCCCGGCCCTGCACGGCTGCTGGAGGGCACCGAGGCAGGCACCGATGCCCAGTTCAGGCCCGAGTCTGCCACCGCGGCAACCAAGGTCAGCGCCGCGGTGCTCAGCGCCGGAGGTGTGCTGCCCGGGAGCCGGCTGGCGCACCTGGACGGAACCGCCGCCGTCGAAATTGCCAAGGACCCAGGCCCGGCGCCCAGCGTCGGAGCCCCCCAGGAACTCCTTGCCGGAGTGGTGACGGACCGTGCCGTGGGCCAGGTGAACGTCCTCAGCGCCAACGCCGTGGCCAACCAGAATGCCTCGGCCGCCGGGGCCATGAAGTACACCGCCACCGACGGCGACTTGCAGGGCAGTGCCGCTGCGCCCTGCGGGCAACCCTCGAATGACCAGTGGCTGGCGGGTGCCAGCACCACTGTTGGCCGCACCTCCGTGCTTGCGCTGACCAACGCCTCCAGCACGCCCGCCACCGTAAGCCTGGAACTGTTCGGTGCCGGTGGGCAGGTCCAGGCGCCCGGCAGCCGTGGGCTGCTGGTTGCCCCCGGCACCACACGCAGCGTGGTCCTCGCCGGACTCGCGCCCAACGAGTCCAAGCTCAGCCTTCACGTCCGCAGCGCCGGTGGACCGGTTGCAGCCTCGATCCAGCAAAGCTTCCTGCGCGGCCTCACCCCGGGTGGCGTGGATTACATCAGCCCGGGGACTGCCCCCGCTGTCCGCCAGGTGATGACCGGAGTGGACATCCAGGACCCTGCAGGGCTTGCCGCCCTGACGGCACAGCCCGGCTACCGCGATGCCGGTCCCGCCCTTGAATTGACCGTTCCCGGCGCATCAGATGCCGTGGTGGAGATCAAGCTGTTCGGACGCGACGGCCAGCACGCGCTTCCCACCGGCGGCGTCATCACCGCAAAAGCCGGATCAACCACTGAGGTCTCCCTGGCAGGGGTGCCTGCAGGCCAGTACACGGTTGCCGCCTCATCCGACGTCTCCTTCCTCGCCGCCGCGCGCATGAGCCGCGGCCTCCAGGCGGGACAGCCCTCGGATGTGGCCTGGGCGGCGTCGGCAGTGCGGCTGGGCAGCCAGCACGTGGTTCCCGTCCCCAAGGGCGGCCAACGCCAACTGGTCTTCGGTGCCCTGGACGCCAGGGCCACGATTACCTACGCGCCCATCACGGCCGACGGAAAGGTACGGGCCGCGGCCTCCGCTGACATCGCAGGGGGAACCACAGCCTCCATCAGCATTCCTGCCCAAGCTGAAGGCGCCGACGTCGTCGGCTACGTGGTGTCCGCCTCCGGTGGCGCTGCCTACGGGGCGGTGCTTTTGGGGCAGGACGGCCGGAACGACGTCTCATCCCTGGCCTTCCTGGCTGCCGCTGCGGGCCAGGAAACAGTGCCGGTCACGCTGGGGTACTAGGGCCGGGGATGCCGGCGGCGCCGTCTGCCTGCGGCCCCGCGTCAGTAGCGGCGGCGGTACACGGGATCCAGAGTCTCCGGCGCCACGCCCAGCATTTCCGCGGTGTGTTCCACCACCACGTCGTGGACCAGGTCCTGGAGTTCTTCCACGCTGGAGCACGTCTGCTCCACCACCCGCCGGTACACGGTAATCATGGGTCCGTCCTCACCGGCGGCGGGGGTGTAGGAGCCCATGGGTGGCGTGGATGCATTCGCGGCCAGCTGCTCGAGGTCCGGCGGGATTTCATCCACGCCAAACCGGACGCCGTCGAGGGTCTTGCCCCAGATGTCGTGCAGCCGCTGGGCTGAGTCGAGCACCATGTCGTCAAAGCGGTCGCCGCGCGTGCGGTATCCGGGATGGGTGGGCAGCATTACCTCGCCGCGGAGGCCGCGTCCGTGGCGGTTCCGGCGCCGCCTGGAGAAGCTCCTGCCGGCGGTCTCCGCGCCCGTTGCCACTGGGGCATCCGGGTCAGCCAACCGGACCGAAAAACCTGATTCATGGTTCGATGACTGCATACATCGACTGTAAACCCGGGGGAGGATTTACGCGATACATGCCGCCCGCTCCGGCGGCGCGTCGGCCATGGCCGCAATGCGCGGGTTTTCGGCGGCGAAGGGGTAGTCTGTGATGTCGTGGGAGCTATCCGTCAATGTTCAAGGTCTGCCTGCCGCCAGTCGGCGGTAGCCACCCTGACGTACGTGTACGCGGACTCCACCGCGGTCCTGGGCCCGCTCGCCACCTACGCCGAACCGCACTGCTACGACCTCTGCGAGCAGCACGCCGATTCGCTGACGGTGCCCCGCGGCTGGGAAGTGCTGCGCCTGGCCATGCCGTCCACCCCCCAGCAGCCAGGACCCGATGACCTGCTGGCCCTCGCCAACGCTGTTCGTGACGCCGCCGCCCTGCCCCCGGAGCCGCAGGCGCCCGCCCAGCGGGCACACCACTCCGCCCTGGAAGCTCCGGCCGGTACCGAAGGCGCACGTCGGGGGCACCTGCGCGTCCTTCGGGAACCTTCCTGACGCCCATCTGGCGGTAGGCTGGAAGCTGCACATCTTTTCCGCTACCGGCGCGAGCGCGCCCGCCAGGGAGCATGAACAAATGCCAAAGATCAGCCCCGAGCTGTTGTCCGTCCTGCGTTGCCCCGTGACCGGCTCACCCCTGGTCCAGGAGGGGGAGGAGCTGGTGGCCACCGCCGCCGGGGATACAGGCGCCAGGAACCGGTATGCCATCGAGGACGGGATCCCTTTGCTGCTACCCCCGGAGCTGCTGGCGGCAGCAGCCTCGGCAGGTTCCGACCAGCATGATCCCGCTGCGGCAGGCCACTAGTTCACCTGCGTCCGCACGCACAGAAACAGCAGAACGGGGACTGGACCAGGACCCGGACCAAGCAAAGGACCACCCATGACTTTTGACTACAAAGTTGCCGACATTTCACTGGCGGAAGCCGGCCGGCACCAGATCCGCCTTGCTGAGCATGAAATGCCCGGCCTGATGTCCCTCCGTGAGGAGTTCGGCCCCACCCAGCCGCTCAAGGGCGCCCGGATTGCCGGTTCCCTGCACATGACGGTGCAGACCGCCGTGCTGATCGAGACCCTCACCGCGCTGGGCGCCGAGGTCCGCTGGGCCTCCTGCAACATCTTCTCCACCCAGGACGAAGCGGCCGCAGCCGTGGTGGTGGGCAAGGGCACCGTCGAGGACCCGCAGGGCGTACCGGTGTTCGCCTGGAAGGGCGAGACGCTTGAGGAATACTGGTGGACCGCGGAACAGATCCTCACCTGGCCCGGCGCCGGGACGAACCCCGAGCTTGGTCCCAACATGATCCTGGACGATGGCGGCGACGCCACCATGCTGGTGCACAAGGGCGTGGAGTTCGAAGCCGCCGGCAACGTCCCTTCCGCGGATCCCGAGGATTCGGAGGAATACGGGATCTTCCTCGATGTGCTGCGCCGCTCCCTGGCCGCAGACGCGCAGAAGTGGACCCGCACGGCTGCCACGATCAGGGGTGTCAGCGAGGAAACCACTACCGGCGTCCACCGCCTGTACCAGCTGGCGGACCAGGGCAAGCTGCTCTTCCCGGCCATTAACGTCAACGACTCCGTGACCAAGAGCAAGTTCGACAACAAGTACGGTATCCGCCACTCCCTGCCGGACGGCATCAACCGGGCCACGGATGTGCTCATGGGCGGCAAGGTCGCCGTCGTCTGCGGCTACGGCGACGTCGGCAAGGGTGCCGCGGAAGCGCTGCGTGGGCAGGGCTCGCGCGTCATCGTCACCGAGATCGACCCCATCTGCGCGCTGCAGGCGGCCATGGACGGCTACCAGGTGGCCAAGCTGGAATCCGTCCTGGCAAAGGGCGACATTTTCATCACCACCACCGGCAACAAGGATGTCATCCTGGCCGAGCACATGGCCGGGATGAAGAACAAGGCCATTGTGGGCAACATCGGCCACTTCGACAATGAAATCGACATCGCCGGACTGGCACGCATCCCTGGCGTCAAAAAGGTCGAAATCAAGCCGCAGGTCCACGAATGGGTCTTTGATGAAGGCACGGACGCCGAGCGCTCCATCATCGTCCTGTCCGAAGGACGCCTGCTCAACCTTGGCAACGCCACGGGCCACCCGTCCTTTGTCATGAGCAACTCGTTCGCCAACCAGACCATTGCGCAAATCGAGCTGTGGACCAAGCGGGACCAGCACGAGTATGAGAACAAGGTCTACGTCCTCCCCAAGGTCCTGGACGAAAAGGTGGCCCGGCTGCACCTGGACGCCCTGGGCGTTGAGCTCACCGAACTGAGCAAGGACCAGGCGGAATACCTGGACATCGACGTCGCGGGCCCGTACAAGCCCGAGCACTATCGTTACTGAGCCGTAAGGGCCCGGGTGCGCATCGTGCCCGGGCCCGTTATTTTCTGCACGTAGGATCGAAAACATGGAGCCTGATGTAAAGCCCCGCCGCCGGGGGACTGCCAAGAAAATCGTTGCCGTGGCTGCTGTTTGTATCCTGGCCGCTATGGGCGGGGTTTTCGCCGCTGTCGCGCCGGGCCTTGCCGGCGGACCCCTTGAATCGGAAGCAGGCTCCGCACTGCGGACATCGCGGGGCATCGCTTCACCCGTCGTGCCGCCGGTGAAGCTCGACGCGGCCCCGGTTGACGGGGCCAAGCAGGTGAATCCCGCCGCCCCGGTGTCCCTGAAGGTGGGCAACGGGACCATCCAGCGCGTCACCCTCGCCAGCACCGCCGGGAAGACCATTGACGGCAGCATCGACGCCAGCGGGACATCGTGGTCGGCCACCGCGCCTTTGGAGTTCAACACCGAGTACAGCTACACCTACGTGGTGAAGGACAGTGCGGGACGCGAAACCAGCACCACCCAGTCCTTTAACACCGTCTCCAGTTCGCATGAGGCGGACGCGGCCATCTACCCGCTGAACGGCATGAAGGTCGGCGTCGGCCAGCCCCTGCAGATCATCTTCAGCGAGCCCGTGACCAACCGTGCCGCCGTGGAAAAGGCCATCAAGATCACCAGCACGGCAGGACAGACCGGTGCATTCCACTGGTACAGCGACACCATGGTCCGGTACCGCCCCGAGAACTTCTGGGCGGCGAACTCCACCATCACCATGGACATGCAACTCTTCGGCGTTGACCTTGGGAACGGCCAGATCGCCAACTTCAACAAGAAGGTGAACGTCAACATCGGGGACAAGAAGGTGGCCATCGCCGACGCCACGGCCCACACCTTCACGCTGAGCATCAACGACCAGCCTGTTAAGACCCTGCCCGTCAGCATGGGGGACAAGCGTTTCCCGTCCGCCAAGGGATATGCGGTGCTGATGGAGAAAAACCGGTTCGACCACTTCAGGGCGGCAAGCATCGGCCTGAAGCCTGACGATCCCGCCTACTATGGCGAGGCCGACGTCGAATACACCATCCGGCTCACCCTCAGCGGCGCCTACATCCACCAGGCACTTGAGTCCGCCTATCCGTACATTGGCAATACCAACGTGTCCCACGGCTGCATCGGGTTCCTGCCGGACGGGGCAGCCTGGGTGTTCGACAACATGGGGACCGGTGACGTAGTACAGATCATCAACACCGAAGGTGACTACGCGGCGAACACTGACGGGTTTGGCGACTGGAACATTCCGTGGAGCGAGTACGACAACTAGGTCAGTTGCCGAACGGCAGGCGCTGCAGCCGTCGGCCCGTCTCCGTGTTCCGCTGCCGTGACTGCGACAGCCTGGTGAACTCCCTGTTCCGGCGCTCAGCCACGACGGCGGCCAGATAGTCTTCGGGGCGGGTTCCCGGCGGCGGGGCCGGGGCCACGTGTACAGACAGCTCCTCGGCGACCGCCTGTGCCATGCCTGCCCTGGACAGCGGAGCCATCCGGTCCGCCTGGCGGAGGAACTGGGCTGCCCGGCGCGCCGTGGCGTCAGGGATACGTCCGATGTCCGCCGCGGCAGCCCACGGTTGCAGGTAGGGTGGAACGAATACCCGGAGGGCCGCTTCGGCAGGAACCCGGCTGCGCACAGCGTACGTGCCAGCGAGCAGGTCTCCGAGCCGCCTGGATTTGTCGTTGAAGAGCGCCACGGCGAGGGCAAGACCTCCGAACGTCAGGTAGATCTCGAGGAATCCGGTCAGTCCGCGGATCACGGCGTGCCGGAAGCGGATGGCGCCGCCGTCCTCGCGCACCACCCGAAGGCCTGTGGCCAGTTTGCCGAGCGACCGGCCCCGGCTCAGTGTTTCCACCGCCACCGGCACTACCACCAGGCAGAATACGACGGCGGACAGGCCAAGGGCCCGCGCAGCGGCACCGTCCAGGTCAGCACCGGCGGCGGACAGGCCAAGCATGATCAGCACGAGCAGGACCACGTGCAGGACGACGTCGATGACCAGGCCCAGGGCCCGGGCAGCAAAGCCCGCGGGCCGCAGCTCGAGTACTACTGCCTCGCCGGTGATGATCTGGCTCACCCTGCGTCCCCGCCCTTCGCAGCTGCTGGTATGGACCGTCCGATGGTGCGGACGGTCAAAGTCTAATGCCGGGCGCTAGGCTGTAGCCGTGGACATGGATGCCTTCGCCGCCGTTAATGCGGACAAGTGGGCGCGGCTGCAGGAGCTCGCGGGCAAAGGCAGGCTCACCGGCGCCGAGCCTGACGAATTGCTGGCGCTGTACCAGTCAACGTCCGGCCACCTGTCACTGGTCCGGTCCGTTGCCCCGGAGAGCGGGTTGTCCGCTTCCCTCTCGGCCACGCTCGCCCAGGCCAGGACCCGCTTTACCGGCGCACGCTCCAACCTCATGGCCGACCTCGCCAGGTTTTTCGTGGTCGCACTGCCCGCGGCGCTGTACCGGCTGACCTGGCTTACCCTGGCGTGCGGAACAGCTTTCGTCCTCGTCGCTGCTGCGTACGCGGCGTGGATCGGAACATCGCCCGAAGCGCTCAGGGCCGTGGCGTCGGAGACCGCTGCCGCCCAGTACGTGGAGCAGGACTTCATCAACTACTACTCAGAGAACCCTGCAGCATCCTTCGCCGGAGCCGTATGGACCAACAACGCGTGGATCAGTGCGCAGGCGGTGGCCCTGGGGATCACCGGGGTCTGGGTGCCCATGATCCTCTTCAGCAATGCCCAGGGAATGGGCATCGCCGCCGGAATCTTCGCTGCCGCCGGCAAATCCGACGTCTTTTTCAGCTACATCCTGCCTCACGGGCTGATGGAACTGACTGCCGTCTTTGTTGCCTCCGCCGCGGGACTGCGGATCTTCTGGGCCATGGTCTCGCCGGGGCCGCGGACCCGGGGACGGGCGGTGGCGGAAGAAGGGCGGTCGCTGGTCACGGTGGCCCTGGGACTGGTCCTCGTACTGTTCATCTCGGGGCTCGTGGAAGGGTTTGTCACTCCCAGTCCGCTGCCTGCCTGGGCGCGGATCAGCATCGGCGCGGCAGTCCTCGCTGCGTATTGGACTTACGCCGTGGTCTGGGGCAGGCGGGCTTTCCTCGCCGGGGAACGCGGGGACCTCCGCCGGGAAGATGCCGGGTACGCGGAAATCGCTGCCTGAATCGTTGTAATCCTGCCGGGGTGGTTCCTCGCCCAGCGGAAGTCCGTGACGGTAGGCTCGACAGCAGAATCAATCGCACCGGCGGCATGGGGCCGGTGCGGAACCCAACGGAAGTGACGCTGCTGTGAATGACGAAACACCGGTCCGCGCCAAAAGCGCTGCGCCGCAGCCGGAACCTTTGCTGGATACGTCCCGGGATTCCGACGAGCCCGCGTTCTCCTGGCTGACGCCCACTGACGCCCACAAGGCCGACGCCGACAAGGCCGACGCCGACAAGGCCGACGGCGACAGGACCGACGGCGACAGGACCGGCGGGGAGGAACCCGGCGACAAGACCGGCGGGGGAGCATCCCACGGGAAGCGGCCCGACCGGGAAGAACCCACGGCAGCGGGCAAGACTGTCCAGCCCGAAAGCCGTGCCCACCGCAAGGCTGCGGAAGCCGCAGTCGAATCCTCCGCCCCTGGAAGCCACGCTGCCGGTCCGTCGGCTGCCGGCCGTCCTGCCGCCGGCCCGTCAACGGCCGCCACTTCCGCAGATGGGCCCGCGGGCAGCACTGCCTCGCCGGTCTTCAAGGAGCCCCTCCCCACCTCAGCGCTGCACGTCCGTCCCCCTGCGGAGGAAGTGGAGCGCCGCAATGCCCAGCGGGAAAGCGCTGCGAACGCCAAGCCCGTGGCGCCGCGCGTCCTGCAGGTCGTGCTGGCCATCATCTACCCGTTCATCCTCCTGATCCTTGCCGTCCGGGCAGTGACCACCCCGCTCTTCCTCTGGGTGGAGTACAACCGCCCCGGTTTCCCGGGCGACGGCTACGGCTTCAGCACCGATGACAGGATGACGTACGGCTCCTACGCCGTGGACTACCTCATCAACTGGTCGGGCCCCAGGTATCTGGGCGATCTGGTGCAGCGCGGCGGCGAAAAACTCTTCAAGGACGGCGAAGTCAGCCACATGGCGGACGTCAAGGCGGTCATCCTCTCCACCTTTGGCGCCGGTGCGCTGCTGCTCCTCCTGGCGCTGATCGCAATCCTTTACCTGCGCAGGCGCAGCACCGGCGGAGTCCGGCGCGGCCTCTTCGCCGGCTCCATCATCACGCTGGTCCTGATCCTGGGCCTGGGCACCCTGGCGGCGCTGGGCTGGCAGCAGTTCTTCACCGAATTCCACCGCGTCTTCTTCGCCAACGGGTCCTGGACGTTCAGCCTGGACGACACCCTGATCAGGCTGTTCCCCAGCCAGTTCTGGATTGACGCCGGCATCGCCATCGCCGGCCTGGTGCTCCTGGCATCCATCGTGACCCTGGTGCTCACGTGGCCCACCCGCCGCCGCCGCGGTTTGGCAACGGAGGACAAGCAGGTAAGCCCGGACCAGGAAAAGATGGATCAGCCGTAAATTTTGGCGATCTCCGCCTGGAACTCCTTGACGACGGCGGCCCGCTTGAGTTTCAGGGAAGGCGTCAGGTGCCCGGACTCCACGCTGAATTCAGCGTCCAGCAGCCTGAAAGTCCGCACCGACTCGGCTTGGGACACCATCTGGTTGGCAAGGTCCACTGCTTCCTGAAGGGCAGCCAGGACCTTGGGGTCGTCCGCGGCTTCCCGAAGGGGGAGGGGACGCATGCCACGCTCAGACCGCCAATTGGCCACGCCTTCCGGGTCCAGGGTCAGCAGGGCTGAGACGAAAGGCTTGCCGTCGCCCACCACCACGGCATGGCCCACCAGTTGGTGGCTACGGATCTTCTCCTCCAGCGGCCCCGGCGCCACATTCTTGCCGCCGGCCGTGACCAGCAGGTCCTTCTTCCGGCCCGTGACGGTGAGGAAACCGTCCTTGTCCAGGACGCCAAGGTCACCGGTACGGAAGAAGCCGTCCACGAACGCCTCCGCGTTCGCCGCGGGGTTGGCGTGGTAGCCCCTGAACACCCCGATCCCCTTGACCAGGATTTCGCCGTCCTCGGCAACGCGGATGGTGGTGCCTGGGATGGGTATGCCCACTGTACCCACCTTGGTGCGGGACGGGGTGTTGGCCGTGCAGGGCGCCGTGGTCTCGGTCAGGCCATAACCTTCCAGGACGGGAATTCCCACGCCCCGGAAGAAGTGCGCGTCCTCTGACGCCAGGGGACTGGCCCCGGAGACGGTGTATCCCACCTCTCCGCCCAGCGCCTGGCGCAGGCGCGGATAGACCAGGCGGTCGTACACCGAATGCCGGACCCGGCTGAGCAGGCCGGGGCCCGGACCTTCGCCCTGGTTCTGGCGGTCCTGCGCCCGGGAGTATTCGATGGCGGCTGCCGCTGCGGCATCGAACAGCCTCCCCTTGCCTGCCACGGCAGCCTTGTGCGCTGCAGTCGCCCGGACCTTTTCGAAGATGCGCGGCACCACCAGCAGGAAGGTGGGCCGGAACGTTCCGAGGTCCTCGAGCAGTTGCGCCGCGCCCGGGGTGTGCCCCAGGGTGGCTCCCGCGGCCAGGCAGACCACCTGGACCGCCCGGGCCAGCACATGGGCAAGCGGGAGGAACATCAAGGTGCGGGCCTGGTCCTTTTGCAGGACTTCGGGGAGGAAAGCGACGATGTTCCTGGCCACCAGCGCGAAGTTCCCGTGCGTGATCTCGCACCCCTTGGGTTGGCCTGTGGTCCCCGACGTGTATACCAGCGAGGCGAGATCGGCCAACCCTGCGCGGCTTCGCTGCCGCTCCAGCTCGGCATCGCTGACGCCCGTGCCCGCAGCGGCGAGGCTGGCGAGGTCCGGGGCCTCGCCGTCGTAATCCATCCTTACGACGTTGACCAAGCGGTCCCTGAGCTCGGCCGAACCGGCCACCACGCCGCTGACCAGCCGCACGGTGGCGCGGTCGCCCGCGAAGACGCGGCGGACCCCCGCGTCCTGGATGATCCACTGCACCTGGCTGGCGGAGGACGTTTCATAGATAGGTACGGTGACGCCGCCGGCGAACCAGATGGCAAAGTCCACCAGCGTCCACTCGTAGGAAGTGCGGGACATCACCGCCACGGTATCGCCGGGTTCCAAGCCGCCGGCGATCAGGCCCTTTGCCAACGCGCTGACGTCCTGCAGGAACTTTTGCGCGGAAACATCCACCCAGCCATTGGGCCCCTTCCGCCGGTACAGCGCGTGGGCCGGGCTGGCGGCGTGCTGCTCCAGCAGCAGGTCAGTCACGTTGCTGTTGGCGTCAAGCTCAACCAGCAGTTCCGTGCTCGCTTCTCTCACAGCAGGTCTCCGTTTCCGCTGCCACGCCGCGGCAGCGGCTCCTTCAGGTCTCCCTTGCCATCCTGCCCTAGATCCAGGATGGCATCCACATCCGCACCTTCCAGTCGACGTAGGGGAACACTTCGGCCGTCCAGATCGGGTAGAAAAACGCCGACAGCAGCACTGCCGCAGCAAGGAACAGGGCCACCAGGTACACCCCGGAGCGGCGCCGCCAGGGCGGGTCCGTGGACCTGCCCAGGACCAGCCCCAGGCAGTACACCAGGGCCAGGACAAGGAACGGTTCAAAGGACACGGCGTAGAAGTAGAACATGGTCCGCTCGGGGTACATGAACCACGGCAGGTAGCCCGCAGCGACGCCGGCCAGCACGGCCCCGGCGCGCCAGTCCCGGCGTCCCGCCCACCAGAACAGCAGGACCACCAGTGCGATGGCCGCCGGCCACCAGACCAGCGGGTTCCCGACCGACAGGATGGCGGAGGTGCACTTCTCCACGTCACAGCCCGGGGTGCCCTGGGGCGGGGATTCGTAGAAGAACGACGTGGGCCGTCCCATCACCAGCCAGCTCCAGGCGCTGGCCTGGTAGGGGTGCTCCGAACTCAGGCCCTGATGGAAGTTGTACGCTTCCAGGTGGTAGTGGACGAGGGACCGGACGGAGTCGGGGAGCCATCCCCATTCTGCCGACGGGTTGCTTTCCGCCCAATGGCGGAAGTAGGCGTTGTCCGACAGGAACCAGCCTGTCCAGGTAGCGGAGTAGACGATCCCTCCGACCGGGACCATGCCCATGAAGGCGGGGATACCGTCCCGGATGACGCCGCCGCTGATCCAGCCGCGGATGCCTGCCACCCGCCTGGCGTTGAGGTCCCACAGCACCGTGAGGATGCCGAACCCGGCCAGGAAGAACAGCCCCGACCATTTGGTTCCCACTGCCAGGCCCAGGCAGACGCCCGCGGCAACCCGCCACCAGCGCATGCCCAGCCATGGTCCGGACAGCAGCGCACCGGCCGGGGGCTGTCCGCCGTTCGCGGCGGCGATGCGTGCCAGCCGGGCGGCCAGGCGGCGGCGTCCGTCGTCGCGGTCCATCAGCAGGGCGCCGAAGGCGGCGAGGATCCAGAACGTGAGGAAGATGTCCAGCAGCGACGTGCGGGACATCACCAGGTGGTGGCCGTCGACGGCGAGGAGCAGCCCGGCGGCGCCCGCCAACGGAAGGGAGCGGAACAGCTTCAAGGCGATCAGGGAGACCAGCAGCACGGTGAGGGTGCCCGTGAGTGCCGCCGCAAAGCGCCAGCCAAACGGATTTTCCGGTCCGAACAGCCACATGCCCGCCGCGATCATCCATTTGCCCACCGGGGGATGGACCACATATTCCGGGGTGTTCAGCAGGACGTCCGGATTCCCGGCGTTGAAGGAATCATTGGCTTTGTCCGGCCAGCTGCGTTCGTAGCCGCTGATGAGGTAGGAGTACGCGTCCTTGACGTAGTACGTCTCGTCGAAAACAAGCTTGTGCGGTACTTCGAGGCGGATGAACCGGAGGAGGCCGCCGATAACTGCGGTGAAGGCCGGGACCAGGATGAACCAGAGCCGGAGCGACGGCGGATATTCCCGCCAGGACGTGCCGGTCCCGATGAGCCTCGCCTTCAGCGCCTCGACGGTGAAGGCCTCGTTTGGCCGGCTGATCCACGGCCGGTCCGCCTTCGCGGGTTCCACCGCAGTGGCGCCGGTACCGGTGGGGGATGCCGCCGGGCTGGGTTTCCCGGCCCCGGCGGGCCGCGTCGAGGTCTGCGTCACGAGCCCCATGCTACCTTTTGCGGCTGGAAGACCCGGCAGCAGTAGGCTTGGTGGGTGGACCCGAACCCCAGCCCCCTTCCCGAGCCCGCCCCTTCGACGGCGGGACGGATCGTCCTTGCCGCCACTCCGATCGGGAACACCGGCGATGCCTCCGCCCGGCTGGTGGAACTGCTGGGCACCGCGGACATCGTGGCGGCAGAGGACACCCGGCGGCTGCACCGCCTGGTCCAAAGCCTGGGTGTTGCCGTTGCGGGGCGCGTTATCAGCTATCACGAGCACAATGAGGCCACCCGGACGGCCGAGCTCCTGGACCAGGTCCGTGCAGGCAGCACGCTTCTGATGGTCACCGACGCCGGGATGCCTGCGGTGTCAGACCCCGGTTTCCGGCTGGTGGAGGGGGCCATCGCCGCGGGACTTCCGGTTACCGCTGTCCCCGGGCCGTCCGCGGTCCTCACGGCACTGGCACTGTCCGGCCTGCCCACTGACCGGTTCTGCTTTGAAGGATTCCTGCCCCGCAAGGCCGGTGAGAGGGCCTCGCGCCTCGCGGACCTTGCGGGGGAGCGGCGCACCATGGTGTTCTTCGAGGCACCGCACCGGCTTGAAGCCATGCTGCGGGCCCTGCGGGAGAGGTTCGGCCCGGACCGGCCCATCGCAGTGTGCCGCGAACTGACCAAAACGTATGAGGAAGTCATCCGCGGCACCGTGGGCGAACTCCTGCAGTGGGCTGAGGACAACGAGGTCCGCGGCGAGATTGCCGTAGTGCTTGGCGGCGCGCCCGAACAGGCGGCCGGCACGCCGGAGGACCACGTTGCGGCCGTCAATGAACTGGTGGCCCAGGGCATCCGGCTGAAGGAGGCCGTAGCCGCCGTCGCCGAAGATGTCCGGGTCAGCAAGCGGGAGCTCTATTCAGCGGTCCTCGCCGCGCGGTAGCCTGCCTCCCAAGCCGCTCCCCACGCCACGCTGCTGCGCTGTGCAGCTGCACAGCGCAGCAGCGATTCCGCAGTGCGCCGCGGCGTAGACCATGGGTGTCGCCGGCAGTAGTCTGGCTGTTAATCAGCCCCATGATCCCGGTCACTCCGGCCGCGGCGACGGGCTGCCACAACCCTACCGACGAGGGAGTCATCGTGACTGTCACTGCACAGCCGGCCGTTACCGCCGAGCGCGAAACCCGGCTTTTGGCCTCCGTTCCCACTGGGCTGCTCATCAACGGCGAGTGGCGCGACGCCGCGTCCGGCAAGACGTTCGACGTCGAGGATCCCGCCACCGGGAAGGTGCTGCTGAGCATCGCCGACGCCGGCCCCGAGGATGGTGCGGCGGCCCTCGACGCTGCCGCGGCAGCCCAGGAGTCCTGGGCGAAAGTACCGCCCCGCGAACGGGGTGAAATCCTCCGCAGGGCCTTCGACCTGGTGACCGAGCGGGCAGAAGACTTCGCCCTCCTGATGACCCTGGAAATGGGCAAACCGCTGGCCGAAGCCCGCGGCGAAGTGACCTACGGCGCCGAGTTCCTGCGCTGGTTCTCCGAAGAAGCAGTACGTGCCTTCGGCCGCTACTCCGTGTCCCCGGATGGCAAATCCCGCCTCCTGGTGACCAAGAAGCCGGTTGGCCCGTGCCTGCTGATCACCCCGTGGAACTTCCCGCTTGCCATGGCCACCCGCAAGATCGCGCCCGCCGTCGCTGCCGGCTGCACCATGGTGCTGAAGTCCGCAAACCTCACGCCGCTGACGTCCCAGCTGTTCGCCGCCGTCATGCAGGAGGCCGGACTGCCCGCCGGTGTCCTCAACGTCATCCCCACCTCCACGGCGGGGGCCACTACGGGACCGCTGATCAAGGATTCCCGCCTCCGCAAGCTGTCCTTCACCGGTTCCACCGAGGTGGGCCGCCGCCTGCTGGCCGATGCCTCCGAAAACGTGCTGCGCACCTCCATGGAGCTGGGCGGCAATGCCCCGTTCCTGGTCTTCGAGGACGCCGACCTGGATGCTGCCGTCACCGGCGCCATGGCGGCCAAGCTGCGGAACATGGGCGAGGCCTGCACTGCTGCCAACCGGTTCATCGTCCACGAGTCGGTGGCCGGTGAGTTCGTGGAGAAGTTCGCCGCGAAGATGAAGGAGATGACCACCGCCCGCGGCACCGAACCCGAATCAAAGGTGGGCCCGCTGATCGATGGCAAGAGCCGGGACAAGGTGCACGAGCTGGTGTCCGACGCGCTCGCCTCCGGTGCCAAAGCAGTCCTGGGCGGTGCTCCCGTGGAGGGGCCGGGCTACTTCTACCAGCCCACCATCCTGTCCGGCGTCTCCGAGGGGACCCGCATCCTGTCCGAGGAAATCTTCGGACCCGTGGCCCCGATCATCACCTTCAGCAGCGAGGACGAGGCCGTCCGGCTGGCCAACAACACCGAATACGGGCTGGTGGCCTACGTCTTCACCAAGGACATCAACCGCGGTATCCGGATGGGCGAACGCCTGGAAACCGGCATGCTTGGGCTGAACGCCGGCGTCATCTCCAACGCTGCAGCACCGTTCGGCGGGGTGAAGCAGTCGGGCCTGGGCCGCGAAGGCGGCCTCGAAGGCATCGAGGAGTACCTCTACACGCAGTACATCGGCATCGCCGACCCCTACGCGGGCTAGCCCGGCGCCTCTCCAACCGCATGTGCCGGCCGGGAACTTTCCCGGCCGGCACTGTGCGTTCAGCCCCCGCCGGCCCTCCTGCCGACGTCGTCCGGCGCCCGCCTGAAGCGCGCCCCGGTGTGCGGCAGCCGGCGGATGGCGCGGCCGGCTGCGCTGAACGGCATCCTGAGCAGCTGGCCCAGCCGGCGGGTGACCGACGGCGGGAGCCACGAAGCAGCCCATCGCCGGGGCAGGGGAGCATTGGCCTGCAGGGACGCCTCCACTGCGGCGATACCGGCCGCGAGGTCCCTGACACCCGCACCCGCGGAACCGCCGGCGCCGGGACGGCCGTACCTGTGGTGCTCGAAGGCAGAGGTGAGGGACGCCACCGCCTCGTGGGCGTCCCGGTCCATACCGTCGGGCTCGCCCAGCAGCGTGCCGCGGAACCGGGCCGCATAGGCCCTCGGGGTTTCGTTGTCCCCGGCAGGCAGCCTGTAGTCGGTGCCGAGGTCCCTGAGCTCGCTCCAAGCCAGCGGGACGGCCAGCTCCGGGCGCTTTGGGCGCAGCCGCCGAGACCGGGTGCCGGTGCGGACCATGCGCGGGGCGGTGGCCAGGAGGACCAGGCCCACCGCTCCTGCCGTCCCGAGGAGCCAGGGCATCAACTGCACGCCGTCGCTGGAGCCGCTGCCGCCGGCACCTGGGACGGCCAGTGCCGTTGCGCTGGCCGAAGGTGATGGTACCGGGGCGGTATCGGGAATGAGCCCGTCGTTGTTGTCCAAAGACTCCGCAACGGATGGTGCTGATGCGTCGGAGGCATAGTCGGGAACCACTCCCCGGGAAGGCGTCGGTTCGAACGACACCCAGCCCAGGCCCTGGAAGTACAGTTCCGGCCAGGCGTGGGCGTCGCGGGCATCCGCCTCGTACTCCGGGAGGGCACCCTGGCCAGCCAGCGTTATCGTCGCCCCGGTCAACCGTCCAGGAGCGTACCCCACGGCGATCCTGCTCGGGATTCCCTCCAGCCGTGCCATGACTGCCATGGCGGAGGCGTAATGGATGCAGTAGCCGCTCTTTTGCTGCAGGAAGTCGGCCAGGACAGAAAGCCCGTTGCCGTCGTAGCCGCCCTGCACCGGTGACTGCAGCGAGTAGGTGAACTCGGACGACCGCAGGTACTTCTGGATGGCCATGGCTTTCTGGTACGGCGTGCCGGCGGCTCCGGCCACCGTCTGCGCAGTGGTTTTCACGATGTCCGGCACATTGCCGGGGACCCTGGTGAAAACGTCGGGAATGCCGCGTGCCGGAGCGGAGGACTGGGCCAGCAGGGCTGCGGTGAGCTTGGGCACCGCAGAGGTCACCAGGTATTCCTGCCGCCGGGTGGTGGTGTCCGTACCCTTGATGCTCAGCGTGGCCGGATCCCAGGTCCACTGCCCGCCCAGGCCACTCACGGTTTCAGGTGCATAGGGGACCGGCAGGTAGGGGCTGGTGAAGGAACCGGCGTCGATGGCTGTGACCAGGCGCACCTGCTCGTCCGTGAGGACCGGATAGCCGGGGTCGATCCGGCCGTCCAGCGGCACCCTGGAGCCGGTCCGGTCGTCCGGGCCCCAGGAGTCGCCGTCGAAACTGTCCACCGTGACCGAGCGCAGGTAGAGGGGTGCAGGCGAGTTGGTGGCGTACGTGATCCTGCCGCTTCCGTCAGGGGTGCGCAGGCTGCTGCCCAGGGTGATCATCGGGTTCAGGCCGGTGGAGCCGCCCCACGGGTTCAGCCGTGAACCCTGGGGGAAAGTGCCGCGGTCGAAGCCAGGGATGGCCAGCGGCAGTACCAAGGTGGCCGCCAGGGCCACGGCGCCGGTCAGCGCGGCCCGCCGCATCAGTCCGGGGCTGCCGGCAGAACCGCCTTGCAGCCTGCCGTCCGGGGCAAACCACTGGCTGCAGGCGAGGATCAGCAGGTATCCCGCCGCGGTGGCAACGAAACTCCACACGCCCACGCTCTGGGGTTTGATCATGGCCGGGACCACCAGCAGGGCCAGCAGCCCGATGCCGGAGGCAGCCGGCATCCCCAAGGGCACCGCCAGGGCATCGACCAGGATGACAGCCAGGCCGAGTACGGCGCAGACCACCATGACGATTCCAGCGTTGGGCGCCACGGGCGCTGTCTCCGCCAGGACGGTCTCGCTGGCGCGCCGCATCAACCGGTCCAGCTCAGGCAAGGTGGCGCCGGTGGGGACGACCCAAAGGAAGCTGGAACTGCGGAAGAACGTCAGTGTCAGGACGCCGCCCAGTGCCACGAACCCTGCGGCCGTGACCAGCAGGGGCTGGGCACGGAGGGTACGGAGTGCTGCCAGCGTGAAGCCAACCGCCACCACCGTGGTCATGGCGGGCCAGTACCAGTTCCAGCCGCGAAGGACGCCGTTCAGGGACAGGGCGGCCCCGCAGGCCGCCACGGCGATTGCTGCCGCCATGGCCCAGGGATAGGCTCCCATTCCCGTGCGGCCCGCCGGGATCTGCGGCTTATGCTCCGCCTGGTGTTCCGCACCCGCTGGCCGGGCCGGTGCCATCGTCATTTGGCCACCCCCGCTCCCCGGCGGACCTCCGCTGCCGGCGCCACCGGCAGGGCGGGGTCCTGCTCGAACTGGCCCCACACGGCCGCAAGCCGGGACTTCGGCGCAGCTGCCACCGCCCGCCAGCCGCCCTGCCGCAGCACGTCCAGGACGTCCTGGAATTCCGCGGGCCGTTCCACAGCAAGGAGGGCGAACGCATCGGTGCCATACGCTGCCGCCGGTGCCAGTGCCGCTGCTTCCTCCCCGGTAATCCGACCAAGCACGGCGATCAGCGGCCCCCGCATCCGGTGCGCGGACAACTTGTCCATCAACTGGTCGTCAAACGCCGGCGGACCATGGTCGGTTCCAGCATGTGTCCGCGCACCCCCAGCGGCCCGGTGTTCGGTGTTCCTGCCGGTGATGTCCAGGAGCGTGCCGTCCCGCCACGGGTGGAACGTTCCGGAGAGGTGGATTGCAGCCAGGCTCTCGGCGATCGATTGCAGGCCAGACGGGCCGCTGTACTCTTCCGCCGCTGGTTCCGGGGAGGAGGGGGAGTGCAGGAACGCCGGGTGGCCGCCGGTATCCAGCAGGCGCAGGGAGTAGTTGCGTTCAGCCAGGTGTGTACTGACGGACATCGCGGCAACAACGGACCACTCGAAGGTGTCGCTTGTTGAGGGTGCATGGCCATCGAGGCCGGGCAGCCCCGGCATGGATGTTCCGGGCCTTCCGCCAAACGAGCCGGAACGGTGGTCCAGGATGATGGTCGCTTCCGGGGTAGTGACCGATTCCTCCTGCCGGACCATCAGCTCCCCGTGCCTGGCCGTCGCGGCCCAATGGACCCGCCGCATGGGATCCCCGTGGCGGTATTCACGCGTCATCACGTCGTCATCGCTGGGGTTCGCCCGCACCCGGGTGGCCGTGACGCCGTCATTGCCGCGCGCTCCCGCCAGCCCGGTGGAAGGCAGGACGATGGCGGCGGGCGTCACGGTGAGGACGTCGCCGTCGTCAATGGCCCGCCGGTGCAGGGAGAGACCGAACGGGTCGGTGAACTCGGCCGTCACCGGCCCAATCCTGAACTGCCCGCGGTACCTGGAGGTGAGGTGGTATTCGTAGCGGCTGGTGCCGCCGGAGGCGGAACGGGACGGGAACCGGAAGGCAGGCGCCTGGCCGAACTGCGCCGGCAGCCGCTCCTCCATGACCACCCGCCCGGTGCCCGGGCCGGTCCTGGCCACCGCAAGGTTGACCGCTGCCGGTGCCGACGTTTCCAGCGGCGAAGGGCTGAATTCGCGGTAGACCCGGAAGCGTGGCTTTACCAACCGCACGCCGGCCAGTGAGACAAGCGGAAGCACCAGCAGCAGCAGGGCCAGCGTCAGGAGGTCACGGCGGCCCATGACCTGGGCCGCGGCCAGCGTAAAGGCACCCGCCGCCAGCATGCCCCATCCGCGCCTGGTGAACAGGTGCCGGGGGAGCTTGTCCAGGAGGGCCATGGTTCGTGCCCCTAGCGGTTCCTGCTGCCTGCGGCGGCTGCGGCCCGGTTGGGCTGTCCGGGGGCGGCCTGGGGCACGGGCAGCCGGGACAGGATGCCGCGCAGGACGCTGTGCGGGGTCTCGCCGGCGCCGGCAGCCTTCCGGTCAAGGATGATGCGGTGTGCCAGGACGGCTTCTGCCACGTCACCTACATCGTCCGGAAGGACAAAATCGCGTCCGTCCAGGGCCGCCGTGGCCTTGGCGGCGCGCAGCAACTGCAGCATGGACCGGGGGCTCGCACCCAACCGCAGCAGCGGGCTTTCCCTCGTTGCCCGGCCGACCGACACCGTGTATTCCTTTACCGGACCGGAGACGTAGACCTGCTGGACCGTGGCGATCATCGCGGCGACATCGGAGGCAGTGACGACGGGCGAGACGTTGGCCAGCGGCGAGACCGCCTGGTGGGTTTCCAGCATCTCGATCTCCGCGTCCTTGTCCGGGTAGCCCATGGAAATCCGGGCCATGAAACGGTCCCGCTGTGCTTCCGGCAGCGGGTACGTCCCCTCCATCTCGATGGGGTTCTGGGTGGCCACCACCATGAACGGCTCGTCGAGTTTGTAGGACGTCCCGTCCACCGTGACCTGGTGCTCCTCCATGCATTCCAGGAGGGCCGACTGGGTCTTGGCGGATGCGCGGTTGATCTCGTCGCCGATGACGATGTTGGCGAAGACGGCGCCGGGCCGGAACTCGAAGAGCCTGGAGGCCTGGTTGTAGATGGACACCCCTGTCACGTCGGAAGGCAGCAGGTCGGGGGTGAACTGGATGCGGTTGACCGTGCAGTCGATGGTACGTGCGAGGGTTTTAGCCAGCAGGGTTTTTCCGACGCCGGGCACGTCCTCCACCAACAGGTGGCCCTGCGCCAGAAGGACGGTGAGCGCCAGCTTGGCGGCATCCGACTTGCCGTCGATGACGGTATTGACAGTGGTGAGGATGCGCTGCGCGGCGGCGTGGAAGGCGCCTGAGTCCATGGCTGCCGGCCGGTGGCCGTTCAGGTGGCTCACTGAATCGGCGACGCCGGCCAGGTTGAGGCTGGGTGCGCCTGCATTGTTGGCAGTGCGTCGGTGGGGTTCCATCGGCAACCTTTCAGCCCGGGTTTCACCTGGACGTGACAGCAAGCCTGCCTTCGCCCCTCGGTGGGCGTGCGCATGTGTCCGTTCCAGACTACTAACACAACTGCCATGCCTGACAGAGAGTTCCGGCAAATATGGGGGAGCCTCGGGCCGTTAGGCTGACTGGATGTGCAATTCGTCGATTCCCGCTGCCTACCGGGAGCCTGGGGCAGGCTCCGCACCGGATCCGGAAGCCGGGCGCCGGAGGGACTTTCCGCCCGCGCCGGAGCCCTTGCCCGTCCCCGTCATGGACAACCACACCCACCTGGACTTCCCGGACGGAGAGGCCCCTGTGGGGATAAGGGCCGCGCTCGATGCGGCAGCGGCCGTGGGCGTGCAGGGTGCCGTGCAGGTGGGCTGTGACCTGGAGTCCTCGCGGTTCACGGTGCAGGCGGTGGACCAGGATGAACGGCTCCTGGGAGCTGTTGCGCTGCACCCCAACGATGCTCCAGACTACGCCGCCAAGGGTGAACTCGAGGTGGCCCTTGCCGAGATCGAACGGCTGGCCGCGCATCCCCGCATCCGGGCCATCGGGGAAACCGGCCTGGACTTCTACCGCACCGAAGGTGAGGGGCTGCGGCACCAGGAGTACTCGTTCCGGCGCCACATCGACATCGCCAAGCGTCTCGACCTCACCCTGCAGATCCACGACCGCGATGCGCACAGCGACGTGGTCCGGGTGCTCCGGGAAGAAGGTGCACCGGAAAGGGTGGTGTTCCATTGCTTCTCCGGTGATGAGGCCCTGGCCAGGACGTGCAACGAACAGGGCTGGTGGATGTCTTTTGCCGGCACCCTGACCTTCAAGAACGCCGGGAACCTGCGCGCCGCGCTCGCCGTCGCGGACCGGCAGCTCATCATGGTGGAAACGGACGCCCCCTTCCTGACGCCGCACCCGCACAGGGGGCGTCCGAACGCGAGTTATATGGTTCCTTACACCGTGCGGGCCATGGCAGAATTGACAGGCTCCGACCTCGGCGGGCTCTGCACCGCCATCAGCGAAAATACCGTGCGGGCATACGGATCCTGGACCTGATCGGGACCAACCGGCCAGCTGCCGAGGGCATACCTGGTATGCAAAAATGTTGGCTGGTTTATAACGCTACGGTTACAGTGGAAAACTATTAGCCGGGGTCGGGGAAGGCCAACGGGTAATTTCACTCCACGTGCAGCCGGGCCGGCCTGTCCAATATCCGGCCTTGCCGCTGCGCGGAGTGTGGCGGCGCACTGGTGCCCGGACTCTCCTTTTGAGGTTGCTCCGGGCATTTTACTGCGCATTCCCCGTGCCCGGATGGACCGAGAGTTACGGGCAATCGTGATCAAGTTCTTTACATCGGACGGCAAGTTCAGCTTTATAAAGGTTGGCGCCCAGCTGCTGGTGCTTTGCGGCCTGGTCGCAGGCCTCGTAGCCTTCGTGGGCAATAACAAAACAATTACGCTCAACGTGGACGGCAAAGCGTCGTCCGTGCAGTCCTTTGGTGGAACAGTGGAACAGGTGGTTAAGAGTGCCAACCTGGACCTGAAGCCCGGCGACCGGGTTTCCCCCTCCCTTGACGCCACCGTCCAGAACGGCACCGTCATCAACATCAACCAGGCGAAAGAAGTCAAGGTCAGCCTTGACGGAGCCGAAAAGACGGTCAACACCACGGCGCAGGACGTCGAAGACCTGGTGACGGAACTCGGTGTGGCAAGCGCCTCGTCCGTTTCAGCGCCCAAGGATGCCACCCTTTCGCTGGCCGGTTCCTACGTCTCCATCTCCACGCCCAAGACCGTCAGCATCGTGGCCGACGGCAAGGTGGACACCGCCACCACCACCGCCCCCACGGTCGGCAAGGTCCTTGAAGATTCCGGCGTGACCCTCGGCGCCAACGACCGCACCTCCCAGCCGGCCAACGCCAACGTAGTGAACAACATGGTTATCAAGGTTTCCCGGGTTGACACCGGCCAGACCGCGGTCACCAGCGAAGACGTTCCCTTCGACACTGTTACCGCCGAAAGCGCGGACATGCTCAAGGGCGAGAAGGAAGTGACCCAGGCTGGAGCCGCCGGAAAGATCGAGCGCACCTTCAAGCTGGTGCTCGTGGACGGACGGGAAGCTTCCCGCACCCTGGTCTCAGAGAACGTAGCCGTCCAGCCGGTCACCGAGAAGGTCACCGTGGGCACCAAAGCCAAGCCCGCGCCCCAGGCCGCCGCGGCCCCCGCAGGCGCCAACAGCGGGGCAGCAGCACCGGCCATGATGAACGAAGCCATGTGGGACAAGATTGCCCAGTGTGAGTCCACCGGTAACTGGAGTATCAACAGCGGCAACGGCTACTACGGCGGCCTGCAGTTCGACGTCCAGACCTGGATCGGCGCCGGCGGCGGCGCCTACGCACCGAACGCCAGCCTGGCAACCAAGGCGCAGCAGATCGACATTGCCAACCGCGTCTACGCGCAGCGCGGCCTGTCGCCGTGGGGCTGCGGCTGGGCCGCCAGCCGCTGATCCGTCAGCCATGGACGCAGGTATCGCCGATGGCCGCCCCCGGTACTCCGGGGCCGGCCATCGCCGTTAAACCGGAAGGGCCCACGTGCCGCGCGGGATAGGATACCTAGGTGACTGAACCGATCCCCGCCGTTCCCGCACCGTTGTTCGGTGCTTCCGACATACGCCGGATGGCAGAGGAAATCGGAGTCAGGCCCACCAAGACCCTGGGCCAGAACTTTGTCATTGACGGCAATACCATCCGCCGGATTGTCGCCGCCGCGGCCGTGGGCCCGGATGAAACGGTGCTTGAAGTCGGTCCCGGGCTGGGCTCCCTCACGCTGGGACTGCTCGACGCAGCAGCGGCGGTCGTCGCCGTCGAAATCGATCCCGTCCTTGCCGCCAAGCTCCCCGAAACCGTGAAGGAATGGCGGCCGGCAGCCGCCAGCGCGTTCCACCTGGTGCAGGCCGATGCCATGAAGGTCACGGAACTTCCGGTGGAACCCACGGCGCTCGTAGCCAACCTGCCCTACAATGTGGCAGTTCCCGTGGTGCTGCACCTGCTGCAGCATTTCCCAAGCCTGCAGCACGGCCTGGTGATGGTGCAGGACGAGGTGGCAGACCGTTTGGCAGCAGGACCGGGGTCCAAGACCTACGGTGTCCCTTCCGTTAAAGCCGCCTGGTACAGCCAGATGCGCAAGGCCGGCGTCATCGGCATGAACGTCTTCTGGCCGGCCCCGAAAATCCATTCCGGGCTTGTGGCCTTCACCCGGCGCGAACCCCCCGCCACCACCGCCACCCGCGAACAAGTGTTTGCCGTGGTGGATGCCGCGTTTGCGCAGCGGCGCAAGACGCTCCGGGCCGCCCTTGCGGGCTGGGCCGGGGGAGCGCCGGAAGCTGAGCGCTGCCTGCTGGCGGCCGGCGTCGACCCCACCGCACGCGGTGAAGTCATTGACATTGCCGCGTTCGCCAGGATTGCCGAAGCCAGGGAAAACCGCCCGTGAGCGCAGGACTTGAGAGGGCAGGCAGAGGGCGGTTCGCGGCCCGGACAGTGCGCGTCAAGGCGCCCGGCAAAGTCAACGTGTCCCTCGCCGTGGGGCCACTGCGGCCGGATGGTTACCACTCGGTGGCCAGCGTCTACCTCGCCGTGTCCCTCTACGAGGAAGTGGCGGCCACCAGCACCGCCGCCCCCGGCATCACCATCAGCCTCAGCCCCGAAAGCACCCTGGACCTCGACGCCGTTGATATCCCCCTGGACAGCAGCAACCTGGCCTACAAGGCGGCCGCCATCATGGCCGACGTCTCTGAACACGCCACCGGCGTGCACCTCGACATCACCAAGCGGGTTCCGGTGGCCGGAGGAATGGGCGGCGGCTCCGCCGACGCAGCTGCCACGCTCCTGGCCTGCGACGCGCTCTGGAACAGCGGCCTCTCCCGCGAGGAGCTGGCACACCTGGCGGCGGAACTGGGCGCGGACGTCCCCTTCTCGCTCCTGGGTGGAACCGCCGTCGGCCTCGGCCTGGGGGACGAACTGTCTCCGGCCCTGGCCAAGGCGCAGACCCACTGGGTGCTGGTGGTGGCCGACTATGGCCTTTCCACTCCCGAGGTGTACCGGACCCTGGACCGGCTGCGCCATGCGGAGGGAATCGATGCCGGGGAACCCACCGGTGTGGACCCGAACATCCTTGCGGCGCTGCGCGGCGGCGATGCCGAATCCCTGAGCCGCGTGCTGGTCAACGACCTGCAAAGGGCCTCCATTGAACTCTCGCCCGCGCTGCGCGATACGCTGGGAATCGGCGAGTCCCATGGCGCTATCGCAGGCATGGTCTCCGGATCCGGCCCCACCGTGGCGTTGCTGGTGGAGGATTCCGTTGCGGCCGCTGCCCTTGCAGAGGACCTGCAGCACTACGGCCTGACAGCCCTGGCCGTCCACGGCCCGGTCCCGGGCGCGCGCATCATCTCCGACACCCTCCTTTAATACTTCAAGTCCGGCAGCAGAAAGCAGTTCCCTTTGGCACACCTTCTTGGCGGCGAGAACCTCACGGTTTCCTACGCAACCCGCACCGTCCTGGACGGCATCACCCTGGGACTGGAGGAGGGGGACCGGATCGGCATGGTGGGCCGCAACGGTGACGGCAAGTCCACCCTGATGCGCCTGCTCGCCCTGCGCTCCACCCCGGACTCCGGCCGCGTCACCAAGCGCGGTGACGTCAACGTGGGGTACCTGGACCAGAGCGACGTGCTCGACGGCGACCTGACAGTGGGTGCCGCGATCGTGGGGGACCAGGCGGATTACGAGTGGGCACGGAACCCGCAGATCCGGGAGATCATGGGCGGCCTGGTGTCCGACGTCGACTGGCATGCCAACGTCCACGCCCTCTCCGGCGGCCAGAAGCGGCGCGTGGCCCTGGCCAAGCTGCTCATCGAGGACCACGACGTCATCATGCTGGACGAACCCACCAACCACCTCGACGTCGAGGGCGTTGCCTGGCTGGCCCGGCACCTGAAGACGCGCTGGCGGCCCAACCAGGGCGCCTTCCTGGTGGTTACCCACGACCGCTGGTTCCTTGACGAAGTCTGCACCAAGACCTGGGAGGTGCACGACGGGATCGTGGACCCCTTCGAGGGCGGTTACGCCGCCTATGTGCTGGCCCGTGCGGAACGGGACCGGATGGCATCCGTGGTGGAAGGCAAGCGTCAGCAGCTGGTGAAGAAGGAGCTCGCCTGGCTGCGGCGGGGCGCCCCGGCCCGCACCGCAAAGCCGAAGTTCAGGATCGAGGCAGCCAACGCGCTCATCGCCGATGTACCGGCTCCGCGTGACTCCATGGCGCTGAGCAAGATGGCCACAGCGCGCCAGGGCAAGGATGTCCTGGACCTTGAAAACATATCCCTGAACTTCCAGGGCAGCGACGATGGCAGGAAGCTCTTCGACAACATCACCCTCCGCCTGGCCCCGGGGGAGCGGCTGGGCCTGGTGGGCGTCAACGGCGCCGGGAAGACTACCCTCCTCAAGCTGCTCAACGGCGAGATCACGCCCGACGCCGGCCGGCTGAAGCGGGGTAAGACCGTGGTCACCGCAGTCCTCACCCAGGAAGTCAAGGAGCTCGACGACGTCGCGGACCTCCGCGTGATCGAGGTCATCGAGCGGGAAAAGCGTTCCTTCAACGTCGGCGGCAAGGAATTCACGGCCGGCCAGCTGGTGGAACAGCTCGGGTTCACCAACCAGAAGCAGTGGACGCCGGTAAAGGACCTGTCCGGCGGTGAGCGGCGCCGCCTGCAGCTCCTCCGGCTGCTCGTGGGCGAACCCAACGTGCTGATGCTCGACGAACCCACCAACGACCTCGACACCGATACCCTCGCCGCCGTCGAGGACGTCCTGGACGGCTGGCCCGGCACCCTGGTGGTGGTCAGCCACGACCGCTACCTGCTGGAGCGCGTGACCGACCACCAGATGGCGCTGCTCGGCGACGGCAAGCTCCGCGGCCTGCCCGGCGGCGTAGACCAATACCTTGAGCTGCGCGAAGCCGCCCTGGCCGGCTCAACCGTGACCGGCGGTGGAAACCCGGTCACCAGCGCCGGGCAGGCGCAGACTGCCGGGGCGACCGGCGCAGGCCCCTCCGAGGCCGAGAAGCGCGAAGCCCGCAAGGCCCTCAACAGGATCGAGCGGCAGCTCAAGAAGCTCGACCAGCAGGAAAAGAAACTCCACGACGACATGGTGAAAACCACCGAGGTGGGGGACTTCGACAAGCTCGCCGACCAGAACAAACAGCTCAAGGACCTGGCAGACGAAAAGGACACCCTGGAACTGGAGTGGCTGGAGTCCTCAGAACTCCTGGGCGACTGACAAAGGCGACGCGGGCACAAGCGGTGCAGGAGGCCTTCGCGTAGGAGCGCATCGCGGCGCATCGGGCGCCGTAGGTCGCCCAGCGACCGCAGGTGCCCCTATGCGTTGTGTCTAAGCGACGGCGAAGGGCTCCTGTGCCGCGGACGGAACCACGCCGACGCCTAGAGTTCAGACTGCAGCTCAGGGTCCTTCTTGAGGCCGGTGAGCCCGTTCCAGGCGAGGTTGACCAGGTGCGCGGCGACGGTTTGCTTGTCGGGCTGGCGGCTGTCCTGCCACCATTGACCCGTCATGGCCACCATGCCCACGAGCATCTGGGCGTACATGGCCCCGTCCTCGCCGCTGAGGCCGCGGCGGGAGAACTCGTCGGAGAGGATGTGCTCCACGCGTGCGGTGACATGGGACAGCAAGGTGGAGAAGGCGCCCTCGGGCTGGGAGGGGGGAGCGTCGCGCATCAGGATGCGGAAGCCCTCCGTGCGTTCCTCGATGTAGGTGAGCAGGGCGAGGGCGGCGCGTTCCACGAGGACGCGGGGCTTGGCTTCCTCCGTCAGCGCGGCGTTGACGGCGTCGAGCAGGATGTGGAACTCGCAGTCCACCACCTCGGTGTACAGCCCCTCCTTGGAGCCGAAGTGCTCGTAGATGACCGGCTTGGACACTCCGGCGCAGGCGGCGATTTCCTCGATGGTGGTCCCGTCCAGCCCTCGGACGGCAAAAAGGCCCCGGCCGACGTCGATCAGCTGGCTTCGGCGCTGCAGGCCAGTCATCCGCATCCGCGGAAGGTTGTTGCTCACCTCCCCATCATGCCTCACCTCCGGCGGCGTGATTCAGGGGTACCGGAAGGGGCAGGGGGCCCTGTGTCGCGCGGCGCCCTGAACCCGTGGCAAAATAAGGACTTGTGCCCGGGCCTTGAGTCCATCGGCACGGTCCGCTCTGGTGTAACGGCAGCACCCCGGCCTTTGGAGCCGTGGAGTATAGGTTCGAATCCTATGGGCGGAACTGCTGCGCGGGGCGCGATCACGAGGATGGCACCCGGTGCCTGGCGGCCTTGACCGCCGGACGCCGCAAAACGCCAGCACAACCGAAGCAAGGAGAGCCCGTACGTGATCCCCGAGAATGCCGGCCCGGCCGCTGTAATCGTTCTGGCAGCAGGCGCCGGTACCCGGATGAAATCGCGTACCCCCAAGATCCTGCATGAAATCGGCGGCCTGTCCATGGTGGGCCACGCCCTCCGTGCAGCCCGCAGCATCAACCCCCAGCGGTTGGCCATTGTGGTCCGCCACGAGCGGGACCTGGTGGAAAGCCACGTGGCCGCCCTGGATCCGCAGGCCGTGATCGTGGACCAGGATGATGTCCCGGGCACCGGCCGCGCCGTTGAAGCTGCACTCGAGGCGCTGCACGCTGACCAGGACCTGGCAGGCACGGTTGTGGTTACCTATGGCGATGTGCCGCTGCTGTCCGGCGACCTGCTGACCGAACTTGTCGCCACCCACGAGCGCGACGGCAATGCCGTCACCGTGCTGACGGCGGTCCTGGACGACGCCTCCGGTTACGGCCGCATCCTCCGTGGTGACGACGGCTCCGTCACCGGCATCCGCGAACACAAGGACGCTTCCGAGGCCGAACGGCTGGTCCGCGAGGTCAATTCCGGGATCTACGCCTTCGATGCCGCGGTGCTTCGCGATGCGCTGGGCAAGGTCACCACCGACAACGCGCAGGGCGAAAAGTACCTCACCGACGTGCTGGGACTGGCCCGCCAGGCAGGCGGCCGGGTTGCCGCCGTCGTCACCGCCGACCGCTGGCAGGTGGAGGGCGCCAACGACCGCGTCCAGCTCGCAGCACTCGGTGCCGAGCTGAACCGCCGCACGGTGGAAGCCTGGATGCGTGCCGGCGTGACTGTCGTGGACCCCGCCACCACGTGGATCGATTCGTCCGTCACGCTGGACGAGGACGTCCGACTGCTGCCCAACACCCAGCTGCACGGCGCCACCACCGTGGCGAGGGACGCCGTCGTGGGCCCCGACACCACCCTGACCGATGTCGAGGTGGGCGAGGGTGCCACGGTGGTCCGCACCCACGGCTCCGGCTCGGTGATCGGCCCACGCGCCGCCGTCGGCCCCTTCACCTACCTGCGCCCCGGCACGGTGCTGGGCGAAAAGGGCAAGATCGGCGCCTTCTACGAAACCAAGAACGTGACCATCGGCCGTGGCTCCAAGCTGTCCCACTTGGGCTACGCCGGAGATGCCGAGATCGGCGAGGACACCAACATCGGCTGTGGCAACATCACGGCCAATTACGACGGCGAGAAGAAGCACCGCACGGTGATCGGCTCAGGCGTCCGGACAGGCTCCAACACCGTCTTTGTTGCCCCGGTCACCGTGGGGGACGGCGCCTACAGCGGCGCCGGCGCGGTGATCCGCAAAGACGTTCCGGCCGGTGCCCTTGCGCTGAGCATCGCTGCCCAGCGCAACACCGAAGGCTGGGTTTCCGCGCACCGCCCGGGAACCCGTTCCGCCGAACTGGCCCAGGCGGCCACCAATGACTCCTCCAGTACCCCGGCATCTACAGAAGAGGGCAAGTAACCATGAGCGAAATTACGGCGCACGGCGAGAAGAAGCTGGTGCTTGCCTCCGGGCGGGCCCATCCGGAGCTGGCCCGGGAAATCGCCAAGGAGCTGGGCACCGAACTCCTGCCCCTGGATGCCTACGACTTCGCGAACGGGGAGATCTATGTCCGGGCCGGTGAAAGCGTCCGCGGCACCGATGCTTTCGTGATCCAGGCACACCCCGCCCCGCTGAACAACCACCTTATGGAACAGCTGATCATGATCGATTCGCTGAAGCGGGCCTCCGCCAAGCGGATCACGGTGGTTTCGCCGTTCTACCCTTACGCGCGCCAGGACAAGAAGGGCCGCGGCCGCGAGCCTATCTCCGCCCGGCTGGTTGCCGACCTCTACAAGACCGCCGGTGCGGACCGCATCATGAGCGTGGACCTGCACACCTCCCAGATCCAGGGCTTCTTCGACGGCCCGGTTGACCACCTGATGGCCATCCCGCTGCTGGCCGACTACATCCGCACCCGGGTGGGTTCGGACAACATCACCGTTGTGTCGCCGGACACCGGCCGCGTCCGCGTTGCCGAACAGTGGGCCGAACGGCTGGGCGGCGCGCCCCTGGCCTTCGTCCACAAGAGCCGGGACCTTACCGTCCCCAACCAGGCCGTCTCCAAGACTGTGGTGGGCCAGATCGAGGGCCGCACCTGCGTCCTGATCGACGACATGATCGATACCGGCGGAACCATCTCCGGCGCCGTCACCGTCCTGAAGAACGCCGGCGCCAAGGATGTCATCATCGCGGCCACCCACGCCGTCTTCTCCGATCCCGCCGCCCGGCGCCTCTCGGAGTCCGGCGCGCGTGAAGTGGTGGTCACCAACACGCTGCCGCTGAATTCGTCCCAGCGCTTCCCGCAGCTCACGGTGCTTTCGATCGCGCCTTTGATTGCCAGGGCCATCCGTGAAGTGTTCGACGACGGTTCGGTCACCAGCCTCTTCGACGGCAAGGCCTAAGACAGTACTTGACGAAACCCCGCCGGCAGGAGCCGGCGGGGTTTGGGCCCACGGCGGCAGGGTTCCCTGGGCGAGCTTGCGAGCTCAGGGGGCCGGTGGGGATTAAAGGAAATGGTCTCCGCACTGGTAGGCTTTTAGGCGATACCTTGGCGAGGGAGAGCAAACCGGAACTCCGGCTTGCAGGTCTCCGTTATCGACTGGGTCTGCTGGCCCCTCCCGCGAGGGGCCGCCTTCTTGAAGGGCCGCCTCCGGGGTGCCCGGCGTTGAAGGTCACACCAGACCTCCGCCCTTGCTGAACACCGTTTAGTCTTCAAGGAGATTTCCATGTCTGAGCAGAAGCTCGCAGCAGAACTGCGCACCGAATTCGGCAAGGGCTACGCCCGCCGCGCCCGGATGGCCAACCTGATCCCCGCCGTCATTTACGGCCACGGCGCAGAGCCCATCCACGTCACCCTGCCGGCCAAGGCCACCACCCTGGCCGTCCGCACCGCCAACGCCCTGCTGTCCCTGGACATCAACGGCGAGGGCCACCTTGCCCTGGTCAAGGACATCCAGCGCGATCCCGTAAAGCAGATCATCGAGCACATCGACCTCCTGACCGTCCGCCAGGGCGAGAAGGTCACGGTTGACGTTCCGGTCCACGTTGAGGGTGAGACCGCTCCCGGAACCGTCCACAACCTGGAACTGACGGTTGTGTCACTCGAGGCTGAGGCCACCCACCTGCCCACCGCCGTGGTGGTCAACGTCGAGGGCCGCGCCGCAGGCGAGCACATCCACGCTTCCGACCTGGTCCTGCCCAAGGGCAGCATCCTCCTGACGGACGCCGAGTCCCTCGTGGTGAACATCTCCGAGGCCGTCGAAATCGCCGAGGAAGGCGAAGCAGCCGCCGAGGGCGCAGCAGAGCAGGCTCCCGCAGCTGAAGCAGAAGCAGCCGAGTAACCACTCCGCAGTTTCCCGCAGTGGCCGGGCCCCCGGGGGCCCGGCCACTGCCATGTCCGCGGGCCGGCGTCCTTGTGCGCCCGGTTCCATCCCTTCCCACGCCGCCCCCATAGGATTGATTCCATGACAGACACCTGGCTGATCGTTGGCCTCGGCAACCCCGGAGCGCAGTACCAAGGCAACAGGCACAACGTAGGCCAAATGGTGCTCGATGAACTCGCGGGCCGCATCGGGGCTGCTTTCAAGACCCACAAGGCACGCGCCCAGGTGCTCGAAGGCCGGCTCGGTATCGGTGGGCCCAGGGTTGTCCTCGCGAAGCCGGCGAGCTACATGAACGTTTCCGGTGGCCCGGTCTCCGCCCTCGCCAACTTCTACGGCATCCCGGCGGACCATGTGGTTGCGGTACATGACGAGATCGACATCCCGTTCAACACGGTCAAACTCAAGCTGGGCGGCGGCGAAGGCGGCCACAACGGGCTGCGGGACATCTCCAAGGCGCTCGGCACCAAGGACTACCTGAGGGTCCGGGTGGGGGTGGGTCGCCCGCCCGGCAGGATGGACACCGCCGACTATGTCCTGCGCGATTTCGGCACCGCGGAGCATAAGGAACTGCCCTTCCTGCTGGACGATGCCGCCGATGCCGTGGAGTCCCTGATCCGTGACGGGCTCACGGCCGCACAGCAGAGATTCCACCCCGCCAAAGCGGAATCACGCCAGCCGGAATCGTAAAAGTTCCTTCCGGCCCTGTTTCCCTGTCTGTGGCACAGGGTACTCTTCTTCCTATGCGGGGGAGCAAAGGGGCTACATCCCGCTAATGCAGGATGTAGGGGAAAAGTTCATGTCAATCGAGCCACTCAGCTGGGGACGTGGGTCAA
Source organism: Arthrobacter sp. SAFR-044 (assembly GCF_051965175.1). Taxonomy (GTDB): domain Bacteria; phylum Actinomycetota; class Actinomycetes; order Actinomycetales; family Micrococcaceae; genus Arthrobacter. Next base: position 341,697 of record NZ_JBQCMK010000001.1, read on the forward strand.
CGCCGCAAGGTGACGGGCTGCCCACGCCAACCTCCGGGGCGCCGGAGGGCCAGCAATGGTCCATGCCTGCACGAAGCGCCAACCTCGACGCCGTCCGCACCGCGCTGACCAGCGAAAACTCGCTGGGCGTTGTCATTACCGGTGCCAGGGGAGTGGGTAAGTCCTCCCTGGCCCGCGCAGCAGTGGCAGACCTTGGCCCTGATATTTGGTCGCTGCAGCTCCGCAGCGGTCCCGCGGGCTCCACCACCCCGTATGGTTGCCTGTCGTTCCTGCTGGCCCGGCTGCCGCAGGCCTACATGGGGTCCCCCACGGCCATCCTGCGCGGCATCACCTCGCTCATCCGCAGCGATGCGGCCGGAAGGCCGTCCATCATTACGCTGGATACCTCCACCGGCATCGACGACATGAGCGCGGGCGTCCTGCTGAACGTCCTGCTGACCGGTACGGCGAAGATTGTTGCCGTCGCCCCCAACTCAAGCGACCTGCCGGCGGATTTCCACTGGCTGCTGACGGACCGGAAGCTGACCGAAGTGCGGCTCAGCAACCTCAACGAGCTGCAAACCAGGCAGGTCCTGCTGTCCCTCCTGGGCCACCGCGTTGCTTCCTCCCTGGTCAGCACGTACCACCAGATGGTTGGTGGAAATCCGTTGCTGCTCAAAGCCCTGGTCACCGAACAGCAGCTCTCCGGAAACCTGGTCCTGTCTGATTCGGTCTGGACGCTGCGGGACAAAGTGGTGCTCGACGGCGCTGCCAGCCTTGATGACATCGTCCGCTCCCGCTGGTCACGGGAAACACCGGAAACCCGGGAAGTCGTGGAGATGCTCTCCTGTGCCCGGCGGGTGGAGCTGTCCAGCCTCACTGCCATTTACGGCGCGGAGGTGGTCGCGGACATGGAGGACGGCGGGCTGCTGGAGATCGACGACTCCGAGCACCGCTGGGTGTCGCTCCGGGAGAAATATATCGGGGACGTCGTCAGGACATGGCTGAGCATTTCCCGGCGGAGGGAGCTTCGCAACGTGCTGATGGGCGGCCTGGAGCCGGATCCGGCCACCATGACGGTGGACGAACTGATGTCCTTTGCCGCCTGGACCCACGAGTGCGAAGCCGAGCTTGCCCCGGCGTTGGCGTTGGCCGCGGCCCAGGCCGCGGTCCAGCTCTTCGACCCACGTTTTGCTTTGACTTATGCGGAGATGCTGAAGAGAACCGACGCCGGGTGGGCGTCGGCGCAACGGCAGAAGGCCGCGGCGTACCTCCAGTTGGATATGCCGGCCCAGGCCCTTTCCGCCTTGGACGATATTTCCCATCCCGAGCTTGAGGCCCTGGACCCGGAGGAGTATGCCCAGGTAGTCGCCGCCAAAGCCCGGGTCATGCGCTTCATTCCGGAGCAGGCAGGCAAAGTCCCGGAACTGCTCGCCTCGGCCCGGGAACGGCTGGACCGGACTGCCGGGCACTCCTCCTGGCCCGCGGCCGGCGCAGTGGCAGCAAACCGCATCTCTTTGAGCGAATTCGAATACCAGGCCCACACCGGCGACTACGCTGCCATGATTCCCGCGCTGCAACGGGCGGCCGATCCTGACAGTAACCCGGATACCGCGTTCCGGCTCCAGTCCGCCATCATCCTCATGAGCGCCCTCGCGCTGACCGGGCGGGAGATGGACGCACTGGGCCTTATGCGCCAACTCGGCGGCCAGCTTACCGACGCCTCGCACATTGTCGGCCTCCGTGAGCGCTACGCCAGGGAGGCCTACTTCGTCCTGCTGGTGGCGGGGCAGTGGCGGCGCTGCATCGACCTCCTCAGCCCCTTCAGTACGGGCCAGCCCCACCGGCTGCCGTACCGCAGTGCCGCCACCGAACTGGCTGCCGGGGTGGCTTTTGCTTTCTCCGGCCGCGGCGAGGCCGCCCTGGAGCCCTTGATCTCCGCCACTGCGCAGCTGGAGCTGCAGCCGGTCCAGGCAGCGCTGCGGACCGCGTACGCGGCTACGGCTTTGGCTTATGCCCAGACCGGCAACGCCGCATTCGCCCGCAAATACCTCGCCAAGCTGCAAAGGACCTCCGGCAGGGCAGGGTTTGCCACGGAGAGCATCATCGAGTTCTGTGCGCTGGTCGCCGGGCGCTGGCTGGGCGATTCGGAGGCGGTAGCCAGCCTGAAGCAGGGGGCCCGCCGGAACGTGGAGGCGGGCAGGCACACTGTCGCGGGCATGCAGCTGCTGGCAGCAACCGTAAACGGCAGCGACGCCGACTTCCGACTCCTGGAAGATATCGCCGGCCACCGGCAGGGCCCGCTGGCCGAGGTCTCACGGCTGATCGCCCTTGGAAGCAGGACAAAGGACGCCAAGGCCCTCCTTGCCGGCGGCGAACTCGCGGCAACACTTGAACTCGACGCCGTGGAAGCCCGGTGCATGGCCTTGGCGGTGGATTTCGCCCGCCAGGAGGGGGACGCCCTTTCTGCGAGGACGGCGCAGGCACGGCTGGACATCCTGGCCGCCACAGTGTCGAACCTGCCCATCGTGCCCAGCAGCGGGAGCCCGCTGCTGACCAGCCGGGAACGCCAAATTGCCCGGATGGCCGGCCGCGGTGCCTCAAACCGGGACATCGCCATGGAAATGGGGGTGTCAGTCCGCACCGTGGAGGGCCACCTGTACCAGGTCTTCACCAAGCTGGGCGTGACTTCAAGGGGTGATCTGACTGGACTCGTCTAATGGCCACAAGGCAGGGGCTGCGCACCGGCTCCTTACCGGCCGCCGGGAGCCGGTGGACCGGATTTGCAACCTGGTCCGGAACGGCACCCACCAGGCCGTCTTCATCATGGCGGGCCCGGGCATTGGAAAGTCGGCCGTGACCGATGCCGTGACGGAGCGCCTCGCCGGGAGCATGAAGATTCTGCGCATCCATGCCAGCTCGGCCTTGGCAGGGGTGCCCTTTGGGGTCCTGACTCCTTATACGGGGGAGCTCACCGCTGAGGAGTCCGTCTCGCCCGTGGCAGTGCTCCGTTCCATGTGGTCATACTTCGAGAAGCTGAAGGGCGGCCACGGCGCTGCTGTCCTGCTTGCCGTGGACGATGCCCACCACCTGGATGACGCATCCGCAGGCGTGCTGGCCGAAGTGATTTCGGCCGGGTGGGCAACAGTGTTGGCCGCGGCCCGTCCCCGGCCCGGGCTGCCGCAGCCGCTGGACCAGCTCTGGTACGACGGTCTTGCCGAGCGCGTGGACCTGCGGCCCCTCAACCGTGAACAGGTCGAGGAGGTCCTTGCCCACGTTCTTGACGGGACAGTCCCAGGGGCAACAGTGGACGCCATCTGGAATGCATCAGGAGGCAATCCCCGGATACTTGATGCCCTGCTCCACGACTCCGCTGAAACCGGCGTCCTCGCCAAGCGCAACGGCATCTGGATGCTGCTGGGCGCCCTGCCCGCCGATGGGGCACGGCTTGCAGGAGTGGTAGCCAAAGACCACCTCCGCCGGGGCCCGGAAGAACAGGAAGCCCTGAAGCTCATCGCCCTCGCCGGCCCGGTGGGCCGAAAAGTCATCGAAGACATCAGCGGCGCAGCAGTGGTCCGGTCCCTGCTGGACCAGCAGATGATCGTGGAAGCCCCCGGCGTACCATCCGAGCTTTCCATCTGGAACGGGATCTTTGCCGGTGCCATCCGCAACACCGTCTCCGTATCCCGCAGCCTCCAGCTGCTGGAGACGGTCAAGGCCCACCAGAACCCCACCCAGCTGCAGGGGGAGGGCCGGCTGCGGTCCGTTGAGTGGGCCCTGGAATGCGGCGTCCGGGTGGGTGATGACGAGATGCTGGCGGCGGCGAAAGAGGCCCTGCTCAGGTTCCGCAACCACAGTGCGCGTTCCATTGCGGCACGCATCCACCATCCCCCGCTGGTTCCGATGGCCCAGGCCATCCAGGCGCGGGCGCTGTACAACGAAGGTTCATATACGGAGGCGGCGGCACTCCTGGACGCATGCTGGCTCCCCCTGGCAGAGGACGCCGAGGGGCTGGCGGTCCTACTGCTCCGGGTCTCGGCCCACCAGGCCATCGGCCACCCGCTTGGCGTCGTAGCCGAAGACGTCGAAAAGCATGCAGCACCTGGCGGCGAAAGGAGCTGGCAGGAAGAGCTCCTGCACCTCCTGCAGCTGGGTGCGGAGGTAAACGTCCAAGCCTTGAGCGAGGCAGTGGAGGTCATGCGGAAGCGCCGTACGGGCACCGGCGGAGAACCGCTCCGTGCCTTGGCCGAGGGTCTCCAGGCCCACGCACTCGCTTCCGCTGGGCGTCCCGTCCAGGGCCTGGAGGCTGCCCTGCTGGCAGCCTCGGAACTTCCCCCGCTGGAAGGCAGCCTTTTTTTCTTCCCCGAGTTCGTGCTGGGGCGGCTGGTTTCCGACTACCTGGCCATGGGTGAATGGGAGTCGGCAGAGCGGGAGATCAACCACTATGCCACCGGAAATGCGCCCGGCGCCGCCACCTTCAACGGGAGTCTTCAGCTGCTCCATGGCTACTCGCTGCTGCGGCAGGGAAGGATGGAGCGGGCGTACCAGGTGCTGCTGCCCGCCGTCGAGGCGCTCAGCCTCAATGATCCGCTGCAGCTGTACCGTTTTGGCACTGCCCTGGGCTTCTACGCGGCAGCCAGGCTTGGGGACACGGAACAGGCAAGGCGCCTGGAACAGGACCACAAAGACGCCGACGCCGGCTGGCCGGCGCACGATCTCCTTGCCGAGGCTTACGTGGCCGCAGCCGCTGAATACCAGGCGCGCGACGGCAAGGGGCTGGCCGCCCTGCAGACGCTCATGACCACCCCGGAGGCTTCCGCCCGCACGGGAAACCTCCTTGAGATTTTCGCCATGTGCTGGGACCTGGGGGACCCGTCGGTGGTCCCCATGGTGCAGACAGCCGCGGGCGGGGTGGAGGGACGCTGGGCGGAAGCGCTGATGACCCTGGCGACGGACTGGGAAAACGCCGACGGCGATGCCCTGATGACAACGGCTGCCTCGCTGGAGGAGGCAGGCTTTGTGAATCTGGCCCGCGAAGCCTACGCCCGTGCCAGCACGGTGCTGGAACAGGCCGGCGAACGCCGCCGGTCGCGGCAGGCCGTTGCCCAGCGTGAGAAGTGCGACCACGAGCTGGGTGAACGGTTCCGTGAAGGCCGCTTTATTGCTGCTGCGCCCGCCGTCCGGCTTACCCGGCGCGAACAGGACATCGTTGAGCTGGCAGTGCAGGGCTTGACCGACCGGGAGATCGCCCAACGGCTGATGGTGTCCGTGCGGACGGTGGAAGGCCACCTGTACCGCACCTACGTCAAGCTCGGGGTCCGCAGCCGCGATGAGCTGGAGTCGGCCCTGCCCAAGTAGGTCCCGCGGGAAGCCCCGCCCGATGCCTGTTCCCCGCGCCTGTCCGTTGCCGCGCAGGTGCCCGTCCGCCGTCGGCCGCCTGGGATGGACCAGTGCTGCCCTGGTAAGCGCCGCACCTGCCCTTCCCACCCGTGCGCCCGAACCATCTGGCGGGTAGGAGCACCGCGCCCCGGTAGTACTCCCCGGGGGATTCGAGTACTCCCTACTCGTGTACAGGAGGGCGCCACGGGATTTACTTAAGGAGGCAAAGCGAAGCGGCCGGCTGGACGCCGCGGAGCACGCCGAACAGGACATTGAGGCCCTCTCAACTTCCGGTCCGCAGGGACCGGGCCTAGACGGGGCCGGCGGCGTCAGAGTCTTCTGAGACCGAGACTCTCCCCCCAGCCGTCGCCGGCCCTCTGCTCCCTCGGCTGAAGCCCGGGGCAGCTGTGGCGGCCGCCCCTCCCGGGCGGCCGCCACAGCCGTGTGTGGGACAATTGGGATGTCAGACATTGGCAGCCCCAAGGAGTTCGTTTTGGCCGTAGTATCAACGCCAGCCACACTGGAACGCGCCGTACCTGTCATGGATAACGCCGAGGTCCTGCGCATCCGCAACGACTTCCCAGTCCTCAACCAGCTGGTTAATGGACAGCCGCTGGTCTACCTCGACTCCGGGGCCACGTCGCAGAACCCCATGAGCGTCATCGAGGCCGAGCAGGAATTCTACGAACAGCGCAACGCCGCCGTTCACCGGGGCGCCCACCATCTTGCGGTGGAGGCCACCGAGGTCTTCGAAGATGCCCGGCAGACCATTGCCGACTTCATCGGTGCGGACTATGCCGAGACTATCTGGACGTCGAACGCCACGGAGGGATTGAATCTCCTGACGTACGCGCTGTCCAATGCCGGGCTGTGGGCTGCCCAGGGGCGCGGCGACCAGGCGCTCAGGGGACTGGCACTGGGCCCGGGTGACGAAATCGTGGTCACGGAAATGGAGCACCACGCCAACCTGATTCCATGGCAGGAACTGGCATTCCGCACCGGGGCCACGCTCCGCTACATCCCCATTGCCGACGATGGCAGCCTGCGCATGGAGCAGGCCGGGACGATCATCGGCCCGCGCACCAAGGTCCTTGCCTTCACCCACGCTTCCAACGTCCTGGGAATCATCAACCCTGTGCAGGAACTGGCGGCCCTGGGGCATGCTGCGGGCGCCCTGGTGGTCCTGGATGCCTGCCAGTCCGCGCCGCACCTGCCCTTGGACGTCAAGGAGCTTGACGTGGACTTCGCGGTCTTCTCCGGCCACAAGATGCTTGCCCCCACGGGAATCGGAGTGCTGTACGGGCGCCAGGAGCTCCTGGACATCCTGCCGCCGTTCCTGACGGGCGGATCGATGATCACCACGGTCACCATGGAACGGGCCGAATACCTTCCGGCGCCCCAGCGTTTCGAGGCAGGTACCCAGCGCATCTCCCAGGCGGTAGCCCTGGCCGCCGCCGCCAACTACCTGACCGAAACCGGGCTGGACCGCATCCACCGGTGGGAGGCAGACCTTGGCCAGCGCATGGTGGCGGGACTGGAGGGCATTCCCGGTATCAGGGTCCTGGGCCCGGCCGCCGGACAGGAAAGGATCGGCCTTGCCGCGTTCGACGTCGAAGGTGTCCACGCCCATGATGTGGGGCAGTTCCTGGACTCCCGGGGAATTGCCGTGCGCGTGGGGCACCACTGCGCCCAGCCGCTGCACCGCAGGCTTGGCCTGACCGCCACCACCCGCGCCAGCGCCTACCTCTACAACACCACTGACGACGTGGACCGCTTCCTCGATGCCGTCGCCGGCGTCCGGGCCTACTTCCGCGCCTAGCGGAGCAGACGAAAGCTGACATCATGAGCCTTGACCAGCTGTACCAGCAGATCATCCTGGACCATTCCAAAGCCCGCCACGGCAGCGGGCTCGCCGCCACGGAAGCCCCGGATGGCACGTCCACGGGGCAGTCGCACCAGCTGAACCCGGTGTGCGGTGACGAAGTGACGCTCCGGCTTGCGGTCCAGGAGGGAAAGGTGGCCCAGATTGCATGGGACGGTGCCGGCTGCTCCATCTCCATGGCCTCGGCGTCAGTGCTGTCCGACCTCGCCCAGGGCATGACGGTGGCCGAACTGCATGAGGTCATCGACAGCTTCCGCGAGGTGCTGCGGTCCCGGGGCAAGGTCCATGCCGATCCTGAACTGCTGGGGGACGCCGCGGCGTTCGAGGGAGTGGCCCGCTACGCAGCGCGGGTCAAATGCGCCATGATTTCCTGGGTGGCGGCCGAGGACGCGCTCAACCAGGCGGCCTGAGCCGGACAGCAAACAGCCCGGGCCTTCCCCTCCTGGAGGAGAGAAGGCCCGGGCTGTTTCGTGCGGAAAACGCCTGGCTCAGCCTGGCAGCTCAGCCAAGCAGGCCGAGGACGCCGATCACGGCGGTGGCCAGTCCCAGCACCATGGAGATGCTCACCAGCACCACGTGCACGGTCAGGAACTTCGTTGCCTTGCCGGCGGCATCACGGGCCCGTGGATCCTTCATCACCCGGCGCAGGAACTGCGGCCAGACGGCCAGTGACCAGACGCCGGCGATGATCAGGACCAGCGCGGCGAGGACGGGAAGCTGCATGGGCTAGTGGCTTTCCAGCCAGGCCTGCGCCTGGGCGGCCTGCAGGTTCAGTGCCTTGGCCACCATGGGCTCGGCGGCGTCGGCGATCTTTCCGCCGAGGAACGGTACGGAGGACTTCACGGCGCCCTCCAGTTCAACGCGGGTTCCGCCGCCGTCTGCCACCAGCCGCTGGACGGCGGTCACATCCACTGGGGCGCCGGCGATCTTCAGCGAGATGTTGCTCTGGCGGGAGCCGTCTGCCGCGGGCGCCTCCCAGTTCTCCACCTGGGTCACCTTGAGGTGCTCACCAACGAACTTACGGGCAATCTCGGGCAGCCGGGTGGTGGGAAGGGTGCGCACCGAGGTGGTGTTGAAGGCCCCTGCAATGTCGCCGTCAAGGGTGAAGGACTCCAGGCTGCCGCCCACCAGCTGGCTGACGTGGCGCTGGAAGTCCTCGTTCACCAGCACAGCGGCAACACTGTCAACGGAATGCGGAAGGGTGGTGGTTGCGCTCAGCGCCATGGGTCCTCCTGGGACGTGGGAGATGAATTAAGCCTCCAACATCCTACGGGGTCAGCTCGGCACGGTCCGCATCCGCCAGTTTCTGGGCAGCCGTGGTGATGTTGCGGGCCATGGCCGGGAAGATCAGGCTGTGGAAGGGAAGGACGGCGAGCCAGTACAGCCGGCCGCTGAGTCCTTTGGGAAAGAAAATGGCGCGCTGCCGGTAGCGGCTGCCGCCGCCGTCAGGCGCCACGGACAGCTCCAGCCAGGCCCGTCCCGGCGCCCGCATCTCCGCCCGAAGCCGCAGCAGGCTGCCGTGCTCGATCTTCTCCACGCGCCACCAGTCCACGACTTCCCCCGCAACCAGCGTGTGCGGGTGCCGGCGGCCGCGCAGCAGGCCTGCGCCGCCGGTGAGTTTGTCCAGCCAGCCCCGCACCTGCCAGGCCAGCGGCAGCGAGTACCAGCCGTTGCGGCCGCCGATGCCTTCGATAATGGTCCAGACGTGGGCGGGATCCACGTCGCCGTGGAACGTCCGCTCGTCGATGTACACCTTATGCCCGGCCCAGTCCGGGTCGCTGGGCAGCGGATCGGAGTCGGCGCCGGCATTGGCCCACGTGGTTTCCACCTGGCCGTCCCGCTCCTTGCCCAGTGCCAGGGCCACCGCCGTCCGGTAAGGGGTCAGGCCGCCGTCGGGCTGTGGAATGTACTGGTCGATATCGTGCTCGTTGGACACGGCGTCGTGCTGCAGCGACTGGACCAGGGGCACGGCCATGGAGAGCGGGATGGGGGTGGTGAGGGCCACCCACATGCCTGCCAGTTTTGGTGCGGGCACGGGCAGCGCCAGTACCACCCGGTACGGCAGCCCTGCCTCAGCCGCATACTCCTTCATCATTCCCGCGTAGGTCAGCACCTGCCGGCAGCCGACGTCGAAGGTCCGGTTGATGGCGCCTTCCAGCGACGCAGCGGCCACCAGGTAGTACAGGACATCGCGCACGGCGATGGCCTCGATCCTGTTGCGAACCCAGCTGGGCGCCGGCATCAGCGGCAGCGTTTCGGAGAGGTGCCGGATCATTTCGAAGGACGCGGAACCGGATCCAATGACCACGCCGGCCTGGAACACTACCGCGTCCACCGGGCTGTCCAGGAACACCTTGCCCACCGCCTCGCGGGAGCGCATGTGGGTGGACAGTTCCACATCCTGCGGGTGCAGGCCGCCCAGGTAGACGATCCGGTGGACTCCCGCGGCGGCAGCAGCGTCCGCGGCGGTCCTGGCCATGGCCTTTTCCTTCGCTTCAAACCCGGCCCCTGCCGCCATGGAATGGACCAGATAGTAGAAGATGTCGACGCCGGCCAGGGCTGCGCGGAGGGCTTCGCCGTCGTCAAGGCTGCTTTGCACCACGTCCACTTTGTCCCGCCACGGGACACCGGCGATCTTCTCGGGGGAGCGGACCAGCACCTTCACGGCGTGGCCGGCCTCCAGCAGCCTGGGCACCAGCCGGCCGCCGATGTAGCCGGTGGCACCGGTCACGAGGACGGTCTTCGGTGTTCGCTGGGCACTCATTGCGGTCATGCGGGCTCCTGTTCGTCCCTTGCAATTCGCAGCGGCGGCCGGTGAGGACGGTTGCCGCGGCGAAAAAAGCTTCGGAAAATGGCTCGGCGGTGCCAGCCTAGGCCTATTCCCACCGAGATAGTGCCGCGCCGCCATGTCGTTCCTGCGCGGTAGGCTGGGAGTACCCGGGATTCGCAGCGAATTTCGGGTTTTCGCGTTGCCTGCTTGTTTTCGCTGAACACCACAGGAGCTTCTGCCATGAGTCTTCCCGGCCAGTCCGCCGCCGGCACATCCAGCACGGGCAAGTCCGCCGCGCTCCCGACGCTGGACGGACTCCGCCGCGCCCTGGAACCCGACCAGACGTTCGCCCGCGTCCGGGCCGAGGCAGCCCGGGGCTTTGCCGTCCGCGGCCAGGATTACCAGATCAGTGCCCCCGCGGGCCTGCGCCCGGTGCTGCTGGCAGAGATGGCGGACGGGCTTGCCGCGGCCGCAGCAGGACAGTCCGCTGAGCCGGGCGTCGTGCTTGCCGTCACCGCCACCGGCCGCGAGGCGGAGGACCTGTCCGCAGCCCTGCGCGCTTACCTGCCCGCGGATTCGGTGGCAGAGTTTCCCAGCTGGGAGACCCTTCCGCACGAGCGGCTTTCGCCGCGTTCGGACACCGTGGGCCGCCGGCTGTCCGTGCTGCGCCGCCTGGCACATCCGGAAAGTTCGACGGCGGGCCGGCTGCGCGTCGTCGTCGCGCCCGTCCGCGCCGTGGTCCAGCCCGTCGTGGCCGGCCTTGGCGACCTGGTCCCCGTCACGCTGAAGGTGGGCCAGGACGTTCCGTTCTCCAGCGTGGTCAAGAGCCTCGCGGACGCGGCGTACGCCAGGGTGGACATGGTCACGCACCGCGGTGAGTTCGCTGTCCGCGGCGGCATTATCGACGTCTTCCCGCCCACGGAGGACCATCCCATCCGCGTGGAGTTCTTCGGGGACGAGGTGGACCAGATGCGCTGGTTCGCCGTGGCTGATCAGCGCTCGCTGTCCGCGCCGGGCATCCACCACCCGGCAGAGCTGCACGCCCCGCCCTGCCGTGAAATCCTCATTACGCCGTCCGTGATGTCCCGTGCGGCCACGTTGAAATCCCAGCTCCCGGCCGCAGCCGACATGCTGGAGAAGATCGCCGGCGGCATCGCTGTGGAAGGCATGGAATCGCTGGCCCCGGTCCTGGTGGACGCGATGGTTCCGTTCGTGGACCAGCTGCCGGCCGATTCCATCGCCGTGGTGATCGAGCCGGAGAAGGTGCGCACCCGCGCCCACGACCTCGCTGCCACCAATGAGGAGTTCCTCGAGGCGGCGTGGTCCACCGCGTCCGACGGCGGGGCGGCACCTTTGGACCTCAGCTCCCAGGCGTCCGCAGCGCTTCATTCGGCGAGCTTCCGCTCACTCGCCGAAACCCGCGGCTCCGCCCTGTCGCACGGGGCGTCCTGGTGGTCCATCACGTCACTGGCCCAGGACGCGGAACTGTTGCCCGAGATCGACGTCCTGAACCTGCACGCCCGCGAACCCCGCGGCTACCAGGGCGACGTTGCGGAGATGATGGACTTCATCGGCTCGCATGTCCGGGACCAGTGGCGGATCGTGGTGGCCACCGAAGGCCCGGGGCCCGCACAGCGCCTGGCGGAACTCTTCCACGAAAACGACATCCCCTGCGCCCGGGTGGACAGCCTGGACCACGAGCCGCAGGCGGGCATCATCGAAGTGACCACAGCCGCCGTCGGCCGCGGCTTCGTCCTGGACGGCCTCAAACTTGGCCTGCTCACCGAGGCGGACCTGCTGGGCCGTACCTCTGCCGGGTCCACCAAGGACATGCGGCGGATGCCCTCCAAACGGCGCAACGCCGTCGACCCCCTGCAGCTGGTGGCAGGCGACCATGTGGTCCACGAACAGCACGGCATCGGCCGGTTCGTGGAACTCATCCAGCGCAAGGTCGCCGGCGGCGGCGACGGCGTGCGCGAATACCTGGTGCTGGAATACGCGCCCGCCAAGCGCGGCGCCCCCGGCGACCGCCTGTTCGTGCCCACTGACCAGCTGGACCAGGTGACCCGCTACGTGGGCGGGGACACGCCGGTCCTGAGCAAGATGGGCGGCGCTGACTGGGCCAGCACCAAGTCAAAGGCGCGCAAGGCCGTCAAGGAGATCGCCGGCGAGCTGATCCGGCTGTACTCGGCCCGGATGGCCTCGCGTGGCCACGCCTTCGGCCCCGACACCCCCTGGCAGCGCGAGCTCGAGGAAGCCTTCCCCTACGTGGAGACGCCGGACCAGCTGACCACAATCAACGAGGTCAAGGCGGACATGGAACGCGAAATCCCCATGGACCGCCTGGTGTCCGGCGACGTGGGCTACGGCAAGACCGAGATCGCGGTGCGCGCTGCGTTCAAGGCCGTGCAGGACGGCAAGCAGGTGGCGGTGCTGGTGCCCACCACCCTGCTGGCCCAGCAGCACTACGAGACCTTCACCGAGCGGTTCTCCGGCTTCCCCCTGCGCGTCAAGCCGCTGTCCCGGTTCCAGTCCGCCAAGGAGTCCAAGGAAACCGCCGAGGGCGTCAAGAGCGGCGCCGTGGACGTGGTGATCGGCACCCACCGGCTGCTGTCCAAGGACTTCGAGTTCAAGGACCTCGGTTTGGTGATCGTGGATGAGGAACAGCGGTTCGGCGTGGAACACAAGGAAGCGCTCAAGAAAATGCGCACCAACGTGGACGTCCTGGCCATGAGCGCCACCCCGATCCCGCGCACCCTGGAGATGTCCCTCACCGGCATCCGGGAGACCTCCACCCTGGCCACCCCGCCGGAGGAGCGGCACCCGGTGCTGACCTATGTTGGCCCGTACACGGATAAGCAGACCTCTGCCGCCATCCGCCGCGAGCTGATGCGCGAGGGGCAGGTGTTCCTGGTCCACAACCGGGTGTCCACCATCGAACGGACCGCGGCGAAGATCCGCGAACTCGTGCCCGAGGCCCGGGTGGAGGTGGCGCACGGCAAGATGTCCGAAAGCCGCCTGGAGCAGATTATCGTGGACTTCTGGGAACGGCGCTTCGACGTCCTGGTGTGCACCACCATCATCGAGACCGGCCTGGACATCTCCAACGCCAACACCCTGATCGTGGACGGGGCGGATAAATACGGTCTGTCCCAGCTGCACCAGCTCCGCGGCCGTGTTGGCCGTGGCCGCGAACGTGCCTACGCGTACTTCCTGTACCCCTCCGAGAAACCCCTGGGTGAGGTGGCGCTGGAACGGCTCAAGGCGGTCGCTGCGCACAACGAGCTCGGTGCCGGCATGCAGCTGGCCATGAAGGACCTGGAGATCCGTGGCGCCGGCAACCTGCTGGGCGGTGAACAGTCCGGCCACATCCAGGGGGTGGGCTTCGACCTGTACATCCGCCTGGTGGGCGAGGCCGTGGCGGACTTCCGCGGCGAAGCCGAAGAGAAGGCCGCGGAGATGAAAATCGAGCTGCCGGTCAACGCCCACCTGCCGCACGACTACGTTCCCGGCGAACGGCTGCGCCTGGAGGCCTACCGCAAGCTCGCGGCCGCCCTCACCAACGAGGCCATCGATGAGGTCCAGGCCGAGCTGGTGGACCGCTACGGCGAACTGCCGCTGCCCGCCCGGAACCTGGTGGAGGTGGCACGGTTCCGTGTTTCCGCCCGCGAGGCCGGCCTGTCCGATGTGGCACTGCAGGGCAACTTCATCAAGTTCTCCCCGGCCTCGCTCCCGGAGTCCAAGACCATGCGGCTGAACCGGATGTACCCGGGATCGCAGTCCAAGCCGGCCATGGACGCCATCCTCATTCCCAAGCCCAAGACGGCACGGATCGGCGGCCGGGACCTCCAGGACGCCGAGATCCTGGAATGGGCCAACGGCGTCATCCGGAACATCTTCTCCGACGCCCCGCTGGCGGTGAGTTAGCACTTGATGGGAGGACACCACGCCGCGTCGGGAGCCGCGGCGTGGGTAGCTGTTGCGTCCACCGGCCCGTACACCCTGGGCTGGTACCCGCTGGATCCCGCCGGTATCCTCATTGGCGGCATGGCGACGGCCGGCACCGCGCTGGTGTGCGACTGGGACCACCGGTCCAGCACGGTGGCCCATTCGCTGCCGCCGCTGTCCAACGTGATCGCCCGCGGCATTGAGAATGCCAGCGGCGGCCACCGCCAGGGCACGCACTCCATCCTCGGGGCGGCGTTCTTCGTCTTCCTGGCCGGTCTGGCATCGCAGGTCCACATGGACACAGGGTGGGGCCGCCTGTCCGTCGGCGCCGGGCTGTTGTGCATGTTCCTGATCAACATCGCGGCGAAGGCACTGAAACTCTTTCCCAAGGGCGGCTTCATCTCCAACTGGATCTTCGCGCTGGTAATGGCGGGCCTGGTCACTGCCTACGCGCCGGAACAGTGGACCTGGCTGCCCACGTCGATGCTGATCGGTGTGGTGGTGCACATTGTCGGAGACCTCATCACCACCGGGGGAGTGCCGCTGCTGTGGCCGCTGGTGGTCCGGCCGCCGAAAATGCTGCGCCGCCTGCCCCTGCTGCGGAATGTGTGGCGCGCCAACGGCGCCCTGTCCGTACCCCTCCTGGGCCGGGCCGGCTCCAAGCGGGAATGGCTGGTGCTGATCCCGGTGAGTGCCTATGCCATGGTGGGCATGACCATGGCCGGCTGGGCCATCGCCCAGCACCATTGGGGCCGCGTGGCGGCAGCCGCAGGGGCATGGATCAGGCTCTGGTTCCAGCTGTGAACAGCTGATACGGCAACGGACCCCGGACGATGCGTCCGGGGTCCGTTGCTGTCTTAAGCGTTTGCGGGAAGCTTAGTGCTCGCCGGCGGAGTCCGAGCGGCCAAAGATGGTCTGCGGAAGCCAGAACGCCAGGGCGAAGAGGCCCAGGCAGACTGCCATGGGCCACGGGTTGCCCAGGGTGAGGAAGGACAGCGAGTAGATGGCACCCAGGAACAGGGCGAAGCAGATCACGAACAGGACCACGCTGGTGGCGAGGTTGTTTTCGTTCTGCGGGGTCCGGACGGATTCCTGGTTGGACGCCGTGTCCTTGCTGGACGCGTTGATCTGGCTGGACATGTGTTCCTCCTCGGCCCCGCGGGGCTTTCTCTGTGGCGGCTTCCGGCCAAGGTCAGTAAGCGGCTGAACCCTGTTCACCCTTGACGATGGCAATTCCGGAGCTGGCACCAATTCGTGTTGCACCTGCTGCAATCATAGCCTGCGCATCGGCCAGCGACCGTACGCCGCCGGAGGCCTTGACCCCCACGTCCGGGCCCACGGTCCGGCGCATCAGGGCCACGTCCTCGACGGTGGCGCCCCCGCCGTTGAATCCCGTGGAGGTCTTGACGAAGTCAGCCCCGGCCTCCACGGCGGCCTGGCATGCCAGGACCTTCTGCTCATCCGTCAGGAGGGCTGTTTCGATGATGACTTTCAGGATGGCACCGCCCGCGTGGACGGTCTCGGCCACGGCGGCGATGTCCTCCGTCAGGGCGCCCTTGTCGGCGGCCCTTGCCGCTGCAATGTTGATCACCATGTCCACCTCTTCCGCGCCGTCCAAGACTGCGCCGCGGGCTTCGAACGACTTCACGTCCGTGGGGGTCGCCCCCAGGGGGAAGCCCACCACGGAGCAGGTGAGGACGCCCGAGCCCCTCAGCGCAGTGGTGACGGTCTTGACCCAGATCGGGTTGACGCAGACCGACTTGAACCCGTACTCGGCTGCCTCGGCGCAGACCTTCAGGACGTCAGCTTCCTCGGCCTCGGGCTTGAGCAGCGTGTGGTCGATGTAGGAGGCGATGTTCGCGGGCCCGGCCGGGTGGGCGGTGCCTGCGTGAACGGTGGCTTCGTTGCTCATGATGGTCCTCTCGAAGGGCCTTGTGGGCCCGGCGTTGACTCGGTTTCGGGAACCATCTTGTCACAGGGGGCCGCGCCGCAGCAGGCCCCACGCGGAGCGCCGGGAGCGCCCCAGCGGGGCACCGCCGCTCAGGCCGCCTGCAGGGCCGGCGCTTCCGCTGCCGCGGTCAGCAGCTGGCTGGCGCAGGCGCCTGCCGCCGAAGCGGCTGCCACTAGCAGGCCCAGCCGGACGCCGTCGAACGCTGCGGCGTCCCCAATCGCCCAGATTCCCGGAACGGAGGTGCGGTAGTCCCGGCTGATCACGATGCCGCCCCCGGCTGCCGTCTCCAGGCCCGCCCCGGCGGCCAGGCCGTCGCGGGAGACCCGCTCCTCGGCCAGGACCACCAGGTCGCCAGTCATGGTGCTGCCATCCTCGAAGACCACGGCGGAAGCGGCCTGCCGGGCGGGCGCACCGGAAACGGCTGCACCGGAAGCGCCTGCACCTGAAGCGACTGCAGGGATGACGGCAGCCGGGCGGGCAGTGGTGCGGATGGGCCGCACGCCCTTGGCCCGCAGAACCGCCTCGGCCTGCCCGGCAGCGGCCCCGGTGCCCACCAGGATTCCCACGGGGCGGCGCCCCAGCTCCCGGGCCACCTTCTGCACGCCCTTGGCGATGCGCGGCGCGTCGTCGATGGTGGTATAGCTCAGGCACTGCGCGGCACCATCCACCGGGCTGGCCACGGGGGCGGAGCCGGTGGCGATGACCAGCTGGTCATAGGCGAATTCCATGCCGTCAGCCGTTGCCACCGTGCGGTTGACGGGGTCGATGTGGCTGGCAGGCTGGCCAAAGCGTACGGAAACCTGGGGCAGCATGGCCAGCTCCAGCAGTTCTCCAGGGGTGTCGTCCCGATTGCTCAGCACGGTGATGGTGCCGGTGAAACGGGCCCGGTCCAGCTGCGCCACCAGGGCCTGGGCAGCGGGGCCGGCGCCGGCAATGACAATGCGGGTTGCGGCGGAGGTGGACGGTGAGGGTGCCGGAGCGGACATGTGCTGGCCCTTTCGCTGGCGGCCGGTAAGCGGCCGGAACTTCGTGATGGAATACAGCGTAGGCCCGCGTTTTTTCCGGGGTGTTTCCCTCCAGTTGCTGGTTATCGTGCCCCTGTTCGCCAGTATTTACCGGCCGGTAACAGAACCCGTGACGCACCTCTCATTCGTCCACCCGCCGACACAAAAGCGCGGACGCTGGGCACTGTGCGGCCGGCCGACCGTAGCTAGACGCGGATCCGGTACCCGCGCTTGACCACGGTTTCAATAAGCTTGCCGTCCGGCAGCGAGGACCGGAGGCGGCTCACGGTCATGTCCAGCGCGTGCACGGAGCCGCGCAGTTCCAGCAGGTCGGACAGCGATTCGCGGGACAGGACAGCGCCGTCGGCGCCGAGCAGGGCGCGCAAGAGCAGCAGGGGGGCGGGCGCCAGCTCCACCTGCTGGCCGTCGATGCGCAGGCTGCGGCCGCGAAGCTCGATGCTGCCGGAGCGCGTCTCCAGCCGGCGCACATGGTTCAGCGCCAGGTGCTCGCACACCAGCCTGATGAGCGCGCCCATCCGGAACCGCTCCGGGATGAGGGGCGTGATCCCGGCGTCCAGCAGCGGCTGGGCCGTCACAGGGCCCACCACAGCGGTGGTGACGTTCAGTTTCAGGCTCTCCACCAGCTGCTTGTAGAGCCCCATCTCATGGGCTGTGCTCCACATAGCGTCCACGGCGGGGGCGCTGGTGAAGGTCAGGACGTCCAGGTTTCCCGTGCAGGCAGCCTCGATCAGCCGGGGGAGCTTATCCTCGCCGTCGGGCTTGACCCAGCGGTAGGGCGTCACGGTCAGGACGGTGGCGCCTGACATCCGCAGGCGCTCCAACTGGCGGACGTCGGTGTATCCGTGCAGCTGCATGGCCACGGTCTTGCCCCGGACGCCTTCCGCCAGCAGCATGTCTACCAGGGTGGAGGTGGTTTCGTCACTGCTGATTCCGACGTCGGCAAGGCCTGCCGCGCGCACGGCACCACGGGCCTTCGGTCCCCGGACGAACATGCGGCAATTGCCCAGCGTTTCCAGCAGTTCGTCACCGATCCCGAACGAATCCGCTGCCTCGCACCACCGGCGCATGCCGTAGGCGGTGGTGGCGATGCAGAGGTCCGGTTTGGCGGCGATGATGGCCCGCGTGTCCTCGATGAGGCGCATGTCCTCCTGGACGGGGGCAATCTTCAGCGCGGGGGCGTGCAGCACTTCGGCGCCACGCCGTTCCAGTGCTTCGATCAGGTCGCGGGACCGCCGGTCCGAAGTGACGCCGATGCGGAATCCCTCCAGCGGCGACCCCGCAGCGTCGGTGGATTCTTCAGCCTGGGTTGGTTCGGCCGGTGCAAGTGCGGTCATGGGGGTTAATCCTTTCATGATCCCAGCAGCGAGGCCGCCAGCCTGTCCAGGTCGGCGGCGGCCCCGGCGTGCTGCTGGTTGGCTTCAGCCACCCGGACCACCTCGCCGATAACCAGCACGGCCGGGTTGCTGCAGCCGGCCGCGGCGGAGGTGATGGTGCCCAGGTCGGCGATCGTGGTGCGCTGGCCGGGCCGGTAGCCGCGTTCCACCACGGCCATGGGCATGTCCGGGCGCATCCCGGCGCGGCGGAGGCCGGCAGCGAGCTGGTGAAGGGTGCCGATCCCCATAAGCACCACAATGGTGCCGCCCAGGCCGGCCAGGTGGTGGTGCTCCTTCTCGGTGAGCGGTGCATGCCCGGAGACCACGGTGAACATGTGGCTGACTTCCCGGTGGGTGACCGGGATGCCTGCAGCGGCGGGCACCGAGATGGCGCTGGTCACGCCGGACACCACCTGGACCTTGATGCCTGCGGCCACGCACGCGGCTACTTCCTCGCCGCCGCGGCCAAAGACGTAGGGGTCCCCGCCCTTGAGGCGGACCACGTTGTTGCCGGCGAGGGCGCTTTCCACCATCAGCTTCTCGATGTCCGACTGGCTGACCTTGTGGTGCCCGGGCTTCTTTCCAACGTCCACGAGCTCCGCGGACGTCAGCAGCGGCAGTTCCTGGTACGGCGCCAGGCGGTCATAAAACACGACGTCGGCATCCCGCAGCGCCTTGACGGCCGCCACGGTGAGCAGGTCGCCGGTGCCCGGGCCGCCACCCACCAGGGTGACATGCCCGGCGGGGCCGGCGGCAGGCTCGGCGGCGACCGGGATTCCTGCCTCCCGGCAGCGGTCCAGGAAAGGGGCCCAGCCAGGCTGGCCGTCGTCGACGGCGGCAACCAGGAAAGGCTGCTCCGGCACCCGGGCGCCTTCGCTGCCATGGCGGAGGCCGCCGTCGTGGGGGCTGGTGCGGCGGTGGACGACGGCGCCCGCGGCCTGGTACCGCCGCACTGCCTGCCGTGCGGCAGTGTCGGTGCCGGTGACCAGGATGTCCCGGCCAGTGAGGTCGATGCTGAGCTGCATGGCTATGCCTCGTTCCCGTTGGGTGCCTGCGTGGTGGAGCGGACCGGGATGGAGGAACCGATCAGGACCTTTCCCTTTTCTTCCGGTGTGGCGGGGCGCATCTGGCCGCGCTCGTCCGGGACGAAGGTGATGGAGTCATCCTTCTGGTCCGGGGCGTTGACGAAGGAGCGGAACCGGCGCAGCCGCTCGGGGTCCTTCAGGGTGTCGGCCCACTCGTCGATATAGGTGTCCACGTGCTTGGCCATGGCGGCCTCAAGGTCGGCCGCGATGCCCAGGGTGTCCTTGACCACCACGTCCTCCACATGCTTGATGCCGCCGACGAGCTCTTCCTGCCAGCGGGCCGTGCGCTGCAGGCGGTCGGCGGTGCGGATGTAGTACATGAAGTAGCGGTCGATGTACTTGATCAGCGTCTCGTCGTCCAGGTCCTTGGCCAGCAGCTGGGCGTGGGCCGGGGTGGCTCCGCCGTTGCCGCCCACGTAGAGGTTCCAGCCGTCCGCCGTGGCGATCACGCCGACGTCCTTGCCGCGGGCCTCGGCGCACTCGCGGGCGCAGCCGGAGACGCCCATCTTGAGCTTGTGCGGGCTCCGCAGGCCGCGGTACCGCAGCTCGAGCTGGATGGCCATGGCGACGGAGTCCTGGACACCGAACCGGCACCAGGTGGACCCGACGCAGGACTTCACGGTGCGCAGGCTCTTGCCGTACGCCTGCCCGGACTCGAAGCCGGCGTCCACCAGTTCCTTCCAGATTTCGGGGAGCTGTTCCAGCCGGGCACCGAACATGTCGATCCGCTGGCCGCCGGTGATCTTGGTGTAGAGGTTGTACTTCTCGGCGACGGCCGCGATCACGCCGAGCTTCCTGGGGGTGATTTCACCGCCGGCGATGCGCGGGACAACCGAGTAGGTGCCGTCCTTCTGCATGTTGGCCAGGGCGCGGTCGTTGGTGTCCTGCAGCGTGCCGCGGCCCGCATCCAGGACGTAGGCGCTGTTCTGGCTGGCCAGGATGTTGGCGATGGTGGGCTTGCAGATGTCGCAGCCAGCGCCAGTGCCGTACTTGGCCATGATCTCCTCGAAGGAGGCCAATTCCAGGACGCGGATGGCGTCGAACAGTTCCTGGCGGGACAGCTCGATGTGCTCGCACAGGGCCTTGGAGACCTCGACGCCGGACTTGGTGAGTTCGGTTTCCAGCAGTTTCTTCAGCATGGGCACGCAGGAACCGCACTGGGTGCCGGCCCGGGTGCAGCCCTTCAGCTCGCCCAGCTCCTGGACGGGTGCGTTGCCCTCGCAGGCGCCGCAGCCGTTAATGGTGTCCCGGATGGTTCCCGCGGTGACGTTGTTGCAGGAGCACAGGGTGGCGTCGTCGGGGAGCTCGGTTTCCGGAGCGTCGCCGCCGCCCGCCGCGCTGAGGAACGCGCCGGGCTCGGCCGGCAGTTCCCGGCCCAGGAGCGGACGCAGGCTCATGTAGGGGGAGGCGTCGCCCACGAAGATGCCGCCGAGGAGCGTCTTGGCGTCGTCGGTGGTCACGATCTTCTGGTACACGCCCCGCGCGGGGTCGGCGTAGACGATCTCCAGGGCATGTTCGGTCCTGGCGAAGGCGTCGCCGAAACTGGCAACGTCCACGCCGGAGAGTTTCAGCTTGGTGGCGGTGTCGAAGCCGGGGAAGGTGGCGTCCCCGCCGTGCAGCCGGTCGGCCACGATCTCGGCCATGGTGTTGGCGGGGGCCACCAGGCCCAGGCACATGCCGCCGAAGTTGGCTACTTCGCCGATGGCCCAGATGCCAGGTACTTCGGTGGCGCAGTAGTCGTTGATGACCACGCCGCCGCGGGGGCCCAGGCTGAAGACCTGCTCTTCGCCCTCGGCGGCCCGGAAAAGTTCATCGCGGGGCTTGACGCCGATGGCGACAATCACCAGGTCGGCCGGAATGATGCGTTCGTCGGCCATGAGCACCCCGGTGACCTGGCCGTCGTCGTCCGCCAAAATCTCTGAAGGGAACACGCCGCCGTGGACTTCGAAGCCCTTCGCCTCGATGAGGCGGCCCAGGGCCTGGCCGGCGCCCTCGTCCAGCTGGGTGTTCATCAGCCAGGGTGCCCCGTTGATGACGACCGGCGTGGCGCCGAGCTGCTCGGTGCCCGCTGCAGACTCCAGGCCCAGGAGTCCGCCGCCGATGGTCACGGCGTTGACCTTGCGGCCAAGCTTTTCCGTGAGCTCCGCAATGGCCTTGTTGATGGCCCACACGTCCTCGAGGGTGCGGTACACGTGGGCGTGCTGTGCGCCGGGAATGGGCAGTCGCATGGCATCGGAGCCTGTGGCCACCACCAGCTGGTCATATTCATAGCTGTGGCCGGCGGCGGTTTCCACACTCTTTGCTTCCGCATTGATCCGGAGCACGCGTTCACCGGTCTTCAGGACCAGTGAACCGTGGTCCCACATTGACGCCGTGCCCAGGGTAAGGTCCACGCCGGTATCGGTGAGGGCCTTGGAGAGCGCCACCCGGTCGTAGGGGAGGTGTGCCTCCTCGGTGAGGACCGTGACATGCCAGCCATCGAGGCCGCGGGCATGCATGGCGTCCGCAAAACGGTGGGCCGCGGGGCCGCCGCCGGCGACGACGATGCGGCGCGGAGTCTCTGTGCTTGAAGTCTGTTCGGTCACTGTGGGCCTTTCGCATGGGCCGCAGACGGTGCTCTGCAGCTTGTGCTTCCAGCCTAGGGAGGGGCAGTTTCGCCTCAGTTTCCCAATTGTTTCGTCAACTTAACTTCTGCATCACGAACGCATTTCCGGCTGCGTTAGGTCTCTTTTACGCGCCGGACACATTGACCGCACCCGGTTGAAACACCCGGACCATAGCGTGGGACACGGCTGCAAAAGCTGCCATTGCAAGGGACAACAGGCAACGGGAAAGGAGCCGGACATGACGGCAACACTGGAACTTGGGGCGCTCGCCGCCGAATCAGACATCGCCGGGTTCGGGACCGGCTGGCACCGTGTCTGCACCGTGGATGACCTCGAACCCGCGTGGGGTGAGGCAGCCCTGGTGGCAGGCCGCCAGGTGGCGCTTTTCCGCACCGGCCCCAGCGAAGTCTTCGCCGTGGCGCACGAGGATCCGGCCACCGGAGCCCACGTCATGGCCCGCGGCATCCTCGGTTCCAAGGGAATCCGCCCGACTATCGCCTCACCGCTGCACAAGGAGGTCTATGACCTCGAGACCGGTGAGTGCTTCACCACCCCTGGCCTGCGGCTGGCCGCGTTCAGCACCCGCGTCAGGGACGGCTTCGTCGAGGTGGAGCTCTAAGACCTTCCACACCTTCAAAGGGGCGCCTGCCGGCGCCCCTTTGCGGGTTTAAAGTCCCAGCGCCTCACTCACGTCGTGGAGGACTTCGTCCAGGGAGGCGCGCGCAGCCTGGCGTGCCGCCGGCAGCTCAGCGGCGGAGCCCACCTGGTGGATGACCTCCAGGTAGCACTTGAGCTTGGGCTCGGTGCCGCTGGGCCGGATGATCACGCGGGTCAAATTACGGGTGACGTAGAGCAGGCCCTCCGTGGGCGGCAGCTGCGCGCTGCCTTCGGCCAGGTCCGTGAATACCTCCACCGCTGACTGCAAGAACGATTCCGGCGGCGAAACCCGGAGGCGGTTCATCATGGCATCCAGCAGTCCCAGGTCCGCAACCCTGATGCTGAGCTGGTCACTGGCATGCAGGCCGTGCTGAAGGTACAGCTCGTCCAGGGTGTCAAAGACCGTCTTGCCGGCGGCTTTGGCGGTGGCCGCAAGTTCGGCGATCAGGAGCGCGGCGGAAATGCCGTCCTTGTCTTTCACCTGGTCCGGTGCGACGCAGTATCCCAGCGCCTCCTCGTAGCCGTAGACCAGCCCGGGGACCCGGGAGATCCACTTGAATCCGGTCAGCGTTTCTTCGTGGCCCAGTCCTGCGGCGGCGGCGATGCGCGCCAGCAGGCGGGAGGACACAATCGAATTGGCGAACACGCGCCGGCCGTCCGCCTCCGCAACGGAGTCGCCGTCCGCGAGCCGGGCCACCATGTGGGCTCCCAGCAGGGACCCCACTTCGTCGCCCCGGAGCATGCGCCAAGCGCCGGTGTCGGGGTCCTTGGCCGCCACGGCGGCCCTGTCGGCGTCGGGGTCGTTGGCGATGACGAGGTCCGCGTCCAGCCGCGCCGCTGCTTCCAAGGCAAGGTCCAGTGCCCCGGGTTCCTCCGGGTTGGGGAAACTGACGGTGGGGAAATCGGGGTCCGGATCGGCCTGCTCTGCCACCACGGTGACATCCGTGAAACCTGCCGCCTTCAGCACTTCCAAGGCGGTTCCGCCGCCGACGCCGTGCAGCGGGGTCAGGACAATCCGAAGGTCGCGTGCCGGAAACCGCTCCGGCATGGCGAGGGCCGCCGTCGCCTGCTGGTAACCGTCGGCAATGGAGCTGTCCAGGACGGTCCAGCCGCCCTCCGCGAGTGCTATCGATTCCAGTGGCCCCACGGCACTAATGCGCGCGGCGATTTCGGCATCGTACGGCGCCACGATCTGGGCGCCGTCGCCGTCCGCCGTTACGGCGTGCCGCCCCAGGTACACCTTGTAGCCGTTGTCCTGCGGCGGATTGTGGCTGGCAGTGACCATGACGCCGCCGTCGCACTCCAGGGCGCGGACAGCGTAGGCCAGCACGGGAGTAGGGAGGGCTGCCGGCAGCAGGAACGTCTCGATGCCGGCCGCGGTGAAGATCGCGGCGGTTTCCGCCGCGAAGACGTCCGAGTTGTGCCGGGCGTCATAGCCGACGACGGCGCGCGGCCGGCCGCCGTCTCCCGCCTTGCTCACGGCGTCCACGAGAAAGGCTGCGAGTCCCGCGGCGGCGCGGCGGACCACCACCCGGTTCATCCGGTTTGGCCCGGGACCCAGCGCGGCCCGCAGGCCCGCCGTGCCGAACTGCAGCGTGCCGCGAAAGCTGTCTTCCAGTTCCTGCCGGGCCACGGGGTCGCCATCCCCAACGAGGCGGACAAGCTCAAGGAGCGACGCCTTCGTTACGGGATCGGGGTCCTGGGCAGCCCATTCGCGGGCCTCGGTGAGCAGGCGAAGATCGGCATCGGAAGACGTCATGGGCCTAACGCTATCGTCATTGCCCATCCACGTGGCGCACCCCGGACGCCTTACCCGCTAGAGCCGGGCAATGATGTCAGCCAGCAGCCTGGAAATGCGCGGGCCCGCTGCCTGGCCGGATTCGATGACTTCCTGGTGGCTGAGGGGCTGTGGGCTGATCCCCGCCGCAAGGTTGGTGACCAGCGAAATGCCAAACACTTCCATGCCGGCATGCCGCCCTGCGATGGCCTCCAGCGCCGTCGACATGCCAATGAGGTCTGCGCCGATCCGCTTGGCGTACTGCACCTCTGCCGGCGTTTCGTAGTGGGGGCCGGGGAACTGTGCGTAAACGCCCTCGTCCAGGGTGGGGTCCACTTCCCGGGCCAGCCCGCGGATCCGCGGCGAGTACAGGTCGGTCAGGTCCACGAAGGTGGCGCCTTCCAGCGGCGACGCGGCGGTGAGGTTGATGTGGTCCCGGATCAGTACGGGTGTGCCCGGGGCCCAGTCCTCGTTGAGGCCGCCGCAGCCGTTGGTCAGGACCAGCGTGCTGCACCCGGCGGCCGCAGCGGTCCGGATGCCGTGCACCACGGCGCGGACGCCCTTGCCCTCGTAGTAGTGCGTGCGGGCGCCCAGGACGAGGGCGCGTTTGCCCCCTTTGGTGAGCACGGAGCGGATGGTGCCGACGTGGCCCTCCACGGCGGGGGCGTGGAAGCCGGGAACCTCCTCGGCGGACAGGGTGGCCGTGGTCTCGCCGATCAGGTCTGCAGCCTCGCCCCACCCGGAGCCGAGAACCAGTGCGGTGTCATGGCGGTCCACCCCGGTTTCTTCCGCAATGTAGTCCGCGGCGGCGCGGGCGGCGGCGAACGGGTCCGTGTTCAGGAAGTCTGTTGTACTCACCAGTACAAGTTATCCTGCCACCCATGTTGGCCCGGTCACGGCAGGCCCGGAAAGCACCCTGGTTTCTTGGTGGTCGGGCCCTGGATGGGAGAGAATGGATGACTGTGACTACGCATCCAGATTTCAGTTCCCCCCGGATCGCAATCCTGGGAGGTGGTCCCGGCGGATACGAAGCTGCCATGGTGGCCGCCTCGCTGGGCGCGACGGTTACCGTCATCGAACGTGCCGGGCTCGGTGGATCCGCGGTGCTGACCGACGTAGTCCCGTCCAAGACCCTCATTGCCACGGCTGACCTGATGACCCGTGTTGCGGAGGCCGGCGAGCTGGGAGTGAAGTTCGACGTCGACGGCGGTGACTTCCTGCCGGTCATGCGCGCCGACCTCAAGCACATCAACGACCGTCTCCTTAACCTGGCCCGCAACCAGTCCCGTGACATCCGGGACGGCCTGGAAAAGCAGGGCGTCCGCATCATCGAAGGCTCCGGCCGGCTCCTGGACAGCCACACCATTGAGGTCGTGACGGTGGACGGCGCCGAAACTGTCGAGGCGGACACCATCCTGCTGGCTGTAGGCGCGCACCCCCGCGAGCTGGAAACGGCCCGCCCCGACGGTGAGCGCATCCTGAACTGGACCCAGATCTACAACCTGGACGAACTGCCCGAGGAACTCATCGTGGTGGGCTCCGGCGTCACCGGTGCAGAGTTCGCGTCGGCCTACAACGGCCTGGGTTCCAAGGTCACCCTGGTCTCCAGCCGTGACCGCGTGCTGCCGGGTTCTGACGTTGACGCCGCTGTGGTCCTGGAAGAAGTCTTTGAACGCCGCGGCGTCCGGGTCCTGTCCCGCTCCCGTGCCCAGACCGTGGAACGCACCGACGACGGCGTGGTGGTGACGCTCTCTGACGGCACCAAGGTGACCGGCAGCCATTGCCTCCTGTGCCTTGGCTCCATCCCCAACACCGCCGGCGTCGGCCTGGAGGAAGCCGGCGTGGCAGTCAGTGACAGCGGGCACATTAAGGTCGACGGCGTCTCCCGCACCACCGCCCCGAACATCTACGCCGCCGGAGACTGCACGGGTGTGCTGCCGCTGGCTTCCGTCGCTGCCATGCAGGGCCGCATCGCAGTGGCGCACTTCATGGGCGACGGTGTCACCCCGCTCAAGCTCCACCAGGTGGCGTCCAACATTTTCACTTCGCCCGAAATCGCGAATGTCGGCGTCTCCGAGGCCGAGATCGAGTCCGGCAAGTACCAGGCGGATGTCATTAAGCTCTCCCTGCGCAGCAATGCCCGGGCCAAGATGCGCAACGCCAAGGACGGGTTCGTGAAGATCTTCGCCCGGAAGGGCTCCGGGACCGTCATCGGTGGCGTGGTGGTGGGGCCCAACGCCTCGGAGCTGATCTTCCCCATCTCCATCGCTGTCAAGCAGAAGCTGCACGTGGACGACGTCGCCAGCACCTTCACGGTGTACCCGTCGCTCACCGGATCGATCTCCGAGGCAGCCCGCCGCCTGCACGTCCACATGTAAGGGCCGAAGGGCCCGCATCGGGTGGGCAATCCGTTGTTACACTCTGCCCATGATTGGGCTTCCCCTGGCGGGAAACGCGCTGGTGCATGCCGGCATGGTGGGGCTGGGCATTTGCGCAGCTCTCCTGTTTTACGCCTATGAGAAGCGCCGCCGAGGCCTCACAGACCCGCGCTTGTGGCCCATCGCCGGGTTCGCGGTGGCTTTTGGCGCCATCGGTTCCCGAGTGCTCACGTGGGACATCTCCCGGCAGGTTTCCCTGGCCGACTGGTGGGGCAACGGCGACCGGAGCATCCTTGCCGGCCTGGTGGGGGCCTGGTTCGGCGTCCACCTTGGCAAACGGCTGACCGGTTACAAGGAATCGACGGGAGACCTGCTGGCCCCTGCGGTGGCCCTTGCGATGGTCATCGGGCGCGTGGGCTGCCTGCTCACCGAGCTCCCGGGCACCCCCACCGGTGGTAGCTGGGGGATCGTCCTCACCTCTGCCCAGGCTGCGGTGACGGGCGCCCCGGCGGGTATGGCCCTCCATCCGTCCTTCGCCTACGAGATCGTCTTCCACCTGGCCGCTTTTGCCCTGATGTGGCGTTACCGGGACGCCCTGCCCCACCCAGGCGACCTCTTCATCTGCTTCGTCAGCGCGTACGCCGTCTTCAGGTTCTTCGTCGAGTTCGTCCGGGGAAACGAGGTCCTCTGGCTGGGCCTGAGCCGCCCCCAGCTGTTCCTCTTGGCGGTCCTTCCCCTGCTGGCCTGGCGCGTCCGGCGCGTGTTCAGGAAGCCCGTCCGCCCTGCACTGGAAGGAACCGTGGCATGAGCGGAGGTCCGTCCGGCGTTCCAGAGGTTCCGCCCCCACGGCGGCAGGAGAACGCTGAGGACAACGAACCACGGGGCGGGTCCCTGGGGCTGGGGGCCGTGTTTGGCGCCGTGGCGCTGTACGCGGTCTACGTCCTGGGAACCATAGCCCAGGGGCCTTATGCCTGGTCTGCAAGCTTCCTCGCCGTGCCGGCCCCCTTCATCCCCATCGTCCTGTACCTGGCTGTGGCGATCGTGCTCGCAGTACGGCGCCGGACGTCGTTCTGGGGGGCAGGGCTGCTTATCGGCCTGGGCGCTTTTGTCTTGCTCGGCGGCGGCCTCTGCATCAGCTTCCTTGTCCAGGTCCGGGCCTGACATGGACGACGACCAGGAGGTTCCGTCCCCTCCGCTGGAGCCGCACCGGCCGGGGCAGCAGCGGGAACCGCGGCGCGGCTACTTGGGTCCGGGGCTCTCTTTTGGCGCTTTGGCGTTGTACATCCTCTACCTTTGGGCCACGGTCGGCATCGGTGCGCCGAATTCCTGGCCAAACAGCATTTTGGCGGGCCCCGCAGCCTTCGTCCCCATCGCCGTCTATCTGGGACTGGCCATTTTTCTTGCCGTCCGCCCCGGCACCGCGCGGACAGGGGCGGGGATGCTGATTGGGCTGGGCATCTTCTTGTTGCTTGGCGGGGGACTGTGCGTGGGTGCCCTCGCACAGACCGGATTCTAAGAGGGGAGCACTGATCAATGAGGTCGCGAGAGTTGCCAGGTCCCGGCCAGCCGCTTCGCGGTGACCGGATCCACCGCTATGTAACGGCATTCTGCCCGCGTTGCCACGGGACCAACCCTCCACTGAGCCAAGTCCGGCGACTGTCCGGGGCGCTGCTGATCCGCGACGGGCGGGTGTGGCTTGAACGCGGCTGCCCGGACCACGGTTTGGTCCGCACGCTCTACGACGAATCAGCGGAGATCCTGCGCTACCTGGAGAAATGGCAGGCGCCTCCCAAACAGCACGTTCCGGACCGGCCGGACAACTTCCGTCCCATACCGGAGGCGTACGCCTACGGGCTTCCCGCAATGCAGACCCAGCACACGTGCATCCTGCTCCAGGACATTATCGAGCACTGCAACCTGCGGTGCCCCACGTGTTTCACGGCCTCCGGACCGCAACTGCAGGGGGTGGCACCGCTGGAGGAGGTGCTGGCCAACATTGATACCCGCCTGGCACGCGAGAACAACCGCCTTGACGTGCTGATGCTCTCCGGCGGTGAACCGACGCTGTACCCGTACCTGGCCGAACTGCTGGACGAACTCGTTGCCCGGCCGATCGTAAGGATCATGGTCAACAGCAACGGCATGCTGATAGCCACCGACGACGACCTGCTTGCCCTGCTGGCCCGGCACCGGGACCGGGTGGAGGTGTACCTCCAATACGATGGCTCTTCCAGGGCATCATCGGTTTACCACCGCGGCGGCGACCTGACCCGCTACAAGGATGCGGCCATCTCCCGCCTGTCAGGAGCCGGCATTTTCACCACGCTGACCATGACCGCATCCCTTGGCGTCAACGACGGTGAGATCGGCGATGTGGTGATGCGGGCACTGGAGACCCCGTTTGTGGGCGGCGTGGCGTTGCAGCCCGTTTTCGGCTCCGGCCGTGGCCACGGCATCGATCCTATGGACCGCCTGACGCATACCGGCGTCCTGGACAGGCTGGAATCACAAACCGGTGGCGTGGTCTCCTGGCACGACCTCACGGCACTGCCCTGCTCCCATCCACACTGCGCATCGGTGGGCTACATGCTCAAGGACGACGCCGGCACCTGGCGTTCCCTGACAGCGCTTATCGGCCATGACCAGTTGCTCGCCTGGCTGGAACTCAACCCTGGGAGCATCGCCAACCGGATCGCTGACAGCGCTGTCCCGCTGGAGCTGCGGAACCTGATGAAGACCTCGCTCCTGGACCTGTTGAGTGAGCAGTCATCCCAGTCGCACCCGCGGACCATGGACCTTTGGAAGAACATCTGCACGCAGTGTGACCTTGGCATCGGGACGCTGACCACCCTGGCCGCCGGCAAGCTTCCAGGCCAGCAGGAGCGCCTGCGCCGCCTTCTCGCCGAACGGGTCACCCGGATCATGGTCAAGCCGTTTATGGATGTCTCCACCATGATCGAGGAACGGCTTACGCAATGCTGCGTCCACGTTGGAACCAAGGGCGACGACGGCGAGCACCAGTGTGCGCCGTTCTGCGCTGTCCAGGCGTGGCCTTCCCTGGCCCGGCAGCGGATGAGCACGGCAACCGGTGCACGGCTGCTTCCGGTGCGCCAGGTCTAGGGAGGATCCATGGACCCAGCTTCTGATGCCCGGCGCATTGCCGCAGGGCCGACGCCGTCCCAGCTGGCGGGCAAGCACGCGGCAGCACCAGCACCACATTCAACCCCGCAGGATCCCGGCACCACGGCACCCATGGACGAGCCACCTTTTGATCCACTCCGGCTCTGCATTTTCGCCACGATCGCCCTGCTCGGCTGGCTCGCGGGACCGGTTGCCCTGGCCGTCTTCGCCGGGCTCGGGTTCGTGGGTTACTGGAAGGCACGGCGGCGGGGCCTCACGAGGTCTAAATGTTTCCTGCGCGACACGAGGCTTGTACTCGCTTATTTAGGTGCCCTCCTCGCCGCGGGCACTTACGGAATCTACGTGATGGCAGGACAAATTTTCGGGGTGTGACACGTCTTCGGAGTGCAGCCCGGTCCTGGAGCGGGAACGAGCCTAGAACGGATACGGGGCGATGTCCGGGCGCATGGTGAGCCACTGGATCTCGGTGAACGACTCCATGTTGGCGTGGTGGCCGCCGATCCGCGAGCCGTTGCCTGAGTTCTTCATGCCGCCGAATGGGGAGTTCGCCTCGTCGGAGACGGTCTGTTCGTTGATGTGGACTTTCCCGGAATCGAGGCGGTCGGCGATGGTCATGGCCAGCCCGACGTCGCCCAGGATCCCGATGGACAGGCCGTACTCATTGTCGTTGGCCAGCGCCACAGCCTCATCCACGGTGGAGAACTTCACCACCGGGGCCACCGGGCCGAAGATTTCGTCCTTCCAGGCAGGACTGTCCGTGTCCAGGTCAACCAGCACGGCGGGCTGGTAGAACCGGCCATCGTGGGTTCCCCCGGCGGCAAGCCGCGCGCCCGCCTGGACCGCGTCCTGGACGATCCCGTCCACCCGCTGCAGCTGGCGCTCATCAATGACCGGCCCCAGGGCTACGGTGCCGCTTTTCGGATCGCCCACAGGCAGGTGGGCCGCCTTTTCCGACAGGGCGGCGACGTAGTCGTCGTAGATGTCCTCATGCACGATATGGCGTCCGGCGGCCATGCAGATCTGGCCCTGGTGCATGAAGGAGCCGAACGCCGCTGCGGAGGCCGCCTTGGCCAGGTCTGCGCCGGGGAGCACGATGAGCGCGTTGTTGCCGCCCAGTTCAAGGTGCGCGCGCTTGAGCAGCCGGCCGGCCGTCTCGCCGATCTTGCGGCCGGCCGCCGTCGAGCCAGTGAAGGCGATCACGCGGACCTCCGGGGCTTCGACGACGGCGGCTCCGATGTCCGCGCCGCCCGGCAGGAGGGAGAGCAGGCCTTGCGGAAGCCCGGCCTCCTCGAAGATGCGCATCACCGTCACGCCGCCGCAGACCGCTGTCCTCGGGTCCGGCTTGAGCAGCACGGCGTTACCCAATGCCAGGGCGGGTGCCACGGCGCGGATGGAGAGGATCAGCGGGAAGTTGAACGGCGCGATGACGGAGACGACGCCTACCGGACGGCGCCGGGCAAAGGACCACCGGTTTTCATTGGAGGTGAGGACGTCCCCGGCAGGGAGTGAGGGCAGCGCCGAGGCGTCGTAGCATTCGTTTGCTGCGATATGCGTTTCCAGCCCGGCTTTGGGTGGAATCCCGCCTGATTCGCGCACAATCCAGTCCTGGACCTCGGCAGCGTGCTCCTCCCAGAGCTGCCCGGCCCGGCGCAGCACCGCGGCCCGGTCCTCCGGGTTGCGGGCAGCCCATTCCTTTTGCGCCTTCGCGGCGGCGGTTGCGGCTTCGCGGACGTCCGCCACGGAAGCGACGCCATAGCTTCCCAGCTGCCCACCGGTAGCCGGTTCCATGCTGGGGGCGGTCCCACCGCCGCCCGCCCGCCAGCCGTTGAGGTAGATCTTGCCTTCCCAGAGGGCGGAGTCGAGCAGGGACATTGGGGTAGTCCTTTCGTTGTTCCGAACGGCAGGCGTCCGGCCCGGAAAATGGGCGCGCGGGTCAGTTCCGTCCATCACATGCTGTGCGGACGCCGTCGTCAAGGGCATGAACGGGAAATGAGGGCAGCGGTATCCGTGCGGAAGCTTATGCCGCGGCCGGGAGCGTATTCCGGGAGGCCGGGTCCCGCCCGGCCAGCCGTGCGGCCACCAGGTAGGCAACGCCGGCTATCAACGGAACCACGCTGGCGGCGGCAAGCGAGGCCGCGGGCCCCGACCGGCCAAGAACCGTGATCAGCAGCGGCAGCGTGCCAATGGCCAACAGCAGCCAGCCGGCCGGGCTTGACCGTTTCAGTCCCAGGACAGCGGCCGGGAACGCCAGGGCGACGACGCCGATGGCCACCACCGGTCCGTTCGAATCCTGGAGGCTGCGGGCCGTCGCGGGATCGAGGGTGAACCACACGCAGACCGCGACGAGAAGCACGGCCAGCGCCCCCAGGAGGGGAGAGGCCCCGGCCGGCCGGAACCAGGCGAAGGCCGCAAGGACCACCATGGGAGCAAACCAGGACAGGATCATCATCAGCCCGGCCATGCCGCCGGGCTGATCCATGGCGTAGCCGCCGATGAAAGCCACAGCGGCCACGGTGAAGACCGTCGTGGCCACCGCGCCCATCTTCACCAGTGCACGGGCCCGGCGCTGCGGATCCTTCTCCCGGACCAGGAGTACTCCGGCCACTGCGGCGAGCACCACCGCGGCGAACGCCAGAATGAGAGGGAAGGACATGGGTGCCTCCTGCAGCCGGTGGGATCCTGTGACCATTCAAGCCCTGTGGAATCCCGCTGCCAAGGGAACAAAGCCCCGCAGGCCGCTATGCCGCTGCCGCCTGGAAGTGCCGTTCAATGAGGCCTTTGATGTCCTCGTGGCAGCCGCCGCATCCGGTGCCCGCCCGGGTGGCCTTGGAAACATCCGCCACCGTGGAGCAGCCATCCGCCACGGCGGCGGAGATGGCTGTCCCGCTGACGCCCGCACACCGGCACACGGTGCCCGCGGGGTCAGCAGCCCCGCCTCCGGGCAGCTGGTCCGGTCCATCCAGGCGCAGGAGCAGTGACCGGTCCGCGGGCAGCTCGGCGCCCCGTTCAAAAAGCCCCACGAGTTCTGCGGCGGTCCGGGGCATGCCCACCGCCACCAGGCCTTCCAGCACACCGCCCCGGGTGGTCATCTTGACGTACCGGCCATGCTCCGGATCTGCCCACTGCGACACCTGCAGGCGCGGCCTGCCGTTGACCGCACCGGCGGTGAGGGCTTCCTCGTCCCACGGCTCCGCGGCGTTGTCTCCGGCCACGGCCAGATTCATGCCCCGGGCTTTTAGGACAACGACGCCGGGCTGTTCCGGTGGCAGCGCGGGCAGCAGTTCGGCGTCCGCGCCGGCGCCACCGGCCAGCAGGGTGAGGTAGCCGGCCAGCCATTCGGCCTGCCGCCAGCCGGGGCCGACCAGCCCGGAGGGTCCTTTGGCATTGCGGCAGTCGGCGCAGTCGGCGTCCGGGCAGCGGACTTCGGCGCAGTCGCCAATGGCAAAGATGTGCGGCTCGTGGTGCGCCCGCAGCCGGTGGTCCACCAGGATCCCGGTGCCGGTGGAGAGGCCGCAGCCTTCGGCCAGTTCCGTCCGGGGACGCACACCGCACGAGATGACCAGGAGGTCGCCGTCGATCGCGGATCCGTCGTCGAGCAGCAAAGCCGAGAACCCGCCGTCGGGCGCGTTGTGCTCAACACCGGTGGAACGGGCATTCCCGGCCACCCGGACACCGCAGCGGCGCAGCCCCGCAGCAAGGACCGCCCCGCCGCCGCGGTCGATGCTGCGGCCCAGCGGGTGCGGGCCGTTGTGGACCACGGTGACCGTGGCGCCTTCCTCAGCGGCGGCCAGCGCGGTTTCCAGGCCCAGGACGCCGCCGCCCAGGACCACCACGCGCTTGCCTCCGGCCACGGCCTGCCGCAGCACCTGGGCATCGCGGAGGTCCCGCAGTGCCGTGACTCCGGCGGGCAGCACAGGGGAGGACGGGTCCGGGTTGATGCCGGTGAGGTTGGGGATCACCGGGCGGGAGCCGGTGGCAAACACCAGCCTGTCGTAGTGCACGGACGTGCCGTCGGTGAGCACCACCTGCTGCCGCGCCCGGTCCACCCGCCGGACCCTGACTCGCAGCCGGACGTCCACGCCCTCGGCAACCAGCTCAGCGGTGTCGGCGAGGGCAAGGGCGCCGGCGGTGGTTCGGCCAACGCCGAGATCGGCAACCAGGACGCGGTTGTAGGCGGCCTCGGCTTCCTCGCCCACCACCGTGAGCCTGGCGTGTCCGCTGCGCACGGCGGGCAGGAGTTCGTCCACCAGCCGGGCGGCCACGGGACCAAATCCCACAATGACAATCTGCTCGCTCATGAGGCCTCCGTTGTTTGAAGCATGCGGGCGGAACCGGGTGCGGCCACGGGCCGGACCCAAACAGTGTTGAACTTGAACTCGGGCATCCCCGAGACCGGATCGGTGGCGGCTTCGGTCAGCCGGTTGGCGCTCTCGGCCCCCGGAAAGTGGAAGGGCAGGAAGACCGTCTCGGGGCGGATGCCGGTGCTGAGCTCGGCCCGGCACACCACTTCGCCGCGCCCGTTCGACACCGACACCAGGGTTCCGGCGGCGATGCCCAGGGCGTGGGCCGCCCCCGGGTGGATCTGCATCCGGGCCTCGGGCTGGGCGGCGGCCAACTCGGCGACCCGGCGGGTCTGGGCCCCGGACTGGTAGTGCTCCAGGAGGCGGCCGGTGATGAGGGTCATGGCTTTGCCGGCTGGGTCTATTGCGTGCCCGGCGGCTTCAGCCTCGGGGGTACGACGGCGGCGCGGCGCCACCGGGACCATGACTGCATTGCCGTCGGGGTGGGCGAAGCCGTCCCGGAACAGCCGCGGCGTTCCGGTGCTGCCGGCCGGGTACGGCCAGTAGGCGGCCTCACCGCGGTCCAGCATGGCGTAGTCGATGCCGGAGTAGTCGGCCAGGCCGCCCGCGGAAGCCAGCCGGAGCTCCTCGAAGACAGTCTCCGGATCCTCGCTGTAGGTGGAGGGGGCATCCAGCCGCTCCGCGAGGCGCGCCATGATCCAGAGCTCGCTGCGGGCGCCGGCGGGAGGGGAAATGGCGCGGCGTCGGCGCAGCACCCGGCCTTCCAGGTTGGTCAGGGTGCCTTCCTCCTCGGCCCACTGGAGCACCGGAAGGATCAGGTCCGCCTCCGCGGCGGTTTCGGACAGGAAGAAGTCGCAGACCACCAGGAAGTCCAGGCTCCGCAGCCCCTCGATCACGGCGTTGGCATCAGGTGCCGCCACCGCGATGTTGGAGGCGTGCACGAAAAGGCACCGGACGCCGTCGGGCTTTCCCAATGACTTCAGCAGCTGGACGGCGGGCAGGCCGGGGCCGGGGATCAGGTCTTCGGGGACGCCCCAGACCGCGGCGACGTGCGCGCGGGCGGCGGGGTCGGTGATCTTGCGGTAACCGGGCAGCTGGTCGGCCTTCTGGCCGTGCTCGCGGCCGCCCTGGCCGTTGCCTTGTCCGGTGAGGGTGCCGTAGCCGCTGCGGGCGGAGCCGGGCAGGCCCAGCAGGAGGCTGAGGTTGATGGCCGCGGTGGCGGTGTCCGTGCCGTCCACGTGCTGCTCCACGCCGCGGCCGGTGAGGATGTAGCTGCCGCCCTTGCGGGCGCCGGCGGCGAGCAGGCGTGCGGTTTCACGGATCAGCTCCGCGGGGACGCCGGTCAGGGACTGGACGCGTTCGGGCCAGAAGGCGTTCACGCTGCGGACGACGCCGCTGTAGCCCGAGGTGCGCTCTTGGAGGTAGGCGGTGTCCACCAGGTCCTCGTGGATGACCACGTGCGAAAGGCCCAGCAGCAGGGTGAGGTCGGTGCCGGGAAGGGGCTGGAGGTGGAGGCCGGCGCCGTCGGCCGTGAAGGCCGCGGTGGCGGAGCGGCGGGGATCGACCACAACCAGCCCGCCGGCGTCGCGGGCGCCCTGCAGGTGCTGGACGAACGGCGGCATGGTCTCGGCAACGTTGGAGCCAAGCATCAGGATGGTGCTGGCGGTGTCCAGGGCCTCGAGCGGGAACGGCAGCCCGCGGTCCACGCCGAAGGCGCGCATTCCCGCGGCGGCCGCTGAGGACATGCAAAACCTGCCGTTGTAGTCGAT
Source organism: Arthrobacter sp. SAFR-044 (assembly GCF_051965175.1). Lineage (GTDB taxonomy): Bacteria > Actinomycetota > Actinomycetes > Actinomycetales > Micrococcaceae > Arthrobacter. The sequence continues at coordinate 377,718 of NZ_JBQCMK010000001.1, forward strand.
CCGGGAGGTGCCCAGCGCCAGCCGGGCGAACTTGCCCAGCTGGTAGGCCTTTTCATTCGTGAGCCCGCCGCCACCGAAAACGCCGACGGCGTCCGCACCGTACCGGGCGCGGGCGTCCTTCACTGCCGCAACAGCGAGGTCGAGGGCCTGGTCCCAGGCGATGGGCCGGTGGATGCCGTCGGCACCTTTGAGCAGGGGCTCGGTGATCCTGCCGGCGTGGTTCAGGAGCGTGGCCGAGGTCCAGCCCTTGCGGCACAGGCCGCCGCGGTTGGTGGGGAAGTCCCGGCCGGCAACGTCCAGTTCGGGGGATGCCTTGGGGCTGGCAGGTGTGGGGGCTGGGCCCGGCCCCGGCTGCGAAGCCGGGGCCAGGTCCGCCGGGGACGTGAGCGTCATGGCGCACTGCAGGGCGCAGTAAGGGCAGTGCGTGTCGGCGCTTGTGGTCATGTTAGACGTGTCCCATCGCGTTCCGGCCGGCGTTGCGGATGTAGCAGGTCCAGCAGACCACCAGCATCAGGACGTACGCGCCGACGAATCCGTAGAAGGCCGGAGTGTAGGAGCCGCTGGCGGTGCTGGAGGCATTGAGCACCTGGGGAATCACGAAGCCCCCGTAAGCGCCGATCGCGGAGATCAGGCCGAGGGCCGAGGACGCGAGCCGCTGGGTGGCCACGGAGCTTGCACCGTTGCGGGCAGCCCGGCTTGAGGTGGCAAAGATGACCGGAATCATCCGGTACGTGGCCCCGTTGCCGAAGCCGCTGGCGGTGAAGAGCATCAGGAAGAGGACCAGGAAGAGCAGGAAGTTCTTCAGCGGCAGGGTCCAGACCATGGTCAGCGTGATCACGGCCATCGCGGCGAAGGCGGACACTGTCATCCGGGCTCCGCCCATCCGGTCTGCCATGCGGCCGCCGTAGGGGCGCGCCAGGGATCCCACCAGGGGGCCGAGGAACGCCAGGGACAGGGCCACGCTTCCCACGGCGATGGAGGAGAACTCCGGGAAGTAGTCCTTGATCAGCTTGGGAAACACGCCGGCGAAGCCGATGAAGGAGCCGAAGGTGCCGATGTACAGCAGCGCCATGATCCACAGGTGCGGTTCCTTGAGAGCTGCGACCGAGCCGGCCACGTCACCCTTGGCGCTGGTGAGGTTGTTCATGTACTTGAAGGCGCCGAAGGCGGCCAGCAGGATGAACGGGACCCACATCCAGCCCGCCATGGGAAGGTTGACGGTGCCCGCGGCAAGCAGGGTAATGACGATCGGAACGGCAAGCTGTGCGACGGCGGCGCCAAGGTTCCCGCCGGCGGCGTTCAGGCCCAGCGCCCAGCCTTTTTCCCGGGCCGGGTAGAAGAACGTGATGTTGGCCATCGAGCTGGCGAAGTTGCCGCCACCGAAGCCGGCCAGGGCAGCGACCAGGAGCATGACGCCGAATGGGGTGTCCGGATTGGAGACGCAGAGGGCCAGCCCGGTGGAGGGGATCAGGAGCAGCAGGGCGGAGACGATGGTCCAGTTGCGGCCGCCGAAGCGGGGGACCATGAAGGTGTAGGGGATGCGGAGGGTGGCGCCCACCAGGCTTGGCATGGAGATGAGCCAGAAGATTTCCGAGGTGGAGAAGGTGAAGCCTGCGGCGGGAAGCTGGACCACAACGATGGACCACAGCTGCCAGACGACGAAGCCGAGGAACTCGGCGAAGATGGACCAGTTCAGGTTGCGGCGGGCGATGGCCCGGCCTGCGGCCTCCCACTGCTCCTTGTTCTCGGCATCCCAGTTGGCGATCCAGCGGCCGGGACGGAATTCAAGGGCAGGGGCGTCAGTGGTGCGGGTAGGGCCGGGCTGTGCGCTGGCGGATACGGCATCGACGGTGCGGTCAACAGTCACGGGTTACCTCCTTCAGGGGATGTTGTTCCTCCAAGGTAGGGACGGCGCGTTTCGCGGACGGTCGATGTTTGTTAACGCGCTGTGACTTTTGCCTATCCGGCGCGGCGGGCCGGCGTGAGGCGGTCCGGGGCCCGGAATGTGAGACGCACAACACAGGTCCGCATAATGGACGTTTCGTCCATTGACTGGACGTGGCGAAGTAAGATCGAACTCTAACTATTCGCGCCGGGAGGCAGCACCCGCCTGCGCCCGGCCGGTCTCACGAAAGCGTTTACCCATGTCATCCACCGATACCACCAAGGTGCCTGGTTCGCACCAGCCGGTGAACTCCCGCGGCCGCGTCATCGTCGCCAGCCTGATCGGCACCACTGTGGAGTTCTACGACTTCTACGTCTATGCCACGGCCGCCGTGCTCGTGTTCCCCAAGCTGTTCTTCCCGGGTGCGAACGAAACCACCCAGCTGCTGAGCTCCTTTGCCGTCTTCGGCGTGGCCTTCATTGCCCGCCCCCTCGGCTCCATTATTTTCGGGCACTTCGGCGATAAGTTCGGCCGCAAGGGAACCCTTGTTGCGTCGCTGCTGACCATGGGCATCGCCACTTTCCTTATCGGCTGCCTCCCCACCGCGCTGGTTCCGGGCTGGGAGTTCCTGGCGCCGGCATTGCTGGTGGTCATGCGCTTCGCCCAGGGTCTGGCCCTCGGCGGCGAGTGGAGCGGGGCCGCGCTGCTGGCCACGGAGAACGCGCCCGCCAACAAGCGCGCCATCTACGGCACCTTCCCCCAGCTCGGTGCCCCCATTGGCTTCATCATCGCCAACGTCATCTTCCTGGTGGCCAGCTACACCCTGACGCCGGAGGCCTTCGCAGCATGGGGCTGGCGCGTGCCGTTCCTGCTCAGCGCCGTCATGGTGATCCTGGGCCTCTACGTCCGGCTCAAGCTGATCGAAACCCCCGCCTTCACCAAGGTGGTGGAATCCAACGAGGTGGCCAAGCTGCCGCTGGGCCGCGTCTTCAAGTCCAGCTGGCGCCAGCTGATCCTGGGCACCTTCATCATGCTGGCCACGTACGTGCTCTTCTACCTGATGACCACGTTCACGCTGACCTACGGCACCAAGCCCACCCTGGAGGGTGCCAAGGCAGCAGCCGAAAAGGCCGGTAAGCCCATGTCCGAGGCCGCAGCAGCCGCGTTCGTTCCGGGCCTTGGCTTCAGCCGGAACGATTTCCTCTGGATGCTGATTGCCGGCGTCGTCTTCTTTGGCATCTTCACCCTGGTCTCCGGGCCGCTCGCTGAAAAGTACGGCCGCCGCAAGATGCTCATGGCCGTCACCGCCGGCATCTTCGTCTTCGGCCTGCTGTTCGTCCCGCTGTTCAGCGGCGGCTTCGTGGGCACCATGGGCCTGCTGATCCTTGGGTTCTCCCTCATGGGCCTCACCTTCGGCCCCATGGGAGCGCTGCTGCCGGAACTGTTCCCCACCAACGTCCGCTACACCGGCTCGGCCATCAGCTACAACTTCTCCAGCATCCTGGGTGCCGCCGTGGCCCCGTTCATCGCCGTCGCCCTGTGGGAAGCCGCCAAGGGCAGCCCGGTGCTGGTGGGCATCTACCTGACCTCCATGGCCGTGCTGACTTTGATCGCGCTGTTCCTCACCCGCGAAACCCGGGACGTGGACTACGAGAACAACGTCGCCTGACGGCCCTCAGAAATGCCCGGCGGCCCCTGGTGGCCTGCCGGGCATCTTCGTGTCTGGACAGTCACAGCGTTCACCGCGCGTAGCGGGCCACGAAGTTCTTCAGTACGGCCATGGGTTCGGTGACGGTGAAGCGGCGTGCGGCGGCCATGAGCTCCCCGGCCGAATCCGGCGGGAAGTACCCGGCGTGCCGGTAGATGTCGATCCGCGTCACCAGCCCCTCGGCGTCCAGCTCGGGGTGGAACTGGGTGGCATAGAGGTTCGTCCTGATGCGGAACATGTGGACGGGGCAGGTGGCGGCACGTGCCAGCAGGACCGCATGCGGGGGGAGTACGCTGACGGCTTCCTTGTGCCCGGTGAAGGCGGTAAACGTCCGGGGCATTCCCTGCAGGATAGGGTCCTGCAGCCCCTCATCAGTCAGTTCCACCTCCACGGCGCCGAGCGGCTCACCGTAGGTCCGGTCGATCACCGCACCTTGGTGGCTTCCCAGGGTGCCGACTCCGTAGCAGGCGCCAAGGAACGGGAAATCAAGGTCCACCAGCTGGTCCAGGAGCGCTGCGAGCTCCTGCTCCACCCGGCGCTGGACCGGGCTCTTGTGCTCCGGCGGGTCGCTGGAGGTAAACGGGCTGCCGCCGACGATGACGCCGGAGTACGTGGAAAGGTCCAGTGGGGGCAGGGGAGCTGCTTCGAGCCGGATCCGGTGCAGCTCCCGTTCCTCCAGCCCGCCGTACCTCAGGTACGCGGCGTACTCGTCCTCAGCGGCGGCCTCTTCCGCGCGGGAGGCCAGGAGCAGGAAAGGCAGCATGTGCTAAGTCTGCATCCTGCCGGGCGCCCCTGCCAGCATCCCGGCTGCGAGGACAATGCCGGCAGCGGACCACCGCCGGAAGCCAGTGGCCACTCCAGGGTCAGGCCGGGGGCTGCGTGAGTGACCGGCGGGACTGCGGCCGGGCCGCGGGGTCCGCGTGGCGGTGCACCAGCTTCCAGTAGCCCTCCTCGCGGCGGAAGATGCTGGTCACGCGCAGCGCGAACTCCTCCGTGGTGGCGGCGCTGTCCAGCCGGGCCCGGAAGTGTTCGGTCTCCAGCAGGTACGCGGTGTCGCGGGCCGTGTAGGAGGTGACGGTGTCGAAGCCCAGCATCTCGCCGTCGCGGAACTGCCGCGCCGCCTGGTCCAGCCGGGCCTCCACCTGGGCCCAGCCGCGGGCTATCCCGCCGAACGGGTTGGCCAGGGTAACGTCATCCAGCCGGGAGTACAGTTCCTTGATCGGCGCAGGGTTGCCCCGGGTGATCTCGGGGACCGCCTGGTGGTAGCGGTCCACTTCTTCCTGGAAACTTGGTGCGAGCATGGCTGCGTGTGCCGCTTTCTAGTCTTCGATGGTGGCGATGATGGCGCCCGCGGACACCGTCTCGCCCGCCGTTGCCGTCAGGCCCGTGATGGTGCCGGACCGGTGCGCGGTCAGGGGCTGCTCCATCTTCATGGCCTCGAGGACCACCACCAGGTCGCCTTCGGACACCACGTCGCCGTGGGTCACGGCCACCTTCACGATGGTGCCCTGCATGGGGGAGGTCAGCGCGTTGCCGGTGGCGGCTGTGGGGCCGGCGGAGCGGGAGCGCTTCTTGGACTTGCCGGGCTTGCCGGCGGCGGCAGCTGCCGTCCCCGGGGTTCCCAGGGAAGCGGGAAGGACCACCTCGAGCCGCTTGCCGCCCACCTCCACCACCACGCGCTGGCGGTCCTCGGCGGAGCCCTCGGCGTCAGCAGCGGAGTCCGGGGTCCAGGCCGGCAGGTTGTTGGTGAATTCGGTTTCGATCCAGCGCGTGTGGACCTTGAAGGGCCCTTCGGCGGGTGCGAAGGCGGGATCGGAGACCACCGCGAGGTCGAACGGGATGACGGTGGGGATGCCCTCCACCACCATTTCCTCCAGGGCGCGGCGGGCGCGCTGCAGCGCCTGCGGGCGGCTGGCTCCGGTGACGATGAGCTTGGACAGCATGGAGTCGAAGTTGCCGCTGATGACGTCGCCCTGTTCCACGCCGGAGTCTACGCGGACACCGGGACCGGTGGGGTTCTTCAGGACGCGGAGGGTGCCGGGGGCGGGCAGGAAGTTGCGGCCGGGGTCCTCGCCGGTGATGCGGAATTCGATGGAGTGCCCGCGGACCTCGGGATCGCCGTAGCCCAGTTCCTCGCCGCGGGCCAGCCGGAACTGCTCGCGGACCAGGTCGATGCCGGTGACTTCCTCGGAGACGCAGTGCTCCACCTGCAGGCGGGTGTTGACCTCGAGGAAGGAGATGGTCCCGTCCTGGCCCACCAGGAATTCGCAGGTTCCGGCGCCCAGGTAGCCGGCCTCTTTCAGGATCGCCTTGGAGGATTCGTAGAGACGGCGGTTCTGGTCCTCGGTGAGGAACGGTGCCGGTGCTTCTTCCACGAGTTTTTGGTTGCGCCGCTGGAGGGAGCAGTCGCGGGTGGAGACCACTACCACGTTGCCGTGGGCGTCGGCCAGGCACTGGGTTTCCACGTGCCGGGGAGCGTCCAGGAAGCGCTCGATGAAGCATTCGCCGCGGCCGAAGGCGGCCGTCGCCTCGCGGACTGCGGATTCGTAGAGTTCGGGAATTTCTTCCCGCGTGCGTGCCACCTTGATGCCGCGCCCACCGCCGCCGAACGCGGCCTTGATGGCTACCGGCAGGCCGTGCTGGTCGACGAACTCCAGGACTTCGTCAGCGGATTCGACGGGGTCGGCGGTGCCGGGGACCAGGGGGGCGCCCACCTTTTCGGCGATGTGCCGGGCCCGGACCTTGTCGCCCAGGGCGGAGATGGCGTCAGGGGAGGGCCCGATCCAGGTGATGCCGGCGTCGATGACGCGGGCAGCGAACTGGGCGTTCTCGGCCAGGAAGCCGTAGCCGGGGTGGATGGCGTCGGCGCCGGACTGGCGCGCGGCGTCAATGATTTTGTCCATCACCAGGTAGGACTCCGCGGCGGTGGTGCCACCGAGGGCGTAGGCCTCGTCAGCGAGCCGGACGTGCAGCGCGTCGCGGTCCGGGTCAGCGTAGACAGCCACGGAGGCAATGCCCTCGTCGCGGGCCGCCCGGATGATCCGCACGGCGATTTCGCCGCGGTTGGCGATCAGCACCTTTGTGAGGCTGGGCTGCGTGGTTCCTGCGGACTGCTCCAAATTTGCTGACAAGGCGTCTCCTTCTTTCCTTCAGGGAGCCTAGCGCGGTTCTGAGGGTTCCGCCGATATTACTTGCGGAATCCGCGTGTAAAGGAGCCTTCCTTTGTAGGGAAGCTACAAGCAGCGCAGAAAAGCGGGTACTTTACCGCCGCGGCCAGAGGTCCGTGATGCGCACGTTGGCGGCAGCGAGCAGGCCGCGCAGCGTGGAGACGGAAAGGCCGACGACGGCGTGCGGGTCGCCGTCAACCTTCCTGATGAAGGCCCCGCCCAGGCCGTCGATGGTGAAGGAACCGGCACAGTGCAGTGGTTCACCTGTGGCGATGTAGGCGTCGATCTCCTCCGGGGCCATGTCCAGGAAGGAGACCTCGGCGGAGGCGACCGCCCCGAGCGTGGCGCCCGAGCCGCGTCCGCCGGCGCCGTCGTCGTCCGTGTCCCTGCAGTCAACCAGCCAGTGCCCCGTGTGCAGCACCCCCGCACTGCCGCTCATCCGCAGCATCCGTTCGCGCGCGACGTCGGCGGTGTAGGGCTTGCCGTGCGCCTCGCCGTCGAACTCGAAGACGGAATCGCAGCCCAGCACCAGGGCGCCTTCTGCTTCCGGCAGCGCAGCTACTGCCTCGGCTTTGGCGCGGGCCAGCAGCAGCGCGGTGTCGTGCGGGTCCGTGACGCCGTACCGTTCCTGGACGGCCGCTTCGTCGACGTCGGAGACCAGCACGGTGTGCCGGATGCCGGCCTCGGCCAGGAGCTTGGTGCGGGCGGGGGACTGGGAGGCAAGGATCAGATGGTGCACGGTTTCAGCCTAGTGGACCAGTTCGGCGGACACGGGCGCGGCCTGGCCGCGGTTGAGCTTGGCGCCCTCCACGTCCACGTCCGGCAGGATCCGGTCCAGCCAGCGGGGCAGCCACCAGGACTTGGCGCCCAACAGGTACATGACGGCGGGCACGATGGTCATGCGGACCACGAACGCGTCGAACAGCACGCCGAAGGCCATCGCGAAGCCCAGCGGCCGGACCATGGTGAGGTGGCTGAAGATGAAGCCAGAGAACACGCTCACCATGATGATCGCGGCGGCGGTGACCACCGCGGCTGCGTGCCGGAAGCCGACGCGCACCGCTTCCTTGGCTGATGAGCCGTGCATGTAGGCCTCACGCATGCCCGAGGCAATAAACACCTGGTAGTCCATGGCCAGGCCGAACAACACACCGATCAGGATAATGGGCAGGAAACTCAGCACCGCGCCCGGGTTGGCCACGTCGAAGACGTTCCCCAGCCAGCCCCACTGGTACACCGCCACCACGGCGCCGAAGGCGGCCGACAGGGACAGCAGGAAGCCGCCCGTGGCCAGCAGCGGGACCACGATGGAGCGGAACACCAGCAGCAGCAGGACCAGGGAAAGTCCGACGACGATCGCCAGGTAGGGCGGCAGGGCGTCGCCGAGCTTGGTGGAGACGTCCACGTTGCCGGCGGTCTGCCCGGTCAGGCCCATGGCGACGTCGTAGTCGGCCTTGATCCCGCCGTTCAGGCCCCGCAGTTCGGAGACCACCTTGACCGTGCTGGCGCTGGCCGGGCCTTCCTCGGGGATGACCTGGAACACGGCGGTCCGGCGGTCCTCGCTGAGTGCCACCGGCACGGCGGCCACCACGTTGTCAACGGCGCGGAGCTTGTCCGCGATGTCGTACTGCAGCTTCTGCGCCTGGGCTGCGTCAAGGTTCGCGGGGAACTCGCCCACGGCCACGATGGGGCCGGTGACGCCCTCGCCGAAGCTGCGGGCGGTCAGGTCGTAGGCCTGGTAGGCCTCGGACTCCACGGGCTCGGAGCCGCCGTCCGGCAGTGCCAGCTGGAGCTGGGTGGCGGGCAGGGCCAGGGTGCCCAGCAGGAGGATGCCGGCGGTCAGTGCGACCCAGGGGTGCTTGGTGACCAGGCCGCCCCACCCGTGGGTGCTGCGTTCGCGGTCGGTGGCGAGATCGGCTGCCTCGTGGTCCGGTTCGGCGTTATGCGCCTTGGACTTGGCCCAGGCCCGCCTCGAGATGATGCGGCGGCCAATCAGGGACAGCATGGCGGGGGTCAGGGTGATGGCAACGAGCACCGCCACGGCCACGGTTCCCGCGGCGGCGAGGCCCATGACGGTGAGGAACGGCAGCCCGGGGACCACCAGGGCGGCAAGGGCGATGATCACGGTCAGGCCGGCGAAGACCACGGCGTTGCCGGAGGTGCCGTTGGCCCGGGCCACGGACTCTTCAGGGTCCATGCCGGCCAGGAGCTGCGTCCGGTGCCGGTTGACGATGAACAGGGAGTAGTCGATGCCGACGGCGAGCCCCAGCATGAGGGCCAGCATGGGGGAGATGGAGCTCATGTCGAAGAGGCCGGAGAGTGCAAAGGTGATGCCGACGCCCACGCCAACGCCGATGATGGCCATCAGCAGCGGCAGGCCGGCGGCGATCAGCGTGCCCAGCATGAGGATGAGGACCAGTGCGGCGACGGCGATGCCGACGATTTCAGCGGTGCCGAACAAGGCCGAGATGTCCTCGGTGATTTCCTTGCTGGCCAGGGCCGTGACGCCGACCGAGGAAGTCCCGTGGGCGATCTCCTGCACCTGCTTCCGCACCGCCGGGGCCAGCCCGTTGATGGAGGTGTTGAACTGCACCTGGGCCACCGCGGCCTTGTTGTCCTCGGACACGAAGCGGATGGCTGAGGCCGCCTGGGCCTGGCGCTTGCCAAGCTCCAGCTTGGCCTTGTTGGCCTCCAATTCCTGGGCGCCGGCGTCGAGCTTGGCCTGGCCGGCTGCCAGCGTTGCTTTCTGCTGGCCCAACTGGGCTTCAACCAGCGCCGCCGGGGCTCCCGCGGCAGTGAGCTGCTGCTCCGCCGCTGCCAGCTGTGCCTTGCCTGCCTCAAGCTGCGCCCGGGAGGCGTCCAGCTGTGCCTGGCCGGCTGCGAGCTGCTGTTCGCCGTCGGTGATGGCCTTGCCCGCCTGGTCCACCTGGGCCTGGGTGGCGAAGGGGTCCACGGTACCGCGGACCTCGGGGATGGTCTGGAGTTTCTTCAGCGCATCCGTCACGGCTGCCCGGCTCCCAGCCGTGAAGCCGCCGTCGGGCGCTTCGAAAACGATCGTTGCGCTGCCGCCCGACGCTGAGGGCAGCTCCTGCTTGAGCTTGTCCGCGATCCGCTGGGTCTCGGTGCCCGGAATCTGGAAGTTGTTGGACAAGGTGCCGTGGAATGCGGCGGCAGAACCGCCCACGGCCACCAGCACGGCAAGCCAGAGGGAGATGACAAGCCAGCGCCGGCGGTAGGAGAACTTGCCGAGGCGGTAGAGGAGGAGTGCCATGCGGGAGAACCGATCTGATCAGGAGGAACGGGAGGCGGACGGGAAAGCGGTGGTGTTGAAGCCGGCGCCCAGCAGGGCCATGGCGTCGATGAGCAGTTGGCGGAGTTCTGCCAGGGAAGCGGGTGACAGGTCGGGGCCGCGCCGGTTGAACCAAACCTCCATGGCGGCCTTTCCACAGGAAATGATGGAGCCCGCCAGCGCGTGGATATACAGCTCGTCCTGCCCGCCGTGGGTGCCGGCAAGGCGTTCCCGGGCAACGGTGAAAACCTGGGCCCGGCAGTGGTCCCACGCCTCAAGCTCGGTATGGGACATCAGCGGGCTCTGCTGGGTCAGCGTGAACAGTTCTGCAAGCGGTGCTATGGCTTTTGGATCCGCCAGGGCCACCAAGGCGGCCTGGGCCGACTCCAGCATGGGTTCGTCGGACGGCCGGAGGCGCAGTTGCTGGATGGCGTTGTCCAGGAAGCCGTGGACGATGGACGCAAGCGCCGCGTCAGTGCTGCTGAAGTAGTTGAAGAAGGTGCGGCGCGAAATCCCTGCGGCGTCGGCGATATCCTCCGCCGTGAAGTTCCCCGGCCCCTTGCCGCGCAGGAGCTCCAGTGCGGCGTCCGTGATGGCTTGTCGGGTGGCGGCCTTGTTCAGCTCGCGCCGTGACGGGGCGGCGGATCCGGCGTCCTGCGATGCGTCGGGCGGGGAAAAGGGGCTGGGCACGTACTTACACTATGTGCAAGTTTGCACTGAATGCAAGTTATCTGCGCGGGGGGCTCGGGCGCGCGGTGCTTACGGATTCACAGGAGAACGAAAGGTTCCCAACAGCCTCTGCTGAACCTGGTCGCGGATGCTTGGAATGTCCCGCCACGAGGCGTATCACCAGCAGCCGTCAGGCGACGGCGAATCAGGAGACAAGAAATGACACGCACGAAGAAGATGACCCTGGGCCTGTCAGCCGCGGCGCTGGCGCTCGGTGCAGGAATCGGCGTAGCCGGCATGGCCTCTGCCACCACCACAACTCCCGCTCCGACGCCGAGTGCAAGTTCCAGCGCCTCCGCTGACGGCGGCACCGGCACCGGCCACGACGGCATGGGCAGGCACGGCGGCCGCGGCGGCCACGGCATGGAGCAGGCCTCCGCGCTGGCAGCGAAACTCGGTGTGGACGAAGCCAAGGTGACTGACGCGCTGAAGGCCTTCCGCGACGCCAACAAGCCCGCCACTCCGCCCGCCGACGGCCAGAAGCCGGACCCAGCCGCGCGCGAGGCCGCGCTCGCCAAGTCCCTGGCTGAGTCGTTGGGCATCGATGAGGCGAAGGTGACGGCAGCCCTTCAGGAGATCCGCACCGAGGAGCAGTCAGAACACGCTGCGGCACTCAAGACCCGCCTGGACCAGGCGGTCACGGACGGCAAGCTGACCCAGGCCGAGGCGGACGCCGTCACCAAGGCCGTCCAGAATGGCGTGATCGGGGGCGGCGGCCGCTGACCAGTGCCGGCGGGGCAGATAGTCCTTAAAGCAGACAGTCCTTAAAGATGAAGAACGTCCCCGGGAGCAATTCCCGGGGACGTTCTTCCCCGTGCGACGGGGCTGTTACGCCTTTGCATCCTGCAGTTCGCGGGGTGCGGTGTCGGCGCTGGTGCCGTCCGTGGCGGTTTCGCCGGCCACGGCATCGCTGCCGGTCTCTTCCTCAACAAAGGGCGTGCCGTTGCGGGGTGCGTTGTACAGCGACTCGTCCAGGATGCCCTGGCGCTTGGCCACGATGGTGGGGACCAGGGCCTGGCCCGCGACGTTGACCGCGGTGCGGCCCATGTCCAGGATGGGGTCGATGGCAAGCAGGAGCCCGACGCCGGCAAGGGGCAGTCCCAGCGTGGAGAGCGTCAGGGTGAGCATCACCACGGCGCCGGTGGTGCCGGCGGTTGCGGCGGAGCCGAGGACGGAGACCAGGGCGATCAGCAGGTACTGGCTGAAGTCCAGGTGGATGCCGAAGAACTGGGCCACGAAGATCGCGGAGATGGCCGGGTAGATGGCAGCGCAGCCGTCCATCTTGGTGGTGGCGCCCAGCGGTACTGCGAAGGAGGCATAGGCGCGGGGGACACCCAGGCTGCGCTCAGTGACGCGCTGGGTCAGCGGAAGGGTGCCCACGGAGGAGCGGGAGACGAAGGCCAGCTGGACGGCAGGCCATACGCCGGAGAAGTACTGCTTGATGGACAGGCCGTGGCTGCGGACCAGGACGGGGTAGACCACGAACAGCACCAGGACCAGGCCCGCGTAGATGGCTACGGTGAACTTGCCCAGCGAGCCGATGGTGTCCCAGCCGTAGACGGCAACTGCGTTTCCGATCAGGCCGATGGTGCCCAGCGGCGCGATGCGGATGATCCACCACAGCACCTTCTGGATGACGGCGAGGGCTGAGGCGTTGAGGCTGAGGAACGGTTCGGCGGCTTTGCCCACCTTGAGTGCGGCGACGCCCACGGCGATGGCGATGACCAGGATCTGCAGGACGTTGAAGCTGACCGAGGTGGTGACGGCGCCGGACTCGGCAACGGTGGAGCTGGCGCCCAGGCCCAGGAAGTTCTTGGGGAAGAGGCCCACCAGGAAGGCCCACCAGTCACCGGACTTGCCGGTGTACTTGGCGTCCCCGGTGATGCCGGTGTTGGCGCCGGGCTGCAGCAGCACGCCCAGGCCCATGCCGATCAGCACGGCGATCAGGGACGTGATGGCGAACCACAGGAGGGTGTTCCATGCCAGCCTGGCGGCGTTGGATACCTGGCGCAGGTTGGAGATGGAGCTGACGACGGCGGTGAAGATCAGCGGAACAACGGCCGTCTGCAACAGGGACACATAGCTCGAGCCGATGGTCTGCAGGGTGGCGCCGAGCGCATTGGGGTTGGCCTTGGTGCTGCCGGTGTACTTTGCCAGCAGGCCGAGGCCAAGACCCACAATGAGGGCGGCGATGATCTGGAAGCCGAACGAACCCGCCCATTTGGGGAGCTGGAATCCGGTCTTCCCTGCGGGGGAGGGGGTGCTTGTCTGAGTGCTCACCAGAACAAGCTAGACCTCCGCCAATATCACGTCGAACCAACATTGAGAAATATTACGCGGCCATAATGCACTCCGGAGCGTGAAAAGCCCGGAGAATCAGGGCCCATGACGGCATTTGTTACTTATTCCCGGCAGGGGTGTGCTTAACATCTCGTGTTTCATGGTGCTTCCGGACCGTTAGGTAGAGCCGGTGCGCGGTGATCACCAGTGCCAGCCAGGCCGCGCCAAGCGCCCATGCGGCCAGGACGTCCGTGAGCCAGTGGTGTCCCAGGAAGATCCTGCTCAGGCCAATCGCCACAGCGAAGAGGGCTGCTGCCGCCGCCGTGAGGATGCGGGCGCGGTTCGAGTGGAGCCGCAGGATGATGAGGTAAGCCACGATGCCGGCGATCACCACGGCGTTAAGCGAGTGTCCACTCGGAAACGATGCCGAGTGCTCGTAGGGCGGCACCGCATCGCTGAGGTCCGGCCGGGTGCGTCCCACGAGGCGCTTGCCGGCGATGGTCATCAGCAGCGAACCCAGACCGGCGGTGACGATCAGGATGACCGGGGTCCAGGAGCGGCGCCGGAGAGCCAGGCCCGCCATGATGGCAACGGCCAGGACCGGCATGCCGATGGTCCCGCCAACGTCCGTGAAGGCCGTGACGACCACGTCAAGCGTGGGGGTGCGGAGGTCCTTGCTGGCCGCCAGGACCGGATGGTCGAGTCCCGCCACCCCATCGGCGGCCACTACCGCTTCATAGACTTCGCTGAAGGCAGCGGTCAATACCGCGGAAATGACGGCCCCCACCAGCAGGGTGAGGATCAACGCGCCGTGCGGGCCCAGTACCTGGCTGATGCGGTGGACCACTCCCACCAGGCGCCGGCCTGTCCGGGTGTCCCATCTGGTGAGGTCCTTGGCACCCACGGACGTGTCCTGGCGCAGTTCGCCACGCACCCCTGTCTCGGCCGGCGTCCCTTGGAGGTTCGTCAACATCGTCTCCCTGCTCATTCGGCAATGCGCACCACAGCAATTTAGTAAGCAAGCTTATTGATTGCTGTGCGCGCTGTCCACCAACTGCCGTGGGCACGGTCCACCCGCCAGGGATCCGCCAGGAGGATGGGCCGGCTAGGTGAGGAGTGCCCGGCGCAGGGTATCGAGTCCGACAGAGCCGATGTTGAGGGCCTTGGTGTGGAACTCCCTGAGGTTGAACCCGGGCCGTGCTTCGAGTTCCGCACGGATTTGTTCCCAGAGGCGCTGGCCCACCTTGTAGGAGGGAGCCTGGCCCGGCCAGCCAAGGTAGCGGGTGAACTCGAAGTTGAGCTGGCCTTCGCTGATGGGGAGGTTCTCCTTGAGGAAGCTGTATCCCTTGTCGGCGGTCCAGGTGCCGGTTCCCCAGCGTTCGGGCATCTCGAGTTCCAGGTGCACGCCGATATCGAAGACCACCCGGGCCGCCCGCATGCGCTGCATGTCCAGCATGCCCATGTGGTCGCCGGGATCGTTCAGGTAGCCCAGTTCCTGCATGAGTTTTTCGGCGTAGAGGGCCCAGCCTTCGCCGTGGCCGGAGGTCCAGCAGACGTTCCGGCGCCACTTGTTGAGCAGCTCGCGCCGGTAGGTTGCGGTGGCCACCTGGAGGTGGTGGCCCGGAACGCCCTCGTGGTACACAGTGGTGGTTTCCGCCCAGGTGGTGAAGGTATCCTCGCCGGCGGGGACGGACCACCACATGCGGCCGGGGCGGCTGAAATCGTCGGACGGGCCGGTGTAGTAGATGCCGCCCTCGTCGGTGGGGGCGATCCGGCACTCCAGTTTCTTCATTACATCGGGGATGTCGAAGTGGATCCCGGCGAGTTCGGCCACGGCCTTGTCGGAGAGGCGCTGCATCCATTCCCGGAGCGCATCGGTGCCCTTCAACTGCCGTGCCGGATCGTTGTTGAGGATGTCCTTCGCTTCGGCAATGGTGGCGCCCGCCTTGATGGTGGCCGCCACCTGTTCCTGCTCCGCGATGAGGCGGTCCAGCTCCCGGACGCCCCACGCGTAGGTTTCCTCCAGGTCCACCTCTGCACCCAGGAAGGAGCGGGAGGCCAGTGCGTAGCGGGCCCTGCCCACCGCGTCCTTTTCGGGTGCCGCGGGGAGCAGCTCGGTGCGCAGGAATTCCGCCAGGCCGGTGTAGGCGCGGCGGGCGGCGTCAGCGCCGGCGTCGAGCTTTTCCTGCAGCGCCGCCGGCAATGGCCCGGCGGAGGTGGAGGCATCCGCCGCCAGGTTGGCGAAGAAACCGTCCGCGGCGGCGTACTTGGCCACCTGTTCGATGACGATCCGCACCTGGCGGGCAGCGGCCACTTTGCCGGCGTCCTTGGCCAGGCGCAGTGACTCGGTGTAGCCGCTGATGGCAGCCGGCACATTGTGGGCGCGCCCGGCGATGTGCTCCCAGTCCTGTTCGGTGTCGGTGGGCATGAGGTCGAAGATGGCGCGGATGTCCTGGGCCGGGGAGGCGATGTTGTTCAGCTCCGCGTATTCCCAGCCGGAGGCGTGGATCAGCAGCTGCAGGCCCAGCCGCTCCTGCATGGCGTCCAGGGTGACGGCGTCCACGTCGTCCTCAGGCTCCAGGCCCTCCAGTGCCATGAGGGCTTCCCGGGCTGCCTCGGCGAAACCGGCGATGCCGGCAGGGGAGAAGTCCTGGTATTCCGTCTCGTGTCCCGGCAGGCCAAGGGTGGTGGCGAAGGTCGGGTTGAGCCTGATCAGGGTGTCAGTGTAGGTGTCCGCGACGGCGTCGATCCGGGTGTGCGGGCGCGCGGCGGGGGAGGTGTCTGTAGTCACACCCCGAGACTACCCGGCCACGCGACGGGGCAGTGAGCGGCGTCAGCCGTGGCTGCGTTTCCACGCTCCCGGGCCGGGCGTGGGGGCGAGCCGCAGTTGCTGCCTGCGGACCCAGTGCCGCACGCTGGCGGTCCTGGCGGGTGCCGGGCTTTCCCCGCTGAGGGAAAGCACGACGGCGGTCAGTGCGGCCAGCTCCTCGGCGCTCGGCTGTCCTTTGACAACAGAGAGCAGGGGAGCAGCGGATGCTTGCGCGCTGTCCGGGGTTTCGTCGGGCTCAGGCGCCCCTGGGGTGGAGGTCACAGCGGGATGTTCCCATGCTTCTTGGCGGGGAGGCTGGCGCGCTTGTCACGCAGCGCGCGCAGGCCCTTGATGATCTGGATGCGGGTGTCCGAGGGGGCGATGACGGCGTCCACGTAGCCCAGTTCGGCGGCCTGGTAGGGGTTGAGGAGTTCTTCCTCGTACTGCTGGA
This sequence comes from Arthrobacter sp. SAFR-044, assembly GCF_051965175.1. Classification (GTDB taxonomy): domain Bacteria; phylum Actinomycetota; class Actinomycetes; order Actinomycetales; family Micrococcaceae; genus Arthrobacter. The sequence continues at coordinate 394,036 of NZ_JBQCMK010000001.1, forward strand.
TCACCTGGGCGCGGCGGGCCTCGACGTTGCCGCCGTCCTCGGCGACGGCTGCGAGGTCGCGGCGGTAGAGGATGTTGACAGCACCCTGGGCACCCATCACGCCGATCTGCGCCGTGGGCCAGGCCAGGTTCAGGTCGGCGCCGAGCTTCTTGGAGCCCATGACGATGTAGGCGCCGCCGTAGGCCTTGCGGGTGATGACGGTGAGTTTGGGGACGGTGGCCTCGGCGTAGGCGTACAGAAGCTTGGCGCCGCGGCGGATGATGCCCTGGAACTCCTGGTCCTTGCCGGGAAGGAAGCCGGGAACATCCACCAGGGTGATGATGGGGATGTTGAAGGCGTCGCAGTGGCGCACGAAGCGGGCTGCCTTTTCTGATGCGGCGATATCCAGGGTGCCGGCGAACTGGAGGGGCTGGTTGGCCACGATGCCGACAGTGTGGCCCTCCACCCGGCCGTAGCCGATCATCACGTTGGGGGCGTACAGGGCCTGCATTTCCAGGAAGTGCCCGTCGTCCACGATTTGCTCCACCACGGCGCGCATGTCGTAGGGCTGGTTGGCTGAGTCCGGAACCAGCGCGTCCAGGGCGAGGTCGTCGTCGTCGATCTCCAGCTCCTGCTGGTGTCCCAGGACGGGTGCCTCGGACAGGTTGTTGGACGGCAGGAAATCCAGCAGTTCGCGCACGAACTCGATGGCATCGGTTTCGTCCGAGGCCAGGTAGGTGGACGTCCCGGTGGTGGCGTTGTGCTGCCGCGCGCCGCCGAGGGTTTCCATGTCCACGTCCTCGCCGGTGACGGTCTTGATGACGTCCGGGCCGGTGATGAACATGTGCGAGGTCTTGTCCACCATCACCACGTAGTCGGTGAGCGCGGGGGAGTAGGCGGCGCCGCCTGCGGACGGGCCCATGATGAGCGAGATCTGCGGCACCACGCCGCTGGCGTGGACGTTGTTGCGGAAGATGTCAGCGAACATGGCCAGGGAGGCCACGCCTTCCTGGATGCGGGCGCCGCCGCCGTCCAGGATGCCGACGACGGGGCAGCCGTTGCGGAGCGCGAACTCCTGGACCTTGACGATCTTTTCGCCGTTGACCTGGCTCAGCGATCCGCCGTAGACGGTGAAGTCCTGGCTGTAGACCGCCACCAAGCGGCCGTCCACGGTGCCGTAGCCGGAGACCAGGCCGTCGCCCAGCGGCTTCTTCTTTTCCATGCCGAACGCGGTGGAGCGGTGGACGGCCAGGGCGTCGAACTCAACAAATGAGTCCTCGTCCAGCAGCAGGGCGATGCGCTCGCGGGCCGTGTTCTTGCCGCGGGCATGCTGCTTTTCGATGGCTTCGGGGCCGGATGGCTGTTCGGCGCGCGCCTGGCGGTCGCGGAAATCGGCAATCTTTCCCGCTGTCGTTGTCAGATCGTGGCTCATCAAGTGTCTCCGGCTCTGTAGCAGGTCAGTTCTGTCGGCTGGCGGCCCGTGTTGTCCGGAGCGTTAAGTAGCATCCACACAAAAGACCAACCCTGCTGGCAAGTCTAGTGACGGTTTGGGCGCCAACAGCTGTAGGGAACCTACAATTTTCTGCGTTTCCTGCACCCCCTTCGCAATGTTACTCGCGAGTAACTTAGTTGGGTTACAGTGTTCCCATGACTTCAAGCAACGATGCTTTGCATGCCTCCGAAAGCCCCTACCGGGCAGCAGGTTCCTTGGCGGGCCGGACCATCCTGCTGTCCGGCGGAAGCCGCGGGATCGGCCTGGCCATCGCGCTGAGGGCGGCCCGGGACGGCGCCAACATCGTGCTCCTTGCCAAGACGGGGGAGCCGCACCCCAAGCTGGCGGGCACCGTGTTCACCGCGGCGGAGGAACTCGTGAAGGCAGGCGGCCAGGCGCTGCCCCTGGTGGGCGACGTGCGCCGGGATGAAGACGTGGCCGGTGCCGTGGCCGCAGCCGTGGAACGGTTCGGCGGCATCGACGTCGTCATCAACAACGCCTCCGCCATCGACCTCTCCACCACGGATGCCGTGGACATGAAGAAGTACGACCTCATGCAGGACATCAACGTTCGAGGCACCTTCCTGCTTTCCAAGTTGGCGCTGCCGGCGCTCCGCTCTTCTGGACAGGGGCAGATCCTGACGCTTTCGCCGCCGCTGAACCTCGACCCCTCCTGGGCGGGAAAGCACCTTGCCTACACCATGGCCAAGTACGGGATGAGCCTGACCACCCTGGGCCTGGCAGAGGAACTGGAGGCGGACGGGATCAGGGTCAACTCGCTGTGGCCGTGCACGCTGATCGACACGGCGGCCATCCGCAACATGCCCCACGGCGAAACCATGGTGCTGGCCGCCCGCGGCCCGCAGATCATGGCCGACGCCGCCCACGCCGTCCTGACCGGAAGCAACCTCGGGGCGGGCGCGCCGCCGTCGGGCAACTTCTACACGGATGAGCAAGTCCTCGCCGCCGCGGGCGTGACGGACTTCCGCCCCTACAGCCTGGGGGCGCCCGAAGACCGGCTGGTCCCGGACATCTTCCTCTAGCGGGCCTTCTCGCCGCCCCCCGGACGGTCGGTTCCAGGACTGCAGTTGGCTGGGTGGGACCCCGCCCGGCTCGGTAGGATCTAGCTATGGATGACGCACACGCACCGGGTATCCCCCTGAACCGATCGGACCTGGCCGACCAGCGTTTCCTCTCAGCCACGGGGATACCCCGGATCGATGTCGTGGACTCCACCGGCTCCACCAACGCCGACCTCCTGCGGGGCGTCACCGTGGAACCTGCGGCCTGGCCGGATCTCTCCGTCCTGACCGCGGAGTACCAGACCGCTGCAAGGGGACGGCTGGACAGGCACTGGGAGGCGCCGCCGCTGAGCTCGGTGTCTGTCTCCGTGGTACTGCGTCCGGTCAACGCGGACGGCAGGCCCCTTCCTACCCAGAGCTACTCCTGGCTGTCCCTCATCGCAGCCCTGGCCCTGCGCCAAACCCTCCTGGACACGGCGGGCCTCCCGGCCGAACTCAAATGGCCCAACGACGTCCTGGTGCGCGGCAGGAAGATCGCCGGCATCCTCGCCCAGCTCGGGCCCATGGTGGATGGCAACGTTCCCCCGGTCATCCTGGGCACCGGGCTGAACGTCACCCTGCGCGAAGATGAACTTCCAGTTCCCACCGCCACCTCCGTGGCCATCGAAGGTGCCACCACCACGGACCGCACCGCCCTGCTGAAAAGCTACCTGTCCCACTTCGCCGTCCTGTACCGCAGTTTCTGCAATGCCGACGGCGACCCCACGGCAGGGATGGCCGGCGGACCATCGCTGCACAAAAGGGTTGAGGCCGTGATGGTCACCTTGGGAAAGCAGGTGCGCGCCCAGTTGCCCGGCGACCACGAAATCATTGGCCATGCGTCCCGGCTGGATGACTACGGCTCCCTGCTGGTGGTGGACCGCGACTCGCGCGAGCACGTGGTGACTGCCGGTGACGTGGTGCACCTGCGGCCCTGGACATCGCCGGACGCACCAAACCAGGGTGGTTATGCGTAGAACCCTCGTTCCAGGGGAGCAGGTGATCGTCACTACCCGTCCGCAGCCGCGGAAGCTCGCCGGGGCCGCCGTGGCCTTTGTCCTGGCGCCGGCGTTTGCCGCCTTCGCCAGTGCCTGGATCCTCCGGGGCGGCGCGGCCCGCGTGGCGCCTGCCCTTGGCCGCCAATGGACGCCCTGGCTCGTGACCGCGTGCGTCCTCGCGGCCGCAGCTGTCTGGCTGGGCTACTGCCTGCCCCGCCTGCTGCGCTGGCAGGGCACCCGCTACACCCTGACCAGCCAGCGGATGGTGGCCCGGTATGGTCTGTTGAACCGGCGGGACCAGCAGGTCAACCTGGTGTCAGTGCGTAACCTCACGGTCCACGAATCGCTGCTGCAGCGACTGGTGCGCTCAGGGAATATATCCTTGGAAACCGGGCACCAAGGCATGGTGACCTTTCGCGACGTGCCCGAGGTTGCCAGGTTCCGCGACTTTATCCTCGACGCCATCGGGGAACTGCCGGACGAGAGCGGGGCCCAGCCGGGTGGCGCGACGCATTACCCCGCCGGTGCTTTTCCGGAGGACATGAGAGAAGGTGGACGGGATGACCGATGAGGCCCAGCAGGAACGCGTCGAGCGCATCCCAACCGGAACCACCGCCTTCGAGCCTTCTTCCGGCGACTACGACGCCGCCCAGCCGGAAGCCGAAACCGGCCCTCCCGCGGAGAAGCCCGCCGTCGAGCGGCATCCGCCAACAGGCGCCATGTCCGCGGAACGCCTTGCCATGAAGGCGCTTGAAGCCCGCCTGCTGGGTGGGGAACGCAAGCTCCGCCGTCGTGAAGTTGCCGCCGGTGCCGGCCTCTCACTGCTTTCAGCCCGCAAACTATGGCGCGCCCTGGGTTTCCCCAACTTCGGCGACGAGGATGTCGCCTTCACCGAACGCGACCAGGCGGCCCTGTCCACCGTGGTGGACCTGGTCCGTGCCGGGAAGCTCACGGAAGAAGCAGCCATCTCGGTCACGCGTTCCATCGGGCAAATGACCGACCGCATGGTGGTCTGGCAGATCGAAGCGCTGGTGGAGGACATGGTCCACGAGCAGGGCGTTACGGATGCCGTGGCCCGCAAGCGCCTGGTCAACGAACTTCCCGCGCTGGTGGATGCGCTCGAAGAAGTGCTGGTCTACTCCTGGCGCCGCCAGCTCAACGCCGGTGTCCAGCGGCTCGCGGTCCGCGCCGAAGCCGGGCTGCAGGCCAGTGAGGAGGGCCGCGAAGGCGACGAGGATGACGCGCCCCTGCCCCTTGCCCGCGCAGTGGGTTTCGCGGACCTGGTCTCCTACACCAGCCTGTCCCGCCGGATGAACGAAAAGACGCTCGCCCGGCTGGTCCAGCGCTTTGAAAACAAGTGCGCCGAGATCATCTCCGTGGGCGGCGGCAGGCTGGTCAAGACGGTCGGCGATGAAGTCCTTTACATCGCCGAAACTCCGGCCGCCGGGGCCGAGATCTCCCTGGCGCTCGCCGAAGCCTTCACCGAAGACGAGATCCTTCCCGAAGCCCGGGTGGCCATGGTGTGGGGGAGGATCCTCTCCCGACTCGGCGACATCTACGGGCCCACGGTCAACCTCGCGGCACGCCTGACCACCCTCGCGGACCCGGGCACGGTGCTGGTGGACTCCATGACCGCCTCCGCCCTGGAACACGACGAGCGGTTCGTCCTGATCCCCCAGGAACCGGAAAACGTGCGCGGCTTTGGCGAGATCAACCCCGTCCGCCTCACCCGCGGCCGGGGCAAGGGCCTGGTCCTGGACTGACGGGCACTTTTGCTTCCCTGCAGCGGGTGAGCAAAAGAGTTTGTCCATTCGGTGGTTAATCGCGCTATAGTCGGTTCGTTCACTGATGCCGAAGCCCTGGGCGGGGAGGCCTCCCCATCGCGGCCATTGAGGGGCATGGGTAAAGTGGCCGGCAGGGAAACGGCGGCATTGTTCCCTCAGGGCCCGTCCATTGCGGCCCTCCGCCAGGTCTCGGTCACCCCTGCATCACGGGTGCCATCAAAGTAAAAGGGTGGGGCAGTTTTGCTCCGCCTGCGATGCTGCCACGCGGCAGCGCTATAACAGGGGAAACATCGCTGTGACATCACTGCTGGGGAAGCTTGGGCTGAAAAGGCGACATAGGAAACTGGTCTCCGGCACTCCGTTTGGTGCTGTGGTGGCGGTTCTGGTGACAGGTGCAGTGTTGTATCCGGGGTTCAAGACCACTGAGGTGGAGTTGAACGATGGCGGCGTGTGGGTGGTGTCCAAGACCAAGAACGCCGTGGGCCGGCTCAACTACCCTTCCCGCGTGCTCGATGGCGCTGTGACGCCGGCGTCGACGACCTTTGATGTGTTGCAGCATGCCGGTGAGGTGTTTGTTGATGATGAGACTGGTTCGACGTTGAACCAGGTGTCGCCGGCGAATATGCGCTTGGGTGGGGATAAGCAGTTGCCGGGGGCGGCTGATGTCAGTTTTGGGGCGCGGACGATTTCGGTGACGGATGCTGCGTCGGGGAAGGTGTGGGCGGTGTCGCCGTCCACCGTGAACAGCTTTGATAAGGAAGCCTCGGAACCTGTCATGGTCGGCTCTGAGGGCACCGTCTCGACGGTTGGTTCTGATGACCGGATCTATTCCGCCGATCCCAAGACCGGAACGGTGACAGTGACGGGGGTGGATGCCAACGGTGAGGTGACGTCGTCGGAGTCCACTGCCTGGGATGGCCTTAAGGGCGCCGGGAATTTGCAGATGACGGTGGTGGGGGACCAGCCGGTGGTGCTGGACGCTGCTGCCGGGAACCTGTTTTTGCCCGGTGGTAAGCGGCTGGCGCTGGAGAACGCGCGGGATGCGAAGCTGCAGCAGGCCGGGCCGGGCAGTGATGTTGTGGCAGTGGCCACCAGGAAGGCGTTGGTGAAGCAGCCGCTGGACGGGGGTACGGCGAAGACGGTGTCGTTCGACGGCGAGGGCGTCCCGGCTGCACCGGTGCAGTTGGGTGGGTGCGTGCATGCGGCGTGGTCGGGTGCGAACAAGTACGTCCGCGATTGCACCAATGATGGTGACGATAAGAAGGTGGACGTGCCCAAGGCGAGTGCGTCGCCGTCGTATGTTTTCCGTGTGAACCGGGAGCTGGTGGTCCTCAATGATGTGAACTCGGGCAATGTGTGGTTGGTGAACCAGAACATGCAGCTGGTGAACAACTGGGACGACGTGATCCCACCCAAGAACCAGTCCGACGACCAGGACCAGGAATCGGCAGACAACAACACCATCAACATCCTGCCGGACCGCACTAAACCGAACCGTCCGCCGGAAACCAAGCCCGACGCCGTCGGAGTCCGGCCGGGCCGTACCACCGTCCTCAGCGTCCTGGACAACGACAGCGACCCCGACGGCGACGTGCTCACCGCAGCGGTGGGGGACGCCGGACCCAAAGCGGGCACGCTGGAAAGCATCTACGGCGGCACCGCCTTCCAGATCACCGTCCCCGCAGACGCCAAGCCGGGCACGGAAACCTTCAACTACAGTGCCTCGGACGGCCGCGGCCTGTCCGCCACCGGCCAGGTCATGCTCAGCGTGGTGGGACCCGACGAAAACAAACCGCCCAAGTTCAAGCGCGGAGAAGACACCACCATGCTGGTGGAACAGGGCAAGACCGTCAGCCAGAACATCCTCACCGACTGGATCGACCCCGACGGCGACGACATGGTCCTGCTGGACGCCAAGGCCGACAACGACCAGGACCAGGTCAAAGTCCGGCGCGACGGGCTGCTCACCTTCCAGGATTCCGGCGCCACCGCCGGCAAGAAAAACGTCCAGGTCACCATCTGGGACGGCCGCGCCACCGTCACGGGCAAGGTGGTGGTCAACGTCCAGCCGCCCGGGGCACTGGCACCCGTGGTCAACGCCGACCACGTCACCGCCGTAGTGGGCCAGGACCTGGTCATCTCCCCGTTGAAGAACGACGTCGACCCCAACGGTGGTGCCCTCCGCCTGGCCCAGGTGGAAGCCAGCGGCCCTGCCGAACTTGGCCCCGTCACCGACGGCGGCACGTTCACTTTCCGCAGCAGCACCCCCGGCCCGGTCTACCTGACCTACATCGCCAGCAACGGCCCGCAAAGCAGCCAGGGCCTCATCCGGGTGGACGTGGAATCAGGCAACGACGGGGGCGACCCCGTGGCCGTCCATGACGTAGCCCTGATGCCCGCCGGCGGAAGCGTGCTGCTGGACCCCCTGGCCAACGACTCCGACCCCTCCGGCGGTGTCCTGGTGCTGCAGTCCGTGAAACTCCCGGACAATGCGACAGTATCCGTCAGCGTGATCAACCACAGCGTCCTGCGGATCACGGACATCCTGGGGACCAAGGACCCCATCCTGTTCGAATACACCATGTCAAACGGGAAGAAGTCGGCCACGGGCAGTGTTTCCGTGGTGCCCGTCCCCGCACCCGCCGTGGTGGAAGCCCCGCAGCCCAAGCCGGACGAAGTGAATGTCCGCGCCAATGATGTGGTCACCATCCCCGTCCTGGACAACGACACCCACCCGCAGGGGCAGGAACTGACCGTGGACCCCGTCCTGCCGCAGTCGGTTGACCCGGCCGACGGCAAGAGCTTCGTCTCCGAAAACACGCTCCGTTTCATCGCGGGCAGCCAGCCCAAGACAGTGCGCGCCATCTACAACGCGATGGATCCGCAGGGCCAGAAGAGCGCCGCCGCCGTGACCATCCACATCCTTCCGCTCGAAGGCGCGGAGAACTCCCGGCCGCAGCCGCGGAACCTCACTGCCCGCGTGGTGGCTGCGGGCACCGTCCGGATCCCGGTTTCCCTGGACGGCATCGATCCCGATGGCGACTCCGTGCAGCTGACCGGCATCGACAGCACCCCTGCCATGGGAACTGCCACCGTGGGCAGCAACTTCATCGACTTCACGGCTGCAGGGGACGGTGCCGGTACCGATACGTTCCGCTACAAGGTGGTGGACCGCCAGGGCGCCGTGAATACGGGAACCGTGACCGTCGGCATCGCGCCCCGCGGTGACATGAACCAAAAGCCCACCCCGGTGGACGACGAGGTCCGGGTGCGCCCGGGCCGGCAGATCGCCGTCGACGCCACCGCCAACGACACCGATCCCGACGGCGACCGCATCCGCATCCTGACCGACGGCATCGAGGCCGACCCGGCCCTGCAGGCCACCGTCAGCAAGAACAGCGGACGCATCATCCTCCTGGCCCCCAACGAGGCCGGAACCGTCAATGTGCGCTACACCATCGCCGACGACCGGGACGCTGCCGCCCAGGCCACCATCCGCCTGGTGGTCGATAACGACGTGCCGCTGAAGGCACCGATTGCCCGTGATGACCGGGTGACGTCCGCCCAGGCCATGGGGAAGACCGCCGTCGACGTTCCTGTCCTCAAAAATGACGAGGACCCCGACGGTGTGGGCGAGAACCTGAAGATCAGCACGGAAGCCACCACGGCGCGGCCCGGCGGCAGCGGCAATGTCCTGGTGGACCTCACCGAGCAGCCCCAGCTCATTCCGTACACCGTGGAAGACGTGGACGGCCAGCAGTCCACGGCCATCATCTGGGTGCCCGGCCTGGGCCAGCAGGTGCCCACCCTGGCCAAGGACGAGGTCATTGAGGTGGTGGCCGGGCAGTCCGTCGACGTTGATCTGAAGGAATGGGTCAAGGTACGGGACGGACGGTCGCCCAGGCTGACCCAGGCGGACCGGATCAAGCTTATTGGGGCCGACGGCGGCGATCCGGTGACGCGCGACGGCGCCGGCCTGAAATACGCTGCAGGTGCGGACTATGTGGGTCCCGGCTCGCTGACCTTCGAGGTGACCGATGGCACCGGACCGGATGATCCTGCCGGCCTGAAGTCCACCCTCAGTATCCGCACCAAGGTCCTGCCGGACCCGAACAAGAACAACCCGCCGGAACTGCTTGGCGCCAACGTGGATGTTCCCAAGGGTGATTCCGCGGGCACGGACCTGGGCAAGCTCACCTCCGATCCTGACCAGGACGACGTCGAGAAGATGAAGTACGAACTGGTGGGCGGTTCTCCCGGCGGGTTCAATGCACGCATCGAAGGCAAGACGCTGAAGGTTTCAGCGGCCGATTCGACGGCAACCGGAACCCGCGCGGCCGTGCAGGTCACGGCAACCGATCCCCGCGGGCTCGAGGCGACGGCCACCTACCAGCTCGCGGTGACCGCCTCCAACCGGCCCAAGCCGGTGGCCAACGACGACGTGCAGGACAATGCCGCCGCCGGCAAGCCGGTGACCATCAATGTGCTGGCCAACGACGGGAACCCCTTCCCGGAAACACCGCTGAAGATCATCGCCGCCAATACCGAAACGGGCAGCGGCAACGTGGGCGTCAATGGTGACTCGGTGACCGTCACGCCGGCGCCCGGCTTCACCGGAACCATGGTGGTGGCCTACACCGTGGAGGACAAGACGGCGGATGCGTCCCGGCACGCCACCGCGCGTGTCCGGCTCACCGTCAAGGACAAGCCGGCAGCACCCACCACACCCCAGGCACAGAGCGTGGGCGACCAGACGGCGCTGCTCACCTGGTCCGCGCCGGCCGACCGGGGTTCGCCCATCACCAGGTACACGGTGTTCGGCGAGGGCGGGTTCCGGCAGGAATGCCCGGCCAACACGTGCACCCTGAACGGCCTGACCAACAACACCACCTACCACTTCCAGGTGACGGCCACCAACGAATTCGGCGATTCCGACCGGTCCCCGGCGTCCGCCGATGTCCGGCCGGACGTCAAGCCGGATACTCCGCTGGCGCCCTCGCTGAAGTTCGGCGATAAGCAGTTGGCGGTCAACTGGGCCGCGCCGGCGAGCAAGGGTTCCCCGGTGAAGTCCTACGACCTGGAAATCTCACCGGCACCTGCAGGCCAGAATGCCCAGATCCAGGGGCTGACGTCCGTCAGCTACGTGTGGAAGGGCCTCCAGAATGGTGTGTCCTACAAGGTCCGGGTCCTGGCCCGCAACGACGCCAAGGACCCGTCCGAGTGGAGTCCGTACTCGGCAGCTGAAGTCCCGGCCGGTGTACCCGCAACTCCGGCGGCGCCGAGCGTGGCACAGGCAACTCCCGTTGGATCGCAGAGCCAGCTGAGGGTCGTGTGGTCGGCCCCGAACAACAACGGTGATCCAGTTTCGGCCTACACCCTGACCACCCTTCGTGGCGGTGCCGCCATCGCAACCCAGCAGGTTGCCGCCACTTCGCAGAACGTAACAGTGGACAACTCCGAGTCCAGCTACACCTTCACCGTGTCGGCAACAAACAAGGCCGGCACCAGCGCCACCAGCGCGCCGTCAGCAGCCACGCGCGCAGTGGGTAAGCCCGGAACAGTGGGAGCGCCCACGGCCACCCTTGTGGATACCAATGCCAACGGCGGCAAGATCGATGTTCGGTTCACGCAATTGACCGATGCCCAGCGCAACGGCTCATCACAGACTGAGATCGCCTACCGTTACAGCCTGACGTCGGGAGGTGGCTCAGGCAGCATCCCCGCCGGTGGCGGTGTGGTCGCGGCTCCCAACGGCACGCAAACTTCGGTGGTGGTGTGGGCCGTGTCGTCCCGCAGCACCACAGCCGGCGACGCAAGCGCACCCTCCAACGCAGTCAACCCTTATGGCCTTGCTTTTGCCCCGACGGTAAACGGCAGCAACAGCAGCGGCGTCGGCGACAAGACGGTGTCCTGGACCTGGAACCAGCCAAGCGGCAACGGCCGGGCCGTGACCGGGTACCAGTACAGCCTGGACAACGGCCCTTGGCAGGACACCCAACAACGGAGCTTCTCGAAGAGTGTTGGCTACAGCGAGACCCACAAGCTTGAGGTACGTGCCATCAGTGCGGGACAGCCAGGCCGGATTGGCAGCGACACATCCCGCAGCGGCTCGGAACCACCGCCTCCGGTACCCACGTCCTGGAGCATTACCGCGACCCCGGTTCGGAGCTGTACGGAGCCCGGCTATGGTACGGACAGTTTCCGTGCCGGCAACCCGTCCGACTGCGTGGGCGGTGGCAAGTGGATGCCGGCCAACCAGCCCGCCAATTCGGACTTCTATGTGGTCTGGTACAAGACGAGCGAGAACCCGTCGGGCATTTGGTATCACCTCACGAGTGGTGCCGCCTCCGGGAACTACGTCCGCAGCGACACGACCAACCACCCCGGGAACCCGCCTGCCGGGATGCCCAAGCACTGAACCGCCCGGGCACTGTCCGGACATGTCTCTACCATCTTCGAAAAAGGACCCTTCATGACCATGACCATTGAGCAGGCCGAGTGGTTTGCCGACACATTCGAAAAGCTGGTTGCCAACGTAGGGCAGGCGGTGCTGGGCAAGGAACACGTCATCAGGCTGACCTTCACCGCCATGCTGGCCGAGGGCCACGTCCTGTTCGAGGACGCCCCGGGCACGGGCAAGACCTCCCTTGCCCGGGCATTGGCCGCCACCGTGCAGGGCTCCAACAACCGCATCCAGTTCACGCCGGACCTGCTGCCGTCCGACGTCACCGGCGTGACCATCTACGACCAGAAGACCCAGAAGTTCGAGTTCCACAAGGGGCCGATCTTCAACAACATCGTCCTGGCCGACGAAATCAACCGGGCCTCGCCCAAGACCCAGTCAGCGCTGCTGGAGGTCATGGAGGAATCCCGCGTCACCGTGGACGGCGTCACGTATTCCGCAGGCCGGCCGTTCATGGTGATGGCCACCCAGAACCCGATCGAGCAGGCCGGTACCTACCGCCTTCCCGAGGCCCAGCTGGACCGCTTCCTGATCAAGACCTCCATCGGCTACCCGGACCATGCCTCCACCGTCAGGCTCCTGGGCGGCAGCAACCTGAAGGACCGCTCCCAGGAACTGTCCGCCGTCATCACCACGCAAGCAGTGGCGGACATGGCAGACCTCGCCGCAACGGCACACGTGGACACCGCGGTGCTGGAGTACATTTCCAGGCTGTGCGAGGAAACCCGCAGCGCCCCGGAAACCCGGCTGGGGGTTTCCGTCCGTGGTGCCCTGGCCATGGTGCGGGCCGCGAAGGTCTGGGCTGCCTCGCAGGGCCGGAACTTTGTCCTGCCGGACGACATCAAGGAACTGGCGCCGGTGGTGTGGACCCACCGGTTCGTGATGGACCCCGAGGCAGAGTTCTCCGGCGCCACCGCCGAGGCCGTGCTCACCCGGATCCTGGCCGACGTCGCCGCCCCGCAGCAGCGCACCAACGCCTGAGCCGCCTGGCGGCAGCCGAAAGCTGCTGCACCCGCCATTCCATTCCAGCGCAACAACGAAGGCACACCCCTATGTCCGACGGCACGTCCAGCGGAACCCCGTTGACCCGGCTCGCGGAGCGTCTCCAGCAACTTTTTCACCGCAACGGCCGCCCCACCCGGCTGCACCCTGCAACGGTGTGGTCGGAAGCCAGCAGCACCGCCCTCCAAGCCCTGACACCCGCGTGGCGTGCTGTCCGCCGCAACTGGCTGAAGTATGCGTGGCCGGTGCTGTCCGTGGTCAGCATTTTGGGCTGGTCAGTCCTTGCCGCCGCCATCCTGCTGTGGATCACCGGCCAGGCGTTCGGCTGGCAGGAAGCCACGGCAGCGGCCATTGCCGCCTTCACCATGTTCGTGATCGCCGTTGCCTTCATCCTGGGCAGGTCCTCCTATGGGGTGGTCCTGGACCTGGCCCGCACGAGGGTCGCGGTGGGGGACAGCGCCGTCGGCAGCATTGCCGTCTCCAACAGCTCCGCACGTCCGCTCCTGCCGGCCGCGCTGGAACTCCCGGTGGGCAGCACCACGGCCGTGTTCCACCTGCCCCGGATGAAGCCCGGCCAGGTCCACGAAGACCTGTTCACCATCCCCACCGCCCGGCGCGCCGTCATCGTGGTGGGACCCGTCCGCTCCGTGCGGGCGGACCCGCTGCACCTGCTGCGGCGCCAGGTCCTCTGGACCGAACCGGAGGACCTCTTCGTCCACCCGCGGACCGTGGCCTTGGCCGGCTCCGCTGCAGGCTTCATCCGCGACCTCGAGGGCATGCCCACCACCGAACTCTCCAGCGCCGATGTCTCCTTCCATGCGCTGCGCGACTACGTGCCGGGCGATGACCGCAGGCACATCCACTGGAAAACCACGGCCCGTACCAACAAACTCATGGTCCGCCAGTTCGAGGAAACCCGCCGTGCCCACCTGGCCATCTCGTTGTCCATCAACACCGAGGAATACGCCTCCGAAACCGAGTTCGAGATGGCCATCTCCGTGGCTGCCTCCATCGGCCGGCAGGCCATCCGCGAACAGCGGGAACTGGATGTCCTGACCCAAAAGGGGCCCCTGCGCTGCGAAACCGGCCGGAACATGCTCGATGACATGACCCGGATCGTGGGCACCCCGATGCGCCGCACCGCCGTCGACCTCGCCCGGACCCTGGCTGACACCGTCCCCAACGCCTCCGTGGTCTTCTTCGTGGTGGGCAGCAACGTGACGGCAACCCAGCTGCGCTCTGCCGCCGCCTCCGTCCCGCCCGGCGTCCGCAGCCTGGCCGTCAGGGTGGAAGCCGGCGCGGCCCCCACCCGCGCCAACATCGCAGACCTTACTGTCCTCACGCTCGGCGACCTGGCCGACCTCGCCATCGTGCTCCGAAAGGCGGCCGCATGAGCACCACGCCGGGCCGCTCCCCGCAGACGCAAATTCCCCCAACCCGCACCCGCCGCAAGGCTGCCAATCAAGAGTCGGCGTTCGCGGACGGCCAGCCGCTGTGGCACTTCCTGCTCGACGCCGGAGCCCTGGTGGTCCTGCTGGGCCTGGGCCTGCTCGGCTTCGGCCTGAGCTTCGGCGGAGACCCGTACTACCTTCTCTCGGGTTTCGGCGGCATCATCCTGGGCCTGGCCATCGGGGCGGCCAATGCGCACCTGCGCCTGGGCCTGCTGATCACCACCGCACTGGCCCTCGCCGCGTACCTGGTCTTCGGGACCCTGCTGGCAGTGCCGGACGCCGCCATCGCCGGGTTCGTCCCCACCCTTGACTCGCTGCGGACCCTGCTGCTGGGCGTTGTCTTCGCCTGGAAGGACATGCTCACCGTGGGCGTGCCGGTGGGAACTGCCGGCGGCGTACTCATTGTTCCCTTCCTCAGCGCACTGATCACGGCGCTCGTGGCCGCGCTGCTGACGTGGCGCGCCAAAAGCCCGTACCTGCCCCTCCTCCCGGTGCTGGTCCTGTTCGTCAGCGGCATCGCCTTCAGTACCAACGCAGCGTTCCTGACCCTGGAACGCGGCATCGGCCTGACCGTCCTCGGCATCGCCTGGGCCACCTTCCGCCGGGATGCCCTGCGGCGGAACAACACCCGCCGGGTGGCGGTCAACAACCCGCAGACGGACACTGCAGCCGCACGGCGGGCCAGGATCCGCCGGCTGGGCATGGCGGCGGGAGTCATCGCCGCCAGCGTGGGGGTCACCGCGGTGGCAGCACCGCTGGTCAGCGCAGGGGAGGACCGGAAGGTCCTCCGCAACGTGGTGGTACCCCCGTTCGACCCCAAGGACTACATCACGCCCCTGGCAAGTTTCCGGACCTACGTGAAGGACAAAAAGGACGACACCCTGTTCGTGGTCAAGGGCCTCCCGCGGGACGGCCGGGTCCGGCTCGGCGCCCTGGATGCCTTCAACGGGACCAACTACAACATGGACCCCAATGGCTCCGGCAACTTCAGCAAGGTGGGCGATGCGAAATCCATCAACACCCTCGCCGACGCATCCGGGGTGGTGCCCACCAACGACTACTCGATCAGCATCAACATCGAGGACTACCAGGGCTACTTTGTCCCCGGCGGACGAAAGACCACCGGCATCAGTTTTGACCAGTCCGGCTCCGCCGCCGCTGCGGGCCTCTACTTCAACCCCGGCTCCGACACCGCAGTGACCACCAACGGGTTGTCCCGCGGCGACTCCTACAGCGTCCAGGTCTCCGACCCCGTTAAGCTCGAACACGGGCAGCTGACGCAGTACGACTTCGCCAAGGTGTCGCTCCCGGACGCGCTGGAGGTGCCTCCGGTGGTGGGCTCCCAGGCCAACGACCTCTCCGCCGATGCGCCCACCGCCATCGACCGGGTGCGCCAGATCGAAGCCCACTTCCAAAAGACGGGGGCGTTCAGCAACGGCCTGGTCAGTGAGGGCCAACTGCCCAGTGTCTCCGGCCACGGCTCAGCCCGCATCCGCAGCCTGCTCACGGCCAAGCAGATGCTTGGCGACGACGAGCAGTACGCGGTGGCCATGTCCCTGATGCTCCGCCACCTGGGGATTCCGTCCAGGGTGGTGATGGGTTTCTACCCCGAACCGACCAGCCCCGAGAACGGCGCGGGCGAAGTTAAGATCACCGGCAAGGATGTCCACGCCTGGGTTGAGGTCGCCTTTGAACGGGTGGGCTGGGTCAGCTTCGATCCCACCCCGCCCAAGGACAACATCCCCATCCCGCCCGACCCGGAGAACAAGTCGAAGCCCAAGCCGCAGGTGCTGCAGCCGCCGCCCCCGCCGCAGGAACCGGCAGACCTGCCACCGGACTCCTCACCGGACGCCCTGGATGCCGACCAGAAGAAGAACAACCCGTGGCTGTTCTGGGGTGCCCTCCTGGGTGCCCTGGGCGTCGTCGCCATCCCGCTGGTGGTCCTGGCCCTGCCGCTGTTGCTGATCGCCTTGTTGAAGGCACGACGGCGGAAGTCGCGTTTCCGCGACGGGCACCCCGCCCAGCGTGTGGGCGGAGGATGGAACGAGGTGGTGAGCCTGGCGACAGACCTGGGCGCCGCCGTCGACACCCGCTCGACGCGCCGGGAGAGTGCTGCCGTCCTGGCTGAAGCGTTCCCCGCCACCCAGGGAACCACCATCATGCTGGCGCGCCGGGCGGACGCCTCGATCTTCGGAGCGGGGGAGCCCACGGAGGAGGACGTCCGCGAGTACTGGACCATTGTTGACGGTTCACTGAAGGAAATGACCTCGGGCATGGGATTCTGGCGGCGCCAGCAGGCACGGTTCTCGCCGCGGTCGCTCCTTGCCGACGCCCGGACCGCCATGAACTCCGGCAAAGGCCTCAAGCTGCGCGGCGGCCGCGTGGCCCTGCCGGCGGTGGGTGGGATCCTTGCCGCACGCCGCCGTCGGGTTGCTGGCGGGGCGGCTGCCGGCGGGGCCGCTGCAGGTGACCGGGCCGGAACGCCCGGCGCACCTTCAGCGCCCCGAACGGAAGCCCCGCCCAGAGGCACGCACGAATCACACCAGCAAGGACCCAACCAGCAGTGATGCCCGACGCCGAACGCTGCCCGCGCTGCCAACAGCAGATCCGCGCGGGAGCCACCTTCTGCACTGCCTGCGGCGCGCCGCTGCCCAACCGGGCCGCGCGCCGCACCCGCACCCCGGACCCGCTGGCGCACCACGACAGGAGTGACGCCGGGGAAGCGCGCCCCGCGCAAGCGCCCGGGATTCCCGGTACTATCCCGGTAGTAGAAAGGCCCCCGGCAGGTCAGCCGGCGGGTACCGAATTTACGGGCACCGCGCACAGGAGCACCCTGCACGCGGGCACCGGGCCGGGCAGCACCGGCGGTTCCACCAGGGTGGAAGCCGCTCCAGGGGGAGGAACGGGAATGGCAGTGAACCTTCAGCTTGTTCCGGCTGCGGCGGGCAAGCGGCTTGGGGCTGCCGTCATCGACTGGCTGCCCGGGGTGGCAGTGCTGGTGGTGACCTTCGCCATCGGATTTGCCGGGATCACCCGGACCAGGAGCGGCGGCTTCATCGTGTACGACACCTCCTCCCTGGTGCTGTTCGGCGGCATAGGCCTGGGCCTCACCCTGGCCTACCTGTTCGTGGTGCTCGGCCTGGAAGCCCGCAGCGGCAAGACGCCCGGCAACCTGGCCATGGGCATCCGCAGCGCGGACCAGGACGGCTACGCACCCGGCGCCGGTGCAGTCTTCCTGCGCGGCCTCATCACCGGGGCAGGCATCCTCCTGGCCCTGCTGGCGGCAGTACTGATAGTGGTCTTCAAATGGTTTGACGCCGCCCTGTTCATCCTCGCCCCGCTGCTCCTGGTGGGTGCCGCCTGGGCCGTGCTGGTGGTGGTTTCCAACCGGTGGGACAGGAATGGCGGCCTGCGGGGCTGGAATGACACCGCTGCCAAGACCCTGGTGTTCGACGTCAAGGCCGGCAGGGACCCCATCACCACCGGCGGCATCCAGGGACCCTACAGCTTCGCGCCCCTGGACCTTCCGCCCGTCCAGCAGGTGCTCTCCCCGGTGGCCGGCGCCAAAGCGCCGCAAACCCCGGCACCCCAACCCCCGGCAACCCGGACTGCGGCACCCCCAGTACCTGCGCCGTCGGCCGCCATGCCGTCCCAGCCCATGCCCTACACGTCGCCCGCCTCCTTCGCGCCGCCCGGCAGCAATTCCCCGGGTGTGCCCACCGGACACCGCGTGCCGCCGCCGCACGTGGACGACGACGTCGAACGCACCCAGGTGCGCCCCGGCGCCGTCGGCCCCGCGCCGGTGGCCGTCCTCCGCATCCGCCTGGACGACGGCCGCGACTTCCAACTGGACCGCAGCGTCCTGGTGGGCCGCAACCCCATGGGACAAACGGGCGAACAGCACGCGCAGCTGCTGGCCGTGGACGACCCCGGACGTTCGATCTCAAAGACGCACCTGCACCTGCTCACCGACGGCACGGGAATCTGGGTGACGGACCGGCAGTCAACCAACGGAAGCGCCGTCACCACCCCGGACGGCCTGCGCACCCCCCTGGTGCCGGGCGTCCCCACGTTTGTTACCCCCGGCTCCAGCGTGCACTTTGGAGACCGTACCTTTTACCTAGGACAGGCATGAACCAGCACCCCGCCAGTGTTTCCCCCACCATCCAGCCGGGGCCAGGCCTCGTCCTCACCTACGGCTACGGGACGGACAGGGGCCTCCGCCGGGAGCTGAACGAGGATTCCTACATCGCCGCCGACCCCGTCTTCGCCGTGGCTGACGGCATGGGCGGGCACGAGGCCGGGGAAATCGCCAGCGGCCTGTGCGTGCGTGCCTTGGCTGAAATACCCCAGGTCACCACCGGGGAGCGGAACATCACTGCCCCCCTTCTCCAGCAGTACCTGGTCCGTGCCGACGCTTCCATCCGCGAAGCCACGGGGGCCCGTGCCGGCACCACCCTTACGGGCGCCGTGGTGGTGGAACAGATGAGCATGCCCTACTGGCTGGTCCTGAACATCGGCGATTCGCGCACCTACCGGCTCAGCCAGGGGCGGTTCGAGCAGATCAGCGTGGACCATTCCGAGGTCCAGGAGCTCGTGGACGCCGGCGAGATCACCGCCCAGGAAGCCACCGTCCACCCCCGCCGGCACGTAGTTACCCGGGCTTTGGGCACGGGGGATGAGACGGAGGCGGACTACTGGCTCCTCCCCATCGAGGAAGGCGACCGCGTGCTGGTCTGCTCCGACGGCCTCACCGGGGAATTGTCGGACGAGGACATCCTTCGCATCCTCAGCACCGTGGCGGCGCCGCAGGACGCAGTGGACGCCCTGATCCAGGCTGCCCTTCGCAGCGGCGGCCGGGACAACGTGACGGCCATCGTGGTGGACGCCAGGAATGTCGCGAACGACGACGGCGCGGGCACCACCGCGCCCCGCCACACCCCGGCGGACGGGGACGAAGTGACGCTGCCGCGGCCGCCGGCCTCCGAAGCCGTAACGCAGCCCCTGCCGGCACCCGTTGATGCCCGCGCGGACCAGGACGGAGAGCCTGGACGATGACCGGCGCCAGCTACATTCCCGGCAGCTGGCTGGGCATTGTCCGGCGTGGAACCGCAGTCCTCCTGGGTCCGGAGTCGCCCGGGGCGCTGGCGGGGGCCGTTTGGGAGCTTTTGGGTTCAGACCCGGAGCCGCACGAGGTCCTGGCCGCCGTGACCAGCAGTTCTGGTGGGTCACTGACCCGCATACCGTCCTTCGGGATCCTGAATTTCAACGGGTCCCTGCGGGTCTTCCTGCGCGGCGAGCTCGACCTCGCCGTCGAGCAGCCCGGCGGACCCGTGGACCTCGACGGCCGTGACGTAACCACCTGGAACGAGCGCAGGTTCCTCGTACCCGGGAAGTGCCGGTTGGTTATCGCAGGCGGTGGCACGGGCACCCCAGGGCAGGCTGCGGGACGGCCCGGCCTTCCGCTGGTTGAACTTCCACTGGGGGAGGGCGTGGTGCTGCTGCAGTCCCTGACCTTGGGCGCACCGGCCGGTCCTGCCGCCGTCGCTGCTCCGGCTCCGGCGGACCGTGAAGAACCCACGCGGACTCCGGCCGGTGTTGACGGCCCGTTCGCCGTCAATTCTTCCGGCGAGGTGGATGGTCCCGCCGACAACGAGCAGGCCCTTGCCCCGGAAGCGCCAACGGGCGGGGGCGAAACAGCCGACGATTCCTCCAGGTGGACCGCCACTGCCATGCCAGCCGCCCCTGCCGTTGCCGTGCAGCAGCCTGACGCCATACCCCGTCCGGTACCCGCCGTGCAGCACCTCGATCCGGAAGCCACAATTGCCCCTGGCTCGATCATCGACGCCGACGGAGAGCTTCTTGAGGAAACCGGTGCCGCGGAATCGGCCGGCCTTGGCGAGCAAGAATCGGAGCTGCCCGGTTCCGGGACAACCGGCGCGACACCAACCGCCGCTGCAGCAGGTCGTGGTGAGGCAGCTCCCGCCGTAGACACGACCACGTCCTACGACCATCTGTGGGACCGGACCGTGATGCGGAACATCGAAGATGCGGCCGTGCGCGAGGACCCCGACGCCGACTCCGGACATGTCGTGCCGCAGCAACAGCCGGCACTGGCAGCTGCCGAACCACTGCCTGCCCTGGGCACGAGGGAGGATGCGCCGGGTGGCTCCTCCGCAGAATCGGGTGCAACGGAATCCGGAGCACCAGAAGTCGGCCCCGCGCCTGCAAGTCCAGACGACGCGGCGGGACCCGGGACCGGCCCGGACGATGCCGCTGCCACCCCGCTCCGTCCTGCATCTGCTGGAGTCCTCATTGACTCCGTACCCTGGCGCACCGGGGGTGCAACGCCCAACCCGATGCCTGCACCTCGCCTGGGCAGCCATGCCCCCGTCCACGAACCTGCACCCTTCGAGGCACCTGAAGTAGCCCAGGACCCGCTGGCGCACCCGCCTGCCCCGGGGCAGGAACCAAGCTTCGACCCCGACCACGACGGCCAGACGGTCATGAAGAGCAGCCTCGCGGGAACAGCGGCCGGGCCGGCAGCGAACCCACCTGCCGCCCGGCAGGATGCCGGCGGTGGCCCGCTGGTGCTGGCCCGCGTCTGCGCCCAGGGCCACGCCAACCCGCCCACCCGCGCCCAGTGCAGCGTCTGCGGGGCCGCCCTGTTGCCCGATGCGGTGCAGGTGGCGCGTCCCCGGCTGGGACGGATGCGGCTGTCCACCGGAGACCTGCTGGACCTCGACCAGTCCATGGTGATCGGCCGCCAGCCGTCAGTATCCCGGGTCCAGGGCGGTGTGATGCCGCGCCTGGTGCAGGTGGCAAGCCCTGGCGGCGACATCTCCCGGTCCCACGTGGAGGTGCGGCTTGAGGGCTGGCACGTGATGCTCTGCGACCTCAAGGCCACCAACGGCACCGTCCTGGTCCGCGAAGGCCAACCGCCGCGCCGTCTCGCCCAGAACGAGATGGCCATCCTGCTCGACGGCGATATCGCTGAACTGGGCGACAACATCTCATTGCGTTTTGAGGAGATTCCTTGAGTTCCAAACGGCCTGTTGCGCCGCCGCCCCGCATTCCGGGGTTCACCTACATCAGCCTGCTCGGCTCGGGCGGCTTTTCGGACGTCTACCTCTACGAACAGGACAGGCCGCGCCGGAAGGTCGCCGTCAAGGTACTCCTGTCCGACCTGAAGACTGAGGGCGCCCGCCGGCGTTTCGAGTCCGAGGCCAATCTCATGGCCCAGCTGTCCTCGCACCCCTACATCGTCACCATTTTCGAAGCGGAAGTAACCGACGACGGGCACTCCTACCTGGCCATGGAGTACTGCTCCCGGCCCAGCCTGGACGTGCGGTACCGGCGCCAGCGCTTCAGCGTTGATGAAGTCCTGGCCGTCGGCATCCAGGTGGCCTCCGCCGTCGAAACCGCGCACCGCGCCGGCATCGCCCACCGCGACATCAAGCCCGCGAACATCCTGGTGACGGACTATAACCGTCCCGCGCTGACCGACTTTGGGATCTCCGGCACCCTTGCCGGGGACTCCGACGACAACTCGGGCATGTCCATTCCCTGGTCGCCGCCGGAGCAGTTCCGCGACGGCAGTGTTGACGGCGTCATGGTGGACGTGTGGGCCCTCGGCGCCACCCTGTACACCCTGCTGGCCGGACGCTCGCCCTTCGTCATGCCCGGGGCGGACAACTCGCAGCGGGAACTGATCAACCGGATCAGCAACTCGCCGCTGCCCCGGCTGGGCCGTCCGGATGTGCCGGAGTCGCTGGAACTGGCCCTGGCCACAGCCATGGCCAAGTCGCCGCAGTCACGGTATTCCTCCGCGCACGCCTTCGCGCTGGCCCTCCAGCGGATCCAGGCTGAGCTCAACCTCTCCGTGACGCCCTTCGAAGTCCTTGAGGAACCCCAGCAGGAGGAGAGCCACCCGGACGACGGCACGGAGGAAACCCGCGTCCGCAGCATTGCTGCCATCGATCCCGAGCGCACCGGCAGCGCCCCCACCTTCCCGGCCCGCACCCGTCCCAACGCCCCCGGCGCCGGGACCGAGGCCACGGGACGCCGGGGTGGCGCCGTCCCGCCGTCGTCCTTCACTCCCGCCGGCCCCGGCCAATGGCGGCCGGCCCTCGCCGTGCCCTCCATCCCGGCGGGTCCCGCCGGAACGGATGGGCCCGGAGCAGGCGCGGCCGACGGCGGCGGCCAGGGGGAGTGGGCCCAGTCCACCGTCCTGCGCGGCAGCCCAGGCGCGGCGAACTATGGTGCCCCGGTCAGGGACGACGCGGGGCCTGACGCCTACACCGCCGACGCCACCGTGCACCGGCCCGTGAGCGTCGACCAGCCCCAGCCGGAGCCGGCGGCAGACCACAGAAAGCGGAACCTGTGGCTGGCGGTTTCCGGCGGCACCCTGCTGGCGCTGGCAGCGGTGGTGGGCATCGTGGTGGCCAACGCTGCCCCCGGCACGCCCAAGGTGGCGGAAACCCAGCAGGTCAGCAAGCCGCCGGCCGACGCCGTGGACAGCGGCACCGTCCCCAGTGTTGAAGGCCTCACGGCATCACGAAAGCCCGAAGATCCAAACACCATCATCTTCTCCTGGACCAACCCGCAGCCCAGGGAGGGCGACTCCTACAAGTACCGCACCAAATCGGCCAAGGCGGACGGGCCCTTCGAAACCACGAAGGTACCAAAGACCTTTGTTTCCGGGTTCGGCCCCACTCCCATCTGCCTGGAAGTGATCCTGGTGCGGGCCGACGGCAGCGCATCGCCGGAAGGCCCGGACTCCGTCGCCTGCCTGCAGGACTAGCCAGTTGATGACGCAAACACATTGCCCACTGAGGAGGCACAGATCATGGGGGATCTAGCAATAGATTTCTGTGGCGAATGGTACGAGCCATCGGACGAGGACATCTTCAACATTGGCCGCGAGGGCGATCTTGAAGTGGACGACAACCCGTACCTGCACCGGCAGTTCCTGCAGGTGGCCCGCTACGACGGCATCTGGTGGCTCAGCAACGTGGGCAGCATGCTCTCGGCCACCGTGGCTGACGGCTCCGGCGGCATGCAGGCCTGGCTGTCGCCCGGCGCCCGGATTCCGCTGGTGTTCAGCCACACCAACGTCATCTTCACGGCCGGACCCACCACCTACGAGTTCGCCGTGCACGTGAAGACGCCATCCTTCCGGCAGGAAGCCCGCGAAGGCGCCAGCGGCGGGGACACCACCATCGGGCCCGTGGTCTTCACCGACGCCCAGAAGGCACTGATCGTGGCGCTCGCCGAGCCGGTGCTCCGGCGCGAAGGCACCGGCTTCAGCACCATCCCCTCCTCGGCAGCCGCCGCCAAGACCCTGGGCTGGGCGCTGACACGCTTCAACCGCAAACTCGACAACGTCTGCGACAAGCTGGACCGCGTCGGTGTCGTGGGACTGCGCGGAGGGGGCGGCAAGCTGGCCACCAACCGCCGTGCCCGCCTGGTGGAGCACGCCGTCACCACCCACCTGGTGACATCCGATGACCTGTACCTGCTCGAAAAGATGAGGGGCGTGGACGAAGGATGAGGATCCGGCTGACACTCCGCCGCGAACCCGCCGACGCCAAGGACCTGGCCGTCACGGTGGACGGCCTGGCCACCGTGGCCGACATCGCCACCGTGCTCTGGGCGGCCGACCCGGACCGGAAGGGCACCCCTGCCCCGGACAACCTGTCCCTGCGCATCGACGAAGCCTTCGTGGGCGCCGGGATCACCGGAAACATCCTGGCCCGGGAGGACAACCTCCTTGAATCGGGCCTGCGCCCGGGCTCCGTGGTCTCGCTGGCGCAGGTGAGCGGGCAGTTCCACGAACCCGGAGCCAGCCGTGGACCTGCTGCCGCCACGTTGCGCGTGCTGTCCGGGCCCGACGTCGGCCGTGAATTTTCGCTGCCCACCGGCACCAGCTACATCGGCCGGGACCGGGACGTGGACATCCGCCTGACGGACCCGCTCACGTCCAAGCGGCACGCCCGGATCACGGTGGGCGAGAGCATCGAGATCGTGGACACCAATTCCGCCAACGGCCTCCTGATGGACGGCCTGCCCGTCACCCGCGCCACCCTGAACTCATCCGACACGGTGACCCTGGGGGACACCACCATCACCGTGGTGCCGCTGGGGCACAACCACGCGGCAGCGCCGACGTCGCCCCTGGTTGACTTCAACCGCTCCCCGCGGGTGGTGCCCCGCTTCGACGTGCCCAAGCGTGTCCTCCCGGCCGGACCCAAGCGTCCCGAAGACCAGCCGTTCCCGTACATCATGCTGGTGGCGCCCCTGATGATGGGGGCGGTCATCTTCGCGGTCACCCAGAACGTGCTCTCCGTGGTGTTCATGCTGATGATGCCCCTGTTCATCGTGGGCCATTACGTGGACCAGCGGATGCGGACCCGGAAGCAACAGAAGGAACAGCTCAAGCAGTTCCGCGCCTCCATGGCCGACTTCCGGCAGGACCTCACCGAGCTGCAGCAAGTGGAACGGGCGGTCCGGCTCCAGGAAGCGCCGTCCGTCAGCGACACCGTGGACGCCATCTACAAGCTCGGACCGCTGCTGTGGACCCACCGGCCGGAGCACTCCTCCTTCCTGGGCCTGCGCTTTGGGCTGGGGACAGCACCCTCCCGCATCCCTTTGGAAGAGCCGTCCAACAATGACACCGAGGTCCAGTATGCCCGCGAGATCCAGGACTGCATCAAGCAGTTCAGCGAGATCGAAGGCGTCCCCGTGGTCTCCCAGCTGCGCACCTCCGGCGCCCTGGGCATCGCCGGCGCCCGCGGCCTGGTGGACGACGTGGCCCGCGGCATGGTGCTGCAGTTGGTGGGCCTGCACTCCCCGGCAGAGGTGATCCTGACGGCTATCACGTCCGCCCAGTCCCGCGAACGCTGGAACTGGCTGCAGTGGCTCCCGCACGTTGGCTCCGGCCACAGCCCGCTGGGCGGGGACCACCTGGCAGCCGGGTCTGCCGGCGGCTCCTCCCTGCTGGCACGGCTTGAGGACCTGGTGGATGCCCGGGAAACAGCGGCCAAACGGAGCGCCCCGGACCTGCGGCCGGGCATCGACCCCGTCAAGCATGAACTCGAAGAGCCCGTCCTCCCGTCGGTGCTGGTCATCGTGGAGGACGACGCGCCCGTGGACCGCGGCAGGCTCACCCGGCTGGCCGAGCGGGGTCCCGACTGCGGCGTCCACGTCCTGTGGGTGGCCACCGACATCCAGGCGCTGCCCGCAGCCTGCCGCGATTTCATGGTGGTGGACGGCCACCACGGCACCACTACCGGCCAGGTGCGCCTGGGCCGTCACACCTACCCGGTCAGCTGCGAAAGCGTGGATGCCGAACTTGCCGCGCAGCTGGCACGGATGCTGGCCCCCGTGGTGGATGTGGGCAAGCCCGTCAACGACGACTCCGACCTGCCGCGTGCCGTGTCGTATGCAACCCTGATCGGCAAGGACTTCCTGGACAACCCCGACGCCGTGGCAGAGCGCTGGACGGAGAACAACTCCGTCCAGGCCACCGCGGTGGCCAACCGCAAAGACAACGGCACGCTCCGGGCGCTGGTGGGGTCCAAGGGCATCGAGCCGCTGTACCTGGACCTGAAGAACGAGGGGCCGCACGCGCTGGTGGGCGGCACCACCGGTGCAGGTAAATCCGAATTCCTGCAGTCCTGGGTCATGGGCATGGCCGCGGCGTACAGCCCGGACCGCGTCAGCTTCCTGTTTGTGGATTACAAGGGCGGCGCCGCGTTCGCGGACTGCATCAACCTGCCGCACACCGTCGGGCTTGTCACCGACCTGTCCCCGCACCTGGTGCGCCGCGCCCTGACGTCCCTGCGTGCGGAGCTGCATTACCGTGAGCAGCTGCTGAACCGGAAGAAGGCCAAGGACCTGCTGGCCCTGCAGCGCGAGGCTGATCCCGACGCACCGCCGTACCTGATCATCATCGTGGACGAATTCGCCGCCCTGGCCAGCGACGTTCCCGAGTTCGTCGACGGCGTGGTGGACGTGGCCGCGCGCGGCCGCTCCCTGGGCCTGCACCTGATCCTGGCCACCCAGCGTCCGGCCGGCGTCATCAAGGACAACCTGCGCGCCAACACCAACCTCCGGGTGGCACTGCGCATGGCGGATGAGGACGACGCCACGGACATCCTGGGCGTCCCGGATGCCGCCTACTTCGATCCTGGCATTCCGGGCCGCGGCGCCGCCAAGACCGGGCCGGGCCGCATCCAGGGATTCCAGACCGGCTACGCCGGCGGCTGGACCACTGACAAGCCGCAGCGGCCGCAGATCGACATCGTGGAGATGGCCTTCGGTTCCGGTCCCAGCTGGGAAGCGCCCGCCCCTGCTAAGCCCGTTGCCCAGGAACCGGCCGGGCCCAATGACATCGCCAGGATGACTTCCACCATCGTGCACGCCGCGGACACCCTGGCCATCCGGCCGCCGCGCAAGCCGTGGCTGGATGAGCTGGCCAAGACCTACGATTTCTCCAAGCTGCCCAACCCCCGCACCGACGAACAGCTGCTCCTGGGCGTTGCCGACGATCCAGTGCACCAGGACCAGCCCACCGTGTTCTACGAACCTGACCGGGACGGCAACATGGCCATCTACGGCACCGGCGGTTCCGGCAAATCTGCAGCCCTGCGCGGCATTGCCATTGCTGCTGCGGTCACCCCGCGCGGTGGCCCGGTCCACGTCTATGGCATCGATTGTGGCTCTTCGGGGCTGCGGATGCTGGAGGAGCTTCCGCACGTGGGCGAGATCATCAACGGCGACGACGTGGAACGCGTGGGGCGGCTGCTGCGCCTCTTACGGGATATTGCCGAGCTGCGGTCCGCGCAGTTCGCAGAGGTGCGTGCGTCCACCATCGTGGAGTACCGGAAGTTGGCCAACCGGCCGGATGAGAAGCGGATCTTCGTGCTGGTGGACGGCATGTCCGCGTTCCGGGAAGCATACGAGCACAGCAAGCTTTCCGGGCTCTGGGACATCTTCCTGCAGCTGGCCACTGACGGCCGCACCCTGGGCATCCACCTGGTGGTGACGGGGGACCGGCCCAACGCCGTCCCCGCGTCGCTGCTTGCTTCCATCCAGCGCCGCCTGGTGCTGCGGCTGTCCAATGAGGACGACTACATCTCCATGGACGTGCCCAGGGATGTCCTCACTGCGACGTCGCCGCCGGGCCGCGGGCTGCTGGACGGACTTGAGGTCCAGCTTGCCGTCCTGGGCGGCAACTCCAACCTGGCCCTGCAGGCCCGGGAAGTCCATAAGCTCAGCGAAGCCATGCTGCGCCAAGGCCTCGATACCGCGCCCGGCATCGAACGGCTGCCCGAGCAGGTGGACCTGGATGTCCTCGCCGCCGGCAGCCCGGACCTGCCGGTGGTCGGTGTGGACGACGAGTCCCTGCAGCCCGCGGAGATCATGGCCCGCGGCCCGCTGCTGCTGGCCGGCCCGCCCGGTGCCGGACGGACCGTAGCCCTCGTGACCCTTGCCTATGCACTGCGCCGGTCCAACCCTGCCACTGAGCTGATCTACCTCGGGTCGCGCCGGTCCGCCGTCGCCTCCCTTCCCATCTGGAACCGCTCGGTGGTGGGGCCGGACGACCTGGCCGAGGTGGTGGAGGACCTGGTGGAACACTCCACCGGGAATCCGGGAGCGGTGGCCTTCTTCATCGAAGGCCTGACGGAGTTCACCGACACTATCGCCGAATCGGGCATGGCACAGCTGGTCACGGCCTCGCTGAAAGCAGACCAGTGGGTCATCGGCGAGTCCGAGTCTTCCACCTGGTCCAGCGCCTGGCAGCTTGCCCAGCCCTTCAAATCCGGGCGCCGCGGCCTGCTGCTCAACCCCGGGGACATCGAGGGCGACAGCCTGCTCAACACCTCCCTGGGCCGGGTGAGCCCGGAGTTCATCCCCGGCCGCGGCTACGTGGTGGGACGCGGCAAGGCCCGCAAGATCCAGGTGGCGCTGCCGCCGGAAAACCGGGACTGAGCAGGACCAACGACGACGGGGCCGCCGCTGCGGCGGATTTGCGGCCCCGCCGGGCGCTGTAGAAGACTACCGGGGACACCAGAAAGCCGCGGTGGGGGGCTGCGCGCATCGAAAGGTAGCAATGACCCCGTCCGCTCTGATCCTCCATGCCGTCTCGACGACGGCTTCAGCAGCTGCCTTGGCCTTCGCTCTTGGCTTCTTCCCGGCCGGGCCCGCGCTCGCCGCCGCCACCGCACCCTCTCCAACTCCGGCGTCGGAAACCCAGGCCCCATCAGACTGCGGGTTGGTCTGCCTGCCCATCCTCGCCAGCAGCCCCGACGCCGGCCAAACCGGGCGGCCGCGGAAATCAAGGGAGCTGGCGCCGCCGCCGGCCCAGCCGGCACCTCCGACGGATGTGCCCGCGCAACCGGCCCAGCCCCAACCACCACAGGGCGATACCCAGTCGCAGCCCGATGCCCCGGCACCGGATCCGGCGCAGCAGCCTGCGACGGCGCCGGCAGCCCCGGATGAACCTGCCGTTGGTTCTTCTCCCTCCGCCGGTTACCGGCCGCCCACCGGCCCCTCCAGCGGACAGGACTGGAACAGCCCTGTTAACCGGACCAGCGCGCCCACCCAGTTGGCTGCCGTTGCCCCTACCGGTGGCGGGGGTCCTGGCGGGCCGGCCCTCGGGCCCATCGCCCTGGGCACGCTGCTGGTGGGCACCTCCGCCGGAGCCTTCGCCTGGTGGAACCGGAACCGGAACGGGCTCCGGGCGCACTGAGCCGGGGTGCGTGCCACGCCGTCCTGCCCCATGGCTGTCGGAGGTGTAAGGCAAGATAGGTCTGTGAGCACAGGACCAGGACCCGCAGAACAAACCGCTACCCGGACCACGGCACCGCACGAGCCCGAGGCGACCCCCACCGAAGCCATCCGCGAGGAATACGACAACCTCGCGGACCTGGTCCGGAAGTACCGGTTCGCGTACTACCAGGAGGATGCGCCGCTGGTGTCGGACGCCGAGTTCGATGCGCTGTTCCGCCGCCTCGAGGAGATCGAGGCACTGCACCCCGAGCTTGTCGCCAACGATTCACCAACCCAGGAGGTGGGCGGCGAGGTGTCCGCCGCCTTCGCGCCGGTGGAACACCTGCAGCGCATGTACAGCCTAGAGGACGTCTTCTCGCTGGAGGAGCTCGAGGCCTGGCTCAACCGCGCCGAGGCCAGCATCGAAAAAATCGGCGACGGCGGTGCCAAAGCCGCCTGGCTGACCGAACTGAAGATCGACGGCCTGGCAGTCAACCTCCTGTACCGCGACGGCAAGCTGGTGCGGGCTGCCACCCGCGGCGACGGCACCACAGGCGAGGACATCACCCACAACCTGCTCACCATCAAGGAAATCCCGCAGGAGCTGCGCGGCAGCGGCTTCCCGGCCGAAATGGAAGTGCGCGGTGAAGTCTTCATCCCGTCCAAGGCGTTCGCCGAGTTCAATGAGGCCCTGATCGAAGCCGGCAAGGCGCCGCTGGCCAATCCCCGCAACGCCGCGGCCGGTTCGCTGCGGCAAAAGGATCCGGCGGAGACGGCCAAGCGGCCGTTGAAGATGTTCGTCCACGGCATTGGTGCCCGGGAGGGGCTTGCCGCCGGCAGCCAGTCCGAAACGTACGGGCTGCTGAAGGAATGGGGCCTGCCGGTCAGCCCGTACTTCGAGGTGTTGGAGACCCGCGACGACGTCCTGGCGTTCATCAAGCGGTACGGGGACCAGCGCCACAAGCTGCTCCATGAAATCGACGGCATCGTCATCAAGGTGGATGACTTCGCCACCCAGCGTGCCCTGGGCAACACCACCCGCGTTCCCCGCTGGGCCGTAGCCTACAAGTACCCGCCGGAGGAAGTGCACACCAAGCTGCTGGATATCCAGGTCAACGTGGGCCGCACCGGACGCGTGACGCCCTACGGTGTCATGGAGCCGGTCAAAGTTGCGGGGTCCACGGTGGAAATGGCCACCCTGCACAACCAGGACGTGGTCAAGGCCAAGGGCGTCAAGATCGGCGACATCGTCATCCTGAGGAAGGCCGGGGACGTCATCCCCGAGATCGTCGGCCCGGTCCTGAACCTCCGCGACCAGCAGGACCCGCCGGTGCGCGACTTCGTGATGCCCACCGAGTGCCCCTCCTGCGGAACGCCGCTGGCACCTGCGAAGGAGGGGGACGTTGATGTGCGCTGCCCCAACGCCAGGTCCTGTCCGTCGCAGCTGCGCGAGCGGGTATTCCACGTCGCCGGCCGTGGTGCCTTCGATATCGAGGCCCTGGGCTGGGAGGCCGCCATCGCACTGACCCAGCCCGCTGAACCGGATACCCCGCCGCTGACTTCCGAAGCCCGCCTGTTCGACCTCACCCCCGAGGACCTGGCCGGCGTTCGGATCCGGCGCGAGAAAAAGGCCAAAGGCGTCCCCACCGGTGAATATGAACTGGTGCCGTACTTCTTCAGCAAGGGCACGGCAAAGTCCCCGTCCAAGCCCACCGCCACCACCCAGAAGCTGTTCACGGAACTTGAAAAAGCCAAGACCCAGCCCCTCTGGAGGGTCCTGGTCGCCCTGTCCATCCGGCACGTCGGCCCACGCGCATCACGGGCTCTGGCGCAGGCATTCGGCTCCATGGACCGCATCCGCGCAGCGTCCGAGGAGGAACTCGCGCACGTGGACGGTGTTGGCCCCACCATCGCCGCAGCTCTGAAGGAGTGGTTCGCCGAGGACTGGCACGTGGAGATCATCGACCGCTGGGCCGCCGCCGGGGTACGCATGGAGGACGAACAGGACGAGTCGATGCCGCGCACCCTTGAGGGATTGACGGTGGTGGTCACGGGCTCCCTGCCCAACTTCAGCCGCGACGAGGCCAAGGAAGCCATCCTGCTCCGGGGCGGCAAGGCGTCAGGTTCCGTTTCCAAGAACACCAGTTATGTGGTGGCCGGCGAAAGCGCCGGCAGCAAGCTGGACAAGGCAGAGCAATTGGGGATCCGGGTCCTGGACGAGGACGGGTTCCGGCAACTGCTCGACGGCGGTCCGGCAGCTTTGGGGGACGGGCCGGCAGGCGGAACAGCTTCGGGGGACGCGGCACGACAAGAAGTGGGCGACGACGGCAACGAAGAGGCGACCGTACCAACCACTGCCGGGGACAGCACTGTCGGGGACAACACTGCCGGGGAAAACACCGTCGGGGAGAACACTGTCGAGGACCACACCGTGGAGGAGAACGCATGACGTCCGCAACGGAGCTGCTGGAGGTAGCCAAACAGGCGGCCGCGGCAGGCGCAAAGGTCTTGTCCGGCCGCGACGGCAACGCCCTGGACGCGAGCAACAAGGGGGCGGCCGGGGACTGGGTCACGGCCTTCGACCTGGCCGCGGAAAACGCCGTGCGCCGCGTCATCGCCGCTGCCCGCCCCGGCGACAGCATCACGGGCGAGGAGCAAGGAACCACCCGGGCCACCGAACCCACCGGTTACCGCTGGTCCATCGACCCCCTGGACGGCACCACCAACTTCATCCGCAATATCGTTTACTACGCCACCTCCGTGGCTGTTGCCGATGCCGACGGCGTCTGGCTGGCCGGCGTCGTCAACGCCCCCGCCCTTGGCAGGGTGTACTACGCTGCCCGCGGCCAGGGTGCGTGGCTGGAGGAACGCGGCACTGTCACCAGGCTCGACGGCCCGGTACCGGGCCGCGCCGGGCAGATCCTGGCCACCGGGTTCAGCTATGAGCCCGACATCCGCATCCAGCAGGCCGGCGCGTTCGGTGCGTTGATGGACGGCTTTGCCGATGTCCGCCGGCTTGGTTCCGCTGCCCTGGACCTGTGCATGGTGGCGGACGGAACCCACGATGCCTACGGCGAGCGGGGCCTGAACGAGCACGACTTTTCAGCCGGCGCGCTGATAGCGGAGGAGGCCGGATGCTGGGTGCGCAGGCCGCGCCTCACCAGCCCGCTCGACGGTGGCCCGACCGATGGTGAGCGCCTGGACGCCTGGACCTGTGCCGCCAGCCTGGAGTTGTCCGGGAAGTTTCCGCTCTAACCCGGCACGGGCCTGTGCCGGCTTGGATCCTTGGCGGTCCAGAGCGGCCCGGATCCATCGCGCTTCGTGTCAAAGCGGGACGGCAGCCCGTTCTGATAGTTCTGTCACGGAAAGTGCCTTCCTGACGTGCCGCGGGTGGGCCCGCTACTAGCATTGACTGGTGCAGCCGCAGATAACCATCCGTCCCGCCGTCGAGGCCGACTTCGCCGCCATTGCCCGCATCACCGGAGATTCGTATCTTTCGGCAGGCTACTTCGACGACGCAGCCCACCCCTACATGGTCAAGATCATGGATGTGGCAGAGCGCGCGGAGCAGGCCACCATCTGGGTTGCGGAGCGGGACGGCGCTGTGGTCGGTTCGGTGACCCTGGCACTGGCGGGGGAGCCGTACGCGGACATCGCCCTGCAGGATGAGCTGGAATTCCGGATGCTGGTGGTGGACCCTGCCGTCCAGCGCAGTGGCGCCGGCAAAGCCATGGTCGAGGCCATCATCGGCCATGCCAGGACGCTCCCCGGCATCCGCGCAGTGGCCCTTACCACCGGCCAAACCTGGGAAAGCGCGCACGGGCTGTACCGCAAGACCGGCTTCCAGCGCGTGCCGGAACGGGACTGGCTGGTCCCCGGAACCGACATAAAACTGCTGGTTTACCGGCGCGACCTGTAGCAGCCCTACAGTGGTGCCGACCCATTCCAGCTTTGAAAGGCCCACCCATGCGCAAAACCTTCGGCAGCGGATCCGTCTGGGAACAGACCCTCGGCTATTCCCGCGCCGTCCAGGTGGACAACACCCTGTACATCTCCGCCACCGCGGCCAGCGGTGACGACGGAGTGGTGGGGGATGACTTCTACACCCAGACCCAGTACGTCCTGCAGAAGCTCGGCAAGGTCCTGGCCGACGCCGGCTTCGCCTACGAAGACGTGGTGCAGTCCAAGCTGTACCTGACGGACATCAGCAAATGGGAAGAGGCCGGCCGGGCCCACGGCGAGGTGTTCGGTGAGATCCGACCCACCCTCTCCCTGGTCCACGTGCTCCCGTTCCTGGACCCGAAGATGCTCGTCGAGATTGAACTGGTCGCGCAGAAGAGCGAGTAAGTTTCCGGCCCTACCTCCCAGGCAGGCCGTAGCGGTGCTCCGGCCTGCCGGTGGTGCCGTAGCGGAGCTGGATGTCCACTGCGCCGTCGTCCGCCAGCGAGGACAGGTACCGCTGGGCGGTGGCGCGGGAGACGCCCACGCGGGCGGCCACCTCGGCGGCAGAGTACTGCTCGCCGGGGGCCAGCGATTCCAGTACCGCCGCCTCCGTTGCGGAACGGGGTTTCGACGACGGCGCGACGTCCCCCGGAATCAGGGCACGTTTGGCGCGTTCCACGGCCTCCTGGTCCAGTGCCCCCGGCTGGGCCAGGAGGCGCCGGTACCGGGCATAGGAGCGCAGCTGCTGCGACAGTGACTCAGCTGTGAACGGCTTGAGCAGGTACCCCAGCGCACCGCGGCGGAAGGCCACCCGGACCGACGCGGGATCGGATGCGGCGCTGAGGATGATCGTGTCCACATCCAGCTGTTGCAGCAGGTCCAGCCCGGAGGCGTCCGGAAGGTACACATCCAGGAGCACCAGGTCTGGCCGCAGGCTGTGGATGGCCTGCAGGGCCAGCGACGCAGTACCAACGGGCGCCAGCGCCAGGAACCCGGCCACCGAATCGACGTAAGCGGCGTGCAGTTTGGCCACGTGGAAGTCGTCGTCCACGATCAGGACCCGAAAATCATCAGCCATTGTCATCCTTTCCGGCCGTCCCCGTGATCTTTGCGGCAGGGTTCCCCGCCGTCGTGTGCGGAAGGCTGGCCATGAACACGGCACCCGGCCCGCCCCGGGTGCCCCGCTCCAGCACCTTCACGTCGCCGCCCCGCCGCCGTGCCAGCTGGCGCGCCAGCGCCAGCCCAAAGCCCTGCCCGCCGCCGGCACGCACCGGACCCGCGGCAGTAGTGAAACCTTCGGCAAACACGCCCTCCGTGTCTGCCCCTTCTGCCAGCCCGTCACCTGAGTCCGCCACGACGACGTGCAGGGTGCCGCCGTCGTCGCCCGGCTCGTCCAGCACCTCAAGCTCAACCCAGCGGTCCGTCGAGGACCCTGCCACGGCGGCGTTGACCGCGTTGTCGATCAGGTTCCCCAGTACCGTAGTCACGTCCTGGGCCTCCGTGACCTGCCCGCGGACCAGCGTCTCCGGCCCGATGCGCAGCGCGACGCCGCGCTCGTCCGCCTCCACGCCCTTCGCCCCCACGAAAGCCTGCAGGTAGGGGTCCTGGAGCAGCTCGGCCTGGTCCACCGGAAACTTCAGCGGGCCGGTGGCCGCCAGCCCGGCAAGGTAGTCGCGGGCCTCCTGATGCTGCCCGATGCCCAGGAAACCGGCAAGGGTGTGCAGCTGGTTGGCGAACTCGTGCCGCTGGGCGCGCAGCGCGGTGGACATGGTGCCGACGGCGTCGAGTTGCCGGGTAAGCTCCTGCAGTTCCGTGCGGTCGCGGAGCATGATGACCCAGCCCAGGTCCTCCCGCCGGTGCAGCGCCTTCCGGGCGTTCGCCACCAGCACCCGGCCGCCGGCCACGAGCTCGAGGGCGTCCTGGTTTGATCCGCCAGTGCCCGCGGCTGGACCCGAAGCACCGTTTCCCGGGCGGGTAACGGACTTCAGCTGTTCCGGGACGGGCGCGTCCTCCCAGCGGGATCCCGACAGGTCCGGCAGACCAAGCAGCCGCTGCGCGGCGGCGTTGAAGACGCTGACCCGGCCGTCGGCACTGACGCCGATGACGCCGTCGTCCACGCCCTGCAGCACCGCCACCTGGTCGTGCACCAGGGTGCTGATTTCCTCCGGTTCCAGGCCCAGCGTGAGGCGCTGCAGGCGGCGGCGCAGCAGGAAGGAGCCCAGGACCCCGGCCAGGAGGGCGCCCGCGGCGGTCAGTGCCACGGGTCCGATATCGCGGGCCACGCTCTGGGCCACGGTTTCCATGGAGTAGCCCACGCTCACCTCGCCCACCACCGTGCTGGTGCCGGGCGCGTACACCGGAACCTTCGCGCCGGCGGAGGGGCCCAGCGTTCCGGTGTTCCGGGTGGTGACCTCCTGCCCGGACAACGCCTCGGACGGATCGGTGCTCACCTTCTCGCCGAGCCGCTGGGGATCGGGATGGGCCAGCCGGATTCCGGTTTCATCGGTGATCACCACGAACAAGGCGCCGGTCCTGGTCCGCGCCGCTTCCGCCGACACCTGCAGCGGGCCGGCCAGAAGGTCCTCCGCCGGGGGAGTGCCGGGCTGGTCGCTGATGGCCAGCACCTCGGCGCGGACCTCCGGATCAGAGGCAACGGTCCGGGCGAGCGTCAGCGCCTGGTTCTCCGCATCGCTGCCCACCCGGTCGTACGTCAGCCAGGCGTGCACGGCGGCGCTCAGCAGTACCACCAGCAGCACCACGGCCAGCTGGAGCAGCAGCGTCTGGGTGGAAAACCGCAGCGGCTGCCGGGGCACGGATCGCTGCATTCATCCTCCTTGACGGGTGTGGCGGGGCCCGGTTCCAGCGCGACGGCGCTGTGAGCACAATGAGCAAAATGCTCCCAATAAGCAGTATGCCAATCAATTGAGCCAAAGGCACTGCCGTGACGGCCGCCACCCTACAGTCTGTAGCACGCGTCACACCGCTGTGCCGCTGTTCACAAGAAGGAGCCGGCTGTGCTGGTAATACTTGGATTCGCCATGATCGCGGTATTCATGGTGCTGATCATGACGAAGAAGTTGACGCCAGTGCTGGCGTTGATCATTGTCCCTACTGTTTTTGGCCTGTTCGCAGGTGCCGGCCTTGGCATCGGCGACATGGTGATGGACTCCATGAAGTCCATGACCTCCACCGCGGCCCTGCTGATGTTCGCCATCATCTACTTCGGCCTGATGATCGACGTCGGGCTCTTTGACCCGCTGGTGAAGTTCATCCTCCGCAAGCTGGGCAACGACCCCGCCAAGGTGGTCCTGGGCACCGCCATCCTGGCCGCCGCCGTGTCCCTGGACGGCGACGGGTCCACCACCTTCATCCTCACCACCGCAGCCATGCTGCCGGTCTACCTGCGCCTCAAGATGAGCCCCGTGGTCCTCACCTGCGTGGCCGGCCTGGCCAACGGCACCATGAACATCCTGCCGTGGGGCGGCCCTACGGCCCGCGCCGCCACCGCCCTGAAGATCGACGTCAACGATGTCTTCGTCCCCATGATCCCGTCCCTCGTGGCCGGCCTGGTGGTCGTCTTCGCCTTCTCCTGGCTGCTCGGCCTGCAGGAACGCAACCGCCTCCGCGCCACCGCTCCCGAGATCTGGGGCGTGCCGGACACTGCGGAAGAGTTCGACGGCGGCACCTCCGCAGGTGCCTCCGGCACCGGCGCTTCCGGAACCGGCCGCGGCCGCAAGGGCGGCAACCCCGGCGGAGCAGCCCCCGCCGGTGGTTCGGTGGCAATCCTGGAACGCACCGAAACCCTGGTGGATGAGCACGACTCCGCCATGGCGGACACCGCTCTCGACCCCAACCGCAGCACCCTGCGCCCCAAGCTGTTCTGGTTCAACCTGGCCCTGACCGTCGCCGTCATGGTGGTGCTCGTCGCCAACGTCATCCCGCTGCCGTTCGTGTTCATGGTGGGCGCCGCAATCGCCCTGCTGGTCAACTTCCCCAAGGTCAAGGACCAGGGCGCCCAGCTGATTGCGCACGCACCGTC
Source organism: Arthrobacter sp. SAFR-044 (assembly GCF_051965175.1). GTDB lineage: Bacteria > Actinomycetota > Actinomycetes > Actinomycetales > Micrococcaceae > Arthrobacter. Next base: position 431,022 of record NZ_JBQCMK010000001.1, read on the forward strand.
CATCGTCGCCGTGGTCAGCATGGTCATGGCCGCCGCCGTCCTCACCGGCGTCCTCAAGGGCACCGGCATGGTGGAAGCAATGTCCGCGTGGCTGGTCCAGATCATCCCCACCTCCATGGGTCCGTTCATGGCGGTCATCACCGGTGTGCTCAGCATCCCCATGACGTTCTTCATGAGCAACGACGCGTTCTACTTCGGCGTCCTGCCCGTCCTCAGCGAAACCGCTGCCCACTACGGTGTCGGCGCCGCTGACATGGCCCGTGCCTCCATCACCGGCCAGCCGTTCCACCTGCAGAGCCCGCTGGTTCCGGCCATCCTGCTGCTGGTCTCGCTGGCCAAGGTGGACCTGGGCGACCACCACAAAAAGGTCCTGTGGCGCACCGCCGTCATCTCCCTGGTAATGCTCGGAGTCGGCATGCTTACCGGAGCCATCGGAATCGGCTAGTCTGTACCTGCCCGTGATCCTGTCCCCGAGGCAGGCCGGGTATCGAAGGTGCCCGTCTGACGCCCGCTGGGGGATGTCAGACGGGCATCTGCGTTTCCGCACTAGACTGGATCGGAAAACAATTCGAACTTTGCAGGGGAGATCCATGGCTGCGATCAACCGTGACGACGTCGCGCATCTCGCGCGGCTCGCTCACATCGAGATGAGTGCCGAAGAGCTGGACAGGATGGCCGGCGAGCTCGCCGTCATCGTGGATTCGGTCAAGTCCGTCAGCGAGGCCGCGGGGGACGACGTCCCGGCCACCTCGCACCCCATCCCGCTCACCAACGTGTTCCGTGAGGACGTTGTGGGACACACCTTCACCGCGGAACAGGCTCTCTCCGGCGCACCGGACTCCGATGACAACCGTTTCAAGGTTCCGGCCATCCTGGATGAGGCATAGACATGACTGAAAAGAACACCAGCGCCGGCACCCTGATCCGGCTGTCCGCCGCACAGCTTGCCGAGAAACTGCGCGCCGGCGAGGTCACCGCCGTCGAAGCCACCCAGGCCCACCTGGACCGCATTGCCGCCGTCGACGGGAAGGTCAACGCCTTCCTGCACGTCAACGCGGAGGAAGCGCTCGCCGTCGCCGCGGAGGTGGACGCCATCCGCGCCGCCGGCGGAGCGGAAGCCGAAGCTCTGCACTACCTGGCCGGCGTCCCCATCGCCGTCAAGGACCTGATCGTCACCGTTGGCCAGCCCACCACCGCCGGCTCGAAGATCCTCGAAGGCTGGCACAGCCCGTACGACGCCACCGTGGTGGAACGCCTTCGCGCCGCAAAGATGCCCATCCTGGGCAAGACCAACCTGGACGAGTTCGCCATGGGCTCATCCACGGAGCACTCCGCCTACGGCCCCACCCGCAACCCCTGGGACCTGGACCGGATCCCCGGCGGCTCGGGTGGTGGCTCTGCTGCCGCCGTCGCCGCTTTCGAGGCGCCCCTGGCCCTGGGTACGGACACCGGCGGCTCCATCCGCCAGCCCGGCGCCGTCACCGGAACCGTTGGCGTGAAGCCCACCTACGGCAGCGTCTCCCGCTACGGCGCCATCGCCATGGCGTCCTCCCTGGACCAGATCGGCCCCGTCACCCGCACCGTGCTGGACTCCGCGCTCCTGCACCAGGTCATCGGCGGCCACGATCCCCGCGACTCCACCTCGCTGCCCGAACCCCTGGCGGACCTCGTTGCCGCCGCGAAGACCGGCAACGTCGAGGGCCTGCGGATCGGCATCATCAAGGAACTGCACGGCGAGGGCTACCAGGCCGGCGTCGAAAACCGCTTCAACGATGCCCTGGAGCTGCTCAAGGAAGCCGGCGCGGAGATCGTGGAGGTCTCCTGCCCCAACTTCCAGTACGCCCTGGGCGCCTACTACCTGATCATGCCGTCCGAGGCCTCTTCCAACCTGGCCAAGTTCGACGGCGTCCGGTACGGCCTGCGCGTCCTCCCCGAAGAGGGCCCCATGACCATCGAACGCGTGATGGGTGCCACCCGCGCCGCCGGCTTCGGCGACGAAGTCAAGCGCCGGATCATCCTGGGCACCTACGCCCTGTCCGCCGGTTACTACGACGCCTACTACGGCTCCGCGCAGAAGGTCCGCACGCTGGTGCAGCGTGACTTCGAGGCCGCCTTTGCGCAGGCTGACGTCCTGATCTCGCCCACCGCCCCCACCACGGCGTTCCCGCTCGGCGAAAAACTGGACGATCCGCTGGCCATGTACCTCAACGACGTCGCCACCATCCCCGCCAACCTTGCCGGCGTCCCCGGCCTGTCGCTGCCTGGCGGCCTGGCGGACGAGGACGGGCTGCCTGTCGGTATCCAGTTGCTGGCCCCGGCCCGCGAGGACGCCCGGCTGTACCGGGTGGGTGCGGTCCTTGAATCGCTGCTCGAAGCCAAGTGGGGCGGGCCGCTGCTGGCCCAGGCTCCCGACCTTGCCGTTGCCGGAACCCTCGAAACCCAGGAGGCAAAATAATGAGCACTGATGACATCCTGAGCTTCGACGAGGCCATGGAGAAGTACGATCCCGTTCTGGGGTTCGAGGTCCACGTGGAGCTGAACACCAAGACCAAGATGTTCTCCTCCGCCCCCAACGTCTTCGGCGACGAGCCCAACACCAACGTCAACGAGGTGGACCTGGGCATGCCCGGCGTCCTGCCCGTGGTGAACAAGACGGCCATCGAGTCCTCCATCAAGATCGGCCTGGCGCTGAACTGCAAGATCGCCGAATCCTGCCGCTTCGCCCGGAAGCAGTACTTCTACCCGGACACCCCCAAGAACTTCCAGACGTCCCAGTACGACGAGCCCATCGCCTACGACGGCTACCTGGACGTTGAGCTCGAGGACGGCACCGTGTTCCGCGTGGAGATCGAGCGCGCGCACATGGAGGAGGACGCCGGGAAGCTGACCCACATGGGCGGCGCCACCGGCCGGATCCAGGGCGCCGACTTCTCGCTGGTGGACTACAACCGTGCCGGTGTTCCGCTGGTGGAAATCGTCACCAAGCCCATCGAGGGTGCCGGGTCCCGCGCACCGGAACTGGCCAAGGCCTACGTGGCGGCCGTCCGGGAGATCGTGAAGAACCTGGGTGTGTCCGACGCGAAGATGGAACGGGGCAACGTCCGCTGCGATGCGAACGTTTCGCTCCGCCCGCACGGCCGTGAGCGGTTCGGCATCCGTTCCGAGACCAAGAACGTGAACTCGCTGCGCGCCGTGGAGCACGCCGTCCGCTACGAGATCCAGCGCCACGCCGCTGTCCTGGACTCGGGTGAGCCGGTGATCCAGGAGACCCGGCACTGGCACGAGGACACCCGGACCACCACGTCCGGCCGCGCCAAGTCCGACGCCGACGACTACCGCTACTTCCCGGAACCGGACCTGGTTCCCGTGGTGGCGTCCCGCGAGTGGGTGGAGGAACTGCGTGCCACCCTGCCCGAGCCGCCGGCCGAGCGCCGCAAGCGACTGAAGGCCGACTGGGGCTACTCCGACCTCGAATTCCGCGACGTGGTCAACGCCGGCGTCCTGGACGAGATCGAGGAGACCATCGCCGCCGGCGCCACCGCATCCGTGGCCCGCAAGTGGTGGATGGGTGAGATTGTGGGCCGCGCCAAGGCTGCCGACGTCGATCCCGGCCAGCTGGGCGTAGAGGCTGCCACGGTGGTGGAGCTGAGCCGCATGGTTGAGGCGGGCAAGATCAACAACAAGATGGCCTCCCAGGTGCTGGACGCCGTGCTCGCCGGTGAGGGCACCCCGGAGGAGATCGTGGAGAAGCGCGGCCTCGCCGTCGTATCCGACGACGGGCCCCTCCTGGAAGCCATCGACGCCGCACTCGCCGCGCAGCCCGACGTCGCGGACAAGATCCGTGGCGGCAAGGTCCAGGCCATCGGCGCGATCGTGGGCGGGGTCATGAAGGCTACCCGTGGACAGGCCGACGCCGGCCGCGTGAAGGAACTGATCCTGGAGAAGCTGGGCGTCACCGTCTAGCGCTCCCACCCAACTGGGTCGCAGTAGATGCCGTTTTGAGCCCTCATAACGGCATCAACTGCGACCCAGTTGCCTTTAAGTACTCGGGTGGCCGTCACTGAAAGTACCCGTGGTTGGCCGCCCGTGTCGGACTTACACTGGAGCCCACAGGGCGCCGGTGCCCTGGCAGCGTGCGGGAGGAACAACCATGGTGGTCCGGGAACCAAAGGGGATGCGCAAGGCAGTGCTCGCCGGGGCCGTGGCCCTGGCGCTGACCGGGACGGGCGCCGCGCTGGCATGGTCCGCCACAGGAGCGCCGACATCAACGCCCCCGCTCTCACAAACAGCGCCCGGCAACTCCGGCAACGCGCCAGGGCACAACAAGCCCGGCAAGACCCAGCACGGGCAGCCCCTGCACGGCGAAGCCGTGGTCAAGAAGGCCGACGGCACCTTCCAGACTGTCCTGGAACAGCGCGGCACCGTGGAATCGGTCAGCGACTCGGTCATCACCGTCAAGAGCGAGGACGGCTTCTCCCAGGCCTTCACCGTCAATGGCGATACGAAGATCGTCAGGCTTCCGGCAGCGCCGGCCAGCCCAGGGTCCGCAGGCAGCCCGGGAGCAACGGCCAGCCCGGAGGCAACGCCCAGCCCAGGAGCAACGGGCGACGACGGCAAGCGCCTTAAGCCGACGGATGGGACCATCGCGGACATCGCCGCCGGGGACACAGTGCGAATCGCCGGCGTCAAGGACGGGGACAAAGCCGCGGCCACGCGGATCGTGAAGGGCGCCGGCGACGGGCCCGGCCTTGGCTTGGGACGCGGGTTGGGACGTGGGCTGGGACACGGCCAAGGACTTGGGCACAAGATGGGCAAGGGCAACCACCTGGACGACCAGGACTCGTAGCTGTGGTTGGTGACGCTGGGCTCAGCCCTGTTTCACCAACCCCGCCATGATGTCTTCCAGGGCCTCGCACACCATCACCACGGACCGCCGTTTCAGGTTCTCCGGCCGGGCCAGCAGGTCAATCCTGCGGCGGGTGCTGATGCCCTCCAGCGGACGAAGTACGATGTCCGGGTTCAGGACCGGCCCCGCCGTGTATCTGGGCAGCAAACCCACCACGCCGCCGGCAGCCACCAGCGCCGCCACGGTGGAGTAGTCGTTGATGCGGTGGACGATGTTCGGCTCGCGGCTGGTGACGGCTGCGACGGCGGACAGGACATCGGCGGGGGAGTAGCCGGGGTGGCTGGTCACCCAGGCCTCTGCACCGACGTCGTCCGCCGTGACTGTTTCCTTTTGGGCCAAGGGGTGGTTTGCGGGCAGCGCCACGTCCAGGGGCTCATGGGCCAGGGGGATCACGGCAACCCGTTCCGCGGGCCAGCGGGGACTGTGGTCCATGCGGTGGGCCAGTACCAGGTCATACCGGGCGGTGAGGGCCGGGAAGTCCTGCTGGGCAACGTCCTCGTCGGACAGCTCGATCCGCGGGTGCTCCGGCCGGTCCAACATGCGGGCCAGCGGCGCGAACAGGGCCTGCCCCGCGCTGTGGAAGCCGCTGACGGTCACCCTTCCGGCGGGCGAGCCGTGGTAAGTACCGAGAGCGCCACGGGCATCGGCCATGGCGCTGACGACGGCGGCGCCCGCGTCAGCGAGAACCTGGCCGGCCTCCGTCAGCACCAGGTTCCGGCCCTCCTTGCGCGTCAGCGGCACCTCCACGGTGCGCTGCAGGTGCGCCAGTTGCTGCGACACTGCCGACGGGGTGACCATGAGCGTATCGGCCACGGCCTTCACACTGCCCAGGGCGCCCAGTTCCCGCAGGATCTCAAGCTGATGAACCTCCATACATCCACTCTAATCATTAGCAATAGCTACATCGTCGATTGAGAAAATCCCTGTTGTGCTAAAGCATCGTCAGGGCTTCAATGGGGACGTACCCCGCAGATTGAATGCCAAGCAGTAAGGATGCCAATGAAGGCCCTGTATAAAGCCGGCCCCCACGCCGGATTCGAGCTCGTCGAACGGCCCGAACCCGCAGCAGGCCCGGCTGACGTGAAGATCCGGGTCATGACCACCGGAATCTGCGGCACGGATCTGCACATCCAGTCCTGGGACGCCTGGGCGCAGGGGATCATCGAAGCCCCCCTGATTGCCGGCCACGAGTTCTACGGCGAAGTGGTGGAAGTGGGCGAGGACGTCCGGGAGGTCAAGGTCGGGGACAGGGTCTCCGGCGAAGGCCACGTGGTCTGCGGCATCTGCCGGAACTGCCGGGCCGGACGCCGCCAGATGTGCATCCACACGGTCAGCGTGGGAGTCCAGCGTGATGGCGCCTTCGCCGAGTACGTGGTCATCCCCGAAACCAACGTCTGGGTCCACCACGACCCCTCCGTTACGCCCGAGCTCGGCGCCATCTTCGACCCCTTCGGAAATGCCGTCCACACTGCCCTCAGCTTTCCGCTGGTGGGGGAGGACGTGCTCATCACGGGGGCGGGCCCCATCGGCCTCATGGCCATCGCCGTTGCCCGGCACGCCGGCGCGCGGAAGATCGCCATCACGGATGTTTCCCGGCCGCGGCTGGACCTGGCACGGCAGCTCGGAGCCGACCTGGCGATCGACGTCTCCACCACCCGGGTGCGCGACGCCCAACGTGAGCTGGGCATGCGCGAAGGCTTCGACGTCGGCATGGAAATGTCCGGCCACCCCTCCGCCCTGCCTGAAATGATCGACAACATGAACCACGGCGGCCGGATCGCCATGCTGGGCCTGCCCAGCCAGGCGATCACCATCGACTGGGGCAAGGTGGTCACCCACATGCTCACGCTCAAGGGCATCTACGGCCGCGAAATGTACGAAACCTGGTACGCCATGAGTGCCATGCTCTCCTCCAACGCGGTGCTGCACGCCGGCATCTCCGCCGTGGTGACGGACACGCTGCCCGCCACGGAATGGGAAAAAGGCCTCGAAATTGCCCGCAGCGGCGTGGGTGGCAAAGTTGTCCTCGACTGGACCCGACTGTAAGGAATCCCATGTACACCTCCATCAAGGACCAGCTGCGCGAAGAACTGGACGGGATCCGCAGCGCGGGACTGTACAAGACCGAACGCAGCATCAGCTCGCCCCAGTCCAGCCACATCACCGCCGGGCAAATCGGCGGCCCGGGAGCCGACGTGCTCAACTTCTGCGCCAACAACTACCTGGGCCTGGCCGACCATCCGGACATCATCAGCACCGCCAAGGCCGCCATGGATGAGCGCGGCTTCGGCATGGCCAGCGTCCGCTTCATCTGCGGCACCCAGGACCTGCACCTTGAGCTGGAAGCCAAGGTTTCCACGTTCCTGGGCACAGAAGACACCATCCTGTTCTCCAGCTGCTTCGACGCCAACGGCGGCGTGTTCGAGTCCCTGTTGGGCCCGGACGACGCCGTAATCTCCGACGCGCTCAACCACGCCTCCATCATCGACGGCATCCGCCTCTGCAAGGCCCGCCGCTACCGCTACGCCAACCAGGACATGGCCGAACTCGAGGCCCGCCTGCAGGAGGCACAGGACGCCCGCCGGAAACTCATCGTCACCGACGGCGTGTTCTCGATGGACGGGTTCCTGGCCCCGCTCGAGGCCATCTGCGACCTCGCCGAAAAGTACGGCGCCATGGTCATGGTGGACGACTCCCACGCAGTGGGCTTCATGGGCGGCACCGGCGCCGGCACCCCCGAGCACGCCGGCGTCTCTGACCGGGTTGACATCTACACCGGCACCTTCGGCAAGGCCTTGGGTGGAGCATCCGGCGGCTACGTCTCGGGGCGGGGCGAGATCGTCGCCATGCTGCGCCAAAAAGCGCGGCCCTACCTGTTCTCCAACTCCTTGGCACCGGCCATCGTTGCCGCCACCCTCAAGGCGCTGGACCTGGTGCAGAACTCGGCCGACCTGCGCCGCCGCCTGTTCGAAAACGCCGAACTGTTCCGCCGCCGCATGACCGAGGAAGGCTTCGACCTGCTCCCCGGCGAGCACGCCATCGTGCCGGTCATGTTCGGCGACGCCGTCATGGCCGCCAAAGTGGCGGACCGGATGCTGCAGCACGGCGTCTTCGTCACCGCCTTCAGTTTCCCCGTGGTCCCGCGCGGTGCCGCCAGGATCCGGGTGCAGCTCTCCGCTGCGCACTCAGCGGACGACGTCGAAGCGTGCGTAGGTGCGTTCGTCGCCAGCCGGGCCGAGGCAGCAGCCTGACAGGAGTCCCCGAAGGCGGGGTTCCAGTTCGCAGGAACTCTGTCAGGATGGACGGATGGCAGCACACTACGATGTCCTAATTGTGGGCGGCGGCATCGCCGGCCTGTCCCTGGCGTCCGCGCTTGCCGGCCGCTGCAGCGTTGCGCTGGTGGAGGCGGAGCAGGAGCTGGCGTACCACACGTCCTCCCGCTCCGCCCGCCAGCTGATTCCCAGCTACGGGCCTCCCGTGGTGCAGGAGCTCACCGTCCGGACCCTTGAGCTGCTCGCGGCACGCGACGCGGAATCGGCGGAGCCCGTCCTGACGCCGCGCAGTTTCATGCTGGTGGGCTCTGCGGAGGATGTCGCCGCGGAAGCCAGCGGACACATGCAGCCCATTCCGGTGGACCGTGCCCTTGGGCTCTGTCCAGCGCTGCTCCCGGGAACCTTTGCAGCCGCCGGACTGGATACCGGCTCCTTTGGCTGCAATGCGCCCCTTCTGCTGGAGGAGCACCGCAAGCGCGCGCTCTCCGCTGGCGCAGACATCATCACCGGCGCCCGCGTGCATTCCGCGCAACGGCTCGGTTCCGGGTGGCAAGTGGGCGCCGGTGCCGAGGGTTTTGAGGCCGCGGTGCTGGTCAATGCTGCAGGCGCCTGGGCAGACGAGCTGGCGGTGCTCAGCGGCGTGGAAAAGCTGGGCCTCCAGCCGTACCGGCGCACCGCGGCGATTGCCGCCGTTGACCATCCCTTGCCGGCTGCCACCCCCATGGTGGCCGGGGCGGACAACACGTTTTATTTCCGTCCTGACGGCCAGGACGTCCTGATTTCTCCCTCGGAAACCGTACCCAGCGGCCCTGAGGATGCGCGCCCCCGCCCGGGGGACGTGGAGCGCCTGGTGGAAAAGCTCAATGCGATCACCAGCTTGGGGATTACCGGAATCCGCCGGGCCTGGACGGGCCTGCGCACCGAGGCGGCGGACGGGGTGCCGGTGGCAGGGTTCGACGCCGAAGCTGCCGGGTTTTACTGGCTTGCCGGGCAGGGTGGCTACGGCTTCCAGACCTCTGCGGCCCTGGCGGAGCTTGCAGCGGATCAGATTCTTTCCGGTCCGGCGGCGTCCGGCGGGGCTGCGGACCGTCCGGAATCCCGGACAGCTCTGGCACTGGCGGCGACCCGCTGGTCCATCCGACGCTGAAGAATGATTCCATGAGCACCTTGATCACCAACATCGCCGAGCTGATGACGCAGGACCTGGAGCACCGGGTTTTGAAGGATGCGGCGGTGGTGGTCGAGGGTGAACGGATCTCCTGGATCGGGGCGGCGGCCGATGCTCCGGCGGCGGATGACGCCGTTGACGCCGGCGGGCGCGCCATGCTGCCGGGGTGGGTGGACTCGCACAGCCACCTGCTGTTCGCCGGGGACCGCACTGCCGAATTCGAAGCCCGGATGGCAGGGGAGTCCTATGCCGCCGGTGGCATCGCCGTCACCATGAACGCCACGCGTGCCACGTCCGATTTCGACCTCACCCGGCTGGCGATGGGCAGGGTGGCCGAGGCCGTCTCGCAGGGAACCACGTACCTCGAAACCAAGACCGGCTATGGGCTGGACGTTGAGAACGAGGCCCGGAGTGCGCGCATTGCCTCCACCATCGCGGACCAGGTGACCTACCTCGGCGCCCACCTGGTGCCCGCCGGGCAGGACCCGGAGGCCTACACGGACCTGGTCTGCGGGCCGATGCTCGACGCGGTCCTCCCTTACGTCCAGTGGGCTGATGTCTTCTGCGAAGAGGGCGCATTCAACGCCGAGCAGTCCCGCCGCGTGCTGGTGGCATGCCGCGACGCCGGGCTGGGGCTGCGCGTGCACGGCAACCAGCTCGGTGAAGGCCCTGGCGTGCAGCTTGCCCTGGAGCTTGGAGCCGCGAGCGTGGACCACGTTAACTACCTTGCTGCACAGGACGTCAAAGCCCTGGCTGCCTCCTGGTCGGGCTGGGATCCAGCCGCAGGAGCCGGCGAGCGGGGCACCGTTGCAACCTGCCTGCCTGCCTGCGACCTCTCCACCCGCCAGCCGCTGGCCCCCGCCCGCGAACTTCTCGACGCCGGGGTACAGGTGGCGCTGGCTTCCAACTGCAATCCGGGCACGTCATACACCAGTTCCATGGCCTTTTGCGTGACAACTGCCGTCCTCCAGCTGCGCTTGAGCGTGCACGAGGCCGTCCGTGCCGCGACCTACGGCGGGGCGTTGGCGTTGCGCAGGGAAACCGGCCGGGATACCGACGGCGAACGCGCCGTGGGGTCGATCGCCGTCGGACACCGGGCCGACCTGCACCTGCTGAACGCGCCGTCCGCCACGCATCTCGCCTACCGGCCGGGAATGCCGCTGACGTACGCTGTGTGGCGGGCAGGAGTGCGGGAGCGTTAGTTCCCATCCCCTGTATGATTGTTCCTGATCTTTTCCTTCTGCTTATAATCAGGAAACGTCATCCAAAGCGGTGGCTGATGTATCGAAAGGCCCGCTTGCATGACTCGTACCGACCGGTTGACGGCGATTCTTGACCTGCTGGCCAGGACCGGCCAGGTGGAGGTCGACGAGATCGTCAGCACCCTCAACGTTTCCCCCGCCACCGCCCGGCGCGACCTGGACAGCCTTGCCAAGCGCCGCCTGCTGACGCGGACCCGTGGGGGCGCCACCACCGGTGCCCTGGCGTACGACCTGCCGGGGCGTTACAACCGCGACGACCATGCCGAAGCCAAGGAACAAATCGCGCAGTGCGCCTCTGCCTTGATTCGGCCGGGTGCGGTCATCGGTCTCTGCGGGGGCACCACCAGCACCGCGCTTGCGCAGATCCTGGCCACCCGTGAGGACCTGAACGCACCCTCCAACCAGCCGACGCTCACCGTGGTGACGAATGCCATTAACATCGCCGGCCAGTTGGCGGTGCGGCCGAACATCAAGGTGATGGTTACCGGCGGCATCCTCAACCCGCGCTCGTATGAACTCGTGGGACCCTACACGGACATCATCATGCAGAAAGTGGTGCTGGATATCGCCTTCATCGGCGTCAACGGCATCGATCCTGAGGTGGGGCCCACCAACACGGGGGAGGGGGAGGCCTCCGTCAATGCCTTGCTCGCCTCCCGCGCCAGGGTCTCCTACGTCCTGGCTGATTCCTCCAAAGTCGGCGTGCGGGCTTTTGCCACCATGGACGGCTACAACTTCACCCGGCTGATCACCGACTCCGGTATCTCTGCCCGCGACAAGGCAGCCTTTGAAGCCAATGGCACGGAAGTGATTGTGGCGCCGGCCTAAATCCGAGCCGCTGCGCGGGGCCCTGGCCTATCGGGCTGCTGGACACCTGCCGCTCCATCAGGCCGGATCCAGAATCTGAAGGCAAGATGGAAACATGCTGGTTCCCTCCCGCCGTCGACTGCGGCTCGAAGTCTGGATCGTCCTGGGCCTTTCCCTGGGCCAGTCGGCTGTGTACTCCGTGGTGCAGCTGCTCGACAAGGTGACCCGCGCCCCGCTGGCCGAGGGCACGTCCACCCTGAACCGGTCGCAGAGCACCCGCGAGTACTTCGATCTGACATACCAGCTGCTCGACATTATCTTTGCGCTGGTTCCGGTGCTGCTGGTTCTCTACTTCCTCACTGACCAGCGCCAGGCTTCCCCCGGCGACGCGCGCAACTCCGGTTCAGCCTTCCGGAAGCTTGGGTTCAACTTCGCCCGGCCCGGAAAGGACCTGCTGCAGGGCCTGGGGCTGGCCGCGCTGATCGGGATACCGTCCTTGGGGCTCTATGCGGCCGGCCGGGCGCTCGGCATCACCACTGCCATCATCCCCAGTGCCCTGGACGCATACTGGTGGACAGTTCCTGTCCTGATCCTCTCGGCGATGCGCCACGCGGTGCTCGAGGAAGTCATCGTGGTGGGGTACCTTTTGGACCGCTTCGGCAAGTTTGGCTGGAGCACGCCACTGGCCATCGCCGTAAGCTCGCTGCTGCGGGGCAGCTACCACCTGTACCAGGGCTTCGGCCCTTTCATTGGCAACGCCGTGATGGGGGTCGTCTTCGCTTGGCTCTACACCCGCACCAAGCGCGTCATGCCGCTCGTTATTGCCCACGCCCTGCTGGACATTGTGGCTTTCGTGGGCTTCAGCCTTTTCGGTAAGGCGGTCGGGCTGGGATAGCAACGCCCGCAGGCCACGGGCCCGGTCATAATCCCTGCGCGGAATAAGCGGTGGAGTCCTGAACATCACCCCCATCACATTTGCGACAGCAGCAACTGCCAGTCCGCTTGCGGGTCGGGTGGCAGTACGTAGGGCTTTGCATAGAACTCATCCCACAGAGGATCGGCAGGGCACAGCTGGTCTGAATCCAGCACGTTGTCGCCCGGTGGTTCTTCGACAGGCGGATCTGGCCACACCGGCATCTCTGCGAGGAATTCTTGCCACTGCGGATCTTCCGACAGGTGCGGCCCGATCCATGGTGGCGCTAGGTCCAGCGGAGAAGTGGCTTCTTGTGGTGCTGCCACCTCGATGGCGCGCGCAGGAGCATCCGTCGGCAGGAATCCTGGTGGCAAGTGTGTTGGTTCGGGGTGGGGGTGTTCAGGTTTGTAGTGGCGGCCGGTGGGTGAGGTCCAGCCGGGTGGTTCATTGTTGGTTGCCGGGTTTGGTGTCCACTGGCTGTGGTGTTTGAGCCGGTGGTGTTTGGGACAGAGTTGTCCCAGGTTGCTGGTGCCGGTGGTGCCGCCGTGTTCCCAGGCTTTGAGGTGGTCGGTGTCGTTGTCGGGGGTGTGGTTGGTGCAGCCGGGGAAGGTGCACTTTCCGTCGCGCATCCTGATCCAGCGTTTGATGGTCTCGGGAAGCCGGTAGTTCTTCCGGCCGATCTCCAAGGGCGCGCCGTCCCTGGGGTCGACGAGGACCCGGTAGAAGGACTCCGCACCGTCGGCGACGAGTTTGCGGGCCATGGATGCCGGGATGGGTCCGAGTCCGTCCAGCACCGCCGGCTCCTCGGTCGCCCCGAGCAGCGAGAGCACCGGCACCATGACGAGTACATCGGCCCGCGGGGTGGGGACTTCGCCGATTTTTGTGACGGCCGTTGAAGTGGCGGCACTCCCGGAAGCGTTGTCGCTGCCCTGCCCCGTTGCATCATGGGGAGCAGAAAGGACCATCGCACCCCGAAGCGCGTCACCGCTGGCCGCGCCCTGTGTCGGGTCAGCGGGCCCGCCCCCATCGGTGGTGGTGTTGCCGGTGCCGGTCAGGGTGTTGCCGGTGCTGAGGAGTCGTGCTGCTGCGATGTCGGGGCGGAGTTGGGTGAGGGTGCGTGGTTCGTTGGGGCCTTGGAGGCCGCGGGCGATCGCGGTGGTGCGGTTCCAGATGGCGCACGCGGCGTCGCCGGGCAGGTAGAGCGTGACCCGGGCCATGCCGTCGCGGTCCGGGGTGTACTCCATCCTTCGGTCGGCGCAGCCTTTGGCGTGGCGTTTTTCGATGGAGTCGGGGTGGTGGCGTTCGCGCCAGGCACGGACCTTGGCCCGGAACCGGAAGGGGATGAGTTCGCCTGGAGCGGCGCCGCGGGCGGGGTGGGGTACGTTGGGGTCGAAGAAGTGCGCCACGAGTGACGCCGCACCCTCAGGGGTGAGGCCTTCGGTTTCGTCTGCGATGATCTTCGCGTGCTGCCACGACATCACGCCCGCGGCCAGTGCCTCAAACACGTGTGGCAGGGAGCAGATCCGGCGGGACTGGTCCACCAACGCGCCTGCTGCGGCGGAACTGATGGTCAGGACCCCGGCGATCTCCTCCACAACGGACATTTCGGCGTAAGTGCGGTCCTGAACGGAGGCGTCCGGCGGAGTCATCGCCTCCTGGAACCCCGCGGCGTCGGCGGCGTCCTGTGCCTGTCCGGCCGCGAGTTGCGCCGTGAGCCGGGACCGAAGTTCCAGACGCTCCAGCCGGATCTCATACCGCCGCTGCAGAACATCTACATCGGAACCAGCACCCACTCCGGCAGCTATAAATGCGTCTTCACGGTGCAGCGCATCAAGGGCAGCAATGCAGGCGTGAACACCTTCCGGTGCCCTTGCCGCCTCAACTCCTATACCCATAGAAGAATCATCCAACAGGGGTCTGACATTATGAGCTGCGCCTGTGCCGCTGACCGCCCGGGCGGGCCGAGCACCGAAGCCGCCTGCCGTCGTCGTACGTTTTCCATGCGGAGGTTCCTTTTCGCGGCCCAAGTTTCCGGCACGAAAGGAGCACGTGTGGCGCAGAAGAATATGCGGCACCGCACTTTGCAACAGCAGATAGCACTTAAATGAATTCCGCCGCCATTGGGTGGTGACGCCGTTGTCACCACCTAATGGCGGCCGAAGCTTGCCCGGGAGCAACCCGGGATCCTCCCGGAAAAGCCGGAAGGGAAGGGGCTGGAGGGTCAGATAGTGACGGCTCCGTTGGCGGTTTCAAAGGTGACCGAGAGGATGCCCGGTGTTCCGTGCGGGGCCACCCACTCGACCGCAACGTCCTCAAGCGGTTTCTCCACCGGCTCGCCCAGCCACTCGGTTACGCGGGAGGCGGAACCGGCGATGGTCAGGCAGCTCATCTTGAGGTTGCTCTCGTACGCGTTGGACGGGTGGAGTGAGGGATCGCCCTCCCACTTGAGCATGTACGGCACCTGGGGATCGGCGATGAGGCCCAGGATGCCAATCTGCTTCCAGACCAGCTCGCGGCCGTCCGGGAACTTGCGGTTGCCGTTCACGGCGGCGCGGCCAAGGCGTTCCTCGAAGGGGGCGAGGTCGTCCACTTCGACGCACCAGCCCATCCAGCCGCCACCAGCAGCGGAGCGGGCCCGCACGGCCTGGCCGAACGGTGCCTTGTCCGACGCCGGGTGGTCCAGGACCTCGACGACTTCCAGGTACTTGTGGCCGGCGAGCGGGATGATCATATTTCGGGTTCCGAACCGGGGGTGTACGCCACCCTTCACTGCCTCAACGCCGAGGGCAGTTGCAATACGTTCGGTAGTGGCCGCGAGGCCATCGTGTTCACAGGCGTAAGAGACGTGATCCATGCGCATGCGATCATCTTGGCACTTTGTGATCCGGCTCTCAGCTAAGGGTACCCTTACTAGCATTTGACGGGCGGGGCGCCCCCGTCCCGAGGCAGAAGGACCGGCATGAAGACCATGTTCGTCACAATGCTGTCCAGGGCAACCATCCGGTTCCTAGACTGGGCCCAGGTCATGAGTGCCAGCGCCAAGCCCCGGCCCGCTGGCCGGCAACCCTCCATCCGCGGTGGGGTGCCCCGGGTGAAGACCTGGCTCTCCGGCAACAGCCGGGAGCAAGCGCGGCCCGTACTGCCGGTGAGCATGCCGGGCCCATGTCAAAGGAGATTTGGATGTCCAACGGATGGTCCTTCGAAACCCGCCAGATCCACGCAGGGCAGGAGGTGGACAGCGCCACGGGTGCCCGGGCCCTGCCCATCTACCAGACCACGTCATTCGTGTTCCCCAGCGCCGAAAGCGCCGCCAACCGCTTTGCCCTGGCCGAACTTGCACCCATCTACACCCGCATCGGCAACCCTACCCAGGACGCCGTCGAGCAGCGGATTGCCAGCCTCGAAGGAGGCCTGGCAGCGCTGCTGCTGAGCTCGGGGCAGGCCGCCGAAACCTTCGCCGTCCTGAACATTGCCGAGGCAGGGGACCACATCGTGGCCAGCCCCAGCCTCTACGGCGGAACCTACAACCTGTTCGCCCACACCCTGAAGAAGTTCGGCATTTCGGTCACCTTCGTGGACGACCCTGACAACCTGGACCAGTGGCGCGATGCCGTGCAGCCCAACACCAAGCTCTTCTTCGGTGAAGTGGTGTCCAACCCGCGCCAGGATGTCCTGGACATCGAAGGCATCTCGCAGGTGGCCCACCAGGCCGGGGTTCCCCTGATCGTGGACAACACCTTGTCAACCCCCTACCTGATCCGCCCGCTGGAGTGGGGCGCGGACATCGTGATCCACTCGGCCACCAAGTACCTGGGCGGCCACGGTTCAGCCATTGCCGGCGTCATCGTCGATTCCGGCAAGTTCGATTTCGGCAAGGACCCGGAACGGTTCCCGGGCTTCAACACCCCGGATCCCACCTACAACGGCCTTGTCTACGCACGCGACCTGGGTGAAGGCGGCGCACTCGGGGCCAACCTGTCATACATCCTCAAGGCCCGTGTGCAGTTGCTGCGCGACCTGGGCTCGGCGGTGTCGCCCTTCAACGCCTTCCTGATTTCCCAGGGCCTGGAGACGTTGAGCCTGCGGGTGGAGCGCCACGTTGCGAATGCCACGGATGTGGCGCGCTGGCTGGAAGCAAGGGACGACGTCGAATCCGTCGCCTACGCGGGGCTGCCGTCCAGCCCTTGGTACGAGCGTGGCCGCAAGTACGGGCCCAAGGGAACGGGCGCCGTCGTGGCCTTCAACCTGGCCGGCGGCGCGGAAGCCGGCAAGCGCTTCGTTGATGCACTGGAGCTGCACTCCCACGTGGCCAACATCGGTGACGTCCGCTCCCTGGTCATCCACCCGGCGTCGACCACGCACAGCCAGCTCTCGCCGGAGCAGCAGGTGGTGGCCGGGGTTCATCCGGGGCTGGTCCGGCTTTCCGTGGGCCTGGAGCACATCGACGACATCCTGGCCGACCTGGAAGCAGGATTCCGGGCAGCCAAGAGCGCTGACTCCTAGCCCCACACGCCAGGGGCACCGCCGGTGCCGCCGGCAAGCCGGGAAGTCACAACCAGTCATACTCTTGGCCTGGAGCGGGGGGTGTTTCGTACACTCGAACCAGGTCATGAGTGCCAGTGACAGCCCCGGCTTGCTGGCCGGCAACCCTCCATCCGCGGTGGGGTGCCCCGGGTGAGGACCTGGCCTGCCGGTCAGACGACGGCAGGCAAGCGCGTAGAAGAGGTCTTGCCATGACGGTTACCGTCGCCCGAACCACCATCCCCGAACACGGAATCGTCCGTTACGCCTCCATCGGGGGACTGGAACTCGAAGCCGGGGGATACCTCCCGGACGTCACCCTGGCCTACGAAACCTGGGGGACGCTCAACGCGGACGCCAGCAACGCCATCCTGATCGAGCACGCCCTGACCGGCAGCACCCACGTAACCCGCGGCGACACCGACGAAGAAGGCTGGTGGGAGCAGCTGGCCGGTCCCGGCGCTCCCGTGGATACGGACCGCTTCTTCGTGGTGTCCATCAACATTGTCGGCGGCTGCTACGGATCCACCGGCCCGTCGTCGCCGGCCCCGGACGGCCGCCCCTGGGGCTCCAGGTTCCCCCTCGTCACACTGCGCGACAGCACTGTCGCCGAAGCAAGGCTGGCGGACCAGTTGGGCATCAAGAGCTGGTTCGCCGTCCTAGGCGGGTCGATGGGCGGCGCCCGCGCACTGGAATGGGCAGTGACCTATCCCGGGCGTGTGCAGCGCTGCGCCGTGATTTCCGTCGGGGCCGCCAGCACAGCCGAACAGATCGCCTTCGCACAGGCCCAGACGCTGGCCATCCGCCAGGACCCCAACTTCAACGGCGGGGACTACTACGGCGGTCCATGTCCGGAAGACGGGCTGGCGCTCGCCCGCCGGATCGCCCACATCACCTATCGGTCGGCTGCGGAACTGGAAGGCCGCTTTGGCCGGGAACCCCAGGCGCCCGAGTCCCCCCTGCAGGGGGAAGTCCTGGCCTCCCGCGGCCGTTACCAGGTGGAAAGCTACCTGGACCACCAGGGCAACAAGCTGGTGAAGCGGTTCGACGCCAACAGCTATATCGCCCTGACTGAAGCGCTGATGAGCCACGATGTCAGCCGGGGACGGGGAACCCTGGCCGAAACCCTGGCCACCTCCACGGCGCGGTTCTTCGTGGCCGCAGTGGACTCCGACAGGCTCTATTTCCCGTCCCAGTCCCACGAGTTGGCCCAGGCCCTGCCTGGCGACGTGGATGTCCATGTCATCCAGGCGCCGATCGGGCACGACGGGTTCCTGACCGAGATTGGGCAGCTGGGCGGCCAGCTGCGGAGCAGCTTCCTGGCCTAGGCAGCGCCCCGGGAACACCCGGCAGTGTGCATTCCTGCAGATGCCTTCTGCACTATTCGGCGTTGAGGTTGCGCCGCAGGCAGACCATACTCATCGAATCCGGCTTTCGTGGTGTGCATCACATCCGTTTGCCATTGACTGGTCCCCGTGGTGTCGACGACGACGCCGAAGGAGTTCACATGAGTACGGAAAGCTCCGCCGCAAGGCGCACAGAGGAAACCGACGTCAAGGCTTCAGGCCTGAAGAAAGTGGTAACGGCGTCCATGGCCGGCACCGTCGTGGAGTGGTACGAGTTCTTCCTCTACGCATCGGCCGCCACCTTGGTGTTCGGGAAGGCCTTCTTCCCCAACGCCGGCACGGAACTGGACGGTATCATCGCTGCCTTCCTCACCTATGCCGTCGGTTTCGTTGCACGCCCCATCGGCGGCATCGTCTTCGGCCACTTCGGCGACAAGTTCGGCCGCAAGCAGCTGCTGCAGCTGAGCATCATCCTGGTGGGGGTCTCCACCTTCCTCATGGGCTGCCTGCCCACGTTCTCGCAGATCGGCTACTGGGCGCCCGCACTGCTGGTCTTCCTCCGGTTTGCCCAAGGCTTTGCCGTGGGCGGGGAGTGGGGCGGCGCCGTCCTCCTCGTGGCAGAGCACAGCCCCAACAAATCCCGCGGGTTCTGGGCCAGCTGGCCGCAGTCCGCGGTGCCCCTGGGCAACCTGCTGGCCACGGCCGTGCTGTTCGTCCTGTCCTCCACGCTGACCCAGGACGCGTTCCTGGGCTGGGGCTGGCGCGTGGCGTTCTGGCTGTCCGCCGTGATCGTCCTGATCGGTTACTACATCCGCACCAAGGTCAACGACGCCCCCATCTTCCTGGAAGCCCGTAAAGAAGTTGATGCCGGCCACAAGGGCTACGGCGTCGCCGAGGTGTTCCGGCGCTACCCCCGCGGCGTCTTCACCGCCATGGGCCTGCGCTTCGCGGAAAACATCCTTTACTACCTGGTGGTCACGTTCTCCATCACCTACCTGAAGACCGTGGTGCAGGCCGATACCACGCGGATCCTCCTGCTGCTGCTCGTTGCCCACAGCGTCCACTTCGCGGTGGTCCCCATGGTGGGCAAGCTGTCGGACCGGTTCGGCCGCAAGCCGGTCTACATGGCCGGCGCCATCATGGGTGCCACCTGGGGTTTCTTCGCCTTCCCCATGATGGACACGAAGAACGACTTCATCATCCTGGCGGCCATCATGATCGGCCTGGTGTTCCACGCCTTCATGTACGCCGGGCAGCCGGCCATTATGGCGGAAATGTTCCCCACCCGGATGCGCTACTCCGGCGTCTCCCTGGGCTACCAGGTGACGTCCATCGTGGCAGGCTCCCTGGCCCCGATCATCGCAGCGTCGCTCCTGGGCACCTACAAGTCCTCCGTGCCCGTGGCGGTGTACCTGCTGATCGCGTGTGCCATCACCGCCGTCGCGGTCTTCTTCCTGAAGGAAACCCGGGGCATCTCGCTGCACGACGTGGACGCCGCCGACGCCAAGGGCACGGCGGACCTCCTCGCTGCCGGCAAGAAGTAGGCCCATGAAAGCCGCCATCCTCTATTCCACCGTTCCCGCTGCCGCCCAGGCAGGCGCGCAGGGGAAACAGACCTACGCCGAGGCCCGGCCGCTGCTGGTGCAGGAACTGGAACAGCCGGAGCCGCGTGCCGGTGAACTCGGAGTTGCCATCACCTACTCGAGCCTGTGCCATTCGGACCTGTCCGTGGTGGACGGTTCCCGCGTCCGGCCACTTCCCATGGCCCTGGGACACGAGGCCGTGGGGCGGGTGGTGTCCGTGGGCGACGGCGTCTCCGACGTGTCCGTGGGCGACCATGTAGTGCTGGTCTTCGTGCCCAGCTGTGGGCAGTGCCGGGCGTGCCTCTCCGGCAGGCCCGCGCTCTGCCACCAGGCAGCGGAGGTCAATGGTTCCGGGGATTTGCTGCACGGGCCGGCGCTCCTGCGGACGCCGGCGGGGGAGCGCATCAACCACCACCTGGGCGTCTCGGCCTTCGCTGATTACGCGGTGGTTGCGCGCGAATCAGTGGTGGTAATTGACGACGACGTCCCGGACACGGTCGCGGCGATGTTTGGTTGCGCCGTGCTCACCGGAATGGGCTCGATATTCAACACTGCCGGAGTAGGCCCCGGCCTGTCCGTGGCGGTTTTCGGGCTGGGAGCGGTGGGCCTGTCCGCGGTGATGGCGGCACGCCTTGCAGGGGCTGCCAGCGTGATTGCCATCGATCCCAACCAGGGGAAGCACCAGCTGGCCCGCGACGCCGGGGCCACCGCGGTGGGGACGCCGGAGGACGCGGGGCGGCTCATTGAGGAAGCAACGGGCGACGGCGTCGATGTCGCCATCGAGGCGGTGGGCTCGGCCGGTGTGATCGCCTCCTGCCTGGAGCGGGTCACCAGGGGCGGGGCGGTGGTCTCGGTGGGCCTGCCGCATCCGTCCGCAGAGCTGACGGTACCGGCCCTGCAGTTCGCCGGGGCCGGCAAACGGCTTCTGGGCTCCTACATGGGCGACGCCGTTCCCGCGCGGGACATCCCGAAGTACCTGGGGTACTGGCGGGAAGGCAAGCTGCCGGTTGAGCTGCTGCACACCGACACCCGCCCGCTCAGCGAGATCAACGAGGGCCTCGATGCGCTCGCAGCGGGGCAGGTAGTGCGGCGGCTCTTCCGGCCCTGACTCTTCCAGGCCTGACTCTTCCGGGCCGGGGTCTTCCGGGCCCGGGTCCGGGCCGGCTCACCCGGCCAACAGCACCGACCGCTCCTTCACTTCGTCTTTCAGGGCGGCGATCACTGCCTGTACCCGGGCCGACCGAAGCGACTCCGGCCGGGCAACGGCCCAGATGGGCAGCTGGCGCTCAAAATCACCTGGCAGGACGGGGACGAAATCTTCACGGTCTCCCACCATGAAGTTCGGCAGCAGCCCGATGCCGGCGCCCTGTCTCACCGCCTCCACCTGGGCGAACACGCTCGTGGCCTGGAAGCTTGTCCTGGGCGTGGGAAGCTGCGATGACCAGCGCGGCCCAAGCTCCGCTACCTGGAGTGCGGACTCCACGTAAGAGACAAACGCGTGCTGCCCCACGTCGTCGAGCGTTTCCGGCAGGCCGTGCTGCGCGGCATAGCCGGGGCTGGCGTAGAGGCGCAGGTAGTAGTTGCTCAGGAAGATGGTCTGCGCGGTGCTGATGTCGGCCTTGCCCACCACGATCTCCAGGTCCACCCCTGACCGGTTCTGGCTGACTTTCCGGGTGGCGCTCAGCATTTCGATGTTCAGCTGCGGGTTCTGCTGCTGGAGCCGCACCAGCGACGGGGTGACGAACACTGCTCCCACTCCGTCGGTGGTGGCGACGCGGACCAAGCCGGCCAAAGAGCTTTGGTCCCGGCTGATGAGGCCGGACAGTGAGCCGAGCGTATTCTCGATCGCCTCCGCCGCCTCCACTGCGGCCGCACCAAGCTGCGTCAACTCCCAGCCGTGCGGGCTGCGCTCCAAGGTCCGCCCGCCCAACTGCTTGTCCAGGGCCAGGATCCGGCGGGAGATGGTGGTGTGGGTGGTGCCCAGGGTCTCGGCCACCGCATTGAAGCGGCCAAGGCGCGCCACCGTCAGCAGGATGAGCAGGTCGTCGGGGCTTGGCAACCGTCTCGAATCCACGGGCGGCCTTTCTCTTGTGTGCATCAATGCACAGAGCGTCTGTAATTTTTCCCCTTGATTGCACTCTAGCAGGGGTGTGATGCTTGACACAGAACAGCCGGCAGCAACGCCGGATGGAAGCAAAGGAGCTTACGCATGGCAGTTATCGGATGGATCGGCCTGGGCAACATGGGCGGCCACATGTCGGTGAACCTGGTGAAGGCCGGGCACGACGTGCGCGGCTTCGACCTCAACCCCGCGGCAATGGCAGCCGCCGAGGCCGGCGGGGTCAAGCGGGCAGCAAGCATCGCCGAAGCAGTGGACGGCGCGGACGCCGTGTTCACCATGCTGCCCAAGGGCGAACACGCCCGCGCCGTCTACCTCGGGGAGGACGGCGTGCTGGCGCACGCGGATACCCGCACGCTGCTCATCGACTCCTCCACCATCGACATTGCCTCCGCGCAGGCACTGCACGACGCCGCTGCTGCCGCCGGCTTCCGCTTCGTGGACGCCCCGGTGTCCGGCGGAATGAGCGGGGCCGAGGCCGGAACCCTGACGTTCATGGTGGGTGGCGAAGAGGGCGCCGTCAACGACGCCTCGGGCTACATCGGCCCCATGTCCGGCAACATCATCCCCACCGGCGGCCCCACCACGGGCCAGGCTGCCAAGATCTGCAACAACCTGATGCTCTTCATCAACCTTGCCTCCACCGCGGAGGGGGCAGTCCTGGCTGACCGGCTGGGCCTGGACAAGCAGGTCTTCTGGAACATCGCCTCGGTCTCCTCGGGGGACTCATGGGCCCTGCGGACCTGGTACCCGGTGCCCGGTGTTGTCCCCACCGCGGCCTCCAACAACGACTTCGCACCCACGTTCACCACCGAGCTCGCCAACAAGGACATCGGCCTGGCCATCAGCGCCGCCGAGGACACCGGCACGCCGCTGGAGATCGGCAAGCATGTCCAGCAGTTGTTCCAGCGGCTTATCGACGCCGGTGATGCGAACAAGGACTGCTCCATGATCATCAAGCTCGTGGACGGCTCGCTCGAGCCCGCCGACCAGACGCCGTCCAACTAACCACGCCGTCCAACCAGCCACGCCGCCCAACCAGCCACCTCCCAAAGCAACGCAGGAAAAGAGACTTCCTTGGAAACCATCCCGCATTACATCAACGGCGCCCGCGTGACCGATGCCGACCGCTTCGGTCCGGTCTTCAACCCCGCCACCGGCCAACAGGAAAAGCAAGTGGTGCTCGCCTCCGCGGCACGCACCGAGGAAGCCATCGCGGCAGCCCGCGCGGCGCTGCCGGCATGGCGGGCCACCAGCCTGGCCAAACGCACCACCATCTTCTTCAAGGTCCGCGAGATCCTGACCGAGCGAAAGCCCGAGCTCGCCGCCATCCTCACCAGCGAGCACGGCAAGGTCCTCTCCGACGCCGAGGGTGAAATCGCGCGCGGCCTGGAGAACATCGATTTCGCCACCGGCCTGTCCCACATGCTCAAGGGCGAGCGCTCGGAGCAGGTCTCCGGGGGCATCGACGTCCACTCCGTCCGCCAGCCCGTGGGCGTGGTGGCCTGCATTACTCCGTTCAATTTCCCGGCCATGGTGCCGCTGTGGATGATCGGCAGCGCCCTGGCATGCGGCAACACCGTGCTGCTGAAGCCCAGCGAGAAGGACCCGTCGGCCGCCGTGTTCATCGCAGAAGCCTTCGCTGAGGCGGGCCTGCCCGCCGGCGTCCTGAACGTGGTCCAGGGCGACAAGGAAGCCGTCGACGTCCTGCTCGAGCACCCTGACGTGAAGGCAGTCAGTTTCGTCGGCTCCACCCCCGTGGCCCGGTCGATCTACAAGCGGGCCGCCGAGCACGGCAAACGGGTGCAGGCCCTGGGCGGCGCGAAGAACCACATGGTGGTGCTTCCCGACGCCGACCTGGACATGGCTGCCGACGCTGCGGTTTCCGCCGCCTACGGTTCCGCCGGCGAACGCTGCATGGCCGTCAGCGTCCTGGTGGCCGTGGGCAACATTGCCGATGACCTGGTGAAGGCGATCTCCAGCCGCATGGCGGACCTGAAGATCGGTGCGGGCACCGACCCCGCCTCCCAAATGGGCCCCCTGATCACCGCGGAGCACCGCGAGCGGGTGGCATCCTACGTTTCTGGAGCCGAAGGCGAAGGAGCCACCGTGGTGGTGGACGGCCGCTCCCAGCAGTTCGACTCCGACGGGTTCTTTATCGGCGTCAGCCTGGTGGACCACGTCAAGCCGGGCATGAAGGTGTACGACGACGAGATCTTCGGCCCCGTCCTGTCCGTGGTCCGCGTGGATACTTACAGCGACGCGGTGCAGCTGGTCAACGACAACGAGTTCGGCAACGGCACGGCCATCTTCACCCGCGACGGTGGGGCAGCACGGCAGTTCGAGTTCGACGTCGAGGCCGGCATGGTGGGCGTCAACGTCCCCATCCCGGTCCCGGTGGGTACGTTCTCGTTCGGCGGCTGGAAGAACTCGCTGTTCGGCGACACCCACATGTACGGTCCGGACAGCATCCGCTTCTACACCCGGGGCAAGGTGGTGACCACCCGCTGGCCGGACCCCTCCACCTCCGTGATCGACCTGGGCTTCCCGCAGGTGGATTAAGCACACCGATTAAGCACGATTAAGCAACAACAGGCCGGGGGCCGTCATTCGGTCCCCGGCCTGTTGAGTACCAGTTTGGTCAGCCGTTCATGATGTCGCCGCGGCGCTTCATGTACTCCTCCATGGACAGCTCACCGTTGCTGTACTGCTGGTCCAGTTCCGCGAGCTTCCGCGCCCTGTACCCTTGCGGGGCTGCCGGCGGCGGGGGAGTGGCAGGCCCGGAGGACTGCCCGGGTCCCTGCTGCTGGTAGGGCTGCTGGGGCTGCTGCTGGAACGGCGGTTCCTGCGGGGCTCCGTAACGGGGGTCCGCCATCGGCGGCTGGCCGTACTGGTAGGGCGGCAGCTGCTGGCCGCCAAAGGGGCCTTGTGGCTGGCCCGGCTGGCCGAAGCCGCCGGAGAAGTAGTCCTGCTGGGTGTAGCCGTCCCGGGGCTGGTTGCTCTGCGGCCCGGCGGAGCCGGGAAATTGGCCATGCCCGGGAAACTGGTTCGGGAACCGGTTCGAACCCGGAAACTGCCCGGGCAGGCCCTGGTCCCGGTCCCGCCGTGCCACCGAGCGCCGGTACGCGCGCATGGCCATGGGGACAACGAAGGACAGGATGATGATCCAGAAAAACAAGCTGCTCACGGTGCCGCGCCTCTCGAGTGTTGTCCTTCCAGCGTAACCCTCGCGGCCCTTACCGGCGGCTGGGTTCGGAGGTTCCCAACGGCCCTTCGCCCGAACCCAACGGGACGCCCGGGCCAAAGACGGGACCCGGCGTCGGCCGCTTTGCCATGATGCCGTCACCCGAGGACTGGCGCCGCAGCCGGCGCAGTACCCAGGGCACGAAGTATTCGCGCGCCCACACAAAGTCCCCGCTGCGTGCCTCCCGCCAGGTCCGCGGCGGCAGCGGCTTGGGCTGCAGCGGTTCCAGCGAATGCTCCACGTTCAGCGCGTCCAGCACCATGGCCGCAATGGTGTGGTGTCCCAAGGGGGAGAAATGCAGCCGGTCCTGGTCCCACATCTGGGGATCGCTCAGCTGCCGCAGCGACCACATGTCCGCGATGACCGCGTCATGCCGGGCTGCCACCGTGCGCAGGTTTTCGTTGTAGATGGCCACCTTGCTGCGGATCCTGCCCAGCACCGAGGAACCCGTATCCGGGCCGTTGAAGAGCACAACGGTGGCGCCGCCCATGGACAGGATCTGGACCACGGAATCGAGCTTCTCAGCCAGCGCGTCAGGATCGCCGCCGGGGCGGATGAGGTCGTTCCCGCCCGCGGACAGGGTGACCAGGTCCGGCTTAAGTTCGAGGGCCGGCGCGAGCTGCTGGTCCACGATCTGCTGCAGCAGCCGGCCGCGGACGGCAAGGTTGGCGTACGCGAAATCCGGCTGGGTGCGGCCCAGCTCCTCGGCAACGCGGTCGGCCCAGCCGCGGTGGCCGCCCGGGCTTGAGGGTTCGGGGTCGCCGATGCCCTCGGTGAAGGAGTCGCCCATCGCCACATACCGGGTCCAGGGGTGGGATCCGGCATGGGCGGGCGGGGTCTGGATGGCACTTGCGTCAGTCACGGTCCCTATCCTGCCTTTCGCCCCTCTGGCTACGCCAACGTAGGTTGTTACCTCCAGGTAACTGGTAAGAATGGAAACCATGACTGACGCCGAAGTATTTCCTGCCCCCGTTGTCCTGTGGTCCCATCCGGAAGACCAGCGCGCCGGCAAGCCGCTGCTGGTGCTGCTCCACGGCTACGGCGCCAATGAGCAGGACCTGCTCAGCCTGGCCGACCTGCTGCCCGGGGACTTCGCCGTCGCATCACTGCGTGCGCCCATCGCCATGGGTCCGGGCTTCACCTGGTTCCCGCTGACGGCCTCCATCGAGTACTCCCTGGAACGGGTCAAGAAGGCTTCGGGCTACGTGCTGGAGTGGATCGACACCATCCGGGTGGGGCACCCGTCCGTCACCCTGCTGGGTTTCTCCATGGGCATGGCGATGGCCACCACGCTCCTGCGGCAGCGGCCCACGGACTTCGCCGCCGTCGTCGGACTGTCAGGTTTCGTGGTGGAC
Source organism: Arthrobacter sp. SAFR-044 (assembly GCF_051965175.1). Lineage (GTDB taxonomy): Bacteria > Actinomycetota > Actinomycetes > Actinomycetales > Micrococcaceae > Arthrobacter. The sequence goes on from NZ_JBQCMK010000001.1 coordinate 457,518, forward strand.
GCAGGCGGTGACCCCACGTTCAAGGACGATCAACTGGACGGGACCGTTCCCATGTTCTGGGGCCGCGACCAGCAGGATCCGGTGATCACCCAAGACAAGATCGAGTTCACCATGGGCTGGGTCCGCAAGCACGTCAAGCTCACCAAGGTGCTTTACACCGGCATGTGGCACGGCATCAACCAGCAGGAGATTGGGCACGTGGGGGAGTTCCTCACCCACGAGGTGCTCAACAAATAGGACGTACGACGGCGGCGCTTCAGCCGCCGCCGTCATTCCGCCGTGGGTGCCGGTCAGGCCTCCGGTGCCACGACCCGGACGCTCTGGCCGTTGACCGTGACGGTGTCCCCGTTGTGCAGCTGGCGGCCGCGGCGGTCATCGATCTCGCCGTTGACCTTGACCAGCCCGTTCTTGATGAGCTCCGCCGCCTCCACCCCGTCCTCCACGAGGTTGGCGAGCTTCAGCAGCTGGCCGAGCCGGATCATGCTGTCGCGGATGGGGACGTCCTCAATGGGGTTGCTCATAGAGCAATAATGCCTGAACTAAGGTGGATTCAATGACCTCCCCTTCGCGCCTGCCGGCACTTGCAGGCCTGCCCCTGGCCGTGGGTTCCGGCCTGGCCATCCCCGTCCAGGGCCGCATCAACGGCGCGCTGGGTGCCCGCCTCGATGACGGAATCGCCGCGGCGGCCGTGAGTTTCAGCACAGGGCTGTTGGTCATGATCGTCATTTCCCTTGTGCTGCCGCGGGGACGGGCAGGCCTGGCCGCCATCATTCCGGCGGTCCGCAGCCGCGCGTTTCCCCGCATCTACGTGGTGGCCGGCGCAATCGGTGCACTGTTCGTGTTTGCCCAGTCCTTCACCGTGGGCATCCTGGGTGTGGCTCTCTTCACCGTGGCCACTGTGACCGGGCAGACCGTCAGCGGCCTGCTGGTGGACCGGCTGGGGATTGGCCCGGCCGGAAAGAAGTCCGTCACTGCAATCCGCATCATCGGCTGCATCCTGACCATCGCCGCCGTGGCCTGGGCGGTGTCGCCCCGGTTCAGCAGCGGAGGTTCCGGGGACGGGGCGGCCGGGTTGCTGGTTCCCATCCTGCTGCCGGTGGCGGCGGGATTCCTCATGAGCTTCCAGCAGGCCATGAACGGCACCGCCACCCTCCACTACGGCACCCCCATCGCCGCCACCCTGGTGAACTTCGTGGCCGGCTGCATCGTGCTGTGGGCCGCGTTCGCCGTCAAGCTGGCCGTGGCCGGCCCCGCCAACCCGCTGCCGGGGGAGTGGTGGTACTACCTGGGCGGCCCGATGGGCTGTGTGTTCATTGGGCTGGGCGCCCTCCTGGTCCGCAGCCTGGGCGTACTGGTCACCGGGCTGGGCATGATCGCAGGCCAGCTGCTCGGCTCGCTGGCCCTGGACCTTGCGCTGCCCGCCCCGGGGACCGTCGTCGCCCCGGCCACCGTCCTGGGAACCCTGCTTACGCTGGGCGCCATCATCCTGGCCACCCTGCCCTGGCCCCGGGGCGCGCTGCGCAGGCAGCGGCCGGTACGCTAGGACACAAGCTTTTCCACGATCTTCCTTCATCCGCCCCAACCCGTTGCCGCTGTGCCGCAGGCACAGAGCAGCCGGGGCCTGACAACCCGCGGACCGCACCCAGCGGCCCTGTAGAAATTGGAGTTACCCCATGGCAGCAAAGTCCGTCCTCGACCAGGTCATTTCCCTTTCCAAGCGGAGGGGCTTCGTGTTCCAGGCCGGTGAGATCTACGGCGGTTCACGCTCTGCCTGGGACTACGGCCCCCTCGGTGCCGAGCTGAAGGAAAACATCAAGCGCCAGTGGTGGCAGTCCGTGGTCCGCGGCCGCGAGGACGTGGTGGGCCTGGACTCCTCCGTGATCCTGCCCCGCCAGGTATGGGAAGCCTCCGGCCACGTGGAAGTCTTCTCCGACCCCCTGGTGGAATGCCTCTCCTGCCACAAGCGCTACCGTGCAGACCACCTCGAGGAAGAATACGAGGAAAAGAAGGGCCGTCCTGCCGAGAACGGCTTGAAGGACATCGCCTGCGCCAACTGCGGCACCCGCGGCCAGTGGACCGAGCCGCAGGAGTTCTCCGGCCTGCTCAAGACCTACTTGGGACCGGTGGCCAGCGAGGAGGGCCTGCACTACCTGCGGCCCGAAACCGCGCAGGGCATCTTCGTGAACTTCAACAACGTGCTCACCACCTCGCGGAAGAAGCCGCCGTTCGGCATCGGCCAGATCGGCAAGTCCTTCCGGAACGAGATCACGCCCGGAAACTTCATCTTCCGCACCCGCGAGTTCGAGCAGATGGAAATGGAGTTCTTCGTGGAGCCCGGCACGGACGAAGAATGGCACCAGTACTGGATGAAGGAGCGCATGGCCTGGTACACCGGCCTGGGCATCCGCGAGGAGAACCTGCGCTTCTTCGAGCACCCCAAGGAAAAGCTCAGCCACTACTCCAAGGGCACCACGGACATCGAATACCGCTTCGGCTTCCAGGGCTCGGAATGGGGCGAGCTGGAAGGCATCGCCAACCGCACCGACTTCGACCTCTCCACCCACGCCAAGGCCTCCGGCACGGACCTGAGCTACTTCAACCAGGCCACCAATGAGCGCTACACCCCGTACGTCATTGAGCCCGCGGCCGGCCTGACCCGTTCCTTCATGGCGTTCCTGGTGGACGCCTACACCGAGGACGAGGCCCCCAACGCCAAGGGCGGCGTGGACGTTCGCACGGTCCTGAAGCTTGACCCCCGCCTGGCACCGGTGAAAGCCGCCGTGCTGCCGCTGAGCCGCAACGAGGACCTGTCCCCGAAAGCCAAGGCCCTGGGCACGCAGCTGCGGAAGAACTGGAACATCGACTTCGACGACGCCGGCGCCATCGGCCGCCGCTACCGCCGCCAGGACGAGATCGGCACCCCGTTCTGCATCACCGTGGACTTCGACACCCTCGAGGACCAGGCCGTCACCATCCGCGAGCGGGACACCATGAGCCAGGAACGCGTCTCCCTGGACAAGGTGGAAGGCTACCTGGCGGCACGGCTGATCGGCGCCTGAGCATGGCCATCGAATACCGCGAATGGCGCGACGGCGACGACCTGGCCCTCCTGGAAATCTGGGGCGGCCCGGAGACCGCCCAGGCACGCCAGTTCCGCGGTGCCCTCGCCGTGTCCTCCAACGGAGGGAGCGGGACCCCGTGGCGCCGCTGCATCGTGGCCGAGGACGTCGTTGACGGCGTCGGTATTCCCGTCGCAGCCGGCGTGGTCTACGAGGCGTCCCTGCACCCGGAGCGCCTCTGGACCTACATCGAAGTGGCCAAGGACCACCGCCGCAACGGCATCGGTGCCACCCTCCTGGCCATGCTGCGCCGCGAAGCCGGACGCGCGCCGTCGGGCGTATCCAAACTGCGCGCCAAGGTGGAACCGGGCAGCCCCGGAGCTGCGTTCGCCGAGGCCGCCGGACTGACGCCCATCCAGCGCTCACGGCTGGTCATCGTGGAGCCGGGAGCCCTCCGGCTGCCCGTCTTCCCGGACAAGGACCACGGCGGCCGCCCCATCGACGGTGAGAACGCCGGTTCCGACATCGTGATGGACCTGGCCACCGGCTCGGTGGAGCTGACTGACGTGGTGGGCCGCTACTACACGTCCATCCACGGCTGGGACTCCCCGGGGGTCCTGTCCGTGGGCCAGGTGCAGAAGCTGTTCCTGGACGAGCTCACCGGTGCGCACGGTGCCATCGTGCTCCGCGCCCAGCCGGAATCCGCGTTCGGCCAAGGGGTTGCGCCCACCAAGAAGGGGCGCATCCGCGCGTTCGCCGTCAGTTACGCCGCCCCCGCCGGGCCCGACGACCCACCCCATTCCGACGGGAGCGCGGGCCAGGACACAGCCACGGACGTTTTCGTGGGCCACGAGCCCTCGCTTGCCGCTGACGATGCGGCCGAGGGGGTACGCGACATCCTCGCCCTCATCGCCTACCAGCACCCCGTCATGCTGGAACTGGATGATTCCATGACCGCCCTGCGCGCCGCCGTCGAGCCTCTCCTGAAGAGCGGCAAGGCCCGCCTGGCGGGCGCGGAGACCCTGGTGGTCTCCGACTAGGTACTGCCGGTCCACCGCATCGCGCCACGTGCCGTCCCCCGGACGGCACGTGGCGCTGCTGCTTAAGCTGGCACGGTCCGGCTACTTGGCGCGCGGAGCACGACGGCGGCCCGCGGCTGCGTCGGCAGCGTCCAGCAGCTGCCGCTCGGCATCTGTCGGTGCACCGCCTCCCAGCCGCGCCGGCATCCACCATGCCCGGGGTTCCGGCCTGAGCGGAAAGTCGGCGATGCAGCGGTCGATTCCCGCCTGCAGGGTGCCGCGCAAAGCTTCCGTTGCCGCTTCAACGTCAACGTCGGCCGGATATACCACGGGTGCGTCCACATGGAGCCGGACCGGCGCCCGCCAGCTTCGCGGGAGTGAAAAGCCGTGCCCCCGGGTCAAGATGCGGTGGGCGCCCCAGATGGATACTGGGATGACGGGAACGCCCGCTTCCGCCGCCATCCGGACAGCCCCCGTGCGGCATTCGCGGACCGTGAAGCTCCTGCTGACTCCCGCCTCGGGGAACACGACCAGATATTCGCCCTCCCGCAGCCTGGCCACCGCGGCGGCGTAGGCGTCTGCGCGGCCCGTATATCCCACCACCACGTGGCCGCTGGCGCTGATGGCGGGGCCGGCCAGCCAATGGTCCGCCGCTCCCTGGTGGACCAGGAACCGCAGCTGGGCCCGTTCGCGGCGCCACAGGAGCAGTTCCACCACGGCGAAGTCAACGTAGCCGAAGTGTGTCACGGCAAAAACCGCCCCCTTCCCGGGGGCGGCTTTGCGGGATGGTCCGCCGGCTGGTCCCTGTGCCGGAAGGTGCTCCAGGCCGGTGGCTTTAATGTCCAGTTGCAGGGCCCAGCGCAGGAACTGCCCCGTGTGGACGATCAGGCGGTAGAAGCGGTCATTGGCCGGCGGACGCCAGGGCATCGGAACGGGGGCTTACAGGGTGACGTGGACGGAGGACCCGGGAAGCAGTTCGGTGAAGGCACGGGAGGGCTGGACGCCCGCGCCCGTGCTTTCCGCGAAGGATTTAATGACGAACCCGGTGGCAAGCGTCTGCCACACGCGAACCTTCCGGAGCATGAAATGCCCCACCCCCTTGAGCGACACGTACTGCATGCTCGCCGCGTTCGCGGAAGCCCGGTGGGCGAAGGCAAGCGACTGCGACGGGCTGGTCATGTGGTCAGTGGTGCCGTGGATGATCAGCACTTTCCTGTCCGTGACCCTGTCGGCAGGGGTTTCCGGGCCCAGCCAGGGTGCCAGCGCCACCACGGCCTCCACCTGCGGGTGGTCGGCAGCACACACGGCGGTCAGCCCGCCCATGGAGTGGCCCAGCAGGAAGACGGGAACGCCGGGGTGGCGTTCCGCGATCTGCTGCAGCGCCCACCGGGCATCCTGCAGGGGGGACATGTCCGGCCCGTTCCAGCCGCGGACACTGTTGCGCAGGGACCAGACGGCCAGCCCGTTTTTCCGGCCGGCACGGTGCAGGTGCCTGGCGAACGGGATCATCCTGGCCGGGCTCAGGTGCCGGGCCTCGACGGGTTCCCGGCTGTGGGCCTTGCCGCCGTGCAGGACCAGGACCACGCCCTTGGTGTTGCCGGATGCTTCAAGGACGCTCAGCACGGGCCGGTGCGCGGGAACAAGGGGCACCTGCCCGGCCCGCACCGCGCCGCTGTTCCCTGCCCCGTTGGTACCGGTTTCTGTGCTGCCGGCCCCATGCCCATCACGGTTGTCCATGCTGGTTCCTCCCCATCCCGATGGTCCATTTATAAACCCTAAGGCGCCGCACGTAGAGTTCAACCATGAGGTTGTACTGCTGATGGGCGCCGGTCACTCCCACTCTTCCTTGGATCATTCGGAGCCGACGCCCCAGGCGATGGCTGCCCGCAGCAAGGCGAACCGCATCCTGGCTGCGGTGCTCATTCCGTTGGCGCTGCTGACCCTGGCCGGGATGGCTGCGCTGTGGCCGTCCGGCAGCAAGGAAGGGGTCTCGCTCGCGAACCCATACTCCACCGCCCCCGGTGTCACCTTCGATACCGGCACCATCCAGAACGTGGTGACCGAAAACTGCATGCAGGGCACCAGCACCAGCCAGCAGGGCAGCGGCCAACAGGGGACCGGCCAACAGGGCAGCGGCCAACAGGGGACAGGGCAGCAGCAGGCAGGCCAGCAGGGCGCGCGGCAGCCGCCAGGACAGGGCTCGGACTGCACGTTCGCCTTCACCGAGCCGGACAGGGGCGGCAGCCCGGTGAAGGTGGTCATCAACCCTGACGTTGCCTCGTCCCATGGGGTCAAGCCCGGGGACCAGATCCGGTACCTGAACCTGTCAAACGCCCAGGGCGCCACAGGGTCGCAGGGCTCGCCCGCCTATATCTTCGTGGACTTCGTCCGCACCCTGCCGATCGTCCTGTTGGCCGTGCTGTACGCCGTGGTGGTCATCGCCGTGGCCAGGTGGCGGGGGCTCCGGGCACTCATCGGGCTGGTGGGCGCGTACTTCGTGCTGGCGAACTTCCTGCTCCCGGGCCTGGTGGAAGGAAAACCGCCGCTGCTGCTGGCCCTCGTGGGATCCACCGTGATCATGATCGGGGTGCTGTACTTCGCCCACGGATTCTCCGCGCGCACCTCCACGGCACTCCTGGGCACCATCTTCGGGCTGGCCATCACGGCCCTGCTGGCAGCCTGGGCCACGGACGCCGCCAACCTCGCCGGCGTAGGCAGCCACGACGCCGCCACCCTGGTGAATACGTCGTCCAACATCTCCATCTCCGGGGTGATCCTCTGCGGACTCATCATCTCCGGCCTGGGCGTCCTCAATGACGTCACCATCACGCAGTCCTCGGCCGTCTGGGAGCTCTACGAACTGGCACCTGCCAGCAGCGCCCGGAAGCTGTTCACCTCCGCCATGCGGATCGGCCGCGACCACATCGCGTCCACCGTGTACACCATCGCCTTCGCCTACGCGGGCGCCGCACTGCCCATCCTGATCATCGTCATGCTCTACGACCGGCCCCTGATGGACACCCTCACCAGCGCCGAACTCTCCGAGGAAGTCATCCGGACGCTGGTGGGTTCCATCGGGCTGGTCCTGGCCATCCCGGTCACCACCCTGATCGCCGTGCTTGTGGTCAAGGCGACCGGCATCACGGCCGGAGGATCCAGCGCGCCAGGTCACGGCGCATCAGGTCACGGCGCATCAGGAGCAAGCGCAGCGGCTCCCAGCCCAGCGGTTCCCAGGGCCGCGGGCAAGGCCACGGCTGTGGCGGACGACGGCGGCCACAGCCACGCGGACGACCTGGCGGACACGGGGGCGCTCGCCGCAGCCGCCCTTGAGGAACGCCGCCGGCGCGCCGCCGTCGAACCCTCCCTCCTGCCCGGGGAAGAGCCCGCTACCCGCCGGGGCCGGCGGGCAGACCGCGGCTGAGCTGCGCACGATCCCGGGCATGCACCTGGGCCTGCCCCAGGCCCTGAACCGCGTTCACTGTTCCGGCAGGCTACTGGTAGTCGGCCAGCCAGAGGTCCGGTCCGAAGACTTCGTACTGGATATCCTTCGCGCGGACGCCTGCGCCCACCAGGGCCGTCCGGACGGCCTGCATGAACGGCATGGGGCCGCAGAGGTAATACTCGGCGTCCGGCGGCAACTGGATGTCCTTGACGTTCATGAACCCCGAGTGGACGCTGCCGCTTTCGGCGCCTGCGGTGGACCCCTCGCCGTCCGGATTGAGGAACCACGACGTGAGCGAGGCGTCGGGGAGGGCAGCGAGGTCCGCCGTCACCTGCTTCCGCAGTGCAAACGAGGCGGGGGACTCTCCGGCGTGCAGGAACAGGACCTTCCGCTGGGAACCGGACTTGACCAGGTGGGACAGCATGCCGGCCATGGGGGTGACACCGATGCCTGCGCTTGCCAGCACCACGGGCCGGTCGGTGTATTCCAGCACCACATCGCCGAAGGGCGCGGAGAGGGTGACCTCGTCGCCCACGTTGACGTGGTCGTGCAGGAGGTTGGACATCTCCCCGTCCGGCGCACCCTCCGTGCGCACCCGCTTGATGGCGAACCGCCGGTGCTGGCCATCGTCTGCCTGGGTGAGGCTGTACTGGCGGGGCTGCAGGACGCCGTCGGGCATCTGCATCCGGATGGTGACGTACTGTCCCGGCAGCGACGGCTTGACCTCCCGCTCGTCGGTCCGCTCCACCACGAAACTGACAACGTCGTCGGTTTCCTGGATCTTTTCGGCCACCCGCCAGGTACGCCAGACGGTTTCCGGGCTCAGCCGCACTGCGTCGTACAGGCCGCGTTCCTTGTTGATGAGCATGTTGGCCATCAGCCAGTAGACCTCGTCCCAGGCCGCGGCCACATCCGGTGTTACGGCGTCGCCCAGGACATCGACGATGGCCCACATCAGGTTGTCGTGCACCACCTGGTACTGCTCCGGACTCAGCCCCAGGGATACGTGCTTGTGGGAAATCCGGGACAGCAGGTGGTCCGGCAGGTGGGTGGGGTCGTTGATGAGGAAGCCGGCAAAGGCGGCAACGGAACCGGCAAGCGCCTGCTGCTGCCGGCCGTCGGCCTGGTTGCCCCGGTTGAAGAGGCCGTTGAGCAGTTCGGGATGCTCCTGGAACATGTGCTTGTAGAAACGTGACGCGATTTCCTGGATATTTTCACCGACGACCGGAAGGGTCGCCTGGATCACGGGGTATGACGTGTCTGAAAGCATTCGGGATGTGTCTCCTTCAAACGGCTTTTCCTGGTTTTCCGGTCCCGCGCCACGCTAGCAGCCGGCCGAAACCGGTGACAGGCCCTTTGGCACTCGCCGTGGACGCGCCGATTTGCCCGGCTTTGCAACAATGGACAGGTGACTGTTGCTGCAACTCCGCCCGCACCCAAGCTGGAACTCCCGCCCCTGAAGCTGGGACCCATCACGGTTGACACCCCGGTGATCCTGGCGCCCATGGCCGGCATCACCAACTCCGCCTTCCGCAGGCTCTGCCGTGAGTACGGCGGCGGCATGTACGTGGCGGAGATGGTCACCTCCCGCGCGCTGGTGGAGCGGACCCCCGAATCCCTCCGCATCATTTCGCACGACGACGACGAGAAGGTCCGCTCCGTCCAGCTCTACGGTGTGGACCCCAGCACCGTCGGCGCCGCCATCCGGATGCTCGTGGAGGAAAACCGCGCCGACCACATCGACCTCAACTTCGGCTGCCCCGTCCCCAAGGTCACCCGGCGCGGCGGCGGCTCGGCCCTGCCCTGGAAGATCGATCTCTTCACCTCGATCGTGCAGACCGCCGTCAAGGAAGCCTCCAAAGGCAACATCCCGCTGACCATCAAGATGCGCAAGGGGATCGACGACGACCACCTCACGTACCTCGACGCCGGCCGGATCGCCCGCGATGCCGGTGTTGCCGCCGTCGCCCTCCACGGCCGGACTGCCGCGCAGTTCTATTCCGGGCAGGCCGACTGGTCCGCCATCGCCCGCCTCCGCGAAGCCCTGCCGGACATTCCGGTGCTGGGCAACGGCGACATCTGGTCCGCGGAGGACGCCGTCCGGATGGTCCGCGAAACCGGCGTGGACGGTGTGGTGGTGGGCCGCGGCTGCCAGGGCCGGCCCTGGCTGTTCGGGGACCTGCAGGCGGCGTTCGAAGGCAGCGACGTCCGGCACCGGCCCAACCTGCGCCAGGTGGCCGAGGGCGTGTACCGCCACGCTGAACTGATGGTGGAAACCTTCGGCGACGAAGGCAAGGCGCTGCGGGAGATCCGCAAGCACATCGCCTGGTACTTCAAGGGGTACGTGGTGGGCGGGGAACTGCGAACCAGGCTTGCCCTGGTCACCAGCCTGGAGGTGCTCCGGGACACGCTGGCCGAACTGGACCTGGACTCGCCCTACCCGGGCGTGGACGCCGAGGGTCCCCGCGGCCGTGCCGGCTCACCCAAGCGGCCTGCCCTGCCCAAGGACTGGCTGGACTCCCGGGCACTCAACGAGGACCAGTCCAAGGACATCGCGGCCGCAGAGCTGGACGTTTCCGGTGGCTGAGGCATCTATGGCCGGACCCTCATCCGCTGGAACCCCCACCGCCGCCCTGGCGCTGCCCGGCTACGACACCCACGATTCCGCCCGCTGGGTGGAGGAGCCGCCCAAGAGCACCTACCGCTCCGACTTCGAACGGGACAGGGCCCGGGTCCTGCACTCGTCGGCCCTGCGCCGGCTGGGGGCCAAAACCCAGGTAGTGGCGCCGGACACGGACGACTTCGTCCGCACCCGCCTCACCCACAGCCTGGAAGTGGCACAGGTGGGCCGCGAACTGGGCAGGGCCCTGGGCTGCGATCCGGACGTCGTGGATACGGCCTGCCTGAGCCATGACCTCGGCCATCCGCCGTTTGGCCACAACGGCGAGTCCGCCCTGAACGAGGTGGCGCACGCCATCGGAGGGTTCGAAGGCAACGCCCAGACCCTCCGGCTGCTCACGAGGCTTGAACCCAAGGTGCTCACCGCTGACGGCCAGCCCGCCGGCCTGAACCTCACCCGCGCGAGCCTTGACGCGGCGTCGAAATACCCGTGGTCAGCCCTGGAAGCGCCGGTGATCCACGGGCAGCGGACCAGCAAGTTCGGCGCCTACGAGGACGATCTGCCCATCTTCAACTGGCTCCGTGAAGGCGCCCCGGAACGCCGGACCTGCCTTGAAGCCCAGGTGATGGACCTGGCGGACGACATCTCCTATTCGGTGCACGACGTGGAGGACGCGATCGTTGCCGGCCACTTCCAGCTGCGCTGGATGGACAACCCGGACCACCGCGCACGCGTGGTGGGCTACGCCAAGCAGTGGTACCTCCCGCACAACGACCCCGCCGCTATCGACGCCGCCCTGGCCCGGCTGGAGGCCACGGACGTCTGGGTGCGCGAGGCCGATGGCAGCCGCAAGTCCATGGCGGCGCTGAAGAACATGACCAGCCAGCTGATCGGCCGGTTCTGCCAGAGCGCCCTGGAAACCACCCGCGCCGTCTACGGGCCGGAAAACCTGACCCGGTACAACGCCGAACTGATGGTTCCCGATGAGACCGTCATGGAGATCGCGGTGATGAAGGGCCTGGCCACCACGTTTGTGATGACCACGGAGCACCGGCAGCCCATTTACGAGCGCCAGCGGGAAGTGCTCCACGCCCTGGTGACCGCCCTGAGCGCCACGGGTGACAGGCACCTGGAGCCGATGTTCGCCGCGGACTGGCGGGCAGCGGACGACGACGGCGCGCGCCTTCGCGTGGTCATCGACCAGGTGGCGTCGCTCACCGATGGATCGGCCCTGGCCATGTACGAGCGCCTGGTGGGGAGCCTGCCCTCGCTCTGGTGAGCCGCCGTCGGCTCGCGCTCCGGAACCGCCTGATCAACAGCTTCCTTAAAGCATCTTCACAGGAAGGAGGCGCACCATGGGAGGAAAGACAGGCCGCTAGGAACGGGAGCTGGTCATGAGTACTCGCAGCAGGGGCAAGCGCCTTGCCACCGGGATCACCGCGGCCGTAGGCGTCGGCAGCTTCGCCGCCGCGGGCGTGGCCGCGTCAGCCGTGTACGCCGCAACCCCCTCCGTGATCGCCAGGTCAACTCCCGCCACGGACACCAGCACCACACAGTCAAGCACGCCCCAATCCGGATCGGCCCGCTCCGACGACGATGACCGCGGGACCACCAAGAACAACACCTCACGCCGCTCGAAGACGTACGGCAGTTCCGGCAGCACCACACCGGTCCAGCCGGGCAAGGGAAGCACCGTCCACGGCCGGTCGTCGGGGTCCTGACGTGGCAGGTCCAGGTATGGCCGGTCCCGGCGCCGCTGGTACCGGGACCGCCGAACACATTTCACCAGCGGAAGCTACAGCACCGGCGGAAGACACAGCCCAGTCGAGCTGGACTGTGTGGGAGCTTGAGGCAGCAGTCACGGTCACGGACCGGGGAATGCTCCCCGCGGCCGAGGATATCGTCCGGGATGTAGTGGCGGCAGTTGACCTCGCCTGCAGCCGCTTCCGGAAGGATTCCGAACTGATGAGGCTTCGGCCCCGGATGGCGCACGGTGTAAGCATCAGCCCCATGTTCCGGCGGCTCCTCGAGCGTGCCCTGGACGCTGCCCGGCTAACCGGCGGCGACGTCGACCCCACCCTCGGAGCAGATTTGGCCGCCCTCGGGCACGGCCCGGAATGGCAGAGGCCCGGAATCACCAGCATCCCGGTGTCGCCGCAGCCCGCACCTCCCCGACAGTCTTCGGTACCGCGGGCACCCGGTTGGTCCCGCCTGAACCTCGACGACTCAACCCTGACCCTCCCGGCCGACCTCCGCCTGGACCTGGGGGCATCAGCAAAGGCAGTCGCCGCCGATCTCGCCGCCGCAGGTGTTTACCGGGAGCTGGGCTGCGGGGTGCTCGTGAGCCTGGGCGGCGACCTGGCAAGCGCAGGTCCGGGACCGCTGCAGGACGGAAAGCCCGGGCCTTGGCAGATCATGGTCCAGGACCTTCCCGCCGACCCCTGCCAGCAGATTTCCCTGGCCCCCGGGTTTGCCCTGGCCACCTCCAGTACGCAGAAACGCCGCTGGAACCACGGGGGAACCCAGGTCCACCACATCCTTGATCCCCGCTTCGGCCTCCCCGCAGAGCCGGTCTGGCGGTCGGTGACCGTTGCCGCCCCCACGTGCCTGGAAGCGAACGCGTTCAGTACTGCGGCCATCGTCCGCGGCTTCGCTGCCGTGGACTGGTTCCGGACCGAAGGCATTGCTGCCCGGCTGGTGGACAGCCAGGGCAGGGTCATCACCACCGGGGAATGGCCTGCCGATACCTGCAATCCTGCTGCAGACGCGGGAGAAAGCTCGAATCCCGGGGGTGGCAGCCATGGATGAGGCCATGTGGGCGTTTGGCCGGGTCAGTGGGTTCGTCTCCCTGGCGCTGTTCACGGGGTCGGTCCTGCTGGGGATCCTGAACCGGTCCGGCCGGCCCCTGTTGGTGCTGCCCCGGTTCTCCATCAGCCTCCTCCATAGGAACATCGCGCTGCTCGCCACCGTCTTCCTGGGGCTGCACGTGGGATCCCTGCTCCTTGACTCCTTTGCCAAGCTGAACCCGGTGGACATCGTGGTGCCGTTCCTGGGCTCCTTCCAGCCGTTCTGGCAGGGGCTGGGCACCGTGGCGCTGGACCTTGTCCTGGCCGTGGTGGTGACGGGCCTGCTGCGGCACCGGATCGGGCAGCGCAGCTTTAAGGCCGTGCACTGGCTCAGCTACGGTGTCTGGCCGGTGGCGATGGCGCACGCGTTGGGAAACGGCACTGACGTCTCCAGCGGCTGGTTCCTCCTGTTGGCCGTCGCGTCAGCGGTTGCCGTTGCCGCGGCCCTGCTGTGGCGGCTGAGCCCCTCCTTCCTCGAAACCTCCCACGCCCGGCAAGGAAACCTCCCGTGAGCCCTGCCAAGGACACCCACCAGCCGGTGCCACTCCACCCGGAACAGGACAACAAGCGGCAGGAACCGCGGCTCCTGGCAGCAGGCCCTGACGCAGGCTGGGATCAGCACCTCGACACCTTCGGACCCTGGGATCCGCACGCTGCGGGAGCCGGACTGCTGGAGGCGCTCGCGGAGGCTGGACTGACCGGCCGGGGCGGAGCCGCGTTCGAAACCTGGCGCAAAGCCACTGCCGCTGCCGGGTCCGGACGGAAAGGCATGTTTGCGGGCCGGCCGGTGGTGATTGCGAACGGTGCAGAAGGCGAACCCCTGAGCTTCAAGGACCGGACCCTCCTCGCCCATGCACCCCACCTGGTCATCGACGGACTGGCCGCCCTGGCCGAAGCATTGGGCGGCGCAAGCATGTACATGTACGCGCCGGCGGCCGGTCTTCCCCGCGTGGAACAGGCCGTCGGCGAACGTCCCCGGGGCAAGCGGATCCGCATGGTCCAGGCTCCTGAAACCTTTATCTCCGGTGAGTCGAGCGCCGTCGTCAACATGATTGCCAACGGCAGTGCCGTCCCCACGGACCAGCGGCGCCGCCTCAGCGAAGCCGGCATCAACGGCCGGCCCACGCTGGTGGTCAATGTCGAAACCCTTGCCCAGGTTGCCCTGATCGCCCGTTACGGGGCGCCGTGGTTCCGCCAGGCGGGGACCGCGGCGGACCCCGGCACCCGGCTCGTGTCCGTTTCCGGCCCTGCGCCGGTACCGGACGTGGTGCTGGAAGTGCCCGGCGGTGCGCAACTTTCCGCGGTCCTCCAGGAGGCGGGGATGGACCCTGCCGCCCTGTCCGCCGTCCTGGTGGGTGGCTATCACGGGCGGTGGGTACGGGCCGCCGCCCACGCGCTCTCTCCAGCGGGGCTCCCCGGCCGGACCGTCCGGCCGGGCGCAGGAGTGATCCATGCCCTGGATCTGCAGACCTGCGGGATCCAGGCGACGGCCCGGATCGTCAGCTACCTTGCGGACCAGTCAGCCAGGCAGTGCGGGCCCTGCATGTTCGGGCTGCCGGCCATGGCGTCCGTCCTCAACAGGATCGCCGGAGGGGAAACAAATCCACGCCTTGCCTCCGAACTGGACCGGCTGGGGAGGCTGGTCTCCGGGCGGGGCGCGTGCAGGCACCCGGAAGGGACCACCGGGCTGGTCAGCAGTGCTCTGGAGGTCTTCGCCGGGGACTTCCGCGCCCACCTTTCCGGCTACTGCACGGGCCCGGGAGGCGCAGCGGCATGAAGACACACCTGCATATCGACTGGACCAGCTGCGACGGCCGCGGCCTGTGCGCCGAGCTGCTGCCCGGGGTGCTGGACCGGGACGACTGGGGGTACCCGGTGGCGCGCGGGAAGGTGGGCCGCGACAGGACCGACGTTCCGCTGCGCGATGCCGACCGGGAAGCCGCCCAGGAGGCCGTCTTCCTCTGCCCCAAGCTGGCCCTCAGCCTGCTGGCCGGGAGTGCGCCGGAACCGGGGACGCGGATGCCCGGGCAGTGACGCCGGGCCGGTGACACTAAGATTGCTGTGTGGCTGGGCTGATTAAACGTGAAGATATTGACGAAGTACGCCAGCGCACGGATATCAAGGAAGTGGTTGACGGCTACGTCACGCTCAAGGGCGCCGGGCTGGGGGCCTTCAAGGGGCTGTGCCCCTTCCACGACGAGCGCTCGCCGTCCTTCACCGTCCGTCCCCAGGTAGGCCGCTACCACTGCTTCGGCTGCGGCGAGGACGGCGACGTCATCGCCTTCGTCCAAAAGCAGGACCACAGCTCCTTCCAGGAAGCCGTGGAGAAGCTCGCCTCCCGGATTGGCTACGAGCTCCGCTACGAAGACGGCGGCACCGGCCCCAACCGCGAGGAAGTGGGCCGCCGCCAGCGGCTGCTGGACGCACACAAGATCGCGGACGAATTCTTCCGCGCCCAAATGCTCACGCCTGGTGCGGCCACAGCCCGAAACTTCCTGTTTGGCCGCGGCTTCGACCGGGCCGCCGCGGAACACTTCGGCTGCGGCTACGCCCCCCAGGGGTGGGACGCTCTCCTGAAGCACCTGCGCGGCCGCGGCTTCACCGACGCCGAACTCAAGCTCACGGGCATGTTCAGCGAAGGAAACCGGGGCATCTACGACCGTTTCCGCGGCCGGCTCATCTGGCCCATCAAGGACATGGCCGGTGACACCATCGGTTTCGGTGCGCGCAAGCTCTATGAGGATGACCAGGGCCCCAAGTACCTCAACACCCCGGAGACCACCCTCTACAAGAAGTCCCAGGTCCTCTACGGCATCGACCTCGCCAAGAAGAGCATCGCAAAGGACCGGCAGCTGGTGGTGGTGGAGGGCTACACCGATGTCATGGCCTGCCACCTTGCAGGAATCACGACGGCGGTGGCCACCTGCGGCACCGCGTTCGGCACCGAGCACATCAAGATCGCCCGCCGGCTTTTGTCCGACGACGGCACCGGGGGAGAAGTGGTGTTCACCTTCGACGGCGACGCCGCCGGGCAGAAGGCGGCCCTGCGCGCCTTTGAAGAGGACCAGCGCTTCACCGCCCAGACGTACGTAGCCGTCGAGCCCACCGGGGCCGACCCCTGCGACCTGCGGCTCAGCCGCGGGGACGAGGCGGTGCACGCCCTGATCCAGTCCCGCCGGCCGCTGTTCGAGTTTGCCATCCGCAGCACGCTGAAGCAGTTCAACCTGGACACCGTTGAGGGCCGCGTCCAGGGGCTCAAGGCTTCCGTGCCGGTGGTGGCCGCCATCCGCGATGCCTCCACCCGCACGGGCTACTGCCAGGCGCTGACGGGCTGGCTGGGCATGCCGGACCCCAACGAGGTCCTCCGCCTGGTCAACGCAGAAGTGAAGAACGCCGGAAAGCGTGGCGAACCGGGACGGTCCGCGGCTCCGAGCCAGCCACAGCCAGGCGGTCCCTCCCGCCCGGCCCCCGCCCAGCCCGGGGCGCCCGGCGTAGCTGCCGGGCCGTCGTCGGGCGTTGTCCCCTCCTTCCACCGCCCCGACCCGCGCGATCCTGTGGCGTCCATGGAACGGCAGTCGCTTGAAGTGGCGCTGCAGCAGCCTGCCCTGCTGGCCGGCGGGGTCTGGGACCGCTTTGCCGCTGCCCGGTTCGCCATCCCTGCCTTCCAGGCCGTCCATGACGCCATGCGGGCCACGGGCCCCGGACTGACCGTTGATCCGGTGCGCTGGGTGGAGCACGTCATGCATGAGGTTCCGGAACCCCTCCGGCCGCTGGTGTCCGAGCTCGCCGTCGTGCCGCTGCCGGCCCACACCGAGGAAGCGGTGCTGAAATACTGCCGCGACATCCTGTCCCGGCTGTTCGAACTCCAGATCACCCGGGTCAAGGCGGACAAGATGGGCCAGCTGCAGCGGCTTGACGCAGCGGCGGACCCGGAGACCTACCAGCGGCTCAACCGCGAGCTGATGATGCTGGAAATGGAACGCCGGGCCCTGCGGGCGGAGTAGTAGGCATGGCATGGTCCGCTGACCCGGGGGTGGGCCAGGTCACGGCCGGCCGATTTCGTTTCCGCGCCATGTGTTTGCTAGGCTAATACCCGCTTCATTCCTCCTTAGCTCAATTGGCAGAGCATTCGACTGTTAATCGAAGGGTTGCTGGTTCAAGTCCAGCAGGAGGAGCTTCCAATCCCCGTTCCGGCCTCCGGAACGGGGATTTTTGTTTCCCGCCGGGTACCTGGCGAGGGGCATTCTGGCCCGGAAAACCGCCGATTTCCCTTCGGCCGGAATCCTTTGCTAATGTCATACCTGCTTCATTCCTCCTTAGCTCAATTGGCAGAGCATTCGACTGTTAATCGAAGGGTTGCTGGTTCAAGTCCAGCAGGAG
>NZ_JBQCMK010000001.1:474983-618803 GCF_051965175.1 Arthrobacter sp. SAFR-044
GAGCAATACGAAAATCCCCGTTCCTCCACATGGAGGAACGGGGATTTTTTCTTTCCGCGGGCGGGAAAGGTGGTTTGGGGAGGGCGGCTCAGACGAAGTCCATTTCCACCTGCAGGAACCTTTCGGCCTCGGCAATTGCCGCCTGGAAGGCTTCCTTCTCCGTGGGGGACTTGCGGGGTTCGCGCGGGCTCCACTCGTGCGGCGCGGAGTGGATCCTCACAAAGCCAGAGTCCGGGGGAGCGTAGAAGATCCCGAAGCGCTGCACCGGCCATTCCGGCGAGGTTTCCGGCGCCACCAGCAGGGCCGCGTTGAAAGCCGGATTGAACCATTGGGCAATGGGCCGGCGGCGGTCTTCCGTGAACAGCCCCGCCGCGTACAGCGCCGCCGACTGCTGTCCTGCCTGCGCACACAGCCGCTCCCACCACAGTGGCAGGATCCGGGCGTCGCACCGTTGCCATGTGGCCGGAAGTGGCGGTTGGTTCTGCCAGTTGGGCACGGGATCATTTTATCGCGGGAGGGAGCCGGACGGCAGGGAAAGCCGCTCCGGCCCGCCGCATCAATCACGGCAGGCCCTTCAGCGGCGGTGGCGGGACCCCGGGTCCACCCGGTACAGGAGCGCGGCGCCGGCCAGCGTCCCCAGGATGATGCCCCAGGCCGGGTTGCCCAGGGCACGGCCGGCGAAATAGCCGACGACGGCGCCAAGCACCGCCCCGAGGAAAAGTCCCCTGCCGTTGCGGTGCGGTGTGCGGCTCACAGGCTGCCTTTCGAGGGGGTGGAACGGCGGTGGTGGATTGCCGGCGCCCAGTGGATCAGGGCAGGGCTCAGTGGATTGAGGGTACCGTGCGCGGCCGCACCACCAGCCACAGTGCCGCGATCGCCAGCAGGATGCAGGCCGCCTGCACGGCTCCCATCGGCGCGGCGCTGGTGATCCCGAGCCAGCCCACCACGGGGGAGATGAGCCCGGCCATGAGGAACGTCGCCGCGCCCAGCAGGGAGGCTGCCGTTCCTGCCTGGGCTGCGTGCCCGGCCAGGGCCAGCACCTGGACGCAGGGGAACATGAAGCCGGTGCCCATGATGTAGAACCACAGCGGGACCATCACACCCCAGAGTCCCAGGCCCGCCCGGTCGAAAACCACGATCAGCACGGCCATCAGGAACATCCAGGCCGTGGCGCCGGCCAGGATCCACTGCGGCGGCACGATCCTGATAAGCCGCGAACTGGTCTGCACACCGGCCACGATGCCCAGCGAGTTGATGCCGAAGAGCAGCCCGTACTGCTGGGCGGAGAACCCGAACACATCCTGGAAAAGGAACGGCGAGGCCGACAGGTAGGTGAAGAGGCCGCCGAAGTTGAATCCTGCCACCATCAACAGCCCCACGAAGATCCGGTCCGTGAACAGTGCCCTGTAGCGTTGCCCGGCTGTCATGCCGCTCCGGCCCCGTTTCTCCGGCGGAAGTGTTTCACGGACCAGGAGCAGGGCGGCCACGATCACCAACGTCCCGTACGCGGCAAGGAACACGAAGATGCCCGGCCACGGCATCACCAGGAGCAGCTGTGAACCGATGACGGGGGCAAGGATTGGGGCCAGCCCATTGACCAAAGACATGCGGGAGAACATCCGCACCATGGCGTAGCCGGAGAACAAGTCACGCACCATCGCCATTGCCACCACGCCGCCGCCGGCCGCACCCACGCCCATCAGCACGCGGAAGATTCCCAGCGTGGTGATGTCCGTGGACAAGGCGGCGCCCAGGGACGCTGCGATGTGCACGGCCGTGGCCAGGATCAGGGGAATCCGCCGGCCGAACTTGTCGCTGAACGGCCCCACAACCAGCTGCCCGAACGCGAAACCGACCGTGGTGCCCGCCAGGGTGAGCTGGACCTGGGCCTCGGTAACCCCCAGGCTTGCCTCCAGCGCCGGAAAGGCGGGCAGGTAAAGGTCGATGGTGAACGGCCCGAGGGCCGTCAGGGCGCCCAGGAGGAGGATGTACAGGAGCTTCCGGCGGCGGCTCAGCAGGTCGCCCGGATTGGGGGGATTGGTCACGGAGAACAATCCTAGGCCCGGTCATGGCGGTTTTTGCAGCGTTGTAGGCCGCGCCGTCCGGCCAGCCCCCAAGTTCGCCCTGAACCTGAATGGTAGTTTTGGTGGCGTGGACTGTGCGGCTGCACATTTCCGCGTTGAACGCATGCAGTATCGACCCATGAACCAGTAAGGCGGAACCGATGAGCGGACGTCACAGCGGGCGTACCAGCCCGGGATTGCGTATCACTGCGCTGCCCGGGACGGCAAGACTCCTTTTCCGGTTGGCCCCCCGCCAGCTCAACGACGAGATCGCCTTCGCCAAGATCGAACTCAAGCGCAAGGGAATCCAGGTGGGAGTGGCCGCGGCCTTCTTCGCCGTGGCACTGCTCTTCCTTGCGCTGCTGGTGGTCGGCCTGATCGTCGCGGCCATCATGGGACTGGCCACCATCATGCCGGCCTGGCTGGCGGCCCTCCTGGTCTCCGCTGCGTTCCTGATCATCGCCCTCATCGGCGGACTGGTGGGCCTCGCCAGGTTCAAGAAGGCCATGCCCCTGGTGCCTGAAGAAACCATCCGCGGCATCCGGCACGACATCGGCGTTGCTCGGGAAGGTTCGGCCTTCAACCCGGCCATCCTGGATCCGGAGAGCCCGGAAGCCAAGGCTGCGAAGGCCGCCAAGGCGGAGGCGGCTGCCAAGGCAAAGGCCGAGAAGGAAGCCAAGGCCGCCAAGCACGACCAGGAGTTCCCGCACGCATCCGAGCCCGAGCTGGTGCGCCGGCTGAGCCAGCGCCGCCACCACCTCACCGAGGTCCGCGACGAACTTGGCACGGAACTGGACGTCAAGACCCAGGCCAGATACCTGCTCGCCGCCGCCCAGGTCAAGGCGCGCGAAGGCCAGGTGCTGGCGCAGCACGGCGTGGACGCGGCGGGGCAGCGGCTTGCGGCCTTGTCGGGCTCCGCTGATCTTTCCAGGCGCTGGAAGCCGCTGGCGGCCTTCGTGGCTGCCGGCACGGTCCTGGTGGTCCTCCTGCGCAGGCTCCTGCGCTCCAACTAGGTCCCTGTTCCGCCACGCAACATGCCGGCGGACGCCGTCCCGGCTCCAAAGGCACAACCGACAGACCGCGCCTCGGCGCAGCAGGAAGGAGAGGGGGACGGGTGAAGTTCATTGGTGCAGGCGCCCGCCCCGGCCGTCCCCAGGTGGACCATGACCGCGTGGCCACCCTTCCGAACCTGCTCACCGTGGTGCGGTTCATGGGTGTTCCGCTCTTCATCTGGCTTGTCCTGGCCCAAAAGGAATACGGGGCCGGCGTAGTGGTCCTGGCTGTCATGGCCGGGACGGACTGGATCGACGGCTACATCGCCCGCCGGTTCGACCAAGCCTCCAAGCTGGGCAGGGTCCTCGACCCCATCGCCGACCGTCTTGCGCTGCTGGCGGTGGCCTTCACCCTGGTGATTGCGGGCGTCGTGCATTGGCTGTACCTGGCTGCGCTGGTAATCCCCGACGCCGTCCTGCTGGTATTGACGCTCTCCCTCTTCCACGGCCACCCGGACCTCCCGGTCAGCGTGGTAGGCAAGGTGCGGACCGGGCTGCTGCTCCTGGGCACGCCGCTGCTGGTCCTTTCCCGCCTGGATACCGGGTTCTCCGGCCAGCTTTTCGCCGCCGCCTGGGTGGTGCTGGGCCTGGGCCTGGTTGGCCACTGGATTGCTGCCTACAACTATTTCTGGGCCATGCTGCGCAAAGGCCGGGAACAGAAACAGCACGACGGCGGGAACAGTTGATGGTGTGGGTCGCCGTCGGCCTGGCGGTGCTTGGCGCCTTCTGCCTCGCCCTGGGTGCCCAGCGGCAGGGCAGTGCCGTCAAGGCCGACACGGGGGGCCTGGCCCTGAGTTCCAACGGTTTCCTGCGCCTGCTGCGCAATCCCCGGTGGATGTTCGGACTCCTGCTGCTGTGCACCGGCATGGGCATGAACGCCATCGCCCTGGTCTCCGCACCGCTTACCGTGATCCAGCCGATCGGCGCCATTGCCCTGGTGATCACCACGGTGGTCAACGCCCGGGACCAGGACCTGACCATCAACCGCGCCACGGCGGTGTCCATCGCCGCGTGCGTCACCGGATCCGCGCTCTTCGTCCTCCTGGCGGTCAACGTCACGCAGGAGAACCACCATGTCAGCCCGGAGGACGAGCTCACCATCGTGCTGCTCCTGGCCCTGGCAGTGGGGCTGTTCGGCACACTGGCGGTGATGTTCAAGCACCGAATGAACGCGTTCATCTACATCCTCGGTGCCGGCATACTGTTCGGCTTCGTGGCAGTCCTCACCCGGATCATCGGCAAGCACCTCCTGGATCCCAACGGACTCTTCCTGCTGAACGTCCAGTGGTATTCCGTGGTGGCCATCATCGCAGCCGGCGGCCTGGGGTCCTGGTTCGTGCAGAGCGCGTACTCCTCAGGCCCGCCGGACCTGGTGATCGCCGGACTTACCGTTGTGGACCCCATGGTGGGCATTGCCATCGGCATCATCATCCTGGGTGAACTTCGGCCCGACGTCCATGCCGTCATGGCCATTGCGATGGGAACGGCCGCCTCCCTTGCTATCGTTGGGGTTATCGCCCTTTCCCGGCACCACCCGGAAGTCACCAAGCGCAAGAAGGACGCGCGGAAGGCTTCCGGAAGGCCATCCCACTAGTCCGTTCCCGCCCGTAACCAGCAATTCCACGAAGCCCGGCGCCCTGCGCCAGCGGCCAACCGTGCTGTCAGTTCCAACGCTGTCCGCACCGTGACCATCAGGAGCACTCCCCATGACCACGCCAGCCGACCAGCGCCCCCTGACCATCCTGATCGCCGCGGATACGTATCCGCCGGACGTCAACGGCGCTGCCCAGTTTGGATACCGGCTGGCCAAGGGCATGACTGCCAGGGGCCACAACGTGCATGTCCTGGCCTCCCGCGACAGCAAGGGAAAGAGCTTCACCGAGTTCCGCGAGGAAGCAACCGTGCACCGGCTCCGCTCGCACAAGGCGTTCACCCATGAGAGCTTCCGCCTCTGCTTCCCGTGGGAAATCAAGAAGGAAATCAGCATTCTCTTCGACCGGGTGAAGCCCGACGTGGTGCACATCCAGAGCCACTACATGATCGGCGAGCACGTGCTTTACGAGGCCGTGAAGCGCGGCGTCCGGATTGTCGCCACCAACCACTTCATGCCGGAAAACCTCAACCCCTTCCTGCCGTTCCCGCAGTGGTTCAAGGACATCATCGGACGGGTCTCATGGAAGGACATGGGCAAGGTCATGGGCCAGGCGGATGTGGTGACAACGCCCACGCCGCTTGCCGCCCGGGCCATGCACGAGCACGCTTTCCTGCGGAAGGTGCTCCCGTTGTCCAACGGCATCGACTCCGCCGCCTACGAACTGCAGCCCGGCGAGCACATTGAGCCGCACGCCCACCCCACGGTCCTGTTCGCCGGCCGCCTCGCAGAGGAAAAGCACGTCGACGTGCTCATCGAGGCCATCGGCAAGACGCCGCCTGAGCTGAACGTACACCTGGAGATTGTGGGCGGCGGCGAAGTGCGGTCCGCGCTGGAGGACCTGGTGCGGCGGCTCGGACTCACCAGCCGGGTCAAGTTCCTGGGCCTCGCCAGCGATGATGAACTGCGCACCGCCTACATCCGGGCGGACCTTTTCTGCATGCCCGGAACCGCCGAACTGCAGTCTCTGGTCACCCTGGAAGCCATGTCCGCCTCCACCCCCGTGGTCCTGGCGGACGCCATGGCATTGCCCCACCTGGTCCGTGACGGCGAAAACGGGTACCTCTTCACCCCCAACGACAGCGACGACCTCGCCAAGAAGATCACGCAGGTGCTGGAACTGCCCAAGGACGAACGGCAGGCAATGGGCCGGGCCAGCCGGCAGATGGTGGAGCCCCACAGCATCCAGGGGACACTGCAGACCTTCGAGGACCTCTACCGCGGCGCCTCCTACGAGGACAAAGTGGTCTGAACCCTTTCCAGGGTTTGCTAGAGTGTTTTTGCCCTGCCGGAGCGTGGTGTTCGACCACCTGCTCCCGGGGCTTGGGGGGCTATAGCTCAGCTGGTTAGAGCGCGGGACTCATAATCCTAAGGTCCTCGGTTCAAGTCCGAGTAGCCCTACCTGCAACCGCGGCCGACGAGTTCTCGTTGGCCGCGGTTTTCTTGGTTAACCCCGCACCCTGCGGTATGTTACTGATCAGTAACATACCGTGCTTCGTTCCGCGGCATGGTCAGCGCTGATCACCAAAGAAGGTAACCATGGCCACCTCCGCAGCCGATTTCCCAGAGCTTCCCTACGCCGACGGCGACTTCTTCGCCTTTGAGCAGCTTCTTTCCGGCAAGGAGCAGGACCGGCTGGCCGAAGTCCGCGGCTTCCTGGCCCGTGAGGTCACGCCTATTGCAGTGGACTGCTGGAACCGCGGAGAGTTCCCCATGGACTTGATTCCAAAGCTTGCCGGACTGGACCTGGTCAGCCCGGTCCGCCGCCAGGGGTACTCCAACCTCTTTGCCGGCATGCTGCACGCCGAAGCCACCCGGGCCGACGCCTCCATCGCCACTTTCCTGGGCGTGCACGACGGGCTGTTTACCGGCTCCATCGAGTTGCTGGCATCCCAGGAGCAAAAGGACGAGTGGCTCCCGGACATCTACGCACTGAAGAAGATTGGCGCTTTTGGCCTGACCGAGCCGCTGGGCGGCAGTGACGTGGCCGGCGGGACGCGCACCACGGCGCGCAGGGACGGAGAGAACTGGATCCTCAACGGCGCGAAGCGGTGGATCGGCAATGCCACGTTCTCCGACTGGGTTGTGGTGTATGCGCGCGACGTGGCGGACAACCAGGTCAAGGGCTTCATGGTGGACACCACGCTGGCCGGATACAGCGCAACAAAGATTGAGAACAAGATTTCCCTGCGGACAGTCCAGAATGCTGACATCGTCCTGACGGACGTCGTGGTACCGGACCACTTCAAGCTCGCCCACGCCAACAGCTTCCGCGACGTCAACAAGGTGCTCAAAGTCACCCGCCTGTCAGTTGCCTGGCAGGCCGTGGGCCTCCAGATGGCCGCCTTCGATGTTGCCCGCCGCTATGCCGTGGAGCGCCAGCAGTTCGGCCGCCCCCTGGCTTCCTTCCAGCTCATCCAGGACCAACTGGTCCGGATCCTGGGCAACACGGTCAGTTCCATGGGCATGATGGTCCGGCTCTCCCAGTTGGAGGACGCCGGGGAAGCCAAAGACGAACAATCGGCACTGGCCAAGGCCTTCGCCACCGACCGCATGAGGGAGAGCGTGGCGCTGGGCCGCAGCATCCTGGGCGGCAACGGCATCGTGACCGACTACGGCATGGCCAAAATCTTCGCCGACGCCGAGGCCATCTACTCCTACGAGGGCACGGCCGAAATCAACACCCTGGTGACAGGGCGGGCCATCACCGGCATCTCGGCCATCGTCTAGGCGGGACGCCCACGCAGGCAGTTGTCTGACTGACTGATGCTCGGGGCCATCCCTGCGGTCTCCGTGGCTATGGGCCACCGGACAGCGGCAGCAGGATGGACGGGCGGAGGTCCAGGACGAACTGCAGGGGATTGACGTAGTCCTCTCCTTCCCGCACACCCCAGTGCAGGCACTGCGCCGCCGGGCAGTGCCCCGGCAGCACAGTGCCGATGACCTCACCTCGGGCTACGGTGGCGCCCACGGCCAACGTGCTTTCCACTGGCTCGAAACTGCTGCGCAGGCCGCCGCCATGGTCGATGGTGATGACGGGACGGTCCACCACCACACCCGCGAAACTCACCGTTCCGGCCGCGGGTGACAGGACCTGCGTGCCTGCAGTGAATTCAAGGTCGACGCCCCGGTGCCCGCTCAGCCATGGCTTGGGCGGAGGATCGAAAGGGCGCAGCACCGGCGGGCGCGGTGCCAGGGGCCACTGCCAGGAAGGGGCGGCACCCGCCTGGGCGGCCGTCGTCGTACTTCCCTGCTGACTGGCGGCCGCCGTGGGGCCGAAGCCGGCGGCGCTGTTCTGAAAGGCTGTGCTGTTCGGAATGGCTGCGCTGTAGGGGAGGGCTGCATTGGGAAGGGCTGCGCCGGGCGTGGCAATCGACGCCGGCAGCAGCAGGAATGCGGCCAGCAGGACTGATGTCTTCATGCGACCAGCTTGCCCGGCTGCACGGGGCGCCGGCAGGGCCGGATCAGGCTATGTGGACAACAGCCCAGGCGGCTGCAACCTGTCGGGCGGGCGGGGGCGCCTGTAGTACACTAGATGGAGCAGTTTGCTGCGCCCTCAACGCTTTCCGCCCCAGTGGTTCACCCCCGCGGTGCATCCCCCTGTCCGGATCGCGTCGGCACATCTCATTCAGGAGTGTGGGGGAGCGGCGGCTGACTACGCGCATCCAGCCCTCCGGCAGCCGACGCCCAGGCGTCGTCCATGGAGGATCGCGCTTCCTGCGGTCAGGCTTAGTCCTGATGGGAAGGGCGGTGGATGCCAGGAGCACGGCCCGTCCGGGCCACGCTGACCAACCGTCAACTATTGGCAGGGTAAGAAGCCTCCGGGTTTTCTCATGAATGACCTGCCGGAAAATAAGGAGCGCCGGAATGCCCGTCGTAACCATGCGCCAGCTGCTTGACAGCGGCGTCCACTTTGGACACCAGACCCGCCGTTGGAACCCGAAGATGAAGCGCTTCATCTTCACCGAGCGCAACGGCATCTACATCATCGACCTCCAGCAGTCGCTGTCCTACATCGACCGCGCGTACGAGTTCGTCAAGGCCACTGTTGCCCACGGCGGCACCGTGCTCTTCGTCGGCACCAAGAAGCAGGCCCAGGAAGCAATTGCCGAGCAAGCAACCCGCGTCGGCCAGCCCTACGTCAACCAGCGTTGGCTCGGCGGTATGCTGACCAACTTCCAGACGGTTGCCAAGCGTATCCAACGCATGAAGGAACTCGAAGAGATCGACTTCGACGACGTCGCCGGTTCCGCTTACACCAAGAAGGAACTCCTGCTCCTCAAGCGCGAGCTCACCAAGCTGGAGTCCAACCTGGGCGGTATCCGCAACCTGACCAAGGCTCCGTCCCTGCTGTGGGTTGTTGACACCAAGAAGGAACACCTCGCCGTTGACGAGGCCAAGAAGCTGAACATCCCGGTTGTGGCCATCCTGGACACCAACTGCGATCCGGACGAAGTCGACTTCCCGATCCCGGGCAACGACGACGCCATCCGCTCCGTGAACCTCCTGACCCGCGTTGTTGCCGACGCCGTTGCCGAGGGCCTGATCGCCCGCAACAACCGCGGCACGGGCGCCACTGAAGCTCCGGAAGAGCCGCTGGCCGAGTGGGAGCGCGAGCTCCTCGAAGGCAGCAAGGCAGAAGCGGCCGCAGCTCCGGCTGAGAACGCTGAAGCTCCGGCCGCCGAGGAAGCCCCGGCCGCTGCCGAGGCTCCCGCTGAAGACGCCAAGTAAGACACGCAAAATCCGGATTCTCCGCGCTGTCCGCAGCCGGAGCTGCTGACAGGATGGCGGCCCGCCCCGTGGGCTGCCGTCCTGTCAGTCCGTACACCACCACACATTTCTAGACAGAGGGGTTCACATGGCGAACTACACTGCCGCGGACATCAAGGCCCTGCGCGAGCGCACCGGCGCCGGCATGATGGACGTCAAGAAGGCTCTTGACGAAGCCAACGGTGACGCCGAGAAGGCCATCGAGATCATCCGCATCAAGGGCCTCAAGGGCGCTACCAAGCGCGAAGGCCGCTCCACCGCTGAAGGCCTCGTGGCCGCCAAGGTCAGCAACGGCGTCGGCGTCATGATCGAGGTCAACTGCGAGACCGACTTCGTTGCCAAGGCTGACAAGTTCATCCAGCTGGCCGACAAGGTCCTGGCCGTGGCCGTCGAGTCCGGCGCTGCCGACCTCGAGACCCTGCTGGCAACCGACGTTGACGGCAAGCCGCTCTCCGAGGTCGTCGTCGAAGAAGGCGCCATCCTGGGCGAGAAGGTTGTTGTCCGCCGCATCTCCCGCGTTGAGGGTGCAACGGTTGACGCCTACCTGCACAAGACCTCCAAGGACCTCCCGGCCCAGGTCGGCGTCCTGTTCGCTGTCGACGGTGAAGGCGAAGCCGCCACCGCCGCCGCCCACGACGTCGCCGTGCACATCGCCGCCATGGCCCCGAACTACCTCACCCGCGAGGACGTTCCGGCCGAGCTCGTTGAGTCCGAGCGCCGCATCGCCGAAGAGACCGCCAAGGCCGAGGGCAAGCCTGAAGCCGCCCTCACCAAGATTGTGGAAGGCCGCGTAACCGGCTTCTACAAGGGCGAGGTCCTGGTTGACCAGGCATTCGCCAAGGACGCCAAGAAGTCCGTGGCACAGGTCCTCGAAGAGGCCGGTGTCAAGGGAACCGCCTTCACGCGTTTCCGCGTCGGCTCCTAGTCGAAACTGCAGGGGGTGGCCACTTCGGTGGCCGCCCCTTTTGCATGCGCCCAAACGGCTGGCAGCCCAGTCCACTTGGACCACTGCCGGTTCCGACCACCGGATCCGGCAGGATACCCTTTTTTCAGAGTCACCAACGGGAAGGCATCATGGAAGCCGTCAACACTGTCACGCATTCGGAGAAGAGCCGGCGGCGGGTCCTCCTGAAGCTCTCCGGCGAGGTCTTCGGCGGCGGGAAGCTCGGCGTAGATCCCGAGACCGTCCGCAACGTCGCCAAGCAGATCGCCGCAGCCGTCCCCGAGGTGGAAGTGGCCATTGTGGTGGGCGGCGGAAACTTCTTCCGCGGCGCCGAACTGTCCCAGAGCGGCATGGACCGTTCCCGCGCCGACTACATGGGCATGCTGGGAACGGTCATGAACTGCCTGGCGCTGCAGGACTTCCTGGAGCAGGCGGGCGTGGAAACCCGCGTCCAGAGCGCCATCACCATGGGCCAGGTGGCCGAGGCCTACATTCCCCGCCGCGCCATCCGCCACATGGAAAAGGGCCGCGTGGTCATCTTCGGCGCCGGCGCAGGCCTGCCCTACTTCTCCACGGACACTGTGGCGGCCCAGCGTGCCCTGGAAGTCCACGCCGACGTGGTCCTCATGGCCAAGAGCGGGGTGGACGCCGTGTACACCGCGGACCCCAAGAAGGACCCCAACGCGGAGCGGCTGGAAACCCTCAGCTACGACGATGCCCTGCGCCGGGACATTCGCGTCATGGACCAGACGGCCATGACCATGTGCAAGGACAACGACCTCTCCATGGTCGTTTTCGGCATGGAGGGTGAAGGCAACGTCACCCGCGCCATCCTCGGCGAAAAGCTGGGCACCCTGGTCACCGCCTAGCTGCGGCTAGGATGATTTCAGGACAGTTCCGTCCCCGTCCCTCCGGGCGGGGACGGAAACAGCAACAAAGAACCACGTGAGTGCAGGAACCGGTGCCCCGGACCGCACCAGAACCGTCAGGAGAGACCGTGATCGAAGAAACCTTGCTCGAAGCCGAAGAAAAGATGGACAAGGCGGTAGAGGTAGCCAAGGAAGACTTCGCCGCCGTCCGCACCGGCCGCGCCAACCCCGGCCTCTACAACAAGGTCCTGGTGGACTACTACGGCTCGCCCACCCCGCTGCAGCAGCTGGCCTCCTTCGCCATCCCGGACGCCCGCACTATTCTCATCACCCCGTTCGACAAGACCGCCATGCGGGACATCGAACGCGCCCTGAGCGACTCCGAGGTCGGAGCCAACCCGTCCAACGACGGCAACGTCATCAGGATCACCATTCCTGAACTGACCAAGGAACGCCGCAAGGAATACGTGAAGATCGTCAAGACCAAGGGCGAGGACGCCAAGATCTCCATCCGCAACATCCGCCGCAAGGCCAAGGAGACCCTTGACCGCCTGGTCAAGGACGGCGAAGCGGGCGAGGACGACGGCAACCGCGCCGAAAAGGAACTGGACAGCCTCACCAAGGCCCACGTGGACGGCATCGACGAGCTGCTCAAGCGCAAGGAAGCAGAGCTGCTCGAAGTCTGATGGGCCAGGCAGAACAGGCCCCCGCACCACGGGCGCGCACACGGGGGAAGCAGCCCAGGAGCAATCCCACGCCAAAGGCCGGGCGGAACCTGCCCGCCGCCGTCGTGGTGGGCCTGGCCATGCTTATCGCTGTACTGGGCGGCCTGCTGTTCCTCCCGCTGGCGTTCGTAGCCATCGTTACGGCCTTCGCCGTGTTTGGCGTATGGGAAATCTACCGGGCGCTGGAGGCCAACGGCACCAGGATGCCCATCGTGCCGGTCATGACCGGCACGCTTGCCATGCCTTTCGCTGCCTACTTCGGCGGCATCGAGAGCCAGCTGTTTGCCCTGCTCCTCAGCGCCGTGGCCGTGCTCCTGTGGCGGTCGATCGAGAGTGCCGCCGGCTCCGCCAACAGCATCTTCGCCGGTGTCTTCACGCTGGGTTGGGTCCCCTTCTTCATCAGCTTCGCCGCGCTGCCGCTGCACGCCGCAGGCACCACCCCGCTGGGACTTTGGCCGGACGGCATGGCGCCCCTCGGAGCATGGGAGATTGCCGTCATGCTGCTGCTGGTGGTCTCCAACGACACCTTCGGCTACCTGGTGGGCGCGTCGTTGGGAAAGCACCCCATGGCACCGAAGATCAGCCCCAAGAAGTCCTGGGAGGGCTTCGCAGGGTCGGTAGCAGGCGCCATGCTGATCGGCGTCCTGGCGGCCCTCTTCGTGCTGGACAAACCGTGGTGGGTGGGCGCCGTGCTCGCGGTCGGTACAGTGGCAGCGTCCACTGCCGGCGACCTTGCCGAGTCCATGGTCAAGCGTGAGCTGGGCGTCAAGGACATGAGCAGCATCCTCCCCGGGCACGGGGGAGTGATGGACCGGCTGGATTCCATCGTCTTCGCCTCGCCGGTGGCGTTCATCCTGTACGGCCTGGTGGCCGGCGCCTAACCCCTCCAGCCCGGCGCCCCCGGGCACCGACACAAACATGGTCCCGGGCGGCCGCACCAATCACGTCCCCCTAAACTGGTGCGGAAACACTACCGCTGAAGAGCATTGAAGGAAACGAAGTGGCATTGGACATTCACCGGCAGATCCCTGCGTCCTTTGAGCGCGTCCAGCGCAGCGAGTACGGGTACAACGCCAAGCAGGTTGACCAGTTCCTGCAGCGGGCCCGGATCTCCCTGGAAACGCCCCAGGCCGCCACGGAGCCCGTCAACAGCGCCGACGTGAGGGCAGTGTCGTTCGACCCCGTCAAGGGCGGGTACTCCGCGGCTGTCGTGGACGCCGCGCTGGACCGGCTCGAGGACGCCTTCGCCCGCAGGGAGCGGGATGAACTGATCGCGGCCCGCGGCGAGGAAGCGTGGCTGCGTGAAATCGGAAGCCTCTCCGGCATCCTCCGGGGACGCCTGCACCGGCCCGACGGCGACCGCTTCCGCCGGCCCACCAAACAAAAGGCCCGAAGCTACAACACGGACGACGTCGACCGGCTTTGCCGGGAACTCGTTGCCTACCTTGAACAGGACAAGCCGTTGAGCGTGGACAGCGTGCGCCGCGCAGTCTTCCGTCCGGCCGTTGGCCGTGACGGCTACGAGGAATCACAGGTGGACGCCTTCCTGGACCGCGTCGTCGAGCTGATGGCGGCCATCGACTGACGTGCCACCGCCGCCGGGCGGTCTATTTCCCGTCCGCCCGCGGGGTGGGGGAAAGCGGCGTATGGCGGCGCCACACATCGCGGTAGCGCTGGCCCCCACGTGCGACGGACACAGCAAGAAACCCGGCTCCGCAGACGCTGCCTGTCACTGTGGCCGCTGCCGTACCGGCGCCCGCCAGCGTCAACACCAGGCCCGCCAGGATGGCAATCAAGGCTGCGTTCGCCGTCGTCATGAAGATCATGCTGCTGGCAGCCACTTGGCTCAAGCTCCCCCTGGCGCTGAAGAAGTAGTAGGTCTGCCTGGACCCGGCCTCGTCGTCATGATGGGCTGCCATCAGGTACGGTGCCACGCCCGGGTCCAGGTCCACGTAGGCGGCCCGTAACCTGTTCATGGCGGTGACGTACATGAGGTCCTCGTAGGCCACGTTCATCACCCGGAGCTGGGTCAGGAACCCGATTGCCGCGTCGATGAAAAGGACGACCACGGCCAGCAGGACAAAAGCATCCGAAAACCCTGTAGCCTGCCCCACCAGCGCCACGCTGACCAGGCTTGCCGACGTGAAGGTGAGGAACATGCTGATCCGGGTCAGCACCTCGCCCTGGGCGGTACTGCGGGATGCCAGCAGGCCCCAGTGTTCCGTGGCAAGCAGCTGGGCCCGCACGGACGCCGGAACCGGATCCTGCTGGTGCGGCGTACCGCCGTCCTCGATGGGCATGGCGTTATTGTCCTCCCGATCAGCGTTCGGTTGCCAGCGGCCGCTCCGGGGTGTGCAGGCGGGTCATGATCCGCGGCATGGTGCCCGGGATCCGATGGGAAGTGGCCCGGGAAACGATGACCGTCACGGCAAACGCCGCCGGCACGCTCCAGGCCGCCGGCTGCGCGAGCCAGGGCGGCGTCAGGCCCGAACCCGATACTGCGCCCGCGATCATTGCCCCGCCGCACAGGATCCCGCCGGTCACCATGCCGGCGATGGCGCCGGCGTCGGTCAGGCCACGCCACCAGATGCCGAGCAGCAGGACGGGGCAGACCGTGGAGGCGGTGAACGCGAAGACCAGGCCCACGCTGCCGGCGAGTGCCAGGGAGCCGGTCATGAAGGCAAAGCCAAGAGGGACCAGGGCGGAGACGACGGCGGCGAGCCGGAACCCGCGCACGCTTCCGCCCAGGACGTCCTGGCTGATCACGCCTGCCAGGGAGACCACCAGGCCGGAGGTGGTGGACAGGAACGCCGCGAACGCGCCGGCCACCACCAGCGCGGAAAGCAGGTCGCCCGGCACCCCGCCCACGAGTTCACCAGGCAGTCGCAGGACCATGGCGTCCGGCTGCCCGGAGCGGGCCAGATCCGGGGCGAACATCCGCGCCACCAGGCCGTACGCCGTGGGGAAGAGGTAGAAGACGGAGAGCAGGCCCAGGACGATCAGCGTTGTCCGCCGGGCCGAGTGCCCGTCCGGGTTGGTGTAGAAACGCACCAGCACGTGCGGCAGTCCCAGGGTGCCAAACAGCAGCGCCACCAGCAGGGACACGTTCTGGTACAGCCCTGCCGGTGCCAGGCCCGTGGGGTTGACCACGGGCGGTGACTGGGGCTCGGCCCCGTGGCCGGCCAGCACGAAGATGATGAACAGGAAGGGCACGGCCAGGGCCGTCAGCTTGAGCCAGTACTGGAACGCCTGGACAAACGTGATGGACCGCATCCCGCCCGCCACCACTGTGAGGCACACCACCACCACGACGGCAACGGAACCCACCCAGGACGGCAGGCCGGTGGCGATATGGATGGTCAGCGCCGCCCCATGCAGCTGCGGCACGATGTACAGCCACCCCACCGTCACCACCACCAGGCTGGTGACCCGCCGGACCGTCCGGGACGCGAGCCTGGACTCGGTGAAATCCGGAATGGTGTAGGCGCCCGAGCGGCGCAGCGGGGCGGCAACGAAGAGCAACAGCATCAGGTAGCCGGCGGTATATCCCACCGGGAACCAGAGGGCGTCGGTTCCGGACAGCAGGATGAGGCCGGCCACGCCCAGGAAACTGGCTGCGGACAGGTACTCCCCGCCAATCGCCGACGCGTTCCACCAAGGCCGCACCGTCCGCGATGCAACGTAGAAATCGCCGGTGGTGCGTGAGATCCGCAGTCCGTAAAACCCGATGATGGCGGTGGCGAGGGACACCACCGCGACCGCTGTGATGGCGACGCCGGCATTCACCTGGGCATCACTGTTCCCCTGCCAGGTCCCGGTACCGCGCCTCATTGCGAGCCGCCGTCCTGACGTACAGCCAGGCGCTCAATCCGATCACCGGATAGATGCCGGCGCCCAGGAGGAGCCAGCCGAACGGGATGCCGGCGATCCGGGTATCGGCCAGGCCGGGAACCACCACCAGGGTCAGCGGGAACGCCGCCAGGATCAGCAGGAAGCCTCCCGCCACCACCAGGGCCAGCCGCAACTGGGACCTGATCAGCGACCGGACAAACACCTGCCCTACCTCGGAATCCTGCGCGGCTTCCCGCGACTCCAGCGGGCGGGGCGCGCCGCGCACCGCAGTGCGGGCAGATGCGCGCGGGGCCGTGACCCTGACCCGGGTCATGCGTGCGGCCTGATCCTGGTTGCCTCCAGTTTCTCCCGCACGATGGGCAGGTGCCGCCGGCTGATGGGCAGGCCGGCACCGGCCACGGTGACGCGCGGCCCGTCGGCCGCCAGTTTCATTGAGGACACGTGCTTCAGCGCCACCAGGTAGGAGCGGTGCGTCCGGATGAAACCGGCGTCCGCCCATTGCTGTTCAAGGTCCGCCAACGGCACCCGGATGAGGTAGCTGGCGTCGGCGGTATGCAGCCGGGCGTAGTCCCCCTGAGCCTGGACGTAGGTGACGTCGTCGCGCCGGATCATCCGCGTGGTGCCACCCTGGTCCACCGTGATCATCTCCGGTGCCGCCCCGCCGTCGCGCAGTTCACTGATCCGCCCCACGGAACGGGCAAGGCGCTCCGCGCGCACCGGCTTGAGCAGGTAGTCCACGGCAGCGAGTTCGAACGCAGCCAAGGCATGGTCCTCATCGGCAGTGACAAAAACAACGGCCGGCGGATTGCTGCTGCGGGCAATGGCGCCGGCGATGTCCAGGCCCGACACCGCGGGCATGTGGATGTCCAAAAAGACGGCGTCAATGCTGCCGGCCGACAGGGCCGTCAGCGCTTCAGCGCCGGACGTGGCACGCAGCACCTTCCCGATGCGCTCGTCCCTGCCCAGCAGGAAAGCCAGCTCCTCAACAGCAGGCAGCTCATCATCAACGACGAGGACGTTAATCATTCTCCTAGGGTACTTCCAGCGGAACTGCGCTCCTCACGCATCATGCCCGGGCTGGGACTTCGGCACCCGCATGGTGATCAGCGTTCCCTCGCCCGGCGCCGTTTCCACCACCAGGCCGTGATCGTTGCCGTAGACCTGGCGGAGGCGCGCATCCACATTCCGCAGCCCCACATGGTCCCCGTCGGTATGGCCCGCCAGCACGGACCGGAGATGCTCCGGGTCCATCCCCACGCCGTCGTCCTCAATGGTGACCTCGGCGAAGGCCCCGGCATCCTCCGCCGTGATGCTGATGTGCCCGGGACCCGCCTTGGCCTCGAGCCCGTGCCGGACGGCATTCTCCACCAGCGGCTGCAGGCTGAGGAAGGGGATGACGGTGCCCAGCACCTCCGGGGCGATCCGCAGGCTGACCTGGACGCGCTCGCCGAACCGGGCACGCTCCAGGAGCAGGTAGCGGTCAATGCAGCGGAGCTCCTCGGCAAGGGTGGTGAAGTCCCCGTGCCGCCGGAATGAGTAGCGGGTGAAGTCCGCGAACTCGACCACCAGCTCCCTGGCCCGCTCCGGATCGGTGTTGATGAAGGACGCGATGGCGTTGAGCGAGTTGTAGATGAAATGCGGGCTGATCTGGGCGCGCAGCGCGCGGACTTCCGCTTCCATCAGCAGCGTGCGGGACGCGTCCAGCTCGGCAAGTTCCACCTGGACAGCCACCCAGTCCGCCACTTCGCCCGTGGCCCTGACCAGGCCCGCCCCCGCGGACGGGGCGAAGGCTGCCACGGCCCCCACCACCCGGGTGCCGGCCCGCACCGGGGCGATGACTCCGGCAAGGTGGCTGCCGGTTCCGTCTGCACCGGCGGAGAGAACTGCTGTCCGGCCGGACGCGAGAACATCCGCTGCGAGTTCCATCAGGCGCGGCCTGATGTCCTCGGCACCGCCGTCCCAGGCCAGGACACCGTTGGTATCCGTGATGGCCAGGGCATCGCAGGCCAGCAGGGCCCGCAGCTGGCGGCTGGCTTTCGCGGCGCCGGCGGGGTTCAGGCCACGCCGCAGGTGCTGCCCGGCCTGGGAAGCAGCATGGAGGGTGTGGTACGTGGCGCGCTCAGCGTCCGTGCCCAGCTCCCGGAAGGAGCGGAGCACCTTCAGCCCCACGCCGACGACGACGGCAATGGCCATGGCGATCACCGCAACGGCCGCGGCGGTGAGGAGGGGGGAGTCCGGCATGGTGCCCAGCGTAGCGGCGGGTGCCGCTTGCCGCAGCATCGCGACCGTTGAGCGACAGCGGGCCGCGAAGTGCTGGAACACGGCGGCGTGCGGGCGGCAAAGTGATTGTTGTCACATCTGCGGTGCCCCTGCGTGGTGCTGCCGGCCAGGCTCCCTGTCCAGCAGTTCGGGGCCCTCCGCCCGGTGTGTTCCGGCAACTCAATGAGGAGGAACGATGGGTAACGATGCCCATACTCCGGACGCAGCGGCGTCCGTGGACTTTGAACAAGTCCAGTCGACCGGGCAGTTCCAGGAATTGCGCAAGCGTCACCGCAGCTTTGTCTTCCCCATGGCAGTGGCCTTCCTGCTGTGGTACTTCGCCTACGTCCTGCTCGCCGACTACGCGGTGGGATTCATGTCCACCAAGGTCTGGGGCAACATCAACATCGGCCTGATCCTGGGCCTGCTCCAGTTCGTGTCGACCTTCGCCATCACCGGCTGGTACGTGCACTATTCCAACAAGCGGCTGGATCCCATTGCAACCGAGATCCGGCACGAGATCGAGGGGCACGAATTCGACAAGCATGGAAACCGAGTGGGCGGAGCCAACAAATGATCGCAATTCCCGCCGCGGTGGATGTCGCCGCCCTCAAGGACACCACCCTTTTGAACATGGGCATCTTCGGCCTGTTCGTGGCCGTCACCATGGTGATCGTGTTCCGCGCCAGCCGGAACAACAAGACCGCCGCCGACTACTATGCCGCAGGCCGGTCGTTCACCGGCTCGCAAAACGGTACTGCCATCGCCGGCGACTACCTGTCGGCAGCATCCTTCCTGGGCATCACCGGAGCCATCGCCATCAACGGCTATGACGGGTTCATGTACTCCATCGGATTCCTGGTGGCCTGGCTCGTGGCACTGCTGCTGGTGGCTGAACTGCTGCGCAACACCGGCAAGTTCACCATGGCGGACGTGCTGAGCTTCCGGCTGAAGCAGCGCCCGGTCCGGATCGCGGCCGCCATCTCCACCCTCGCCGTCTGCTTCTTCTACCTGCTGGCCCAAATGGCCGGCGCAGGAAGCCTGATCTCCCTCCTGCTGGGAATCAGCGACTGGACCGGACAGGCCCTGGTGATCATCGTCGTCGGCGCCCTCATGATCATGTACGTCCTGATCGGCGGCATGAAGGGCACCACCTGGGTCCAGATCATCAAGGCCATGCTGCTGATCGCAGGCGCCGCCGTGATGACCCTCTGGGTCCTGGCCATCTACGGCTTCAACCTCTCGGCCCTGCTGGGCGGCGCCGTGGAAACTGCCAACAACCCGGCCGTCCTCAACCCCGGGCTGCAGTACGGCAAGACTGAGACCTCCAAGCTGGACTTCATGTCCCTGGGCCTGGCCCTGGTCCTGGGCACGGCGGCCCTGCCGCACGTGCTGATGCGCTTCTACACCGTTCCGACGGCCAAGGAAGCACGCAAGTCCGTGGTCTGGTCCATCTGGCTGATCGGCCTGTTCTACCTGTTCACCCTGGTGCTGGGCTACGGCGCAGCCGCACTGGTGGGGGCGGACACCATCAAGTCCGCACCCGGCGGTGTCAACGCTGCCGCCCCGCTGCTGGCCTTCCACCTGGGCGGCCCGCTGCTGCTGGGCTTCATCTCCGCGGTGGCGTTCGCCACCATCCTGGCAGTGGTGGCAGGCCTGACCATCACGGCCGCAGCATCCTTCGCACATGACATCTACGCCAACGTCATCGCCAAGGGCAAAGCCGACGCCGCCACTGAAGTCCGGGTAGCCCGGCGCACCGTTGTGGTCATCGGCATCCTGGCCATCCTGGGCGGCATCTTCGCCAACGGCCAGAACGTGGCCTTCCTGGTGGCACTGGCCTTCGCCGTCGCCGCGTCGGCCAACCTGCCCACCATCATCTACTCGCTGTTCTGGCGGAAGTTCACAACCCAGGGCGCAGTGTGGAGCATGTACGGCGGCCTGGGCTCTGCGATCGTGCTCATCGTGTTTTCCCCGGTGGTCTCAGGGTTGAAGACCTCCATGATCCCCGGCGCCAACTTCGCACTGTTCCCGCTCAGCAACCCGGGCATCGTATCCATCCCGCTGGCCTTCTTCCTGGGCTGGCTGGGCACCACCCTGGACAAGAGGCGGGAGGATCCTGCCAAGCAGGCCGAGATGGAGGTCCGCTCCCTGACCGGCATCGGTGCCGAAAAGGCGGTGGACCACTAGGCAGGGAGCCCAAAACAGGGACAGACCATCCCGCGCCGGACTCTTCCGGCGCAACGTGAAGAGCCTCCTGCCGCAAACCGCGGCACGGAGGCTCTTTCGTTGGGAACGGACCCGGCGTCTTTTGCTGCAGGCCGTCAGCGCTGGTGGTGGCCCCCCGGGGCTACATTCCCGTGTCCACCATGCGGCACCGCGTACTGGCCGGCGGTCGACGCGGCGAGTCCCGGCGTCGTGATTCCTGCCACCAGCACGGCGCCGGCAAACGCTGCCAGCAGCAGCTTCCCCGGGCGCATGCCGGCCCCTGCGGTGCCTTGCCCCGCCGTTTTTTGCCCCGCACCGTGCCGCCCGAGCCACCCGAGCGAGGCGATGATCATCAATGTCAGCAGGAGCGCAGAAAGCTGCGTCATGCTGAGCGGGGCGGCCGTGGACGCGGCCGTGGACCTGGGGTACGCGATGGCGGCCAGGTGTGCAGCCGCTGCGGCAGCCAGCGCATACCGCGCCCACCGGCCACCTGCCAGGCGGTCCTTCGCCAGGACCACCACGGCACCGGCCAGCAGCGCGGCACCCCAGAGGCCTGCCGCCACACCCGCAAGGAACATCGCGGGATCCTTGGCACCAGCGGCGAAGTAACTGGAACAGATCGCCAGGTTGACTGAGCCTGCACCAAAGCCGGCGAACCCGATGAGCAGGCGGACCGGGGGGTTCGCCTGGTACACCGTGTCCTGCGGCAACACTGGCTGGTCGCCCAGCGGTGAGGGCCGGAGCGGGGTCATGCCGGTCCTTGGCATGCTACGCGCGGGCCGCGGCCGGGGACTTGTCCAGGGACAGGCCTACGCCGAGGAGGAGTACGGCGCTGGCGAGGTGGAGGACGTTGTCGGCACCGTTCAGGGCGATGATGTTCAGCGGCGAGTTCAGCAGGAACAGCCCCACGATGCCCACCAGGAGGTAGACAGCGCCGACGGCCGAGTTCACGGTGCGTGCGCTGTCCGTCCCGCGAAGCCCGGCGAAGAGCAGTGCGGCGCCGATGGCGAGGTGGATGACGTTGTGCAGCGGGTTGACTTCGAAGATGATCAGGTTCGCGCCCTCGGTGGCGACGAAACCGACGCCGGACGTGACGGCGAAGCCCAGGAGGCCCACCAGCAGGTAGACGGCTCCGAAAATGGTGGCGACGAGGCGGTTGGGTGAGTTTCGCATGGCCGAATCCTTCCGTTGGGGCGGGTGATTGTCCCGCCTGGTGTGGGGCCCCTTGGCGGGGCCCTCGGAAGCAATTCGGATCATTGCCGGGGGAGGATGGGTAAAAGATCAGTACCCTTTCCACTTTCCCGTCAACGTGGTCCTGGCTAGGCTGCCGGCCGCAGCTTGATGTTGGTCATCAGCAGTTGGTCCGTACCCTCGAAGCGGTAGGCAAGGTCCACCTTCTTGCCGCTGCAGCTGATTTGTCCCACCACCTCGGCCGATTTCACGCCGTTGTCCGTGGCAACCTTGAGGTTGTTGTAGGCGGGCTGGCAGGAGCTGTCCATCTCCAGGCTCTGCACGCCCGAGATGAACGCCTCCTTGGAAAGCTGCTTCTTGAGGGCCGGATCAAGATATTGGTCGTAGGCGCCGGAAGAATCGCCGGCGATCACCCTCTTGGTGAAATCATCGGCGAGGCCCCTGGCCTGGTTCGTGGCGCTGCCCACCACATTCACCAGGATCACGACGCCGAGGATCACCAGGATCAGCACCCCGCCAATACTGCCGAGGATGATCCACAGCTTCCGCCGGCTTCGCTGCCGCGGTGGTTCCCCGGGGAGGCCGAACGGCGCAGGCTGCCCGGGCAGCTGGGGAAACTGCGGTGGCGTCGAGCCCGCCTGGCCCTGCCGGTACGGATCCTGGGGACTGCTCAAGGGGAGCCTTTCGTCGAACAGGCGCTCTGGCGCCGGCGGACTGGCCCAGACCTTCCCGGCCCGGAACATGACGGGAACAAGCCTATATCCTGCCTGCCGCCGTCGTCCTTGAATCACCACCCGGGACGTTTCGCGCTGCTGCTAGCTGCCTTCGGAGCCCCGGTCCAGCAGGGGCTGCACCCGGAAGGGGATCAACTCACCCATGGCCAGCGCCGTGTCGGCCCGCTCAACACCGTCGCACGCAAGGATCTTGCCGTTAATGCGGAACAGATCTTCGGCATCCCTGGCCACCACCCGGAGCAGCAGGTCCGCGGACCCGGTCAGCCCGAAGCCCTCGAGGACCTCCGGGATGGCGGCAATTTCCTCAGCCAGCCGCCCAAGTTTCTGCTGCTGGACATGGACCGAGATGAACGCCATGAGCGGATAGCCCAGGGCCGCCGGATTGAGGCGCCTCTCGAAGGACAGGAAGACGTGCTTCTTTTCCAGCTGCGCCATGCGCGCCTGGACAGTATTGCGGGACAGGCCCAGCTTCTGCGCGAGCGCCACCACGGTCCGGCGCGGGTCCTGCGCCAAGGCCGACAGCAGGCGGGTGTCAGTGCCATCCAAAGCTCGCATAATGCGCAACGCTAGCACGGTGTTGAGGCCCCCGACAGGGCACATTGCTCAGAAACTGCTGCAGTGGTTGTACCCCCTGGCCATTGTGAGTAGGGTCACAGTATCTGGGGCAATGACGCCCGGAAGGCCGGTGGCGGCAGGGGCCAAAAGCCCCGAAACCACTGGTCAACGACGTTCGAAGGTTGCGGCAATCGTGTCTACAGACCAGACGGGCCATAGCGGCGCAATTATCCCCGGCAGCGCAGGAAAACCTGATGCAACCGGGCCGGAATTCCTCCAGTTGATCACCCCGTCCGGTGAACGGATCAGCCACCCGGAGTTCGATTTCTGGGTGCGGGACATTACCGATGACCAGTTGTGCTCCCTCTTTGAGGACATGACCGTCATCCGGCGGATCGATGTTGAGGCCACCGCCCTGCAGCGGCAGGGTGAACTGGCCCTCTGGCCCCCGCTCCTGGGCCAGGAGGCAGCCCAGATAGGCTCCGGACGGTCACTGCGCGCCGACGACTTTGTGTTCTCGAGCTACCGCGAGAACGGCGTGGCCTACTGCCGCGGCGTGGACCTGACGGATCTCCTCCGGGTCTGGCGCGGCAACGCATCCGGCGGCTGGGATCCGTACAGCATCAACATGGCCACCCCGCAGATCATCATCGGTGCCCAGACCCTGCACGCCACGGGCTACGCCATGGGTATCCAGAATGACGGCTCCGATGCGGTGGCCGTCACCTACTTCGGCGACGGAGCCACCAGCGAAGGCGACGTCAACGAGGCAATGGTGTTCGCCGCAAGCTTCCAGGTCCCGGTGGTGTTCTTCTGCACCAACAACCACTGGGCCATCTCGGAGCCCGTCCGCCTGCAGTCCCACATCCAGCTCGCGGACCGCGCCACCGGTTTCGGCATCCCCAGCCTCCGCGTGGACGGCAACGATGTCCTGGCAGTCATGGCTGCCACCCGGCTGGCCCTGGACCGGGCACGGCGCGGGGGCGGACCCACGTTCATTGAGGCCGTCAGTTACCGCATGGGGCCGCACACCACCGCGGACGACCCCACCCGCTACCGGGACGCCAACGAGCTGGAGGACTGGGCCGCGAAGGATCCCATTTCCCGGCTGGCCGGCCTCCTGGAACGGAAGGGACTGCTGACCGCGGAGCTGCAGCAGCAGGTCAAGGACAAGGCCGACACCGTGGCAGTGCAGATGCGCCGCGGCTGCACCACCATGCCGGAGCCGCAGCCCATGGATGTCTTCAAGC
The DNA here is from genome assembly GCF_051965175.1 of Arthrobacter sp. SAFR-044. Taxonomy (GTDB): domain Bacteria; phylum Actinomycetota; class Actinomycetes; order Actinomycetales; family Micrococcaceae; genus Arthrobacter. The sequence goes on from NZ_JBQCMK010000001.1 coordinate 499,106, forward strand.
ACGTCTACAGCACCCCCAACTCCTGGCTGGAACGCCAGCAGGACCACTACGCAAGGTATTTGGCCTCCTTCGGTGATCCCGCAGGTGCCGTTTCAGAGGAAGGTGCACGCTGATGACCCAGTTGACCTTTGCCCGCGCCATCAATGCCGGGCTGCGGAAGTCGCTGGAGAGCGACCCCAAAGTGGTTCTCCTGGGCGAGGACATCGGCGCCTTAGGCGGCGTCTTCCGGGTGACGGACGGCCTGCAAAAGGATTTCGGCACCCACCGAGTGGTGGACACCCCGCTGGCGGAGTCCGCCATCGTGGGAACTGCCGTGGGCCTGGCCTACCGCGGCTACCGGCCCGTCGTGGAAATCCAGTTCGATGGATTCATCTATCCGGCCTTCGACCAGATCGTCAGCCAGGTGGCCAAGCTGCACTACCGAACCCGCGGGGCCGTCAAGATGCCCATCACCATCCGGGTTCCGTTCGGCGGCGGCATCGGCTCGCCGGAGCACCACTCCGAGTCCCCGGAAGCCTACTTCACCCATACATCGGGACTGCGGGTGGTGACCGTTGCCAATCCGCAGGACGCGTATACAGTCATCCAGCAGGCCATCGCTTGTGACGATCCAGTCCTCTACTTCGAGCCCAAGCGCCGCTACCACGACAAAGGCGAGGTGGACGAGTCCCTGGAACCGGACTCGGCCCTGCCCATGGACAAGGCGCGGGTGCTGACCGACGGCGGCGATGTCACCCTGGTGGCCTACGGGCCCCTGGTCAAGACCGCACTGGACGCCGCCTCCGCCGCAGCGGACGAGGGCATCTCCATCGAAGTCATCGACCTGCGCTCGCTGGCCCCCGTGGACTATGAACCGGTGGTGGCATCCGTGCGAAAGACCGGACGCCTGGTGATCACGCACGAGGCTGCACAGTCCGGCGGCCTGGGAGCGGAAGTCGCGGCCAGCATCACGGAGCGGTGCTTCTACCACCTCGAGGCCGCGCCGGTCCGGGTAACCGGGTTCGACATCCCCTATCCGTACTCCAAGCTGGAAATGCACCACCTGCCGGGCCTGGACCGCATCCTGGACGGCGTGGACCGGGCCCTTGGCCGCCCCAATTCCCTGAGCGGACTGGAAGGATGAGCGCCACCATGATCAAGGAATTCCGGCTCCCGGACCTGGGCGAGGGGCTCACCGAGTCTGAAATCCTCAGCTGGAAAGTCGATGTTGGCGACACCGTAAGCCTGAACCAGGTCATCGCCGAAGTGGAGACCGCCAAGGCCGTGGTGGAGCTTCCCTCGCCGTTCGCCGGGGTCATCAAGGAGCTGCACGAACAGCCCGGTTCCGTGGTGGAGGTGGGCAAGCCGATCGTCTCCTTCGAGGTAGCGGACGACGCCGGCGGGTCACCTGCAGAGGCGGCCGGCCTTTCGGAGGGGCTGGGCGGGCAACCAGTGGAAACGCCCAAACGGGAACCGAACCTGGTGGGGTATGGCGCCGTCGTTGAAGGCTCCGGCCGGCCGGTTCGGCGGCCGCGGAACTTTGCCCAGGGGCAGGCCGCACCAGTGGTTCAGCCGGCCGGGGGAGCGGCTGCCGAAGCCGCACCTGTGGAAGCCGTGCCCGCGGAAACCAGCCCGGTTGAAACCAAGGCCACCGAAACCAAGGCCACCGAAACCAAGCCCGCCGAACGTCCCCGGTCCACGCCTCCGGTCCGAAAGCTGGCCAAGGACCTGGGGCTGGACCTCGTCCAGGTTCCGGGTACCGGTCCCGGCGGCCTGATTACCCGGGAGGACGTCCTGGAGTTTTCGGGGCATGCGGTGGAACCTGCCACTCACGTGCAGGGGTCCGCGTCCTCAGGCGGGCCCACAGCGGGGGAGCGGGAGACGCGCACCCCCATCAAGGGCGTCCGCAAGCACACTGCGGCGGCCATGGTCCAGAGCGCCTTCACCGCGCCCCATGCCACCGAATTCCTGACCGTGGATGTCACGCCGAGCCTTGAGCTGCTGGCCAAGCTCAAGGACAGCAGGACCTTTGCCGGAGTTAAGCTCACCCCGTTGACGCTCGCCGCCAAAGCCCTCCTCATCGCCGTGCGCCGCAACCCGGCACTTAACTCCCGCTGGGACGAAGAAAACCAGGAGATCGTCACCTTCAATTACGTAAACCTGGGCATCGCCGCCGCGACGCCGCGGGGACTCACGGTTCCGAACATCAAGGATGCCGACGCCCTGCCGCTCCCGCAGCTGGCCCAGGCGCTCACGGCACTCGCCGAAACCGCGCGGGCGGGCAAGACCACGCCGGCGGACCTTTCCGGCGGCACCATCTCCATCACCAACATCGGCGTCTTCGGCATTGACGCAGGGACTCCCATCCTCAACCCGGGGGAGGCGGCGATCCTTGGCCTTGGGGCTGTCCGGACCATGCCCTGGGAATACCGGGGCGAGGTGGCGCTGCGCCAGGTGCTCACGCTGAGCCTGTCCTTCGACCACCGCCTGGTGGATGGGGAGCAGGGTTCCCGGTTCCTTGCGGACATTGGGGCCATCCTGGCCGAGCCCGGCATGGTGCTCACGATGGTTTAGCTCCTGGCATGCCAGGGTCAGGGAGCCGGGCTGTCGTCCACCATGAGGGCGGCCAGCGCCATCCGTTCCAGCAGGGGGCGGGCGACGCCGGCCGCCATGCGCCTGCCATGGCTGCGGACTGAGTGCGGCGTGGAATTGATGAGGCCGAACGTGGCGTGGGCGCGCATCCGCAGCTCAGCGGCGTCGGTTTCTGGGTGGACCTTGGCCAGGATGTCCACCCACACCTCCACGTAGCTGCGCTGGAGTGTCCGCACGGCCAACTGGTCCTGCTCCGAAAGGTTGGTGAAGTCCCGGTCCTGTACCCGGATCACGTCCGGCTTGCCGAGCGCGAAATCCACCTGGAACTCCACCAGCTGCCGCAGCGCGGCGTGGGGGTCGGCAGTGCGCTCCACAACCTGGCGGCCGCCGTCGAGCAGTTCCTGGCTCACGGTGACCAAAAGGTCCGCCAGCACGGCCTGCTTGCCGGGAAAGTGGCGGTACACCGCAGGTCCGCTGACGCCTGCTGCCGCACCAAGGTCCTCCAGCGAAACCCGGTTGAAGCCGTTGGCCGCGAAGAGGGAGGCGGCAGCGGACAGCAAGGCCTGCCGCCGGTTCTCCTTGGCTTTGCCGCGCTGGGTTGTGGGGGCCTGGGTTGTAGGCGCCTGGGTTGCGGTTGTGGGGGCCTCGGCGGCAGGGGCCGGCTGCACTGTATTGCTGGACACTTTTCCTCCTTGGGCCAGCCCAGAGTCTAACAAGGCGGTGATGTGTTGGACATCACAGTTAATCGAGACTAACCTGAATTTCAGTTATTAGTCACTAACCGAGTTGGCCTGGCGGCCGCGCGCAACCACACAAGGACGGAACGTCGATGGAGACCCTGGCCACCCGGCTCGACCCGGCAAGCGAGTCCTTCCGCGCCAACCGGAACGAGCAGTTGTCGCTCGCCGGCGAGCTGCGGAAGAAGCTCGCGGATGCCGCACTGGGCGGGCCCCAGAAGTCGCGGGACCGCCATGTCGCCCGGGCCAAGCTGCTCCCGCGGGACCGGATTGACCAGCTGCTGGACGACGGCAGCCCCTTCCTGGAAATCGCGCCCCTCGCGGCCAACGGGATGTACGGTGACGACGCCCCCGGCGCAGGAGTCATCGCGGGGATCGGCCTGGTCCACGGCCGGCAGGTCCTGGTCATCTCCAACGACGCCACCGTCAAGGGCGGCACCTATTACCCCATGACGGTGAAGAAGCACCTCCGCGCCCAGGAGGTCGCCCTGGAAAACCGGCTGCCCTGCATCTACCTGGTGGACTCGGGCGGCGCTTTCCTGCCCAAACAGGACGAGGTGTTCCCCGACAAGGAGCACTTCGGCCGGATCTTCTACAACCAGGCACGCCTGTCGGCAGCCAAGATTCCCCAGATCGCCGCCGTCATGGGCTCCTGCACCGCCGGCGGAGCCTACGTCCCCGCCATGAGCGACGAGACCGTCATTGTCCGGAACCAGGGCACCATCTTCTTGGGCGGCCCGCCGCTGGTAAAGGCAGCCATTGGGGAAATCGTCACCGCCGAGGAACTGGGCGGCGGAGAGGTGCACTCCCGGGTGTCGGGGGTGACGGACCACCTTGCCGAAAACGACGAACATGCCCTCCAGATCATCAGGGACATCGTTGCCACCCTGCCGCCTCCGGCCGCGCCGGCCTGGCAGGTGGAACCCGCCGTCGAACCGGCCGTGGACCCGGAAGGGCTCTACGGCGCCGTGCCCACGGACGTCAACGCACCCTACGACGTCCATGAGGTCATCGGCCGCCTGGTGGACGGCAGCAGGTTCCACGAGTTCAAGAAGGACTACGGCACCACCCTGGTCACAGGATTCGCCCGGATCGAGGGACACCCCGTAGGCATCGTGGCCAACAACGGCGTGCTGTTCAGCGAGTCCTCGCTCAAGGGTGCGCACTTCATTGAGCTGTGCGACCAGCGCGGCATCCCGCTGCTCTTCCTGCAGAATATCTCCGGCTTCATGGTGGGCAGGGACGCCGAACAGGGTGGCATCGCCAAGAACGGGGCCAAGATGGTGACCGCCGTTGCCACGGTCCGCGTCCCCAAGCTGACCGTGGTCATCGGCGGTTCCTTTGGCGCCGGAAACTACTCCATGTGCGGCCGGGCCTATTCGCCCAGGTTCCTGTGGATGTGGCCCGCGGCCAGGATCTCGGTGATGGGCGGCAACCAGGCTGCCAGCGTGCTGGCCACCGTGAAGCGGGACCAGTACGAGGCAGCGGGGGAGGAATGGGCCGCCGACGACGAGGAAGCCTTCAAAGCGCCCATCCGCCGGCAGTACGAGGACCAGGGCAGCCCCTACTACTCAACGGCACGGCTGTGGGATGACGGCGTCATCGACCCCGCAGACACCCGCACCGTCCTGGGCCTGGCCCTCGACGTTGTCTCCCGCACCCCTTTGCCGGAGACCTCCTTCGGCCTCTTCCGGATGTGAGCCAGCAATGACCATGCAGACCAACACCGCCATGCAGCAAAGTGCCGCCGGCGCCACCACCAAAGAGGCCGGCAGGGCCAAAACCGGCGGTGGCTCCCTTTTCAGCACCGTCCTGGTGGCCAACCGCGGCGAAATCGCCTGCCGCGTCATCCGCACGCTGCGCCTCCTGGGAATCCGTTCGGTCGCCGTCTACAGCGATGCCGACGCCGGCGCCCGCCACGTGCGCGAAGCCGACAGTTCCGTCCGCATCGGCCCCGCCGCGGCAGCCGAAAGCTACCTCAGCATTGACGCCATCCTCACGGCATGCCGGCAGTCCGGCGCGGAAGCTGTCCACCCCGGCTACGGCTTCCTGAGCGAAAATGCGGACTTCGCCCGAGCCCTTGAAGAAGCCGGCATTGCGTTCATTGGTCCCGGCGTGGAAGCGCTGAACGTCATGGGCGACAAGATCCGCGCCAAGAACCATGTGGCGGGGTACGGAGTGCCGGTGGTCCCCGGCATTGCCAGGCCCGGCATGACGGACAGTGAACTCGTGGAGGCTGCTGCCGCCGTCGGCTATCCCCTCTTGATCAAGCCCTCCGCCGGCGGCGGCGGCAAAGGGATGCACGTGGTCGAAAAGCAGGCGGACCTGCCCGCCGCCCTGGCCACGGCCCGGCGCGTCGCCGCAGCCGCGTTCGGCGACGACACCCTGTTCCTGGAGCGCCTGGTCACCACCCCCCGGCACATTGAAGTCCAGGTCCTGGCGGACGCCCACGGCAACGTCATCCACCTCGGCGAGCGTGAATGCTCCCTGCAGCGGCGGCACCAAAAAGTCATCGAGGAAGCCCCGTCACCCCTGCTGGAGAGCCTGCCCAACGGTCCGGAAGTCCGGGCCCGGATCGGCGAGGCCGCCTGCAACGCCGCCCGCAGCGTGAACTACACGGGGGCCGGAACCGTGGAGTTCCTGGTCTCAGACGATGCCCCGGATGAGTTTTTCTTCATGGAGATGAACACCCGGCTGCAGGTGGAGCACCCGGTCACGGAAATGGTCACCGGCATCGACCTGGTGGAATGGCAGGTGCGGATCGCCGCCGGTGCCGAACTGACGCTCCGGCAGGCCGACGTCGAACTGTCCGGCCACGCCGTGGAGGCGCGGGTTTACGCCGAGGTGCCCGAGAAGAACTTCCTCCCCTCCACCGGGACGGTGCTCCAGCTGGAGGAGCTGCCAATGGGGACGCACGGCCCGGTCCGGGTGGATTCCTCCCTGCTGGAAGGGCTGGAGCTCTCCGCCAACTACGATCCCATGATTTCGAAGGTTATCGCCTGGGGCGAGGACCGTGGGGGAGCCCTTAAATCCCTGGACGCGGCGCTGGCAGGCTACACAGCGCTGGGCATCGAGACCAACGTGGAGTACCTGCGGCTCCTGCTCAGCGATTCAGATGTCCAGGCCGGGCACCTGGACACCGGGTTGATCGAACGGAAGCTGCCGGCCCTGGAATTCCGGCGCGTTGGCGACTCAGAACTGGTAGCCGCCGCGCTGTACGCCCTCAGCCTGGAGGCGCAGGACAACCCCACGCCCGCCGGCGGACCCTGGCAGGCACGCAGCGGGTGGCGCCTTGGTGCGCCCGCGCCGCGCCGGATCAGCCTGGGAACGTCCGACGGCGGGGTGGCAACAGTGCAGGTCAGCGGAAGTCCCACCGGCGGAGACACCGCAACCGTTGCTGTCGACGGCGGCCCCCGGCAGACTGCCGCACTGCGCTTGGAAGGTGGTGGCGGCGCAGTCCTTACCCTTGGCGGCACGGAACGGGAGTACCAGGTGGCTGCAGCGCCGGGGCTGCCGCTCCAGTTCTTCCTCGGCAACGACGGCTGGTCCTGCCGGCTGGAACTCCTGGCCCGGGAAGCACGGCTGGAACGGGTGCTGGCGGCCGTGCAGCGCCAGGAAGGTGTGGCCGACCCCGAAGTGCGCTCGCCGATGCCCGGAACCGTGGTGGCTGTCCCGGTCAGCGATGGCGATGCGGTCCAGGCCGGGGAAGTCCTGGTATCCGTGGAGGCCATGAAGATGGAGCACCACCTGGTGGCCCCCCTGGCGGGAACGGTCCACCTGACTGCCCGCACCGGTGACCTTGTGAAGGCGGACCAAATCCTGGCCACCATCCACCCCCATCCAACAGGCACGGAACCCGCTTCCACGGACACCGGCACAGACGCAGACGCCAACACCGACACAGACGCAGTTGCAGAACAAGGCGAAGGAGCCTGACCATGACCGGTTTTGAACTCACCGAGGAATACCAGGACCTCAGCGACACCGTGCGCGACTTCGCGGACAACGTGGTGGCCCCGGTCTCCGCCAAGCATGACGAAGAGCACAGCTTCCCCTATGAGGTGGTGAAGCAGATGGCGGAGATGGGCCTGTTCGGTCTGCCGTTCCCTGAGGAATACGGCGGCATGGGCGGGGACTACTTCGCCCTTGCGCTCGCGCTGGAGCAGCTGGGCCGGGTGGACCAGTCCGTCGCCATCACCCTGGAGGCCGGTGTGTCCCTGGGGGCCATGCCCGTGTACCGGTTCGGCACGGACGCGCAGAAGCAGGAATGGCTGCCCATGCTGGCGTCCGGCCAGGCGCTCGCCGGGTTCGGGCTCACCGAACCCGAGGCAGGATCGGACGCCGGCGGCACCAAGACCCATGCCCGGCGCGAGGACGGCCACTGGGTGATCAACGGCAACAAGGAGTTCATCACCAACTCCGGAACCGACATCACCCGGCTGGTCACCGTCACAGCGGTTACCGGGCAAAAGGAGCGCGCGGACGGAAGCCTCCAAAAAGAGATCTCCACCATCCTGGTGCCCACCGACACCCCGGGATTCAAGGCGGAAAAGCCCTACAACAAGGTGGGATGGAACGCCTCGGACACCCACCCGCTGACCCTGAAGGACGTCCGGGTGCCGGAGGAAAACCTGCTGGGGGCCGAAGGGCGTGGCTACGCGAACTTCCTGTCCATCCTGGACGAGGGCCGGATTGCGATTGCCGCCCTGGCCACCGGTGCCGCGCAGGGCTGCGTTGACCTGTCCGTCAAATACGCCCGCGAGCGCCGGGCGTTCGGGCACGAAATCGGCAAGTACCAGGCCATTTCCTTCAAGATCGCCCGGATGGAAGCGCGCGCCCACACGGCCCGCCTGGCCTACTACGACGCGGCCGGCCGGATGCTTGCCGGCAAGCCGTTCAAGACCCAGGCGGCCATCGCTAAGATGGTCGCAGGCGAGGCGGCCATGGACAATGCGCGGGATGCCACCCAGGTATTCGGCGGCTATGGCTTCATCAACGAGTTCACCGTGGCACGCCACTACCGCGACTCCAAGATCCTTGAAGTGGGGGAGGGCACCACGGAGGTCCAGCTGATGCTGATCGCCCGCGAACTGGGACTTTAGCCGGCCCGAAAGGATCAATGATGATTGACAAGGTTGTTGCCAGTGCGGACCAAGCCGTCGCGGACATCCCCGACGGCGCCTCGCTGGCGGTTGGTGGGTTCGGGCTCTGCGGGATTCCGGTGGCCCTGATCGACGCTTTGCACAGGGCCGGCACGTCAGGGCTGGAGACCGTCAGCAACAACTGCGGCGTGGACGACTGGGGCCTTGGCATCCTGCTCCGGGCCGGGCGCATCCGGCGGACCATCAGCTCCTACGTGGGAGAAAACAAGGAGTTCGCCCGCCAGTACCTTGCCGGTGAACTTGAGGTGGTGCTCACCCCGCAGGGCACGCTGGCTGAGAAGCTGCGGGCAGGCGGAGCAGGGATCCCGGCGTTCTACACCAAGGCAGGGGTTGGCACGCAGGTGTCCGACGGCGGCCTGCCGCAGAAGTACGACGCCAACGGCGGGATCGCGGTTGCCTCCGCCCCGAAGGAGGTGCGCTCCTTCGGGGGAGTGGACTACGTCCTGGAAGAGTCGCTCACGCCGGACTTTGGGCTGGTGCACGCGTGGAAGGGCGACCGGCACGGCAACCTGGTCTTCCACGCCACGGCCATGAACTTCAACCCGCTGTGCGCCATGGCGGGTCGGATCACCATCGCTGAGGTGGAGGAACTCGTGGAGCCCGGCGAACTGGACCCCGAACACATCCATACCCCCGGCATCTTCGTCCAGCGGGTGGTCCTGGCGCAGAACGGCGAGAAACGGATCGAAAAGCGGACGGTGGCACTCAACCAGGCAGGAGCATGACCATGGATCCCAACAGCCCCGAAGCGCCCCGGCCTGAAGCCGTGCGCCCGGAATACCGGCGGTCCGCTTCCCAGCGGCATGCCGGACCCGGCGACTCCACATCTGCGGCGGACACCAAGGGCTGGACGCGCAACGAGCTCGCCGCCCGCGTGGCCAAAGAACTCCGCAACGGCCAGTACGTGAACCTGGGCATCGGGATGCCCACCCTGATCCCCAACTACATTCCGGCAGGCGTGGAAGTTGTGCTGCACTCGGAAAACGGGATCCTCGGCGTCGGGCCCTACCCGGCAGAGGACGCCATCGATCCGGACCTGATCAACGCCGGCAAGGAGACGGTGACCGTCAACAGGGGAGCAGCCTTCTTCGACTCGGCAACGTCCTTCGGCATGATCCGCGGCGGCCACGTGGACGTGGCCGTCCTGGGCGCCATGGAGGTGGCCGCCAACGGGGACCTGGCCAACTGGATGATCCCGGGAAAGATGGTCAAGGGAATGGGCGGGGCCATGGACCTGGTGTTCGGGGCCAAGCGGGTGATCGTGATGATGGAGCACGTCGACCGCAACGGCAACCCCAAGATTGTCCAGGAATGCACGCTCCCGCTGACCGGAAAGGGCTGCGTGGACCGGATCATCACCGACCTGGCCGTCATCGACGTCGTCAAGGATGGCGGCACCTCTCGGCTGGTCCTGAGCGAACTGGCCCCCAACGTCTCCGTGGAGGACGTGGTGGCCGCCACCGGCGCGGACCTGTTCGAGGAAGACCGGGAACTCACCGTATGACCGGCGGCAACCCCACGGACAGCAACCCCAAGGACGACGGCGGCCGGCGCGTCGCCGAGCAGCGCGGGCTGTACTTCGACGAGCTGGAGGAGGGCCTGGTGTATGCGCACCGTCCCGGCAGGACGGTGACGGAAACGGACAACGTCCTGTTCAGCACCCTGACCATGAACACCCAGGCGCTGCACCTGGACGCGGCCTGGAGCGCCGGGCAGCCTTTTGGGCAGCGGCTGATGAACTCCATGTTCACCCTGGCCACCATGGTGGGCCAGTCCGTCACCCAGCTGACCCAGGGGACCATCATCGCCCAGCTGGGCCTGACGGATGTTTCCTTCCCGCATCCGCTGTACCACGGGGACACGCTGTACACGGAGACGGTCATCACCGGCAGGAGGCTTTCGGCCTCGCGCCCGGGCCAGGGCATCGTCACCATGGAGCACACCGGCCGCAACCAGGCAGGCACCGTGGTGGCACGGGCCACCCGCAGCTGCCTGATGTGGACCCGGGAGGCGCATATGGAAGCGCAGAGCGGCCAAAAGATCGGAGAATAGCGTTATGACCTTTGTGATGGGCCCTGCCCTGCTCTTCTGCCCCGCCGACCGTCCCGAACGCTACCAGAAGGCCGCCGCACGGGCGGATGCCGTCATCCTGGACCTCGAAGACGCGGTGGCGCCCGGGGACAAGCAGCGGGCCCGCGGCGCCATCCTGGCCCAGTTGGGAACCACCGGCGTTGAACCGGAGCTTGAACCCAGCTGCACCATAGTCAGGGTCAACCCCGCGGGCACGGAGGACTTCGAAAAAGACCTGCACTGCCTGGCCCATACCCCCTACCGCACCGTGATGCTGGCCAAGGCGGAATCGGCCGACCAGCTCAAGGCGCTGGAGGGCTACCAGGTGATCGCGCTGTGCGAAACAGCCCTGGGCGTGCTCAACGCGCCGGCCATCGCCGCCGCCCCCAACGTGGTGGGCCTGATGTGGGGGGCCGAGGACCTGCTGGCCAGCCTGGGCGGTACGTCCAGCCGGAAAGACGACGGCGGCTACCGGGCAGTTGCGCTGCACGCCCGTTCGTCAGTGCTGCTGGCAGCGCGGGCGCACGGCAAGGAAGCGGTGGACGCCGTGTACACCCACATCCCCGACCTCGACGGGCTGGCGGCCGAAGCAGCCGACGCCGTGGCCACAGGCTTCAGCTCCAAGGCGTGCATCCATCCCAGCCAGGCAGCCGTGGTCCGGAAGGCCTATGCGCCCTCGGCCGACGAGGTGGCCGCAGCCACAGCCCTGCTGGATGCTGCAGCCTCGGCCGGGTCCGGGGTCTTCAAATACCAGGGAAAAATGATCGACGGCCCCATCCTCAAGCACGCCCAGGAGATCGTCCGCCGCGCCGCCGTGGAGGCATAACTACCGCTGCCGCCCCTTCGGCCGCCGGAGTGATGTGGCCGGGATCGGCTCCGACAGCAGTGTCCGCACCCAGCGGTTCCCTGTCTCCCGGAACTCCTTCCGGCTTGCGAAGCGGTAATGGAAGCTGCGCACGCGCACCCAGCGTGGCGCGGCGCCGTCGAACGGGTCCTTCCGGAGCAGCCGCAGCATCTGCCGGTCGGCCGCCAGCAGCTTGCCCAGGAACGCATAGAACCATTCCTCGTGCACGGTCCGCAGCGGCAGGAACCACATCAGCCAGTCCAGCCGCAGGTGGTACGGCGCCCACTGCCGCGGAATCCGGCGCACGTCCCCCGGTTTGCCCTTGAAGCCGTACTCGCGCCAGTTCGAACTGCCGTCGGGGTCCTCATCCAGCGTGCCCTCCACCACGATCTCGATGCGCTGCTTGGTCACGGTGCCGAACGCACCGTAGGCGTTGACCAGCTGCCACCGGTTGAAGCTGGCGTTCATCAGCTGGCGGCGGGAGAACAGGTTCCGGAGCGGCCAGTAGCTCAGCACCAGCAGCAGGAGGGACGCCGCCAGCGTGATGGCGAGCCACCACAGCGGGGTTTCCTGCCGGGCGCCTGTGGCGGCATTCCAGTCCGCGGGGATGGCGGGAATCACGGCATGCGCTACGGGGTCGCTGACCGCCGCGAACGCCAGCACGATCGCCATCCAGTTCAGCCAGGCGAAGTTGCCGCTGGCCACCAGCCACAACTGGGTCACCACCACCACCCCTGCCGCGGCGCTTGCCACCGGCTGCGGTGCGAACAGCAGGAACGGCACTACCAGCTGGGCGATGTGGTTGCCCACCACCTCGATGCGGTGCAGCGGCTTGGGCAGCAGGTGCGCCTGCCGGCTCAGCGGCCCTGGCATGGGCTGTGTTTCGTGGTGGTAGTACAGCGCCGTCAGGTCGCGCCACTCCCGGCCGCCGCGGATCTTGATCATTCCCGCCCCGAACTCCAGCCGGAACACCAGCCACACAACCAGGATCAGGATGGTCCGGGGCGGCTCCGTCTGGTTTGAGCCCAGGAAGCCTACGGTGAAGCCCGCCTCCAGGAGCAGCATTTCCCAGCCAAACCCGTAAAACGTCTGGCCCACATTCACAATGGACATGTACAGCAGCCACAGGGCCAGGAACGCAAGCAGGGGAACCCAGGGCGGACCCAGCTGCGGAATCCCTGCCACGAGCAGCGCCGCCACCACCAGGCCAACGGCGCAGACGGCGCGCAGCAGCCTGTCTGAGTACCGCCAGCGGAACAGGGTGGGCCGGCGGAAACGGGAGAACGCAGCAAGGAACCCGGGCACCGGGAGGAGGCCGTGTTCGCCGAGAAGGGCGGGAAACTGGTTCAGCGTGGACAGGAACGCGACAAAATACAGTGCCGCCACGCCCCGCTGCAGCACCTGCCGGGCGAACTCGTACTCCGGCGCATCAAACCACGTGAGCCAGTCCACGCGTTCCACGTTACGCCCGGCCACCCGCCGGTCAAGGGTCCAACAGCAGGCCAGGACTGGGCGGGTGCGACGACGGCCCAGCCGGCCGGGCGCGCACGGACGCCCTGGAGGGTGCGGGATACTTAACCCATGCAGCCACGCAGAATCGTCCTCCTCGGATCCACCGGTTCCATCGGCACCCAGGCGATTGACGTCGTCGACGGCGCCCCTCACCTGTTCGAGGTAGTGGCACTGTCCGCCGGGGGCGGCAACCTGGAACTCCTGGCCCGGCAGGCGGTCCACACCGGCGCCGCTGCGGTGGGGATTGCCGGCGGCGATCCTGCCCGGCTGGCTGCGCTGATCGATGACGCTGCTGCTGCGGCGGGCCGCCCGGGGTACCGGCCGGAGATCGTGGCGGGCCCGGACGCCTCCGCCCGCATCGCCGCGGTTGAGGCGGATGTGGTGCTCAACGGCATTACCGGATCCATAGGGTTGGCGCCCACGCTCGCGGCCCTCAAGTCCGGCGCCACCCTGGCCCTTGCCAACAAGGAGTCCCTGATCGTGGGCGGCAGCCTGGTCAAGGCCGCTGCCCGCGAGGGCCAGATCGTCCCCGTCGATTCGGAGCACTCGGCCATTGCCCAGTGCCTTCGCTCCGGCACTCCCCGCGAGGTGGACAAGCTCATCCTCACTGCTTCAGGGGGACCCTTCAGGGGCAGGAGCCGGGAGGAACTCCATGCCGTCACCCCCCGGGAAGCCCTGGCCCACCCCACCTGGGACATGGGCGTGATGGTCACCACCAACTCGGCCACCCTGGTGAACAAGGGCCTGGAGGTCATCGAGGCGCACCTGCTGTTCGACATTCCCCTGGATCGGATCGACGTCGTGGTGCACCCCCAGTCCGTGGTCCATTCCATGGTCCAGTTCGTGGACGGCTCCACCATCGCCCAGGCCTCCCCGCCGGACATGCGCCTGCCCATCGCCCTGGGGCTCGGCTGGCCGGCCCGTGTCCCCAACGCCGCCAGCCCGTGCGACTGGACGCAGGCCGCCACATGGACCTTCGAGCCGCTGGATACGGACGCCTTCCCCGCCGTCGGGCTGGCCAAGGACGCCGCGAAGCAGGGGAGCACCTTCCCCGCTGTCTTCAATGCGGCCAACGAGGAAGCGGTGACGGCGTTCCATGCCGGCCGCATCCGGTTCACCGATATCGTCGATACTGTGGACAGCGTGCTCAGCGAACACTCAGGTTCCTCCGGGCTGACGGTGGAATCGGTGCTGGATGCTGAAAGCTGGGCACGCGCCCGCGCCCACGAACGTTTAGCAGTCAGCAGTCTCTAGGAAGCAGCAGCACCTCCATGACCCCTGTCCTACTTTTCATCCTCGGCGTCGTCTTCGTCGCCCTGGGCATCGCCGTGTCCATTGCGCTCCACGAGGTGGGCCACCTGGTGCCGGCCAAGCTGTTCAAGGTCCGCGTGACCAAGTACATGATCGGGTTCGGGCCGACGCTGTGGTCACGCCGGAAGGGCGAAACCGAATACGGCGTGAAGGCCGTCCCGCTGGGCGGCTACGTCTCCATGATCGGCATGTACCCGCCCAACAAGGAGGACGGCTCGGTCCGGCCTTCCAGCACCGGCATGTTCCAGACGCTGGCCACCGAGGCGCGCTCCATGGCGCACGAGGAAGTAGGGCCCGGCGACGAAAACCGGGTCTTCTACCGGCTGCCGGTCTGGAAAAAGGTCATCGTGATGCTGGGTGGCCCGGCCATGAACATGATCCTGGGCGTCCTGCTCACCGCCGTACTGCTGATGGGTTTCGGCGTTGCCACGGCCACCACCACCATTTCCGACGTGTCCAAGTGCCAGGTGGCCGCGGGACAAACGGTCGATCCCGATTCCGCCGACTGCCAGCTGACGCCTGCCGCCGCTGCCGGGCTGAAGCCCAATGACACCATCACCTCCTTCGACGGCAAACCCGTCACCCGCTGGGACCAGTTGACCGAATGGATCCGCGCGTCCGCCGGCAAGCAAGTCGCCATTACTGTGCAGCGGGACGGCAACCCCGTGTCCACCACCGTGACCCCCGTCCTGTCGGCCCGGCCGGTCATGGGAGCCGACGGACGGCAGGCAACCGACGCCGCCGGCAACCTGCAGTACCAGGACGTCGGATTCCTTGGCATCGGCGCCCAGACGGCGCTGGTGCCGCAGCCGGCGCCGTCCGTCCTGCCCATGGCGGGGGAGAACATCCGCCAGGTGGCCGGCGTTGTCTTGAACCTGCCTGCCCGCGTGGTGGGGGTGGCCAAGGCCGCATTCAGCGAAGAGCCACGCGACCCCAACGGCCCCATCAGTGTGGTGGGCGTGGGCAGGGTCGCAGGTGAAGTGGCAGCCATGGAGGCCATACCGCTGCAGTCCCGGGTGGCAACCCTCGTTGGCCTGCTGGCCGGCCTGAACTTCGCACTTGCCGTGTTCAACCTGGTCCCGCTCCTGCCGCTGGACGGCGGCCACGTTGCAGGCGCCCTGTATGAGGGCGCACGGCGGAGGGTGGCAAAACTGCGCGGACGGCCGGATCCCGGCGCCTTCGACATCGCCAAACTGCTTCCCGTCACCTACGTGGTGGCGGCGCTGTTGATGGGCATGAGCGCGTTGTTGATCTACGCGGACATTGTTAAGCCCGTCAACCTCTTTGGCTAACCGCATTCCTGCCTGCTCGTCCCGTAATGGTTGACTTTAAAAAATCAGCCAGATCTGATTGATTGCATGCAATCAGCCATCTATGGTTGAGGTATGTTCGTCATGACCATCGACCAGCGCGGGAGCACTGGCAGCCGGGACCTGGTACCGGTACTGCTCGAAGACCTTGCGGGCCTTGAACTTCCTGGAACGGACCAGCCTCTGTTCGAACGCTCCGTAGGGGATGAAATCCAGGGAGTCGTGCAGGACGCTTCCGCCGTGGTGGAGATTGCCCTGCATGCGCTCCGCGGCGGACGCTGGTACGTCGGGATCGGCGTCGGAACCGTCTCCCTGCCGCCGGATGCCAGCCCCCGGGAAGGCACCGGCACCGCCTTTGTTGCCGCCCGAAAGGCCGTGGAGCTTGCCAAGGGCGCAGGTTCCCAGGTGCCGTTGTCAGTGGTGCCCGGCATCATGGCAGGGGAAGCGGCCGGGGGTGCCGCTGCCGGAGAGGGGGTGCAGGCATGTGCCAATGCGGAGGCGGTACTCAGGCTGCTCGGCCGGCTTGTCCAGGACCGCACGGAAGCCCAGTGGCGGGTGGTGGATGCCCTGCGCCGCACGGGTGCGCGTGGCCAGGGCCAGGGCCGGCATGGAAGCCAGAAGCACGTGGCGCTTGAACTCGGAATTTCGGAGCAGTCGGTGAGCCGTACCGTGCTTCGCTCCGGGTGGCAGGAAGAATGGGCAGCCAGGCCGGCTGCTTCCATGCTCCTGGGTTTTGCAGACTCCAGGGTTGGCCAAGCGGAAAAGGATGTCAGTGCGCGCCAAGATGTCCCCGCGCAAAAGAATGTCCCTGCCCAGCAAGATGTCCCCGCGCAAAAGAATGTCCCTGCCCAGCAGGATGCCGCGGCCCAGGGGGAGCCTGTGGGCCGCATTAAGCCTGCGGACCGGAATGAAGGAGACGCGTGACCGCACTTTGGGTGGCAGTGGCTTTGGTGGTGGCCGGCTTTGCCGGCTGGCCGGTCACTGCGCTGGTCTTCAAGCTTGCCCGGACCATCGATGACAGGGCGGATGCCGCCAAGGCTGCAGAGGAAGCGCTCAGGGGGGAGGAGGACCCGGCGGCTGACGTCACTGTGGACAACCCTTCCGCAGGATTGCCGGGACCGGACGGGGCAATGGTCCCGCCGGCGGCAGCTGACCCGGATCCTGACGCTGCCGGCGTCGCAGGCAACCAAGCGGTGGACGGTGAGTTGACCGCCCCTCCCGGCCGGCCGGCGTCGAACGGGTCCGCGGCCGGACCTGCACTGCCAAGCCAGCGCATCCTGCGCGGCGGGGCCATCATCGGCGTGCTGGAGCGGCTGGGAGTGTGCCTTGCCATCCTTACCGGCCAACCCGTCGCCATTGCCTACATCGTGGCCATCAAAGGCCTGGGCAGGTTCGCCGAGTTGAAGGAGACGCCTGTTGCCGCCGAACGTTTCATCATCGGGACCCTTACCTCCATGCTTTGGGCAGCCGGAACCGCTGCCGCCGTCAAAGTCCTTTTCCTGCGCTGAACCGAACCTTCCCCCTGTGCCCGTGCACCATCCGCCCGTGCACCATGCGGTGTGCGCCGGGACCCTTTCCTGCGCCGCGTCCAATTCGCCCGGCTCTTCTCCCCGGATGGGGGATGAAGACAGTACCTGGCCGGCCATGGCGATAGGGTAGCGGTATGACAGTTTTTGCCGTTGAGTACGTTTATGCCGCCAACTCCACCGAAACCCGCAATGAGGTCCGCCCCGCGCACCGGGAATGGACGGGCGGCCTGGCACAGGACAGTGTCATCGTGGCCAGCGGCCCTTACGGCGACGGCGCGGGTGCCCTGCTGATCTTCAAGGCGTCCGATGAAGGCGCCCTCAATTCGATCCTCAAGCAGGATCCTTTCGCCGAAGCCGGCGTGATCGCCGGAACCCGCATCACGGAATGGTCTCCGGTAACCGGCATGCTGGCCGGGATTGCCGCGTAGCCGCTTTTTACCCTTTCAACTCAAGGAGTCCACGTGACCTCGGTCAGCCTGGGAATGCCGTCAGCACCACCGCCCGTCCTTGCCCCCCGCCGCAAGACGCGCCAGATCAAAGTCGGCTCGGTAGGCGTAGGATCTGATTTCCCCATCAGCGTGCAGTCCATGACCACCACGCCCACCACGGACATCAACGCCACGCTGCAGCAAATCGCGGAACTCACGGCGTCGGGCTGCGACATTGTCCGCGTGGCCTGCCCGTCCGCTGACGATGCCGAGGCGCTGCCCATCATCGCCCGGAAATCCCAGATTCCGGTCATCGCGGACATCCACTTCCAGCCGAAGTACGTCTTCGCGGCCATCGAGGCAGGCTGTGCGGCAGTGCGGGTGAACCCCGGAAACATCCGCAAGTTCGATGACCAGGTCAAGGAGATCGCCGCCGCCGCCAAGGACCACGGCACCTCCATCCGCATCGGGGTCAACGCCGGCTCCCTGGAACCGGGCATCCTCAAGAAGTACGGCAAGGCCACCCCTGAAGCGCTGGTCGAATCAGCCGTCTGGGAAGCGTCCCTCTTTGAGGAGCACGGTTTCCATGACTTCAAGATCTCGGTGAAGCACAATGACCCCGTGGTCATGGTGGCCGCCTATGAAATGCTCGCCGAAAAGGGTGACTGGCCCCTGCACCTGGGCGTCACCGAAGCCGGGCCTGCCTTCCAGGGCACCATCAAGTCCGCGACGGCTTTCGGGGCACTCCTGTCCCGTGGCATCGGCGACACCATCCGCGTGTCCCTCTCCGCGCCGCCGGTGGAGGAGATCAAGGTGGGCAACCAGATCCTCCAGTCGCTGAACCTGCGGCCCCGCAAGCTGGAAATCGTTTCGTGCCCTTCCTGCGGCCGCGCCCAGGTGGACGTGTACACTCTGGCAGAACAGGTCACGGCCGGGCTGGAAGGGATGGAGATCCCGCTGCGCGTGGCCGTCATGGGCTGCGTGGTGAACGGTCCAGGCGAGGCACGCGAGGCGGACCTCGGCGTCGCCTCGGGCAACGGCAAGGGCCAGATCTTCGTTAAGGGCGAGGTCATCAAGACTGTTCCCGAGAGCGCAATTGTTGAGACACTGATCGAAGAGGCTATGCGTATCGCGGAAGAGATGGGGGAGGCCGATGGCGAAGATGCTGTCAAGGGTAGCCCCGTGGTTAGCGTCTCGTAAGGACGCCGCCGATCCTGCGGGGCTTTCTGTCCGTACCCTCGACGGCCAGGACACCCCCGCGCTGAGATTACTGGCCCAGCAGGACCCCGTAACCAACGTGTTCATCCTGGCGCACCTTCGTGCCACGGGGACGGCGGCGCCCACCAGCGGTGGGGCCGGCGTCATCGGGGTTTTCGACGACGGCATCCTTGCCGGTGCGTGCTGGGCCGGAGCCAACCTGGTTCCGGTCCAGCTCGATCCGGCCCTGGCACCCTTGGTAGCAGCGGTCGCAAACAGCTCCGGGCGCCGGTACGCGTCCGCTTTCGGTCCGGCGGACCCCGTGCTGGCGCTCAATGCCGAACTCGCGGAGCTGGGCCACCGGGCCCACGAGGTCCGGGCGGACCAGCCCCTGATGGTCATCGACGGACCGCCCCTGGTGCAACCCAACCCCGGCCTGGCCCTGGGAAACCTCGCTGACTTCGACCGCATCCTGCCCGCCTGCGCCGCCATGTTCGAGGAGGAGGTAGGGTACTCGCCCTATCTTGGCGGCAGGGAGTTCTACAGCCGCCGCGTTGAGGGCCTCATCAGGCAGGGACACTCCATGGTCCACCTCAACGACGCAGGGGAGGTGGTGTTCAAGGCTGAGCTTGGAGCGGTCACGGACGACGTCACCCAGGTCCAGGGTGTCTGGATGAACCCGCTCTTCCGGGGCCAGGGGTTGAGCGCCGGCTATATGTCGGCAGTAGTGGAAAAGGCCCGGCAGATTGCACCGGTGACCAGCCTCTACGTCAACGGATTCAACACCAGGGCCAGGTCCACCTATGAACGCGTAGGCTTCCGCCAGGTTGGCACCTTCGCTACAGTTCTCTTCTAGCCGGCGGTTGCCGGCAGCAAGCAGAATATTGGGGGAAAATTGAAGACGTCCGTGCTGGGAACTTTCGGGGCTTGCGCCCTTATGGCCGTAGCAGTTTCTGCCTGTGGGGGAGCATCCGGGCCACAAGCCGCGGACTCCACACCTCCTGCGTCCGCGGGCTCCGCAACAACTGTTTCCGCCGCCGCCACGCCGACCCCCACACCGGCTGCCACACCCAGCGCCACGCCGAGCGCCAAGGCCTACACCGCCGACCAACTTGCCGCCATCGTGGGCCAGGTGCGGGACTCGGCCGACCGGAGGCTGTCCGTCCTGCCCAGCGCCGATTTGGCAAGCTCCCTGGAGCAGGCCAAGGCGGCAATCGCATCGATGCATGTTGCCCCGGCAGAGTGCCAGGACATGGCTGCTTCCAGCAATGTCTCAGCCTTTGAGGGCGCCGCGATGGCGGCAGGGCAGAGCATCGACACGGCGTCCGGTTCAATGTCGATCATGACTTTGGCAGCTGGCCTGGACGAATCCGTCCTGGCCACGATCGCAAGCCAGCTGGACCGGCTGGACGCGTGCGCCCACGTGACGATGACCGCGGCCGGTATGGAGTATGCAGTGACTTTGACCCCTGTTGAAGGCGCCGGCAGCGTCCCGAAGACGGTTGCCTACCGGACAGATACCAAGTCGCCGGATGGGAAGGTGCACTCGACAATCAAGGCCCAGGCGGTCCATCAGGGCGTGCTCATGACGGCGGTTGCCATAGGCGGGGAAAGCGAGGCTGACGCCGTCCGGCGGGCAGGTGCGCTCCTTGACTCCGCTGCCGCCCTGGTGAAGTAGCAACCGGCTGCTGAAGTAACCATCCCGGCTTGAAGCAACAACCGCGGGCAAATGCAGGCAAACGGATTCCCGAAAATAAAAACACTTGTCAAACGTGCGCACGATCACATAAGTTCGATCTAGCTGCGCTGGAAGTGGGGTGGGCGGTCTCACCAGTCCTCACCAGTACTAAGGCGATAACGGCGTTGAGCCACGCCCGGATGCGATGACCAGCCCTATTGGGGGGCCAGGGGCTTTGTATTCCCGGGCGTGGCTCTACTGTGTCCGGACTGTGTCCGGCCACTGTGTTCCGGGGGTGCTCCCGGGCGTCTCCCGCCGCGGCCAGTCAGTGCCGCCGGTTGGGTGCCGGTAGATTAGTACCCAGACGAATTGTCCGGCCCTGCTGACCCAGCACTTCCCCAGAAACGGATACCACCCGTGGTCCTACGACTGTCCCAGCTTTTCCTGCGCACGCTGCGCGAAGACCCCGTCGATGCCGAGGTCGCCAGCCACAAACTCCTGGTCCGCGCCGGCTACATCCGCCGCGCCGCCCCGGGCATCTACACCTGGCTGCCGCTGGGGCTGAGCGTCCTGCGCAAGGTCGAGGAAATCATCCGCCAGGAAATGACTGCCATCGGCGCCCAGGAAGTCCATTTCCCAGCCCTCCTGCCCCGCGAGCCTTACGAGGCCACCAACCGCTGGACCGAGTATGGCGAGGGCCTGTTCCGGCTCCAGGACCGCAAGGGCGCCGACTACCTGCTGGCCCCCACGCACGAGGAAATGTTCACCCTCCTGGTCAAGGACCTGTACTCGTCCTACAAGGACCTGCCGCTGAGCCTGTACCAGATCCAGAACAAGTACCGTGACGAGGCCCGTCCCCGCGCGGGACTCCTCCGCGGCCGTGAGTTCATCATGAAGGATTCCTACTCCTTCGACGTGGACGACGCCGGCCTGGATGCCAGCTACGCCGCGCACCGCGCCGCCTACCTGAAGATCTTCGAACGCCTGGGCCTCGAGGTTGTGCCGGTGGCGGCCACCGCCGGTGCCATGGGCGGGTCAAGGAGCGAGGAATTCCTGTTCCCCACCGAGATCGGCGAGGACACCTTCGTCCGCTCCGCAGGCGGCTACGCGGCCAACGTGGAGGCTGTCACCACGGTGGTCCCCGATCCGGTTGACTTCACCAATGCCCCGGCCGCGGAAGTCCTGGACACCCCGGACACACCCACCATCGAGACCCTTGTTGCTGCGTCCAACCAGATTGCCCCGCGGGCAGAGGCCGACGGCGGCGCCTGGACTGCCGCTGACACGCTGAAGAACGTGGTCCTCGCCGTCACGCTGCCCACGGGTGAGCGGCAGCTTGTGGTCATCGGCCTTCCCGGTGACCGCGCGGTGGACCTCAAGCGCGTCGAAGCGAACATTGGCGCCTTCCTGCCCATGGCGGGGGAGATCGGACTCGAGCAGGCCGGCGAGGAGGACCTCAAGAAGCAGCCGCTGATCGTCAAGGGCTACCTGGGCCCGGGCCTCTCCCTGGACCAGGCCCTCCTCGGCGCCGAAAGCGCCACCAAGCTGCTGTACCTGGTGGACCCCCGCGTTGTCAGCGGAACCGCCTGGATCACCGGCGCCAATGAAGCCGGCAAGCACGTTTTCGGCCTGGTCGCCGGGCGCGACTTTGGCTGGGACGGCGTGATCGAGTGCACTGAGGTCCGCGCCGGCGATCCCTCCCCGGACGGCTCCGGACCCCTGGAAACCGCGCGCGGGATCGAGATGGGCCACATCTTCCAGCTCGGCCGCAAGTACGCCGAAGCCCTGGACCTCAAGGTGCTGGACCAGAACGGCAAGCAGGTGGTGGTCACCATGGGCTCCTACGGCGTGGGGGTTACCCGGGCCGTGGCGGCGCTGGCAGAGGCCAACCATGACGACCGCGGCCTTGTTTGGCCCCGCACCGTGGCCCCTGCAGACGTGCACGTCGTGGCCGTGGGCCGCGGCGAAGAGATTTTCCAGGCAGCGGAGAAACTCTCGGCAGACCTCGAAGCGGCAGGACTGTCAGTCATTTATGACGACCGCCCCAAGGTCTCTCCCGGTGTGAAGTTCGGCGACGCGGAACTGGTGGGCGTCCCCACCATCCTGGCAGTGGGCCGCGGGCTGGTGGACGGCGTGGTGGAGATCAAGGACCGCCGCAGCGGTGAAGCCGAGAACATCGAGGTGGACAAGGCCGTCGACTACGTGGTCAACGCCGTCCGCAACCAGTGATCTCCGGCTTCGAGTCGATCCAGCTCACCACCATCATCCTGATCGTGGTGGCTGGATTCGCAGCCGGCTGGGTTGACGCAGTGGTGGGCGGCGGAGGCCTTCTCCAGCTTCCCGCACTGCTGCTGGTTCCCGGCATCGCGCCCGTCCAGGCGCTGGCCACCAACAAGATGGGCTCCATCTTCGGGACCGCCACCAGCGCCGCCACCTACTACCGGAGGGTGGGCCCGGACCTCCGGACTGCCGTCCCCATGGCCGTCATAGCCCTGGCTGGCAGTTTCGGCGGGGCGAGCCTGGCGGCCACCCTGCCGGCAGGGGTCTTCAAGCCCATCATCGTGGTGGCGCTGGTCGCCGTCGCGCTTTTCACGGCACTCAAGCCCAGTGTCGGTGAACTGACGGCGCTGCGGCACGAAGGCCACCGGCACTACGTCGTCGCGTGCCTTATCGGTGCGGTGATCGGCTTCTACGACGGGCTCATCGGTCCTGGGACGGGATCCTTCCTGGTCATCGCCCTGGTGTCCGCCATGGGCTATGCGTTCCTGGAAGCGAGCGCCAAGGCCAAGATCGTCAACATGGCCACCAACGCCGGGGCCCTGCTGTTCTTCCTGCCGCACGGGTCCATTTTGTGGGGCATCGGCCTGGTGCTTGGGGCGGCGAACATGGCCGGAGGGTATCTTGGCGCCCGGACCGCCGTGCAGCAGGGCAGCAAGTTCGTCCGGGTGGTGTTCCTGGTGGTTGTCACAGCCCTGATCGTCAAACTCGGCTATGACGTCTGGCAGGAAAACTTCGCCTGAGCTGGTCCTCGTGACCCGGGCCCGCCCGGCGTAGCATGCAGGTATGGCACACGGCGATGAAGGGTTTGCCGCGGCATTGGCGGCCGCAGCGGGGTACTCGCAGGCGTGGCTGGACAGCCTCCCGGACCGCCCTGTAGGACCGGCCCGGAACGCCCGCGAACTCGCCAAAGTCTTCGGCGGACCGTTGCCGGAATCAGGAATGCCAGCCGTCGACGTCATCGACTTCCTGGCCAAACAGGCAGAGCCCGGCCTCATGGCCATGCCTTCGGGCAGGTTTTTCGGCTGGGTCATTGGCGGCACCCTTCCCGCCGCCCTGGCCTCCGACTGGCTGGTCAGCGCCTGGGACCAGAACGCGGGCCTCCGGTACGCAACCCCGGCCACCGGTGCCATCGAGGAAGCCGCAGGACAGTGGGTGCTCGATCTGCTGGGCCTGCCTCCCACAGCCGACGTCGGATTCGTCACCGGCGCCACCATGGCGAACTTCACCGGAATGGCCGCGGCCCGCTGGCGGTTGCTCACCGACGCAGGGTGGGACCTGGACCGCGACGGTCTGTCCGGCGCACCCCGGATCCGTTGCTTCGTGGGGCGGGAGCGGCATGACACCGTGGACCTTGGGCTGCGCTACCTGGGCCTTGGGAAGCCGGTGCAGGTTGACGCTGACGGCCAGGGCCGCCTTGTCCCCGCAGCACTCGACGCGGCCCTTGCAGACGGCACGGGCCCCGCTTTGGTGTGCCTCCAGGCCGGCAACCTGCACTCCGGTGCCTTCGACCCCTTCACCGAAGCCATCGCCGTCGCACGCAAACACGGCGCGTGGGTCCACATCGATGGTGCCTTCGGCCTGTGGGCTGCCGCGGCGCCGGAACTGCGGCACCTCACCCGCGGGTTTGAGGAGGCGGACTCCTGGGGCACGGACGCGCATAAAACCCTGAACGTGCCTTACGACTGCGGCATCGCCATCGTCCGGGATGCGTCGGCACTGCGGGCTGCTATGGGCCTGCATGCGAGCTATCTGGTGCACGACGCCGAAGGCCCGGGCGACCCCTTCGAAAAGGTCCCCGAGCTGTCCCGGCGCGCACGGGGT
The DNA here is from genome assembly GCF_051965175.1 of Arthrobacter sp. SAFR-044. Classification (GTDB taxonomy): domain Bacteria; phylum Actinomycetota; class Actinomycetes; order Actinomycetales; family Micrococcaceae; genus Arthrobacter. The sequence continues at coordinate 523,556 of NZ_JBQCMK010000001.1, forward strand.
GTGCCGGTATGGGCGGCCCTGAAAAGCCTGGGCCGCGACGGCGTGGCCGCGCAAGTAGGTGGCCTGGCCGCGGCGGCAACGGCCATCGCGGAGGGGCTGGCAGCCTTGGACGGGGTGGAGGTCCTCAACGACGTTGGCTACACGCAGGTGTGCCTGGCTTTTGGGGACGACGACACTACCCGCGCTGTCACCGCCCGCATCATCGAGGAGGGAAAGGTGTGGATGTCCGGTTCGCACTGGCGGGACCGGGACATCCTCCGGGTATCGGTGAGCAACTGGCACACGGCGGGGGAAGATGTGGCCACGGCAGTTGACGCTGTCCGGTCCGCCCTGGCCGCGGTGCGGAACTCCTGACCCTTTTCCGCGCTGGAGCACGCAGTCCTGTGGCCGCGTCCGGTTGGCGCCCCCGGCCCTAGCCGCCCTATCCAGGTTCCCCCTGTCCAGGTTTCGGCAGCGAATGCGGATGCGGCAGGCCGTCCAGGGTGTTCCCGGCGAGGGTGCTGGCCACCCACAGCGACCGGGCCAGGTCACCCCGGTGGCCCTGCCCGGCGTACCACAGCGCATTTTCCACTTCCCTGGCGATCGCCCATTCCCGGGCCACCTCCGGGTCCAGGCCGGCGGCGGTGCTGAAGTCGTGGCAGCGGCTGAGGAGCGCAGGACCGGGCCGGTCCGCCGGCAGGTCTCCGAGGCGGTTCCACAGCAGCGGTGCAACCGCGAACTCGGGCTCGCCGATCATGGGCTGGGGGTCGATCGCTGCATAGCCGGCCGGTGTTGCCCCCGCCGTCCCGGGCCGCGCCAGGATGTTCAGGAAATGCAGGTCGGTGTGGACCAGGACGTCGCGGGCGGACCGGCGTCCCACCGCGCCCCGCGTCTGGCACACCTCCAGGGCCGCCTCCAACAGCCACCGGGGAAACGGCCGGCCCAGCTGTTCCCAGTCCGCGGGCAGGTCGTCGCTCCATTGTTCGGCCCGGGCGGCGATGTGGGTGAACTCCTGCCATTCCGGCCGCGGGTCCGGGACGAGTCCCAGCTGACGCACCAATCCGCCCCACACCTGCGCTGCGTCGTCCAGCGGCAGGTGCGCCAGTGACCGGTCGGCGGCGAGGCGCTCCAGGAGCATGGCGCACGATCCGCTGTCCCAGGCCAGCAGGACAACGGCGCCGCGGCCGTCCCAGAGTGCCAGCGCATGCCGCTCCACCTTGGCCTCGTCGTGGGGGAAAGCGATTTTGAGGGCTGCCGGCGAGCCATCGTCCTGCCGGACAGGGACCACGAGGGCGCCGTGGCCGCTCCAGGGGAAGCTGCGCGGTGGCAGGTCAACTTCCAGATGCCACTGCTCGAGGCGGTCCGCCAGCAGGCCCGGAAGACGGGCCAGCCAGGCCCGTCCCGCACTGCTGCGTGCGTACCGGGCAGCGAGGTCCGGGGGAATGGGAACGGCAGGTGACCCGGGAGCAGATACGGGACCCGGTGGCAAGATGCCGGGCACCACGGGATCAGACAACACCGGAGGCGCCGAGCAGGTTGCCGATGACGAACGTTGCCGCGAGTGCCAGGGCCCCGCCCACCACCACACGGACAGCTGCCCGGGTTTTCGACCCGCCGCCAATCCAGGCACCGAGTGTACCCGTCAACGCCAGGGCCACCAGGACCGATATGAAGGTCAGCGGCACCCGGAGCCCTGGCGGCGGAAGCAGGATGGCCAGCATGGGCAGGATGGCCCCAATGGTGAAGGCAATGGCCGAGGCGAAGGCCGCATGCCAGGGGCTGACGATGTCCGCTTCGTCGATGTTGAGCTCGGCGGACAGGTGCGCTGCCAGGACGTCGTGGGCCGTCAGCTCCTTGGCGACCTTGGCCGCCGTTTCAGGGGTGAGGCCCTTGGCCTGGTAAATGGCGGTCAGCTCGGCCAGTTCCGCTTCCGGATCCTCCTCGAGTTCGCGGCGTTCCTTCTCGATCAGCGCCCGCTGGCTGTCGCTCTGGCTGCTGACCGAAACGTATTCTCCCAGCGCCATGGAGACCGCACCGCCCACCACGCCGGCTACGCCTGCCGTGAGGATGGGGCCCGCCTCGGCGGTGGCCCCGGCCACGCCCACGACGATCGCGGCAACCGAGACGATGCCGTCGTTGGCGCCGAGGACACCGGCGCGCAGCCAGTTCAGCCGGTGCGCGGTGTCGTCGCCGTGCGGTTCCGTCTCAAGATGGCGGTTCAGGTCCGGGCCGGCCGCACCGGCTCCCGGAGCGTTGGCCGGTTCGTCCGCGTTCATTCCTTCAGCAAACCACCCCCGCCGGTCCAATGCCACCCCCGGACAAGGCCTCCCTGCCGGCAGGGATCCAGCACGGGAAGGCCGGCTGTTAGCCACGGGGTTCAGGATGCGGCGGGCGACGGCGCCACGCTGGCCCCGGCGGGAAGGCCGGTCCCAGCGGGAAGGGCAGGCAGTTGGCCGGCGTCCAGGGTGAGGCCCGGAACAGGCCCGGGATCTACGCCCCACTGCAGGGCACGTCCTGCGGCGGACTGAAGGGCAGCCAGGGCCCACTTCCGGTCCTGGCCCTGGGATACCGCCACCACGTCGCCGTAGGACGCCAGCGTAGCCGCCTCGAGCTTGCCCAGGGCCGCCGCCGGCGCAGCCAGGAAGCCGGGGCCAAGGACGTACCCGGGCTGTTGCGGCACGGAGCCGCCGCAGGCCGACCTAAGGCGTTCCGCTGCGGCCGCAGCCAGTCCCTTGTGCACGCCCAGGAAGTCCGACGCCGGGGCCGCCTCAGCGGGAGCGAGGCGGGGGAGTGCTGCCTGGTAGCCGTAGACGGCCTGCTGCTCGGCGGAAATGGCGGCGGCGAGGGCCTGGCGCGTGCTTGGGGGAGCGGTGGCCAACGTGCTTTCCTGCGCGGCCGGGGCTGAAGCAGCCGGGGCTGAAGCAGCCGGGCCTGTAGTGGACGCGCACGGAGAAGCGGCTGCTGCCGCCCCGGGCACCTCGGCACCAGGTCCTGCCGTTCCCTGCGGCACGGGGATCCCGGCGGCGACGGCAAGACGCCGGGCCGCGATGAGCTGCGCGGTGCCGGTGCCCGCGAGAAGCCGTGCCATGCCGCCGTCGGCCGTTTCAGCGTCCTTGAGCCGGGCTGTCCCGCTGTTGGCCAGGGCCTGGATCAGCTCCGCGGTGCTTTGCGGAGCGGCTGCGGAAGCTGGCGGCGCAGAAGCCGGCGGCGATGTCTGCGCTGACGCGTTCGCAGGCCCGGACGCGGAGTCGGACCCAGGGGACACCAGCGCCCTGGCCTGGATGGTCAGCAAGGTCACAACAGGGTCCAACGCGTTGGAATCCGCGGTGCCGGCGGATGCGAGCCCCAGTCCGGCGGCCCGCAGATCGAGGGCCGCGCCGAGCGCTGCTGCCCGGGCCTGCTCCGAAAACGGGGGCTCGGCAGGAGCAGGCTCTTCCGCGGGAATCAGGGCGAAACCGAGGCTCAGGACCACCAGGGCAGCAAGGGCAAGGACGGCATATCGGAGGGTGCGCATGCGGGGGTTGGTGTCCTGGCGGGGGTCTTTCACAACAGACCATGGTGTCACGCTGAGGGGGCACCCGGGTGCACCGCTGGGCCGGTAAAATGGCTACGCTAGTAAACACAACATCATCTATAGGGAGGCGGCCGGCATCGTGAGCAACGCAGAAGCTACGGCTTCACCAGACCACACCGGCTCGGGAAGCGGAACCGCGCCGGCCCACAATCCCGAAGCTGCCCGGCTCCGGGCCCTCCTGGAACCCGCAGTCCAGGCCAACCGCCTGTACCTCGAGGACGTGGCCATCATTCCCGGCTCCCACCGGGTTGTCCACGTTGTGGTGGACCTGCCACAGGAGGAAACCGGCGGGGTCAGCCTGGACGTCATCGCCGACATCTCCAGGGTGCTCTCTGACGTGCTGGACAACGACCCCAAAGACGACGGCCGTCCCTACGACCTCGAAGTGTCCTCACCTGGCGTCGGGCGTCCCCTGACCGAAAGCCGGCACTGGCACCGCGCCCGCGGCCGGATGGTCAAGGTCAACGTCATCCAGGGCGAAAACGTCACCGGCCGCATCCACGCCGTGGACGACGGGGGAGTGACACTGATCCCCGAGGTGCCCGTCAAGAAGGGCATGAAGCCCCGGCAGGGTGAGCCAGTAAAACTTCCTTTCGACAGGATCCGCAACGGAAAAGTCGAGATCGAATTCAGCCACCTCCCGGAGGACGGTCTGGAACCTGAACACAATGGACCTTCCGAGGAGGCCTGATGGATATTGACATGAGCGCACTGAGACTTTTGGAGCGTGAGCGTGAAATCCCGCTGGACCTCCTGATCCCCACCATCGAGCAGGCGCTCCTGGTGGCCTACCACAAGTCACCCGGCGCCTTCGAAAAAGCGCGCGCCGAACTGGACCGCAAGAGCGGACACGTTACCATCTGGGCTGTCGAAATTGACGACGACGGCGCCCCCATCGGTGAATTCGAGCACACGCCCGAGGGGTTCGGCCGCATCGCAGCCAGCACCGCCCGGCAGATCATCCTGCAGCGGCTCCGCGACGTTGAGGACGACAACGTCCTGGGCGAATTCAAGGGCCGCGAAGGCGAACTGGTGTCCGGCACCATCCAGCAGGGCAACAACCCGCACATGATCCAGGTCAACCTCGGCTCGATCGAGGCTCTCCTGCCGCCGCCCGAGCAGGTTCCAGGTGAGAAGTACATCCACGGCAACCGGCTGCGCGCCCTGGTCATCGATGTGCACCGCGGCACCAAGGGCCCGTCCGTCACGCTGTCCCGGTCGCACCCCGGCCTGGTCCGGAAGCTCTTCGAACTCGAAGTACCCGAGATCGCCGACCACTCCGTGGAAATCGTGGCGCTGGCCCGCGAAGCCGGGCACCGCACCAAGATCGCCGTCAAGGCGAACACCCCGGGGATCAATGCCAAGGGTGCGTGCATTGGTGAAATGGGCTCCCGCGTCCGCGCCGTCATGACAGAGTTGAACGACGAAAAGATCGACATCGTCGACTTCAGCGAAAACCCCGCTACCTTCATTGCCAGCGCCCTCTCACCGTCACGCGTGAATTCGGTCACCATCACGGACGAAGCCACGCGCTCCGCCCGGGTTGTGGTTCCCGACTACCAGCTGTCCCTGGCCATCGGCAAGGAAGGCCAGAACGCCCGCCTGGCGGCAAAGCTCACCGGGTGGCGCATCGACATCGTCTCCGACGCCGCGGGCAACCGCGATAAGTAAGGACCCGGCAGGGTGGCTGGCGCGCTGCGGCGGCCACCCGGTTTCGGGCAGAACGGCCCGGAGGGGCTAGAATAGATAAGACCGCGCCTAACGGCCGGTAGCCGTGTGCCTTGGGCGTGCTCGTTTCCGTGACTGCGGAGGCGGTAAACCTGCGGCCAGCAGAAAGAACGTCAGGACGATGACCGTGGCAGAAGTGCTTTCCACCGGGAATCAGCCCCAACGTACCTGCATCGGATGCCGGAAGAAAGGCCCGCGGTCGCAGTTGCTCCGGCTCGTCGCCGAAGGCAGCGGGTCAACCGCTGTCCTGGTGGATGAACGACGCCGGATGGCTGGCCGGGGTGCATGGCTGCACCCCAGCACATCGTGCCTGGCTCTGGCGATCAAGCGGCGAGCCTTCGGACGTGCCCTTCAGGGCGCGACCGGGACCGCCGCCGTCGAACACCGGATCACGTCAGGCCCGAAATGTTGACGCCGCCCCGGTGGCTGCAACACCAACCGTCCAACCTGAAAGCGGGTCAGAAATCTGATGGAAACCCGATGAGTTCCCAGCGATGAGTGCGTAACGATGACAACTTTGTTGCGCTCTGCAATGGGCCCCTTCGCATCAACAGCGGCTGGGGTCCGCAGTAAGAAGTAGACGGTTCGTGCCTGGCTCGGTGCGGACCGAGACAGGAGAAATGTGGCCAAGGTCCGCGTACATGAGCTCGCCAAAGAGCTCGGTATAACTTCCAAAGATGCAGTAACCAAACTGCAGGAACTGGGCGAATTCGTTCGCTCCGCCTCGTCAACCATCGAGGCCCCCGTTGTGCGGAAACTGCGCAACGCCTTCCCCGACGCTGCCGCGAAGTCGGCGGCACCGGCCGCAGCGCCCGCCGCTGCCCCGAAGGCACCCGCTCCCGCAGCAGGTACCCGTACTTCAGCCCCGGCTCCCGGCCCTGCTGCCCCCAAGGCTCCGGCCCCCAAGGCAGAGGCGCCGGCTCCGGCTGCCCCCGCCGAGCCCGCTGCCAAGGCAGCAGCTCCGGCCCCCGCAGCCCCTGCCGCCCCCGCGGCTCCGTCTGCGGCTGCTCCGTCTGCGGGTGCCCCGTCCACGGGTGCCAAGCCCGGTGCACGCCCGGCTCCCAAGGCCGAGACCCCTGCTCCCTCCGCCCGTCCGGGTGGTTCAACGCCCGGTGGTTCCGGCCCCCGTCCCGGCGGCCCCCGCCCGGGCAACAACCCCTTCGCCACCTCACAGGGCATGCCCCGTGGCCGCGGCGGAGACGGTGAGCGCGCTCCGCGTCCTGGCAACAACCCGTTCGCCACGTCCCAGGGCATGCCCCGTCCGGGTGGCGGCCGCGACGGTGACCGTCCAGGCGGTCCCCGTCCCGCAGCCGGTGCCGGTGGGCCGCGTCCCGGTGGGCCCCGTCCCGCAGCCGGCGCCGGTGGACCCCGCCCCGCAGCAGGCGCAGGCGGACCCCGTCCCGGCGCACCGCGTCCCGGCGGTCCCCGTCCCACTCCCGGCATGATGCCCAACCGCACTGAGCGTCCCGCACCCGCAGGTGCTGGCCGCCCAGGTGGCGGACGCGGTCCCGGACGCCCCGGTGGCGCTCCCGGTACCGGTGGTCCCGGTGCCGGTGGCGGTGCTCCCGCCGGCGGCGGCTTCGGCAAGGGTGGCCGCGGACGCGGTGGCACGCAGGGTGCTTTCGGTAAGGGCGGCGCAGGCCGTGGCAAGCAGCGCAAGTCGAAGCGTGCCAAGCGCCAGGAACTTGAGCAGATGAGTGCCCCGTCGCTGGGTGGCGTGAGCGTACCCCGCGGCGACGGCAACACTGTCATCCGGCTTCGCCGTGGCTCGTCCATCACGGACTTCGCCGACAAGATCGAGGCAAACCCCGCCGCACTGGTCACCGTGCTGTTCCACCTTGGTGAAATGGCCACGGCCACCCAGTCGCTGGACGAAGAGACCTTCGCCCTGCTGGGCGAGGAACTGGGCTACAAGCTCCAGGTTGTCTCGCCGGAGGACGAGGAGCGCGAGCTGCTCTCCGGCTTCGACATCGACTTCGACGCTGAGCTCGAAGCCGAAGGCGACGAAGACCTTGAGGCACGTCCTCCGGTAGTCACCGTCATGGGCCACGTCGACCACGGTAAGACCCGACTGCTCGATGCCATCCGCAAGTCCGACGTCATGGCCGGCGAACACGGCGGCATCACCCAGCACATCGGTGCCTACCAGGTCACTCACAACCATGAGGGTAATGACCGCAAGATCACCTTCATCGATACCCCGGGCCACGAGGCGTTCACCGCCATGCGTGCCCGTGGTGCCAAGGTCACCGACATCGCCATCCTGGTGGTCGCAGCGGACGACGGCGTCATGCCGCAGACCGTTGAGGCCCTCAACCACGCCCAGGCAGCCAACGTGCCGATCGTCGTGGCCGTGAACAAGATCGACAAGGAAGGCGCCAACCCGGACAAGGTCCGCGGCCAGCTGACCGAGTACGGCCTGGTTCCCGAAGAATACGGTGGCGACACCATGTTCGTAGAGGTCTCTGCCCGCCAGAACCTCAACATCGACGAGCTGCTCGAGGCCGTCCTGCTCACCGCGGACGCTGCCCTGGATATGCGCGCCAACCCGAACAAGGACGCCCGCGGCATCGCGATCGAAGCCAACCTGGACAAGGGCCGCGGTGCTGTTGCCACCGTCCTGGTCCAGTCCGGTACCCTGCGCGTCGGCGACACCATCGTGGCAGGCACGGCCCACGGCCGCGTCCGTGCGATGTTCGACGACGACGGCAGCGCCCTGACCGAGGCCGGCCCGTCCCGCCCCGTCCAGGTGCTGGGTCTGTCCAACGTGCCGCGCGCCGGCGACACCTTCTTCGTGACCGCTGACGAGCGCACCGCCCGCCAGATCGCGGAGAAGCGTGAAGCTGCCGACCGCAACGCCGCCCTGGCCAAGCGCCGCAAGCGCATCAGCCTGGAAGACTTCGACCAGGCCGTCGCCGAAGGCAAGATCGACACCCTCAACCTCATCCTCAAGGGTGACGTGTCCGGTGCCGTGGAAGCCCTCGAAGACGCACTGCTCAAGATCGACGTTGGCGAAGGCGTGCAGCTGCGCGTCATCCACCGCGGTGTTGGTGCCATCACGCAGAACGACGTCAACCTGGCAACGGTCGACTCCGCCGTCATCATCGGCTTCAACGTCAAGCCCGCCGAGCGGGTTGCCGAACTGGCAGACCGCGAAGGCGTGGACATGCGCTTCTACTCCGTCATCTACGCAGCAATTGATGACATCGAGATGGCACTCAAGGGCATGCTCAAGCCGGAATACGAAGAAGTCCAGCTCGGCACCGCCGAGGTCCGCGAAGTCTTCCGCTCCTCCAAGTTCGGAAACATCGCCGGCTCGATCGTCCGCTCGGGCATCATCCGCCGCAACGCCAAGGCCCGCATCAGCCGCGACGGCAAGATCATCGGTGACAACCTCACCGTTGAGACGCTCAAGCGGTTCAAGGACGACGCCACTGAGGTCCGCACGGACTTCGAATGTGGTATCGGTCTTGGGTCGTACAACGACATCACCGAAGGCGACATCATCGAGACCTTCGAGATGCGCGAGAAGCCGCGCGTCTAAGCTGGTTCTCAAACCAGTGGCTGGGCGCCTCCGAGTTTTGGGGGCGCCCCGCCCCTACGCTGGGCGGCAAAGGATCTTGCGATCCTTTGCCGCCCAGCTCCGGTAGGCCCGATGCCACTCCCGGGCGCCCCCAAAACTCTCCGGCATCTTCCTTGGCTCACCACGGCGAGCAGCACCTTAGGCGACCTTATCCGCCCAATTTGCTGCGCCGTCGTCGTAGGTCCCTAATTTTTTTCTTCTTATAGGAGTTGTTCATGGCTGATCCGGCACGTGCTGCCAAGTTGGCGCAGCGGATTAAGGTTGTTGTTGCTGAGGCTCTGGGCCGGAAGGTCAAGGATCCGCGGCTGGAGGGCATTACTGTCACCGATGCCCGCGTGACCAATGATCTGCAGCATGCCACTGTTTACTACACCGTCCTGGGCGACCAGACCGTCCAGGCTGATGCCGCCAAGGGGCTTGAGAAGGCCAAGGGTGTGCTTCGGCAGGAGGTGGGCCGGAACATCACCGTTCGCCTTACCCCCACCCTCGAGTTCGTGGCCGACCAGATTCCGGTCAACGCCTCCAACCTGGAGGAGCTGCTCCGGGAGGCCCGCAAGCGGGACGCAGAGGTTGCCGCCCTGGCAGCCAACGCGCAACACGCCGGCGACGCCGACCCGTACAAGACCGATGCATCCGGTGAGGTGGATATCGACGAAGACGACTTCGACGAAGAGGACCTGGACCTCACCGACGACGAGGACCTCGACGAGGACGGCAACAAGTAAAGACGCAAACAAGGGCCCGGGAGCCAGTCCCGGGCCCTTGGCATTTAATTCCTGTTGCTCCTATGGCTCCTGACTCCTGCTTGGCCTGGCGCTACCGGAGGTCCGCCTTGATCACCTTGCCCGCGGGCGGCTGGGACGGGTCACCCAGGGCGTCGATGGTCGCGTAGAGGGTATGGTCGCTGATGTCCACATCCGCCGGCATGTTCACCGTCAGGAACCGGGAGCGGTCCCCGTTACAGGTGAACTTCAGGATTTCGCCGCCGAACAGCGACGCCACATAGACATCGCCGTTGCCCGCAATCGCCAGGCCCGTCGGGCTGAGGATGTCCTCTGCCCAGAGGTCGGTGTCGCCGTTCCACGGATTGATCCTGAAAATGGCACCGCGGGCCCCGAGCTCAGGTCCTTCCGGGCCACCCGGCAGGGACGTCACGTACAGCATCCCGTCAGGTCCGATCCCCACATCCGTGGGAACCGGTTCAAAGGCATACTCATGGCCAACCACGCACGCGGGCACCTCCACCGTGTTTCCCATCATGTCCGTCGGAATCCGCAGGCCTGCCGGAACCACGGCCGGCCGCGGGGGCAGGACCGCGACGGTGTCGATGTCACCGTTCTTCAGGTTCACCTTGAGCACGGCGTTCATGCCTGCATCCGCAACATAGGCTGTGTTGCCACGTACCGCCAGTGCATACGGATGGGAATCCACGATGCCCTTGTAGGTGGCGGGAGGGAACTTCGGCCACGCCGCGAGGCACCGGGCGCTGACATCGTCGCCAAATCCGTAGTGCTGGTCTCCGTCGGGGTTGTGGCGCCGCTCGTAACCGGCAAAGTCGGCGATGGTGTCCACATCACCCCCGGCGTCGATGGACTTCAGGTATCCGTGCAGCCCGGCGGGGTCGCCCTGGCCGGCCCCCACGCTCTCCAGGAAGTACGTCGTGTTCCCGCGGGTGTCAGCGCCTGCTACCTCCCAGCCCTGGGAGGTACCGCTGGAAAGGTCTTCGGTGGTTCCGTCGCGGGCGATGCGGGTGAGCTTCCCGGCGAAATCCTGGGACACCTGGACCGATTTTCCGTGTCCGGCCGTGACGTGCAGCGGCGAGACGAAACCACCCGCCAGAACGTCATAGTCCGGCGTCTTCGAGGAAGCTGCGGCAGGGCCTGCGGACGCTATGGCAGCGGCCGAGGCCGCCATACAGGCTAAGAGTGCGAGTCTTTTCTTCATGGGGTACTCCGGGGTGCGGGGCCCTTGCGGGCTGGATATGGAAGCCTCGGTAGAGGCGAAATACATCCCCGGGCGCAAGCGTAGGCCCCTACCGGCTGGTAGTGGTTACGGGCATCCCCCTTTTTGGCCCCCTTTCCATCCCCCCATGGGGCTCCCGTGGCTAGGATCGTGCTATGAGTTCCGAGGATGCCAGTATCAGCCCGCCTGACCACCCTGAGTTGAGCCGATACCTTGAACAGGCCGTGGACCTTGCCACGCAGAACGTCGGCGAGGGCGGCGGCCCCTTCGGCGCAGTGGTGGTAACGCCTGACGGGCGCGTCCATGCCGGCGTTAACAGGGTGACCCGGGACAACGACCCCACCGCCCACGCCGAGGTGGTGGCCATCCGGGCAGCGGCGGCGGCAACAGCGGACTTCGACCTCACCGGCTCTGTCCTGTACGCAAGCTGCGAGCCGTGCCCCATGTGCCTGGCCTCCGCACTGTGGGCCAGGATCGGCCACGTCTACTTCGCCGCGGACCGGCACGGGGCCGCAGCTGCAGGCTTTGATGACGCGCTCTTCTACGACTACTTCAGCGGCGCCGCGCCGGAGCTGATGCCGGTCACCAGGGGTGACATCCCGACGTCGGACGTCCCCTTCCAGGCGTGGCGCGCCTTTGACAGCAGGAAGGAATACTAGCCATGGAACCTACACTCCTCAGCTGCCCCGCGTGCGGGAAGACCAACCGGGTGCCGGCGCAGGCTGCGGGCCACCCCCGCTGTGGCAACTGCAAGGCGGACCTGCCGTGGATAGTGTCCGCAGGCGACGCTGACTTCGCTGCGGTGGCGGAGCAGTCGTCAGTTCCGGTGCTGGTGGATTTCTGGGCAGCGTGGTGCGGACCCTGCCGGATGGTCAGCCCGGTCCTCGACAAGCTGGCCCGGGAGCGGCCAGGGAAGATCAAGCTGGTGAAAGTGGACGTGGACAAGTCGCCCGGCCTGTCGCGGCGGTTTGACGTGCAGGCCATCCCCACGCTGATGGTGCTCGTGGACGGGAAGGTCGCGGCACGCCAGGCCGGCGCCGCCCCGGCGGAGGCCCTCCGCACGTGGCTGGACCGGGCACTGGCCGGCGCACGCAGCTGACCCTGGCCGCCGCCGGTTTTACCGGGCGGCAGGAAGCCGGGACAGCCCGTCCAGCAGGTCCTGCTTCCGGCCGCACAGCGCGATCCGGACCCACCCCTCGCCGATGGATCCGAAGGCGGTTCCGGGGGCCAGCGCCACGCCGGAGTCGGCAAGGAACCGCCGGACCCAGCTCCGGACATCGCCGCCGGCCACGTGGGACATGTCCGCCCACAGGTAGAACGCGCCCTGCGCCGGCAGGTAGCGGATCCCCTTCGAAGCCAGGACCGCGGAGGCGGCATCCCGGTTCTCCCGGTAGTGCTGGTGCGCGTGCCGCACGTAATCCTGCGGGCCGGTGAGGGCCGCGAGCGCCGCATACTGCGGGGCAGACGCAACGCAGGAAACGATCGATTCCATGACGTTGTCCATCTTCTGCTCAAGCCCCGGCGGGCAGACGAGTGCCCCGATCCGCAGCCCCGTCAGCCCGTAGGTCTTGGACAGCGTCAGCGACGTGAAGACGCGGGCATCCTCTGCGGTGCCGCCATCGAACCTTGCCGGACTGACGTGGGGCACATCGTAGGTAAACGCCTCATAGCATTCGTCCGAGATCACCCAGATGTCGTGCCGCCGGGCCAGGTCCACCAGCTCCCGGACCAGGTCCTTGCTCAGCACAGCGCCGAGCGGGTTGGACGGGGAGTTAAGAACCAGCACCCGGGTGCGGCTGGTGATGAGGGCCTCGACGTCGGCAACCCTGGGCTGGAAGCCATGGTCCGGGTGCAGCGGATAACCTACCGGAACGGCATTCAGCAGCCGGCTGGTCATGGCAAAGGTGGGGTAGCCCGGGTTCGGGATCAGGATCTCGTCACCGGGGGAGAGCAGCAGGCTCATGGCGAAGTGCAGGCCCTGCTGGGCGCCGGACACCACATACACCCGCTCCGCGCCGACGTCCACGCCCTGCTCCTCCCGGAACCTTGCGGCGAACGCTTCCCGCAGGGCCGGGATCCCGGCGTTGGGCGTGTAGTTGGTCTCGTCCCGGTCCAGGCACGCGATGCCCGCGTCCAGGACGTGGCGGGGGAGGGGAAAGCCGGGCTCCCCGATGCTGAGCACCACGGCGCCGGGAGTTCGCCAGGCGGCCTCGGTAATCTCGCGGATCTGGTTGACGGGCACGTCGCGGACATGGGCGGCAAGCTCAGGCATGCCAGCCATCCTAGCCGTCCCCTGCCCTGCCTCCGCCCCGCCCGGTGACGTGGCCGCCGTGGTGGGCCGCCGCCGTCGTCCACGCCCGGCTCCATGCCTGGACAGGGGCCCCAACCTGCGCCGATATACTGGGAGGCGTGCTTTCTGGACTGGTGATAGTGGACAAGCCGCAGGGATGGACCAGCCATGATGTGGTTGGCCGGATGCGGCGCCTCGCAGGGACCCGGAAAGTGGGGCACGCAGGAACCCTTGATCCCATGGCCACCGGAGTCCTGGTGCTTGGCATCAACAAGGCCACCCGGCTGCTGACCTACATCGTGGGCACCTCCAAGACCTACACCGCCACCATCCGCCTGGGCCAGTCCACGGTGACCGATGACGCGGAGGGCGAGGTCACGGCCACCGCCAGCGCGGCCGGCACCACCGAGCAGGAGATTTACGACGGCGTCGCGGCGTTGACCGGCGATATCCAGCAGGTGCCCAGCAGCGTCAGCGCGATCAAGGTGAACGGCGAACGCGCCTATGCCCGTGTGCGGTCCGGCGAGGACGTCAAGCTCGCCGCGCGCCCCGTCACCATCCACCGGTTCGACGTGCACGGCGTCCACAGGGACGCAGCGGCAGGCGTGGTGGACCTGGACGTGACGGTGGAATGTTCTTCCGGGACGTACATCCGCGCCCTGGCCCGGGACCTGGGCAATGCCCTTGGCGTGGGCGGCCACCTCACAGCGCTCCGGCGGACCCAGGTGGGCCCCTACTCACTTGACCAGGCGCGCACCCTCGAACAGCTCGCCGACGAGCTCGACGTCCTGGACATGTCCCTCGCTGCCAGGGCACTGATGCCCAACCGCGAGCTCACCGCCGAAGAAACCACCGAAATCTCCTTCGGCCGGCGGATCGCAGCAGGCGCGGCAGCCGGCACTCCCGGTGCCGCCACCGCCGAGCACCCTGCCGCGGCCTTCGCGCCCGATGGCAGCCTGGTGGCCCTGCTGGCCGACGCGGGCAGTTACGCCAAGCCGGTCCTCGTCTTCACGCCGGGCAACGGTGCCGCAACCGCACCCGCGGAGGCGTAGGCATGGACGCATATTTTTGGATCATCCTGGTGGTCGGCCTGGTGTCCACGGTGGTGTGCCTGGGCACGGGAATCCTGAAGAAGGCACCGAATGACGTCACCATCCTGTCGGTCGTGGCCGTTGAGGTGGCCCTGGTGGTCTACCTGGTGGGTTCGATCGTCCGCGTGATCGCCGGCGAACCGATCGCCGGGGAGGCCTGGGAGTTTTGGGGCTACATGGCCACCGCCATGCTCCTGCCGCCCGCGGCCATTTACTGGGCCATCCTGGAGCGCACGCGATGGAGCAACTTTGTCCTGGCCGCCGTCGGCGTCACGGCGCTGGTGATGGCTGCCCGAATGAACCAGATCTGGTACTGAAGTGGAAGAAGCAGCAGAAATGAAAGACCAGCAGGCCCAGGCGGCCACCGGAAGAACACCCGTCCGCAACACCCGCAACACCGGACCCGGCCGCCTCCTGATCGCGGTGTACGGCGTGTTCGCCATCTCGGCCACTGCCCGTGCCGGCTACCAGATCCTCACCAAGTTCTCCGAGGCGCCCCTGGCCTACCTGCTGTCCGCCTTCGCCGCCCTCGTGTACATCCTGGCCACGGTGTCACTGGCCAAGGCCGGAACCACGTGGTTCAAAGTCTCGGTTGCGGCCGTACTGGTTGAACTGGCCGGCGTCCTGGTAGTGGGGACCCTGAGCATCCTGGACTCCGTGCAGTTCCCGCACGAGACCGTCTGGTCGCTGTTCGGCCGCGGCTACGGCTTCATCCCCCTGCTGCTGCCCATCCTGGGGTTGGTGTGGCTCTACCGGCGCCGGCCATCGCAGGCAAAAGCTGCGCAGTGACGGGCGACGCCATGCAGCAACGGGCAACGCTGCGCAGTGAATAAGCTGCACAGTGAATCCGGGTAACCTTGAAGAGTTCCGCGGCCGGAAGGGTCCCGGAACGTTGATGCTTTCAGGCAGCTTAAGGCGAGGGTGATGGTTTACATCTGGAACGATCCGTCCGATGTCCCGGCGGACTTCGGCCCATCTGTTGTCACTTTCGGCAACTTCGACGGCGTTCACCGCGGACACCAGCAGGTGCTGTCCCAGCTGATCCGGTCGGCCCGCCTGGCCCATGCCAAGGCTGTGGCCGTCACGTTCGACCCCCACCCGGCAGTCATCCACCGGCCGGAGGCCGCGCCGGAGCTCATCATGGGCCTGGACGACAAGCTGGAGGCCCTGGGGGAGCTGGGCCTGGACGCCATCCTGGTGGTCAAGTACTCGCTGGACCTCGCCAGCCTCACGGCCGAAGAGTTCGTGGAGCAGTACCTCGTGGACTGCCTGCACGCCAGCCATGTGGTCATCGGCCATGATGCCCGCTTTGGACGGGGCAATTCCGGCGACCTGGACACCATGAAGGCACTGGGTGAAAAATTCGGCTTCGATGTGCAGGTGATCAGCGAATTCGGGGCCGAAGGCTACCCCCTCCACGACGACGACGGCACGGACCGCCGCTGTTCCTCCACCTGGGTGCGCGAAGCCCTGCAGGCCGGAGACGTCACCACCGCAGCGTCGGTCCTGGGCCGGCCGCACCGGATGCGCGGCGAGGTGGTCCACGGCGCCGCCCGGGGCAGGGCACTGGGCTTCCCGACGGCAAACCTCGCCTCCAACGCGACAGGGTTGATCCCCGCCGACGGCATTTACGCCGGGTGGCTGGTGGACCAGGCCGGCAAGCGCTGGCCGGCAGCCATCTCCGTGGGCTCGAACCCCACCTTCGACGGCGTCAGCCGCCAGGTCGAGGCCCACGTGATTGACCGGCCCAAGGAAGCCGTGGAGGACTTCGATCTGTACGGCCAGACGGTGATCGTCGAATTCGTGGAACGGCTTCGCGGCATGGTGGCCTACCGTGGCCCTGAGGCCCTGGTCGATCAAATGCGGCTGGACGTAGCCCAGGCCCACTTGCTCCTGGGCGGCCGCTGACTGCAGCGCCCGCCGGGTTCGCAGCAACCGGGTGACAACAACGAAAGGCAGGACGTGTCCGTCGAGAAGAACACCCGCAAGCTGGATGAGGGGATTGTCCGCGACTTCAGCTCGCGGATGAGCTACGCCTCCTACCTGCAGCTTCCCACCCTGCTCAGTGCACAGCAGCCGGTCAGCCAGCCCGAACACCATGATGAGCTGCTGTTCATCATCCAGCACCAGACCACGGAGCTGTGGTTGAAACTGGTCCTGCATGAACTCCGCAGCGCATCCGCCTGGCTCCGCGGCGACGATCTCGGCTCGGCGCTCAAGGGCATCGCCCGGGTCAAGCACATCCAGAAGACCCTCACGGAACAGTGGTCCGTGCTGGCCACCCTGACACCCACCGAGTACGCGCAGTTCCGCGGCTTCCTGGGCAACTCGTCAGGTTTCCAGTCGGCGCAGTACCGGGCCGTCGAATTCGTCCTGGGGAACAAGAACCGCAAGATGCTGCCGGTCTTCGAGTCCGATCCTGAAGCCCACGCCATGCTCGAGGAACTGCTCGCTGCTCCCAGCATCTACGACGAGTTCCTGGCCTACCTCTTTCGGCAGGGGTTCGATGTGCCGCGTTCCGTCCTTGACCGGGACGTCACCCGGGCCCATGAGTTCGCCCCGGAACTGGTCCCGCTCTTCAAGCACATCTACGAGAACGCTTCCGATAACTGGGCGGCCTACGAGGCGTGCGAGGAACTGGTGGACCTGGAGGACAATTTCCAGCTCTGGCGGTTCCGGCACCTGCGGACCGTCCAGCGGACCATTGGCATGAAGACCGGCACCGGCGGATCCAGCGGTGTGACCTTCCTGCAGAAGGCCCTGGAACTGACTTTCTTCCCGGAACTATTCGCGGTCAGGACGGAGATCGGACAATGAGCATCCACCAGGAAAACGCCACCGGCGTGACAGCGGAAACGCTCCGGCAGCGCGCCGGGGAGCTGGACCGGAAGGATGCACTGGCGCACTACCGGGACCATTTCATCGGCACGGACACGCCCCTGTCCTACCTGGACGGCAATTCGCTGGGCAGGCCCCTGAAGCGGACCGCGGACGATGTCGCCGCCTTCATCCGCGATCAGTGGGGCGGCCGCCTGATCCGCGGCTGGGACGAACAGTGGCTGAACATGCCGCAGGCCATCGGGGACCAGCTGGGCCGGTCCGTCCTGGGGGCAGCGCCGGGACAGACCATCATCGCCGACTCCACCACCGTGGTGCTGTACAAGCTGATCCGTGCTGCCCTCGCCGCCGTGGCGGACCCTGACCGGAACGAACTGGTGCTGGACACCGAGAACTTTCCCACGGACCGCTACCTGGTGGAGGGCATCGCCCTCGAAGAAGGCCTGACCCTCCGCTGGATCGAACCGGATCCCGCCGGCGGGGTGACCCTTGAACAGGTGCGCCAGGCCACCGGGCCGCGCACCGCCGTCGTCCTCCTCAGCCAGATTGCCTACCGCTCAGGCCACCTTGCGGACCTGCCGGGCATTACCGCGGCAGTGCACGACGCCGGGGCCCTGGTGGTGTGGGATCTTTGCCATTCGGCCGGGTCGGTGGAGATCGACCTGGACGGCGCGGACGTGGACTTCGCAGCGGGCTGCACCTACAAGTACCTCAACGGAGGCCCCGGCTCCCCGGCGTTCGCCTACGTCAACGCCCGGCACCTGCCCTCGCTGAACCAGCCGATCTGGGGCTGGATGGGCCGTAAAGACGCTTTCGAGATGGCCGCCGGCTACGAACCGGCCACGGGCATCCGCGGGTTCCTCAGCGGCACTCCCGCAATCTTCGGCATGATTGCCATGCAGGGCACCCTGGACCTCATCGAAGAAGCCGGCATGGCCGCGATCCGGTCGAAGTCCGAAGACCTCACCGCCTTCGCCGTGGAGGTCTTCGACGCGTGGCCGGCACCCCTGGGAGCCGAACTGGCCACGCCACGGAACCCGGGTGAGCGGGGCGGGCACATCACGGTGGACCACGCGGACTTCACCAAGGCCACCGTCGAGGCCCTGTGGGACGGGGACGTCATCCCTGACTTCCGCTCGCCGCACGGTATCCGGGTGGGCCTGTCACCCCTGAGCACCAGCTTCGCCGAAGTGCTTCACGGCATGGCCGCCATCCGGGACAGGCTGCAAGGCTGAGCGCCCGCAGTGATCCTGCCGCGCGTGTTTCGACAAGGTTAGGGCCGGCCCGGTAAACTGGACGATGGATCCGGCTGCAGTCCGTGGCGGCTGGTTCCTGTTGGTGGCGGCCCCTTCCGGATTACCGGGGCGGACGATCACGGCAGACCCGGCAGTGAGTTACTGACCTGGGCCCTCACGGCACATCCCAAGGAGTTATTGTGGCACTTGACGCCGCTGTAAAGCAGTCCATCATCAAGGAATACGCAACCGCCGAAGGCGACACCGGTTCACCCGAGGTCCAGGTTGCCGTCCTGACCCAGCGGATCAAGGATCTGACTGAGCACATGAAGGAGCACAAGCACGATTACCACACCCAGCGCGGTCTGCTGGGCATGGTTGGTCGCCGCAAGCGCATGCTTGGCTACCTGAAGAAGACTGACATCGCCCGCTACCGTTCGCTCATCGAGCGCCTCGGCCTGCGCCGCTAGTCTGGCTTTGGGGCAGCCCGGCGCCATCCTGGACCGGGCTGCTCCGTAACAACCAAAAACTAAACAGGAGGATCAACCGCATCACGCATTCGCGGTCCTCGGTAGTGATCCCCGGGAACGGCTTCGTTGACAGAAGCCCGGCCCGTGGGTCTCGACTGACGACCGGGTGCAGGGCCAGTAGACAGATGCTGGCCTGGGTTGATGCGGCTGGACTTCCGTAAACCAGAAACGGAGGTGACTCTCTATGGAGGGTCCCGAAATCCAGTTCTCAGAAGCCGTCATTGACAATGGCCGCTTTGGCAAGCGTGTAATCCGCTTCGAAACCGGCCGCCTTGCCAAGCAGGCGGCCGGCGCAGCAATGGTGTACATCGACGAAGACACCGCCCTGCTGTCAGCAACCACCGCCGGCAAGCACCCGCGTGAAGGCTTCGACTTCTTCCCGCTGACGGTCGACGTCGAAGAGCGCATGTACGCCGCCGGCCGCATCCCGGGCTCGTTCTTCCGCCGCGAAGGCCGTCCGTCCACCGAAGCCATCCTGGCCTGCCGCCTGATGGACCGCCCGCTGCGTCCGGCCTTCATCAAGGGCCTGCGCAACGAGGTCCAGATCGTGGTCACCGTCCTGGCCATTAACCCGGACGAGCTCTACGACGTGGTGGCCATCAACGCCTCCTCCATGTCCACCCAGCTGTCCGGCCTGCCGTTCTCCGGCCCCATCGGCGGCGTCCGCGTTGCCCTGGTTGCGGACGAGAACGGGTCCCAGTGGGTTGCTTTCCCCAAGCACTCCCAGCTGGAAAACTCCGTGTTCAACATGGTGGTCGCAGGCCGCGTAGCCGGTGACGACGTCGCCATCATGATGGTCGAGGCCGAAGCCACGGACAACTCCTGGAACCTCATCAAGGAACAGGGCGCCACCGCCCCCACCGAAGAGGTCGTGGCCGAGGGCCTTGAGGCTGCCAAGCCGTTCATCAAGGCACTCTGCGACGCCCAGGCTGACCTGGCCGCACGTGCTGCCAAGCCCACCGTCGAGTTCCCGGTCTTCCTTGACTACGAGGGCGACGCGTACGCCGCCGTCGAATCCGCTGCCGCTGACAAGCTCGCCGCCGTCTTCCAGATCGCCGACAAGCAGGAACGCGACAACGCTTCCGACGCACTGAAGGACGAGGTCCTCGCCGGCCTCGCCGGCCAGTTCGAAGGCCGCGAGAAGGAACTGTCCGCAGCATTCCGCTCGGTCACCAAGCACGTGGTGCGCCAGCGCATCCTGAAGGACCAGGTCCGCATCGACGGCCGTGGACTGACGGACATCCGCCAGCTCACCGCCGAGGTTGAGGTCCTGCCCCGCGTCCACGGTTCTGCCATCTTCGAACGCGGCGAGACCCAGATCATGGGTGTCACTACGCTGAACATGCTCAAGATGGAACAGCAGATCGATTCGCTGTCGCCGGTGACGCGCAAGCGCTACATGCACAACTACAACTTCCCGCCGTACTCCACCGGTGAAACCGGCCGCGTGGGCTCGCCCAAGCGCCGCGAAATCGGCCACGGTGCCCTGGCCGAACGTGCACTCGTGCCCGTCCTGCCGTCCCGCGAGGAATTCCCCTACGCCATCCGCCAGGTATCCGAAGCCCTCGGTTCCAACGGTTCGACGTCGATGGGTTCCGTCTGTGCCTCCACCCTGTCCCTGCTGAACGCCGGTGTGCCCCTGAAGGCCGCCGTCGCCGGCATCGCCATGGGCCTGGTTTCCGACCAGGTGGACGGCCAGACCCGCTACGCAGCCCTGACCGACATCCTCGGTGCCGAAGACGCCTTCGGTGACATGGACTTCAAGGTTGCCGGTACTTCCGAGTTCGTTACGGCCATCCAGCTGGACACCAAGCTCGACGGCATCCCGGCCTCAGTCCTGGCCGCAGCGCTGAAGCAGGCCCGCGAGGCCCGCCTGCACATCCTCGAGGTCATCAACTCGGCCATCGACACCCCGGACGAGCTCTCCGAGTTCGCGCCGCGCGTCATCGCCGTCAAGATCCCCGTGGACAAGATCGGCGAGGTCATCGGTCCCAAGGGCAAGATGATCAACCAGATCCAGGAAGACACCGGCGCCGACATCTCCATCGAGGACGACGGCACCGTCTACATTGGCGCCACCAACGGTCCGTCTGCCGACGCAGCACGTTCCGCCATCAACGCCATCGCGAACCCGCAGGTTCCGGAAATCGGCGAGCGCTACCTGGGTACGGTCGTCAAGACCACCACCTTCGGTGCCTTCGTATCGCTGACTCCGGGCAAGGACGGCCTCCTGCACATCTCGGAACTGCGGAAGATCGCAGGCGGCAAGCGCGTGGACAACGTTGATGACGTCGTTTCCGTGGGCCAGAAGATCCAGGTGGAGATCACCAAGATCGATGACCGCGGAAAGCTTTCGCTTTCCCCAGTGGTAGCCGAGGAAGAGGCTTCGGCCGACTCCGAGCGCGTCCACGCCACGGAGCCTGCTGAAGGCGCTGAGGTCTAACAAGCCCGGGCTTCCCGGCACAAGCATGGAACGGCGGGACCGGTGGATGATCCACCGGTCCCGCCGCTGTTACGATGGCAGCCAGATCCGGCTGCCCGTCCTGAAAGGCATCAATGACTGTTGTACCCCTGCCGCTTGAGCAGAACCACGCCGGCGACACCCTGGTCCACGGCTCCGACGGCGGGTCCGAGGTCCGGCGTTCCGTGCTGCCGGGAGGGGTGCGGGTACTGACTGAAGCGATGCCGGGCCAGCGGTCAGCCACCATCGGGTTCTGGGTGGGCGTAGGTTCCCGCGACGAAGCTCCGGGCCAGCACGGGTCCACCCACTTCCTTGAACACCTGCTGTTCAAAGGCACCAAGCGCCGCACGGCCCTGGAGATCGCCTCCGCCTTTGACGAGGTGGGCGGTGAATCGAACGCGGCCACCGCGAAGGAAAGCACCTGCTATTTCGCACGGGTCCTCGATTCGGACCTGCCCATGGCCATCGACGTGATCGCTGACATGATCACCGGCGCTGTGCTGGATCCTGCCGAAATGGAGCAGGAGCGGGATGTCATCCTCGAGGAAATCGCCATGGACAGCGATGACCCCACCGATGTTGCCCACGAGCACTTCGTGGCCAAGGTCCTGGGCAGCCACCCGCTTGGCCGCCCCATCGGCGGCACCCCCGCGGCCATCAAAGCCGTTGCCAGGGACTCCGTATGGGAGCACTACCGCCGGTACTACAAGCCGGAGGAACTGGTCATCACCGCCGCGGGCGGGCTGGACCACGACGTCGTCTGCAGCCTTGTGGTGGATGCACTCCAAGCCGCGGGGTGGTCGCTGGAGCCGGATGCGGCGCCGGTACAGCGGCGTCCCACCGAACGTGCCCTCATCACGGGAACCGCCGGCCTGCACGTGGTCAAGCGTGCGGTGGAGCAGGCAAACATCATCATGGGATGCCCCACCATTGTCGCCACCGACGAACGCCGCTACGTCATGAGCGTCCTGAACGCGGTGCTGGGCGGCGGCATGTCCTCCAGGCTGTTCCAGGAAGTGCGCGAGAAGCGCGGCTTGGTGTACTCCACCTACTCCTTTGCCTCGTCCTATGCCGACGCGGGCTACTTCGGCATGTATGCGGGCTGCACGCCGTCAAAGGTCCGGCAGGTGCTGGACCTGCTGGCGGTGGAGCTGGACAAGCTCGCCGAACACGGAATCTCCGACGACGAGCTCCGCAAGGCCGTGGGACAGCTCGGCGGCGGCATCGTCCTGGCCCTGGAAGACACGGGCTCCCGGATGTCCCGGCTGGGCAGGGCCGAACTGGTGTCCGGCGAATACCAGGACATTGACGAGACGCTGCGCCTCATCAAGTCGGTTACGGCAGAACAGGTCCAGGAATTGGCTGCCGAACTCGCCGCGGCCCCGCGGACCGTCACGGTGGTTGGCCCGTTCGAGGAGACCGAGACGTTCGGACTGTAGCGAACCGGCGTTCCTGGACACCCGGCGGTGCAGGAAGCTGGGGGTGCCGGAAGCTGGCGCCGCCACCCCTAAGAGTCCATCCTGAGTTTCAGGAGATTGTTTCGGCAGGGGTGGCGATGGGCGGTTCAGGCATGGAGCAAGGACATCCGGGCTTGTCCGGCTTTCTGGGCCACTGGCGGGGCCGGACGCAGGTCGCTGCAGGCCCTTGGGGGCCCGCACGCAGCGTTGACGCGGAGGTGACCTACAGCCGGGTGGCCGGGGGACTTGGCGTGGTGCAGAGCTACCGACACGTTGAACCTGATGGCAGCCATTTTGAAGGCCACGGCATCTTCACGGTGGACCCGGTCCACCATGATGTGCTCTGGTACTACGTGGACAGTACCGGCGTGCCGCCCGGCACCGCCGCGCGCTGCACCTGGCGCAACGGCGTCCTCCGCGTCGAACGCCACAGCGACGCCGGCTGGACACGCCACTCCCTCGTGGTGGACCACGATGTGCTGACCCACGTCACCGAGTTGCGTTCAGTTGCCAAGGACGACGACGGCGGCGCGGCAGGTGGGAACGCCGCTGCGGACGGACGAAGCGCGGCCTACAGGCCGTTCATGCGCTCAGTCTTCCAGCGGGCCTGAGCTATTCCGCCTGGTCTGAGTTATTCCGCCTGGGCTGGGCCGCTTCCACGGGGCAGGCGCGGTTCAGTGCGCAGCCTCGATGATGCGCGTCCTGGGTGCTCCAGCGAGGGCAGGGGCGTTGGCAGGGGAGCGCCAGACATGCTCATGGAGGTTCGCCAGCAGCCGCTCTGCCTTGTCCAGGTCCGCGAAGTCCAGCTCCACCACAATGTAGTGGGGGTCTCCGACTGGCTGGCCAATCCTGTGTGCCAGCACGCCCGAGGCGGCCCGACCCACCGGATCCCGGTCGAATGCCGATTTCCAGGTGGGGAAGTCGGTGATGGAGTGTTCGATCTGCAGTGTGTACATGGAATAGCCCTTCTTCCGTTAGCCAAGACGAGATGTATGAGACTGCCCAAGGTAGGCGGACGCGCGTCCACCGGGTATCCCAGAATTCTGGGTGGCCCGTCCACCAGTATCGTTGCGGCAGGCCGGTGCATACTGGGGGCATGAAGAGGGCCGGGGCGGTGGATCGCAGCCTGGAACGCATGCGGGTTCTTTCCGGTTCCGGCCTGGACCACCAGGCCCTCCGGGGGACCGTGCTCGCAGAGCTGGCCAGGATGATGCCCTTCGATGCGTTCGTATGGCCGCTCTGCGACCCCCGCACCACGGTGGGAATGGCGCCCCGCGCCAGGATTCCCTGCCCCCGGGAGTTGCCGGCACTCATCCGGCTCAAATACCTCTCCGGGCCCGCGCGGTGGACTGCGTTGATGGGCTCGTCGTCCCCGGCACAGAGCCTTCAGCATGCAACCGAGGGCGACCCCGCGCGCCACCTGGCATGGAGGGGAGTGATGAAGGACTACGATGTCCGGGACGTGCTGTCAGTTGTCTTTGCCGACAAGCATGGGTGCTGGGCATGGCTCGATCTGTGGCGGACGGGCCGTGCGGCTCCCTTCACCGGGGACGAAACCACGTACCTTGCCCAGGTGGCAGCGGAATTGACTCCGGGACTGCGGCGCTCCATCGCCCGGCAGTTCCAGGCAGGAACCGGCCAGTCGGAACTGCCGGAACAGGCCGTCCTGACATTGGATGAAGATCTGTCAGTGGCCGGCCAGACCGCATCGGTCGCCGGATGGCTGCGGTTGCTGCAGCCCGGGCCGTCCCCCCACCATCATGTGCCTGCCGAGGTGTTGAATGTTGCGGCCCAACTGCTCGCAAGGGAAGCCGGCGTGGATACCCACGACGCGAAATCAAGGGTTCATATCGGCCAAGGCCGCTGGGCCCTGTTGCGTGCAACCCGGATGGACCCGGGACAGCGCGATTCCGTGCCGCCGCTTGCTGTAACCGTCCAGGGCTGCCCACCGTCGGAACGGCTGGACATGTTTGCCAGATCGTTTGGCCTGACACCCCGTCAGTGGGAGCTGCTGCTGTTGGCCGCCGCCGGCGTGGACACCGGAACGATGGCGGACGTCCAAGGGGTGACCCCCTACACAGTGCAGGACCAGTTCAAGCAGATCTTCCAAGGCTGCGGAGTCCATAGCCGGGCGTCACTGCTGGCCATGGCGTTGGGAACCCGTGGCGGGAGGGCGTAGGGGCGGACGCCCCCTATGGCCAGGACTGCATCATGTTCCAGCAGTCCTTCAACGGATCAGGCGGGAGCACGAACGGGCGCGAGTAGAACTCCTCCCAGAGGGGATCGTCGACCGGGATGTCGTCCGCCTCAAGGAACTCTTCCGGGGCCGGTTCGCTGCCATGCGGGTCCATGTCAAGTAGTGCGGCGTCGGCATCCGGAAGCACATCCACAAGGTCCAGCGCTGGTGGCCAGAGTGGTGGTTCGGGGTCGGGGTGCTCTGGGTTGTAGTGGCGTCCTGTTGGTGAGGTCCAGCCGGGTGGTTCATTCTTGTTGGCCGGGTCGGGTGTCCATCTGCTGTGGTGTTTGAGTCAATGGTGTTTGGCGCAGAGCTGTGCGAGGTTGCTGGTTCCGGTGGTGCCGCCGTGTTCCCAGGCGGTGAGGTGGTCGGTGTCGTTGTCGCTGGTCTTGTTGTTGCAGCCGGGGAAGGTGCATTTGGTATCCCGCATCCTGATCCAGCGTTTGATGGCCTCGGTGAGCCGGTAGTTATTGCGGCCGATCTCCAATGGTGCCCCGTCCCTCGGGTCGACCAGGACCCGGTAGAACGACTCGGCCCCGTCCGCGACCAACTTCCTGGCCATGGAGGCCGGGACGGGTCCGAAACCATCCAGTGTGGCGGGTTCGTCGGTGAGGCCGAGGAAGGAGAATACGGGCACCATCACCAGGACATCGGCCCGCGGGGCAGGGACGTGCCCGATCCCGGTGACAGCCTGTGTGCCCTGAAGGCCGGGACTGGGCCCGTCTTCTTCGGGGTGGGCGGCGGTGTCCCCGGTTCCTGGCTTCATGCCGGCCCCCAGGAGCAGGGAGGCGGCGATGTCGGGGCGGAGCTGGGTGAGGGTGCGCTCTTCGTCGGGGCCTTGGAGGCCGCGGGCGGTGGCGGTGGTCCGGTTCCAAATGGCGCAGGCGGTGTCCCCTGGCAGGTAGAGCGAAACCCAGGCCATGCCATCCCGGTCGGGGGTGTATTCCATCCGCCGGTCCGCGACGCCTTTGGCGTGGCGTTTCTCGATGGAGTCGGGGTGGTGGCGTTCCCTCCAGGCACTGACCTTGGCCCGGAACCGGGACGGGACGAGCTCGCCGGGGGCGGCGCCGCGGGCGGGGTGGGGTGCGTTGGGGTCGAAGAAGTGCGCCACGAGTGACGCCGCACCCTCACCGGTGAGGCCTTCGGTCTCATCGGCCACGATTCGGGCGTGCTGCCAGGACACCGCCCCGGCCGACAGTGCCTCAAACACGGGCGGCAGGGAGCAGATCCGCCGGGACTGGCCCACGAACGCGCCTGCTGCGGCGGAACTGATGGTTAGGACCCCTGCGATCTCCTCGACAACTGACATTTCGGCGTAGGTGCCGTCCTGAACGGAGGCGTCCGGCGGAGTCATGGCCTGCTGGAACCCCGCGGCGTCGGCGGCGTCCTGTGCCTGTCCGGCCGCGAGTTGCGCTGTGAGCCGGGACCGGAGTTCCATCCGTTCCAGCCGGATCTCATACCGTCGCTGCAGCACATCAACACCGGGACCTACACCGGCGCCGACGGCCAGGAATGCGTCCTCCCGATCCAGTGCGTTAAGGGCATCGAGGGCATTCAGACCATCGGGGGCGGCAACGCAGGCGTGAACGCCCTCCGAAGCCACCCCCATCCCGCTGCCGATTCCCATGGAAACATCATCCAACGGGGGTCTGACATTCAAAGCCCAAACAATTTCAGCCGGAACAATCTCAGCCGGAACAGTCAAAGCCGGACAATCAGGCCGGGGCCGCCCAAGGGCCCTTGACCATCAACCGCCGGCGAAAGGCGGCAGCACGTCCACCACGTCGTCGGGACCCAGCACCGTTGCCTGGTCCCGCACGGCCACCTCATTGAGCAGGAAGCTGCTCCGGGAAAGGAGCCGGGGCAGCGGCGGGGTGCCGGCCGGGGGCTCGGCGCGCTGAACGGCGGCGACGGCTGTCAGCAGGTCCGCCACAGTGGCGCCCTCGGGCAGGTGGAACTTTTCTTCCTCGAAACCCGCGGCGGCGCGTGCGGCAGCGAAATAACGTACCAGCATCCGTTTCAGCCCCCGATGGCGCTCATGCTGCGGTCCGGCTGGACGAAGTCCGGAGCGTCCAGTCCCACGTGGTCCATGCCGTGGGCCTTTGGTTTGATCCACATGGCGTCCTGCCACCGCTGCGCCAGCTCGTCATCGCCGGCGCCCGCGCGCAGCAGGCCGAGCAGGTCGAACTCCTCGCGGGAAAACAGGCAGCTCATGATCTGGCCCTCGGCGGTGATCCTGGTGCGCCGGCAGTCTGAGCAAAATGGCTCGGTAACTGAGGCGATAATCCCTACCGTCCCCAGGACGGGACCTTCCGGACCCGCAGAGCCGGCCGCCCGCCGTCGTACTTCAAAACGCTCCGCAGGCGCGCCGTCACGCGCCCGGGGATCGGGGGTGAGGACGTAATCCCGGGACAGCAGTCCGCGGATCTCGGCCGCGGTGATCATATTGCGGCGCGTCCAGCCATGGTCCGCGTCGAGCGGCATCTGTTCGATGAACCGCAGTTCGTACCCGCGCTCCAGCGCCCAGGCCAGCAGCTGCGGCGACTCCGCGTCGTTGATGCCCCGCATCAGGACAGCGTTCAGCTTGACCGGACCCAGGCCCGCGGCCCAGGCGGCGTCCACCCCGGCCAGGACCTGGTCCAGGAAGGGGCGCCGGGTCAGCTTGGTGAACGTTTCCTCGTGCAGTGAATCCAGCGACACATTGATGCGGGTCAGCCCGGCATCCTTGAGCGCGGCCGCCTTCTTGGCCAGGCCAACCCCGTTGGTGGTCATGGAGATGGGCAGGTCCGGGTGGTTGGTTCGCAGGGCCGCGATGATGTCCACGAGGTCATGCCTGACCAGCGGCTCGCCGCCGGTCAGCCGCAGTTCCCGGACCCCCAGCTGCGCCACGCCAACCTTGACGATCCGCACGATTTCCGCCGCGGACATCACGGCCTGCTTGGCGAGCCACTCCAGTCCTTCGGCAGGCATGCAGTAGGTGCAGCGGAGATTGCACTTGTCCGTCAGGGACAGCCTCATGTCCGTGGCGCGGCGGCCATACCGGTCCGCCAGCCCCGCCGGGGCATCCGCGGGCCGTCGTGCGGGAACACCCGGCAGCGGCGATGCTGCTTCCTCCCGCGGCTGCGGCATGCCTAGCTGGACACTCATGAATTCAGGCTACGCCACGTTGCGCCGCTCATCACACCTGTGACCGGCGCGGAAGCACCGAAGAGGATTTCTTGACAGCTTCCACGCCGGAACCGCCTGCGAATCTATGCTGGAAGTTGTGAGGAGTTCCCGGCAAAAACACGGGGCGGACGACGCCGGCGCCGGCCTTGGGGAGCGTGCGCAGAGTCCCGTCCGGCACCAGGCAGTCCGGCGCACCGGGACATGGTGGGCTGCGGCTGCCGGGATCGTTGCGGCGGCCGGCGGGGTAGCGGTCGGTGAGCTGCTGGCGGGGTTTGCCAGCCCCTCCCTTTCGCCGCTGACCGCGGTGGGCGGGGCTGTCATCGACGCCGTCCCGCCCGGCGTGAAGGACTGGGCCATCTCCCTCTTTGGCACGGCCGACAAAGCTGCGCTCCTGGCGGGCATGGCGCTGGCCATTGCCGTGCTGGCAGCACTTGCCGGCGTCCTTGAACGCCGCCGGCGGTTCTCCGGGGCTGCCGTGATGGGCATCTTCGGCCTGGCCGGAGTCGCAGCGGTCCTGACACGGTCCCAGGTGACCCCGGCGGCCCTCATGCTTCCGCTCCTGGCCGCGGCAGCCGCCGTCGTGCTGTTGCGTTTCCTGGCCAGGCGGCTGCAGGCATGGGAAGACGCAAGACCCGAAAACGCAGGCCATGAAGACGCAGTGCCTAAAGCCGTACTGCCTGAAGACGCAAGACCCGAAGACGGAGTGCTGGCGGGAAGCGCCGCGGCTGCCGGTTCCCGCCGCAGCTTCCTCCAGGCCCTTGGCGTCGCCGCCGGAGCCACTGCAGTGGGCGGAGCGCTGGCGGGAGCCTGGCGCGGAGCCGCCGTCGCGGTCAGCGAAGCCAGGGCACGCCTTGTCCTTCCGGGGCCTGCTTCCCCGGCGCCGCCAATTCCGCCCGGCGCAGCCCCGGGCGTGGCCGGCATGCCGCCGCTGGTTACTCCGAACCCGGATTTCTACCGGATCGACACAGCCCTCGCGGTCCCGGCGGTCAACCCGGATACCTGGTTCATTAAAGTCACGGGAATGGTGGCCCGGGAAGTCCAGCTCTCCTTCGCCGACCTCCTGGCGAAACCCCTCACCGAGCGCCACATCACCATCGCCTGCGTTTCCAACGGGGTGGGCGGGGACCTGATCGGCAATGCCCGCTGGTTGGGCTGGCCGGTGCGCGAACTGCTGGCCCTTGCCGTGCCCCAGCCGGGGGCGGACATGGTCCTCTCCCGAAGCACCGATGGCTGGACTGCCGGAACGCCACTGGACGTCCTTACCGACGGCAGGGACGCCCTGCTTGCCGTGGGCATGAACGGGGAACCGCTGCCGCTGGAGCACGGGTTCCCGGTCCGCCTGGTTGTTCCCGGCCTTTACGGCTACGTTTCGGCCACGAAATGGGTCACCGAACTCAAGGTGACCAGGTTCGCTGACGACGCCGGCTACTGGACGCCGCGGGGCTGGTCAGCGCGCGGGCCCATCAAGACGTCGTCGCGCATCGACGTGCCACGCAGCGGGCGCCCGGTCAGCGCAGGAACAGTGGTTCTGGCGGGCGTTGCCTGGGCCCAGCACACCGGCGTTGGGAAGGTGGAAGTGCGGATCAACCGGGGACCGTGGCGGGAAGCAGAGTTGGCCCCGGGCATCTCCGTTGACACGTGGTACCAGTGGAAGCTGGCCGTGGACCTCACCCCGGGGCAGTATGAGGTCCAGGTCCGCGCCACCGACCTGACGGGTGTGCCCCAGGACGAAACGGCGCGGCCACCCGCACCCGACGGAGCCACCGGATTCCACACCGTTAGAGTGGACGTGACATCCTGACGGCCGCGACCAAAGGCGTACCCATGACCAGCCACCCCCACGGCAACGCCGAACGTGCGCGGCCGGTCGCCGACCATGCCGCCGCCGTCGCAGAACTCCTCCAGTCGGTCCGCCTGGCCGGGCGCACCGAGACCCTGCCGCTCAGCCGGGCCCTGGGTCGCGGCCTGGCGCACGATGTCGCCGCACCGCTCAGCCTTCCCCCTTTCGCCAATTCCCAGATGGACGGTTATGCCGTCCGTTCCGTGGACATTCCCGACGGCGGTGCGGACTTGCGCGTCATGCCGCCGGTACCCGCCGGCTCAAGCCCGCAGCCGCTTGCAGCGGGAACCGCCGCCCCCATCATGACCGGTGCCATGATTCCGGCCGGGGCTGACGCCGTCGTGCCCATTGAAAAGGCGGTGCCGGACCGCTTCCTGGAGCCTGGCCAGGATGGCCGGGTGACACTGCCGGCCACCGCCCGGGGAACGTTCGTGCGCGCTGCCGGCACCGATATTGCGGCGGGGGAGCGGGCCCTGGCCGCCGGGACCTGCCTGGGGCCGGCGCAGCTGGGGCTGCTCGCCGCCTTTGGCATGGCCGAGGTCGAGGTGCACCGGGCGGTGGCCGTCCTGCTGGTCACCACCGGCGACGAAGTGGTCGCACCGGGCCGGCCACTGCCGGAGGGCAAGATCTACGACTCCAACGGGACCCTCCTGGAAGCGGCCATGCAGCAGGCGGGGCTGGTAGTCCGGCGCGCCGGGGTCTCCTCCGACAACCCCGCGGAACTGCTGGCGCTGCTGCGCGATCAGGGCCAGGACGTGGACCTGATCGTGACCACCGGCGGGGTCAGCAAGGGCGCCTATGAGGTGGTGCGCCAGGCCATGGCGGACCAGCCCGTCGACTTCCTGCACGTCGCCATGCAGCCCGGCGGCCCCCAGGGTATAGGGACGTTCGACGGCGTCCCCTTCCTTGGGTTTCCCGGCAATCCGGTCAGCTGCCTCGTGTCTTTCGAGATGTTCCTCCGGCCCGCACTCTCGGCGATGCTCGGGGCGCCTGCGCCCAGGCTGCCGTTGCGCGCCCGCCTGGCCCAGCCCCTGGGATCTCCAGGACACAAGCACCAGGTCCGGCGTGGAAGCCTGCAGCCCGACGGGACCGTGAAGCTGGAGGGCGGCGAGGGCTCGCACCTGATGCATGCCCTGGCGCGGTCCAACGTCCTGGTCCACGTCCCTGCCGGCGTAACGGAGCTCGCCGCCGGCGACGAGGTGGAAGTATGGATGCTGTGAACGCAGAACAGACCCCAGCACTGACGCACCTGCGCCAGGATGGCAGCGCCCAGATGGTGGATGTTTCCGCCAAGGCAGAAACTACCCGCGAGGCCACAGCCACCGCCACCGTCCGGACCACCGTCGAGGTGATGCAACTCCTGGGTACCGGCGGGCTCCCCAAGGGTGACGCGCTGGCCGTCGCACGCGTGGCCGGCATCATGGCCGCAAAGAAGACCCCGGAGCTGGTCCCGCTCTGCCACCCGCTGCCGCTGTCAAAGGTGACGGTTGACTTCGACCTTGGTACGGAGGCCGTCACCATCCACGCCACCGTCAAGACCCGGGGAGTCACCGGAGTGGAAATGGAAGCACTGACCGCCGCCTCCGTGGCGGCCCTCAGCGTCTACGACATGATCAAGGCAGTGGACAAGCATGCCGTCCTGACAGACATCAAGGTCCTGTCCAAGAGCGGCGGAAAGAGCGGAGACTGGGCACTGTGACCTCACCCTTCAGCGCGGCCGCACCGCATGTGCACGGCGACGTTCAGGGGCGGAAGGCGGGCGTCGTCATCGCCTCGACCCGCGCCGCCGCCGGCATTTACGACGACGAAACCGGCCCCGTGATCGCGGACTGGCTTACCGAACATGGCTTCGACGTGTTCCCGGCCATGGTGGTGCCCGACGGTGAGCCCGTGGGGGCTGCCATCCGCGCGCTCCTCACCCAGCGCCCCGCCGTCGTGATCACCAGCGGCGGCACCGGCCTCAGCCCGGACGACCGGACGCCGGACGTCACGCTGCCGCTCCTGGACCGGGAAATCCCCGGGATCATGGAGGCGGTTCGCCGTGCCGGGGCTGCCAAGACCCCCTTGGCTGCCCTGAGCCGGGGATACGCCGGCGCCGCCGGAAAGACCTTTATTGTGAACCTGCCCGGTTCGCCCAAGGGCGTCATGGACGGGCTCTCCGTCCTTGACCCGCTGATCGGGCACCTCTGCGACCAGCTGGAAGGCGGACATGGGCACTGAAGCATTTGAAGTAGTCAGCGCGGTCCTGAGTGCGGAGCCCATCTCCGTGGACCAGGCCATCGCAGCGGTGGAAAGCGATACTGCCGGAGCGGTGGTCAGCTTCAGCGGCGTGGTGCGCAACCACGACGGCGGCAAGGCCGTCGAGCGCCTCAGCTACAGTGCGCACCCCACGGCACACCAGGTGATGGCCGACGTCGTCGCCCGCCTGGTTGCCGAGCAGGACGCTGAGGGGGAGGCCGGCACCGGCCAGCCTGTCCGCATCTGGGCGGCCCACCGGATCGGGATGCTGGAGATCGGGGATCCGGCACTGGTATGCGCGGTGTCCGCGGCGCACCGCGGGCAGGCTTTCGCTGTGTGCTCCGAACTGGTGGACCGGATCAAGGAACAGGTTCCCATCTGGAAGGAACAGTTCTTCTCGGACGGCACGGTGGAATGGGTGGGCGCAGGCAGCTGATGCTTGCGCTCGCCGCACTTCTCTGCGAGGTAACGCACGCCGCCCGGTTCCTGCCCCAACCCGTCCCGCCGGTAGGGTTAATGCCATGACCGAACAACACTCCGTTCCCAAGCTGGTGGCCGTCCTTGGAGCCACTGGACGCATGGGCGCCGAGGCCGTCAAGGCCATTGACGCCGCCCCCGACATGAAACTCGTAGCAGCCCTGGGACGGGGTGATTCGCTGGAGCAGCTGACTGCCGCAGGTGCCCAGTACCTGGTGGACCTCACGGTCCCCGAAAGCACCGAAGCGAACGTCCGCTTCGCCGTCGAGCACGGCATCCACGCCGTGGTGGGCACCACCGGATGGGATGCCGGACGGCTGTCTGCGCTGGAAGCCCTCCTGGCGGAGCATCCGGATACCGGTGTTCTCATCGCCCCCAACTTCGCCCTCGGCTCGGTGCTGGCCTCTGCCTTCGCCGCGAAGGCGTCCAAATACTTCGAGTCGGTGGAGATCATCGAGCTGCACCACCCGGACAAGGTGGATGCCCCTTCCGGCACTGCGGTCCGCACCGCCCAGCTCATCGCTGCCGAACGCAGCGCGGCCCAGGTGCCGCCCAGCCCGGATGCCACCACCAGTGAACTTGCCGGCGCCCG
Organism: Arthrobacter sp. SAFR-044; assembly: GCF_051965175.1. GTDB lineage: Bacteria > Actinomycetota > Actinomycetes > Actinomycetales > Micrococcaceae > Arthrobacter. Next base: position 556,835 of record NZ_JBQCMK010000001.1, read on the forward strand.
CGGTTGCGAGGTGGACGGCGTCCGCGTCCACAGTGTCCGGCTCCGCGGCCTCGTGGCGCACCAGGAAGTCCTGCTGGGCGGTCCGGGCGAGCAGTTGACCCTCCGCCACGATTCCTTCGACCGGGCCTCGTTCATGCCCGGCGTGCTCCTGGGCGTGCGCAACGTTGCGGCACACCCGGGCCTGACCGTCGGCCTGGACGGTTACCTGGACCTGGGGCTCTAGGCCGTGGACGGGTTCCTTGCAGGCTTCAGGAAGAACCGCACCAAGATCTGGGTAGGCGCGGTGACCCTGCTGCTGGTCTTCTACCTGGTTGTGTCCTTCCAGCGATCCCTCCTGCTCCTGGCGGACAGCAACCTGACAGCCAAGGCCATTGGTGCCGCCTACCTGGTGCTGCCCGTGGTTGGCGCCTGGGCCCTGATCCGCGAGCTGATGTTCGGTGCGCGGACCGAGCAGATGGCCAAGGTCCTGGAAGCCGAAGGCGGGTTGCCTGTAGATGAGCTCCCACGCACGCCCGGCGGCCGGATCGTCCGGGCCGCGGCGGATGCGGAGTTCGAAAAGTACCGGGCCGAAGCCGAGGCCGCTCCCGACGACTGGCGTTCCTGGTTCCGGCTGAGCTGTGCCTATGACGCCGCCGGGGACCGCAAGCGTGCGCGGGCATCCATGCGTGACGCCGTGAGGCTCTTCACCGCCGCGTCCTGATACCCCGCGGCGCCGGCCCTGCCCCGCGGCGCCGGCCCTGCTCCGGGAAGACCTGGGGGCCGCGGTTTCCTGCGCGTTCATTCGCCGTGGACTGCGATGGGCATTTCTCCCCATCGCAGTTCCCTGCTGTCCGCGGTAGGTTGATTTAGTAAAGACTCTTTAGCTTTGGGGGAAAGCATGAGGTTGCCCATGTCCATGCCATGGGCGTGGAACAGCAGCACCCCAAAACCTGAACCATAAAACCTGCATCCCACGGACTGCTCGCTGTCAGCCGCTCCCACTCCCGCGGCGCCGCACCCCTCTCTTACGGCGGCCCTGGACGCGAAGGTTCCTGATACTGCTCGACGCCGCCGTGGGCCCACCGGCGTACCTGCCCCGTGCGCCCCTGCACCCGCACCCTTACCTGCACCCTTTCTCGCACCCTGGACAGAAGGACCATCAATGAGCCATCCGAATTTCCCCCATCCGCCCCAGAGCGGACCGGCCGCCCCGCCCATTCCGCCGGCGCCGTCCACCTTCGGGGGACAAAGCACCTTTGAGGGGCAGTACCCGGCAGTCCCGCAGGGGGAGTATCAGCCCGGCCCCTATGGCAGTGCCCCCTACTCCGACAGGCCACGGAAGTCCTTTATGACCACCTGGATCCTGTCACTGTTGCTGGGCACCTTCGGCGCGGACCGCTTCTACCTGGGCAAGATCGGCTCGGGCGTCGCGAAGCTGTTGACTGCGGGCGGCCTTGGTATCTGGGCCATCGTGGACCTGATCATCACATTGACGGGAAACACCAGGGACAGGGATGGACGCCCGCTGGAGGGCTACCCGGAGAACAGGAAGAAGGCCTGGATCATCACCGCCGCCGTCTGGCTCGTGGGCATCATCACCGGGATCCTGCTGACCATCATGTCCATCGCCATGATCGGTGCTGCCCTCGACAACCGCAAGATCCCCGTGGCTCCCGAACTTCCGTCGGCTTCCCAGGCTGCGCCCGCACCTTCCAGTGGATCCGCCCCCGCCAACGGATCCGCCGCCGGTGCAAACTCCTTCGTCGCCACTGTGTCCGAAGGCAACACCGTGAAGGTCAGCGTCCTCGATTCCATTTACACGGCTGAAATTCCGGGCATGACCTACATGCAGCCGAAGAACGGCGGTTTCCTGGCGGTCAAGGTGTCCTGGGAGACGCTGACCGGAAGCAGCTTCTCCAGCCCCTCGAACTTCGAGGTCTATGACGCCGAGGGCAAAGAGGGCGAACTGGTTTATCTCGACGATGGACTGGGGGCGCTGCCCACCGATGAGGTCGGTGCCGGCGACGCCCGCCAAGGTGTCATTGCGTTCGACGTGAAGAAGGGTCCCGTCAAAGTGGTCATCAATGACGACTACGGCGACCCCGCCGGTACTCTCACCCCCACGGTGAACTAGCCGGACCCAAGCGACGGCAGGACACGCCAAGCAGCCGGTTCCGACCCACAGCATGCAAGGTAACCCGCGGCGCCACCCACATGGTGGTTCCGCGGGTTCCTTGTCGTTTCCACGGAAGCTGCCCGGCGAGCTGCGCGCAGTTCCCGTCGCTGGGACGGCTCACTGCAGGGCTTTGAAGCCGCCCCGGCCCACCAGGCTGGCCGCATGGCTCGCCCATTCCAGCGGTCCGCGCCACGACAGCCGTGCAAACACAATGCCCAGAGTGATGGCGGTGGCTGCCTGGGCAAAGTACATCCCGTCCTCGGTCCAGCCGGCGGGCAGGGGTTTCAGGTAGAAGCCGGAAACCACCCATACGTGGATGGTGTACAAGGTCAATGTCATGGCGCCGGCTCCCCTCAGAGGCAACAGCAGGTCCAGGTCCACCCACTCGGCGAGGCGCCCCAGGAGCAGGCACGCGCCAATGGCGGCCGCCGCCACTGCCGAGGTGTGCAGCAGGTCAAGCGGAGTTCCCGAATGCGGTGCGGCCGACGCCAGCCACCACCAGGAGTCCTGTTGGGAAATGCCGGTCAGGTTCACCTGCAGCACGCTGCCCAGTGGGTAGCCCGGTGAATTGAGCACCTTTTCCAGCGCTGCCCGGCCGCCCCAGTCCTCCATGGCCGCTGTCCCCAGGGTCTTTGCTGCCACGGCCACCACGGTCCCGCCGACCAACAGCACTACGGGGACCAGCGCCTTGGAGAAGACCAGGCGGCCGATCGCCAGCCCCACCAGCAGGTAGGACAGCCACTGGAACACGGGGTAGTAACCGGTGAAGAACACGTCGGCGAGCAGCCTGGAAGGCGTTGCGAGGTCTTCCCAGCCCGGGTTGTGGCCCAGCTTCAGGGGTGGTTCGGGGGCAAGGAGCCAGGGGCGCAGAAGATATGCCAGGACAGGCGAGGCAAGGATCCAGCCGGCCGCCCATGCACAGAGCGGCTTCACGCCCAGCCCCAGGAAGGGGAGGATGCACAGGAACAGCACGGCGTAGTGGACCAGGATGATGGCAACGTTCACCTCCAGGCCACCCAAGGTAAGTCCGACGGCGGCAATCACCAGGGCCCGCAGCGCTACGCCGCGCCGGGCGGCAGAGAGCCCGGGGCCCTCCAACGGCTTGTCCTTTCCAGTGGAGAGGGCAAGCCCCACGCCGGCCAGCACGGCGAAGAGGGCAGCGGCGCGCCCCGAGAAGGTGAGGCCAATCCACGTTGGCGTGAGGTTTGCATTCGATTCGAACGTCGGCAGGAGGTGGGTGGCCATCATGCCCAGCAACGCCACGCCCCGGGCGGCGTCGATTCCCCGGAGACGCCCCGGTTGTTGCCTGCCTGGGGCCTTGCGGGACCGGGTGGCCGGGGTGCGGGACGTCATGACCAGATCGTCTCACACGCGCTTGCACGGTGGCTTGTCACAGCAGGGCGCACCCTCGGGCAGGGTCCGACGCGCCAGGCCCTCCCGCACCGCGCTCCTGTCGAAAGCGCACAAGACCTCCTTGTGTTCGAATATATGTTCGAATACCATGGCCGTATGGAGATGATGTCATCCGGAGCCCCCGCGCCCCGGGGAGGAGCCCCTGCATCCAACGGGCAGGGACGCCAGCAGTCGGGACCCGCCCAGGCAGAACGCCCGCAGCCGGGCGATGTGCGGGCCGGGAGCCTCCCGGGAGGTTTCGGTCCGGCCGGCTTGCCGTCAGGAGAACCTGACGCCGGGGGTGGGCCCCTGAAGGCGATGAGTCCGGGAGTGGTGGACTACCTGTTCCGGCAGCTGGTCTCCGGGCGTCCGGCGGAGGACGTCGCGTGGGAACGGGAAGGCATCAGCCTGGCGGCCCAGCCGGAGGGGGCGGAGCTGGCGCGCAGGCTCTCGGAGACGGACCTCGATGCCCTGACCCCCACGGAGTTGTTCCATTACGTGCGGGCGGCGCAGAGGCTCGCCGCCTGGGCAGAGGACCTGCGGCAGTCCGCAGTGGGCCGCTATTGCCATGCAGGGGCGGACGCTCCACGGCCAGGGCGGCATCGTATTTGACGCTCGTCACGTCCGTGGCATTGTCCTAACCAGCCGGGGACAGGGTAACGTTTTTTCCATGGCTGACTCTTCCGCGCACATCCCTGCCCTCGGTACCCTCCTGACCGCCATGGTCACGCCGTTCACCAAGGACGGCGCAGTGGATTACGACCAGGCAGCAGCACTGGCCAGCAAGCTGGTCGACGACGGCTGCGACGGGCTGGTGGTCACCGGCACCACCGGTGAAACGTCCACGCTGACGGACGAAGAGAACCTTGGCATGTTCCGCGCCGTCAAGGACGCTGTGGGCGGCCGTGCGGCCATCATTGCCGGTACCGGCACCAACGACACCGCGCACTCGGTCCACCTTTCCCAGCAGGCTGCTGCCCTCGGCGTCGACGGCCTCCTCCTGGTGACCCCTTACTACAACAAGCCCAGCCAGGCCGGTGTCCGCGCCCACTTCGAGACCATCGCCTCCGCCGTGGACGTGCCCGTCATGCTGTACGACATCCCCGGCCGGTCCTCCATCGCGATCGAACCCGACACGATGATCCGGCTGGCACAGCATCCAAACATCGTCGCCGTCAAGGACGCCAAGGCAGACCTCACTGCGGCCACCCGCGTCATGGCGGAAACCGACCTCCTGTTCTACTCGGGCGATGACGGGCTGACCCTTCCCTGGATGGCGCTGGGCGCCGTCGGCCTGGTGGGTGTCACCACCCACGTCGCCACCCGCCGCTTCCGCGAACTCATCGACGCCGTCAACGCCAACGACCTTGGGACTGCCCGCAAGATCAACTTCGAGCTGCAGCCCGTGGTCCGCGCCACCATGACCCGCGTCCAGGGTGCCGTGGCGGCCAAACAGATTCTTAAATGGCAGGGAGTCCTGCCCAACTCGATTGTCCGTTTGCCCCTCGTGGAGCCGGACGAAACCGAGATCGAAACCATCCGCGGGGATTTGGCGGAAGCGGGGCTGGTCTTCTCCTGAGGCTAAGACCGGCACCCTTCCGCCTGGAAAGAAGTGCACTATGACCCAAACTGCCCTTACCGGCCTCGTCACCCCTCCGCGCCTGCCCCAAGGCACGCTGCGGATCGTTCCGCTTGGCGGGCTGGGGGAGATCGGCCGGAACATGGCCGTGTTCGAAATCGACGGCAAACTGCTGATCGTGGACTGCGGCGTCCTCTTCCCTGAGGAAACCCAACCCGGCGTTGACCTGATCCTCCCCGACTTCTCGTACATCGAGGACCGGCTGGACGACGTCGTGGCCGTGGTCCTCACACATGGCCACGAGGACCACATCGGCGCAGTGCCGTACCTGTTGCGCCTGCGGAATGACATCCCGCTGGTGGGCTCCCAGCTGACACTGGCCCTGATCGAGGCGAAGCTGCAGGAGCACCGCATCCGGCCCTACACGCTGACCGTTGAAGAAGGCCAGGTGGAGAAGTTCGGGCCGTTCGAATGCGAGTTCGTTGCCGTCAACCACTCCATCCCCGATGCCCTTGCCGTGTTCATCCGTACTGCCGGCGGCACGGTCCTGCACACCGGCGACTTCAAGATGGACCAGCTGCCGCTGGACGGACGCATCACCGACCTGCGCCACTTCGCCAAGCTGGGCGAGGAGGGCGTGGACCTCTTCATGTCCGACTCCACCAACGCCGACGTGCCCGGGTTCACCACGGCCGAGAAGGAAATCGGGCCCACCCTGGAGCGGCTTTTCGGCCAGGCCACCAAGCGCATCATCGTGGCGTCCTTCTCCTCCCACGTCCACCGCGTACAGCAGGTCCTCGACGCCGCGGCCAAGCACAACCGCAAGGTTGCCTTCGTGGGCCGCTCCATGGTCCGCAACATGGCCATCGCGGAGAAGCTGGGCTACCTGGACGTCCCTTCCGGGCTGATCGTCGACATCAAGAACATCGACAACCTGCCGGACAACCGCGTGGTCCTCATGTCCACCGGCTCCCAGGGCGAGCCCATGGCGGCCCTGTCCCGGATGGCAAACGGCGACCACCGCGTGGTGGTGGGCGACGGCGATACCGTCATCCTGGCCTCCAGCCTCATCCCGGGCAACGAAAATGCCGTGTTCCGGATTATCAACGGCCTCCTCAAGCTCGGCGCCGACGTGATCCACAAGGGCAACGCCAAGGTCCACGTATCCGGCCACGCAGCAGCCGGGGAACTGCTCTACTGCTACAACATCCTCGAGCCGCTCAATGCGATGCCCGTGCACGGCGAGACCCGCCACCTGATCGCAAACGGCAAGATCGCCATCGAGTCAGGCGTGCCGGAAGCCAGCGTCATCCTTGCCGACAACGGCACGGTCATCGACCTCCGCGACCACCAGGCGGACATTGTGGGCCAGGTGGAGGTTGGATTTGTCTACGTTGACGGCTCCAGCGTGGGCGAAATCACCGACGCGGACCTCAAGGACCGCCGCATCCTGGGCGACGAAGGCTTTATCTCCATCATCACGGTCATCCACCGGGCCACCGGCAAGGTGGTGTCCGGGCCCGAGATCCACGCCCGCGGCGTTGCCGAGGACGACTCCGTCTTCGACGACATCATCCCCAAGATCAACGCGGCACTGGAAGAAGCAGTCCAGAACCACGCCGACCACACCAGCCACCAGCTCCAGCAGGTGGTGCGCCGCGTCGTGGGCACGTGGGTCAACCGCAAGCTGCGCCGCAAGCCGATGATCATCCCGGTGGTGCTCGAGGCCTGACGGTCCTTGCCAACGGCTCCGGCCCGCACCCCCGCCGCAGGCAGGAGTACGGGCCGGAGGTTTTTAACGGCGGGCACCAGGGGGCCGTTCCGGCCCCGATATCCCCGGAATCACAGCATGCTTCCGGTAGCGTGGCTACTATGGCCACACGTACTACTTCCGCGCCCAAAGGTACCGGCAGGGGCAGCTCCGGCAGCAAATCCGGAAGCTCCACAGCCCGCGGAACCGGGTCCACTGCCGGCAAGGCAGGGCGCGGCGGCTCATCCAGCACCGCACGCACCCGCCAGCTTCCCGCCGTCGAACACCACCAGCCGTGGCTGCTGCGCGTGGTAGGCGGAGCATGGCTGGGCGTGGGCCACCTGGTGGGCGGGGGAGTGCGCCGCATCGGCCACGATGTCAGTGACCTTCCGGCCGAGGAACGCCGCGACGGCGCAGCGCTGTTCAACTTGGCGCTGGGCGTTTTCATCGCCACCTTCGCCTGGTGGGGCCTGACGGGCTGGTTCCCCGACGCCGTCTACGCCGTGGTGAACGGCACCTTCGGCTGGATTTCCCTGCTGCTTCCGCTCATGCTGTTCGTCTGCGCATTCCGGTTGTTCCGGCAGCCCTCCGATGGCCGGGGCAACAACAGGGTGGGCATCGGCTTCCTGATCATGACGTTCGCCGGCTGCGGCCTGGCGCACATCCTGGGCGGCCAGCCCACCGTGGCCGACGGCTTCGACGGTCTCCGCAAAGCGGGTGGCATGCTCGGCTTCCTGGCCGCCACGCCGCTGGCCGCCATCCATCCCGCCGTGCCCGTGGCCCTCTACGGCCTGCTCGCTTTCGTCTCCCTGCTGATCATCACGGCCACCCCGTTCACGGCCATTCCGCGCCGCATCCGCGGAGCCTACGAGCACCTTATGGGCATCGACCTGATGGACCAGGAACGCGCCGACGTCCACGACCGCAGCTACCTCGAACGGACGGCCCCCGCCGCGCCCCGGAAGAAGAAGCGCAAGTTCTTCGGGAAGGACGAGGAGTCCGAGGCAGGACTTGAGGGCTACGTGGGCGACGAAGCGTTTGAGCACGCCGTCGTTGACGACGACGAGCCGGAACCTGCCCGGCCCGCGCCCGGGATGCGGCGGCCCACCCAGGCTGAGATCGCCGTCGAAAAAATCAAGGCGGCCCAGGGCCTGGGCGCCGCTTCCCAGGCGCCACCGCCGGACAACGCCACCGAGGCCATCCCGCTGGTCATCCCCGGCGCTGCTGCTCCCGGCAAGCCGGCAGCCGCGCCCACCGTGCCCTCCAACCCCGTGGCCCCGGCGCCGCCCCCCGTCCCCATCCCGCAGCGCACCGAGCAGCTCTCCCTCGCCGGCGACGTCACGTACACCCTCCCTGCCTCGGACTTCCTGACCCCCGGGTCCATCCCCAAGGAGCGCACCGAGGCCAATGACGCCGTCGTCGCTGCCTTGACCGATACCTTGACGCAGTTCAACGTTGACGCCACCGTCACCGGCTTCAGCCGCGGCCCCACCGTCACCCGGTACGAAATCGAACTGTCGCCCGGCACCAAGGTGGAGCGCGTCACCGCCCTGTCCAAGAACATCTCCTACGCTGTTGCCTCCAGCGATGTCCGCATCCTCAGCCCCATCCCGGGCAAGTCCGCCATCGGCATCGAAATCCCCAACACGGACCGCGAAACCGTCTCCCTGGGCGATGTCCTCCGCAGCCAGAATGCACGCCGCACGGACCATCCGATGGTGATGGGCGTGGGCAAGGACGTGGAGGGTGGCTACGTGGTGGCCAACCTGGCCAAGATGCCGCACCTCCTGGTGGCCGGTGCCACCGGTGCCGGTAAGTCATCGTTCGTGAACTCGATGATCACGTCCATCCTGATGCGTGCCACGCCCGATGAGGTGCGCATGGTCATGGTGGACCCCAAGCGCGTGGAACTGACTGCCTACGAGGGCGTCCCGCACCTGATCACGCCCATCATCACCAACCCCAAGAAAGCCGCCGAAGCACTGCAGTGGGTGGTCCGCGAAATGGACGCCCGCTACGACGACCTCGCCAACTACGGGTTCAAGCACATCGATGACTTCAACAAGGCCGTGCGGGCCGGCAAGGTTATCCCGCCTGAGGGTTCCAAGCGCGTCATCCGGCCCTACCCGTACCTGCTGGTGATCGTGGATGAACTTGCCGACCTCATGATGGTGGCACCGCGCGACGTTGAGGACTCCATCGTCCGCATCACCCAGCTTGCCCGCGCCGCGGGCATCCACCTGGTGCTGGCCACCCAGCGTCCGTCCGTGGACGTGGTCACCGGCCTCATCAAGGCCAACGTGCCCTCGCGCATGGCCTTCGCCACGTCCTCCGTCACCGACTCCCGCGTGGTCCTGGACCAGCCGGGCGCCGAAAAGCTCATCGGCCAGGGTGACGCGCTCTTCCTGCCCATGGGTGCCTCCAAGGCGATGCGTGTCCAGGGCGCCTGGGTCACGGAGTCGGAGATCCACAAGGTGGTGGAGCACGTCAAGGGACAGTTGCAGGCCGTCTACCGTGACGACGTTGCGCCTGAAGCGGAAAAGAAGCAGATCGACGACGACATCGGGGACGACCTCGAAGTGTTGCTGCAGGCCACGGAACTGGTGGTCACCACGCAGTTCGGCTCCACCTCCATGCTGCAGCGCAAGCTCCGTGTCGGGTTCGCGAAGGCCGGCCGCCTCATGGACCTCCTTGAATCCAGGGGAGTGGTGGGACCCTCCGAGGGTTCCAAGGCGCGCGACGTGCTGGTCAAGCCGGACGACCTCGCCGCCGTCCTCGCCGCCATGAAGGGCCAGGAAGCCCCCGCAGCGCCGGACTCGCAGACCGCCGCGCTGAGCGACAACGCCAACGCCAACATCGCCCAGGGCGGCTACGCCGAGGACCTCGTGGCTGCCGACCTGGACAAGAGGAAGCAGAACGTCGAATACTACGACGGCTCGGGCTCCGCTCCCGGCGGATACGGCGAAGACGACGACGGCTCCGAAGACGCCTGGTCCCTCACCGGGCGCTAGGCCGGTAGCCTAGAAACGTGACTAGTACCGATGCAACCGCCGCCGGCCAGGGCCGTGCCGGGGTCTGGAACCTTCCCAATGTCCTGACCATGATCCGCATCGCGCTGGTCCCGTTTTTCGTGTGGTTCCTGGTGGCAGACGCCCCCGGACTGCACAGCACCTCCGGTCCGTGGCGCTGGGCGGCGGTGGCGGCTTTCGCCGTCGCCATCTACACAGACAAGCTCGACGGCGATATCGCCAGGAGCCGGAACCTCGTCACCGATTTCGGCAAGATCGCCGACCCCATCGCCGACAAGCTCCTCACCGGCTCCGCGCTGGTCATGCTGTCCCTGCTGGGCGAACTGCCCTGGTGGGCAACCCTGGTGATCCTTGTGCGCGAATGGGGCATCACTGCCCTGCGCTTCTTCGTTATCCGGTACGGCGTCATTCCTGCCTCCCGCGGCGGCAAGCTCAAGACCGTGGTGCAGACCGCAGCGATCTTCCTCTACCTCCTGCCGTTCGGGGCGTTCGCGCCCTGGATGTCCTGGGTGGCGTTCGCCGTCATGATGGCCGCGGTGGCGATCACGCTGTGGACCGGCGTCGAATACGTGGTTGAAGCCCTGCGCCTGCGTGCCAATGGCAAGCGCCAGGCAGGGACCGCGGAAGGGCGGGAACAGGCATGAGCAATCTTCACCAGCTGGCCGCGCAGGCCGTCCGGCAGGCCCTCGAGTCGGGACGGACCGTTGCCACCGCTGAATCTTTGACCGCCGGTATGGTGTCCGCGGTCCTGGCCGACACACCGGGAGCCTCCGGAATGCTGCAGGGCGGCGTGGTGGCGTACCAGAACTCCGTGAAGGACGCGGTGCTGCACGTCCCCGCCGACCTGCTGGCCCGCGTTGGGTCTGTCGACCCGGACGTCGCCCGGGCCATGGCAGCCGGCGCGCGCTCTGCCCTCGGTGCCGACGTCGGGCTTTCCACCACGGGCGTCGCCGGCCCTGAGGCCCACGACGGCAAGCCTGTTGGGCGGGTCTACATCGGAATTGCCACAGCTGCCGGCACCGCCGGTTTCGAGTACTCCTTCACCGGCAGCAGGCCGGACATCCGCGCCGCCGCCTGCGCCGCAGCCCTGGAAAGACTCCTCGAGGCCTTGTCCGCCTGACCCCGGCAGACTGCCAAGTTACCGCGCGTAAAGTTGCCGGGAACAAAAGCCGGTACCGATTAGTTATTACATTGTGTCGCTTCCGGAGAGCGGAGGCGCCTAGGATGAAATGACCAAGACGGGTTCGCCGCGGCGGACCTGACCAATGAGGGAGCAAGGCGATACAGATGGTAAAGCAGCCCGTATCCGTAAACGGCGTTGTCCGCTGGAAGGATGTGGGCCTCGCCGAACAGGCTAAGAGCGAACAGAAGGAGCGCAAGATGGTAGTACTTCGTCACGAAATCGGTGATGTCCTGCGCGATGTCCGCCAGCGTCAGGGGCGCACGCTCCGTGAAGTTTCGCACAGCGCCCGTGTCTCCCTGGGATACCTCAGCGAAGTGGAGCGCGGCCAGAAGGAAGCATCGTCAGAGCTTCTGTCTTCGATCTGCTCGGCACTGGATGTTCCGTTGTCAAGCATGCTCCGCGAGGTCAGTGACCGCGTGGCAGTAGCCGAAGGCGTCGCAGTTCCGGACACCGTACCGCAGGAATTCTCCCAGCGTTACGGCCGTGACCTGGAACGGGACCTCAACACTGAACTGAACGACGAACTGTCCACAGGCCTCCTCTCCGGCGCCCGATAAAGGCAGCCCCACCTGAGGGTGGCCCTGGAGACACGAGGAAGCCCCCGGCCACGCCGGGGGCTTCCTGCTGTTTCCTAGTCCTCCTGTGCGTGCTCCTGTGCCGAAGATGCGTCCGCGCCTTCCCTGGCGAACCCGTCACGTTCATAGGTGGAGTTCAGCTTGGCCATGCAGCGGGCCAGTTCCTGCAGGTCCTCCACCGGCCACTCGCGCAGCCGCTCCTGGAAGACCTGGCGCCGGGCGTCCTGCACCTGGTGCATCTTTTCTTCGCCTTTCGGCGTCAGCCGGATGGACTGCGCCCGGCGGTCCAGGGGGTCCGCCTCCTTGGATACCAGGCCCAGGCTCTCCAGGAACGCAATCTGCCGGCTGACCGACGGCTTGCCCACCCCGATGTTCATGGCAAGCTCGGTGAGCCGGATGGGTCCTTCCCTGCGGATAACCGTCAGGAGCCCGTACGCCGCAGGCTCCATGTCCGGGTGGACCTCGCGCGAAAGCTGGTTGGAAATGGCCCGTGCCCGCCGCCAGAAGAGGCTGATCTGGTGTTCGACATTCTGCAGCGCGGTGTCGGCGGCATCGTTGCCTGTGTCCTGCAGCGGCGGGAGATCCGGGGAGTTGCTCATGGCAACAATTCTAGGGTCCACAGTCATGAGAGGATTTACCGATGCGAATCAGCGAGTACTGGCGTCTCATGGATGACGAGTTCGGCGCGGGGTACTCCCGCGTGCTGAGCAGTACCCTGGTCCTTGCCGGCGTGGGCGGGCGCACCGCCGACCAGGCCCTGGCCGCCGGAGTCGAACCCCGCAGGGTGTGGCTTGCGGTCTGCGATGTCCAGGATGTGCCGGCGGAACGGCGCCTTGGCCGCGACATCGCCCCACGCCGCGATTAGCAGCGGGGCGCCGCCCTGATCCGGTTGGCCTTGATCCTGCCGCCTGACACGCCGCAGGAGCTCCACTCTTCGAATACCTGTTCGGATAACGCTATGCTTTTTCCATCGGGTTTATCCACATAGCCGTCGTCCTCCGGCCGGAATGTCAGTGGGTCCCCTTAGCGTCAGAGATGACCAATACAACGGCCGCGAAGGCCACCATCGAGAAAGCATTAGAGGTGTCAACCATGGCGGCAGCCCCGGATCGTGCAAAGGCGCTGGAAGCAGCGCTTGCCCAGATTGACAAGCAGTTCGGCAAGGGCTCGGTCATGCGCCTGGGCGACGAAGTCCGCGCGCCGATCGAAGTCATCCCCACCGGCTCCATCGCCCTGGACGTCGCCCTTGGCATTGGCGGGCTCCCGCGCGGCCGGGTCATCGAAATCTATGGTCCTGAATCCTCGGGTAAGACCACCGTTGCCCTGCATGCTGTGGCAAGTGCCCAGCGCGCCGGCGGGATCGCGGCCTTCATCGACGCCGAGCACGCCCTTGACCCGGACTACGCCGCCAAACTGGGCGTGGACACCGATGCCCTCCTTGTTTCACAGCCGGACACCGGCGAGCAGGCCCTGGAGATCATGGACATGCTGGTCGGCTCCGGCTCGCTGGACATTGTGGTCATCGACTCCGTTGCCGCCCTGGTGCCGCGCGCCGAAATCGAAGGCGACATGGGCGACAGCCACGTCGGCCTCCAGGCGCGGCTCATGAGCCAGGCCCTGCGTAAGATCACCGGCCGCCTGAGCCAGACCAAGACCACCGCCATCTTCATCAACCAGCTCCGTGAAAAGATCGGCGTCTTCTTCGGTTCCCCGGAAACCACCACCGGTGGTAAGGCCCTGAAGTTCTACGCGTCGGTCCGCATTGACGTCCGGCGGATCCAGACCCTCAAGGAAGGCGCCGATTCGGTCGGCAACCGGACCAAGGCCAAGATCGTCAAGAACAAGATGGCTCCGCCTTTCAAGGTGGCCGAGTTCGACATCATCTACGGCCAGGGCATCTCCCGCGAAGGCGGCATCATCGACATGGGTGTGGAGCACGGCATCATCAAGAAGTCGGGCTCCTGGTTCACCTACGATGGCGACCAGCTGGGCCAGGGCATGGAGAACTCGCGCCGGTTCCTCCGCGACAACCCGGAGCTGGCTGCCGAGCTTGAGCGCCTTATCAAGGAGAAGCTCGGTGTCGGGGTCAAGCCCGCCGATGATGAATCCAAAGATGCGCCCAAGCTGAAAGCCGTCGACGGGTTCTAGCCCTTGACCGGACCACGAACACGGCGGGCCCGTTCCGGCACCTCTTCAACAGGGGTGTCGGACGGGTCTTCCGTGCCTGAGGACCCGCAGGCCGCGGACGCCGAACCGGACCCGTTCACGGTCGCGCAGGCAATCGTGTACCGACAGTTGACTGCGGCGCCCAAGAGCAGACTGCAGCTTGCCCGGAAGCTGGCCGAACGGAACATCCCGGAACACGTCACCGAGGCTGTACTGGACAAGTTCCAGGAAGTCCGCCTGATCGACGATGCAGAATTCGCTGACATGTGGGTCCGGAGCCGCGCCCAGTCCCGAAAGCTTGCCAAGGGTGCGCTCCGGCGCGAGCTGGCTGAAAAGGGCATCGACCAGGAGACTGCTGCTTCGGCCCTGGAACAGCTGACGGACGCCGATGAGGAAGCTGCCGCCCGTGCCCTGGTGGAGCGCAAGCTGCGGCCCGGGACCGACCTGTCCGTCCCGGGGGAACGGGACAAGGCCGTCCGACGGCTGGCATCCATGCTGGCAAGGAAGGGTTACCAGCCTTCCCAGGCATTCCGGATCGTCAACGATATCCTCGATTCCCGGCAGGAACCCGACAGCGACCCCGTCCAAAGCCGGTACCCTTAACGGGTGAGTTTGACCATTCCTTCCCCCCAAGCCGGCGCCACCCCCTCCGTCGAAGCCGGGGCCGTGCCGCAAGCCGGAACCCTGCCCCGCACATACCAGGTGCGGACCTTTGGCTGCCAGATGAACGTCCACGACTCCGAGCGGATGGCCGGCATGCTCGAGGACGCCGGCTACGTCCCGGCCGCGGGTGAGCATGCCGACGTCGTGGTGTTCAACACGTGCGCGGTCCGGGAAAACGCGGACAACAAGCTCTACGGCAACCTGGGCATCCTGGCCCCCGTGAAGGCAGCCAACCCCGGCATGCAGATCGCCGTGGGCGGTTGCCTGGCGCAAAAGGACCGCGAAACCATCCTCAAGAAGGCGCCGTGGGTGGACGCAGTCTTCGGTACCCACAACGTCGGTGCCCTGCCCGCCCTCCTGGACCGGGCGCGGCATAACAATGAAGCGCAGCTGGAAATCCTCGAGTCCCTGGACGTCTTCCCGTCAACACTGCCCACCAAACGCGACTCCGTTTACTCGGGCTGGGTGTCCATCTCGGTCGGCTGCAACAACACCTGCACCTTCTGCATCGTTCCGGCGCTCCGGGGCAAGGAAAAAGACCGCCGGCCCGGCGACATCCTCGCCGAGATCCAGGCGCTGGTGGATGACGGTGCCATCGAAGTGACCCTGCTCGGCCAAAACGTCAACTCCTACGGGGTGGAGTTCGGGGACCGGCAGGCCTTCTCCAAACTCCTGCGTGCGTGCGGAGAGATCGAGGGGCTGGAACGCGTCCGCTTCACCAGCCCGCACCCGGCTGCCTTCACCGATGACGTCATCGACGCCATGGCAGAGACGCCCAACGTCATGCCTCAACTGCACATGCCGCTACAGTCGGGGTCCGACCGCATCCTGCGGGAGATGAAGCGTTCCTACCGGTCCACCAAATTCCTGGGCATCCTGGACAAGGTCCGCGAGAGGATTCCGCACGCCGCCATCTCCACCGACATCATCGTCGGCTTCCCGGGCGAAACGGAAACGGACTTCAAGGCCACCCTGGACGTGGTGGAAAAGTCCCGCTTCGCCACCGCCTTCACCTTCCAATATTCAAAGCGCCCCGGCACGCCCGCGGCCGACCTGCCCGACCAGCTCCCCAAGGCCGTGGTCCAGGAACGCTTCGAACGCCTCACCGCCCTGCAGGACCGGATCGCCGCGGAGGAAAACCGGAAACAGTTGGGCCGCCGGCTCGAAGTCATGGTGACCGCACAGTCCGGACGCAAGTCGGAGGAAACGCACCGGCTGTCCGGCCGGTCGCAGGACCAGCGGCTGGTCCACTTCTCGGTTCCCCAGGGTGCACCCGCTCCCAGGCCCGGGGACCTCGTCACTGTCACCATCACCGAAGCCGCGGCCTTCCACCTGGTCTCCGATCCCACCCTCGAGGACTACAGCCTTCGCCGGTCACGGGCAGGGGACGCGTGGGACCGGTCCCAGGCCGACTCGTGCGGGGCACCCGCACCCGGCTCCGGGGAGGCACGCAAGGGTGTCTCCCTTGGCATGCCCTCCCTGCCGCTGCGCACCCGCTGACAGGTGGCTGCCCCGCCCGTCATCTCCGTCGTCGGTCCCACCGGCTCCGGCAAGTCCGACCTTGCCGTCAACCTCGCCCTCGAGCTCGACGGCGAGGTCATTAACGCCGATGCCATGCAGTTCTACCGCGGCATGGACATCGGCACTGCCAAAATCACGGTGGCCGAGCGCAGGGGAGTGCCCCACCACCTCCTGGACATCCTTGACGTCGCCCAGGAAGCCAGCGTTTCAGACTTCCAGCTCCAGGCCCGCGAAATCATCGACGACATCCATGGGCGGGGCAAGCGCGCCATCCTGGCCGGCGGATCCGGGCTGTATGTCCGGGCCGCGCTGGACGTCCTGGAATTTCCGGGGACCGACCCCGCGCTCCGTGCCCGGCTTGAGGAGGAGCACGCGGAACTCGGTACTGAGGCACTCCTGGCCAGGCTCCGGATGGTGGATCCCACATCTGCCGCCCGGGTCTCCGATGCCCGGCGCATCATCCGTGCCCTTGAGGTAAAGGAGCTCACCGGCCGGCCCTTCAGCTCCTTCATGCCCCGGCGGGAGTACCACCGGCCAGCCGTCCAGGTGGGCCTCAGCGTGGACCGCGAAGTGCTGCGGGACCGGCTGGCGGCACGGGTGCACCGGATGGTGGACGCGGGCCTGCTGGACGAGGTCCGGATGCTCGACGCACAGGGACTGCGCCGCGGCAAAACCGCGTCCCGCGCCCTGGGTTACTCGCAGTTCCTGCGGGTCGTCGACGGCGCCTCCACCGTCGAGGCCGCCGCGGAA
This sequence comes from Arthrobacter sp. SAFR-044, assembly GCF_051965175.1. Lineage (GTDB taxonomy): Bacteria > Actinomycetota > Actinomycetes > Actinomycetales > Micrococcaceae > Arthrobacter. Next base: position 573,598 of record NZ_JBQCMK010000001.1, read on the forward strand.
GAAACCATCGTGGCCACCCGGCAGTTCGCCAGGCGGCAGCTGACATGGTTCCGTGCCGATCCACGCATCACCTGGCTCGACTGGCAGGATCCGGAGCTCGTGGACAAGGCAGCGGAGTTGTGCCGGTAGCTGCGGTTTCAGGACCGGCAGCCTCCGCCGCTACGCTTGGAATCATGAATGCAACCCCCGCAGAAGCTCCCGGATCCGCCCTGCGCACCCTGAGCGGGCTCCGCTTTTCCAAGGGGCACGGCACCGGCAACGACTTCGTCCTGGTGGCTGATCCCGAGGGGACGCACGTCATCGACGCCGACCAGGCCGCGGCGCTGTGCGACCGGCACCGCGGGATAGGGGCCGACGGCCTGATCAGGGCCGTCCCCTCCCGCTTCCTCGCTGAAGGCCGGGAACTGCTCGGCGGCGCCCCGGACGCGGAATGGTTCATGGATTACCGCAACGCGGACGGCTCGCTCTCCGAAATGTGCGGCAACGGGGTCCGGGTATTCGTCCACTTCCTGCAGGCCGAGGGCCTCATTGACCTGCCCGACGGCGGATCGCTCACCATCGGCACCCGCGGCGGCGTCAAGACTGTGGTCCGGACCGGAGAAGGCTACGCGGTGGACATGGGACCCTGGGAGTTCATTTTCCCCGGTGAGGCCAGCGCCAAGGCCATGGATTCCCTGGTCACCGCCGACGGGTTGGAGGTTCCCCGGCCGGCCCTCTCCGTGAGCATGGGCAACCCGCACACCGTGGTGGCCCTCGCTGAACTGGCGGAGCTCACGGGCACCAGGCTCTTCACCGCGCCGACAGTCGATCCGGTACCCGCGAACGGGACCAACGTGGAATTCGTCGTTCCGGCAGAACCGCTGGTCCATGAGGGCGTGGGCTCCGTGACCATGCGGGTGCACGAGCGCGGCGTGGGGGAGACCCAGTCCTGCGGGACCGGTGCCTGCGCCGCCGCCGTCGCCATCAGGCATTGGGCGGGGGCAGAAGCCCCCGACGCCTGGCAGGTCCACGTTCCCGGCGGAGTGGTGGGCGTGAAGTTCTTCGCGGGTCCCGCCGGCCACGAGCATGTGGAGCTCAGCGGGCCGGCCGTCATTGTGGCGAGTGGGACGCTTTCCTGACCTTCAGGATCCGAAAGGACTTTGACGTGGACTCTCGGGTCACGGTGAAGGAGCTGTCCAGTTCGGCCGCCAGCCAGCGCTGCAGGGAATCAGAACCCAGGTTCTTCTGCACCACCAGCCAGGCCGTTCCGCCCTCTGCCAGGCGCGGCAGCCACAGTTTGAGCAGGGCGTGCAGTTCATCCTTGCCGATCCTGATGGGCGGGTTGGACCAGATGGTGTCGAAGCGGATGTCCGGATCGACAGCCTCAGGGGTGCTGGCGGCGACGTTCGACAGTCCCAGCGCGGCGGCGTTCTCGTTGGTCAGGGTAATGCAGCGCTCGTTGACGTCCACGGCATAGACCTTAGAAGCGGGGGCCAGCAGAGCCATGGTGAGCGCCACCGGACCCCAGCCGCACCCGATATCCAGGAGGTTGCCCTGGAGATGCGGGCGCGGAACTTCGGCCAGGAGCACCGCGGTGCCCTTGTCGATGCCGTCGGGGCTGAAGATGCCCGTGGAGGTCTGGAGCCGTCGCGCCTCACCGGCCAGTTCCACCGTCAGGGGCTTCCGGGTAAAGGGGCCGGCAGGGGACGTGCTGAAATAGTGTGCGGACTCCATAACTCGCCAGAGTAGTTCCCCCCGCAGCGTAATGGGAAACCGGCCTGGAGGCCCTCTGCTAGGCTGGAAGGCATGTTCCTGATCTTCGAGTAGCCGGTACGGGCCGCGCCCGTCCCGCAGCCTGTCCTCCAGCGACAGTCCGTCCCGCAGCGACGCAGGTTTCCATGCCTTCCGCTTTTGCGCACCGGCCAGACCATTCCGTCTGCCCGGCCGCCGGACAATACTCGAAAGTCAGCCCATTGCTGCATTTCCCGCCATTCTCCGGCCTTTCCCAGCCCTGCCGCGCCCTGACGCGGCATCCGTGCCCCGGCATCGCAGCCGGCGGCGAAACAACCAGGAGAACTGCATGACCGCAGGCCGTCAACCCAGCGCGAATACTTACCAACTTCCAGCCAATCAGCACTATTCTGGAACTGCCGAATCTTCAAAGGAGACCATGACCAGCCAGCCCAACACCGGTTCCGATCCAGCCGCCCAGGACATGAGTCCGCAGGAGATCCAGGCTGTCATCGACCGGATCCTCGCCAAGGACGTTCCCGCCAGAAATGCCGGCACGCCCGGCAGTGAAGGCGGCAGTGGAAAAGCGGTGCTTGGCAAGGCGCAGGCCATTTCCCGCCTTGACGAGGAACACTCAACGTACGACGGCGACCAGCAGGACCTCGAGGAACGGCGCGCGCTGCGCCGCAGGGCGGGCCTGTCCACCGAGCTTGAAGACGTCACCGAGGTCGAATACCGGCAGCTGCGCCTGGAGCGCGTCGTCCTGGCCGGACTCTGGTCCGAGGGCACCCTTGCCGACGCGGAAAACTCGCTGCGTGAGCTGGCCGCCCTGGCCGAGACCGCCGGGTCGGAAGTCCTTGACGGGTTGGTGCAGCGCCGCGACAAGCCGGACCCCGGGACCTTCCTCGGCTCCGGCAAAGCCCTGGAGCTGAAAGACATCGTCACGTCCACGGGCGCGGACACCGTGGTGGTGGACGCCGAACTGGCGCCTTCCCAGCGCCGTGGCCTTGAAGACATCGTCAAGGTCAAGGTCATTGACCGCACGGCCCTGATCCTGGACATCTTCGCCCAGCATGCCAAGAGCCGCGAAGGCAAGGCCCAGGTGGAACTGGCGCAGCTGGAATACCTGCTTCCCCGCCTGCGCGGCTGGGGCGAGTCGATGTCCCGCCAGGCCGGTGGCCAGGTGGGCGGCGCTGCTGCCGGCATGGGCTCCCGCGGTCCCGGTGAAACCAAGATCGAACTGGACCGGCGGCGGATCCGTACCCGCATGGCAAAGCTGCGGCGCGAAATCGCCGCCATGAAGCCGGCACGCGAGACCAAACGGGCCAACCGCCGTCGTAATGAAGTGCCCTCCGTGGCAATCGCCGGATACACCAACGCCGGCAAGTCCTCGCTGCTCAACCGGCTCACGGACGCTGGGGTCCTGGTGGAGAACGCGCTGTTCGCCACGCTGGATCCCACCGTGCGCAAGGCCGAAACCGCTGACGGCCTGGGGTACACCCTGGCCGATACCGTCGGATTCGTCCGATCGCTGCCCACCCAACTGGTGGAAGCCTTCCGCTCCACCCTGGAAGAGGTGGCGGACTCTGACCTGATCCTGCATGTGGTGGACGTTTCGCACCCCGATCCCGAAGGGCAGATCGCTGCGGTCCGGAAGGTTTTCAGCGAAGTTGATGCCCGCAAGGTGCCGGAGATCATCGTCTTGAACAAGGCTGATGCTGCCGACCCCTTCGTGGTGGAGCGGCTGAAGCAGCGCGAGCCACGGCACGTAGTGGTCTCGGCCCGGACAGGGGAGGGCATTCCGGAACTGCTGAAGGCCATCAGCGAATCCATCCCCCGGCCATCCGTGAAGATGGAGTTGCTCATTCCGTACGACCGCGGAGACCTGATCAGCAAGCTGCACGAGTCCGACGCCGAAATCCTCAGCCTGGACCATGTTGAGGCGGGTACCAGGGCGGCGGTGATGGTCCGGGAGGGCCTCGCGTCCGAGCTGGAACCATTCATCGTCAATGACTGACGTCGCGGCCGGCGAGGCTGCGCAGACGGCCGGCGAGCAGTTCGTCATCGAACTGCTCGACCGGGCCGTTGCCGGCATGGGTGGACAAAGCCGCACCGGACAACATGAAATGGCCCGCCAGGTGGCCCGGGCCATCGAAACGGGCAACCACCTATTGGTCCAGGCAGGCACCGGCACCGGCAAATCGCTGGCGTACCTGGTGCCGCTGATCGCCCATGCCCTGGAAAGCAACAAGCCGGCCCTGGTGTCCACGGCCACGCTTGCCCTCCAGACGCAGATTGTGGGCAGGGACCTGCCCCGGCTCCTGAAGAACATCACGCCCGCCCTGGACCGGCCGGTCAAGGTTGCCCTGGTCAAGGGTCGGTCCAACTACGTTTGCCGCCACAAGCTCGAGGGCGGGTTCCCGTCGGAGGAACCATCGGAAGGGCAGCTCTTCTCCCTGGGAGAGGACACCAGCGTTCCACATTTCGCCGCCTCCGTGGGCGGGCCGTCGTCGCAGCTTGGCAAGGAAGTAGTGCGGCTCCGTGAGTGGGCCGAAAAGACAGCCACCGGCGACCGGGACGAACTCCTGCCCGGCGTGACCGACCGTGCCTGGCGGCAGGTTTCCGTGACGTCGATGGAGTGCCTTGGGGCCCAAAAATGCCCCATGGCCGCCGAGTGTTTCAGCGAGCTCGCCCGGCAGGACGCCGCCGAGGCCGACGTGGTGGTGACCAACCACGCCATGCTGGCCGTCAGCGCGTTCGAGGGACTCGCAGTCCTGCCCGAATACGACGTCGTGGTGGTGGACGAAGCGCACGAACTGCAGGACCGTGTCACCGGGGCCGTATCCGGACAGTTGTCCGTGGCCATGGTCCACGCTGCCGCTTCGGGCGCCCGGAAACATACAGCCATCACCGTCGATGCCCTGAACGCCGCAGCGGCGAACCTTGAGCTGGCCCTCGCCGGCGCGCCGAACGGCCTGCTTCCCAACGGCCTGAACGATGAACAGCTGGACTGCGTGGACCAGTTGCGTGAAGCGTGCCGGGCTGCGTTGTCCGATTCCAAAGGGGACAGCAACGCCACAGCCGACGGCGGCCGGCAGCTGGCCCGGTCGCGCCTGATGCTCATCCTGGAACTGTGCGAGCGGCTCATCGCCGCCCGGGAAAACCGGGAAGTGGTGTGGTTTTCCCGTGCCAGCACCTTCGATCCCGGCCAGGGATACTCACCGCCCGACGACAGCGCGCCGGTGCTGATCAACATAGCGCCACTGTCCGTCGCCGGCAGGCTGCGGGAAGGGCTTTTCGCCGATCACACTGTTGTGCTGACCTCCGCCACCCTGGCCATCGGCTCCGCCTTTGAACCTGCGGCAGGGGGACTTGGCCTGATCGGTGACGGCGCGCCCAGCTGGACGGGCGTGGATGTTGGGTCGCCTTTCGACTATCCCAAGCAGGGCATCCTGTACGTGGCAGGCCACCTGCCCAAGCCCGGCCGCGGCGTTTCCCCGGAGGCCCTGGCAGAACTCGAAGCGCTCATCAAAGCCTCCGGTGGGGGTGCCCTCTGCCTGTTCTCTTCACGGCGGGCCGCCGAAGAAGCTGCCGATGCCCTCCGGCCCAAGCTCGATGTGACTGTCCTCTGCCAGGGCGAGTCGACCATGACCGCACTGGTCAAGCAATTCGCCGACGAACCCGACACCTGCCTCTTCGGAACCATGTCCCTGTGGCAGGGCGTCGACGTTCCTGGAGGATCCTGCCGGCTGGTAGTGATAGACCGCATTCCGTTCCCGCGGCCGGATGATCCACTGATGACGGCGCGTTCGCGTGCCGTGGCGCAGGCAGGGGGCAACGGCTTCATGTCCGTTTCGGCCACCCACGCTGCCATCCGGCTGGCCCAGGGTGCCGGACGGCTGATCAGGTCAACCGGAGACAAGGGTGTGGTGGCCGTCCTGGACTCGCGGCTGGCCACCGAACGCTATGCAGGATTCCTGCGCGGCGCACTGCCCCCGTTCTGGGCCACTACGGACCGCGCCAAGGCGCTGGCCGCGCTTACCCGGCTTGGTGCCGACGCATCCTGAGAACTGTGGCGCACGGCCGGCATGAATGCTGGCTGTGGAACCCAGGCTAGAGCGAACGCTGGCTAGAGGGAACGCAGGACTGAGACGACCTTGCCCATGATGGTGGCGTGGTCACCCAGGATCGGTTCGTACTGGGTGTTCTGGGGGAGCAGCCAGGTATGGCCATCGCGCTGGCGGAAGGTCTTCACGGTTGCCTCGTCGTCCAGGAGTGCAGCAACAATGTCGCCGTTGGCAGCGTCAGCCTGGCGCCGGACCACCACCCAGTCGCCATCGCAAATGGCGGCGTCCACCATGGAGTCACCGGCCACCTTGAGCATGAAGAGCTCGCCCTGGCCGACCAATTGGCGTGGCAGCGGCATGACATCTTCCACAAGCTGTTCGGCGAGGATGGGCCCGCCGGCGGCAATCCGGCCCACCAGGGGAACCATGGCCGTATCCAGTGCCGTGGGCAGTTCCGTCACCGTGGCGCCGCCCGTGGCCTGCGGTGCAGGAGACGTGCCGGCACCTTTACCGCCGCCGTCGAGCGTGAGCGGCATCAGTACTTCCATGGCGCGCGGCCGCTTGGGGTCGCGCCGCAGGTAACCCAGCTTCTCCAACTGGGAAAGCTGGTGGGTCACGCTGGACAGGCTGGCAAGACCAACCGTGTCGCCGATCTCGCGCATGGAGGGCGGATACCCGTTCTCATTGACCGAGCGCTGGATGGTCTCGAGGATCTTCTTCTGCCGGGGGGTCAGGCCCTTGGCGGTCCTCTTGGATTGCGGGGCGGTCCTGCCCCCGGCGGCTGCTGCTGCCATGTTCGCCAATGCCTTTCGCTTGCCGCCGGATCCTCCGCGGGCGGCTGTTCCACAGTGCCGCCGGAAGGACTCCCACTGTCATTGTCAGACCCTGCTGATCAACTGCAGTAGTGGTTGTTCTTTCGTTTCAAAGCTAGGCCAGCCACATTGCTTTTTCAAACATTTGTTCTAGCGAGTCTCGACATTGTTCGTTGATAGGTGCTAAAACTTAACCAGCAAAGTTCGAACATGTGTTCTAACCAGCAGATGACCCATTCGAATACGCGGCCGGGATAGGTTCCCGGCGCAGTATGAGCGGTGGGGCAGCAGTCGGCGGGCACCCGGGCAGCACGGCAAGTCCAGGAGGGCTTAGTTCATGTCAGCTTTATCTGTTCACCAGGTTTCACACTCGTCCGCACCCCTGCGGCTGACCCGCCGGGGGAGGATCGTCCTGATCGGAGTACCGCTTGTACTGGTGGCCGTACTCCTGCTGTCGCTTTCGGGGCTCTTCCACTCCCCGGCCAAGGCATCGGACTCCGTGGCGGATCTTGCAGTGACGCCCACGGTCACGGTGACGGTGCAGTCGGGTCAGTCGCTCTGGGCCATTGCCGGCGCCGTAGCTCCCGACCGGGACGCCAGGGACGTTGTGGCGGACATCGTCCAGCTCAACAACCTTGCCGCGGGCACCGTCCTTCCGGGCCAGCAGCTCTTCGTCCCCACTCACTGACCGTCCCCGCCCACTGACCGGCGCCAGCCCTGAGTTCGTGGCCTCTGCCAGGGCGGCCTGCCTGGCTGGCTGGCAAGCCCTGGAGCGGGCGGTCGCGGGACATGCCGAGGGCGAACAGGAACCGTCACATTTTCCGGTGGTTGCCGCGGCCACTAAACTGTTCAGGTGAACGACCAGCTAGAACGTCTGAACCGGCTTCCCCTCCGCAGCAACCTCCGCGGGCTGACCCCCTACGGCGCGCCCCAACTGGACGTCCCCATCCTGCTGAACGTCAATGAAAACACCCATGGTGTTCCCGCTGACGTGCGTGCCGCCATCAGCGCAGCCGTCACTGAGGCCGCTGCGGGCCTCAACCGCTATCCGGACCGCGAGTTCACCGCACTCCGGAAGGCCCTGGCCGAATACCTCGGGCATGGGCTCGACGAAACCAACCTGTGGGCAGCCAACGGCTCCAACGAGGTCCTGCAACAGATCCTCCAGGCCTTCGGCGGTCCAGGCCGCACCGCCCTCGGTTTCCCGCCCACGTACTCCATGTACCCCCTGCTGGCCAGTGGAACAGACACCCAGTACATCACCGGTGAACGGGCGGAGGGCTATGACCTCAGCGCAGAGTCCGCCGCCCGGCAGGTCAAGGAACTGCAGCCGAACATCGTCTTCCTCTGCTCGCCCAACAACCCCACCGGGACGGGACTTGGGCTGGACGTCGTGGAAGCCGTCTATGACGCCGGGGCGGACAGCCAGTCCATCGTGATCGTTGATGAGGCCTACCATGAGTTCGCGCACGACGGAACGCCCAGCGCGCTGACCCTGTTGCCCGGCCGGGAGCGGCTCATCGTGTCCCGCACCATGAGCAAGGCCTTCGCCCTGGCGGGGGCCCGGCTCGGCTACATGGCTGCAGCCCCCGAGGTCACTGACGCCCTGCGGTTGGTCCGCCTGCCGTACCACCTGTCCGCCATCACCCAGGCCACCGCCCTCGCCGCCCTTGAGCACCGCGAAGCGCTGATGGCCGACGTGCAGGACATCAAGAAGCAGCGGGACCGCATCGTGGCCGAGCTGACCAGGATGGGACTCAAGCCTGCCGCGTCGGACTCCAACTACGTGTTCTTCGGCGGCCTGGAAAATCCGCACCAGGTCTGGCAGGAACTGCTGGACGCCGGCGTACTCATCCGCGACGTGGGCATCCCCGGCCACCTCCGCGTCACGGCAGGCACTGAGGCGGAAACCACAGCCTTCCTTACCTCCCTGGAACGCATCCTTGCGGGCCACGCTGCGCTGCACGCCTAGACTTGATACTGCGGCGCTGGACGCCTTGAACCACTTCTTCTCCCACTAAGGATCCTTCACCATGAGTTCAACCGGATCGAATACGGCTGCAGCCCGGACCGCCCGCATGGAGCGTGCCACCAGCGAGTCCTCCGTACTCGTGGAGATCAACCTCGACGGAACCGGAGTGTCGGACATCGATACCTCCGTGCCGTTCTACGACCACATGCTGACGGCCCTGTGCAAGCACTCCCTGATCGACATGACGGTCAAGGCCACCGGCGACACGCACATCGACGTCCACCACACCGTGGAGGACGTCGCCATCACCTTCGGCGAGGTCCTGCGGACCGCCCTGGGCAACAAAGCCGGAATCCGCCGGTTCGGCGAAGCCACCGTGCCGCTGGACGAGGCCCTGGCCAACGCCGTGGTGGACGTGTCCGGCCGCCCCTACCTGGTGCACGGAGGTGAGCCGGCCGGCCAGGAATACCACCTGATTGGGGGCCACTTCACCGGGTCCCTGACCCGCCACGTCTTCGAAGCCATCACGCTGCACGCCGGCATCTGCCTGCACATGAACGTGCTGGCAGGCCGGGACCCGCACCACATCGTCGAGGCACAGTTCAAAGCTTTTGCCCGCGCCTTGCGCGCCGCGGTTGAACCGGATCCCCGGGTTGAGGGCGTCCCCTCCACCAAGGGGGCGCTGTGAGCGGGCAGGTACTGAAGGACGGGGCAATCATTGACCCGTCCGCGTCGCGCAGGCTGCCGTCGCCGCAGGGCAAGCCCACCGTCACGGTGCTGGACTACGGATCCGGGAACGTCAGGTCCGCAGTGCGTGCCCTGGAACGTGCCGGCGCAGAAGTCATCCTGAGCGCCAAGCCGGAGGACGTACTGAACGCAGACGGCCTGGTGGTGCCCGGCGTCGGCGCGTTCGAAACCGTGATGCGCGAACTCAAGGCCGTGGACGGCATCCGGCTCATCGGCCGGCGCGTGGCAGGGGGCCGGCCGGTCCTCGGCATCTGCGTGGGCCTGCAGGTCCTGTTCGAAGCCGGTGTGGAACACGGGACCGAGGCCGAGGGCATCGGCGAATGGCCCGGCAAGGTTGAGGCACTCCGCGCTGAAGTTGTTCCGCACATGGGCTGGAACACGGTCAAGGTCCCCGAAGGCTCCAAACTCTTTGCCGGCGTCGAAAACGAACGGTTCTACTTCGTCCACTCGTACGGCGTGCAGGAATGGAACTTCGACGTCATCCAGCCACGGATGGCGCCGCCCCTGGTTACCTGGTCCGAGCACGGCGGACCGTTCATCGCCGCCGTCGAAAACGGCCCGCTCTGCGCCACCCAGTTCCACCCCGAAAAGTCCGGCGACGCCGGTGCGCGGCTCCTGCGCAACTGGGTGGAAGGCCTGCGCAAGCCGGCCGCCGCCGACCCCGGCGCCCCGGCGGCCGACGCCGGCAGTGACGCCTAGATGTGGCCCGTACTTCTGACCGGCCTCGCCGGCCTGCTGATTGGCGGCGGCATCTCGTTCCGGCAGCAGCGCAAGCCCCTCTGGACCCAGGTGGCCTTTTATGTCCTGGCCGCCATGTCGCTGGTCGCCGCCTACCTGCTCACGCTGCCGGCCAGCTGATGCAGGGGCTCCGCGGCACTGCCTGAACGCGCCGAATTCCACCCGCCTTTGCCCGAAACCCAAGAACCAACACCGAGGATGAGTATGACCACCGCACATGACCTGCCGGTACTAGAGCTCCTGCCAGCCGTCGACGTCGTCAACGGCCAGGCCGTCCGGCTGGTCCAGGGCGAGGCGGGCAGCGAAACCAGCTACGGAACCCCCCTCGAGGCGGCACTGAACTGGCAGCAGCAGGGTGCCGAATGGGTTCACCTGGTGGACCTTGACGCAGCTTTTGGGCGCGGCTCCAACGCCGACCTGCTCCGCGAGGTGGTGGGCAGGCTGGACATCAAGGTAGAGCTCTCGGGCGGCCTCCGCGATGACGAGACCCTGGAAGCAGCCCTCGACCTGGGCGTGGCACGCGTCAACCTGGGGACCGCAGCATTGGAAAACCCCGAGTGGACAGCCAGGGCCATCGAGCGCTTCGGCGACAAGATCGCCGTCGGCCTTGACGTCCGGGGGACCACCCTGGCCGGCCGCGGCTGGACGAAGGAAGGCGGGGACCTGTGGGACGTGCTGGGCCGCCTCGAAGACGCCGGCTGCGCCCGCTACGTGGTGACCGATGTGACCAAGGACGGCACCCTGCAGGGCCCGAACGTTGAACTCCTGCGCCAGATGGTGGAGAAGACCGGCAAGCCCGTGGTGGCCTCCGGCGGCATCTCCAGCCTGGACGACCTCAAAGTCCTCCGCTCGCTGGTCCCCCTGGGCGTCGAAGGTGCCATTGTGGGCAAGGCACTCTACGCCGGAGCGTTCACGCTGCCCGAAGCCCTCGACGTCGCCGGCCGCCGCTAGGCCCCGGAAAGCAGCCCGGCCATGCCCAGCTCCGAAGAACCGGTAAGCCCTCCCGCCCGCCAACTGCCCGGACACATCGCGGCGGCGCTGGCCGGCGCCGGTGGTGCCACGGATTCCGCGGGACAGTCATGGGCCGGCCGCAGCCTCGCCGGTGAGGACGCGAAGATCCATAACTTCGAGGACGACGACGGAACGGCCGACGCCGGCTACCTCGCCGCAATTGCCGCGCTCCGCGGGGGGCGGGGCGACGAGGCGGATGTCGTTGCGTCACTGGCCACGGCCCGGGTTTTCATTCCCATCGTGGCGCAGCTTGCTGAAGAGGCAGAAACAGAACACGGGCTGCACGCCGACAAACAGGCGGACATGGCGCTGGTGACGCTGAAGGCCGCCGACGGCAGGACCGCGCTGCCGGCTTTTACGTCAGCCGCCGCATTGTCCGCCTGGCACCCCGAGGCGCGGCCGGTAGCGGTCTATGCTGCCCGGGCAGCGCTCTCGGCCGTTGCCGAGGGTGCCGAACTCCTGGTCCTGGATCCGGGCGCCGACGTGACGTTCGTGGTGCGCAGGCCCGGCGTTTGGGCCCTCGCCCAGCAGCATGACTGGACCCCCTCCTACAGTGACCAGGAGTTGGCCGCCGAGATGGGCAACGCTGCCGCCGGCTTCGCGGCCGTCCGCGGCATCGAGCTGCTGCCGGGCAGGGGAGTGGCCGCCAGGGCCGCTGACGGCTCAGTGGTCCCCGGCGGAGGTGCCGGTCCTGAACTGCAGGTGGTGCTCTACCTTGAAGACGGACTCGACGCTGCCGGTGTCCAGGAGCTGGTGGCCGGCCTGCAGTCCGAGTGGTCACGGAATGTATTGTTTGGAGAGCGCGTCGACTCCCTTGAAATCAAGCTGAGGCGCGCTCCCGACTAACCGCTGCAGGGTGGGTGATCCCCGCCGGTACAGCGGAATACCCTGAAGGACCGCTTCGTGAATTTCGCTCTCTACCGGGAGTTGCTCGCCATCCGGCCAATCCGGCGGCTGCTGCTGGTGGGCATGGTTGCCCGCATCCCGCATTCAGCCGCAGGGGTCCTGCTGACCCTGCACATCGTCCTCACCCTCGGCCAGGGCTACGCCGCAGCCGGCGCTGCAGCGGCGGTCATGACCATCGGCATCGCCCTCGGGGCGCCGTGGCGGGGGAGGCGCGTGGATACCGTGGGACTGCGGACCGCCCTCATCCCCTCGGTCATCTCAGAGACCGTGATCTGGTCCATCGTGCCCCACGTGTCCTACCAGTGGCTCCTGCCGCTGGTCTTCGTGGGCGGCCTGCTCACGCTGCCAATCTTCAGTGTGGTGCGGCAATCCCTGGGGGTCCTGGCCGAGGGTGACCAGCGGCGCACCGCATTCGCCCTCGATGCCATCACCACGGAATTCGTGTTCATGATCGGCCCGGCCGCCGGCGCCGTCGTAGCCACCAGCGGCCACACTACTGCGGGCCTGACAGTGGTGGGCGTGGCTACGTCCCTCGCCGGGCTGTTCCTCATGTGGTTCAACCCGCCCACCCGCAGCCGGGACCAAACGGTCGAATGCGTCGAGGACGAACAGCACGCTGCGGAAGTCGCCGTCGTCTCCACTGCTCCGGCGCATGCCCAGGAAGCGGTCGCGGAGCTGGCCCCTGCCGGCGCGGCCACCAGCGCGGCACAGCGCGGCCTGCGGGGAAGGCTGGCCGGCGGCTTCGCCTGGTTCACCGCCACGGTCGCGGCACTCTTCGCCGTCGCCGCGGGCGCGGGCATGGTCCTCAGCGGCACCGACGTCGGCATTGTCGCAGCCCTGGAAACCGGCGGCCACCAGAGCGAAATCGGGATCGTCTTTGTCTTCTGGTGCGCTGCCTCCGTGCTGGGCGGCCTAATTTACGGCGCCATGCACCGGCCCATTCCACCTGTCTTCCTGCTGCTGGGCATGGCCGCGCTGACCCTGCCCATGGCCTTCGCCCACGACACCTGGACGCTTTCCTTCGTCTCCGTCCTTCCGGGCCTGCTCTGCGCCCCCGTGCTGTCCGCGGCCTCCGAGAAGGTGGCGGACCTGGTATCGGAGGAGCGGCGCGGGGAGGCGATGGGCTGGTACGGCTCCGCGCTGACCGCCGGTGTTGCGCTGGGTTCGCCCCTCGCCGGGGTCTTCATCGACATCATGGGTCCCTCCGGCGGCTTCGTGTCCGTCGGTGCCGCCGGCGTGCTGCTCTGCCTGGTGGGCCTGGCGCTCCAGCAGCGCCGCCGCCGCGCCGCCGCGTGAGCCTCCCCGTCCACCGGGGAGTTAAAGCGCGACGGCGGGACGACCTGCAAAGGCCGTCCCGCCGTCGGACGCTGCTTGGGGGAGTTGCTCCCTAGTTCACGGCTCCGGTGTACTTTTCACCCGGGCCCTTGCCCGGTGCGTCAGGAATCAGCGACTCTTCACGGAAAGCCAGTTGCAGGGACCGCAGGCCGTCGCGCAAGGGTCCGGCGTGCTGGGATCCGATCTCCGGAGCTGCCGCGGTCACCAGGCCGGCCAGTGCGGTGATCAGCTTCCGGGCCTCGTCGAGGTCCTTGAGTTCCGCTGCGTTGTCCTCTGCGGCCAGGCCAAGCTTTACCGCGGCCGCGCTCATCAGGTGCACGGCGGCCGTGGTGATGACCTCGATGGCGGGAACTTCGGAGATATCGCGGATCTGTTGTGAAACGTCTGCGCCTGCTTCGCCCGGCTCGAAGACGTATGAATTACTGTCTGGGGTGCTCATACTGGTAAGCTTGACACAGACCGACTGGATGTCGTTATTTCAGGGATTGTCCCGGACGATCAGGTTCCCAACAGCGCTTCGCAGCGTTGACGGGAATTTTTTCTGTAGAATGGCATCCAGTTTGCAAGCGGAGTTCTCTCCCACCCGCGTCAGCCGTTGTCCCACCTGTTCCCTTGGAACCTGCAGGGACGCAAGGTTGCCGGGTACCTGGTTGGGCATGGGCCGGCATTTGCCGGGACTGTGCACGTGCAGCCCTTTGCGGGGTTGCCGGTCCAACCTCTCTGAGGCCTTCGATTGCTCCGGCAATTGGGGGCCTTCTTCATTTGCCGGACTCCACATCAAACACAGGAGCTTTAACATTAGCGAGCCAAGAATCAATGAGCGTATCCGCGTCCCCGAGGTGCGGCTGGTCGGCCCTGCAGGTGAACAGGTAGGAATCGTCCGTATTGAGGATGCCCTGCGCCTGGCTGCCGAGTCCGACCTTGATCTCGTTGAAGTTGCACCTCAGGCGAAGCCTCCGGTGTGCAAGCTGATGGACTTCGGCAAGTACAAGTACGAGGCCGCGGTCAAGGCACGTGAGGCCCGGAAGAACCAGACGAACACTGTTCTAAAGGAAATCCGCTTCCGCCTGAAGATCGACACCCACGACTACGAGACCAAGCGCGGCCACGCCCTGCGCTTCCTCGGCGCCGGGGACAAGGTCAAGGCCATGATCCAGTTCCGTGGCCGTGAGCAGCAGCGTCCGGAGATGGGCATCCGCCTGCTCCAGCGCTTCGCCGACGACGTCGCCGAAGTCGGCGTGGTGGAGTCCAGCCCCCGTATCGACGGCCGCAACATGGTCATGGTGGTTGGCCCGCTGAAGAACAAGGCTGAGGCCAAGGCGGAAGCACGCCGGGCAACCCAGCGCGCCGAGGCCAAGGCCCAGAACGAAGCCAAGGCTGCGGGACGCGTCGACACCTCCGGCCAGGACCAGGCCCCCATGACCCAGTCACTGGCGGACCTCCTGCCGGAAGGCTTCACCGTGTCCACTGAACCGGAGGCCACGGCCGCGGACAGCGCCCCGGTTGAAGCGCCTGCTGCCGCTCCTGAGCAGGAAGCCCCCAAGGCTCCGGCACCGAAGCAGGAAGTTCCGAAGCAGGAGGCCCCGAAGGCTCCCGCTCCCAAGCAGGAAGCTCCCAAGCAGGAGGCTCCGAAGCAGGAAGCCCCCAAGGCCGCAGCTCCCAAGGCTGCTGCACCGAAGGCGGCCGCTCCGGCGCCCAAGCCTGCAACTGCCGCAAAGCCGGAAGCAGCCGCACCGGCTGCGCCGAAGCCCGCCGGTGTGCCTGCGCCGCCGAAGCCGGTGGCCAGGCCTGCTGCGCCGAAGCCTGCTGCCCGCCCTGCCCCCAAGGCAGTGCCGAAGCCGGCCGGTAAGAAGACCAACTAGTTCACCGCTGCCGGGGCACGTCCCCGGCAGTCAGCAACCAGCATGCTGCCCGCAGGGGTGGCTGCGCGATAGAACTGCCGGCCTCCGGGCCCGCAGAAACGTAAGGAGATCGGTTCCCATGCCGAAGATGAAGACCCACAGTGGTGCTAAGAAGCGCTTCAAGCTGACCGGCAGCGGCAAGCTGCGCCGCCAGCAGGCCAACCGCCGCCACTATCTGGAGCACAAGTCCAGCCGCCTGACCCGCCGCCTTGCCGGCGACAAGATCGTCTTCAAGGGCGACGCCAAGGTCATCCGGAAGATGCTCGGCATCTAGTTTCCAAGTTTATTGATGGACCGCTTACCGGTGGTCCGTCACCTGCCAAACAGCCTTCTCAGGCCGCCGGAACACCGGCAACAGATGCTTGGGATCAGATTTTCGAAGGAGTACGCACGTGGCACGTGTGAAGAGGGCGGTCAACGCCCACAAGAAGCGCCGGGTTGTTCTTGAACGGGCGAAGGGTTACCGCGGACAGCGTTCGCGCCTGTACCGCAAGGCCAAGGAACAGCTGCTGCACTCGTTTGTGTACAGCTACGGTGACCGCAAGAAGAAGAAGGGCGACTTCCGCCGCCTGTGGATCCAGCGCATCAACGCTGCGTCCCGCGCCAACGGCCTCACCTACAACCGCCTCATCCAGGGCCTGAAGGCCGCTGAGGTCGAGGTTGACCGCCGCATGCTGGCCGAGCTTGCCGTTTCTGACGCCAACGCCTTCGCCGCACTGGTCCAGGTGGCCAAGGACTCCCTGCCGGCAGACACTTCCGCCAAGAAGGTTGCCGCAGCCTAGCAGCCGCTGCCGCCCCTCGCCGAAGGGGCCAGTTCAGGAACTGGAAGCGTCAGCTACTACAGTTCTTGTATGAACGAAACCGGGCGCCCGCAAGATCTTCCATTGTCCAACCCCCGAGCCGATCGGGTCAGGGACGTGGCAAAGCTTGCAGGGCGCCCGGCCCGTTTAAAGCGCGGCCAGTTCCTTGCTGAAGGGCCACAGGCCGTCCGGGAAGCCCTCAAGCTCCACCAGCAGCGCCTCGCGGCGGGAGCGCCCGGAGTGGTCACCGAGGTATTCGCCAGCGAAAGCTGCCTGGGCCGCTTCCCCGAATTCGATGAGCTCGCCGAAGGCACCAACGCGCGACTCGCCACCGATGAGGTCCTGGCGGCCATGGCGGACACCGTCAACCCGCAGGGGATCGTGGCAGTCTGCAGGTTCGTGGACGTTGCCTTGGCGGATGTGCTCGACGCCGGCCCACGCCTGATTGCTGTGCTGTGCCAGGTCAGGGACCCGGGAAATGCAGGCACCGTGCTGCGGGCGGCTGATTCGGCCGGCGCCGACGCCGTCATTTTCACAGCGTCCAGCGTTGACATCTACAACCCCAAGGCCGTCCGCTCCACCGCGGGGTCGCTCTTCCACCTTCCGGTCGTCCTGGCCGCAGATCCCGCGGAACTGGCTGCCGCCTGCAAGGCCCGTGGCATCGGCGTCCTCGCAGCCGACGGTTACGGGCAGCTGGACCTGGATGTCCTGCAGGACGAGAACGCGCGCCGCAGGCTCACCGGTGCAGGCCCCGAACCCGCCTTTGACCTCGCTGCACCGACCGCGTGGTTCTTTGGGAACGAGGCCCAGGGACTCTCCGATGAGGAGCTTGGCCTGGCGGACCACCGGGTTGCGGTTCCGGTGTACGGTGCGGCCGAGAGCCTCAACCTTGGAACGGCAGCCACCGTGTGCCTCTACGCCAGCGCCCGTTCCCAGCGCCGTCCCGAGACTGCCGCCGGGCAGGTCCGCGCCGGGTAGCGAAGCCCGACGGCGGCCGGCGGCCCGCGCCCACACGGATTCCCGGTTCGTCCCTGGACGTCCGCGGGGCAGCATTGCTGCCGGCCACAAAGAAAGGCCCCGGAAATCCGGGGCCCGATGGTTGTTGCTGGACAGAGTTATCAGGGAGCGCGGCTGGCTTTTCCGCGTCCGGTGACGGCCCCGTAGATGCCGGCGACAACCAGGCCACCGACGATAGCGAGAATCCAGGTGCCGAGGTCGAAGAAGGCAAGATCGCCCTTGTTGAACAGGAGGCTGCCAATCCAGCCGCCAACGATGGCTCCAACGACACCCAGGATGAGGCTGGTGACCCAGCCGCCGCCGACCCGTCCGGGCATAACGGCTTTAACGATGGCCCCGACTATCAGGCCCAGAATAATCCAAGCAAGAAAACCCATGTCTCCTCCTCATTGTGACCGGGATTAATAGTCCCGATGAGCCTCAAGCTAACATAAGCACCCGGCAAAGTCAGTAGCCCCAAAAAGGGCGTTGCCGCATCGTTAGGAGCCTTAGCCGGCCGGGAGTTTGGTTGCTGCCGTGGCCGCGGAGACACGCGGCGGCCGCCGGCTTAGCCCGCCAGCGGCCTCTTGCGTTCCAGCAGGCCGCTGAGGAGGGCGACGCCGAAACCGAGGACGGCCAGGACGGCGCCGACGAGTGCCGGGGCAACAAAACCCCACCCGAGGGCGATGACCACTCCACCAAGGAACGCGCCGAGTGCGTTGGCGACGTTCAGCGCGGCATGGTTGAGGGACGATGCCAGCGACGGTGCATCCGGCGAGGCGTCGAGCAGCCGGGTCTGCAGGGCGGGGATCAGCATGGAACCGGAAGCTCCCACCACGAACACCATCACCATGGCGCTCCACGGCCAGTGGGCTGCCACCGCGTAAACCACCAGGGCAACGGCAATTGCCGGGAGGACACGGTAGAGGGTGCCCATCACCGATTTGTCGGCCAGCCTGCCCCCGACGATGTTCCCGGCAACCATGCCCAGCCCGTAGAGCGCCACCACCAGGGGAAGCAGCCCCGACGGGATGCCGGCCACGGCCGTCATGGTGTGCGCGATGTACGTGTAGGTGGCGAAGAAGCCGCCGAAGCCCACGATGCCCACCAGGAGGGCAAGCCAGACCTGGATCCGCCTGAGGGCGCCAAGTTCGCGGCGGATGCTGGCATCGGGGTGGGCGTGCTGGAACGGGACGAACTTCCACACCATGGCCAGGGCCAGCAGGCCGATGGCGCCCACCAGCACAAACAGCAGGCGCCACCCGAAGGTTTGGCCCAGCCACGTGGCGAACGGTACGCCCACCACATTGGACACGCTGAGCCCGGCCATGACCATGGAGATGGCCCAGCCCCGCCGGGTGGGGGGAACCAGGGATGCGGCGATGACTGCTGCAACTCCGAAGAACGCCCCGTGCGGCAGCCCGGCGGCAAAACGGGACACGAGCATCGACCCGTAGTCAGGGGCGATGAACGAGGTCAGGTTGGCCACGGTGAAGAACAGCAGGAGGCCCAGTGCCAGTTTCTTCCGGGGCAGCCTGGCGCCAACGGCGGCGAGGAGGGGAGCGCCTACGACTACTCCCAGTGCGTAGGCGGAGATCAGGTGGCCCGCCTCGGGAGTGCTGATCCCCAGGCCCTGTTCCACTTCCTTCAGCAGGCCCATCATGGTGAACTCGGTGACGCCGATGCCCACCCCGCCCATGGCCAGGGCAAAGATGGCCATGCCGACGTTGGGGGTCTTGGTGCGGGCTGCCGTGGACGGGGAAAGGACGCTGCTCATATGCCTGCTTCTCAAACGGTGGAACTGGAAAGGGGACGGGACGCCACGGCAATGGGGCAGGAAGGTCCGGACAGTGAGGCCAACCCCAGACGGGCAGGACCTATTCCCTGGGGATGGGAATACTGTTCCGGGCTATTCCCATTGTGGCCCATAGAATGGGCCGGTGACTGGACTGATTCAGGTAGTGGGCGGAGCCGTGGTGGACACGCTGGCCAATCCAACGGCACTGCTGGTGGCGCGGCGGAGCGCTCCGGAGCACCTGGCCGGGCTGTGGGAGTTCCCCGGGGGCAAGGTGGAACACGGCGAGGCTCCCGAAGCAGCGCTGGTACGGGAACTGGTGGAGGAACTGGGAATCCGCGTCCGGCTGGGGGCAGAGCTGCCCGCGGAAACACCGGCCGGCTGGGCCCTCAATGACCGGGCCAGCATGCGGGTCTGGTTCGCCGAGGTAACTCATGGCGAAGCCGCGCCCCTTGAGGACCACGACGAACTGCGCTGGATCCAGCTGCAGGACCGCGGGGCGGTGCTTGGCCTGGCGTGGATCCCGGCCGATTATCCGATTGTGCATGCGCTCCTGGACGCCGTAGCGGCGCTGGTGCCTGGGTCGCCGGCGCTGGATTGAACCCCTGACACCACCAGGCCCTGAAGCCGGCTAGAAGAGCGCGTCCTGCACCGCGGGCCGGGATGCCGAAGTAGACGCTGCCGGGGAACCAGCAGGGGAGCCTCCGGTAACCGTGGTGGGAATGATCCCGGCCGGGTACTCCGCTTCCTCGACCCGGGGATCGTCCAGGTCCCGGTGGCTGAAGCCGGAGGAATGCGAGAAGCCGTGGCGTGCCTTGAAATAGCGGACCTTGCCGGCAAGCCACATCCGGTACTCCTTGGACGCGTAGGAGCCGGTCCCGTAAAGCCGCCGGTAGCGCCCGGCCAGTTCGGGGTGGTGGGTGGCGATCCACTTCATGAACCATTCCCTGGTGCCCGGCTTCAGGTACAGCGCGCCCGCGGTGACGCCGGTTGCGCCGGCGGCAGCGAGCGAACCGAACAGCGCATCGAGGGCTTCGTCGCTGTCGGAGAGCCACGGCAGGATGGGCATCGCCATGACCCCGCAGGGGAGTCCGGCCTCGCGAAGGCGGGACACCAGTTTGAGCCGGGCCCTGGGTCCCGGCGTGCCGGGCTCAATGGCCTCGGACAGATCTTCATCAGTCATCGCCAGAGAGATGCCAAGCCCTACCGGTACCTGCGCAGCAGCGCTCTTGAGCAGCGGGATGTCGCGCGCCAGCAGGGTCCCTTTGGTGAGGATGGACAGGGGAGTTCCGGACTCCGCGAGAGCGTTGATGATTCCGGGCATGAGCTTGTACCTGCCCTCGGCCCGCTGGTAGGGATCGGTGTTGGTGCCCAGGGCCACCTGTTGGCGCGTCCAGGAGGCCTTGTTCAGTTCCTTCCGGAGGATCTCTGCTGCGTTGACCTTCACCACCACCTGGCTGTCAAAATCCATGCCGGCGTCGAAGTCCAGGTAGGTGTGGCTCTTGCGGGCAAAGCAGTACACGCAGGCGTGGCTGCAGCCGCGGTAGGGATTCACTGTCCATTCGAACGGCATTTTCGATCCCGCAGGGACCCTGTTGAGCACCGATTTGGCAGTGACCTCGTGGAACGTGATCCCGGCGAACTCAGGGGTGGTGACGGAACGGACCAAGCCTGCCAGCGGCAGCAGCGCCGGACCGGGTCCACCAGGGGCGTCCGGTGTGGGCACCAGTGCTTGCGCTTCCCATCTCATGACACCCATTCGAAAACATGTTCGAATTTAAGTCAAGGCGCCGCGCACTCCAAACCAGTCGAAACAACGCCTCGACGCGGCGGATACAGCTGCAGGCGGCAAGGGGGCTAGGGCCGCAGTTCCCACGTGACGGTAACGGCTGCCTCAACCCGGTTCACGCCCGGTTCCACCGAGGGCCCTTCCGTGGCGGATGCCCGCTGGATCCCGGCCAGCGGGAGCGGCCCCGGTGCCGGGCGCGTGTCGGTGACAGTGAGCACCCGCCCTAACGTGGCTGAGGCCAACGCGGCATACTGCCCGGCAGAGCTGAGCGCGTCCTTCCATGCGGCGTCACGGGCCTGCGCCCGGACCACGGAATCGTCCGAAAGGACCAATTGCAGGCTGTTCAAACGGACATCGTCTCCGGCGGTGCGGACAGCCTCGGAGACGACTGCGGACGCGCTGCCGAGGTCCCGTAGCCTGCCCGCCACGCTGCTTGACGCCACGTAGCCCACAAGCCGTTGGCCTTCGCCGTCCCGCCAGGCCAGGTCGGCCCGGACGGCCAGGCCGGCCGAGCGGATGTCGTCCGCGGCAACGCCGCGGCTGCGGAGGACCGAGGCAACTGCCGCCAGGCCCTGTCCGGCTGCCTCATACGCTTCCGCGACCGATTCGGCGCGGCATTCCACTCCGACGGAAACCAGCATCAGGTCGGGGGCTGCTTCCGCCCATCCGGTCCCTGTGGCGGTGACGGTCCCCGGCTCGGCCCGGACATGCGCTTCACGCTCCATCAGGCACCCCTCTCCGCGGTGAGCGGGTAGCCGCCGGCGGCCAGGCCTGCCCGCCGCTCGAAGATGTTCGCCGTCCCCGGATTGCCGGTGCGCAGCACGGACCAGCCGGCGGCTACCAGGTACAAGGGGATGAAGGGCAGCCCCAGGCACCACGCGTACTGGCTGCAGTGCCGTTCCTCGTGTCCCAGGAGCGCTGGCCGGGACAGCAGGTCCGCAGCCGTGCTGCGGCACAGCACCACGTTGCCCAGGGTGTAG
This sequence comes from Arthrobacter sp. SAFR-044, assembly GCF_051965175.1. Taxonomy (GTDB): domain Bacteria; phylum Actinomycetota; class Actinomycetes; order Actinomycetales; family Micrococcaceae; genus Arthrobacter. The sequence continues at coordinate 595,157 of NZ_JBQCMK010000001.1, forward strand.
GCGCCGGCAAAAGGCAGGCGCCAGCGGCGATGATTAGTCCGCGGGGACCGCGGCAGATGCTCGTCCTGGCGGCGAGGGCGACGGCGAGCCCGGCCAGGGTGCTCCCGTTGAGGAGGTTTGCTGCCCGCCTGAGCCGCTGGGCCGTCGTCGGGCCATCAAGGGCACCCGCGCGCTGCCGCAAAGTCATGAGGCCATGGTAGCCGGAGGGTTCTACTAGACTGGAGGGCAGTGGCCGCCGGTCCTGCCGGCGAGCCCTGACCTGGTCATTGAATGACACTGACGTTCAGCGCATTCATCCATGACCTGCCAGCGACGGACGCGCCGCGCGGGAAACCGCGCATGGCTGCCCCGGCCGCCGGCAGCCACGACTCGTAGCTAAGAACAGTAGATGACTGAAACTTTGCCGGGCGCCGCCATCCCGAACCCCACGGATGAGGCCGCCATCAACGCCGCTGTAGACCAGGCCATCACCGCCATCGCCGGTGCGGCCACCCTTGACGAGTTGAAGGCGGTGCGGCTTGCCCACAGCGGCGAGAAATCACCGCTCAGCCTGGCCAACCGCGAAATCGGCCGCCTGCCCAAGGACCAGAAGGCGCTCGCCGGAAAGCTGATGGGTGCTTCCCGCGGCCGGGTCAACAAGGCGCTCGCCGAGCGGACCGCGGTGCTCGAAGCCGAGAACGACGCCCGGATCCTGGTCGAGGAAACCGTGGACGTCACGGCCGCCCCGCGCCGCCGCCGCGCCGGTGCACGCCACCCGCTGTCCACGCTGCAGGACCGTGTGGCGGATATCTTCGTGGGCATGGGCTGGGAAATCGCCGAAGGCCCGGAGGTCGAATCCGAGTGGTTTAACTTCGACGCCCTGAACTTCAAACCGGACCACCCTGCCCGCGAAATGCAGGACACCTTCTTCGTGGAGCCGCCCGAAGCCCACCTGCTGATGCGTACCCACACCTCCCCGGTGCAGGTCCGTTCCATGCTGGAGCGCGAGGTGCCCATCTACGTGCTCTGCCCGGGCAAGGTGTTCCGCACGGACGAGCTGGACGCCACCCACACCCCGGTGTTCCACCAGTTCGAAGGCCTGGCCATCGACAAGAACCTGTCCATGGCGGACCTGCTCGGCACCCTGGAACACTTCACCCGCCAGATGTTCGGCGAGGAGGCAAAGGTCCGCCTGCGCCCCAACTACTTCCCGTTCACCGAGCCGTCCGCCGAGCTGGACATCTTCCACCCGGGCGCCAAGGGCGGCCCGCGCTGGATCGAATGGGGCGGCTGCGGCATGGTCAACCCCAACGTCCTGCGCGCCGCCGGCATCGACCCGGACGTCTATTCAGGTTTTGCCTTCGGCATGGGCATCGAGCGTGCCCTCATGTTCCGCAACGAGGTTGCTGACATGCACGACATGATCGAAGGCGATGTACGGTTCAGCGAGCACTTCGGGATGGAGATCTAACAGTGCGTATCCCACTTTCCTGGCTGCGGGAATTCGCAGCAGTACCGGCCGGTGCAACGGCCGAAGACGTCATGGAAGAACTGGTCAAGGTCGGCTTTGAAGAGGAAGCCGTCCACCGTCCCACGGACACCCTCCAGGGCCCCGTGGTGGTGGGCCAGGTCCTGAGCCTGGTCAAGGAACCGCAGACCAACGGCAAGACCATCAACTGGTGCCAGGTCCGCGTTGTCCCCGAAGGCAAGGAACAAACCCTCACCGGGGACGGGATCGACCCGTCCGGCGTCCAGGGCATCATCTGCGGCGCGCACAACTTCGTTGAGGGCGACAAAGTGGTGGTCACGCTTCCGGGCGCCGTGCTGCCCGGCGACTTCCGCATCTCCGCCCGCAAGACGTACGGCCACCTTTCCGCCGGCATGATCGCCTCCGTCCGCGAACTGGGCATCGGCGAGGACCACGACGGCATCCTGGTGCTGTCCCGCATCGGGCTGGACCCCGAGGTGGGCACCGACGCCATGGAGCTCCTGGGCCTGTACGACCAGGCGGCCGAGATCAACGTCACCCCGGACCGCGGCTACGCCTTCTCCATCCGCGGCGTGGCCCGCGAGTACGCGCACGCCACCGGCACCGCGTTCACGGATCCCGCATCCAGGGTCCAGGCACCGGCTGAACTTTCCGGCGGTTACGGCGTCAAGATCAACGACGACGCCCCCATCTACGGCAAGGCCGGCTGCGACCGCTTCGTGGCCCGTACCGTCAGGGGCGTGGACGCCACCCGGCCCACCCCGCCATGGATGGTGTCGCGGCTCCGGCTCGCCGGCATCCGCTCCATCTCGCTGCCCGTTGACATCTCCAACTACGTCATGCTCGAACTGGGCCAGCCCACGCACTGCTACGACCTGGACAAGCTCTCCGGCGACATCGTGGTGCGCCGCGCGTCCGCAGGGGAGAAGATCACCACCCTGGACGGCAAGGAGCGCACCCTTGACGCCGAGGACCTGCTCATCACCGACGACTCCGGTGCCATCGGCATCGCCGGCGTCATGGGCGGTGCGGCCACCGAGGTGTCCGATTCGACGTCGAACATCCTGGTTGAGGCGGCGCACTTTGACGACGTGTCCATCGGCCGCTCCCGGCGCCGGCACAAGCTGCCGTCCGAGGCGTCCAAGCGCTTCGAGCGCGGCGTGGACTGGCAGGTGGCCGGTATCGCCGCCCAGCGGGTGGTTGACCTCCTGGTCGAACTGGCCCGCGGCACCGCGGATGACGCGGGAACCGACGTCGGAACCGCCCCGGAGACCGTCACCATCGAGCTGCCCGCCGGCTTCGCTGCCGCGCGGATCGGCATCGACTTCACCGAGGACCAGATCGTCACCTCCCTTGAGGACCTGGGTGCCATAACAGTGAAGCACGACGCCGGCTGGACGGTTACGCCGCCGAGCTGGCGCAGCGACCTGGAGACCAAGGAAGACCTCACCGAGGAAATCGCCCGGCTGGTGGGCTACGACAAGATCCCCGCCACCCTGCCGGTGGCCCCTCCGGGCCGTGGACTGACGCGCGTCCAGCAGCAGCGCCGCCGGCTCATCCAGGCCCTGGCGGACGCCGGACTCACCGAGGTGCTGTCGTACCCGTTCGTGTCCAAGGCAGCCAACGACACCTTTGGCGTGGCCGACGAAGGAGGGGAGCGGACCGCCCTCAAGCTGGCCAATCCGATCAGCGAGGAGCACGGCTACCTGCGCACGTCCATCCTGCCCGGACTGATCGAGGTGGCCAAGCGCAACCACTCCCGCGGCTTCCGGGACCTTGCCCTGTTCGAATCCGGCCTGGTGTTCCTGCCCGAGGAGACAGTGGGCACTGCCTCCATCCCGCCGCTGGGCGCCAAGCCTGCCGATGAGGTGCTCGACGGACTGTACGACGGCGTCCCCAACCAGCCGTTCCACGTCGCGGCAGTCCTCACTGGCCACGATTCCCCGGCCGCCGCCTCCCACACGCCCCGCGTGTGGGACTGGGCCGACGCCCTGGACGTTGCCCGGCTTGCCGGCGACGTGCTGGGCGTGGACTTGGTGGTCAGCCAGGGCAGCCACCAGGCGTTCCACCCCGGCCGCACCGCCCGGCTGGCGCTGCGCACGGGGGAGACCGTTGGCTACGCCGGTGAGCTGCACCCCAAGCTGCTGGCAGCCTCGGACATGCCCGCCCGTTCGGTGGCACTGGAACTTGATGCGGACGCCTTGTTCGAGGCCGCACCTGACGTGATCGTGGCCCGCCACATCTCCACGTTCCCGGTGGCCACCCAGGACGTCGCACTCGTGGTCCCGGCCGAGGTGCCCGCAGACGACGTCCTCGCCGCCCTGCGTGAAGGCGCCGGCGAGCTGCTGGAAGACGTGGCGCTGTTCGACGTCTACGCCGGCAAGGGTATTGAGGACGGCAAAAAGTCGCTGGCCTTTGGCCTTCGGTTCCGGGCAGCCGACCGCACGCTGACCGCTGACGAGGCCTCGGCAGCGCGTGAAGGCGCAGTAGCCCTGGCCGCCGAACGCTTTGGAGCTGTCCAGCGCTAGCTGGGCTTTCGGAAAGCCAAAAGTCCCCGCAACCTTGAGATGAACTGGTCCCCGGAAGTTGGACTGGCTAAATAAGAGCCTAAGCCGCGAGGGTTTGGGTCCGGTATTGCACCGGGCTCAGGCCCTTGAGCTTTGTCGAGATTCTTTCGGTGTTGTACCAGCGGATGTATTCGTGCAGTGCCGCTGCCAAGGCGTCGGTGCTGAGGTATCGCACGTGATGGAAGAGCTCTTCCTTGAGGTGGCCGAAGAAGTTTTCCATCACGGCGTTGTCGTAGCAGTTGCCCTTGCGTGACATCGACTGGCTCGCGCCGGCTTCCTGTAAAAGTTTTCGCCACGAGACGTGCTGGTACTGGAAGCCCTGGTCCGAATGCACGAGTGGCTGCTGGTTATCCTCAAGGCAGGTAAGGGCCTGGCGCAGCGAATTATTGGTGAGCTCCAGATTCGGAGACGGGCTGATCGAGTAGGAGATGATCTGTCGGTCGAAAAGATCCATGACCGGCGAGAGGTAGAGCTTACGGTCGCCGACGCTGAACTCCGTCACATCCGTTACCCACTTCCGGTTCGGGGCATCAGCCTCGAACTCCCGGTTCAACACGTTTGGAGCAACCCGGCCCTGCCCGCCCTGGTAGGAGTTGTAACGCTTCTTCCGCCGGACCTTGCACACCAGGTCCAGGGACCGCATGAGCTTCAGAACTGTCTTTTTCGCGACCGTCCACCCTTGCTTAACCATCTCGGTGTGGACCCGCCGGTGCCCGTACCGGCCATGGTTCTTCTCGAAAATTTCCGTGACAGCGGCCTTGATGGCCTCCTGCGGATCAGGGCCTTGGATGCGTGCCTGATGATAGAAGAACGTCGATCTGGCAAGAGCTGCTGCCTGCAGCAGGACCGGAAGCGGGAAGTCAGCCTTGAGAGCGATGAGGGCTTGGACCTTCACCGTCGTTCCTGCGCCCTCAAGGCCCGCAATTTTCCCAGGTAAGCCACTTCCGCCCGCAAACGCTCGTTCTCCCGCCGCAACCGCTCCAGTTCCGATACCTCGGCCGGCCGAGGGGCATCAGGTGCCTTAGGCCTGCCCTTGGGCTTGGACCGCAACGCGTTCGGTCCCTCGCGGCGATACGCCCGGGCCCACGTCTTCAGTAGCGTGGGCGAGGACAAACCAACCTCCGCCGCGAGATCCGGGGCAGTCTCACCGGCGATAAACCGTTCAACCAGCGCGAGCTTGAATTCGAACGAGTACACCTGTTTCGTCGGCTTGGCCACCAGCGCTCCTCGACCATGGATCTTCCACCGCCGATAGAGAACCCTTACCGGCGGGCGGGACACCCCCAGCAACGTCGCTGCCGCACTATCCGCGATGCCCTTCTCAAACCACGCTACAGCGGCCTCACGCTGAACCTCAGACAAAGAACTACGTGCATGCATAGAACTGCTCCCCGGAAGTCGGAACTGAATTTCTCAGTCCAACTTCCGGGGAGCAGTTCAGAGAGGTTGCGGGGACTTTCTGTTGGTCCGTAGGTCCTGTCAGGGCACCAGGAGGACCTTGCCGGTGGTCTTGCGGCCCTCGAGGTCGCGGTGCGCCTGCCCGGCCTGGCTGAGCGGGTAGCGTGCGCCGATCCGGACCTTGAGGCTGCCGTCGGCAGCGGCGGCAAAAAGTTCGTCTGAGCGCCAGCGCCGCTCCGCAGCATCCCGCAGATAATTGCCAATGGTGGGGCGCGTGAGGAAGAGGGAGCCCCCGGAGTTGAGGCGCTGCGGGTCAAACGGCGGGACGGGGCCGGAGGCAGCGCCGAAGAGCACCAGCATCCCCCTGACACGCAAAGCGGACAACGAGCCGTCGAAGGTATCCTTTCCCACGCCGTCGTAGACGACGTCGACGCCGGTTCCGCTGGTGATGTCCCTGACCCGCTCCGCGAAGCCGTCGTAGCGCAGCACGTGGTCCGCGCCGGCGTCGAGCGCAAGCTGTTCCTTCTCGTCGGTGGAGACCGTGGTGATGACTTCCGCACCACGTGCCTTGAGCAGCTGGGTCAGCAGCAGCCCCACGCCGCCGGCGCCGGCATGCAGCAGGACCTTGTGGCCGGGCTCCACCTTGAACGTGGAATTCATCAGGTAGTGGGCGGTGATGCCCTGCAGGGGGAGGGCGGCGGCGGTGAAAACATCCACGCCTTTCGGTACCGGCAGGGCGGCATCCTCATCCACCAGGGCATAGTCTGCGTAGCAGCTGACGCCTTCCGCGGTAGCTACCCGGCTGCCCACGGCGAAGCCGGTCACGCCCTCGCCTACTGCCTCGACCGTGCCCGCGGCCTCCGAACCGGGGGTGAAGGGGTAGTCGACTTTGTACGTGCCGCTGCGCTTGTAGGTGTCGATGAAGTTGACGCCGGCCGCCCCGACCTTGACCAGCACCTGCCCCGGGCCTGGAGCAGGTGGCTCCACCTCCGTGTACTCAAGGACTTCCGGTCCGCCTGCCTGCCGTGCGACGATTGCGTGCGTCATGGCTCTCCTTTCGCGGGTCCCGGCGTCTCCGGCCCCGGCTGCCGAAACCATCCTAGGGACACCCACGGCCGGCGCGACAAGTGCCGCGATGCCCGGACGTGTTCGCATGCATAATTATCAGTGCCGATGCATAACTATTGCTGTATAGTCGGAGTATGACTATTTCTGTTGCGGTTTCGGGAGCCAGCGGCTACGCCGGAGGAGAGGTCCTCCGCCTCCTCGCCGGGCATCCCGGTGTGACCATTGGCGCAATCACAGCCCACAGCAACGCCGGTTCCCGCCTTGGTGAACTCCAGCCCCACCTGCACGGACTGGCCAGCCGCATCCTCGAGGACACCACGGTGGAAAACCTCTCCGGACACGACGTCGTCTTCCTCGCGCTGCCGCACGGTGCCTCCGCAGAGATCGCCGCCCAGCTGCCGGACGGGACTGTGGTCATCGACGCCGGCGCCGACCACCGCCTCGAAGATCCCGCCGCCTGGGAAAAGTTCTACGGCTCCGCCCACGCCGGCACCTGGCCCTACGGGCTTCCCGAACTGCCCGGCCAGCGCGAAGCGCTCAAGGGCGCCAAGCGCATCGCCGTCCCCGGCTGCTACCCCACGTCCGCCCTGCTGGCCCTGACCCCCGGGTTCGCCGCGCACCTGCTGGAGCCCGACGACGTCGTGATCGTTTCCGCATCCGGCACCTCAGGCGCGGGCAAGGCGGCCAAGGTCAACCTGATCGGCTCCGAAGTGATGGGTTCAATGAGCCCTTACGGCGTAGGCGGCGGGCACCGGCACACGCCGGAAATCGAACAGGGCCTGTCCAACGCGGCGGGGGAACAGGTCACCGTTTCCTTCACGCCCACCCTTGCACCGATGGGCCGCGGCATCCTCACCACCGCCACCGCGAAGGTCAAGCCCGGCACCACGGCCGCGCAGCTGCGCCTGGCCTGGGCCGAGGCGTATGAAGACGAGCCGTTCGTCCACCTGCTGCCCGAAGGCCAGTGGCCGACCACTAAGTCGGTCCAGGGGTCCAACTATGCAGTCATGCAGCTGGCATTCGACGCCCACACGGGCCGTGCCATCGTCACCTGCGTGATCGACAACCTCACCAAAGGCACCGCCGGCGGCGCCGTGCAGTCCATGAACATCGCACTCGGCCTGCCGGAAACCGCCGGCCTCAACCTGCAGGGAGTAGCCCCGTGACCATCACAGCACCCCAGGGATTCCGCGCCGCCGGAGTCACTGCCGGACTCAAGGCCTCCGGCAACCCGGACCTCGCCCTCGTCGTCAACGACGGCCCCTCCAAGGCCGCCGCCGCCGTCTTTACCAGCAACCGCGTGGCAGCAGCCCCCGTGCACTGGTCCCGCCAGGTGGTCTCCGACGGCCGGGTGGACGCCGTCATCCTCAACTCCGGCGGCGCCAACGCCTGCACCGGCCCCACCGGGTTCCAGAACACCCACAGCACAGCGGAAAAAGTGGCGAAGGTCCTCGGCATTTCTGCCACCGACGTGTTCGTCTGCTCCACCGGCCTGATCGGTGAGCAGCTCCCCATGGACAAGATCCTGCCAGGGGTGGAGGCTGCCGCGGCCGAGCTCAGCACCGACGGCGGTCCGGCCGCCGGCACCGCCATCATGACCACTGACAGCGTGCCTAAGTCAGCGCTCTTCATCGGCACCGACGCCGACGGCCAGGAATTCAGCATCGGCGGCATCGCCAAGGGAGCCGGCATGCTGGCTCCCGGCCTGGCCACCATGCTGGTGGTGCTCACCACTGACGCCGACGTGCAGCCGGAAATGCTCGACGTCGTCCTCCGCGATGCCACCCGCGTCACGTTCGACCGCGCCGACTCAGACGGCTGCATGTCCACCAACGACACCGTGGTCCTGCTGGCCTCCGGCGCCTCCGGGGCCGTGCCCTCCGCCGAGGTTTTCGGCGCAGGACTGACACAGGTCTGCGCGGAGCTGGCACGCAAGCTCATTGCGGACGCAGAGGGCGCCAGCCATGACATCGCCATCCGGACCTTCAACGCGGCCAGCGAAGCGGACGCAGAGACGGTCAGCCGCTCCGTGGCCCGCTCCAACCTCTTCAAGGCCGCCATCTTCGGCAAGGACCCCAACTGGGGCCGCGTGCTCTCCGCCGTGGGCACTACCGACGCCGCCTTCGAAGCGGACAAACTCAACGTGGCCATGAACGGGATCCAGATTTGCCGCAACGGCAGCATCGGCGATGACCGCTCCCTAGTGGACCTGGAACCGCGCGAAGTGCTGGTGGAAATCGACCTCCAGGCAGGCGACGCCGAAGCCACCATCTGGACCAACGACCTCACCCACGACTACGTGCACGAAAACAGCGCCTACTCCAGCTAGGAATCCCTGCCAACGCGGGATCCGCCGGGCCCAAACCGCCGTGGAAAGTGACACCATGAACACCCAGACGCGTGAAACCACCAGCATGTCCGCTGCCCAGGACAAGGCAGGAACCCTGATCGAGGCCCTGCCCTGGATCCAGCGGTTCGCGGGCACCACCATGGTGATCAAATACGGCGGAAACGCCATGGTCAACGACGAACTCCGGCGTGCCTTCGCAGAGGACATCGTCTTCCTCCACCACGTGGGCATCCACCCCGTGGTGGTCCATGGCGGCGGCCCGCAGATCAACGCCATGCTGGGCCGGCTGGGCATCGAATCCGAATTCAAGGGCGGCCTGCGGGTCACCACCCCTGAGGCGATGGACGTGGTCCGCATGGTCCTCACCGGCCAGGTGGGCCGCGAACTGGTGGGCCTGATCAACTCCCACGGCCCCTACGCCGTCGGCATGTCAGGCGAGGACGGCGGGCTGCTCCGCGCTGTCCGCACCGGGACCGTGGTGGACGGCGAAGAAGTGGACCTCGGGCTGGTAGGCGAGGTGGTCGGCGTCGACCCCGCAGGCATCATGGACATCCTCGCCGCGGGCCGCATACCCGTGATTTCCACGGTGGCACCTGAAATCGTCGACGGCGGTGAGAGCGTGGTGGGGACCGCGCGGTTCCAGCCCACAGGCCAGGTCCTGAACGTCAACGCGGACACCGCAGCGGCCGCGGTGGCCTCGGCCCTTGGCGCTTCCAAGCTGGTGATCCTGACCGACGTCGAAGGCCTCTACGCCAACTGGCCGGATAAATCCTCCCTGATCTCCTCGCTCACGGCGACGGAGCTGCGGGAGATGCTGCCCCGCCTCGAATCCGGGATGATCCCCAAGATGGCCGCGTGCCTCAAAGCCGTCGACGAGGGCGTGGAACAGGCACACATCGTGGACGGGCGCCTGCCCCACTCCATGCTTCTTGAAACATTTACGACGGCGGGCATCGGCACCCAGGTCGTCCCGGACGAGGAGATCAACGCATGAACACCGTGGAAAAATCATCAGTGAACGAGTTGGTGGAAACCACAGGCCACGCCGGCTCCGAGTGGCTGTCCCGCTACTCCAGCTCGCTGATGAACGTGTTCGGCACGCCGCAGCGGGTCCTGGTCCGCGGCGCCGGCTGCCTGGTGTGGGACGCCGACGGCAAGGAATACCTGGACCTCCTGGGCGGTATTGCCGTGAACGCACTGGGCCACGCCCACCCGTTCGTGACCTCAGTCATCGCCAGCCAGCTGGCCACCCTGGGCCACGTGTCCAACTTCTTCACCAGCCCCACCCAGGTGGCGCTGGCCGAAAAACTCCTGGAACTGGCCCACGCCCCCGCCGGCTCCAAGGTGTTCTTCAGCAACTCGGGCACCGAAGCGAACGAGGCCGCCTTCAAGCTGGCCCGCCGCAACACCGGCGAAGGCCAGGTCAAGCGGACCAAAATTATCGCCCTTGAAGGCGCCTTCCACGGACGGACCATGGGGGCTTTGGCACTGACCGCGAAGGAAGCCTACCGGACTCCGTTCGAGCCGCTTCCCGGCGGCGTGGTGCACATCCCCTTCGGTGACATCGCCGCGCTGGAGGCAGCGGTGGATGACACCGTCGCCGCCGTCTTCCTGGAGCCGATCCAGGGCGAGGCAGGCGTCCGTCCGCTGCCGCCCGGATACCTGAAGGCCGCGCGGGAAGCTACCAGCAACGTGGGCGCCCTACTCATCCTGGACGAGGTCCAGACCGGCATCGGCCGGACCGGAAAATGGTTCGCCAGCGAGGATGCGGGCATCGTCCCCGATGCCATCACCCTGGCCAAGGGGCTGGGCGGGGGCTTCCCCATCGGTGCCATGATCACCTTTGGTGAGCAGACGTCGTCGTTGTTGTCCGCAGGCCAGCACGGCACCACCTTTGGCGGAAACCCGGTGGCTACCGCGGCGGCCCTCGCCACCCTCCACGCCCTCGAAAGCCAGAACGTGCTGGCCAACGCGGCGGCGGTGGGGGAGCACCTGCGCTCATCGCTGGCCGCCGTCCCCGGCGTCACCGAAGTCCGCGGCGAAGGACTCCTGATCGGCTTCGACCTGGACGCTGATGTCGCCCCGGCCGTGGTGCAGGCCGCCCTCGACGCCGGCTTCATCATCAACAGCCCGGGCCCGCGCACCATCCGCCTGGCCCCGCCGCTGATCCTCACCACGGCACAGGCCGACACCTTCCTCGCCGCTTTCCCGGCAATCCTCCAAGCAGCTAAGGACGCCCAGTGAACCCCACAGCTTCATCCCTTGGTACCGTGCCTGGCAGCACCCGTCACTTCCTCAAGGACACCGACCTCTCCCCGGCCGAGCAGGCGGAGGTCCTGGAACTCGCTGCCCGCATGAAGGCTGCCCCTTACAGCGTCCAGCCGTATGCCGCGGAGGGCAGCGGCCGCAAGACCGTGGCCGTGATCTTCGACAAGACCTCCACCCGGACCCGGGTCTCCTTCGCCACCGGTGTCGCCGACATGGGCGGCAACGCCCTGATCATCAACCCGGGAGAAGCGCAGATCGGGCACAAGGAATCCGTGGAGGACACCGCCAAGGTGCTTGAGCGGATGGTCTCCACCATTGTGTGGAGGACGGGTGCCCACGCAGGCCTGGTGGCCATGGCGGAGAACTCCAAGGTGCCGGTCATCAACGCCCTGTGCGACGACTACCACCCGTGCCAGCTGCTGGCGGACCTGCTCGCCGTCAAGGAACACAAGGGCGACCTCAAGGGGCTCACCATGAGCTACCTTGGCGATGCGGCCAACAACATGGCGAACTCCTACCTGCTGGCCGGGGTCACGGCCGGCATGCACGTCCGCATCGCCGGGCCGGAGGGTTACCTGCCGGCTGGGGAGATCGTGGCGGCCGCCGAGGAGCGTGCGGCGGAAACCGGCGGCTCCGTGCTCATCACCAGCGATGCCAAGGAAGCGCTGCAGGGTGCAGACGTCGTGGCCACCGACACCTGGGTGTCCATGGGCCAGGAAGCCGAGAAGGAAGCCCGGATGCAGTTGTTCCGGGACTACTCCGTGGATTCGGACGCCATGGCACTCGCCGCGGACGACGCCGTCGTGCTTCACTGCCTGCCCGCGTACCGCGGCTACGAAATCTCCGCCGACGTCATCGACGGCCCGCAGTCCATCGTCTGGGACGAGGCCGAAAACCGGCTGCACGCCCAGAAAGCGCTGATGGCGTGGCTGATGCACCGCTCCGGCCTGGCCTTCGTGGAGGGCCTTTCCCCCGTTGAAGGTACAGGGGAGAGCACGTTCTAGTGTCCGCCCAGCCGTCCTCTCCGGGCACCAGCCCGGCCACCAAGACCGCCCGGCAGGCGCGCATCACCGCCATCCTTACCGGGCAGTCCGTGCGTTCCCAGGCGGAGCTTGCGGCGCTGCTGGCGGACGACGGCGTCCAGGTCACCCAGGCGACGCTGTCCCGCGACCTCGTGGAGCTGGGCGCCGTCCGCGTCCGCGGGAAGGAGGGCGTCCTGGTGTACGCCGTCCCCGGCGAGGGCGGGGAACGGGGCGCCAAGAGCGGCGTCACCCAGGAGATCCTGGATGCCCGGCTCGCCCGGCTGTGCAGCGAACTGCTGGTCACCGCCGAAGCGTCCGCCAACATCGCAGTCCTCCGGACGCCGCCTGGAGCTGCGAACTTCCTGGCCCTGGCCATCGACCATTCGGTGATGCCGTCCATCCTGGGCACCATCGCCGGTGACGATACCGTCCTGCTGGTCTCCCGCGACCCGCTGGGTGGCCCGGACCTCGCCGCCCGCTTCCTGCAACTCGCCGATGAAGCCGGGCAATAAGCTTGAAGACAACGAACCAAACAACCCCAACAAGGAGCATTTAAAGTGACTGAACGCATTGTGCTGGCCTACTCCGGCGGCCTGGACACGTCCGTCGCCATCGGCTGGATCGGTGAAGCCACCGGTGCCGAGGTCATCGCCGTGGCGGTCGACGTCGGACAGGGCGGCGAATCGCTGGAAACCATCCGCCAGCGCGCCCTGGGCTGCGGCGCCGTCGAAGCCTACGTCGCGGACGCATCGGACGAGTTCGCCAACGAATACTGCGTGCCCACCCTGAAGGCCAACGCCCTCTACCAGGGCCACTACCCGCTGGTTTCCGCCATCTCCCGCCCGGTCATCGTCAAGCACCTGGTGAAGGCTGCCCGCGAATTCGGCGCCACCACGGTTGCACACGGCTGCACCGGCAAGGGCAACGACCAGGTCCGCTTCGAAGTGGGCATCCAGACCCTGGGCCCGGACCTGAAGTGCATCGCACCGGTCCGCGACCTCGCCCTGACCCGCGACAAGGCCATCGCCTTTGCCGAGGAAAAGGGACTGCCCATCGAGACCACCAAGAAGAACCCGTACTCCATCGACCAGAACGTCTGGGGACGCGCCGTCGAAACCGGCTACCTCGAGGACATCTGGAACGCCCCCACCAAGGACATCTACGACTACACCGCCACCCCGGAGTTCCCGCCGGCACCGGATGAAGTCACCATCTCCTTCGAAGCCGGCGTGCCCGTCGCGATCGACGGCGTCAAGGTCACCCCGCTGCAGGCCATCAAGGAACTGAACCGCCGCGCCGGTGCACAGGGCGTAGGCCGCATCGACGTCGTCGAAGACCGCCTGGTGGGCATCAAGTCCCGCGAAATCTACGAGGCCCCGGGCGCCATGGCACTGATCACGGCACACAAGCACCTCGAGGACATCACCATCGAGCGCGAGCAGGCCCGCTTCAAGGCCACCGTTGGCCAGCGCTGGGCCGAGCTGGTGTACGACGGCCAGTGGTTCTCCCCGCTGAAGCGCTCCCTGGATGCCTTCATCGAGGACACCCAGAAGTACGTCTCCGGCGACATCCGCATGACCCTGCACGGCGGCCAGGCCATCGTCAACGGCCGCCGCTCCGACACCTCGCTGTACGACTTCTCGCTGGCCACCTACGACACCGGTGACACCTTCGACCAGTCCCAGGCCAAGGGCTTCATCGAGCTGTGGGGCATGTCCGCCAAGGTTGCCTCCGGCCGCGACATCCGCGTCGCAGGGAAGTAGCCCGCGTGGCTGAGCAAAAAACGGAGGCAACCAACGCAGGTGCCCTGTGGGGCGGCCGGTTCGCCGGCGGCCCCGCGGACGCCCTCGCAGCGCTGAGCAAGTCCACGCACTTCGACTGGCGGCTGGCCCGCTACGACATCGCCGGTTCAAAGGCGCACGCCCGTGTGCTGCACAAGGCCGGGCTGCTGGACGACGCCGAGCTGGAAGGCATGCTCGCGGCCCTGACGCAGCTGGACGAGGATGTGGCCTCCGGTGCGTACCTGCCGGCGGAATCCGATGAGGACGTGCACGGTTCGCTGGAACGCGGCCTGATCGAGCGCGCCGGCGCCCAGCTGGGCGGCAAGCTCCGCGCAGGCCGGTCCCGCAACGACCAAGTGGCAACCCTGGGCCGGATGTTCCTCCGCGACCACGCACGGATCATTGCCCGTGGTGTCCTGGCTACCGTGGACGCGCTCGTGGAGCAGGCCAAAGCACACCACGGCGTCGCCATGCCGGGCCGTACCCACCTGCAGCACGCCCAGCCCGTCCTGCTCAGCCACCACCTCCTGGCCCACGCCTGGGCCCTGCTCCGCGACGTGCAGCGGCTCCAGGACTGGGACAAACGGGCAGGCGTTTCGCCCTACGGTTCAGGCGCACTGGCCGGATCCTCGCTGGGCCTGGACCCGGAAGCAGTGGCTGCCGACCTCGGATTCTTCTCCGCCGTGCACAACTCGATCGACGGCACCGCATCCCGCGACGTCTTCGCCGAGTTCGCGTGGGTCTGCTCGATGATCGGCGTGGACCTGTCCCGGATCTCCGAGGAAGTCATCTTCTGGGCCACCAAGGAGTTCTCCTTCGTGACCCTGGATGATTCGTACTCCACGGGGTCCTCGATCATGCCGCAGAAGAAGAACCCGGACGTCGCCGAGCTGGCCCGTGGCAAGGCGGGGCGCCTGATCGGCAACCTGACCGGGCTGCTGGCCACGCTCAAGGGACTGCCGCTGGCGTACAACCGGGACCTGCAGGAGGACAAGGAGCCGGTGTTCGATGCCGCCGACACGCTGGAGCTGCTGCTCCCGGCCGTGTCCGGCATGATCGCCACCCTGACGTTCAACACGGAGCGGATGGAATCGCTGGCCCCGCAGGGCTTCGCGCTGGCAACGGACATCGCCGAATGGCTGGTCCGCCAGGGCGTGCCCTTCCGCGAGGCCCACGAGCTGTCCGGTGCCGCCGTGAAGCAGGCCGAGTCCCGCGGCGTTGAGCTGTGGGACCTGACCGATGAAGAGTACGCCGCGATCTCGGAGCACCTCACCCCCGAGGTCCGCACCGTGCTCTCCACGGAGGGTTCGCTCAACAGCCGCAACTCCCAGGGCGGTACGGCACCGGCCGCCGTCGAACGCCAGCTGGCAGCGCTGGAAGGCGAACTGGCCGGGGTCCGCGAGTACGCCAAGTAGTCCCCCGCGAGATGGCACTTCGCAGCAGTATTCTTCATTAACACTGGCGCGAAGTGCCCTCTCGCGGCGTTTAATGAGGCCGCTAGGCTGGGGCCATGAGCGAAACCTTCCGCAAGTTCCTTCGCACGCTGCCCGACTTTCCATCCGACCTGCCCGGTTTCGATCCGGACAACGCACCGCAGGACCCGGCATTGCTCTTCAAGCAGTGGCTGGACGAGGCACTGGACGCGGGGGAGCAGCAGCCGCACGCATTCAGCCTGGCCACGGTAGGTTCGGGGTCCGGCAGCGGGGCACAGCCTTCTTCGCGGATGCTCATCCTGAAGAACATCGACGACGACGGCTGGCACTTCGCCACGTCCCGCACCTCCCGCAAGGGCCGCGAACTGTCGGAGTCCCCACGCGCGGCGATGAATTTCTACTGGCCCGCCTTGGGCCGGCAGGTCCGCGTGGCGGGGGCTGTGACCGAACTCTCCGCCGAGGCCTCGGCCGTCGACTGGCACGAGCGGCCCAGGGCCGACGGCAGCGACAATCCGGACTGGCAGCTCTACGCTGTCCAGCCGGCCGAAATCGAGTTCTGGCAGGCCAGCAACGACGGCCGGCACGTCCGCCACCGTGTCGGGCCGGACGGAAGCCCGCTGGATTGACCGCTCGGCTAGGCTGGCCGCATGACCTCACCTTCGCCTGCCGAACTCCTCGCCGAACTGCACAAGGCCGCGGACACGCTGTCCGCCGGGCTGGACCGGATTCCGGCCGGCGGCGTGAAGGCTCCCTCCACCCTTCCCGGCTGGAGCCGGGGGCACCTCCTGGCCCACATCGCCGGAATCTGCAATGCCTTGGCCCGCCAGGTGGAACACGGCCGCCGCGGCGAGACGCTGGAGCTGTACGACGGCGGTGTGGACGGCCGCAACAGGGCCATTGATCTGGCCGCAGGGCACAGCCTTGAGCAGCACCGGGAGGACGTCGCGGCCGCGTTGCAGCGGGCACTGGCGGCCTTCGATGCGCTGGGGGAGGACGAATGGCAGACGCGCATCGCCTTCCGCGACGGCGTGATCTTCGACGCCGGCCTGGCGCTCTGGCGTGAGCTGGTCATCCATACCGCGGACCTGGACACCGGTGCGGGACCCGAAACATGGAACAGGGCATTCTGCTCCCACCTCTTCGACTTCCTCGCCGCCCGCGTGCCGGCGGAAACCCGGCTGGTCCTGCAGCCCGTGGCACTCCCGCCGCTGACCCTCGGAACCGGCGGCAGCACCGTCGTCGTCAGCGGAATGGTGACGGACATCGCCGCCTGGCTCGCGGGCCGGCAGCCGTCCCTGGACAGCCTGCGGGCCACGGCCGCCGGGGACGGCACCGATCTTCCCGGCCTGCTGCCCTGGCCGTCGGCCATGCCGGACCCCAAGTAGCGGTTCGGCCTCCCTCCGCGAGATGGCGCTTAACCGCAATGCGGGCGCCCCATACTGCGGCTAAATGCCAACTCGCGGGCAGGGGGCGGGAGCGGTCAGGCGGCCTCGCGGGCCAGCAGGCTCTCCTTGATGCGCAGGCCCCAGCGGAAACCGCCCAGCGAGCCATCAGTCCGGATGACGCGGTGGCAAGGCACGAACAGGGCAGCCGCGTTGAACGCGCAGGCACTGGCGGCGGCCCGCACGGCGCGCGGATTGCCGGCCAGGGCGGCGTACTCCGAGTAGGTGACGGGTGAGCCCGGCTTGACCTGCCGCAGCACATCCCAGGCGTGGGCGCGGAACGGTCCGGACTGCTGGCGGACCGGCACCGCCATGGCCGGGGCGGGGTCACCGGCGTAGAAGGCCTCCACGGCGGATGAGATCCCGCCGAGGTCCGTTGCCTCTTCCACGGCGTCAGGCCGCAGCGCAGGATGGACCTGGCCGGTCAGTTCAGACAGGCTGGCCGTCCATCCGGACGCAAGGACCACGCCGTCGTGGGCGAGGACAGTAAATGGACCGTCCGGCGTGGACAGCTGCAGCAGTTGGGCTTTCATGGCGTCCCTTTCGCGGGAATGGTGGTTCTTGCGGCGGGCCGGGCGGCGGCACGCCAGAGGTGCATGGTGGCGTAGGAGCGCCACGGGCTGGTCTCCCGGAAGTCCGGGCTCAGGTCGTTGGTCCCATTATCGAGGGTGCGGATCCCGTTCCGCACGGCGGCGTCGTTGGCAAGGAAAACGTCCGGGGCGCCCAGGACCCGCATGGCGACGTACCCCACGGTCCAAGGCCCGACGCCGGGGAGCGGCAAAAGTGCCGCGGTGAGGCTTGGGAGGTCGCCGCCGTAGCCGAACTCCAGGCGCCCGTTGGCCATAGCGTCCGCAGCGTGCAACAGCGACTCGGTCCGGCGCTTTGGACCGCGAAGCAGGTGTTCCGCCGCCGAGATTTCCGCCGAAGTGGGAAACAGCCGGTCCAGGCCGTCGCCGGGTGCGCTGCTGGGACCGCCCGCCGCCGACAGTTGGGTCAAGGCCGTCCGGGCTGCCGCCACCGTGATCTGCTGGCCCACCATGGCCCGGATCAGAAGTTCCTGCGGATCCACAGCGCCAGGCAGGCGCATCCCTGGTGCGGCGGCAACGGAGCCGGTAAGCCTGGAATCGGCGGCAAGCGTGCCGTCGATCGCCTCCGGGTCCGAGTCCAGGTCGAACAGCCTGCGGACGCGGCTGAGCAGCGCCGGAAGGTCGCGGAGGTCCACCGCGCCGATGGTGAGGGTCAGCGGCCGTTCCCGGGCGCCGTCGTCGTACTCCACCCTGAAGCGCGCGTCGCCGTGGGGGAGCCGCAGCGTCCGGGCATAGGAAGTGGATGTGCCGTCCTCGACGCCAGGGATGGCGCGGACCGCCAGGAAGGAGAAGATGCCCGGGTCGAAAGGCGGCCGGTAGGGCAGGCCCAGGGTCAGGGCTGTGGCACCAGTGCCGGGCGAAGGGTGCCGGACCGTCCGCCGGAGCGCAGTGGGAGTCATATCGAACACCTCGGCGATGGTCTCGTTGAACTGCCTGACGCTGCTGAAGCCTGCCGCAAAGGCGACGTCGGCGAGCTTCATCGATGTTGAAACCAGCAGGGTGCGGGCAGTCTGGGCCCTCGCGGCGCGGGCCAATGACAAGGGGCCGGCGCCAAGTTCCTGGCCGAGGATCCGGTTCAGCTGGCGCGGCGAATACCCCAGGCGGGCGGCAAGGCCCGACACCCCGTCGCGGTTGATGACGCCATCGTTGATCAGGCGCATCGCACGGCCCGCCACGTCCTGCCGCACGTTCCAGGCCGGGGTGCCCGGCACCGCCTCCGGCAGGCAGCGCTTGCAGGCGCGGTAGCCTGCCTCGTGCGCCGCGGCGGACGTCTCGTAAAACGTCACGTTCGATGCCTTGGGGGTACGGGCAGGGCATGACGGGCGGCAGTAGATCCCCGTGCTGCGGACGGCCGTAAAGAACTGGCCGTCGAAGCGGGTATCGCGGGCATCGATTGCCCGGTAGCGCTGCCAGAAGTCCATTCCTCCATCCTGCCAGCCGCCGGACACTGCTACTAGCGGAAATCGGACATGGCCGTGGGAGTGAAAAACCAGCGCGGGGCCCGGTTCAGGGTTCGGATGAAACGGGCGCCATCTGGGTAAGGTCAACCAATGAACCAAAGCACTGGGGCAATGGAACGACTGCGGGACTTCCTGTCCGCGGACGCCCGCGAACTCGCACCGCAGCTGCTCGGTGCCGTGCTCACCCACGAGTCCCGGGACGGCACCGTGTCCATCCGGCTCACGGAGGTGGAGGCCTATATGGGGCCCGAGGACTCCCTGCATCCGGACCCGGGCTCCCACACCTACCGCGGCCCCACGCCGCGCAACGCCCCCATGTTCGGGCCGGCCGGGCACCTCTACGTCTACTTCACGTACGGGATGCACCACTGCACCAACATCGTGTGCGGTCCGGCCGGCGTCGCGTCCGCCCTGCTGCTCCGGGCAGGAGAAGTAGTGGACGGGCTGGAGCTGGCCCAGCGGCGCCGTCCGACGTCGAAAACTCCCGCTGACCTTGCCAGCGGGCCGGCCCGCCTTGCCAAAGCCCTGGGATTGACGACGGCGGACAGCGGCCGCGACGCGCTGGTTCCGCCTTTCGGACTGGAGCTTCCCTCCGTTCCCGCCGGGGCGGTCAGTTCCGGTCCCCGGGTGGGGGTGGCCGGCGCCGGAGGCACGGACGAATACGCCTGGCGGTACTGGCTCACCGGCGATCCCACCGTGTCCAAATACAAGGCAGCGAAGCCGCGGACCCCGAAGCAGGCAGCCGGTGGGCCGCCCGGTGCCGCGTTTCACCAGCGTTAACGGAAATGGTTGTAGAATGGACGGTCTGTCTTTTGCGATAGGGGAACGTTAATGCTTGACGCCGAATTGGCCCACGAACGGGAGTATGTAGCCGGCCTGTACGCCCGGCTGGAGGAACTCCGGGAGGAAAAGCGCCGCCAGCTGGCGCAGGTCCGTCGTGCCGGAGCCGTGGGCACCATGCAGAACGTTTCGGAACGTGACGCCTTCGCGGCACTGTATGAGGACCGCCTGGCGCAGCTGGACGCGGTGGATGACCGGCTGGTTTTTGGCCGCCTGGACCTGGACTCCGGCGAAGCGCAGTACATCGGCCGCATCGGCTTGACCACGGAGGACCTGCAGCGGCTCATGGTGGACTGGCGTGCCCCCGAAGCCGGACACTTCTATCAGGCCACGGCCTTTGACCGGCAAGGCGTGCGCCGACGCCGGCACCTGATCCTCCAGGGCCGCGAAGTGAAGGCCATCGAGGACGACGTCCTGGATGCCGGGATGCTGACGGACGATGAATCCCTCCAGGGCGAAGGCGCCCTCCTGGCCGCGCTGAACTCCAAGCGGACCGGCCGCATGTCGGACATCGTCAGTACCATCCAGTCGGAGCAGGACCGGATCATCCGCTCCTCGATCTCCGGCGCCGTCGTCGTCCAGGGCGGGCCCGGCACGGGCAAGACCGCCGTGGCCCTGCACCGCGCCGCCTACCTGCTCTACACCCACCGTGACCGCCTCAAAAGTGCGGGCGTGCTGCTGGTGGGGCCGTCGTCGTCGTTCATGAAATACATCGAACGGGTGCTGCCCTCGCTGGGTGAGACGGGCGTGGTCATGGCCAGCGTCGGCCGCCTGATGCCCGGCATCCACGCCGTGCCCGAAACAGACGCCGACGTCGCCGCCATCAAGGGGCGCCTGGACATGGCCGCCATCGTGGCCAACGCCGTCTCCAACCGCATGCGCGTCCCCGCCCAGAACCGGATCCTTGAGGTGGATGGCCGCAAGCTCACCCTCACGCCCCGGCAGGTCCGCCGCGCCCGGGAACGCGCCCGCGCCACCGGCAAGCCGTACAACGAGGCCCGCGTGACGTTCGTGAAGATCCTGCTGCGCGAACTGACAGAGCAGATGACCGAACTCGTTGAGGCCGGGAACATCGGCAATAACGCGGATCGTTCGTACCTGGCCGAAGACGTCCGGACCGCCCGCGACGTGCGGATCGCCCTGAACCTGTGCTGGATGCCCATGACGCCGGAGAAGCTGATCTCGGATCTCTTCAGCAAGCCGGAAATCCTGGAGTTCTGCACCCCCAACATGAGCCCGGCCGAGCGGGCCCTGCTGCAGCGCCCCGCCGATGCTCCGTGGACCGAATCCGATGTCCCGCTGCTGGACGAGGCCGCCGAACTGCTCGGCGAGCTGGACCCCGCGGCAGGGCGGGGGCTGGCACAGCAGGAGCACGACCGTGTCCGCGACCTGGCCAATGCAAAGCAGACCCTGGTGAACATGGAGGCCGCCGGCGTTGATCCGTTGATGTCCGCTGAAGAACTGGCGGAGCAGAACCGCGAGCAGGAATCCCGGCAGACGGCGGCCGAACGCGCCACGAGCGACCGCACGTGGGCCTTCGGGCACATTGTGGTGGATGAGGCGCAGGAGCTCTCGCCCATGCAATGGCGGCTGCTGGTGCGCCGCTGCCCGCTGAAGTCCTTCACCATCGTGGGCGACATCGCCCAGACCAGCTCCGTTGCCGGCGCCAATTCCTGGCAGGGGGCGCTGGCCCCGATGTTCGGTGACCGCTGGCAGCTGGAGGAATTGACCGTCAACTACCGCACGCCGTCGCAGATCGCCGAGGCCGCCGTCCGTATGGCCAACGCCGCGGGCCTGGTGGTCTCAGCGCCCAAGGCCGTCCGCGAGGGCCGCTGGGAGCCCATCATCGACGAAGTCTCCGCCGGCGGCATCGTGGACCGGCTGGTCGAGGTTCTTCCGGAGGAACTTGAAGCGCTCGACGGCGGCCTGCTCGCCGTGATTGCCGACGGTGACCTCCTGCCCCAGGCAACGGCGGCCCTCCGTGCCGTCTACGGTCGCAGGATCGGAACCGGTGCCGGCAGCTACGAGCAGGACATCGTGGTCATCAGCCCGCGCGAGGCAAAGGGCCTGGAGTTCGACGGCGTCGTGGTCCTGGAACCGTCCGTAATGCTCAACCACGAACACGGCAAAGTGGGGGACCTCTACGTGGCAATGACCCGCGCCACGCAACGGCTGCGGCTGATTGCGGCGCAACCCGTGCCCGCCGGAATTGCCGGCTGACAGGGCCACCGGCGTTACTGCTAACTTAGGAAGCGTGCCAGAACTGAACAACCTCGAACCGCAGCGCAACGACCCCACTTTCGCCAACATTTGGCAGGAACTGAAGTGGCGTGGGCTCGTCCATGTCTCCACCGATGAAGCCGAGCTCGAAAAGCTCCTCGCCAACGGGCCGGTCACGTACTATTGCGGCTTCGACCCCACCGCGCCGAGCCTGCACCTGGGCAACCTGGTACAGCTCCTGGTCATGCGGCGGCTTCAGCTGGCTGGACACAAGCCGCTCGGCCTGGTGGGCGGGTCCACCGGCATGATCGGGGACCCGCGTCCGACGGCGGAACGCACCTTGAACACCAAGGACACCGTGGCGGAGTGGGTTGGCTACCTCCAGGCCCAGGTGCAGCGCTTCCTCAGCTTCGACGGGGACAACGCTGCCAGGATGGTGAACAACCTGGACTGGACGGCGCCGCTGAGCGCCATCGACTTCCTGCGTGAAGTGGGAAAGCATTTCCGCGTGGGCACCATGCTGCGCAAGGACGCCGTGGCATCCCGCCTGAACTCGGATGAAGGCATCAGCTACACCGAATTCAGCTACCAGATCCTGCAGGGCATGGACTACCTGCAGCTGTACCGCGACTACGGCTGTGTGCTGCAGACCGGCGGCTCGGACCAGTGGGGCAACCTGACCAGCGGCACGGAACTGATCCGGAAGGTGGAGGGCAAGAGCGTCCATGCCCTTGGAACGCCGCTCATCACGAACTCCGACGGAACCAAGTTCGGCAAGAGCGAGGGCAACGCCATCTGGCTCGATGCCGGCATGTGCAGCCCGTATGCGTTCTACCAGTTCTGGCTCAACACCGCGGACGCCGATGTGGTGGACCGGCTTAAGGTGTTCACGTTCCTGACCCGCGCCGAGATCGAAGAGATTGCCGTTTCAGTGGCGGAGCGTCCGTTCGCCCGTGAGGGGCAGCGGAAGCTTGCCTTCGAAGTGACGTCATTGGTGCACGGCGTTGAAGCAACGGAGAAGGTGATTGCCGCCTCGGCAGCGCTGTTCGGCAACGGGGACCTGACCGCCCTGGACAAGGCCACCCTCCAGGCTGCAACCTCCGAACTTCCCTCCACCACTGTCCAGGTGGATGAGATGGGCATTGTGGACCTGCTGGTGGCGTCCGGCCTTTCCGAAAGCAAGTCCGCCGCACGCCGGACCGTGGGTGAAGGCGGAGCCTACGTGAACAACGAGAAAGTGTCGGATCCGGAAGCTGTGATTTCCGAGTCGGAGCTCCTGCATGGCCAGTACCTGCTCCTGCGCAGGGGCAAGAAGAACCTTGCCACCGTGGAGGTACTGGTCCCGTAACCGCGGGAGCGAAACCTACCACCTGCACGCCCCTCGGCGGCCGATTTGCGCGGCCGCGGAGGGGCGTGTATTGTTTTCTGAGTCGCCGCCGCTGAGTGGTGACAAACCCCCAACTGATATTGAGAAGCAATTCTCGGCCATGCGGTGCATGGAACGAAGAATGCTTCCCATTCTGCTGGGCGGATTCATTCTACTGAGTGAATTCCGGGAAAACAACCGGATTTGCAAAAGCGAATATGAATGAAATAAGATAAAAACATCGCAGCGAAGAAATACGGAAAACGAAATTCTTTTTGAATTGTTCCGGGAATATTCGAATGTGTCTGTTGTTTGAGAACTCAATAGTGTGCCAAGTTTGTTGATACCGATTATGTATGTAATTGGTTGATTGTGCC
>NZ_JBQCMK010000002.1:0-68471 GCF_051965175.1 Arthrobacter sp. SAFR-044
GACGAACAGGTCATCATCGTCCACCACGGCCCCGCCGGCCCCGTCGAGGTCGCCCGACATCACCGGGCCAGGCCCGGCAGCCCTGCCATCAACGACGAGCACTTCCCCGGAACCAGGACCAGGATCCCGGGCGATTACGCCGTGAAGGCACGCACCGCCGGGGAGGCCGAGTTCCTGGCCATCGGAACCGGGGCCAGAACCTGGCTCGTCGAGGCCGCCGCGGCAGGAACGGGCAGGATGAACGTGAAAATGGCTGAGGCCGTGACCCTGGCCAAGATCGCCGGCACCGAGGCGGTGGACCGGGCCCTGGGCGACGCCGCGCTGCATGGCCGCTTCGCCCACGGTGACCTACCCTCGATCCTGAACGCGAACATCCGGCGCACCACCACCCACGCCGCGGACGAGACCCGGTCCCTGACCCAGGGCACCAGCGCCTGGGCCGGCCTGGGCACTAAACCCGCCGTTGTGAAGGAGCAGAACCGATGAGCCCCGTCACCACCACCGCCCCGCCGCTGCCGGCAGAACTCGAAGCGCTCATGCGGCAGCTGAAAATGCCCCACGCCCGGGCGCTGGCTCCGGAACTAATCGCGACGGCGCGAGCCCAACGCTGGGAACCGACCGAGATCATCAAGGCCCTCTTCACCGAAGAAACCGCCGGCCGGGCCCGGTCCATGCTCGCCACCCGCCGCAAGGCAGCAGGCTTCCCGACAGGGAAAACCTTCGACGCCTGGGACCCCGGCGTCTCCTCCATTCCGGCGCCGACCCAGCAGGCCCTGCGCACCCTGGAATGGATCGGACGACGGGAAAATCTCGTTGTCTGCGGACCCTCCGGCACCGGGAAAACCTTCTTCCTCAAAGCGCTCGGTCAGCAAGCCGTCGAAGCCGGCATGCGCGTGGCCTGGTTCCGGCTCGAGGACCTCGGCGCCCTGATCAGAGCCCACCGCACCGACGACAGCGTCACCAAGGCCGTCGCCCGGATACTGCGCGCCGAACTCGTCGTGATCGATGACATCGGTTTGCTCCCGGTGGCCACCGACGCCGCCGAAGGCCTCTACCGGGTCGTGGACGCAGCCTACGAAAAACGCTCCGTCGCGATCTCCTCGAACCTCCACCCGGCAGGCTTCGACGAACTCATGCCCAAAACCCTAGCCACGGCAACAGTGGACCGGCTCCTGCACCACGCCCACGTCTGCCAAACCACCGGCGACTCCATCCGCCTCACCCAAGCCCTCGCCGGGAAAGGAGTCACCCAACTGAACTAACAACCCCCAAGATGGCCAACACCCGCCGAAACCCTCAGTGGGCAGATCTGTTGGCCATCACCGGGCAGTTTTACTGGCCACCAGCGGGCACATTAACTGACCGTCAGTGGGCAGAAACTAATGGCCATTGACAGTCCTGGAAGTAGCGCACGGACCGGAACCGGTGTTCGTCGATGCCGAGCATCCGCGGGTGAGTTTGTCCAGGTCGGCCAGCCGCAGCAGGCACGCTTCGGGGACGGCGGCCCGGACCATCCACCAGGACACGGCGTAGCCGGCGGCGGTCTCCGACACGGCCCGGCCGGAGCGGATCACGGCGTCCACGAGCTGGTCCCGCAGCCGGCTGGTGGAGGGGGCCCGGCGCGGGACCTGCGGCGTGGATTCAAAGAACGATAACCGGCTCTTCGCGGTTCGCGGGGATTCCCCACCAACCGCCAAGAGCCCCCTCACCAGGCTTCCTGCCCCCATTCAAACGCAGCTTCCGCGGGCAAGGCGCGCCAATACCGAACACCACCTGCCCACGGCAAGGGCATGCCCGACATTTTGCTCCTCAGCAGGCCGTCAACTTATAGAGTCGATTGGAACCCACTTGCGCCACTAGCTGAAAGCCGGGTGCTTGCTCCAGGTGCGCGAGCCCTGGATAGGCTTGATTATTTGGGTTTCCTGGGAGGTAGATAAGTTCATCGGAATTAATGGCGTAGTCGACATGCAGACGCTCGGCTGCCGCGCAAACCGCGGGGTTTACGGAGGCATCGCGGAATGACTTTGCGATTAGCTCTTTATCGTCATTCATTGCGGCCAGCACGTGCGGATACAGCACATGCCGTCCGGAGACGAAGTATGCCCATGCGCTACCGTCCCACGGATTTCCGGCTATAACGGAATCGGCTGGCACCAGTTCAGGGAGCTCGCTGTAGAGCTTAAATTCGTCTAGAGACATTATTGGAGATCCCGGACGAAGGCTGTAGTTGGTCTTTGCTGAGATCGCCGCATCCCGTATTGGGCCAGTCTGTGAGACATAAAGTGTAGGAACGGCGACGAGCAAAGCAGCCGATAAAGTCCAGACGGTCGACCTTCGTAGGTTGAATTTAGCGAAAGCCCTATCAAGGCGCCGCGCGACCACTATGAAGCCAAGAAGCGACAGCGGCATGACCACCATCACCAGGCCGGCGGCAATCCTCTTGTAATCGTCGAACCATCCGCCGGTCAGGAAGGCGCGAAGCATCGACGGCGCCCAACCGGTGACGGCGACGAACAGCAAAGTCCAACCGGCAAAGGCGACGAGCAGCCAACGATGACTTCGATGTTTTATGGCAGCTACAAGTCCCATAACCAGGAGGACGCCGGAGGCCCAAGAGGCTCCTTTGGCCGAATGGGCTGCAAGGAAAGCCTCACCCACTGCCTGGGCAGTGCTTTGGTAGGGTTGCCACGTTATTTGGTAAGAGGTAATCGGAAAGGGGCGCAGGACCAGCCAAAGGGCCGCCAGAACTAATGACAGCAACAGTGTCAGAGCAATTTTGAGGCCAGGTCGCTGAATCGACCTCTCGCGTACCGCGCGTATGACTGACGGCCTCAGTATGCGGCCCAAAAGGAAAGGCACTAGAGTCGCGATTAAGCAGATGATGGTGTTGGGATGGGCCAGACTGGCTCCTGCTAATCCTACGAGCGCTACCCATGCGAACATGACGCTATGCGGCTTCACAGGAAGACCATTCCGCACGATGGTTAGTACTAAGGCCGTTGCCGCTGGTAAAACGGCCATCCCTAGGTAGTTGGGGTATAAAACGCCCCAATCAATCAACAAATATGGAAAAGCGGAAAAGGCAGAGACGAGGACGCTAAAACCAATATTCATGATGGTTGAGCCGCCAAAGAGGGTTCGGCATAGGTACCACATCGAAAGGGGCCACACAACCGCCCCTATTACCAAGTTCAAACTTGCCACGGAGGCCGAGATCGAAAACCCGGATACGACGGCTATGAGGGCCGCCAACCCGTGCCAAGCACCTGGGTAGAAGGATGGTGCACTGCCCCCTGCAGCTCCGAGGCTCAGTGACGAAGCATTCCCTGTGTCAATAATGTAGCGAACAGCGTTCAGGTGAAATACATTATCGGCGGTTTGCGATACGAAATCCGGGCTCCCAAAAATCCGCAGCAGACGATAAAGGATCACTGATCCGCCGACGGCCAGTCCAATCACGGCTGCAGGCGTTACCCCAAATCCAGTCGAGATCGCCGAGATCTTGCAGTCAAATCGCCGAGCCAACATCATTCGTAAAATAAGCGTGGCCAAGGCCGTCAGCGCGGTCCCCAGTACGGCCGCCAATATTCCCCATCGGATGCCTAGGAAGGGGGCGACAAGCGCAGACACGCTGAGCACGCCGATTCCAATCAAAGGTGCCAAAGCAGCAGCACCTAGCCCTCTGAAACCTCCAATAATCGCTACCACAAGGCCCGGCACCAAAAGAATAAGAATCGCCGCTAAAAACGGCACCACCGCAGCATTCCAGACTGCCAAAATCACACCTGCTTACTGCTAATCGGGAGGAGCGTGGGTTTATCCAGCCCTCAACAAGTTAACTGCTTCCCTTATGGCGCCGTCGAACGCGACCCTTCCGTGCTCTAGCAAAATGCCTCGTTCACAAATTCGAGATACTAGCTCTAAATCGTGGCTAACTACAACCAGGGTTTTTCCCTCGCGGGCAAGCTCTTGAATC
This sequence comes from Arthrobacter sp. SAFR-044, assembly GCF_051965175.1. GTDB lineage: Bacteria > Actinomycetota > Actinomycetes > Actinomycetales > Micrococcaceae > Arthrobacter. The sequence continues at coordinate 3,977 of NZ_JBQCMK010000002.1, forward strand.
CTATCAATGCATTTCCGCTGAAATGGCTCGTCACCGACAGCGAGGATCTCATCAATCAGGAAGACTTCAGGGTCTGTATGCACGGCAACCGAAAAGGCCAGCCGAAGGTACATTCCGGAGGAGTAGAACTTCACCTCTGTGTCTATGAACTGCCCGATTTCGGAGAACTCGACGATGTCATCAAACCGGTCTTTAATCTGTTGCTCGGTCATGCCCAAAATGGCTCCGTTGAGGAACACGTTGTCCCGTCCGGACAGATCGGGGTGGAAGCCAGCTCCAACTTCTATCAGACCTGCAACTCTTCCCCTCGTCTTCACCGTCCCCGTGTCAGGGAGCATGACCCCCGAAATGTGCTTGAGCAGCGTGGACTTGCCTGAACCGTTGAGGCCCAAAAGCGCCACGGTTTCTCCGGCCTGAACATCCAAGGACACGTTCTTCAGAGCGTGGAACTTTTCAGACAAGTCACCCTTGCGTCCTTTGAGCAGCCAAACGACAGCTTCTTTGATGGAACGGGTATGGCGTAGGACGAACTGCTTGCTGATTTCAGAAACTTCTATTGCCTTTGGCACTTACAACTCCTGCGCAAAACGGCCCTCAAGGCGCCGAAAGGTGTATTGGCCCAACATGAGGATGGCCAGGGCAACGCCGAGCCCGACGGGAAGCCAGAGGCCAAAGAGGTTCGGCGGCATTGCAACCGATCCATCGGTTGTTGGGAACCAAAACGCGTAGTGGAACAATTCCACTCCGATAGTGATGGGGTTTGCCTGATAGATGGCAAACCAGCCCGAACCGAGCTTCTCCTGGACCATCGACCAGGCGTACATCACGGGAGACGCCCACGTGGCCACCATCAGTAACATGTCCACGAGGTTCTCTGAATCGCGGAAGTAGACGTTGGCCGCGCCAAACAGGAGGCCAAGTCCAGTGGCAAGCAGTGCCACGATTGCAAAGCCGGCCACCGCTGCGAGGAGCTGGAGAAGGTTGGGGTGCCAGCCGGCGAAGACACACCCCACGACAAGCACAACCAACTGGGGGAAGAAGTGGACCGCCGAAACCCATACGGAAGCTACGGGGAAGAGCTCACGGGGAAGATAGATTTTCTTGATGAGGTTCCCGTTATTCACGATGGATCTTGCGGCGTTGCCCAAAGCTTCCGAAAAGAAGTTGATCAGCACTATGCCGGAGAAAAGGTATACGGCATAGTTTGCCAACCCCTCCGGGTTCCGTGCACTTCGCTCAAGACCGAGAAAAACTCCCAAAGCCACGTAAAAGACGATGAACTGCACGCCCGGTTTCACGTACGACCAAAGCAGACCAAGCACGGAGCCGCGGTAGCGGACCTTGAGTTCTTTCCGAACCAGCAGTTTGAGCAGGAAGCCCGACTGCCTGATGTCCCGCAGGCCCCCTCCGAGTCCAGGGGTGGTCAACTCGCCGGATGCGATTGCGCTCACTTGATCTCGTTCTGGGTGTGTTGCTCGAAGGTCTTCCTCCAGGACTCCATAGAGGTGAGTTCCGAGACGGCCGCTTTGTATTTTTTGCTAAGTGCGGGCCACTCCTTGAGCAGGGCAGAGTGAAGCCGTGTGCTCTCGGCCAGCATCTTCCTCAGCCGCTTGGGATCGCGGCGGTACCACGATGCCCCTGTGCCTTCGGCATTGGACACAACAGCGCTGTCAAACTGCGCCATGCGCCACCAGCGGTTGTCCTGATGCGCAATGGTCGTCTGCGGCCGCTCTGCGCTGGTGCCCTTGACCGGGCTTGCCAGCTGCCGGACAACTGTCTTGGCCGCCCACGGAAGAAGAGTCAGCTTTCCAGGCTGCGACGGACCGTGTCCACGCCGGGGCGGCTTGTCCATCTTTGGAGCCGGGAAGTCCTCGGGATCAGGACGGAACACAGCGTCCGAGTGCGCGGACATCATCTCGCGGATCTCGGGCAGCTTCGCTGACAGCAGCCCAGGAAGGGCGTCCGGACCCCTCAGCACATCCTCCAAAGCCCACTGCCGGCCCTGCGCCGTGGCGTACTGCATCGAAACCAGGTGTTTGACGTCGGCGTATTGCGACTCTTTGATGACTCGGCCGCCGAACTCGTAAGGGCTGTGAAGTAGCGCGGCCACTACCCTGTTCCGGGCATGGAAGTAAGCCTGCCAACCGACAAGGTCGTCCTTGTCAATCCAGGAAACATGCCAGACAGCTGAGCCGGGCAAGGATACTGTGGGATAGCCTGCCGCCTTGGCCCGCAACCCGTACTCGGAATCATCCCACTTAATGAAGAGAGGGAGTGACAGTCCGATTTCACGGATTACCTGAGTGGGGATAAGGCACATCCACCAACCGTTGTAATCGACGTCACAACGCCTATGCAGCCACGGGGTCTGCCGCAGGTTTGATGACAGGAAGTCATGGCCCAGGATCATGTCTTCGCTGGGCAGGGACGGCTGGAACCTGTACGGGTTCACGACTTCACCGAAGGTGTGCAGGACAGTACGGTTGTAAAGGTCGAACATGTGACCGCCCACGAGCGTGGGCGTCTTGCACCGGTCCGCGAAAGTCAGCAGGCGGATAATGCTCTCCGGTTCGACCACCACGTCATCGTCCATGAGCAAGGCGTAATCGCTGCCGTTCTCAACAGCTTCGAACATGCCGCGGGCAAAGCCGCCGGACCCGCCGAGGTTGGACTGGTTGATGATGCGCAGCTTGCCGTTCAGAGATCCCTTAACCTCATCGAACCCATCAGCGTCGGCAAGTTTCTGCGTCCCTTGGTCGACAATCAGGATCTCCTGCACATGAGCGAGAGCTTCTGCGCTTTCCGCCAGGAGCCGCAGGTTGTTCAGGCAGAAGTCCGTCTTGTTCAGAGTGGTGATTTGGAGCGTAACGGACCCCGGCGTTGTTTTGACCGCAGCGCCCTGCCACTCGGCGTCGAGCATGATCAGCGGCTCCGTGCCGGCGAGCAAATCAAACCAATACCATCCGCCATCGCCAAAGGGCGCGAGCGAAAGTTCAAATGTGCTCTCTGTTGTGCCCTCAACCCGTCGGGTGTCCACACGCTGCAGGGACCCGCGCGCGTTCGACTTATATACGATGACCGAGCCGGCGCCCTGGGTCCGCACCTGCAACCGGACTTTGTTCACGGTGGTCCACCGTCGCCAGTAGCTGGCCGGGAAGGCATTGAAGTATGTACCAAAGGACACCCGTTCACCAGAGCGGACCGAAGTTGAATGCCGGGAAAGAAAATCCTCCACGTGGGCTTCTTTGGTGGGGCTGCTGATAGTTCGGCCCTTACCGGCTTTCCCGTCCCCATCCCCTGCAGTTGGCAGTTGGATACCCGTCGCCGTCCCCATGTCCATGTACAGCGGCACGGTGTCCATCTGGCTGGCGCTGGGGAGGATCACGCGCTGCAGGGTGTCCCAGCTACCCGAAGAGCTTTCATTCACCACGGCCGCAACCTTCTTCTGGTTTTTAGTCGAAACGCTCATGCGTCCACGCCTCCGCTTTCAAGCTGTACGCCGCTTTCGAAGTGCGGCCGGATCTTGTTGTCGAACATGCTCAGCGCGGACCCGATGGCCATGTGCATGTCCAGGTACTTGTAGGTGCCCAGCCGGCCGCCGAAGAGAACGTCCTTTTCCGCCGCCGCCAAGTCGCGGTACTTGAGCAGTCGCTCCCTGTCAGCAGAGGTGTTGACCGGGTAGTAGGGCTCATCGCCCTTTTCCGCGAAACGCGAGAACTCGCGCATGATGACCGTCTTTTCGGTCTGGTAGTCACGCTCAGGGTGGAAGTGGCGAGGCTCGATAATGCGGGTGTAGGTGACGTCGTCGTCGTTGTAGTTCACTACTGACGTGCCCTGGAAGTCGCCCACCTCAAGGACTTCTTGCTCGAAGTCGATGGTGCGCCAGGAGAGGTCACCTTCGGCATAGTCGAAATACCGGTCAACCGGCCCGGTGTAGACAACGGGAATGTTGCCCACCACTTTGTCCTTGCTGTACTCATGGGACTCATCGAAGAAGTCGGTGTTCAGCCGCACCTCGATGTTGGGGTGCGCTGCCATCTGCTCAATCCAGGCAGTGTAGCCGTTGGTGGGCAGGCCCTCGTACTTGTCGTTGAAGTACCGGTTGTCGTAGTTGTAGCGCACGGGCAGCCTGGAGATGATACCTGCCGGCAGGTCCTTGGGGTCCGTCTGCCACTGTTTGCCGGTGTAGTGCTTGATGAAGGCCTCGTAGAGTGGGCGGCCGATCAGCTGGATGCCCTTGTCGTTCAGGTTCTGGGGGTCGGTTCCCGCCAGCTCACCGGCCTGTTCCTGGATGAGGTCCCTGGCCTGGCCCGGTGTGAGGTTGGCCCGGAAGAACTGGTTGATGGTGGCCAGGTTGATGGGCAGTGAGTAGACCTCGCCCTTGTGGACGCCATAGACCTTGTGCACGTAGTCCGTGAAGGTGGTGAACCTGTTGACGTACTCCCACACCCGCTCATTGGAGGTATGGAAAAGGTGGGCGCCGTACCGGTGGATCTCAATCCCGGTCTGTTCTTCCTTTTCACTGTACGCGTTGCCGCCGATGTGGTGGCGGCGGTCGATGACGACGACCTTCAGGCCGAGCTCGGTGGCGGCCTGTTCTGCGATTGTCAGGCCAAAAAAGCCGGACCCTACGATGACGAGGTCAGCGGTCACAAAATCTCCTGGTTCGAATGCGGGCAGCGCAAAGATGCGCATTGTCTGCTGCTCCAGCCTACCCGAGGGACCGCAGGGCCCGTCGAATCATCCTGCACGCTGTGAGGCGGCACACAGGCCGCCGTCAGGAGGGGCGCAGCACTCCGCCGCCCTCGAGGTAGGCCTCCCCCGTTTCCGGGCAGATCCACTGCCTGCCCTCCTGCTTGAGAGGCCTGCCCGCCTTCCCGACCCATCCGATTCGTCGGGCTGGCACCCCCGCCATGAGGGCATAGTCCGGCACATCCTTGCTGACGACGGCGCCTGCCGCCACCATCGCCCACGCCCCGATAGTCACGGGTGCTATGCAGACGGCCCGGGCGCCGATGGCGGCTCCCTGCCGGATGGTGACGCCCACTTTGTTCCAGTCCTCCTCCGTCTTCAGGCTGCCCTCGGGTGTTACGGCACGGGGAAAAACATCGTTGGTCAATACCACCGCCGGGCCGATGAAGACTCCCGCCTCCAAGACTGCGGGCTCGTACACCAGTGCATAGTTCTGGACCTTACAGTTCTCCCCCAGCACGACGCCCGGCCCGATGTACGCGCCGCGGCCTATTACGCAGTTCTCCCCCAGGCGCGCCCCCTCCCTGATCTGGGCGAGATGCCATACCTTGCTGCCAAACCCGATATGAGCGGCGGCATCGACGTCCGCGCTGTCAGCGATCATGTTCAAAGGGGATTCCTCCGCTGCTGTCGGACCACCTGACCAGGCCCAGGATGTAGTGATCGTAACCGGGCTGCCCCGTTCCCTGCAGCCCGGGAAACCACACCTTTATCCACATAGCTCGTGAAGAGCCTGCCCGAGGCTGCCTGCCGTGCCTAGCGTGTGAAGACATGCACGAAGGATCATCACCCATGACACTCAACTGCACGCTGGTTGGCGGCCCGGGATCTTCAGGAGACCGGCTGCCCGTGGAACTGTCCATCGACGCCCCGGCCACTACTGCAGGCGCCGAAATCCACGAGCAGTTGGTGCGGAAGTTCTCTGCGGGCGTCATCACCGTAGCTGGGGAAGACCTCCGTTCCCTGAACCTCGGAGTACCGCCGCTTGTCGAGGGAGCGATCCTTGTCGACGGCGGCACCACCCCTTCGGGTCGACGTCCGCGCCTCCGGCCCGCACAGGAAGCTGCAGCTCCCCTGGCTCTCGCGATCGACAGCGGGGCAGCAGCGGGAACAGTGGTCCCGTTACGGCGCGGCAACTACAGCATCGGCAGAAGCGGCACCCGGATCGTCATCCCGGACCCGGAGCTGTCGCGTGAACACGCACGGGTGGTGGTCACGGACACCGACATCCTGTTGATTGACCTGGACAGTGCCAACGGCACCTATGTCGACGGCGAAAGGATCCGCGCAAAGGTCATCTCCACAGCTTCCAGCATCAGATGCGGGCAATCGAACCTGTCGCTGGTTTTTGCAGACCCACCCGGCCGGGCACTTGCAGACGCAGGACAGTCCGTATCGGAGCCCATCGTCGTGGCCGCCCGCGTTGACGCCGGGAACCGGGCAGTACTGGTTCTGACCGCGGTTCTTCCGCTGGCACTCGGGGTGCTGTTGGCCGTTCTCACGGGGATGTGGATGTTCCTTGCCTTTTCCGCAGCTTCCGCATTCTCTATCCTGGTTCCGGTTGCCAGCGGACGGCGGCAGCGACGTGAATTGTCAGGCGCCCTGGAGGCCGCGGTTGCGGAAGACAGGGAACGGCGACGCCAGAGTGCCCCGCCCCTGTCCCTCGTAGCATTGGCAGCACCACGAGCCAAGGAAACGTCCGCTCCTGGCCCCGCCGGAGGCGTCTGGTTGCGGCTGGGCCAGGCTGACCAGGCTGCCAATGTCAGGATTGAACCGGCCGGCGCCGGTCCAGCGGTTCCACCGGCAGGACGGGTGCCCGTCGTCCTCGACCCGGACCGCAGGCTCACCACCGTTGGCGGTCCGCGGTCCGCCACTGAGGGTGCCATCCGCTCGCTTCTTATGCAGCTGGCTGCGTATCCAAGCGCAGGCACGACGCACGTCCTCCTTCATGGAAACCCGGCAAGCGTGCCCCTCGCCGCCCGGTATCTGCCCAGGGTGACACTCACTGCAACACCGCAGGCCGCCCTCAGTGTTGTGAACAGCAATCATCCCCACGGCTGCGAGCGCGCAGTCTTGTTGCTGCGGGGGGAAAGCTCTGCGAGTGCCGCTGACGCCTTCATACGGGACGCTGCGATCCAACGGGGATGGCAAGTGCTCCACTTCACGGCTGACGACGGGAAATGTCGCACGCCCGACGTCTTTCTTTCCGAACGCGGGTCGGTCCTGTTTCAGGATCCCTGCGAAACCGTCTTTGTTCCTGACCTCGTGCCGGAGGACGTCTTCACTGGTTTCTGCCGGCGCATGGCGGGCGCGCGGCGTCAGGACAAGGAACAGTCGGGATCCGTTCCTGCTGCGTGCAACCTTGACGACGTCCTGCCGTTAAGTCCTGCGGCGACCGCCCACCGCTGGGGTTCCAGCGGGCAAAAGGACGGGCTGGCCGTGCCCCTGGGCCTCAGCAGTGCCGGAACCAAGACCATCGATCTGCAGCACGACGGGCCGCACCTGCTGGTAGCGGGCACGACCGGCTCGGGGAAATCGGAACTGCTCCGGAGCCTCACGGTCGCACTCGCCCTGAGCTATCCTCCGGACCGGGTCAACTTCTTCTTCATCGATTTCAAGGGCGGTTCAGGGCTTGGCCCCCTGAGTGATCTCGTTCACTGCGTGGGACTGCAGACCGACCTTTCCAGCTCCGAAATGGAACGGACGCTGAGCTCACTTCGTGCCGAACTGCAACTCAGGGAGAGGTGCCTTGCCGCGGCCCGCGTACCGGACATTTCCGCATATCGCTCCAGTAAGGACGCGGAGGACTTTGTCCTCCCCCACCTTGTCATCGTCATCGATGAGTTCAGGATGCTGGTTGACGACGCCCCGGAAGTGCTGCGTGAGTTGCTGCGGATAGCGTCTATAGGGCGTTCCCTGGGAATCCACCTGATCATGGCAACGCAGAGGCCGCAGGGAGCGCTTACAGCCGACATCCGCGCAAACGTTACATCCAGCATCGCCCTTCGCGTGCAGTCCGACATGGAGTCAGTCGACATCGTCAATTGCAGGAGCGCTGCGGCCATCAGCGTTGACGCTCCAGGCCGGGCATTCCTGGCACGTGGGACCGAGGCCGCCGAAGAGTTCCAAGGCGCCTCCCTCGCGTCAGTGGCAGCAGGCGGACACTCCGAAGCCGTGACCGTCCACAGGACGACGGATTTCCTCGCCGGCCAGGTAGCAGGACCGGGCAAGGGCCCGGATCCAGTGCCAACCCCTGCGCAGGCGGTGGAGCCGCTCGCGGCCATGGTGCGGAGGCTCTGCACCCAGCAGGAGAGGGAGGTCCCGAGGAGGCCTGTCGCCCCTCCCCTGCCGGAGGATCTGGAAGAACCCGCCCCCGGGGGCCCATCCCCAGGTTCCGCGGTTCCAGGTTCCTCCCTCCTGGAACCCATGAACCTGACGGGCGAGGTTTGCCTCGGCCTCATGGATGTGCCCGAAAAGCAACGGGTGGACGCCCTGATGTGGAGCCCTGTCCGCCACGGCCACGCAGCGTTTATCGGCAGTCCTGCATCCGGGTCCGGGGCGGCCCTTGAACTGGCCGTCCACAAGCTGATGACCGGTCCCGGGGAGACCCACTTCTATGTACTCGACGCCGCGGGAAGTTTTCTCCCGCTGGTCACCGCGGGCCGGATGGCCGCGCATGCCGGGCTTGACGACCTGCGGCGTGGAGTGCGGATCCTGGAGCGGCTGGTCCGGGAGCTTGGCCAGCGGCGGGGCCATCCAGCCTCCTACACGGTGCCTCTTGTCCTCGTCGTCTCCGGCTGGGGTTCCTGGATTTCGGCTTTCCGTTCGGGACCGCTGGCCTGGGCAGAGGACCTGGTGCATGACCTCGTCCGCGACGGCGCCAAGGCGGGAATCACGCTGCTGCTTTCCGGGGAGCGCGAGCTTGTCACTGCCAGGTTCTTCGGCGCCGTTCCCAACCGTTTCTACTTTCCGGCCGGATCCACGGAGGAAGGCCGCGCCATGTGGCCGCGGATGCATCCCATGCCTGCCGTCGAAGGGAGGGCTGCCGCCTTTGGCCCTGTCTCCAACGGCGGCCCGGCCGCTTGCCAGTTCTACCGCGGCCCAGTCCCGAAATCCTCTGGCAAAGGCGGTGAAGGGTATCCGCCCGCCAACGTGCCACCATTCCGGGTGGCACCCCTCCCTGTGCACATCACGGTCAGGGAAGTTGCGGCAATGACAGCACCGGCTCAGGCTCCATCAGTCCAACCCCGCCCAAGCAAGGAACCACCAGCGAACGAACCTGGGACCGGGCGGCCAGCAACCCCCGCAAGGCAAGGCGAAGTCTGCCTGGGAGTAGCCGGTGACGAGCTCACCGCAGCGTCCCTCCATATTCCCGTCAGCGGGGTGGTTGCAGTTCTCGGCAACCCGGGAAGCGGCAAAAGCAATACGCTGCGCGCCTTGGAGGCACTCAACCCCGGGCAACAGTGGTGCCGGTGTCAAGGGCCGCTCCGGGCCGCGGATGATTTTTGGGCGGACATGCTGGTGCAGGCCGAGAGTGGCTCCTTGCCGCGGGAGACAATGCTGCTGGTTGACGACGCCGACCACCTCGCCCCATCGGCGTTGAGGGGCCTGGGCCAACTTAATGCCCTGGGTTATTCCCTGGTAGTAACCGCGGGTTACAGTCCGGCGCTTCTCCAGCGTGCTCCGCTGTTCATGAATGCCAGGGCATCCGGCGCCGGGATTCTGCTCGGCCCGCGTTCAATGGCTGACGGCGATCTTTTCGGGGTGCGGTTCGAGACCGAGTCCAATCCCCCGCCGGGACGCGGTGCCCTCATCTCCGGCGGCGGTTCCGTACCCCTCCAGGTGGCGTGGGCTGGAGCAGAAGGATGACAGGAGTGCGCCTCAACGGAATGCACATGGCGGGCAGTTATACGGGAAGAGCAAGGTCAGAGGGCCGGAGGCGCACTCCCCGTGCGGGAGGCGTGGCTGACAACCTTGGTGGTAAACAGGAGAACGATGGCGGTGGCCGCGGGGACCAGCATCACCAGCCCGGCCACGACCAGGCCGCTGGTTAGGGTGGGCACACCGATGGTGAGGACGAATAACTGGGCCACCAGCGCGGCCGCCCTGGTCCAGCGGTAGCCCCGGTAGAGGAAGAATGCCACTGCGTACAGCCAGGCGGAAAAAGCCAAGAGGAGACCCAAGGTGAAGACAGCACCCCAGAAGGACAATACGGGACTGCCGCTGAACAGTTCGTAGGCATACCACCCGGCCGCCCCCAGGAGGGCGGTAGCCTCGGCAGCCGCAACAATCGCCACCGTCCTGGCCGCCCACGGCACGGGGACCCTCCGCCCGTTAGCCACGTGCCCGGGTCCGCTGCCGGAATCATCGGAAGAGGACGGGGTACCTGCTGGGTTTACCGGGGGTCTTGACACACTGGCACCCTACCGGACATAGTCGGACACTGGTGAGGGCCAGAGCCGCCACTGTGATGCATCGCTCAGGTTTCAGGGGATATCAGCCGTTATTACCCCTTGTTTACACAGCGTTAACATGACAGGCTTGATGCAGATGACCAAGGGGGCCCAGAGGGCCCTTTTCCTTTGTAGCCACTAGTGAATAATTTCACAAAGGCACTTCCCAGAAATGGAGCAACTGATCAGCATGGATTGGCGTAACCGCGCAGCGTGCCTCGACAAGGACCCGGAACTGTTCTTTCCCGTCGGGAATACGGGACCGGCCCTGCTGCAAATCGAGGAAGCCAAGAGCGTCTGCCGCCGGTGCCCCGTTGTCGACACCTGCCTGCAGTGGGCCCTCGAATCCGGCCAGGACGCCGGTGTTTGGGGCGGCATGAGCGAAGACGAGCGCCGCGCCCTCAAACGGCGCGCCGCCCGCGCACGCCGCGCTTCCTAAAAACCCACAGCACCGGCGACGACCCAACCGGCGAAAAAGAGGCCCCGGGAGAATCCGAAAATGGATTCTCCCGGGGCCTCTGTCAGTTTCACGCCCATTCCGCCTGCGGCGACCACTGGCCGGACGCCGGCTCCTACTTGCCGGCCAGGCTAAGCCGGATCTTGACCTCGGTCCCGCCGCCCTCGCGGCGTTCCCAGGCGATGGTGCCGCCCAGCTCACTGGTGACGAGCGTCCGCACAATCTGCAGGCCGAGGCCCTCCACATGGGGAGTCTGCGGAAGGCCCACGCCGTCGTCGGCAATGGTGACCGTCAGCTCTTCGCCGTCGTCCCCTTCGGACCGGTCGGCAACGAGCCACACTGTTCCCGCCCTCCCCTCGAGGCCGTGCTCCACGGCGTTGGTCACCAGTTCGTTGATGACCAGGGCAAGCGGGGTGGCGAGATCGCTGGGGAGTTCCCCGAAGCTGCCGGAGCGTTCCGTCCTGACCTGCTGCGAAGGGGAAGCCACTTCCGCGGACAGCCGGAACTGGCGCCCGATCAGTTCGTCGAAATCCACGCTCTGCGTCAGCCCCTGAGACAACGTCTCGTGGACCAGGGCGATAGTGGCGACACGGCGCATCGCCTGCTCCAGGCCCTGCTTTGCTTCGTCGCTCACCATGCGGCGGGACTGCATCCGCAGGAGCGCGGCCACGGTCTGGAGATTGTTCTTGACCCGGTGGTGGATTTCGCGGATGGTCGCGTCTTTTGTCACCAGCTCCATCTCGCGGCGGCGCAGCTCCGAAACATCACGGCAGAGGACCAGCGCGCCGAACCGCTGCTGCTCATCCCGGAGCGGAATGGCACGCAGTGACAGGCTCACTCCCCTGGACTCAATCTCGCTGCGCCACGGCATGCGGCCGGTGACGACGAGCGGCAGGGTCTCATCCACCAGGCGGCGGTCCTTGAGCAGGCCCGCGGTGACTTCAGCGAGCGAGCGTCCCTCCAGGGATTCGCCGTCCCCCAGCCGGCGGAAGGCCGAAACTCCGTTGGGGCTCGCGTACTGCACCACGCCGTCCGCATCCAGCCTGATCAGCCCGTCGCCCACACGGGGGGCGCCGCGGCGGGAGCCTGTGGGTGAGGCAAAGTCCGGCCAGAGCCCCAGCGTTCCCATCCGCAGGAGATCGTAGGCGCACTGCCGGTAGGTCAACTCGAGCCGGGACGGCATCCGCGAACTGGAGAGGTCCATGTGCGTGGTAACCACCGCCAGCGTCCGGCCGTTACGCACCATGGGAACTGCCTCGACCCGCAGGGCCATCTCGCTGTTCCAGTTCGTCTCGCTGGAGCGCTCAATGGACCGGCTGTTCCACGCCTTGTCCACGAGCGGCTGCAGGTCGGAGCGGATACCCTCGCCCACGAAGTCACTGTGGAAGGCCGTGTGCGTGGTGGAAGGACGCACGTGTGCCAAGGCAATATAGCCAAGCTCTGGGTGGGGGAACCACAGCGCCAGGTCGGCGAACGCAAGGTCCGCGACCATCTGCCAGTCCCCCACCAGGAGGTGCAGCCATTCGGCATCGCCCGGCCCGAAATCAGCATGTTCCCTGATGGGGTCCGTAAAGATTGCCACTGCACCTCCATTTTGCGGCGCGGAATTCCTAGCGCCGGACGATTGACCTCAAGAGCCTCAATGCTACCGACAGTGAGGCCATGTCGTCGGCTTCCAGTGCGTTCACCTCGTCGAACATGCTCTTTGCCCTGCCCAACTGCTCGGCATTCTGTGCCTCCCAGTCCTTGAGCCGCGCATCCGGCGACCCGGTCTCGGACGTGGCGTCCAGCACCGCCGTCGTCATATCCGACACTGTTGAGTACAGGTCATCGCGCAGGGCTGCCCGCGCCAGTGCCTGCCACCGGTCCTGCCGGGGGAGGCTGCTGATGCGTTCCAGCAGCGAGTCGGCGTGGAACCGGTTGAACACGGTGTAGTAAACGGCTGCGATCTCCTCCACCCTGTCCTTCCGTGAGCGGGCGATCTTGGCGATGTCCAGCAGCACGAAGCTCTCGAACAGCTCGGCCCAGCGCAGCGCAAGGCCCTCCGGGAGTTCCCACTCGCGGCCCTTCGCCAGCCACCCCGCCACCCGCTCACGGTCGTCGCCGCGAAGGTAATCCAGGAGGCGGGCACGCATGGGATCCATCAGCGGCTTGAACTCTGCCACCACCTCGGCGATGGGGCGGGAAACACTTTCCTGGCTCAGCAGCCAGCGGACTGCCCGGTCCAGGAGCCGCCGGATGTCCAGGTGCACCGTGCTCCAGTGCTCCGTGGGGAAGGAGGCAGGCAGGCTGTTCAGCTCCCCGACCATCGCATCCAGCTCATACACTTCGCGCAGCGCGACAAAGGCCTTGGCCACGGCAACTTCGCTGGCGGATGTTTCCTCCATCACCCGGAAGGCGAAAGTGATGCCGCCAAGGTTGATCATGTCGTTGGCCACCACCGTGGCGATGATCTCGCGGCGCAGCGGATGCGTGTCCAGCTCGGCGTCAAAACGTTCACGCAGCTGATGCGGGAAGTAGGAACGCAGCGTGTCCCGGAACCAGGGGTCATCGGCAAGGTCGCTGTCCCGCAGGGCCGACGCCAGCTCGATCTTCGCGTAGGCGGCCAGCACTGACAACTCCGGAGATGTCAGCCCCTGCCCCTGCTGCAGCCGTTCCCGCAGCGTTTCCGTGGTGGGCAGCGCCTCCAGGTCGCGCTTCAGGTCGGCACTCTTCTCCAGCCAGTCCATGAGCCGTTCGTAACTCGGGCTCCATTCCGCCACCCGGGTCCGGTCGTTCAGGAGCAGGATGTTCTGGTCGATATTGTCTTCGAGGACCAGGCGGCCCACTTCATCGGTCATGGACGCAAGGAAATCTGCGCGTTCCGCCGCGGCCAGCTTGCCGGCGGCGACCATCCGGTCAACAAAGATCTTAATGTTGACTTCGTGGTCGGAGCAGTCCACACCGGCGGAGTTGTCGATGGCATCGGTGTTGAGGATGACCCCCTGCAGGGCTGCCTCGATGCGGCCGCGCTGGGTCATTCCCAGGTTTCCGCCTTCGCCCACTACCTTGACCCGCAGGTCGCGGCCGTTGACCCGGATGGCATCGTTGGCTTTGTCGCCCACCGAGGCGTTGGACTCGGAGGACGCCTTGACGTAGGTCCCGATTCCGCCGTTGTAGAGCAGGTCGGCGGGTGCCAGCAGGATGGCCCGCAGGAGTTCGGGCGGGCTGAGCTCGGTGGTTTCCGACGGGAGCCCCAGGGCGGCCCGCACCTCCGGGGACACGGGGATGGATTTGGCCTGGCGGGCGAAGACACCGCCGCCTTCGCTGATCAGCGACTTGTCGTAGTCGTCCCAGGAGGACCTGGGCAGGTCGAACAGCCTCTGCCGCTCCGTGAACGAGGATTCTTCATCCGGGTTGGGGTCAAGGAAGATGTGCCGGTGGTCAAATGCCGCGAGCAGGCGGATGTGCCGGGACAGCAGCATGCCGTTGCCGAACACGTCGCCGGACATGTCCCCCACGCCAACTACGGTGAAAGGTTCGGTCTGCGTGTCCAGGTCCAGCTCGCTGAAGTGGCGCTTCACCGATTCCCACGCGCCCCGTGCGGTGATGCCCATGGCCTTGTGGTCGTAGCCCACGGAACCGCCGGAGGCGAACGCGTCGCCCAGCCAGAAGCCATATTCCTCGGACAGTCCGTTGGCTATGTCTGAGAAAGTAGCCGTTCCCTTGTCCGCCGCGACCACAAGGTACGAGTCGTCGTCGTCATGCCGGACAACGTTCGACGGCGGCACAAGCCGCTCAGCATCGCCTTCAGTCAGGAGATTGTCAGTGAGATCCAGCAGGCCTCGGATGAATGTCTTGTAGCTCTCAACGCCTTCTGCCATCCAGGCCGCGCGGTCGGTGGCGGGGTCCGGAAGCTGCTTCGCGAAGAAGCCGCCCTTGGCGCCGGTGGGGACGATGACGGCGTTCTTCACCGTCTGCGCCTTGACCAGGCCCAGGACCTCGGTGCGGAAGTCTTCCCGCCTGTCGGACCAGCGGAGCCCGCCGCGGGCCACCTTACCGAACCGCAGGTGCACACCTTCGACGCGGGGGGAGTAAACCCAGATTTCGAACATGGGCCGCGGGAACGGCAGCCCATCGATGCGGGCGGGATCCAGCTTGAAGCTCAGGTGCGGCTTGTTCTGGTAAAAGTTGGTGCGGAGGGTGGCCTCGATGAGGTTGGCGAAGGTGCGCAGCACGCGGTCGGCATCGAGAGTGGCAACCTTTTCGATCGAAGCCGCCAGGTCCTGCCGCACGGAAGCCTGCGCCTCAGCGCGCTCGCCGTCGCTGATGGAGGGATCGAAGCGGGCCGCGAAGAGTGCGCTCAGCCCCCTGGTCACATCCGGGTTGGCCAGGAGGGTGTCCGCCATAAAGCCGAAGGAACTGCTGTTGCCCATCTGGCGCATGTACCGGGCGTAGGCACGCAGCACCGTGATCTGCCGCCATTGCAGCCCTTCCCGCAACACCAGGCGGTCAAAGTTGTCCGATTCCGCAGCGCCGGTGACGGCTGCGCCAAAGGAGTCGGCAAGAAGCCCGCCCGTGGACAGCGGGTCCACTCCGGCCGGGTACTTCAGGCCCAGGTCGTACAGGAAGAAGTCCCGGTGGTCCGCTGTTTCGATCTCAAAGGGACGCTCATCCAGGACCTCGAGTCCGAGGTTGTGGAAGTAGGGCAGGATCTGGCTCAGGCTCTTGGGCTCCAGCATGTAGAGCTTTACCCGGGCATCCTCCTCCAGTGTCGCACCGGCCCCTTCGGGAAGGTACACGTGCACGCCGGGACGGTCCTGCCGTGCGCCGGCACTCCTCTCGGCGGCGGCCCCGTACTTTTCGAACCGCGCAATGTCTTCGAGGGCGTCCTCTACTTCGTAGTCCACGCGGTAGCTGGCGGGGAAAGCCTCAGCCCAGGTGGCAGCGAGTTCCTTGGCCTCGGCTGGGTCCCGGCCTTCGCGCAGGACCTCGGCGATGCCTTCACTCCAGGACCTCGCCGCCCGGACCAGCCGCTTTTCCAGTTCGTCGCTGTTGACGTGGCTGACGTCGGCGTCCTTGGGCAGCCGAATGCGGAAGAACAGGCGCGCGAGTGCCGATTCGGTCATCCGGGCTTCGTAATCAATCGAGACTGCCTGGAAGGTCTCCCGCAGTTCCTGTTCGATCCGGAGCCTGACGTTGGTGGTGTAGCGGTCGCGGGGCAGGTAGACGACGGCGGACATGAAACGCCCGTAAATATCCGGCCTCAGGAACAGCCGGGTGCGCCGCCGCTCCTGCAGTTTCTGGATTCCGAGAGCGGTCGCGGCGAGATCGGGGATTTCGATCTGGAACAGCTCATCGCGGGGGTACGTCTCCAGGATTCCCAGGAGGTCCTTGCCCGAGTGCGAGTCCGGCGGGAAGCCTGCGTTCTGAAGCACGGCGTCCACCTTTTCCCGGACGATGGGAATGTCGCGGACGGAGCCGGCGTAGGCGCTGGTGGCAAAGAGGCCGATGAAACGGCGCTCGCCGTTGACGTTGCCCGCGGCGTCAAAGCTTTTGATGCCGATGTAGTCCAGGTAGGCCGAACGGTGCACCGTCGACCGTGAATTGGCCTTGGTGATGACGAGGGCACGCTTTTCCCGCGCCTTCTTGCGGCCCGTGTCGGTGAGGTGCTGGATGTGCGGGGAGTCAGCAGCCGCGCGGAGCAGCCCAAGGCCGCTGTCCTCGCGCAGTTCCAGGACGTCTTCGCCGTCAACGTTGAGCAGGTCGTATTCGCGGTAGCCCAGGAACGTGAAGTTCCCGTCGTCAAGCCAGCGCAGCAGGTCCTTGGCCTGCCTCAATTCGGCAATCTGCGCGGAGTTGGCCACCTTGTCCAGGCTTTCGGCGATTTCCCGCGCTTTTTGGCGCATCCTGGGCCAATCCTCGACGGCGGCCCTGACATCGTTCAGGACGCGCGTGAGGCCCGATAGCAGGGAAGCCTTCGCGTCGTCGGAAACGCGGTGGATTTCGACGGCGATCCACGACTCCATGTGCGAGGCATTTTCACCTTGCGCAATGAGGTGGGAAAGGTTGGGCATTGCCGCTGTGTCGCCGCTGGAAATGCCCAAGTGTGCCGGAACCCTGTTGACCTTGACCAGTTCGCCGGTTTCCCGGTTCCTGGTGGCCACGAATAGCGGGTGGACCACGAGTCTGATGGCTGCATGCTGCCGGACGAGTTCGGCGTTGACGGAGTCGACAAGGAACGGCATGTCGTCGGTGACAACAAAGATGACGCTGCTGTCCTCTTCGTCGATGATCGATATATTGGCCTGCCCCGGCTGCCGTACGGATGCTGCCCGGCGGTGCTCCTCGGCTCGGGCTTCCAAAACATCCCGGGGGTAGCTTCGGGCATCCTCCTCAGCCAGGTGCTGGTAGTAGTCCCCCATGAAACCTTCAAGGCCTTCAATGGAGAGGGGCTGGTCCTCCACACTGGATCCAGACGACATCGACAACGCCTCCATCAGAGATATTCGCTGCACCTTTGCAGCTCTTATGGCGAGCCTAGTCCTTTGCCCTGCGCCGTGGTGTGGAAGAAAACACAGAGGCTTTGGCTTTTCGCTGGCCTTGTGCACAAACGAGCCCCCGGATGGCGTGCCGGAGCGCAGAGTCCGGGGAAGCTTCGAGCAGCAGCGAGCCTGCCAGGAGGGCTGCATCGGCGGCGGCCGGGTCGTAGGGCAGGAACGCTTTGAGCTCTGAAGCGGGGCCGTACCGCTCCCAGGCATCCCGCAACTGCCGCTCGGGGTCTCTGCCCACGGAGGAGGACCGCACCTTGTTCATCACGACAGTAGGTGACGCCTGCGGCACAGCCCCTTCCAGTTCGGCGAGCGCACGCACCATCCGGGGTACGCCCACGGGATCAGCAGCACCAACGGCATAGACCTCGTCAGCCACTTCCAGCGGACGCAGTGTGGCGGCGTTGCGTCGCGGCGCCATGGTGTCGAAGCTCAGTTCCTCATCGGCCTCCAGGCAGAACCCGGTATCGACCACCACAACCTCCGCGATCTGGCGGGCCCGTTCAAGAACCAGCGCCAGGGCAGGGGCGCGCAACTCTGTCCATCTGTCCGCGCGGGTTATGCCCGTGAGCACCCGGAACGCTCCGGACGACGTGGCGACCGTGGCGGCAACCTTCCGGAGGGCATCCGGGTCCAGCAGGCCCTGGTCAGCGAGCCTGCACGCCTGGGCAACCCCGGCTGACTCATCCAGGAGACCCAGCACCGCCGCGACGCTGGCACCGTAGGTGTCGGCGTCGACCAGCAGGACGTCCCGGCCGTCCGCAGCCATCTCGCCGGCGATGTTCACCGCGATGGTGGTCCTGCCGGGTGACCCGGCCGGTCCCCAGACAACGATGAGCTTCCCGGCTGGGTGGTCCTCCTCGTCAGGCTCCGGCTGCACGGGATCAAGGGCCAGTGCAGCCCCTGTGTCGGCGGCAGCGCTCAGGCCGGCAGGCCGGGCAGCACCCGTCAGCTGGGCGACGGCATCGGCAATCCTGTCCGAGAGCTCGGCGGACTCGATCCCCGTCACCGCCGAGGCCACACCGATTTTGCGGAGCCTGGCTGCCTCTTCTGCATTGTCTGTCAGCGCAACGACTGCCACTCCAACAGCTCCAAGCCGGTCGATAAGGGAAGCAGTCAAGCCCTCGGACCCCTCAGCCACCACTGCAGCCCTTGCCAGGCCGCTCTGGCAAGCAGCGAGAAGTTCGGGAAGTTCAGTGCACCTTCTAACCACGGTCACCGGCCCGTGGAGCCTTTCGAGGCCGCCCACCAGATCCTCCCGGCTTTGGCCCACGGTGACAACCGGGATGCTCATCGCATGCCGCCGGGATTCCACACGACGGATATTTTTGCGTCGTTGGCCTGGGCACCCAGCAGCGCAGGCATCTGCTTGTCCTCTACCATGACCATCAGCACAGTGGTCTTTGACGAGCCGAGGGCAGTGGACCCCGTGGTGACCTCGGCAATTTCAGCTCCGGGAAGGATGAGCTTCGGCTCGCTGAATCCGTTCCTGGCGTCCGGCTGGGCCACCCAGACGTCCACCCGCGCACCGGCAACTGCCTGGGAGGGCAAGGTCTGCGCGATGTTGAGGGCTACGGGTTTCCGATCCAGCTGGTCCACCTCGCCAAGGCTGGCCTTGGGAACCAACTGGTCCTTGGCGATCCGCTGCACGGCGACGACATCCTGGGGCAGGCCGTCTTCCACAGTGATGTAGTGCTGCTCCGTATCACCCAGGCGGACCTTGGCGCGGACCACGTTCTCCGGCGTCAGGCGTTCACCCACAGCGATGCCGTCCCGTGCCGCAAAGACCTCGGTGGTGCGGTCCGCACTGCCGACCAGGAACGTAACCCCCGCAACAGACACGAGGACCAGGAGGACGCCCACCAGCAACCGCGGATCCTTCCACGATGGGCGCTTCAGCCGCGGTGCAGCGGCGCTTGCATCAGGAACCATACCGTTCTCCCCCTAGGTATACCGGGCCTGCCCGCTCTGGCCGGACTCCTCATTGTTACTGCAAGGCACCCGGAACAAAAGTCATTTACCTAAATACCGGCTATCTGTGGAAAACGGGCACAAACAACGTCATGTGATGGCAAAATGGGTGCATGCCAAGGTTCCTCACGCTCGCGGACGTCGCCGAGCAGCTCCAGATCAACTCACCTGCCGCGTACGCCTTGGTCCGCAGCGGTGAGCTGAAGGCCATTCAGGTGGGGGGCCGCGGGCAGTGGCGGGTCGAAGAGAAAATGCTGGAGCAGTACATCGAGGAACGCTATGCCGAGGCCAGCCGCATGATCCAGGAGTCACGCGCCAAGTCAGTGTGACGCCGCTACGCTCCGCGGGCTTTGCGTGACCTGATGATCGCCAGTGCCGTGAAAGGTACCGCTGAAACCTGGCCAACGCTTTGGGTCCTCCGTGCTTCGCCCGGAATCACCGCCGCCAGGTCTATGTAGTCCCGGCCAACCCGGTCAATGACGCCGTCCAGCCGTGCGGCCCCGGATCCCCCACCAATCGTGACGGTTACTTCGGTCCGATCCCGGGCTAGGGCCCGCAGGGAGTGGGCCAGTCCGATCGACCGGCGGACTGGTGAGTTCTCCGCCTGCACATGCCTGCCCAGGCCCACGTACCGCGCTGCGGCCGCGAAGGGAATCAGTCCTTGGTGCCGTTCTTCATCCAGGACCAGGGCATCAGCCCCGACGTGGGTCAGCTCCCCCTGTGCCGATTCGCCGCACAGCAGGTGGACCCCGATCCTGTAACCCACGGCGGCCCGCAGCCGGTCTTCGAGGCGCAGGCCAACCATCTCTGCCCGGGTCCGCTCGTTGATCTCGCTGTCGAGCGCAAGCCGGTCAGCCTCCGCAAGCTGGCTTTCCATGTCGTTGAAGAGTGCATCCCAGCGCATTCCGCCAGCGTAGGGTGCCGCATCCAACCCGTCAACGCGCATCTTTAATTCACTCCAACGTCTGGACAAAAGTTCGTTATCGGGTTCAGACTGTCTCAATCAGCATCAAACTGCATCAAAAGACATCAAGGTGGCGGATCATGGGATACTCCCGAAAGACAGGATGGTCCGATGCCGCCATGGCGTTGGCTCTGCTGGGGCTTGGGGTTGTGCTTTGCATCCTGGGGACTGGCCTGGTTGCCCAATGGCAGGACGGTGCCGCCCGCCGGCAGGACTTGTCCGTGGAGGTCCTCCTGGCGGCCGCCGCAACAGCTGCCGGCATCGGGCTATTGCTGTGGTGGGCTTTTGCGCTGTTGAGCGCAGGAGCCGCTGTCCTGCTGCAGCGGTCGGGACGTCGTCGGGCTGCGGCGGTGGCCCGCAGGCTCTCACCCGCGTTCATGCAAAGGGCAGTTGTTGCCGCCCTTTCGATCCAGCTGGTGGCCGGGGCTGCGGCACATGCCGCCACCGCTCCGGGGCCCGAGTGGACTCCACTACAGAACCAGTCCTCAGCGGCTCCCTCCAACCCTGCAACCATGGACGCTGTCCCGGCGCCCGGCCAGGGCGATGGCCCGGACATGCATACCCCGGTCCAACAGGTCCCGGCGGAAGTGCCAACGGCGGTTCGTGACGGTGCATCGCCGGCATGGCAACCCGCCGCAGCCCAGCCCACCGCCGCCACGGTCAACCCAGGATGGCAGCCGGCTTCCCCTGTGCTGGAACCCGGACTGCTCGCCGCTCCGCAAACCAGGGCCACGGCCGGTCCGGAGGCGGGCGGGAGCGAAACGGGTGGCGGGGCCGGTGTGGTGACAGTACTCGCCGGAGACACCCTATGGGACATCGTCGCGGCCCAATTGGGCCCGGAAGCATCGGACGTGGCCATAGCCCTTGAGTGGCCGCGGTGGTATGCAGCGAACCGGGGCCTGATCGGCGCGAGCCCGGACGTCCTGCTTCCAGGTCAAATCCTCCACGCCCCGGCGCCGTAGCCGCTGCCGACACCTTGCCGTGGGGCTTCCGGGGTCCGGCCATACAGAAGATCCCATCAGCGTGCCACCGAGCCGGACCGGAGTGCCCAACGTCAACTCCGCGCCGGCCCATTGGACCATCAGCTATTCGAACAAAAGGGGAACCACAATGACCGCTGCGACACCTGTCCGGGCCGTCCAGGACCCGGCTGCCAACACCGTAGACGGCGGGAGGGCCCGCGGGGAAAATGTGTCACCGCCAAGGACGGCGGCGCCGGCGGGTCAGTCGCACGGCGCGAACCCACCGTCCCTGCGGTCCGTAAGCGAAGCGGCGGAAGTCAGGGCCATTACCCGGGGGACGGTCCAGGCTGCCATGGAGGTCCTGGCCGGCATCCGTCCTGTCCACCAGTTGGCGCGGCGGCTCGATCCGCGGTGCCTGGCGTCGTTGCAGCACCGGGCGGCGCTGATCCGGCGCGAACTTACCAGGACAGGCAATCCCGCACTGGCCCGGCTCCACCGGAACTCCACGGTCCGCTCCGTACGGGTGTGCGAGGTGGCTGAGGGGATCTACGAGGCAAGTGCCGTGGTGGTGGATGACGTACGGGCCCGTGCCGTTGCCGTCCGGCTTGAGCGCAACAAGCAGGTCTGGCGAATCGTTGAACTCGTCATCGGCTGACCCAGTGGAAACGCCCGGGCGCCGGAAGATCCGCACAGTGCACCACGCAAACAGGGCAGGGACGCCTTGGTCCCTGCCCTGCTCACCACCGCCCTTGGGCGTCTACGGCTGTGCTGCTAGCGCTTTTTCTTTTTTGCCGGGCGCTTGGCAGCATCCTGTGCGGCTGCCTTGGCGGGGTTGCCGGAGCGTCCGCTGCCGGCCCGGGTTTCCACCCGGGTCTGGGTTCCGCCGCTCTCGCTGGGAGCCGTGTATTGCAGCTGCGCCGGCTGCTCGGGGGCCTCAAGCCCGGCGGCATGGACCTGCGGGTCCACGTGCTCGGTGTGTCCGCCGGCAGCATCCTGGACCACGACGTCCTGGGCCGGGGTTACTTCCACCTCGAGGTTGTAGAGGAAGCCCACGCTTTCCTCCCGGATGGCTTCCATCATGCTTTGGAACATGGCGAAACCTTCGCGCTGGTACTCCACCAGCGGATCACGCTGCGCCATGGCCCGCAGGCCGATGCCCTCCTTGAGGTAATCCATCTCGTAGAGGTGTTCCTGCCACTTGCGGCCAATGACGGAAAGGACCACGCGGCGTTCAAGCTCCCGCATGCTTTCGGATCCGATGACCTCCTCGCGGGCCCGGTACACCAGGCGGGCGTCGGAGAGGATCTCCTCCTTGAGCAGCTCAACGGTGATCCTGGACTTCCCGCCGGCCTCTTCGATGATTTCCTCGGGAGTAACGCTGACAGGATAGAGCGTCTTGAGGTTCGTCCACAGCTGGTGGAAGTCCCAGTCGTCGCCGTTTCCTTCCGCGGTGGCGGCGTCGATCAGCGCAGTGATGGTGTCCTCGATGAAGTACTGCACCTTCTCGTGCAGGTCATCGCCTTCGAGGATGCGACGGCGGTCACTGTAGATGGCTTCGCGCTGGCGGTTGAGGACGTCGTCGTACTTCAGCACGTTCTTGCGCTGCTCGGCGTTGCGGCCTTCCACCTGTCCCTGGGCAGAGGCGATGGCCCGGGATACCAGCTTTGATTCGAGCGCAACGTCGTCCGGCACGGAGCTGTTCATGAGCCGTTCCGCAGCCCCGGAGTTGAAGAGGCGCATGAGGTCATCGGTCAGCGACAGGTAGAACCGGGACTCACCGGGGTCGCCCTGGCGGCCGGACCGGCCGCGGAGCTGGTTGTCGATGCGGCGTGATTCGTGGCGTTCGGTGCCCAGGACGTACAGGCCGCCGAGGTCCAGGACTTCCTCGTGTTCATCCTTGACGGACTGCTTGGCTGCCTCGAGCGCCGTGGGCCACGCGGCTTCGTACTGTTCGGAGTTCTCCTCCGGATCCAGCCCGCGCTTGGCGAGTTCGGCGACGGCCGTGAATTCGGCGTTACCGCCCAGCATGATGTCAGTGCCGCGGCCGGCCATGTTGGTGGCCACGGTGACGGCACCCTTCCGGCCTGCCTGGGCGACGATGGCAGCTTCCCGGGCGTGGTTCTTGGCGTTCAGGACCTCGTGGCGGATGCCTTCCTTGGCGAGCAGCTTGGACAGGTACTCGCTCTTCTCCACGCTGGTGGTGCCCACGAGGACGGGCTGGCCTTTTTCGTGCCGTTCGGCGATGTCGCGCACCACGGCGTCGAACTTTACAACCTCGTTCTTGAACACGAGGTCCGACTGGTCAATCCGCTGCATGTCCCTGTTGGTGGGGATGGCCACGACGCCGAGCTTATAAGTGCTCATGAACTCGGCCGCCTCAGTCTCGGCGGTACCCGTCATTCCCGACAGTTTGCCGTACATACGGAAGTAGTTCTGCAGCGTCACGGTGGCCAGGGTCTGGTTTTCCGCTTTGATCTCGACGCCTTCCTTGGCCTCGATCGCCTGGTGCATGCCTTCGTTGTAGCGCCGGCCCGCCAGGATGCGGCCCGTGTGCTCGTCAACGATCAGCACTTCGCCGTCCAGGATGACGTAATCCTTGTCCCGCTTGAACAGTTCCTTGGCCTTGATGGCATTGTTCAGGAACCCGATCAGCGGAGTATTGGCGGATTCGTACAGGTTGGAAATGCCAAGGTAGTCCTCGACCTTTTCGATCCCGCTCTCCAGGACGCCCACCGTGCGCTTCTTTTCGTCGACCTCGTAGTCCTTTTCGGACTGAAGCCGGAGCACCACTTTTGCGAATTCGCTGTACCAGCGGTTGGTGTCCCCCTGCGCAGGGCCGGAGATGATCAATGGCGTGCGTGCCTCATCAATGAGGATGGAGTCAACTTCGTCGACGATGGCGAAGTTGTGGCCGCGCTGGACCAGTTCGGTCCGGTCCCACGCCATGTTGTCCCGCAGGTAGTCGAAACCAAACTCGTTGTTGGTCCCGTAGGTGATGTCGGCGGCATACTGCTGGCGGCGAACGGCCGGATCCTGGTTGGCGAGGATGACGCCGCTGGTCAGGCCCAGGAACCGGTAGACGCGGCCCATGAGTTCGGACTGGTATTCGGCGAGGTAGTCGTTGACCGTGACGACGTGGACACCCTTGCCGGTGAGGGCATTGAGGTAAGCGGGAGCGGTCGCCACCAGGGTCTTGCCTTCACCGGTCTTCATTTCAGCGATGTTGCCCAGGTGGAGGGCAGCGCCACCCATCAGCTGGACGTCGAAGTGCCGCATCCCCAATGTGCGGGAGGACGCCTCGCGCACTGCTGCGAAGGCTTCGGGAAGCAGGTCGTCAAGCTTCTCGCCATCCTGGTGGCGAGCCCGGAGGCGGTCCGTCTCCTCACGCAGTTCAGCGTCGGTAAAGGTCTTAAAGGAGTCTTCGAGGGCGTTGATGGAATCGGCATAGTTCCGCAACTGCCGGAGTGTTTTCTTGTCACCCGTGCGGAGAATTTTTTCGATAAGTGATGCCACGTGAAGATGCTCCCAGTCTGATGCCGCCGAATTCTGGCGTGTTCAGTCTACGGGAGACACACGCAGCCGGTGCCCCTTTTCCCTGAGAGCGGATACTCCCTGGAGCGGTGCCAGCTCCAGGGACAGACCTGCGGCCAGGTCCCCTCCCTGCCCCACTTCCACCTCCGGCAGGCCAAGCCATTGGGCCATGAGCACCAGTTCGGCAGCGAGTTCGACGGCGGTATCAGGCGGTGCGTCAGGCTCGGCGAACGCGGACCTCACCAGCAACCGGCCGCTTGCCCGGTCCGCTTTCAAATCCACCCGGGCCACGATGCTGTCGCGCAGCAGGAAAGGCAGCACGTAGTAGCCGAACCGCCTCTTGGGCTCTGGAGTGTAGATCTCGATCCGGTAGTGGAAACCGAAAAGTTCGGACAGCCGCCGCCGCTCAAAGACCAGGGAATCGAACGGGCTCAACAACGCCCGGCCGGTGGCGCGCTGCGGCAGCACCGAGTCCACATGCCGGTAGATCTTCCGCTCCCAGCCCGCCACGTTGACCGGTTCCAGCCTGCCTTGCTCCACGAGGTGCTCAACGGCCAGCGCTGTAGCCTTGACCGGAATCCGGAAGTAGTCGGCGAAGCAGCGGACGCTGCCGATTCCGTGGGCCTGTGCGGCCGCGTCCGTCAGGCGGCGCAGTGCGGCCACTGGATCCTCTTCCCGTGCCGCGGGGGCCGGGTATGGGAGGACCTTGGCGGTCAGCGTGTACCTGCGCTCGAACTGCCCGGTCCTGGAGGCTGCCGATACCAGTCCTTCTTCGAAGAGGTGTTCAAGGACCCGCTTTACGGCGTTCCAGTTCCACCCCCAGTTGTCCGCCTGCTTTTCCTCGACATGCCCAATCCGTGCCGTCAGTTCCGATGCCGTCATGGGCCGGGACCGGGCGAGGACCGCCAG
Source organism: Arthrobacter sp. SAFR-044 (assembly GCF_051965175.1). GTDB lineage: Bacteria > Actinomycetota > Actinomycetes > Actinomycetales > Micrococcaceae > Arthrobacter. Next base: position 29,506 of record NZ_JBQCMK010000002.1, read on the forward strand.
GATTCTGGCCGCAACGTCGTTGCGGAGCACGGGGTCCAGGCGGGAGGCGCCCACCCAGGCCCGCTTTTGCCATAGGAGAAGGTCCTGGTAATGCTCCGGCCGTATGTAGCTTGCCTCGTGCGCCCAGTATTCAAGCATCCGGCGCGGATGGCGTCCGGACATGCGTTGCAGGATGTCGCGGTCGTAGTTGCCAAGGCGGGAGTAGAAGGGCAGGAAGTGGCTGCGGACCAGGACATTCACGGAATCGATCTGGACGAGCTGGAGACGGGCAAAGGTACGGCCCACCGTCCGTGCTGTCACGGGGCCGGTGGGCCGTCCTTTGTGGAGTCCCTGCGCTGCCAGCGCGATCCGCCGTGCCTGGTTAAGGCTCAGCGATGCCGGCAATTCAGTCCTCTCCGGTGGGTGATTCCACGTTAAGCGTTGGCGGGGGCGTCATCCGAGCGGTAGGCAAGGATCTTTTCCTCCACGACAGTGTCCCCTGGTTCGCATTCGTGGTCCAGGGTAATGACGCCATAGGTCCAGCCGCGGCGGCGGTAAACGACGGAGGGCGTGTTGGTGGCCTTGTCCACGAAGAGATAGAAGTCGTGGCCCACGAGTTCCATATTGTCCACGGCGTCGTCAAGCGTCATGGAAGCAGCGGGAAAGACCTTGCGCCGGATCAATACCGGCGATTTCCCGGCCGGGATGTCATTTTCGACATCGTAGGGGGATTTTTCTTCCGTTGCCAGGCCGGTTTCGCTCCTGCGGTTGGCCTCAAGGTACAGCGGTTCGTGCGCGCTGGCGGGCTCGAGTGTGGCGGTTGCTTCACGGACAGCCTTGGGGGTGTGACGGCCATGGTGGACCTTCTTACGGTCCTTCGCGCGCCGGAGCCGCTCAAGCAGTTTGTTGTAGGCGAGGTCAAAGGCGGCAAATTTGTCTGCGGCACTCGCTTCGGCACGGATTACAGGGCCCCGGCCCAGGACTGTCACCTCGACGGTCAACTGGTCGCCGGTCTGCCGGGCGTTGGTCTCCTTGGAGACTTTGGTATCGACCCGCTGGATCTTGTCACCAAGCGATTCGATCTTTGCGATCTTTTCCCCGGCATATTCGCGGAACCGGTCTGAAACTGTCAGATTTCGTCCGCTGATCATAAACTCCATGGTGCCCTCCAAATGACTTCGGTGACACGACGGCGGCGCTTCCTTGGGCCGGGCTGCCTGACAGTCGAGCCCCTCTCCGAGCCGCCATCGAAAGGTACATTCTGTTCTTGGTACCCACCACCGACGTTAGTTCATAGCCACCCGTTATTCATCCTTTCCCGGTTTATTTTTTTCTAAGTCGTGGTGTCTCCCGTGCGGTCGGGGGGCCGGAGCGCCGGGGTCCGCGGCGTCGGGCGGGCGTGTCGCCGCAAGCACGACGGCGCCCCTTACCCGGGCGCCGGCTCGGTGCAGGGCACGGGCCGCTTCTCCAAGGGTGGCGCCGGTTGTCAGGACGTCGTCGACGATGATGCAGGGCCGTCCCAGGACCTTTGCGCCGGCTCCGGATTTGATCTGCATGGAGCCCCGGACGCGTTGCGAGCGGGCTCCCCTACCCAGGCCTTTTTGGCCACCCGGTCCTTTTTGGCCAGCCAAACCCTGGTGGTTGCCAGGGCTTTTGTGGCTGCCGGGCCACCAGGAGTTGGCAGCCGGCTTTTTGCCCAGGACATCTGCGACGTCGAGGCCTGGAAGCTGCCGTGCCGCCTCTTTCAGGAGCACGTGGACCGGGCTGAACCCCCGGGTGACATATGCCGCTGTGCCGGTGGGCACCGGAACCAGCAGGAACCCATTGCCGCCTTGGGCTGCTGCCCTGACTGCCACGGCGAGTGCCCGGCCAAGGCTCCTGCCAAGCTGGTGTTGGCCGTACCGTTTGAACGACAGCAGGCCCTGTGCCAGCTCGTCCCGGTACACACCAGCTGCCACCACGGGGAGCATGACGGTCCCGTCGACATCCATCAGCGCCGGCGCTCCGCTTTCCGCCCGGAAAGGTTGCCTGGTCAGTTGGCGGATGCGGCTGCCGCATGGCGCGCAAAGCGTCCGGTCCTCGGCCCCGCAGCAGACGCAGTCCACCGGCACTGCCAGGGCAACGAGGTCTGCCGCTGCGCCGGACAACCAGTCAGCAAGACGCAGGAGGGCAACCGGGTGTTCGCCCCTGTGCAGAGCCTGCCAGGGCGGCGGCGGTTGAAGGTCCGGGTCCATTCTCCAGGTCCGTCGACGGCCAGGACCAGTTGCGCCTCTTTCGCCGGAGCTGCCGTTCATTCCCCCAGCATGCATCAGACCCCGGCACAAGCGGGGGCACCGCTTGGGCTATGTGGATAAGGCGGACGGCCGCGTCAGCCCGGAAACGCAGGGTCGATGGGGCCCTTGATTTGGGGCGACCAGCCGTTGCCCAGGCGCTGGAAGATGCCCTCTGCGGACTGGACGTAGATGTCGTCGGCACCATTGCCTGCACTGATGGCCACCAGGCCGGGCCATGGGGCCAGCTGCTGCGGTTGACCGGAGGTGAGGGACAACAGCTCCGGTGTGACGTTTGCACCGGCTGCCGCCTTCATGACGGCAACGGTGGTCCCGTTCACCCACACCCCCTGGTCGGGATCGCCGGCACTGACCAGAGTGATGGGCGTGGTCAGTTCGCGCGGCGTGCCGTCACCGGCCCGGATCACGCCGGTCACCTGCACCTTGGACTTCCCGTTCTGCTCGGAAATGACCAGCGCGCGCACGCCGTCCCGTGAAATGCGGAGTTCCTTCACGGTCCGGCCGGCAAGCCATGACGGTGCGAGTGTCACGGATGGCACAGGCGCGCCCTCGGCCACCCCGGTGGGGTGGAACGCGACGACTTCGGTGGCACCCGCGGCACCCGGCCCGGCCGTCCACACCCAGTCGTTGACACTGAACGACGGCCGGCTGAGGGTGCTCCGGGTGGTCAGGGCGCGCGCAGGCTGGCCGGGAGTGATGCTGTACAGGGTGGTGCGGCCGTCATTGAGGAAGGCCGCAGCCTGCGACACCGATGATTCGGCAGGGTAGCGCGGGTTGAGCGCCGAAACCGGCTGCATGTCGGGCAGCGGCGAAACACGGTTGTTTTCGTAGCGCACCAGCTCGTTGCCACTGATGGCGATCTGGCGGGAAGGCACGGTTTTGTCCAGGACCGGAGGAAGGACAGATCCGTTATCCTCCACCCGGACCAGGTCCTGGTTGGCACGCAGCTCCACGTTGACCACATCAGGCTGGCTGCGGAAGGTCAAGGTCAGTTGCATCTGCATGCGCAGCCGGTCCTCCGCCGAGGTTTCCGTCAGCTCCTTCGCCGTCAGATCCACCTGCGCGGCCCCGGACACCACCGGGACGGATTCACGGGCCAGCTTGATCCCCGAGGGAAACGCGCTGGCGACGGCGCCACGGAGATAGGGAGCGGGGCCCGCCAGCAGTGCGCTGGTCATGGCCTTGACGGTCTTGTTCTTCAGGAACCAGCGGACGTCCGGGATGGCGTAGGTGAACGTGGGGTCGTAAAAGTAGATGGGGTACGCGCCGTAGATCACCTTGAACGTTTCCTCCGCGATGGCGGTCCCGTCCGGAATTGCGGATATCCGCCACTCGCCGTCCACCTGGGTCACCGTCACGGGAATGCGTTCCACTGTGCCCGGTGGGGACTGGGTGGCGATGCCGTCGGCGTCCACCGTGTAGGAGACATCCAGCTCGTAGTTGAAGACGTTTTCGGTGCCCGTGGGGACAACGCGTGCTTCCCGGTAGACCAGCGCGCGTTTGTCCGGTTTCCAGGACACGGCCGATGCCTGCGTCAGGTACTGGCGGGCCACCGCGTAGTCGTCCTCGTAGCCGCTGCCGGCCCGGTAGAAGTAGTCGATGATGGTCTCAGGTGACGCACCGGGCTGGGGCGCGGCCGGAAGGAAGACGGGTGCGTTGACGTTGCCTGCGCTGCTTTCGCTGCTCTTCCCCACCGGGCCGGATGTGGGGATCCTCGCGCAGCCCGACAGGAGGACGATCAGCAGGGCGAGCAGTGCCGCCGGGTACCTGGAGTGGCGCATGGTGGCCCTCATGGTGTCTCCTCGGGGGCCCGGGGTGCAGCAGGCCTGGCTCCACCGGTCTGCAACAGCACCATGTTCTTGTAGTCCTGTTCGGCAGGTATGCTCCCCGGTGCTCCGGGCATCGTGGCGTCCTTCGGTTCCAGCTGTACGGGCGACTCCGTGATTTCGCCATCCTGGCGCAGTGGAAGGGTCAGCCGGAAGTTGGCGCCGTCGCCCTTCCTGCCCCAGGCCTGCAGCCATCCATGGTGCAGCTTGGTGTCCTCCATGGCGATGGACAGCCCCAGGCCGCTGCCTCCGGTGGTGCGTGCGCGCGCTGGGTCGGCACGCCAGAATCTGTCGAAGACCCGGGCAGCCTGGGCCTGGTCCATTCCTATCCCATGGTCCCTGACGGCAACGCCCACTGCCGTCTCGTTGGCCGCAACCGTGACGGTCACCGGTTTGCCCTCGCCGTGCTCCACCGCGTTCAGGATCAGGTTGCGCAGGATCCTGTCGATCCTCCGCGCGTCCATTTCAACGATCACGGCATCCGCGGGGGCCGTGTAAAGGATTTCCGACCCATACTCCGCCGCTACCGGCGCCGCCCCCTCAATGACGTGGGCGATCACCTGGAGGAGATCCTCCGGTTCAGCATCCAGGACCGCCACGCCTGCATCGAAGCGGCTGATTTCGAGGAGGTCCGAGAGGAGGGACTGGAACCGCTCCACCTGGTTGTAGAGCAGCTCTGCCGAGCGCTTGTTGATGGGGTCGAAATCGTCACGCGCGTCGTACAGGACTTCTGCGGCCATGCGGACGGTGGTCAGCGGCGTCCGCAGCTCGTGCGAGACGTCGGAGACAAAGCGCTGCTGCATCTGCGAGAGCGTTGCCAACTGGGTGATCTGCTCCTGCAGGCTGGCCGCCATGTGGTTGAAGGAGGCACCAAGGCGGGCCACTTCGTCCTCGCCTTTCACCACCATCCGCTCCTGCAGCTGCCCGGCTGCGAGCTTCTCGGAAACCATGGCGGCGTGGCTCACCGGGCTGACCACGTTGCGCGTGACGTACCAGGCGACGGCGCCGATCAGCAGGACCAGTACCGCACCGCCGGCCCAGAGGACGCTTTGGATCTCATTCAGTGTCTGCTGTGCCGTGTTGAGGTCGTAGATCAGGTAGAGCTCATAGACGGTGCCGTTGAAGGTCACTTTGTTCCCGACGGCGATTCCCGGCCGGTCCTCGGTCCCCACGGGGATAACGGTGGATGCCCAGTACTGGTCCTTTCCGGACTCCTGGACTGCCTTCCGCAGGTCAGGGGGAATGACGCTGACCGTCAGCTGGTCCGACGCGCGGGACTCCACCCAGCGGTTGCGGGGTTTGGTCTGGTTGGGCATCGCCTCGAAGACGTAGCGCCGTTGGATGACCGAGCCCCGCCCTTCGACGGCGCTGAGCGTGTCTGATACCAGGGTGATGACGCTGGACTGGTCGGTGACCTGGGCGCCGTCGAACGTCTCCTGCACCTGCTTGACGTTGTAGCGCGTCTCCGACTCTGCCTGCGTCAGCCGCTCCTGGAACAGGTTGTTGGCGATCTGGTTGGACAGGTAGGCGCCGACGACCGCGAAGGAGGTCACGGCCAGCATCAGGGTGGTGAGAACGGTGCGGAACTGCAGGGACCGGCGCCAGCGCTGCTGCAGTGCCCGGCCCAGGTACCGCAGCCCCGGAAGGAAGCGGCGGACACCGGTCCGCACCAGCCGTGCCACGCGGAGCGCCACGATTAAGGCGCGCCGCTGCCAGATCCGTGCGCGGAAGGCGATATGCCGCAGACCGGGAGTTCCGGTATTGCCGGGTCCGGGCGCGTCGGTCTCTTCACTGCGCTGGACAGTACTGCCCTGCCCGCCGTCGTCCTGGCTCAAGCCTTGATCCGCGGAATGCGGCGTTGCGCGCCGGTCCGGTTCCCCGTCCTGCGCGGCGGGGTCAGACCCCTGCTTTGTAGCCGACACCACGCACCGTCAATACAACTTCCGGAGCTTCCGGGTCCTGCTCGATCTTGGACCGCAGGCGCTGGACATGGACGTTGACCAGGCGGGTATCGGCGGCGTGGCGGTAGCCCCACACCTGCTCCAGCAGCAGTTCCCGGGTGAAGACCTGCCAGGGCTTGCGGGCCAGGGCCACCAGGAGGTCGAATTCCAGCGGCGTCAGGGAGATCCGCTCGCTGCCCCTGCTGACGGTGTGCCCGGCGACGTCGATGGTGATGTCCGCGATCTTGAGCGTTTCGGGTGCCTTCTGGTCCCCCGGGCGGAGGCGGGCGCGCACGCGTGCCACCAGTTCGGCGGGCTTGAACGGCTTCGGCACGTAGTCGTCAGCACCGGATTCCAGTCCGCGGACGACGTCGGAGGTATCAGATTTGGCGGTCAGCATGACGATGGGAACATCGGACTCGCCCCGAATCTGGCGGCAGACTTCGATGCCATCCATGCCGGGAAGCATAAGGTCGAGCAGGACAAGATCCGGCCGCGATGAACGGAAAATGTCGAGGGCCTGGGCGCCGTCAGCGCAAAAGACCGGCTCGAAGCCGTCGTTACGGAGGACAATTCCAATCATCTCGGCCAGCGCTTCGTCATCGTCTACCACCAGAATGCGTGCCTTCATAGCTATATATTCCCTTATCGGGATGGGTTTGTCCTGTTGAGCGGCCTCCCGGCATGGCGGGACACTAGGCCGCCCGACGCCGGAACTATAGTCTTGGGGTCACGCCCTGCTTTGCCGGCGCGCCCCTTTGGGCGGGCCGGCTGCGGGGCAGGCGGACTGATATGGGGGAGGAAATCAGTGTCACCACAGGAGCCGCAGCGCGGGGATCCAACGCCGGAGTGGCCGGGCAAAGGCCATGACGACGGCGGGACCGCGGCTGCCGAGGGACCCGGCCAGGTGCCGCCTGCCTGGGATCGGCCGTGGGCGCCCCCGGCAGGGCAGGTAACGGACGCCGCACAGCAAGAAGACACCGCACAGCAAGAAGACACCGCGCAGCAAAAGGATACGGCGCAACAAACGGGCAGCCCGCAGCATAAGAATGCGGCGCAGGAGTGGGCCGCAGGACAGCCGGGGCAGCAGGCACCCTGGTGGGAGGAGCGGCGGGCGTGGCAACAGCAGTCGCCGCCGCAACCGCAGCCGTGGCAAGAGCGCGGACCGTACCCGAACGGGAACGTTCCCTACCGCGGAAGCACACCGTCCGGCACTCCCTACGGTGGGCAGCCCTACAACGGTTCTCCCCACAATGGACCGTCCTACACTGGCTCCCCTTACGGGAGTCCGCCGTATCCTTCCCCGTCCGCCGGCGCCGCTCCGTACGGGGCCTCCCCCTACGGCGCCTCCCCTTACGGACAGCCGCGCTATGTCGCCCCGCCCAAGCCGGGCATCATTCCCCTGCGGCCGCTGATGTTCGGGGAAATCCTGGATGGCTCGTTCCAGGCCCTCCGGCGCAACGCCAAGGCGATGCTGGGCGCAGGCCTCCTGGCGCAGTCCCTGTCGGCTATCCTCGCCGCAGTGCTCACGGGAGTGGTCGCGACGTCATCCGGGTCCATTGAAGCCTGGGCGAAGACGGCCAGCAGGACTGACGTCGCGTCGCTGGGGATTGGGCTGATAGCCGGGTTCGCCGTGCTGTCCATCCTGTCCGTGTTCATGTCCGTGGTCCTCCAGGGCGCCATGGTGGTCCCCGTAGCGCGGTCGGTCCTGAACCGGCCTACCGGCTTCCGGCGCATGGTGTCGCTGGTGCGGTCACGGATCGGGGCGCTGATTCGGCTGGCCGCGGTGCTGGTGGCCGCTGCCGTGGCCGCCATGGCGCTATTCTTCACCCTCATCGTGCTCCTGCTCTCCAATGTCCGCGGCGCGGCCTCACTGCTGGTCATCCCCCTGATGATGGGCTTCGTCGTGCTGTTCCTCTGGGTGGCGGTCAAGCTCATGGTGGCGCCTGCCGCCGTCGTCATCGAAGAACTCGGCGCCATTGCGGGACTTAGCCGCTCGTGGGCCCTCACCCGGGCCAACTGGTGGCGCATCCTTGGCATCACCCTGGTAGTGGGAATCCTGGTGGCAGTTATCACCCAGGTGGTGTTGATCCCTGCAAGCCTCCTCCCCACGGTCCTGTCCGGAGTCGTCTCGCCGCACGGCGGCAGCGGACAGGACGCAACGCTGACTGTGGCCATCGGCATCATTACCGCGGTAGTCGGAGCCTTGGTGGGCGCAGTGGGCTACGCCTTCCAAACGTCTGTCATGGCGTTGCTCTACATGGACCTGCGGATGCGCAAGGATGGACTGGATATCGCGCTCCTGCGCGGCCTGGAGACCGGAGCGGATCCCGACGGCATCCCCGGCCGGAACGCCGAGGCCGGGCGCACTCCGTACCCCGGGCATGGAACGGCGCCAGGGGCATGGCCGTATGGCCGCTGAACCGCCAGTGCTCCCCGGCGCCGACGAGGCACGGCGATGGGCGGCAGAAGAGCTGGCCAAACCTGAATACCGGGACGCCGCCCCGTCCTGGCTGGACACCCTGTGGCGGAACTTCCTTGACTGGCTGCAGTCCCTGGACGGCTCCCAGGGGGACGCCGCTCTGGTACCCAGCCCCGTCATTGCCCTCGTCATTGCTGCCATCATCGCGGCCGCCGTCCTCCTTGCCCGCCCCCGGCTGAACGCGCGGGCCCGGCAGGCCAAGGACGTCTTCGAAAGGGAAACCGCCCTGGCCGCTGCGGACTACCGGAACCGCGCGGAAGCCGCCGCCGACGCCGGACTGTGGGGGGACGCCGTCGTCGACCGTTTCCGAGCCGTGGTCCGCAGCGCAGAGAACAGGACCATCCTCGATCCCCAGCCAGGCAGGACCGCCGACGAGGCCGCGCAGGCATTGTCAGTGCCGTTCTCCGGCGAGTCCGGGCGCCTGGCCAGGGCAGCGGCCACTTTTGACGGCATCCGCTACGGAAACAGGGCAGCAGGCACTGCGGACTACCAGGAAATGGTGGCGCTTGACGCGGCACTGGACGCCATGAAGCCCGCGGCCGGCAGCCCGGTGTTGCAGTTATGAGCGGGGCGACCATGGCGGGCACGGAGCCTGGCAAGGACACGGATTCTGCACACAAAACGCGCCAGTCCCCCGGACCTCCGACGCCGCGCGGGAAACTCTCCGCCGGCAAGTTTCTGACCTGGCTGCGGCGCCACAAGGGCGTCGCAGCAGCGGCAACGGTGGTGGCGGCTGCGCTGGCCCTGGTCATCGCCACGCAGCTCGCGCCCAAGGGTGACACCGTCCGTCTCTCAGTCCACAATGCCGGACCCGAGGGCGCCAGGGCACTGGCGGAAATCCTGGGCCGGCACGGAGTTTCGGTCCATACCCCCGGCCGGTTCGACGCCGCCCTGGATGACCTTCGCTCGGGCTCCTCCCCCACCCTCCTGCTCTACGACCGGAACGGCGTCCTGGACGGGCAGCAGCTGGCCGGCCTTGTGGCTGCCGCTGACCGCGTCGTGGTGGTCACCCCCAGGCTGGAAACCCTCGCTGACCTGGAGAGCGGCATCCACCAGGCCGGCGTCGTCCCTGATTCCTCCCCTGTCCTGGACCCCGGTTGTGCCGAGCCGGACCCGGAAGCAGCCGGACAGGTCACCGGCCGGCAGGGATACGTGTACGACGGCGGGACCACCTGCTACCGGGCGGCAGGAACCGCGGGGATGCTTGCCGTCAGCGACGACGGCGGGCTGGCCGTACTGGGCAGCACGGCAGTCCTGGGCAACGACAAACTGGACGAGCTGGGAAACGCCGCGCTGGCGGTCCGGCTGCTTGGCACGTCGCCGGACCTCGTCTGGTACCTGCCCTCGATCGAAGACGCAGCGGCGGGCGGATCCGGGAAAACCCTCGATGACCTTGCACCGGGCTGGGCCCGCTTCCTGGGCCCCTGGCTGCTGGTGGTGGCGTTCGCTGCCATCATGTGGCGCGGCCGCCGCCACGGCCCGTTGGTGTTCGAGCCGTTGCCGGTGGTGGTCAAGGCTGTTGAAACTGCAGAAGGACGTGCCCGGCTTTACCAGGACTCACGTGCCCTTGAACAGGCCCGGGACAACCTTCGGGCCGGCCTGCTGGTGCGGCTCGCCGGAAAACTGAGGCCGGGCCCAGGCGCAACCGCCGAGGACACCATTGCCGCGGCGGCCCGGCTGCTCGGCAGGGATGCAGCCGGCGTCCGCACGTTGGTCAACGAACGCCCCACAACCGAAGCCCGGCTGGTGGCCTGGTCGCAGGCGCTGGACAAACTTGAGAAAGAGGTCATGACCCGATGAGTGAACAGAGCAGTGGGCCGGGGGTCCTTAACCCCCTGGACGCCAACAACAGGATGGACGACGACGGCGCGCGGCAGGCGCTGCTGGCCGTCCGCCGCGAGGTGGCAAAGGCGGTGGTGGGGCAGGACGCCACGGTCACGGGCCTGCTGATTGCCCTGCTTTCGCAGGGACATGTGCTGCTGGAAGGAGTACCCGGTGTTGCCAAGACCCTGCTGGTCAGGGCGCTTTCCTCCGCCCTGAGCATGGACACCAAGCGGGTGCAGTTCACTCCCGACCTCATGCCGGGCGACGTCACCGGCTCGTTGGTCTACGACTCCCATACGTCAGAGTTCAGCTTTCGGGAGGGGCCCGTCTTTACCAACCTCCTGCTGGCCGACGAGATCAACCGGACCCCGCCCAAGACCCAGGCCTCCCTTCTCGAGGCCATGGAAGAGCGGCAGGTGTCCGTGGACGGAGTGTCCAGGCGGCTGCCGGCGCCGTTCCTGGTGGCAGCCACCCAGAACCCGGTGGAGTACGAGGGGACCTATTCCCTGCCGGAGGCGCAACTGGACCGGTTCCTGCTCAAGCTCACCATGCCCCTGCCCGGGCGCGGTGAGGAAATCGAGGTGATCCGCCGGCATGCTGCCGGCTTCGATCCCCGCGACCTGGCAGCAGCAGGCGTCCGGCCGGTGGCAGGCGCGGAGGACCTGGAACGGGCCCGCGAAGCAGTGGCCCGGGTGGCCGTGGAACCGGAAATCATCGGCTACATCGTTGACCTGGTGCGCGCCACCAGGGCCGCCCCCTCGTTCCAGCTTGGCGTCTCACCGCGCGGCGCCACTGCCCTGCTCAATACCTCCAGGTCCTGGGCCTGGCTCTCCGGGCGTCCTTTCGTCACCCCGGACGACGTCAAGGCGCTGGCCCTGCCCTGCCTGCGGCATCGGGTGGCCCTGCAGCCCGAAGCCCAGATGGACGGGGTCCGGGTGGACGACGTCCTGGGCAGCATCCTGGCCTCCGTCCCCGTTCCGCGCTGATGGCCATCTCGGGGCGCTTCGTGGCGGTGGTGCTGCTGGGCGTGGTGCCGGTGCTGCTGTTCCCGGGATGGCTGACCGTACTCGCCGTGGCTGCCGTCCTCGCGGCCCTGCTGGGCGCTGACCTGCTGTTTGCTGGATCCCCCAGACTGGTGAGTGCGGTACGTGCGGAGCCGGAGAACGTCACGCTCAATAACGCGGTGGAGGCAGTCCTCACGCTCCGCAACGGAGGTTCCCGCAGGCTCCGGGGCTCGTTCAGGGACGGGTGGCAACCTTCCGCCGGGGCGCAGGACCCTGTCCAGGACATCGACGTCCCCGCCGGCGAAAGCAGGCGGTTCGCGGTCAGGCTCCGGCCTGCCCGGCGGGGGGACCTCAAGGCGCCACACGTGACAATCCGCTCCTATGGTCCGCTCAGCCTGGCAGCCCGGCAGCGGACCATCGGGTGCCCCGGCTCGGTGCGGGTACTGCCGCCCTTCCATTCGCGCCGGCACCTGCCCTCAAAGCTGCGGAAGCTGCGCGAACTCGATGGGAAGGCCGCCGTCCAGATCCGCGGTGCCGGCACAGAGTTCGATTCCCTGCGCGACTACGTCCGCGGTGATGACGTGCGGTCCATCGACTGGCGCGCCACAGCCCGGCGCTCCTCGGTCGTGGTCCGCACCTGGCGGCCGGAACGGGACCGCCGGGTGGTCATGGTCCTCGATACCTCCCGAACCTCCGCGGCGAGGATCGCTGACGAAACCCGGCTGGACACCGGGATCGAGGCTGCACTCCTCCTGGGCGTCCTTGCCGAACGGGGCGGCGACAGGGTGGACTTCCTGGCCTTTGACCGCAGGACCCGGGCGCGGGCAGGTTCTGCAGGCCAGGGCGACATCCTGGGCCGGCTGGTCCAGGCCATGGCTCCCCTCGAAGCGGAGCTGATCGAGATGGACTGGCCAGCCGTGCCGGCACAGGTCCGCGCCGTCTCCGCGCACCGGTCACTCGTGGTGCTGCTGACAACACTGGACAGCGGAGCACCCGAAGAAGGCCTCCTCCCGGTGGCGGAGCGGCTGGCCAGCCAGCACGTCGTGGTGGTGGCGGCCGTCCGCGACCCCCAGCTGGGCACCATGCTCCGGGAACGCAACGACGCCACCGGCGTGTTCCGTGCGGCCGCCGCCGAGCGCGCCCTCCTGCAGCGCGCGGCGGTCACCGCCGAACTGCGCCGCTACGGCGTCGAGGTGGTGGACGCCGAGCCCCATGACCTGCCGCCCCGGCTCGCGGACATGTACATCCGGCTCAAGGCTGCCGGTAGATTGTGAAGCTGGAGGCCGACAGCGCCGCCGCAGGCAACAGGAGGTCCACGTCATGAGCGTCCCCATCTACCGGCAGGCCCTGGGCGCCGGGTACTCCCGGCTGCAGCCCGAACTCCAGGAGTACTTCTCGCTGGCGCCGGGTTCCGGACAGTACGGGGTGGGGGAAGGAACGTTCGACGTCGTGGGGTGTCGCCAGCGGTGGCTGCGCCCTTTGCTGCGGCTGGCTGGGGGCGAAGAGGCCTTTTTCCCTGAATACGGTGAGAACATCCCGTTCCGGATCGAGAACCACGCCCACCAGGATCCATTCGGCCGTTCCAGCCTCACGGCCCGCCGTGAAATCCGTTTCCCGGACCGCACCCGGCTTTTCCAGGACACCACCAGCGTCACCAGCCGGGAGGGCAGCCCCCAACTGGTGGACTACGTGGGACGCTACCGGCGCCTGGTGACGGACCTGAACCTGGGCGTCACTGCCGAAGGCAGGCTGCGCGGCGTTTCGGAGGCGTCGCGGCTCTTCGTGGGCCCTCTCCGCGTACCGCTTCCGGCAGCGCTGGACGCCAAGGCCTATGCCGAGCAGTGGTGGGATCCGGCCGAAGGCAGCAATGGGCGGCACCGCATCCAGGTGAAAGTCATCCAGCCACAGATTGGACTGGTCCTGGTGTACGCGGGGACATTTGATTACCGTCTGCGCCCCTACAGCGGCGGCGGTTCCGCGCAAAGCTACCTGCCCCGCTACGCCCAGCCGGACCGCTGGGAGAACAGGGTCTAGCTAGCCCAGCGCCTGCTGGTTCAGGCCGTCGGCCACCTGGGTGAGCCGGTGCAGGACGGCTGTGGCTTGGGCAGGTGTGTGGCCCGCCAGCCCTGCGGCGGGCGTCACCCGGATTGCGCGCAGCAATGAAGGCGGCAGGCCCAGCTGGCGCCAGGGACGCCACACCGAGTCCACGCAGTGGGCAACTTTGGGCAGCGGACCGCCGGCGGGAACATCCAGGGCGCCGGCCCAGAATTGTTTTCCAGCCTCCACCGCTCCGGCCACCTGCTCCCACTGGCGGTTGGTGAGCGCTTTCAGCGGCAATGCGACACCGTCAGCCCCTGCGCTGAGGGCCAGCTCGATTGGGGCTTCGATTTCGGGGAACGACACCACAACCTCATTTGCACCGGCTGCACGCAGTGCGTCCAGGACCAGGCGCCATGACTCGCGGGCCTCCGTTGCTGCCACCGAGCGAAGGGTGCGGTAGCCGCTGCCCGTGGGGATGGTTCCGGCCAGCACGGCGGCAATGGCGGGCTCGTCCACCTGCACCACCAACCGGGTGCCAGGAACGGCCGCAGCCGCCCGGGTGAGGTAACTGCCCACTCCCGCTGCCAGGGAAGCGGCCAGGTCCCGGCGGGCTCCGTGGTCCAGCAGGGCGCGTTCACCGTTGTGCAGGTAGAGGCCGGCGGCAAGGCTCAGCGGTCCCACAAGCTGCACCTTCAATTCCGCGGCAGAAATGTCCTCTGCCCCGGCCACATCGGCCAGGACGTGCAGGTCGGTGGACAGCGCCGACGCTGCGCGGCGCATGTCCTTGCCGGGGCGGTCCACGAGCCGCCAGCCGTGTGGCTGGACATCCACCGCGAGTTCCACCAGGAGGGAGGCGGTGCGGCCCAAGGCGTCTGACCCGACGCCGCGGTCGGGCAGTTCAGCCAGGAAGGGAAGGTGCGGGTTGCCAAGCTCGCCGCGGATGATCCGGGTGGCTTCGAGCGGATCGTCGCCCGGCCATGGTCCCAGGCCGGTGGCGGTGACTTCCGTGGCCGTTCGGTCCTGGTGAAGCCCCGAGGCCGGGAGCGTGCTGCCCCCCGGTTGCTGCTGTTCCCGGCTCACGCCAGTGCGGAGGTCTGCGGCTGCTGGCCGGACGAGGCCTGGTGGTCCTCGGCGATGGCCTCGTGGTGCCGGATCACCTCGCCGATGATGAAGTTAAGGAATTTCTCCGCGAACGCCGGGTCAAGGTGGGCGTCTTCGGCAAGGCGGCGCAGCCGGGCGATCTGCGCGGCTTCACGTCCGGGGTCGCCGGCGGGGAGTCGGTGGGTTGCCTTCAGGAAGCCCACCTTTTGCGTCGCCTTGAAGCGCTCGGCGAGAAGGTACACCAGGGTGGCATCAATGTTGTCGATGCTGGAGCGGATGGACAGCAGTTCAGCCATCACCGATTCGTCCACGTGGCCTGCGAGCGAGCTTGCGGAGGGATCAAAATCGTCGGAGCCAGGGGCGCTGGGGTTGTGCTGCGTCATGGCTCCAGTCTATGGGAGTCGAGGGAGTCACCGCGGGTGTGAAGCGCCGGTGCCGGCCGCCTGCCGGCACCGGCGCTCCATGCTGTGGGAATCCGGGCGGGGTCAGATGCCCAGGAGTGCCCGGTGCTCCTCGCGCCGTTTGGCCTGTTCGGCCGGGTCCGGCACCGGCAGGGAGGCGATCAGCCGCCGCGTGTAGTCATGCTGCGGGTTGCCCATGACCTGGCTGCCGATCCCCTGTTCCACCAGTTTGCCCTTGTACAGCACGCCCACCCAGGATGACAGGATGTCCACCACCGCCAGGTCGTGGCTGATGAAAAGGCAGCCAAAACCAAACTCCTCCTGGATGTCCCGGAACAGCTCCAGGACCTTCGCCTGCACCGATACGTCCAGGGCCGACGTCGGCTCATCCGCGATCAGCAGCCGGGGGTTCAGGCTCAGGGCCCGCGCCAACGACGCCCGCTGGCGCTGGCCACCGGACAGTTCGTGCGGGTACCGTCCCGCGTACGACGCCGGCAGCTGGACTGATTCCAGCAGCTCACCGACGCGTTTGCGCGCCTGGGCGTCGCTGGGCCTGGTGTGGATGAGCATGGGCTCGGCGATGCAGTCGCCGATGGTCAGCTGCGGGTTGAAGGAGGCTGCCGGGTCCTGGAACACGAAGCCAATATCCTTGCGGAGCGGTTTGAAAGTGCGCTCCCGAAGGTTCAGCATCTCGTAGCCCAGCACCTTGAGGCTGCCGCCGGTAGTCCGGTTGAGCCCGGCGATGGCGCGGCCAATGGTGGTCTTCCCGGAACCCGACTCCCCCACCAGGCCAAAGACCTCACCCCTGGACAAGGTGAAGCTGACCCCGTCCACGGCTTTGAAGGGCGGTGTCCCGAGCCGTCCCGGGTACTCGATTACGAGGTTGTCGGCAGCTACCAGCACTTCCTCATCCTGGTGTCGCCGCTCAGTCAGGCCTTCCGACGCCGAATTGCGGCCCAGGTGCGGCACCGCGGCAAGGAGGTTCCGGGTGTAGTCCTGTTTGGGTTCGGCGAACAACGTCTTCGCCGTCGCTTCCTCGACGATGTCGCCCTGGTACATCACCACCACCCTGTCTGCCAGGTCTGCCACCACGCCCATGTTGTGCGTGATCAGCACGATGGACGTGCCGTACTTGTCCCGCAGGTCCCGGAGGAGCTCAAGGATTTCCGCCTGCACGGTGACATCCAGGGCGGTGGTGGGTTCGTCGGCCACAATGAGCCCTGGATTCAGGGCCAGGGCTGCGGCGATCACCACGCGCTGTTTTTGGCCGCCGGAAAACTGGTGCGGGTAGTAATTGACCCGGTGCGCGGGGTCCGGAATGCCTACTTTGCCCAGGGCCTCGATGGCACGGGCCTTGGCTTCCTTCGCGGATACCCGCCCCCCGCCGTTGGCATTGGCGTGGGCGCGGATGCCCTCGGTGATCTGCCATCCGACGGTGAACACGGGGTTCAGGGCGGTGGATGGTTCCTGGAACACCATGGCTACGTCCCGGCCGCGGATCTGGCGCAGCCGGCCGGGGCTGAGGCTGATGACGTTGGCGCCGTTGATCAGCACCGCGCCGGAACTCACCGCCGTTTCCGGGAGCAGGCCCAGGATGGTCTTGGCGGTGACCGTCTTGCCGGAACCGGACTCCCCCACGATGGCCAGGACCTCGCCTGCTTTGACGTCCAGGCTGACATCCTTGACGGCGTATACGTCGCCCCCGTCCGTGGCGAAGGTGACCTTCAGGTGGTCGATGTCGAGGACTGTTTTCCGGTCCTGGTCCTGCCGGCTGGGCACGGGATCACTATTGGTGGTCATTGTGCTCTCACTTCCAGTTCAATTGCCGCTTGCGCAGCGGAGGGGCCACCGTCATCTTTTCGACCTGAACGCTTGCGGCCGCGGAGCCGCGGATCGTTGAGGTCGTTGATACTTTCGCCCACCAGGGTCAGGCCCAGGACTGTCCAGACAATGGCGAGCCCGGGGAACAGCCCCGTCCACCAGATGCCTGATGTGGTGTCGGCAAGGGCCTTGTTCAGGTCGAATCCCCACTCAGCTGCCGAGCTGGGTTCGATGCCGAAGCCCAGGAAGCCCAAACCGGCCAGGGTCAAGATCGCTTCCGACGCGTTGAGGGTGAAGATCAGCGGCAGCGTACGGGTGGCATTCCGGTAGATGTGCCGGGTCATGATGCGGATGTTCGATGCGCCCACCACCTTGGCCGATTCGACGAAGGGTTCTGCCTTGAGACGGATGGTCTCGGCCCGGATCACGCGGAAATACTGCGGGATGAACACCACGGTGATGGAGATGGCGGCGGCCAGGATCCCGCCGAACAGGCTGGATTGTCCACCGCTGATGACGATTGCCATGACGATGGCAACCAGCAGTGACGGGAAGGCATAGATGGCGTCAGCGACGACCACCAGGACGCGGTCCAGCCACCCCCCGATGTACCCGCTCACCAGGCCGAGGATGACGCCGGCGAAGATGGAGAGGACTACTGCCACGATGATGACCAGGAGTGCTGTCTGCGTACCCCAGATCACGCGCGACAGGACGTCATAACCGCCCACGGTGGTGCCCAGGAGGTGCTTGCCGCCGGGAGCCTGCTGGGTGGGGAAGGCGCCGTCGGCATCGGACAGCTGCGCGAATCCGTAGGGCGCCAGCAGCGGTGCGGCCAGCGCGGTGAGCAGGAAGATGCCGGTAAGAACGAGCCCCACCACCAGCATGAAGCGCTGCAGGCCGACGCTTTTGTTGAAGTGCGAAACAACCGGCAGCCGCCGGAACATGGAGGCCCGCGGGTTGGTGACGGGCTCGAGAGTGGCATTGGCGGACATTTCAGTACCTCACGCGGGGGTCGATCAGCGCGGCGATGATGTCCACGATGAAGTTGGTGACGGCGACGATGACGGCCAGCAGCACCACGATGCCTTGGACGGCTACGAAGTCGCGGGCCGTGAGGTAGTTGGCCAGCTGGAAACCGAGGCCTTTCCACTCAAACGTGGTCTCCGTCAGCACGGCGCCGCCAAGCAGAACGGCGATCTGCAGGCCCATGACCGTGATGATCGGAATCAGCGCCGGCTTGTAGGCGTGCTTGGTGACCAGCCGGAACTCGCTGACGCCCCGTGAGCGGCCGGCTTCCACGTAGTCCTTGCCGAGCGTGCCGATGACGTTGGTCCGGACCAGGCGCAGGAAGACGCCGGCCGTCAGGAAACCAAGTGCTATGGCGGGAAGGACCGCGTGGGACATGACGTCGCTGAAGGCGGCCATGTTGCCGCTGCGCAGGGCGTCCAGCCAGTAGATCCCGGTGGGGGCCTCGAGCGCGGTGAGGGACAGCTCGGTCCTGGTGCCCGCGCGGCCTGCCACCGGAAGCCAGCCCAGCCACACGGAGAACACCAGCTTGAGCAGCATTCCTGCGAAGAAGACGGGGGTGGCGTAGAACAGGATGGCCAGGATCCGGAGAACCGCATCCGGCAGGTGGTCGCGGCGGTGGGCCGCGACCATGCCCAGCGGTATGCCAACCAGCAGCGCCACGATGAGGGCGTTGATGGCCAGCTCCAGCGTGGCGGACCCGTAGGTGGTGAGCATCTCGGTGACCTTGCGGTTGTCCGAGAGGGTGGTGCCAAAGTTTCCTGTGACCAGCTGGCCCAGGTATTCGAAGTACTGCACGAGCAGTGGCCGGTCGTAACCGGCGGCATGGATCCTTTCCTGGAGCTGTTCAGGAGGGAGCCGGCCGCCCATGGCGGCGGTGATGGGGTCACCAGTGATCCGCATCAGGAAGAACACCATGGTGACGAGGATGAGGATAGTGGGGAAGATCAGCAGGAAACGGACCAGGATGTACTGGCCCAGCCCTCCGCCTCCCTGCTTTTTCTTGGGCGGAAGGAGTGCGTCCGCGTCACTGGGTGGCGCGTCAATCAAAGTTGTCATCGGTACCTGGATTCGTGGTGACCGGGAGCCAGCATTCCCCTCGGTGCTGGCTGGTGACGGGCGAAAGGCGGGACGCCGTTGCGGCGTCCCGCCTCTGGGCCGTCAGAGCCCGATGGGGGTGGAGTGCTTACTTGGACAGGACGCCAAGGCGGGTCTTGAAGGAGGGGTCAAGGGTCTTCTCGACACCCTTGACGTCTTTCCCTGCCACGAGCAGCTGCGAGCCCTGGAGGAGCGGCAGCGTGGAGAGGTCCTTGGCAACAGCCGTCTGGACGTCGCCGATCAGCTTCTGGCGCTCGGTCTTGTCCGGGGTGGTCAGCTGCTTCTGCACGAGGTCCGTGACAGCCGGGTTCTCGTAGTGGTTCTTCAGGAAGTTGCCGGGGATGAAGAACGGCGTGAGGTAATTGTCCGCGTCCGAGTAATCCGGGAACCAGCCCAGCTGGTAGACCGGGTAGGCGTCAGCGGTCCGCGCCTTGGAGTAGGTCACCCACTCGGTGGACTGCAGGTCCACGGTAAACAGGCCCGACTTCTCCAGCTGCTCCTTGACCATGGCATATTCATCGCCGGAGGACTTGCCGTAGTGGTCCGGATTGTATTGCAGCTTTACGTTGACCGGCCCGGTGACTCCGGCATCCGCCAGGACCTTCTTGGCCTTGTCCAGGCTCGGCTTGCCGTTGCCGTCGCCGTACAGCTCCTTCATGGGCTGGGTTGCTCCGGGCAGGCCGTCCGGCACCACGGAGTACGCCGGGACGTAGGTGCCCTTGTAGACCTGGTCGGAGATGGCCTGGCGGTCCACGATGTCGGCCATGGCCTGCCGCACCGCCAGGGCCTTGGCCGGATTGGCCTCCGGAGTCTTGGCACCGAACGGCATGGTGTCGAAGTTGAAGACGATGTACCGGAGTTCACCGCCCGGTCCCTTGTAGACCTTGACCTTCGAGTCCTTATCCAGGTCCGCGGCGTCGGTGGCGGTCAGGCTGCGGCCGGCAACGTCGATGTTGCCGCCCTGGACGTCAAGCTTGAGGTTGTTGGAGTCGGCGTAGTACTTGATGACGGCACTGTCGTTGGCCGGCTTGCCCAGCAGCCCGTTGTAGTCCGCGTTGGCCTTGAGGCTGACAAGTTCGTTCTTCTTGTACGAGTCGATGGTGTACGGGCCCGCGAAGGGCTTGCCGGCGACGATGTCCTCATCGCTCATCACCTTGTCGGCCGGGAAGACTTCCTCGTCGATGATGGGGCCCGTGTTGGTACCCAGGACGCTGGGGAACACCTGGTCGTTGGCCTGCTTGAGCGTGAAAACCACGGTGGTGTCGTCCTTGGCCTCAACTGACTTGAGGTTGGACAGCAGGGATGCAGGGCCATTGGGGTCGTCGATCTTGACGACGCGGTCGTAGGAGAACTTCACGTCGGAGGCTGTCAAGGCATGGCCATTGGCGAACTTGAGGTTGGGCTTCATCTTCACGGTGAACTCGGTGGGCGCCGTGAAGGAGGCGGACTCCGCTATGTCCGGGCTGACCTCGGCGGAACCGGGCTTGGAGTTCATCAGGAAGGGATAGACCTGGTTCATGACCAGGAACGATCCTGCGTCGTAGGAGCCGGCGGGGTCGAGGGTGACGACTTTGTCCGTCGTTCCGAAAGTGATGGCACCGCCACCGGCGCTGCCGCCGCTGGCCGTTCCGCCGCCGCCGCCCGAGGGTCCGGTGCAGGCCGTCAGGGCCAGGGCGGAGATGCCTGCAAGCGCGATGGCGCGGTGCAGGGCCTGTGTGCTCTTGATCATCTGTGAACTTTCTGTCCGATGAGTACGCGCACGCCCGCGGTCGCAGGCTCATAGCCCCAGACGCCGGCGTGCAGTGCTGATCCCTAGATTGAATCAGAGAGTCAGCCCTCGGGACGGCCGTTTCTGTGAGTTCGAACACAAACTTTTCCTAAAAGTTACCCGGCAGGCCGGGCAGCACCGTCACGGAGGATACCGGGCACAACAAAACACCGCCCCGGCGACAACCGGGACGGTGCTTTAAGCGGGGATTCAGAGTGCGGCGCGCTGCAGTGAGCGGGCGGCGTCAATGGTCGCCTGGCCCAGCACCCGGCTGCCCTGGTACAGCACTATCGTCTGGCCCGGGGCCACGCCGCGCAGCGGCGTCACCAGCCGGACCACCAGCCGGCTGCCGGCCGTGCCGTCTGCGGGCTCCACAAGGGCAGAGGCGGGAACCGGATCCCCATGCGCCCGGACCTGTGCATGGCAGTCGAATTCGGCTCCGGTTTCCACTTCGGCGATGGGCAGGCCCGCCCAGGAGACCTTGATGCCGCGGATCTCGTCGATGGCCAGCAGCGCCTCCGGACCCACTACAACCTTGTTTTCCTTGGGCCGGATTTCCAGCACGAAGCGGGGCTTTCCGTCGGCAGCAGGCGTGCCAAGCTTGAGCCCGCGCCGCTGGCCCACGGTGAAGGCGTTGGCTCCAGGGTGCTCACCTACCTTGGCCCCGGTCTCGTCCACGATGTCGCCGTTGGCCATGTCGATCTTTTCAGCGAGCCAGCCCGCGGTGTCCCCGTCGGGAATGAAGCAGATGTCGTGGCTGTCCGGCTTGTTGGCGACGGAGAGGCCGCGCCGCTCCGCTTCGGCCCGCACCTCGGCCTTGGAGGGGGTGTCCGCCAGTGGGAACATCGAATGCTTGAGCTGTTCGTGGGTGAGGACGCCCAGGACGTAGCTCTGGTCCTTGGCCCAGTCGGCCGCGCGGTGCAGTTCCCGGTTGCCGTCGGCGTCCTCGATGACCTTGGCGTAGTGGCCAGTGCAGACGGCGTCGAAGCCAAGGGCAATGGCCTTTTCCAGCAGGGCGGCGAACTTGATGCGTTCGTTGCAGCGCATGCAGGGGTTGGGCGTCCGGCCGGCGGCGTATTCGTCGATGAAGTCCTGGACGACGTCTTCCTTGAAGCGCTCGGAGAAATCCCACACGTAGTAGGGAATGCCCAGCACATCGCAGGCCCGCCAGGCGTCCCGCGAGTCCTCGATGGTGCAGCAGCCGCGGCTGCCCGTGCGCAGTGTGCCCGGCATGCGCGAAAGGGCCAGGTGGACGCCGACGACGTCGTGTCCGGCCTCCACCGCCCGGGCGGCGGCAACGGCGGAGTCAACTCCGCCGCTCATGGCTGCTAGTACTCGCATGCTGGCTTTCTGTTGGGGATGGTTGCTGTCTTTCCGGGGCCGTGCTCGGCGCATCGGCGGCGGAAACGATCTTCGCCTATCCATTCTACGGCGGCAGGCAAATCCGCCGCCCGCAGAGTGTGCCGCCACGGGCCCTCAGGCGCCGCGGACGGCCCGCCGCGCCTCGGTGCCGGCAGTCTGGATGGAGGACTCGTGCCCTGCCATGCCGGCTTGGCGCGCCCGTGAATAAGCTTCGGGCAGCGCCGCAAGGAGGGCGTCGACGTCGGCCTCCGTGGAGGCGTGACCCAGGCTGAACCGCTGGGCGCCGCGCGCTGTCTGTTCGTCCAGGCCCATGGCCAGCAGCACGTGGGAGGGGCGGGGAACGCCTGCCGTGCACGCCGAACCGGTGGACGATTCGATGCCGGCCAGGTCAAGGAGGAACAGCAATGAGTCCCCTTCGCAGCCCGGGAAGGTGAAGTGCGCATTGCCCGGAAGCCGGCGGTCACCGGTTGCGCCGCGCAGGACCGCCTCCGCAACGCGTTCGCGGACACCGTTGATCAGCCGGTCGCGCAGGGCAGCGATCCGCGCCGCTTCAACGGGCAGCGAAGCAGCAACCGCCTCCGCAGCGGCCGCAAAAGCAGCGATGGAGGCAGTGTCCAGCGTGCCGGAGCGGACGTCACGCTCCTGCCCGCCGCCGTGCTGCACCGGCGTCAGCTTGACCGCCCGCCCCAGCAGGAGCGCACCGACACCCACCGGGCCGCCGATTTTGTGCCCGGAAACGGACATGGCATCCA
This sequence comes from Arthrobacter sp. SAFR-044, assembly GCF_051965175.1. GTDB lineage: Bacteria > Actinomycetota > Actinomycetes > Actinomycetales > Micrococcaceae > Arthrobacter. The sequence continues at coordinate 52,224 of NZ_JBQCMK010000002.1, forward strand.
GGCCGGAATCCTTGAAATGCACCGGCACCGAGCCGAACGCCTGGACGGCGTCGGAGTGCACCGGGACCCCGGCGGCATGGGCCAGTTCCACGACCTGCTTGATGGGCTGGATGGTGCCAACCTCGTTGTTGGCCCACATGACAGTCACCAGCGCGACGGTGCCGGGGTCGCGGGAGAGTTCCGATTCGAGGACCTCAAGGTCCGCAACACCTTCGCTGTCCACGGGCAGCCAGGCCACTTCGGCGCCCTCGTGCCGTTCGAGCCACTCCACGGTGTCCAGCACTGCGTGGTGTTCGACGGCGGAGCACAGGATGCGGCGCCGCTTTGGGTCTTCTGCCAACCGGGACCAGTACATGCCCTTCACGGCGAGGTTGTCCGCCTCGGTACCTCCGGAGGTGAAGATGACTTCCGAGGGGTGGGCGCCTGCCGCCGCGGCAATCGTTTCCCGCGCGTCCTCGACGGCACGGCGCGCCCTTCGTCCGGATCCGTGCAGTGATGAGGGGTTGCCGGTCCGCGCCAGTTCACGCGTCAAGGCGGCGAGCGCGGCACCGGAAAGCGGCGTGGTGGCGGCATGGTCGAGGTAGGCGGGCATCCTCAAATTCTATCGCGGCCGGCTGCCGCGCCCACGGCGCGGAGCCGTCAGCTCCCGGCCGTAATCCTCGCGCAGCAGTGGCCGGGCCCGGCAGCAGGGACGACCCGGTCTTCCGGGCCGCCGCAGCCAACCGCCGCCCCTCGCAGGAAGGCGCCGTTCATGTCGCACACCACTGCCGTATGGTCCCGGGAGAGCCGGTGGAAGGGGCAGTTGGCGAGCAGGTAGCCGCCATCCCCGTCGGGCTCCGGCTGATAGCCCGCTTCCGCCAGGAACTCTTCCAGGCCTTCGGAACCTTCTGCCAGTTCCCGGCCTTTCCGGAAAGCGACGGCGCGCAACGATTCCCCCACCGGCGCACCGTCGGCCTGGGTGGCCTCAATCGCCGCAGCCATCAGCTCCCCGGCGAGGTCGTAATTCCGGTCCGGCACGGATGCTCCCACTTCGCTCCCCACTGGCCGGTACATCTTGGCGGGGCGTCCGGACCCCGGCCCCGTCCTGCCCGCAGGCTTGTGGAACTCCACCGCCAGCAGCCCGTCCTGGACCAGCCTGTCCAGATGGAAGGAAACGGTGCTGCGCGCCATACCGGCGGCCTCGGCCACCTCGTCGCGCCCCACGGGCCGGGGCGAAGCAGCGACCAGTTCAAACAGCTGCAGCCTCTTGGCGTCGGTCAGCGACGCAACGGCAGCAATCCTGTCCGCCCAGGGAAGTCGGTACATGATGCCTCCAATTCCAAAGTCAAGATCTATTGATTATAGACCTCGGCCGTCTCTAAAATTGGCATACCTACTTTTAGAAGGAGAACACCATGAAATCAGCATCGGCAATGCGGGCCCAGCATGCACCAGCCACCGTGCCGCCGGCACGGCAGGCGTTCCTGCTGCTGCGGACCGTATTCACGGTCGCACCGATCCTCTTCGGACTGGACAAATTCACCAATATCCTTACGCACTGGACCGTCTACCTTGCCCCCCAGGCCACGGCCATCGTGCCGCTGCAGCCCCAGACCTTCATGTACATCGTGGGAGTCGTGGAAATCATTGCAGGCGTGGCGGTGGCAGTACGGCCAAAATACGGTTCGCTGATCGTGGCCGCGTGGCTGGCCGGAATCATCGTCAACCTGCTCCTGCTGGGAAGCTTCTACGACGTCGCACTGCGTGACTTCGGTCTGCTGGTGGGTGCCCTGGCCCTCAACCGGCTGTCAGTGGGAACGGCCCGAACCACCGCGTGATTCCACGGGCACTACCGGGCGCGTGGACACCGCGGCCAAACATCTCCGCCGGCAGCTGAGCCCTCCAGCCGCCGGCGGTTTTGGTGTTCCAGGACCTGGCAGGACTCAGGCAGACGGCGGCACCAAGGGCAGGTAGCGGACCACGTCCTGGCGGGCCGCGCCCAGTGTTGCCGCATCCGGGCAGGACACTGAGACGTAAGCCGATGAACCGGCAGCACCAAAGACCCTTGCCAGCACCGCGACGGACCGTCCGCCGGGAGCCGCCTGCTCCAGGGCCAGCACTTCCACGTGCCGGCCGGGAGCATCCGGGCTGCCGCCCCACTGCAGGGTTGCCGTCTTCAAGTAGGAGGGCTGGACGGTTGCGTCAAGGTACTGGAACAGGGCAACGGTGGACTCCCGGTCGTCTCCGCGGACCAGCGCTGCCTGGCCGGTGCTGGCCCTTGCGGCAACCATGCAGCCATCGGCCTTGGCATACTGGCTGGCACCGGCCACGTTGTCCTTCACCAGCTTCCAGCCCGGCGCGCCTTTGAGGTCATCCGAGATTCCCACGGGCACCCCTGGAGCCAGATCGCCACCGGCAGCGAAGGGCATATCCCGGCCCGCCACCGCCGCGGCATCGTGGCCGGGAGTGATGGTTGGCGTGGCCACCACCGGAGTACCGGCGGGAGCTGCGGTGACGGAAGGATCCCGCACGTCCACACTGCATCCGCCCAGGAGCACGGCGCCCAGGCAGCCAACCACGAGTGGCACTCCCCGGCGCCATGTCTTGCCGGCCCGTCCCGCCGTCGTCGGCATTTTCTTCTCCACTCCGTTGCATCCCCTTCAGCCGGTGTTCCGCCGCGCAGGCACGAGTCTAGACTCCGGGCTCCCGGGAACCCGCAGGCCCGGGACGTTCGTTGTCACCGCAGGCGCACCATCCATGCTGGCTAGACTGGGCGGGCACTCCACTTTCCGGCCGGAAACGGGGAAGCCGCGCACCAAGAGAAGGAAGATTGCTTGACCGAGAGCAGCAGCTCCCATTACCAGGTCCTTCGGGTGGCCGTCACCGCCACCGAGAAAGAAATCAAGGTGGCCTACCGGCGTGCGGCCAGGAAGGCCCATCCGGACCACGGGGGTGACGCCGCAACCTTCCGCCGCGTTACCGCTGCCTATGAGACCCTGATCGATCCGCAGCGCAGGAAGGCCTACGACCGCTCCTATGGCGCGGGCACGCTCCGGGACGCCTCGTCCGACGACGGCGCCCACTTTGATGCTCCGGCCGCCGGAAGCAGGGCATCCGCCACCGTCCGCAGGCCGGCCAGCGGTAGGAATACAGCCGGGGACCCGCCCGTCTATGTTCCGCCCTATGAGGGAAATGACGCTCCGCTCATCCCCCTGGCACAAGCGCGGCAGCAGGTGCACGGGATACCGAGAAAGCGGGGAATTTTCGGGGCAGAGGCGCGCATCCAGCGTGAGATGCGCACGGTGCAGCTGCTGACCAGGCAGGTGCTGCCGGCCATCCCCGCCGCGCGGCTGGTCAACGGCCTGCAGTCGCCGGCGGACAACAGCCACATCGACCACGCTGTCCTTTCCGGCTACCGGCTCGCCCTGGTCAACTCGATGCTCCTGCCCAAGGGCGCCTACGCCTGGGACGGCCGGACCCTCAACCACGGAGGCCGCGCGGTGGCACCCCCGCAGCTGGCCCGCGTCGTATGGGCCATGCAGGACATCTTTCCCGAGCTCAACGTCACGGGATGGACGGTGGTGCATAGCCCCGACGGCAACCTCCACGAGCCCGTGATCGACCACCACCGCCGCCCCGCAGGTGCGCTGGAGACAGTCCAGATCGTCAACGCGGCAGGAATGGTGCGTGGCCTGAAGGAATTCCTGGTATCCGGCCCGGCTCCCAATACCGTGAACGTCCCGGTCCTGGCCAGGCTGCTGCGCGGCATGCACTGACGGCGGTGGCTAGGATGGGGAGGTGTTCCGCATCCTTTTCCATGAACCAGAAATCCCCGGCAATACCGGCAATGCCATCCGTCTTGCCGCCATCACCGGCGCCGAACTGCACCTCGTGGAACCCCTGGGCTTCGACTTCTCGGACGCAAAACTGCGCCGGGCAGGGCTCGATTACCACGACCTCGCCGTCGTCACCGTGCACGAGACCATCGGGGACGCTTGGCAGCAGCTGCAGCCCGAACGCGTCTACGCGTTCACCTCGGACGGCACCACCAGCTACACGGATATCGACTACCGGCCCGGAGACGTCCTGCTGTTCGGCCGCGAATCGGTGGGCCTGCCGCCGGAGCTGAAAACCGATCCCCACGTGACCGCCACGGTGCGCCTGCCCATGTTGCCGGCCCTCCGGTCCCTGAACCTGGCCAATGCCGCCTCCATTGCAGTGTATGAGGCGTGGCGCCAGCAGGGCTTCGCCGGCGCCAAAATCTAGCACGCCGCCCGCGGCCGGCCTAAGGCCGCCCCGAGATGAAAAAACTTGCCGGCCACCCCATCCACCCTGCCCGCGGCGCCGAATGGCTCTTGAAGACATTCAAGCGGAGCTAGGAGCGGCAGGTGACTCTACTGGAGGCAGCTTCCCGGCCGGACAACCGCATCCGGCACGGCACTGCTGAGGATCCGGCGCCCGGAGACTTATGCTTGAACGTAATGGAAACTCCCAACGCGCCGAACTCCGAAGGCTCCGCCGCGGTGACTGACCCACCTGCAGACCTCAGCCAACGCCTCTCGGCCCTTCTGGCGGCCATCGCCCGTGGGGACCAGGCGGCGTTCGCCGAGTTCTACCAACTAACATCGCGCAGGGTCTTTGGCATGGCGCGCCGCGTCCTGATCGATCCCGAACTCAGTGAAGACACAACGCAGGAAGTCTTCCTCCAGGTCTGGCAGAACGCCGCGAAGTTCGATCCGCAGGCAGGGAGCCCGCTGTCCTGGCTGATGACCATCTCCCATCGCCGTGCGGTGGACAAGGTCCGGTCATCACAGTCCTCCACGGACAGGGAAGCCAAGTACGGGGCCAGCACGCAGGAGATCGACCACGACACCGTTTCCGATGAAGTGGGCAGCAGGCTGGAGGCCGAGGCGGTGGTCCGCTGCCTGGGGACGCTGACCGAAACACAGCAGGAATCCGTGCGCCTGGCCTACTACGGCGGCCTCACCTACCGGGAAGTCGCAGAACGGCTGAATGCCGCAGTGCCCACTATCAAGTCCCGCATCCGCGATGGACTGATCCGATTGAAGACCTGTCTGGGGGTGAGTTGAGATGAACGGAATGGATGAAAGCCGCGACGGCCGCTCGCGGGCCTTCGGGGACACCGTGGCCATGGACCTCGCGTCCGGCCGCGCCGTCGACCTTGCTGAACTCTACGCCCTGGATGCTGTGACGGAGCAGGAACGCGACGCCATCGACCGTTACATCTCGACGGCCCCGGAAACCGAACGCCGGGCTTTCCTTGAGCGTGTCCGGCAGTCCCGGGAGGCACTGGTCCGCACGTTCCGTGCAGAGGAGGAACCGCCGTCGGACCTGTTCCAGCGGATTGTTGCCCAGCTTCCCGCCCAACTCCCGGGCAAGGACGGAATAACGGGTGGAGGCGCGCAGGCCTCGGCCGGAAGCACGGCACCGGCTCCCCTGCAGGGATCGGGTGACGAGCTGGCGCAGGCCCGGAAGCGCCGTGAGGAACGCCGGGGCGCATCCGGTACCCGCCGTTGGCTGGTGGGGGTGGCAGCGGCAGCAGCCATCGCCCTGGGCGGCGTTGGCGTAGGCGCCTATATGGCTGACCAGAACGACCCCGTCAACCAGGTGGCCAGGGCCAATGACCTGCGCGAGGCTTCGGTGAACGTGGCGGGCGGCGGCAAGGCCACCCTCCTGATCTCAGCGTCCGAGGACGCAGCCGTGGTTAAGATGAGCGGTGTGCCCGCGCCTCCGGCCGGCAAGGTCTACCAAATGTGGCTGATCCCCAAGGACGGCTCCGCTCCGGTGTCGCAGGGTCTGATGGACGAGCAGGCGCTCTCCAAGCCTGCCGTGGTCCAGGGCATCCACTCGGCGGCTTCACTGGGCATCACTGTTGAGCCCGCCGGCGGATCCAAGGCACCGACCCTGCCCACAGTGGCCGCGGCCCCACTGGGCGCATAGCCCCCGCACTAATCCAACGCCCCGTTCCTTCGCCGGAAGGAACGGGGCGTTTTGGTTGGGCTCAGAAACCCGCGATGGTGCCTGGTCCGTTGATTGCCACCACGTGGAAGGCCTCCGCGCTGCGCCCCTCGGGGAGGCCGGCCCTGGCGGCGTTGACGTGCATGCCCTGGCGGACGGTGGCTTCCATGGCCTCCACGTCAGGGTGCTGGCTGACGTGGACATGGATGGCGGCCAGCTTCGCTTCCACCTGGGCGGTGACGTCCACGAAGTGGTTCTCCCGTTCCCCGGGACCGGCGTAGAGCCACAGCCACGGCAGCTTGTACGCTTCGAGGCCCGCTTCTGCCAGTTCAGGGTAGGCAAAGGGGTTTTCGAGTGCCGGATACACGGCGCGGGTCACGGCTTCCCCCACGGCCAGGTGGTCGGGGTGGCTCTTCTGGATCCGCTGCCAGTTCCGTTCGGGGTGCATGGCAAGGACGACGTCGGGACGGACTTCGCGGATCAGCCGCACCACGCCTTTCATCACCTCTTGCGACGGCTCGAGGTATCCGTCCCGCTGGTGGAGGTAGTGGATGTCGGTGACGCCCACCAGTTCAGCGGCACGCCGCTGCTCGGCGTCGCGCATGGCGATGATGTCCGCGCGGTGCGCGGGGTCGAAGCCGCCGGCGTCGCCGTCGGTCATGATGCAGTAACTGACCTGCACGCCTGCCGCCGTCCATGCGGCGATGGTGCCGGCAGCGCCGAAGTCGATGTCGTCGGGATGGGCCGCAAAACAGAGCACCCGCCCAACCCGGTGGATGTCCGGGTTGAACGGGCTCTGTGCCTGCTCGTGGGAGGCAGTCAAAGAATCAGCCTTTTCGCTTCTTGATTTCGGCGGCGGCCTGCGGGAGCACGTCGAACACGTCCCCGATGATCCCGAAATCAGCAATCTCAAAGACCGGGGATTCGGCATCCTTGTTGATCGCGACAATCACCTTGGAGGTCTGCATGCCGGCTTTCTGCTGGATGGCGCCGGAGATGCCCGCAGAGATGTAGAGCTGCGGGGAGACGGTCTTGCCGGTCTGTCCCACCTGCGCGTCGTGGCTGATCCAGCCGGCATCCGTGGCGGCACGCGATGCGCCGACCGCGGCGCCGAGGGCATCGGCCAGTTCCTCGACGGGACCGAAGTCGCCGTCCATGCCGCGTCCGCCGGCCACCACGATCCGGGCATCGGTGAGGTCGGGACGGCCGCTGGCCACCTTCTGTTCCCGGGCGGTGATGCGGGCCGCAGCGGCTACTGCCGGGACCTCCACGGTGGCGGTCCCGGGGCTGGTGGCGGCAGGAGCCGGTTCCGGGGTGACGTTGTTGGCCTTGAGGGTCAGCACGGACACAGGCGTCGTGGCCTTGCAGGCGGTGGTGTAGGAGCCGGCCAGGACGGACTTGTGCGCGGTGCCGTCCTGGTCCACGGCCACGACGTCGGTAATGACGCCGGCATTGAGGCGGATGCCCAGCCGCGCCGCGATTTCCTTGCCTTCGGGCGAGTTGTCCAGGAGCACGATGCCGGCACCGGTGCTTTCAGCCGCGGCGGCCAGGTAGGCAGCCTTGGGTGCCACCAGGAAGTCGTCCAGATCCTCGGTTGCCGGGCGCAGGATGGATCCCACCCCGTACTCGGCGAAGGTGGCAGCGACGGCGTCGGACAGCTCTCCGTTGAGCGCCACAGTGCTCTCGCCCAGGGAACGCGCCAGGGTCAACAGCTCAAGGCTGCTCTTCTTGAGCGACGCGCCCGGGTTGTCGATGAATACAAGTATGCTTGCCATGTCGTTGTCCCTCTTAGAGCAGCTTCTGGGCGGCCAGGAAATCAACCAGCTTGATGCCGGCGTCGCCCTCGTCGGTGATGATGGTGCCTGCGGTCCTGGGCGGCCGCTGTTCCGCGCTGGTCACGGTGGTCCAGGAACCGGCGAAGCCCACCTGCGCCGGGTCAACGCCGATATCGGCCAGGGACAACGTGCTGATGCTCTTGCGCTTGGCTGCGATGATGCCCTTGAAATTCGGGTACCGGGGCTCGTTGATCTGGTCCGTCACGGACACCACGGCGGGCAGCGGCGCCTCCACCGTTTCAGACGAGGTGTCGGCGTCGCGGCGGGCCGTCAGCCTGCCGCCGTCGACCTCGAGCGTGGATGCGAAGGTCACCTGCGGCAACCCGAGCCGCTCCGCAAGCTGTGCCGGCACGAGCGAGGTCTCGCCGTCGGTGGAGGCCATGCCGGTGATGACCAGGTCCACGCCACCCAGGTGGCGGACGGCGGCCGCGAGCGCCAGCGAGGTAGCTGCGGCGTCGGAACCGGCCAGGGCGCCATCCGTGAGGTGCACGCCCTCGGTGGCACCCATCTGCAGCGATTTCTTGATCGCGTTGACCGCTCCGGCAGGACCCATGCTCAGGGCGATGACCTGGTTGCCCGCCTTGCTTCCGCCCCGTGCCTCAGCCAGCTGCAGCGCTGCTTCGAGCGCGTACTCGTCAAGCTCGGACAGGATGCTTTCGTCGCGGTCCGCGGTGTAGCCCTCCCCGTTGAGATGACGGTCGAACTGGGCGTCCGGTACATGTTTGACCAGGACTACGATCTTCAATGTCTCTTCCACTGTTTCTACAGCAGCCTTCCATGCTTGTGGACAGCCAGCCGGGTGGGACATGGCCGCAATATGCCCGGCAGGCGGGTAACCCTAGCTAACCATATCGGCGGGTCCCCGCGCCCTGTTCCGTTAACGCCTGTGTCAGGCTTTCCCCGGGAGCACAGAACGACGGCGGCGCCCCCGTTGGCGGGGACGTCGCCGTCGTTATTTCCTGGCTTTACTGCTGCCGCACTTTAGCTGGCAGCCGCACCCAGCGTCACGTCGAACGTCTGTTCCTTGCCGCTGCGCATGACCGTGATCTTCACGGTGGATCCGGCCGGCTGCTCGCGGACGGCAGCCGTCAGCTGGTTCGGTTCGCCGATGGTGAGGTCGTTGAACTTGGTGATGACGTCACCAACCTTGATGCCGGCCTTTCCTGCCGCCGAATTGGCCTCTACGGTGGCGACGTCAGCCCCCACCGAGAATTCGGATGCTGCGCCCGAGGTGGTCTTGGCCTTGACGCTGACGCCAAGCTGCCCATGGGAGGCCTTGCCGCTGTCGATGATCTCCTGGGCTACGCGCTTGGCGTTGTTGATGGGGATGCTGAACCCAACGCCGATGTTGCCGCTTTGCGAGGTGGAGGTGCCGGACCCGGCGGAGGCGATGGCCACGTTCACACCGATGATCTCGCCCTTGCTGTTCACCAAGGCGCCACCGGAGTTACCCGGGTTGATGGCGGCGTCGGTCTGGATCACGTTGATGGCGATGGAACCCTCGCCTGAGCTCTGCTGGCTCTGGCCGCCGCCCGGAGGGGCGAACTGGAATCCCTGGTCGCCGCCCTGGCTGTTGTCCCCACCCTTGGGCGCAGCGGAGGATGCCACGCTGATGGTGCGGTTGAGGGTGGACACAATGCCGTCCGTGACCGTTCCGGTCAGGCCGAGCGGGGAGCCGATGGCGATGGCGGTATCGCCAACATTGAGCTTGGAGGAATCACCGAGCGTGGCGGGGGTGAGCCCTGATGTGTCGTCCACCTTGATGACGGCGAGGTCGGACAGCGGGTCGGTGCCCACCAGCTTCGCGGGGAGGACCTTTCCATCGCTGGTCCGGATTTCAAGGGTGGCGTTGGCGGTCTGGCCGTCGAGGGTCACCACGTGCGTGTTGGTCAGGATATGCCCCTGGTCGTCAAGGACAATGCCGGAACCGGTGCCCCCGGAGCTGCCGCTGGTGGCGCTGATGGTGACAACGCTCGGCGAGGCCTTCACGGCCGCTGCCGTGATGGCGTTGACATCGTCTTTGTTGTTGACGATCACCGTGCCGGGCTGGTTGTTGCTGCCAACGGCTGACGTGCTGGACCCGGTATTTCCAAACATTTCACCGGCGCCAACCGTTGCCACTCCGCCACCCACGAGCCCTGCTGCGAGGATGCTTGCTACCAAGGTGCCCACGCCAAAGGATGCCTTCCGGCGCGGCGCGTCCTTGGGGTTCGGTGCGAGGCCGACACTTCCGTTGGGCGCGCCCTGGCCGGCCCCGTGCATGGGGTGGCCGTGCTGGTCCGGCTGCTGGCCGTAGGGTGCGGACTGACCGTAGAACGGCTGCCGCTGCGGGTAAACGGGGCGGGGAGCCCCCGGCAACTCCTGGGTCTGGTGTTCACGCATCTGCGGCTGGTCCAGGCGTTCCGTGTGGTTGTGGGCGTCCACGTGTTCCTGTCCCCCGGTTGCACCCCCGTTCCCATACTGAGTACCTGCCGGGCGGTCTCCGGGCTGCTGGGGGCCGGGCTGTTGCGGGCCGGGCTGCTGCCACGGGCCCCGGCTGCCCCCCTGGTTGTTCTCCGGGACCGGTCCTGGGCTTTGATTCTCAGTCATGGGACTTCCTTTCATCCTGTCTGCCATTAACTATGGCCCGTCCCGCTGGAACAAGCTCGGATGTTTGCTGAGAGCTTCCTGAACGCCCGACCGGTCGCCAGGTGTGGCCGCTGCACGTTTCGCTGGCGGCATATTCGGCCGCATGGACTGGTTGTGGGGTGCACCATAGAATCAAGATGAATTGCCACAGCGACCTGCGGCTTCACACCAAGCGTGGGGGCGCTGCTGGATTCGACGACTGATTCGTCCCGAATCGGTGTCAGGCGTGCTGAAGGGTTGCACATGCGGTCAAAGTTCAAACGTATCCTCGCCGTGATCGGCCTTGCCGGGCTGTTGGCGGCACCCGCCGGCGCGGCCTGGGCCGAAGACCCGGTCACCATCCCGTCCGGGACCAACATCGTTGACGACGCCAGCGTGCTGGGCGGCCGAAAGGGTGAGGTCCAGGATGCGATCCAGAAACTGCTCAAGGACCACAAGTACAACCTGTACGTGGTCACGGTGAAGTCGTTCGACAACCCCTCTGACCCTGCGGCCTGGAGCCAGGCTGTGGCAAAGACCAAGGGCATGGGCAAGGCGGACGTCATCCTTGCCATCGCCACCGATCAGGGCAAGTACTACTTCTCCCCCAATTCGGCCAGTGCCATCTACGCCAAGCGTTCCAACATCACCCAGAATGCGGTGGTCGCCAACCTCGCAGGCGGCAAGAAGGACTACGCCCAGGCCGCCATTGACACCGCCTCCGCCGTAGGTGACGCCGCCAACGGCGGCAGCGGCAACGTCTCATCCGGTGATGGCGCCGGCGCCGGGCTCCTCGTCGGTGCTGGCGTAGTGGTCGCAGGAGGCGGCGCCTACCTGTACTACCGCAACCGCCGTAAGAAGGCCGCAGGCCAGGCGGCATCCAGCGGAAGCTACGGCCCGCAGGGTGCAGAGCTCGACCCGCTGGCGTCGCTCAGCGTGGAGGAACTCCGCCGGAAGAGCGGTTCCCTGCTGATTGAAGCGGATGACGCCATCAAATCGAGCGAGCAGGAACTCGGCTTCGCCCAGGCACAGTACGGTGATTCCGCCGTCGGGAACTTCACCAAGGCCCTGGCTGAAGCGAAGGCCCATATGACGGAGTCCTTCAAGCTGCAGCAGCAGCTCGATGACCACATCCCGGACACCGAGGAGCAGCAGCGCACCTGGCTGGGCGAGATCATCCGCCGGTCGGAAGCGGCGCTCGAGTCGCTCCAGGAGCAGAAGGCGGACTTCGACTCCCTGCGCGAGCTGGAGAAGAACGCTCCCCAGGCCCTGGCAGCCGTCAACGCCGGAGCCCGCGAGGCCGATGGCAAAATCTCCAGTGCCGAGCAGTCCCTGCAGGAAATGCGGTCAAAATACGCGGACAGCGCGCTGGCACAGGTTTCGGACAACATTGTGCAGGCCAAGGAGCGGCTGGCCTTCGTGCAGAACGCCTCCGGGACGGCACAGCAGAAGCTCGGTGAGGGCGAAGCAAGCCTGGCTGCCGTGGCCGTCCGCGCGGCTGAGGAAAGCCTGCACCAAACCAACGTCCTCCTGGACGCCATTTCCAAGGTCGCCACCAACCTCGACGAGGCCCGCAATGGCCTTGAGGGAGCGGTTGTGGACACGTCCCAGGACCTGGCACAGGCAAAGGCCATGATCCAGTCCGGCGCCCACGCGGAATTGGCTGGACCGGTAGCCGCGGTGGAGGCGGCGTTGGCCCAGGTCAAGACCGAAATCCAGGGCGGGAGAATCGACCCGATCGCCACCCTTCAGCGGGTGGAAACAGCCCACCAGTCCCTGGACCAGGCCCTGACGGGCATCCGCGACCAGCAGGAACAGGCCCGGCGCGCACAGGCGTCCCTGCAGCAGACAATCATGTCCGCCCAGGCCCAGATCAGCGCAACGTCCGACTACATCACCGCCCGCCGCGGCGGTGTGGGCACCGAGGCACGCACCCGGCTCGCGGAGTCCCAGCGGAACCTCGACTACGCGCTGTCCATCGCCCGCACGGATCCAGTCACCGCGCTCACCTATGCGCAGCAGGCCCACGCCCTCGCGGCGCAGGCCGCACAGCTGGCCCAGGCCGACGTGGACCACTTCGACGGCTACGCGAACCAGGGCTTTGGCCGCGGCGGCATGTTCGGCGGCGGGGGCGGCGGCGGTCTGGGCGGGGCCATCCTGGGCGGCATCCTGATCAACTCCATCCTCAACGGCGGTCACGGCGGCTGGGGCGGCGGCGGAGGCGGCTGGGGTGATGGCGGCGGCGGAGGCGGCTGGGGTGGAGACTCCGGTGGCTTCGGCGGCGGCGACTTTGGCGGCGGCGACTCCGGCAGTTTCTAGAGACTTCCGCCGGACACGCCGGAAGATCCCGGCGGGCGGACAGACGCAGTACACCACTGTGCACCGGTTCCAGTGGTCAACACAGAGCAGGACGAAAGGCAAACACCATGGTTAAGCAGTCCATTTTCGGCCGGATCGCGCAGCTGGCGAAGGCGAACATCAACTCCTTGCTGGACAACGCCGAAGATCCGCAGAAGATGCTGGACCAGATGGTCCGCGACTACACCAACAACATCGCCGAAGCCGAGTCCGCCGTGGCGCAGACCATCGGCAACCTCCGGATGCTGGAAGACGACTACAACGAAGACGTCAAGAACGCCCGGGACTGGGGAAACAAGGCTCTCGCCGCCTCCCGCAAGGCCGATGAGTTCCGGGCCGCCGGCGATGTAGCCGACGCCGAGAAGTTCGACAACCTGGCCAAGGTGGCGCTGCAGCGCCAGATGGCGGCCGAAAGCGAAGCCAAGGGTGCAGAGCCGAGCATCGCCTCCCAGCGCGAGGTAGTGGACAAGCTGAAGACCGGCCTGGACCAGATGAAGAACAAGCTCAACCAGCTGACCAGCAAGCGCAACGAGCTCGTTGCCAGGTCCAAGACGGCAGCGGCGCAGACCCAGGTCCACGACGCGATCAAGAGCATCGACATCATGGATCCCACCAGCGAGGTGGGCCGCTTCGAGGAAAAGATCCGCCGCGAAGAGGCGAAGGTCCGTGGGCAGCAGGAGCTTGCAGCGTCCAGCCTGGACGCACAGTTCAACCAGCTGGAGGACCTGGGCGAGCAGACGGAGATTGAGGCCCGGCTGGCGGCCCTCAAGGCTGGAAACTCCAAGCCTGCGCTGGGTGCCGCAAGCCCCGCTTCGTCCGAGTCGGCGGTCGATGAGGCGGATTTTGACAAGCTCTAAGATCCGGAGCCGTGCCTCCAGCTGACTATGGCAATGGCCGGGACCGTGGTCCCGGCCATTGCCGTGTCCCCTGTGTGTAGCGTGGTGGCATGAATTCTTCCCATGGCTCGTCCCTGGTCTGGCTGCGTGATGACTTGAGGCTGGACGACAACCCGGCCCTCGCAGAGGCCGCGCGCCGGGGTGCGCCCCTGACGGTGGCCTACATCCTGGACGAGGAGTCCGACGGCGTGCGGCCCCTCGGCGGAGCAGCGCGCTGGTGGCTGCACCACTCCCTGGCCGCACTGTCCGCCGACCTCGACAGCAAGGGATCCCGCCTCGTACTCCGGCGTGGCCCCGCCGGCGAAGTCATCCGGGACCTTGCCGGCCAGACGGGGGCCAGCCACCTCTTCTGGAACCGCCGGTACGGGGAACCGGAAAGGACCATCGACGCCGGAGTCAAAGACTGGGCGGGCACGAACGGGATCCAGGCATCCAGCTACCGGGCGAACCTCCTCTTCGAGCCATGGACCGTGAAGACCGGGGCAGGCGGGCCTTACAAGGTCTACTCGCCCTTCTGGCGCGCCTGCCTCGCCTCACAGGACATCCGTGACCCGCTCGAGGCGCCCGACACGCTGCCCCCGCCTGCCACTGCCGGGCCGGGCCTGCCGGGCAGTGACACCCTCAGCAGCTGGAATCTCCTTCCCACCAAGCCCGGCTGGAGCGGTGGACTGGCTGCCACGTGGAAACCCGGGGAGAAGGGCGCAGCAGAGCGGCTTGAGGACTTCCTGGATGGCCCCATCGAGGACTACGGCACCGGCCGGAATCTGCCAGGAACCGAGGGCACCAGCCGGCTGTCACCTTATCTCCGCTTCGGCGAGGTCAGCCCGTTCCGCGTGTGGCGGGAGATCCGCCGCCGGCATCCCCGCAAGATTCCTTCCGACGTCGGCACCTACCGGGCCGAACTGGGCTGGCGGGAATTCAACTGGCACCTGCTGTACCACAACCCGGACCTGGCCACCCGGAATTTCCGGCCCGCCTTCGACAACTTCCAGTGGGCCTCCCCCAGCCGGGAGGAGCTCGCCGCCTGGCAGCAGGGAAACACCGGCTACCCCCTGGTGGATGCCGGCATGCGGCAGCTGTGGCAGACCGGCTGGATGCACAACCGGGTGCGGATGGCTGCAGCGTCGTTCCTGGTCAAGAACCTGCTGACCGACTGGCGGATCGGGGAGGCATGGTTCTGGGACACGCTGGTGGATGCCGACGCCGCCAACAACCCCGCCAACTGGCAGTGGGTGGCGGGCTCGGGGGCGGACGCCTCACCCTACTACCGGATCTTCAACCCGGTGACCCAAAGCAGGAAGTTCGACGCCGACGGCAGCTACCTGCGCACGTTCATACCGGAACTCCGGGAACTCAAGGGCAAGGACATCCACGAACCGTGGGCAGCGGAAACCGACGGCTACCCCCAGCCGCTCGTAGACCTGCCAGAGTCCCGGGAACGGGCCCTCGACGCTTACCAGAAGATCAAGAACGCCTGACCGCCTGCGCGCGGTGACCGCCTACCCAGCGGCCAGGCAGCCCCTAGCGGCTGACCTTGCCCATCAGGGAGGCGACGGGCCGCAGGAAGATCGGGCGGGCCAGGAACCAGGCAGCCACCATCACGGCGACGGAGGCGACGAACACCCAGAAACCAAACCAGCCGTCGTCGTCGCGGACCCCGTACATGTGGTTCAGGTTCCGCAGGGCCCCGGTGGCAAGCACCAGGAAGACGTGGACCACGATAAAGGCAACAAAGTAGACCATTACCGGGAAGTGGACGGCGCGGGCCCACTCAATGGGGAACGCCTTGTTGAGGCCCGCTGCCTTCTTGGGCCAGGCACCGGACATCCGCAGGCCCGTGATGAACGCCAGCGGTGCCGCGATGAAGACGGTCACGAAGTATGCCAGCAGCTGCAATGCGTTGTAGTTGATCCAGCCGTCCTCGATGGGCCAGTCAAGCGACGCGTACTGCAGCGCGGCCGATAGCGCATTCGGGAAGATGTCCCAGCTGGTGGGGACAATACGCGTCCACTGTCCGGTGGCGAACAGCAGGACGGCAAAGATGAGTCCGTTCAGGATCCAGAGGGCATCGAGGGTCAGGTGGAACCAGAGCTCAAGGCTGATCTTGGTGGGCGCGTTCCTGGTGCGGATCAGGCCCTTGTTGTTCCTGGTCCAGTATCCGCTGGGCCGTGTGGTGGTCCGTACCTGCCACCCGGTACGGATGATCAGGAGCAGGAAGAACGCGTTCAGGAAGTGCTGCCAGGCCAGCCATGCGGGGAATCCCACGGGCGCGTTGCCCGGAAGTTCGGACCGGCCCGGGTAGTCGGCGACAAAGGATGCCACGGCCGGCAGCCCCGTGAGCAGCTTGGCCAACAGGACCACCAGGACCAGTGCCACGAGGACGGCGGGAACCATCCAATAAAGCCGGGACCGCTTACCCGTCGCGGAGCCGGGCTTTTTCGTGGGTGTGGCCATCGAACAACATACCTCTCAGGAATGACTTGGGGCTGCCCACAGATCGCGGGACCCTTCGAAAGAGAATACTAGGAACTGGGCGCATCCAAGGAAAAGAAAGGCCCCGACCGGCGTAACTGCCGGTCGGGGCCTTCATAAGT
>NZ_JBQCMK010000002.1:68571-286823 GCF_051965175.1 Arthrobacter sp. SAFR-044
TGCGGGGACAGGATTTGAACCTGTGACCTCTGGGTTATGAGCCCAGCGAGCTACCGAACTGCTCCACCCCGCGTCGCTTGATCAACACTACCCTACTTTTGCGGCGCCCCCGACCACGCCCGCACACCGCGGGCACAGTGGGCCCACAACTACCCCGTGGAACCCACATCAGCCGGGAAAGCAAAAGGCCCGGACATTGTTGCCAATGTCCGGGCCTTTCCTCAGTTGCGGGGACAGGATTTGAACCTGTGACCTCTGGGTTATGAGCCCAGCGAGCTACCGAACTGCTCCACCCCGCGTCGCAAGAACTACTTTACCGGGAGGTGAACCCCAGGCCAAATCGCAGCGGCGTGACGTCCGTTACGCCGCCCCGGCACCCGGCCCCGCGGGGATCGGGTGCCGGGTGCCGCCGTCGTACTACTGACCCGCTGACGGGGACGAGGAAGGGGACGGGGAGGCCGAAGGCGACGCGGACGCAGCGGGGGCCGGGCTGGCCTCCGGAGCAGTGACCGGAATCTTGGCCTCAGCGTCCATCGCCTTCTTCAGCGCGGCCGCAACCTTCTTCTGCGCGTCGCCATAGGCAGCAAAGTCGCCGGCTGCGAGCGCCGTTTGGCCGGCCTGGATAGCGGCGTTCGCCTCGTCCAGGGCCGCCTTGAGCTGGGCCTTCGCGTCCGCCTCGGCAGGGGTGGCAGGCGCTGCCGGTCCTGCAGGGGTCTGGCCGTTGTTGGCGGAATCCCCCGCGGCTGCACCGGAGTCCCCTCCAAACAGCTGCTTCAGGGCTGCATCGAGTGTGGGCGCGAAACCGACCTTGTCGCCGAAAGCCACCAGCACGCGCTGGAGGGTGGGGTATGACGTCTCACCCGTTGACTTGAGGTAGACCGGCTGCACATACAGGATGCCGCCGCCCACCGGCAGGGTGAGCAGGTTGCCGTTCAGGACGTCCGACGCGCCCTGGCGCAGCAGGTTGAGCGCCTGTGAAACGGTGGGGTCTGAGTTGAATTTGTTTTGCGCCTGCCCCGGACCCGGCACCTGTGTTTCCGGCGGGATCTGCAGCAAACGCAACTTTCCGTAGCCCTCAGCCTTCACTCCCGACTCGTTGCCTGCATCCGAGTCCGCGGCAAGGAAGCCGTACAGGACGTTGCGCGCGTTGCCGTTGACGATCTGCGGGATGAAGGAGGACGTCAGCTGGAATGCGGGCTTCTCCTGGTCCGGCATCTGCAGCGACATGTAGAACGGCGGTTGCTTCACGTCGGTGTCCACCGTGGGATCGGCGGGCACGCTCCATGCGTCGTTGTTCTTGTAGAAGCTGATGGGATCGGTCACGTGGTACTGCCCCAGCAGCTCGCGCTGGACCTTGAACAGGTCCTCCGGGTAGCGGACGTGGCTCATCACCGCCCCTGACATCTCCGAGTACGGCTTCAGGGAGGACGGGAAGACCTTCTGCCAGGCCTTGAGGACGGGATCGGTGTCGTCCCATGCATAGAGGGTCACTGAGCCGTCATAGGCGTCCACGGTGGCTTTTACGGAGTTGCGGATGTAGTTCACCGTGCTGTTGGGCAGGGCCACGGCACGGCCGGAAGTCGTTTGCGAATCCGCGGTGGCATCCGACAGCGACTTCTGCTGCGAGTACGGGTAGTACTGGCTGGTAGTGTAGCCGTCCACGATCCACTTGACCCGGCCGTCCACCACCGCCGGGTAGGCGCCGCCGTCCACCGTCAGGTAGGGGGCCACCTTCTGGACGCGTTCGCGGGGGCTGCGGTCGTAGAGGATCTGCGAGGCCGGGTTCACACCGTCCGAGAGCAGCAGGTCCGAGGACTGGAACTTGATGGCGTAGAGGATCTTGTTGAAGAAGGAGCCAACGTTCGGGCCCCCATTCCCCTTGAACGTGTACTGGGTTTCGCCCTCCCCTTCCTTGCCGGAGGGGCGGTCCTGCTCGCGCGGCGTGGCGCCGTCCGGGGCACCCACGATGGAGTATTCCGGCGAGGTTTCACCGAAGTAGATCCGCGGTTCGTAGGTGGTGTCGTTGCCCAACACGCCAGTGGACGGGATGCCGGACTGCAGGAACTCGGGCTTGCCGTCCACGGTGAACTTGTTGCCCTTGGCCGCCACAACCCCGTAGCCGTGCGTGTAGACCACGTGCTGGTTCAGCCAGCCCTGCTGGTTGGTGGCAACGTTCGTGGGGTTCAGTTCCCGCACGGCGATCACCGTGTCCTGGATCTTGCCGTCCACCTCGTAGCGGTCCACGTTAAGGGCCTTGGGGAACTGGTAGTACGGCCGGTACTGTTCCAGCTGCGCGAAAGCGTCCGAGATCAGGTTGGGGTCCAGGAGCCGGATGTTGGCGGTGGTCTGGGCATCCGGGGCGAGCGCGCCGGTGCTTGCCGTGTTGGTTGCGTCGTACCGGGTTTCCTGGACGCCGTCCAGGCCATACGCCCTGCGGGTGTTGTCGATGTTGCGCTGGATGTATTCCCGCTCCAGCGTTTGCTCCGACGGACGGACCTGGAACTGCTGGATGACCCATGGATAAACTCCGCCCGCCAGGATGGAGGTAATGATCAACATGGCAGTACCGATGACCGGCAGCCGCCAGCGTCCGATGACGGCGGCAACGATGAAGAGGATGGCCACCAGGACGGCAGCCACGGCGAGGATCGCCTTGGTGGGGATGACGGCGTTGACGTCCGTGTAGAGGGCACCGGCCCAGCGCCCGCCGTTGCTTTGCACCGAGGAGTAGCGGTCAAGCCAGAAGTTGATGCCCAGGAGGATCAGGAAGGCTGCACCGGTGACGGCGATATGGATCTGCGCCGCGCGGCTGGTGAACACCCCACGCTCCATCAGGCGGATACTGCCGTACAGGTAGTGGGTGAGGATGCCGGCGATGCCCGCGATCACCACGACGCTGATCAGGAACCCGGTGACGAACCCCAGGAACGGCAGGGTCATCAGGTAGAAGCTGATGTCCATGTTGAACTGCGGGTCCGTCTGCCCGAAACCGACCTGGTTGAAGAAGAGCAGCACCTTCTGCCACTGGCTGGCGGCCGCGCTGCCCGCGAACAGGCCGAAGAGGACCGGCAGGCCCACCATGACGATCCTGCGGACAGGCTCCAGCTGCGCCTGGTACCGGTTGAGGTTGTCCCGGATCTCGGAGTCCGGGGCGTAGACCGGCCTTGCGTTGTAGGCGATGCGGATGGAGAAGAAAACCGCCGCGAACATGATGGCGAAACCAGCCACGAATGTGGCGATCTTGGCGAGGTTTTCGGTGACGAAGACCTCGATGAAGCCCAGTTGCCGGTACCAAAGGACGTCGGTCCAGACGTTGGCGAAGAATATGAAGCCCACTACCACCAGGGCGACGACGATGAGGGTGGGCGTCAGGGCGCCCCGTCGCGATGGGGGCCTTCCTGTGGACGTGGTGCTGGCGGGACGGGACAAACTGGGTACCTCATAGCTGGTCGTCGAGATTCGAAGCGTGCGAGCGACGTACGGTACCGGTCAAACGGCTGGTTTCGTCCGTCATCAGTGCCACGAGTGGCGGTAAAGCTTAGTTCCTGTCGAGTCTAGTTGGGACCGGCCTATTTGCCGGTGCACCCAGGAAGTGCGGATGTGTCCTGCCCGCTTCCGGCCAGTTCCACAGCATGCCGCGCCTCGGTAAGGTTTTCCACGCGTACCACCTGAAGGCCGTCGGGGATGTGGCCGGCAACCTCGTCGCAATTACCGGCGGGCGCCAGGAACAGTGAGGCTCCGGACGAGCGGGCACCTTGCATCTTTTGGCCGATGCCGCCAATGGGTCCCACCGCACCGTCAGGTGAAATGGTGCCGGTTCCCGCAATGTGCTTGCCCCCGGTAAGGTCGCCCGGCGTCACCGTATCGATGATGCCCAGCGAGAACATGAGTCCGGCGCTGGGGCCGCCCACCTTGTCCAGGGAGATCTGTACCTGGAAGGGGAAACTGAACAAGTACTTCAGCATGACGCCGAGAATGAACCGGCCCTGGCCGTTGTCCTTGGGCGTCACTTCCAGGGCGACGGGCTGGCCCGCCCGCTCCACCGTCAGGGCAGCCGGAGCCCCCTTGCCCGCCGCCAGTTCATCCTGGATGACGCTCAGTGAGGTGATGTCCTTGCCGTTGATGGACTTGAGGATGTCCCCTTGCTGGATCTTGCCCGCGGACGCTGAATCCTTGGACAGGCCCGCGGCCTGGAGCTGCTCGCCGAACGGAATCTTGAGTTCGTTCAGGGCGGAGGCCACCGCGTTTTCCTGGGACGTGGCCATGGCCACCGCGCTTTGTTCCTGGGCCTCCTCCCTGGTGGTTCCCGTGGGATAGATCAGTTCCACCGGGTAGACGGCTTTGGAGTTGTCCAGCCAGGCGGAGAAGGCGTTGAGGATGCTGACGGAACCGGTGGGGCCGCCGTCGACGTACACCGTCGTCAGGTCCAGGCTCCCGGCGGCGGGATACGTTTCGTGGCCGCTGACATTGATCACCGGGTGCCCCTGGCTCTCCCCCAGGGTGTTGTAGGTGGGCCCGGGCGACTCGATGACGTAAGGCACCGGAAGCGTGCCCACGGCAATTCCCAGCCCCAACGCCGCCAGCCCGGCAACCATCATGGTGGAAAGGCACCTCCCGGGGCGCCCGCCGTCGTCCGCGCCGGCACTGGTGACTACACCCGCTGTGCCGCTTCCGCCTGCCCTTTCCGGCGGGCCGCCGGCACCCACAGGCCCGGTGGTGGAGAAGGGGGAAAGTTCTGGAACGTGGTCCTCGGAGGGATGGCCGCCACGGGTTGTAGTCACCCCACCAACACTACGCGGTGGCGGCGCGCCGGGGCGCTTTGCCTAGAGCGAACGACGACGTCGGGCGGCAGACAGCCGACCGGCGCCGGGGTACCGTGAAGGTTGATCAACAGTCACACCATCGATCGGCGGGACCATGACCTCCAACCCACTCAATCCGTCCAACGGCGACGACAATCCAAAGGATCCGTTGACCGAAATGCTGCAGAACCTGATGGGCGGCAAGGGGATGGAGAACTTCGACCCCGCCGAACTCGCCAAGGCTGCCGGGCTGCCGGATGACCCCAACCTGCTGGCCCAGATGTTCTCGCAGGTGCAGGCGATGATGAGCGCCCCGTCCGAGGGCCCCGTTAACTGGACGCTGGCCCACGACAACGCGAGGCGGGTGGCCGCCGGCAGCTCCGATCCTTCGGTCTCGGCGCACCAGTCCCGGGAGGTGGACGAGGCCCTCCGCCTTGCCGAGCTGTGGCTGGACCCTGTCACCGACCTGCCCGCCACCGGCCTGATCGGCAAGGCATGGTCGCGGGCGGAATGGGTGGAGGCCACCCTCGGCACCTGGAAGCGGCTGACCGAACCCGTGGCCAACAGCATCGCCAACGCGCTCTCCTCCGCGATGACGGAGCAGATGCCGGAGGAGATGAAGTCCATGATGGGTGGCGCTTCCTCCATGCTGCAGAACATGGGCGGCGCGATCTTCGGCATGCAGCTGGGCCAGGCCATCGGTGCCCTGTCCAAGGACGTGGTGAGCTCCACCGACATCGGCGTTCCGCTGGCCGACCTTGAAATGGCACTGCTGCCGGCAAACGTTGCCGCCTTCGGCGAGGGCCTGTCCCTGCCCGAGAATGACATCCGGCTGTTCCTTGCCGTGCGGGAAGCCGCGCACGCGCGGCTCTTCGTGCAGGTCCCCTGGCTGCGCGGACACCTGCTGGGCGCCATCGAGGCTTACGCCCGCGGCATCCACATCGACACCTCGCGCATCGAGGAACTGGCCCGCGACCTTGACCCGAGCAATCCGGAAGGCATCCAGGAGGCCCTGTCGCAGGGTGTGTTCATGCCGCAGCGGACACCGGCGCAGGAACAGGCCCTGGAGAAGCTCGAGACGGCGCTGGCCCTGGTGGAAGGCTGGGTGGACGAACTAACCGCGGCAGCTACCGAGAAGGTGCTGCCGTCGGCCGGCGCCCTGCGGGAAACCGTGCGGCGCCGCCGGGCAACGGGCGGTCCGGCCGAGCACGCCTTCGCGTCCCTGGTTGGGCTGGAGCTGCGGCCGCGCAGGCTCCGCGACGCCGCCACCCTGTGGGCCACGCTGAAGGAGGAGCGCGGCATCGAGGGCCGGGACGCCATCTGGCACCACCCCGACCTGCTTCCCACGGCGGAGGACCTGGACGATCCCAAGGGCTTCAGCTCCCGCCGCAAGCTCGCCGAGGCCAGCGACAGCGAAGTTGATGACGCCCTTCAGAAACTGCTCAGTGGCGGGTTTGACGGCACCTCCACTGATGAAGGCGGAGCGGCGGGCACCGACGATGCTGCCGGCGATGCCGGGGACAAGGACGACGACGGCGGAACAGGCCAGCCCAAAGGCTGACACTTAGCACCCCCGACTACCCTCGGCGGGCCAGGATTCCTGGCCCGCCGGAGGTTTTTAAGGCCTGATCGGTGTTCCGGGCATGAGCTAGTCGGCGTCGCCGCTGCCGGCCGTGCCGTCCTTGTCCAGTCCCCGGGACGTGGCAAACGAAACACCTTCGAGGAATGCCTTGGCCCGCTGGGTTTCAGGGTAGGCGTCCAGCAGCTTCCAGAACGCGGCGTTGTGTGACGCCACCAGGAGGTGGGCCAGTTCGTGCAGCAGGACGTAGTCGATGACCCACTGCGGCATGGGCCGCAGTTTGTCCGACAGGCGGATCGTTCCGTCGGCCGGCGTGGCGGAGCCCCACCGGGAGTTTTGGTTGCTGACCCAGCGGACGGACACGGGAGCTGACCGGCCGCCGAGGTACTGTGCCGACAGGTGTGCGGCGTGGGCTGCCAGGGCATCGTCGGTGGCGGGGCGGCGGCGGCCGTCTGCAGCCCGCCGGTCCCCCTGCTTGTGCAGCTTCGCCAGCATGCGGTGCACCCACTCCCGTTCCTGGGCGGCAGTGAAGCGGGCCGGAATGGCAACCACCGCTGTTCCGTCCTCCCAGAACGCCGCAACCGTCCGCGTACGCCTGGCAGAGCGCCGCACCTCCACAGGGGCGCCGCCTGATGTGGTCAGCGGGGCGCCCTGGCGGGCTCCGGAACCGGTGCCGCGATTCACAGGACGGAGCTTTCAACCAGGACCCGGAGGACGTCTTCCCCGTACTTTTCCAGCTTGGACGGGCCGACACCGGCGAGGCCGGCGAGCTCCTCCAGCGACGCCGGCCTGGCCTCGGCAATGGCAGTAAGGGTGGCATCGGTGAACACGACGAACGCGGGGACATCCGCGGACTGCGCCACCTCACGGCGCCAGTTGCGGAGTGCGTCAAAGGTCTGTTCCTCGTACGTGGGGGGACAGGCGTTGCAGCGGCCCACCTTGCGTTCGGCCCCGGTGGCCAGCATGGTGCCGCAGACACGGCACACGGCGGGCGCGGCAGCCTTGCGGCGTGGAGCGGTTCCTTTTCCCCGGGCACTGGAGCTTGCCACCGAATCAGGCCGCAGGCCGTCCAGGAACCGGGATGGTTTCCGGTTGGCGCGGCCCCCGGGAGTCCTTGCGGTGCTCCACGAGAGGAAGAGGTGTTCGCGGGCCCGGGTGATGCCGACGTACAGCAGGCGGCGTTCCTCATCCACCGACTCAGGTGAATCGGCGAAGGAAATGGGCATCAGGCCTTCGCTGAGCCCCACCAGGAAGACTGCGTCCCATTCCAGGCCCTTGGCTGCGTGGAGGGAAGCCAGCGTCACGCCCTGGACCGTCGGCGCGTGCTGGGCCAGGGAGCGTTCCTGGAGTTCGTTGACGAAATCCGACAGGCCGAACTGGGGACCGCGGTTTTGGACGAGTTCATCGGCAAGCGCCACCAGCGCCGCGAGCGACTCCCACCGCTCGCGCAGGGCTCCGCCGTTGTGCGGAGCGGCATCCGTGTAGCCGAGGGAGGAGACGATGTCCCGTACCAGCTGGCCCAGCGGTTCCGGTGTGTCCGTTTCTGATACGGCCCTGGTGGCTGCGCGCAACTGGAGGATGGCGTCCCGGACCTCCTTGCGGGCGAAAAAGCGTTCACCGCCCCGCAACTGGTAGCCGATTCCTGCCGCTGCGAGCGCCTGTTCGTAGGCCTCGGACTGGCCGTTGGTGCGGAAAAGGACGGCCATTTCGCTGGCCGGAGTCCCGGCGTCGAGCAGTGCCTTGATCTTCTGCGCCACGGTGGCAGCTTCGGCTTCGTCGTCCGTGCACTCGGTGAACTGGGGCGCCGGCCCGGCAGGGCGCTGCGCCACGAGCTGGAGGGGTGCAGCCCAGGCGGCGTCGGCGGTGGGCCCGCCGCTGCGGCGACCGCCCAGCAGGTCATTGGCCAGTTTCACCACCTGCGGGGTGGACCGGTAGTCCCGGACCAGCTTGACCACGTTGGCCTGCGGGTAACGGGCCTTGAAATCCAGCAGGTGCTTGGGCGATGCACCGGTAAAGGAGTAGATGGTCTGGCTGGCGTCACCCACCACGCACAGTTCGTCACGGCCGCCGAGCCAGAGCTCCAGGAGCCGCTGCTGCAGCGGGGAAACGTCCTGGTACTCGTCCACCACGAAGTGCCGGTATTGTTCCCGGACGGTGGCAGCCACCTTCTCGTCCTCCTGCAGGATGCCCACGGTGATCAGCAGGACGTCCTCAAAGTCGATGACATTGCGGTCCGTCTTGACGTCCTCGTAGGACTGGAAGACCCGGGCGACCGCAGTAAGGTCGAACCCGCCGGGTGCGCCCCTCCCCTGGGCGTTTTCCAGGTAGTTCGCAGGGGTCAGCATGGACACTTTGGCCCATTCAATCTCGGAGGCAAGATCGCGGATGGAGGCGCGGTCGGTGCTGAGCCGCAGCCGCCGGGCGGCTTCTGCCAGCATCTGCGCCTTGTGGTCCAGCAGGTTGGGCAGTGTGCCGCCTACGGCCTGCGGCCAAAAGAACTGCAGCTGCCGCAGGGCTGCGGCGTGGAAAGTCCGGGCCTGCACGTTTCCGGCACCGAGGTCGCGCAGCCGGCTGCGCATCTCCGCCGCCGCCCGGGCCGTGAACGTCACCGCGAGCAGGCGCTGCGGGCTGTAAACGCCTGAGTGAACCCCATAGGCAATGCGGTGGGTGATGGCGCGGGTCTTTCCGGTTCCGGCGCCGGCCAGCACGCACAACGGGCCGCTCAGCGTACTGGCCACCTCACGCTGTTCTGCGTCCAGCCCTCCGAGGATCCGGTCCTCAAGGGAGGCTGCTCCGTCAAAATTTTCTGTAGTCACTTCTGCTGCTTTGTTTCTCGACTACCGCGTGCTGGAGTCTGGTGGATGGAATAACTTAGGCGCCGGCCAGGTCCTGGATCCGGCCGCCGTACCAGTGCTCAATCAGGGAACGCGCAATGGAGAGCCGGGTGGAAATGGTGATCTCACCACTGAGCACCGCTTCCTGGAGTTCCTCGCGGCTGAACCAGCGGGCCCTGGTGACCTCCACGCCGTCGGGCGTTGCCTGGGTGTCCTCGGTGACGGCGGTAAAACCAAGCATAAGCGAGGCCGGGAACGGCCACGACTGGGAGCCGAGGTACTGGCAGGCTGTGACCCTCACTCCAACCTCTTCCTGGATCTCGCGGACCACGGCTTCCTCCAGCGACTCTCCAGGCTCCACGAACCCGGCCAGGGTGGAGTAGTTCCGGGCATCCACCGGACCACCGCCGCCAAGGAGCAGCCGGCCGTCCGGGCCGACCACTGTGACAATGATGGCCGGGTCCGTACGCGGAAAGTGCTCGGACTTGTCCGCGGGACACCGTCGAACCCAGCCGCCTGACTCAACGTCCGTAGGCGTCCCGCAACGCGGGCAGTGGGTATGGGCTGCATGCCAGTTGGCGATAGCGCTGGACTCCACGAAAAGGGCGGTGGAAGTGGCGGTCAATCCTGCCGCGACCTCCCGGAAACCGGCCCAGGTTGCGTCTGCGGGAATCCCGGCGGTGCCGGGCTCGGGTGGTTCGGGCAGCACGAACAGCAGCAACTCGGTGCCGGCCGGAAGATCCGCGGCGGGCAATGCGGATCCCAGGTACACGACGAGCTCCGGCGCCACCCCTGCTGCCGTGAGTTCTGCCAAAAGGTCCTTGGCCCCTGCCAAGACCAGATTGCTGCCCCGCACCAGCCCCTGGCGCCGGGACAGGACTGCGGCCACCGCGTCCGGGCCGGAGAGCAGCTCATCCACCATGCCGGGCCTGCCGCGGACAGCGGATCCGCGGTCCACCAGCGCCGGCCTCACCGGGAGCAGGGTGTCCACCAGGTGGTTCGCGGGCAGGGGCGCTTGCACGGCCTGGTGGACGGGTGTAACAGACTCCGCATGGCTCATGCTTCCACCGTACTGACTGCTGCCGACATTTCACATTTCGGCCGGGCCCGTCCGGTGCGGGGGTACCCCCCGATTTCCAGCTATCTGGAGACTCGCCGCGGCCAGACCGCCGTCTGGGACGGCGCGCAATCTACCGTGGAACGGTGAGAAGAAAACCGATTGAACTGGCGGCGATTGCAACCGCGGCAGTCCCCGGACTGACCCCGACAGCTGTTAGCTCTGCGCCGGATGACCCCGCGGACTTCGACTCGGCCCTGCTCCTTGATTCCGAAGGCAAGCGCTGGCGGGTCCGGTCGCCGCGGCATGCCGAAGCCAGCACGCGGCTGGAAACGGAGTTCCTGGTGCTGCGCGCCTTCGCTCCCGCCGTCCGCGCGGAATTGCCGTTCCTGATGCCTACGGTCGCCGGCAGCGTCCGCCTGGGAAGCCTCACTACCTTCGTTTACTCACACCTGTCCGGGAGCACGCGCAGCGTAGAGGAGCTGACATCCGGACCCGCCGGCCTTGCCCGCGAAATCGGTTCCGCGCTGGCCGCGGTCCACGACCTTCCCCGGTCCCTGGTCAGCAACGCCGACCTGCCCAGCTACACCCCCAACGAGTTCCGCCAACGGAGGCTGAACGAACTGGACCAGGCAGCGACAACGGGCAAGATCCCAGCCGCACTGCTTCGGCGCTGGGAACATGCCATGGAAGACGTGTCCCTCTGGCGGTTCAACCCCTGCGTTGTCCATGGCGACCTGCACGAGGACAACCTGCTGGTGGAATCGGGACGGGTGACCGCTGTCACCGGTTGGACGGACCTGCGCATCGGTGACCCCGCAGACGATTTTGCCTGGCTGGTGGCCTCCAATGAACAGGACTTCATTGATGCCGTCCTGGCGTCTTACACTTCCAGCCGCCGCGACGTCCCGGACCAGCACCTGCTGCGCAGGGCCGCCCTGTCAGCCGAATTTGCCCTGGCGCAGTACCTGGTCAAGGGCCTGGCGGCCGGCGACCAGGAAATGGTCAGCGAGGCCGAGGGAATGCTGGAGAGCCTTGCCAGCGACATCGCCGAATTCGGCGGCCAGCCAATCAGCGTCGAACCCCTGCCGGCCAAGAGCACCCCTGCTGCGGGCGTCGAGGTTCCGGCACCCGCCACGGCACCCGCGCCCGCCGGTACCTCGACTCTCCCGGCGTCCGCGGGCGGCAGTTCTGCGGTCAGTCCTGCAGTTACCGTCATCCCCGTCCCGGCCGAACCAGCGGCAACTGCCATACCGGATGTGCAGGTGCCACCGGAAGGGCCGTCACAACCCGCCGTCCACGTGGCACCTACCCCGGCAGAGCCGCCCGCTGCGGGCGCTGAGCCCATAGAGGCGCCGTCCACTGAAGCCAAAGGTCCGGACGATACGTCCACCGCGGCCATTTCGGTCATCAACGCGAACCGGGGCTAAGCGGGACAGGCCCTGCCCCTTGGGGCCCTACGTTCGCCGTTCCCCATCTGGGGCCGGCCTCAAGGCCTGGTAAGCGCAGCGGAAACGATTCCTTCCAGTTCGGCGGCGGTCCCAAGGTCGTGCGGCCGGACCACTGCATTGTCAGCAACGTAGAAGAATGCGGCCCGCACGTCCTCCAGGGGAACATCCTTGAGTCGCGCCCATGCCAGCCGGTAGACCGCCAACTGTGTCGCGCGGGTCTTCAGCTGCCCGGCGGATGGCCGGCGGCCGGTCTTCCAGTCCACCAGGTCCCATCGCCCATCGGCGTCCTGGAACACGGCGTCCACCCGGCCGCGAACCACCACTTCCCCAACCCGGGTTTCCACTGGAACCTCAACGAAGGCCGGTGACCTGTCAGCCCAAGGGGAAGCCTTGAAGGTTGCCACCATTTCATCCAGGTCGTAGGCAGCATCGATATGGTCGTCCGAACCCGGGGCTTCGCCGAGGTCCAGCATGCCGGCCCTGCCGAAATACTCCTCCACCCAGGCGTGGAAAGCCGTGCCCTTCCGCGCGGACATGCCGGGTTCCCGCGGCACGGGGCGGCGCAGCCGGCCGAGCACCGCCTGGGGGTCGTCTCCGAGGTCAACAAGGGTGGAAGCTGAAATATGGGTGGGCAGGTGCACGTCCTGGCCACTTGACCTCCTTGCCCTTCGCTCCAGCAGCAGCGCAGCTTCGCGTGCCCAGCCTGCCGCTGCCCCCGTGAGGCCGGGCAACGGACTGCTTTCCTGCCGGGGACTGCTTGCCGGCCCTGACTGCTCCCCCCGGACCAGCTGGCCAGTGCCGGTGCCGATGCCGGTGCCAGTGCCGGTGCCCAGGATTCCGAGGACCCGCTGCGCCGCCGCTTCCATGGCTCCCCTGCGCCCCGGGGCCAGCCGCAGGCGCTCACCCGTTCGTGGGTCCACGGGTCCTTCAAGGGGATCGTAGGGCCAGCGGGCTTCCTCCATTTCCAGCGTCAGTGGGCTCCGGTCAGGCAGTGCTGCCTCCTCGAGCGACAGCGGATGGACCACCGCATTCGCGGGTGCTCCGCCGTCGGCCGGATGCGTCAGGGCTTCCAGCTCCGCAAGGAACGGAGACATCTCCGCGCGTCCGGCGCGTGATCCCACCCACGCTGCGCTGGACACCCACAGGACATGCTTGGCCCTGGTGTAGGCCACATAAGCGAGCCTCCGTTCCTCCGACTCGCCGTGGGCCTGGACGCCGGCCTTGTAATCTTTTTCCGCGTCCAGCCAGCCTTTCTGGTCCGGCTGGTCGAGGTCCCACTGGGGCAGATCTGCCCGGTCACCGCGAAGGGGCCATGGCAGGGCAGCAGAGCCGCTGCTCCAGCGGGAGTCCCGGTCGCTGGGGAAAGCGCCCGCGTTCATCCCCGGGACAAACACAACGTCCCACTCCAGGCCCTTCGAAGCATGCACCGTGAGCAGCTGCACGGCTTCCCGGTTTACGTCGCTGGCCGGCGCTTCCAGGCCGTTTTCTTCCGCCGACGCAGCCTCCAGCCAGGACAGGAAAGCGAGGATGTCCACCCGCTGGGAGGTACGGAGGAAGCCTGCGGCCGCGTCCTGGAAGGCATCGAGGTTGCGGCGGGCCTGGTGGATGCTGATTCCGGGCCGCGCTGCCACTTCGATGTCCAGCAGCATGGCCCGTTCCACCTCCCCCAGGAGCGTGGTGAGGTCATCACCGAGGTAACCGCGCAGTTGCCGCAGCTCGGCTGACAACCTGGCCAGCCTGCTGCGCGCATCCGGGCCCAGCGTGCGGCCATTCGACGAGGTCCACCCTTCCCGCGGCAGGAATTCCAGGGCCTCCACCAGGCTGGCCCCGTCCGTCAGGTCACCTTCGAGGATGGGGGCATCTGCTTCGTCGCTGTCGGTGTCCTCGATGTCGTTATCGAACCCCTGCGCAGCCTTTCCCCGGCTTCGTGCCAGCTGGCTGGACCAGTCACGCAGTGCCATGAGGTCGGCCGGCCCTATCCGCCACCGGGCTCCTGCGATAAGCCGCATGAGGGCATCAGACCGGCCGGGATCGGCAAGGACGCGCAATGTGGCTACCAGGTCCACGATCTCCGGGGTGTCCAGGAGCCCGCCAAGGCCCACGATTTCGTAGGGGATCCCCCGGGCTTCGAACTGCCGCCGCACCGGCTCCATCTGCGCCCGCCGGCGGCACAGCACGGCGAGCGCCGGGGGCTCAGCCGTACCGTCCGGCTTCAGCTCAAAGTCCGTCACCCGGTACTTCAGGACATCATCAGCCAGCGCAGCAGCCTCCTCCACGTCGCTGGCGAAACGCCCCAGCACCACAGTTCCGTCCACTGCGTAGGGGCTCGGCTGCAGCGGCGGTACTTCAGCAGCGGCTGGCCTGCTCCCGGCAGGTCCATGGTGTGCAGCTGTCCGGCCCAGGGATTGGGACATGACGTTGGCCGCCGCGAGGATGGACCGGCCGTTCCGCCATGCAGTGGTCAGGTAGGAGGTTGGGGCGGGCGCCCAGCCGGCTCCTTCCTCCGATCCGCCGGTGCGCACGGGAAACTCCCGAACGAAGTGGAACAACTGCCCTGCCGAAGCGCCCCGAAAACCATAGATCGACTGGTTGGGGTCGCCGACCGCCGTCACGGCATGACCGCCGCCAAAGAGGCGGGAAAAGAGCACCAGCTGGGCATACGACGTGTCCTGGAATTCGTCGAGCAGAACCACCTTGTACCGTTGCCGCTCCATCTGGGCTGCCAGGGGAACATCCTGCGCCACTTTGGCAGCAAGGGCCACAAGGTCGCCGAAGTCGAGTGCCCCGCGGGCTCGTTTGGCGGCGGCATAGCGGCCCACCATGTCGGCAACGCTTGCCCTGGTTCGCAGCATGCCGCCGAGATCCGAGGCCGCCTTCGGCGGGTTCCTCTTCTTGTCCACCAGGTACGGCAGGGATTCAAATTCCGACAGGCGCGCCATGAGCCACGCTTCCACATCTTCGGGTTCCTGGAGGTGCTCGGCGCATTCTCCGGCCAGCTGGATGACGGCCTTCACCAGGGTGGACTTGGCCGCGCGGAAGTGCTGGTATTCGCCGTCGTAGGCTTCAACCACCTCGCTGGCCAGCTGCCAGGCCTGCGCACCGCCGAGCAGAACCACGTCCCGCTCCACGCCCAACCGCAGCCCGTAGTCGGAAACGACGCCGCTGGCGAATGAGTGGTAGGTGGACACCTTGGGCTCCAGGGCGTCGCTGCTGGGCAGGCCCTCAGGAAAGACGCCGTGCCCGGTGTCCTTGGCGGCGAGACGCTGCAGCGCCAGGAGTTTTGACCGGATCCTGCTGGCGAGTTCGCCCGCAGCCTTCCGCGTGAAGGTCACGCCCAGGACTTCCTCAGGGGTAACCCATCCGTTGGCCACGAGCCATACCACCCGGTCCGCCATTGTGGCGGTTTTTCCCGATCCAGCGCCGGCGATGACCAGCCGCGGCGCCAAGGGGGACGAGATGATGGCGGATTGCTCCGGCGTGGGAGTGTTCTTTTCGCCGAGCAGCACAGAGAGTTCTTCCGGGCTGAAGCGTACGGCCGGGACGGCGTCAGCAAGAGGCAGTGCCGCGCTCATTCGGTCACCTGACGTCCGCGTACACACAGCGGGCATACCTCGGGGAGGCGGCAGCCATGGCCGCCATGGCTGCCCTTGGCGGGATCGTGCCGCGCTGTGAATTCACTTCCACCCATCACGGCGGCGGCCTCCTTGACCATGTCCATTGCCCAGTTCTCCTGCGGGTCGAGTGGTTCCTGCTGTTGGATGGCTGGGCTTTTTGCACTGGTCCCGAGCTGCGCCAGAACCGCCCCGCCGGACAGGCCCTGCCCGCCGCCGGAGCCGGCGTCGAACCCGCCGGCGAGCACTGCTGCCTGGTAGGCGCCAAGCTGCGGATGGCGGGACAGCTCGTCCTTGCCCGGCTGCCTTTTTCCGGTCTTGAGGTCCACCACCACCAGCCGGCCTTCGCCATCGATTTCCAGCCGGTCCACCTGGCCGCGGAGTACCGCGTCCCTCGGCGGGGCTTCATCGACCACCACGTGGCCAAGGGCCACCTCGAAGTCCTTCTCCACACCCAGCAGGCTGCGGCCTTCGCCCCTCATGGACAGCACATAGTGTGCCAGCTTCCGCACCATTGCCTCCGCACGCTGGAAGTCCAGCCGGCCCTCCCAGTTGTCCTTCATGCCGAGCGCAGGCCAGCGCCGCACGAGTTCAGCCACGTACTCGGATCCGGAGGCGTCCGGCATGTCCTGGGCGATCGCATGCACCAACGTGCCCAGGCTCCGGGCGAAGTCGGTGGCAGGCTCCCCTCCTGCTGCCTGGACAAACCAGTCCAACGGCGACTTTTGCACCGTCTCCACCTTTGACGGGGACACGGACACAGTTCCGCCCGGCGGGACCACAGCCTCGGCGGTGGTCAACGGGGCCAGCCCCCACCAGCTGTCGGGGTGTGCTCCGGCCACGGCAGGTTCGGCCGCGGCAAGATGCGCCAGAACCCTGGCGGCTTCTGCAGCCTGCGGTGTGCCGCCGTCGAGCTGGGCATGCTGCCGGAGCTCGGCAACCAGGGCGCGCAGCGTCATGGGCCGTTCCACCTGGGTGAAAGCCCGGCCCTCATCCTCCGGCCCCAGCGGTGCAACAAAATCCAGGAACGACGACGGCTGGTCATCCTCCGATGAGACCGCGGTGCAGACCAGCAGTTCCCGTGCCCTGGACACCGCCGTGGAGAAGCTGCGCAGTTCGTCATAGCGGATATCCCGGAGCCGGCTCAGCGGATCACGCTGGAGGGCATACTCGGGGCCATGTTCCACCGCATCCGCGTACAGGGTACTGCCGAGCAGTTCACCGCGGAGCCTGGTATTTGGCCATACCCCCTCCTGCAGCCCCGCAATGATCACCACGGGCCACTGCCGGCCCGCCGCACTGGCCGGCGTCATCAGCTCCACAGCGTCATCGAGCTGGGCTCGGGCAGCGAGGGTGTCCATGGGAAGCTCCTGGTTAAGGAGGTACTCCAGGAACTGTTCTGGACCAGCACCCGGCACCTGGTCCACATAGCGTTCCGCCGTATGGAAGAGCGCCATCATTGCGTCCAGGTCGCGGTCGGCCCGGGACCCATGGGGTCCTCCTGACAAAGCCGTCTCTGTCCAGGCCGACGACAGCCCCGTTGAATCCCAGAGTGCCCAGAGCACCGACTCGGCATTGGCGCCCGGCAGCCCGGCCGCCTCCCGCCCCGCACGGATCATCCGCGCCGTGCGCCGTGCGGCGCGGCCCTCGATCCCCAACGCACCCAGCGCTCCGGGTTCAAGCAGGGCCTGGACCAGCAGCGCATCACTGGCACGGCCTCCGCCGCCGAGGAGTTCCTCGCGCCGCAATGACTGCCGGAGCCTGCGCAGCTCAATGGAGGTAGCGCCCCCGATCCGTGAGGTGAGCAGGGACACCGCAGCTTCGGGAGTCAGAAGCTCAGGATCCAGTGCGATGGCGAACGCATCCAGGAGCGGCCGTACAGCTACTTCGTCCCGGACCGCGGATTCCGCCACTGGCACGCGTACGGGAATACCCTGGCCGGACAGATAGCGCTGCAGCTCACTGACTTGGCCGCCGTTGCGCACGATGACGGCCATATCCGCCAGGTCCCGGTTGTGGTTTATGTGCTGGTCCAGGATCCGCTGGGCAACGTACCGCAGCTCGTGCACTGGGGTAGGTACCAGGTGGGCCTCCACGCTGCCGGGCCCGCCGTCATGTTCAGGCTGTTGCAGGCGGCGGGCCAGTTGCCCGCCTGCCCGCTGGGATATGCGGCCCGCGACGTTCAACCATGCCTCTGCAACCGCCGGCGCCAGGCCATGCGCATGCCACAGCGGACGCTCGAGGACTGACGGCCGGCCGGCCAACAGCCGGGGCAGTTCAGCCACCAAATCGGGCCGGGCCCCCCGGAATCCCTGGACCACCGTGTCCGGGGACGACGTCACGTAGCAGTCCTGCCCGGCAGCGATATCCGCCAGCAACTCGAAGATGGCGGGGTTTGCTTCCTGGATATCGTCCACCAGGACAACCTCCAGCCTGGCACGTTCGGCAGCGAGGAACTCCGGTGCGTCCTGGAAGATTTGCCGGGCAGCTGTGATGATCCCGGCGGGGTCGAAGGCTTCGGGCATCCGCAGGTCCAGAACGTCCCGGTATTCAGCGTAGAGCGCTGCTGCGGCTTTCCAGTCCGGCCGGCCGCAGGCATCCGCCAACTGGGCAAGGTCTTCAGCCGTGCGGCCCGATTCGATGATGCGGTCGAAGAGTTGCCGCACCTCCTGGCGGAAGCCCCTGGTTTCCAGGGCGCCATCAAGATCCGACGGCCACGGCAGTTCCAGTCCCGGCAGCCTGTGGCCCTCGAGGAGTTCCTTGATGATGAGGTCCTGTTCGGGACCTGACAGAAGGCGCGGCGGCCTGGGCAGCGGTATGACACCTTCGGCCTTGGCACGGCGGATCAGGTCGAATGCATACGACGCCCAAGTCCTGGCCGGAGTGGTGCTGAGGCTCCTGTCCAGCCGGGCAGTGAAGCGGTCCCGCAGGAAATCGGCGGCAAGACGCGTGGGTGCAAGGATCAGGGTGCGTTCGGGGTCCACTCCGTCGCGGAGAACCCGCTGGACGGCGGCCTCGACGAGGACGGTGGTCTTTCCCGTGCCCGGCGCACCTGGAACCAGGACTGGTCCGGAGCCTTGGGCGACGTCAACGGCTGCCTGCTGGTCCGGTGTGAGCCGCAGTGATTCCGCGTGCACCCGCCGGGGCGGGAGCAACCGAAGGGCGGGGGCGGCCGGCAGGGCGCTGTTGCCCTCCCGGTCTCGTGTGGCGGGGGAAGCCGGCCTCCGCCCTGCTTCCGGTTCTTGCCGGTGCGGGTCCCAGGGGCCGGTCAAAGGAATTGTTACGGTCACAAAACCATTCCATCATCAGGCACCGACAACCTGTGAAGCCGACGCTCCAGTTCCTCGGCGACTGCGTCGATGCCGTCAAAATCACTCTCCGTCGGCGCCCACCGTGCGGTGGTCAAGTCCACCCGCCACCGCCCCTCCCCGGTACGGAGGTAAGACCTGTAGTCGCCAACCAGCGGAGTACCTTCCTCAAGGTAAAGGAGCAGGGCCTCGGCTTCGTGCCCGTGGGGCGCCTGGCCATTGGCTTTCAGGACGCGCCACCAAGGGGCGCCGCCGCCATGATGGCTCATTACGGAACCTACCTGGCGTGGACCGCCGGAACCCAGGAGCTCGGCAACGTCACCGTAGGATACGGCCGTCCCTGCCGGCACCAGCCTCACGACGGCCAGGACGGCTTGGACGTACTCATTCCGCATTGATCCAATCTATCGTCAGTGGCGCTCCACGGAATTGTCGGTGGGTCCCCTTAGCGTTGAAGCATGAGTTCCTGGAACACCCTCCCCCGAGCAGCCTTCGACCTGGAAACCACCGGCCGCAATTCGCGCGCGGCGAGAATCGTCACGGCCTCGATTACTGTGGTGGATCACCAGGGTGAGGTCATCAAGGAGCACGAGTGGCTGGCCGATCCGGGCGTGGAGATACCCGTGGAGGCAAGCGACGTCCACGGCATCACCACAGAACAGGCCAGGCGGGACGGCCGCCCTGCCCATGAGGTCACGCGTGAGGTCGCCGCAGTACTGCAGGAACTGTTCGATTCCGGCACCCCGGTGATCGCATTTAACGCGAGCTACGACTTCACGGTTCTCGCGGCCGAATCCGCAAGGTACGGGATTCCGCAGCTGTCCCGTTTCCCGGTCCTGGATCCCTACATCATGAACAAGCAGGTTGACCGCTACCGCAAGGGGAAGCGGACGCTCACCGCACTGTGCGAAGAGTACGGCGTGGTTCTGGACAATGCGCACACCTCCGCAGCGGACGCCCTGGCTACCCTCAGGGTGTTGGATGCAATGGCAGGCAAGTTCCCCAAGCTGATGATGCCGGCCAGCCAGCTGCACCAGCTTCAGGTGGACTGGGCGGTCAGCCAGGCATCGGACTTCCAGGAATACCTCCGCAAGACGAAGCCGGCCGCCGTGATCGAGGGAGACTGGCCGGTGCTGCCCCCGCAGGACGCGACGGCAGCTGGTTTCTAGGGCTTCTGCATACGCCCTTTTGGGAGACATGTCACAGTCACGTCGCTTAACAAAGTTCCGGGCCGCGACAAGGGCATCATTCGCCTGAGCCGCGGGTGGGACCTCCAACTGCCCGCCCTAACGACGGTCTGACGCAATTTCCTTCGCCTTGCGACTGAATGACGTCCCGATTCTTCACCTGAGCCCCGGTATTCACCCAAGTGAGACAATAAAGTTTTGCGGTCACCCCTGCCCCGGACAGCTGGACCAGCGCCGGGCAGGTGCCAGGCGCCACAGCGCTGCCTTGCGGCCCGGTCGACTTATGCCTCATATGAAAGTGACAACCTGATGAAAATCAAAGCGATGAAGTGGCTCACTACCGCTCCCGTTGCACTGGCCCTCGCGGTTTCCCTCGCAGCCTGCGGTGGCGGGTCTTCACAGCCCAGCGGCTCCCCCACGGACGCCCTGAAGGGCAGTGACCAGCAGACGCTGGACAAGTACACCACCGCCGACGTCACCCCCCTCGACAAGATTGATAAGAGCAAGCTCGGCCTCATCACCGAGGGCACCCTGCGCGTGGGAACGTTGTCAGACGCCCCGCCCAATATCTTCGTTGATTCCTCGGGCAAGTTCACTGGCTACGATAATGAGCTTCTGCGGGCGATGGCTGACAAGCTGGGGCTCAAGGTCGAGTTCGCCTCCACCAAGTTCCAGGCGCTTCTCAGCCAGGTAAAGAACAAGCAGTTCGATGTGGGATCCTCCTCGATTTCCACCACGGACGCCCGCCGTGAAACGGTTGCCTTCACCAATGGTTATGACTTCGGTTACATGGCCCTCGTGACCAAAGAAGACGCCAAGGTCCAGACATTCGCGGAACTGAAGAGCGGCCTCCGCATTGGCGTCGTTAGCGGCAGTGTTCAGGAAGACTACGTCAAGAACACCCTGAACATTGAGCCTGTTTCCTTCCCCGACTACAACACCGTTTTCGCCAGCCTGAAGAGCGGCCAAGTCGACGCCTGGGTGTCTCCGTCCCAGCAGGCAACCGGCCAGGTCAAGCCGGGTGACGGCACGAAAATCGCCGAGAAGAAGCTCAACACCCAGAATTTCACCGCTTACGCCGTTGCCAAGGACAACCCTGCCCTGCTCGAAGCGCTGAATTCGGCCCTTGATGCCATCGTTGCCGATGGCACCTGGTCCAAGCTGACTGCCGAGTGGTACACGGACCGCCCGACGGCTGCCGAGCAGACCCCCGAGGGTTGGAAGCCGGGCAGCAAGGCCGTCAAGATCCCAGCGAAGTAGACACCGGCTACCCAGAAAAGATAGCGACGCCATATGGATTTCCTGACACGACTCGGAGAGACCTTCCTTGACTGGGAGAAGATCGCTGAGGTTCTGCCAAGCATGTTCGCTGTGGGCCTGCCCAATACGTTGGTCCTTGCGATCACTTCGGGACTCATCGGGGCCTTCGCCGGCCTGGTCCTGGCTCTCATGGGAATTTCGCGGAATCCTGTGGCACGGTGGGCCGCCCGGGTGTACACAGACGTATTTCGTGGACTCCCGGCCGTCCTCACCATCCTGGTCATCGGCCTTGGATTCGGACCAATATTCCGCGAGATGACGGGCAGCAACAGCCCCTACCCCATGGGCGTTGCGGCTCTGTCGCTCATGGCCGCCGCGTACACGGGTGAAATCTTCCGTTCCGGCATTCAGAGCGTAGACAAGGGGCAGCTCGAGGCGTCACGCGCCCTGGGATTCGGCTACGGTGCGTCCATGCGCTTGGTGGTGGTTCCCCAAGGCATCCGCCGCGTGCTTCCTGCCCTCATGAACCAGTTTATTGCGCTGATCAAGGATTCCTCATTGGTCTTCACCTTGGGCTTGCTGGCCACGGAACGGGAACTGTTCCAAATCGGCCAAGACGCCGCCGCCCGCAGCGGTAACCTGTCGCCATACGTGGCAGCTGCCATATTCTACCTGGCCATGACCATCCCGCTCACTCACCTGGTCAACTACATCGACGCCCGGCTGCGCAGCGGCCGGCCCGAAAAGAAAGAACCGGACGACGCCGCGGCCGTCGTTGGAAAGGGAGCCCAGGCATGACCGGTTTCGCGTCAGGAACGCTGAGCGCCAAGAACATCCACCTTTCCTTCGGCAGCAACCATGTGCTGCGGGGAATCGACCTGCACGTTCCCCAGGGCACCACGGCGTCGGTCATAGGCCCGTCGGGTTCGGGAAAGTCCACCCTGCTGCGGGTCATGAACCGGCTGATCGAACCCGAGCAGGGGGACATCCTGCTGGATGGCCGCTCCGTCCTGAAGGACAATCCCGACGAACTCCGCCGCCGGATCGGCATGGTGTTCCAGCAGTTCAACCTGTTCCCCCACAAGACGGTTGAGGAAAACGTCTCGCTGGCCCTGCGTAAGCTGCGCAAGCTCTCCAAGGAGGAAGCGCGCAGCGAGGCACTGGAACAGCTGGACCTGGTGGGCCTGAAGCACAAGGCCGATTCCCGCCCGGCCAACCTTTCCGGCGGCCAGCAGCAGCGCGTGGCCATCGCCCGTGCGCTGGCCATGAAGCCTGAGGTCATGTTCTTCGACGAGGCAACCTCTGCCCTGGACCCCGAATTGGTCAAGGGGGTCCTGGCCCTGATGACGGACCTCGCCAAGGGCGGCATGACCATGGTGGTGGTGACCCACGAAATGGGCTTCTCCCGCAACGTCTCCGACGCCGTGACGTTCATGGATGCCGGCGTAGTGGTGGAGTCCGGGCCGCCGGAGCAGCTCTTCACCGCGCCAAAGACTGACCGGCTCAAGGACTTCCTCTCGGACGTCCTCTGACGCCTGAGGCAGTAAAAGAAATCCCCGGCTGCAGCTGCAGCCGGGGATTTCTGCGTCCAGCCCCGCGAGATGGCATTTAAGGACAGTCCCACGGAAGGGAATTGGCCTTAAGTGCCATCTCGCGGGGAAGCACGACGGCGGAGCTAGCCCTGGGCGGCTGCGGCCGCCTTCGCCGCGGCCGGCAGTGCATCGTAGACCCGGTTCATCGCGTCGTCGTCGTGCGCGGCGGAGAGGAACCAGGCCTCGAAGACCGACGGCGGCAGGTAGACCCCGGAGTCGAGCATCGAGTGGAAGAACGGCGCGTAACGGAACGCCTCCTGAGCCTGGGCGTCGGCGTAGTTGTGGACGCCGTGGGCTGAGGTTCCGAAGGCCACCGAGAAGAGGTTTCCGGCGAACTGGATCGAGTGGTCCACTCCTGCGGAATCCAGCGCGTTGGAGACGGCGGAGGAAAGTTCCAGGGAACGGACGTCGATGAACGAGTAGACGTCGCGGGTGGCGTGGGTCAGGGTGGCAACGCCGGCGGCCATGGCCACCGGGTTTCCTGACAAGGTGCCCGCCTGGTAGACGGGGCCGGTGGGCGCCAGGTAGTCCATGACGTCGGCGCGGCCGCCGAGGGCCGCCGTCGGCATTCCACCGCCGATGACCTTGCCGAACGTCAGCAGGTCAGGCGTCCACGGGTCCTGGGCATCCGGCGCGCCCCCGGTGAGGCCCCAGTAGCCCGAGTAACCAGTCCGGAAGCCGGTCAGGACCTCATCGACGATGAGGAGCGCGCCATGCTCGCGGGTGATCTTTGAGAGGCCGAGGTTGAATCCCTCGGCAGGGGTGACCACGCCCATGTTCGCCGGCGCGGCCTCGGTGATGACGGCAGCGATATTGGGGCCGTGCACAGCGAAGGCTTCCTTGACGGCAGCGAGGTCGTTGTAGGGCAGCACCAGGGTCTCCGCGGCGGTTGCTTCCGTGACACCGGCGGAGCCGGGCAGGGCAAGGGTTGCCAGGCCGGAGCCTGCCGCAGCCAGCAGTCCGTCCAGGTGGCCGTGGTAGCAGCCGGCGAACTTGATGATGAGGTTGCGCCCGGTGAATCCGCGGGCCAGCCGGACGGCGGTCATGGTGGCCTCGGTGCCCGTGGACACCATCCGAAGGCGTTCGACGGCGGGGACGCGCTCCTGCACGATCTCCGCCAGGTTGGCCTCGTCCGGGGTGGACGCGCCAAAGGAGAGCCCACGGTCAACGGCCGCGTGGACCGCATCCAGCACGGCAGGGTGGGCGTGTCCCAACAAGGCCGGGCCCCAGGAGCAGACCAGGTCAACGTATTCTTTGCCATCGGCATCCGTCAGGTACGGTCCCTTGGCGGAGACCATGAAGCGCGGCGTCCCGCCCACAGAGCCAAAGGCCCGCACCGGCGAGTTAACGCCGCCCGGCATCAGCTGGCGGGCGCGGTCGAAGAGTGCCTCGTTGCGAGGATTGCTGGAAGTCATGGTTCCTATTCTCTCAGTTGGCCGGCAAGCTCAGTCAGCCGGCGAGCAGTTCGGCAACGCGCGGGGCCACCGCGGTGCCCATCAGTTCGATGGAGCGCATCATGGCGGAGTGTGGCAGCGGACCGTTGCTGTATTTCAGGTCGAACCGGTCCACGCCGAGGTTCCGCTTCAGCCGGACGATTTTCCGGGCCACGGTCTCGGGTGATCCCACGTACAGTGCGCCTTCGGCGGAACACAGTGCGTCGAATTCGCCCCGGCCGGCCGGACCCCACCCGCGCTCGGCACCAAGCTTGTTCCGCAGGGCAAGCCAGTGCGGGAACAGCTCTTCCCGTGCCTGCTCATCCGTGTCGGCAACATGGCCGGGCGAATGTGTGGCCACCTGCTGCATGGGGTGGCCGTACTTGCCCATCGCCTCCCGGTAGAGGTCGGCCAGGGGCCGGAACCCCCGTGGCTGGCCGCCGATGATCGCGAAAATAATCGGGTACCCGTACTCGGCGCAGCGCAGCACGGATTCCGGCGTGCCGCCCACGCCGATCCACGTGGGCAGCAGGTGGTGCTCCAGGGGCGGATAGACGCTCAACCCGTGCAGGGCGGGACGCGTGCGCCCCTCCCAGTGCACGGGCTTTTGCGCCCGGACCTTGCTGAACAGCTCGAGTTTTTCCTCGAACAGGACCTCGTAGTCGGCAAGGTCCAGCCCGAACAGCGGGAAGGATTCCACGAAGGATCCGCGCCCGAGCATCACTTCGGCCCGGCCATTGGAGATGGCGTCCACGGTGGAGAAGCGCTGGAACACCCTGATGGGATCGTCGGAGCTGAGGACCGTCACCGCGGAGCCCAGCCGGATGCGGGATGTGCGCGCCGCGGCGGCAGCCAGGAAGACCTCCGGCGCGGACACTGCGTAGTCCTTGCGGTGGTGCTCCCCCACGCCAAAGGCATGGAGTCCGACGGCGTCCGCCAGTTCCGCCTGCTCCAGCAGCTGGCGCAGGACCAGGGCGTGCGGCTGCGGGCTGCCGTCCGGGTTCTCCCCAACATCGCCGAAGGTGTTAAGGCCGAGGAGGATTCGGTCCTCCCCCACCGGTGCGGTTGGTGACGCGGAAGGGTCGGTCACCGTGTTTCCGTCAGCCAGCCGGCCAGTTCGGCGGCCCAGTAGGTGAGCACCGTGTGGGCTCCTGCCCGCCGGATGCCCAGTACGGATTCGGTGATGGCGGCCCGGCGGTCGATCCATCCGTTGGCGGCG
This sequence comes from Arthrobacter sp. SAFR-044, assembly GCF_051965175.1. Taxonomy (GTDB): domain Bacteria; phylum Actinomycetota; class Actinomycetes; order Actinomycetales; family Micrococcaceae; genus Arthrobacter. Next base: position 93,905 of record NZ_JBQCMK010000002.1, read on the forward strand.
GCGGCTTCGATCATGGCGTATTCGCCGGAGATCTGGTACGCGGATACGGGCACCGGGCTCATCGCGGCGACGTCCGCCACGATGTCCAGGTAGCTCATGGCCGGCTTGACCATGATGATGTCTGCACCCTCGGCAAGGTCCAGTTCCACCTCGCGCAGGGCTTCGGTGCGGTTGCCCGCATCCATCTGGTAGGTCCGCCGGTCGCCCCTGAGCTGGGAGTCCACCGCTTCACGGAACGGCCCGTAGAACGCGGAGGCGTACTTCGCGGAGTAGGCGATAACGGAGGTGTTGACGTGGCCGGCCTCATCCAGGGCTGAGCGGATGGCGGCGATCTGGCCGTCCATCATGCCGGAAGGGCCCAGCATGTGGGCACCTGCCTCTGCCTGGGCAACGGCCATCCTGGCGTAGATCTCCACGGTGCGGTCGTTGTCCACGTAACCGTCGGCGTCGAGCACGCCGCAGTGGCCGTGGTCGGTGAATTCGTCCAGGCAGACATCGCTCATGATCACCAGGTCATCGCCCACTTCCGCGCGGACGTCCCGGATGGCCTTGTTCAGCACGCCCTTGGGGTCCAGCGACGCGGTGCCTTCGGCGTCGCGGGTTTCCGGGATGCCGAAGAGCATGATGCCGCCCAGGCCGAGCTCAACGGCCTCGGCGGCGGCCCGCTTCAGGGTGTCGGTGGTGTGCTGGACCACGCCGGGCATGGAGGTGATGGGGTTGGGCTCGGTGAGGCCCTCCCTGATGAAGGCCGGAAGGATGAGTTCGGCCGGGGACAACCGGGTTTCGGCGGTCAGCCGGCGCATGGCGGGGGTGGTGCGCAGGCGGCGGGGGCGTTGGTTGGGGAAAGTCATGGATCCTGTCCTTCGCGTTGATTATGAAGCTGGGGAAGCGCTGCTGGTCACCGTCAGGGCGGGTTGAGGGCCTTCGCGACGGCGGCCACCAGCCCGTCCGGTGTGGGCTCTGCCGCCACCTCAGCGACCTCAAGGCCCAGGCCAGCGGCCTCGTCCGCCGTCGAACGGCCAATGGCGATGAGCCGGCAGCCCGCGATCGGCCCGAGGGCAGCGATGCGCCGCGCGGCGCTGGGCGAGGCGGCGATCACCGCGGCTATACGTCCTGCGGCGATGTCCGCGGCTGCGGTTTCCGGCGTCAGGAGGGAGTACGACGGCGGCTGGGGACCGGCGTCGCCGTCCTCCGCCTGCACGGCAAGCCTCCGTTCCGCTGCCGCCGGGTAGTCGACGGTGCGGTAGGCAGTCACGGCGGTGACGGTGCCTGCCGCTTCCAGTCCCGCCGCCAGTGTTCCGGCTGCGATGTCCGCCTGCGGCAGCAGGATCCTGCCGCCGCAGGACCAGACGGCAAGCAGGCCGGCAGCCGACTGCTCTCCGGGCGGCGTCAGCTCCACCGTAAGGCCGCCCGCCTCCAGCAGCCGGCGCGTCGCGGGACCGACGGCGGCGATCCGCGTCCCCGAAGGAACCAGTTGGTCCAGGCGGAGGCCGCGTTCGGCAGCCTTTTCCATCAGGACGTGCACTGTTGTGGCGCTGCTGACCACCAGCCAGTCGAAGGCGCCCGCGGCCAGCGCGTCGCAGGCGACGTCCAGCGCGTGCTGGTCCGGCGCCCTCTCGAAGTCGATGAGCGGGAGCAGCACAGGCTGGGCACCGGCTGCCTTCAATGCCTCCACCAGGGCTCCCGATCGTTCCGGGCTGCGCGTAATCAGGACCCGGACCCCGCCAAGCGGCATGCCACCGGCCGGTTCTTGGGATCCGGATCTGCTGGAGGGCTGCATCATTGCCAGGTTCAGGACGCCTGCAGGTCCGCGATGTCGGCGGCTCCGGCGGCAAGGAGGACCTCCGCCAGTTCGATGCCCAGCAGGGTGGCGCCGACCTCGGTCAATCCGTCCGTGGCGCGCTTGTCCCGCACGGTGGCGGTGCCATCCACAGCACACACCACGGCTTCAAGATGCAGCATGCTGCCCTTCCGGTAGGCGTAGGCACCCACCGGAGCTGCGCAGCCTGCCTCGAGCCGGGCCAGCAGGGCGCGTTCGGCCGTGACGGCAAGGCGGGTGTCGGGGTCGTCCAGCGCGGCGAGGGCCTGCGCCAGGACCTCACGTGAGCCGTCAGCGGAGCCGGCCTTGGCCGGGGCATCTGCCGTCCGGCACTCGATGGCCAGTGACCCTTGTCCTGCTGCGGGCAGCATCACGTCGGTTTCCAGGTATTCGGAGACCGCGTCGAGGCGGCCGATCCGCTCCAGGCCGGCGGCCGCGAGCACCACTGCGTCCAGGTCGCAGGACTTACCCGGCACCACCTGGTCGGTGGAGTTTCCCGGCAGCCCGGGAACGCGGCCCAGGCGGGTGTCCACGTTGCCGCGGATGTCCACGATGTCCAGGTCCGCGCGGGCGGCACGCAACTGGGCTGCACGCCGTGGCGAACCGGTGCCAACGCGGGCTCCGGCCGGCAGGTCGGCCAGCTTCAGTCCGTCGCGGGCGCACAGGACGTCGCGGACGTCCACGCGGCGCGGAGTGGCGGCGAGGCTCAGCCCTACTGCAGCCCCTGTGGGCAGGTCCTTGAGCGAGTGGACGGCAACGTCGCACTCATTGCGCAGCAGCGCGTCGCGCAGGGCGGCAACAAAGACGCCGGTGCCGCCCATCTGCGACAGCGACCCCGTGAGGACGTCACCGTCAGTGCGGACGTGCACCAGTTCCACCGCGAAACCTCCGACGGCGGCCAGCTGGTCCGCGGTCTGCCGGGTCTGGGTGAGCGCCAGCTTGCTGGCGCGCGTTCCGATCCGGACTGTCACGGCCGGGCCGTTTCGCCGGCACTGCCGGACGGGTACGGGTCATGGCCGGTGCCCACAGTGGTGTCGGCCCCTGCGATGGTGGGCTTTTCGCCGCGGAAGTTGGCGCAGCATCCCGGCCGGCAGACGTCATACCAGGGGCCAAGATCCGTCAAGGCAGGGCGGTCGGTGATGTTGTTGGCCACCGTCCGCTCGCAGATGAGGTCCACCAGGCCGCCAACGAACTTCCGGTGCGTACCGGGGGTGGGGACACGGGTGGCGGCAAGGCCCAGGTTGGCGCAGGTTTCCATCGCTTCGGTGTCCAGGTCCCAGACAACTTCCATGTGGTCGCTGACGAAGCCGAGCGGAACGATCACGATGCCCTTGACGCCCTGGCCGGCCAGTTCCTCGATGGCGTCGTTGATGTCCGGTTCCAGCCACGGCACGTGCGGGGCACCGGAACGGGACTGGTACACCAGGGACCACGGTGCGGTCAGCCCGGATTCGTTCTGGACCCGCTCAATTACGGCTGCTGCGTTGGCGAGGTGCTGGGCAACGTAGGCGGAGCCTTCCTCGAACTCGCGCGGTTCACCCTCGGACCGGCCCGCAGCCTCGGCGTCGCGTGTGGGGATGGAGTGGGTGGCGAACAGGATGTGGATGGGGGCGTCCGGGCTGCCCGCTTCAGCGAGCTTGGCGCGAACGTTGGACAGGCCGGCAGCGGTTCCCTCCACGAACGGCTCCACGAAACCGGGGTGGTCGAAGTACTGCCGGACCTTGTCCACTTCGAGTTTGCCGTCCAGGCCCGTCTCCGTCAGCGCCATGCCGATGTCCTCGCGGTACTGGCGGCAGCTGGAGTAACAGGAGTAGGCACTCGTGGTGAGCATCAGCACCCGCCGGTGGCCGGCGTCGTACGCTTCCTGCAGGGTCTGCGGGATGTACGGCGCCCAGTTGCGGTTGCCCCACAGCACGGGCAGCTCAATGCCGCGGGCAGCCAATTCGGCTTCCAGCGCAGCCTTCAGCTCGCGGTTCTGCTGGTTGATGGGGCTGACGCCGCCATTGGCGCGGTAGTGGTGGGAGACTTCCTCAAGCCGCTCGTCCGGGATCCCCCGGCCCCGGGTCACGTTGCGGAGGAACGGGATGACGTCCTCCTGGCCTTCCGGGCCGCCGAAGGAGGCCAGCAGGACGGCGTCGTAATTCTTGGGCGCCAGGCGTCCGGCTTCGGTTACCGGGTTGACGGCCGTGGCGGCCTGCTGCTCCGGGCTCACGCGAGGACCTCGGCAACCTCGTCTGCGGAGATACGGCGTCCGGTGTAGAACGGGATTTCCTCGCGCACGTGGTTGCGCGCCTCGGTTGAGCGGAGGTGCCGCATCAGGTCCACGAGGTCCACCAGTTCCGGCGCTTCCAGGCCCAGGATCCACTCCCAGTCGCCAAGGGCGAAGGAGGAAACGGTGTTGGAAATGACCTGCGGGAAGTCACGTCCCAGCAGGCCGTGGTCGCGGAGCATCTTGCCGCGCTCGGCGTCCGGCAGGAGGTACCACTCGTAGGAGCGCACGAACGGGTACACGCAGAGCCACTCCGCCGGAGCGACACCACGGGAGTAGGCGGGGGTGTGGTTCTTGGCGAACTCGGCCTCGCGGTGGACACCCATGGCGGACCAGACGATCTCGGTGCCGGCAAAAAGGGTGCTGCGGCGGATGTCGCGGATGGCCTGCTGCAGCGCTTCCGGCTTGGGTCCGTGGAGCCACACCATGACGTCGGCGTCGGCGCGCATGGCTGAGACGTCGTAGCTGCCCCGGTGGGTGACGCCGGCGGCGGCGAGCCGCTCCAGCAGCGCTTCGAAGTCGGCGGCGGCATCCGCACTGCGGACCACTGACTCTGACCGCTTGAAAACCGTCCAGAGGGTAAAGAACTGCTCGGCTGATTCTTCGGTTTTAGTGACAGATTCGGCAGAAGTGTGGCTCATGGTTACAAGTTTGCCCCTTCCCTGCCCCCAAGGCGAAACCGAAGAGTTCTACAAGCCGTAGAAGTGAGCAAAGTCACGTTTTTCGTGCAGCAGGCCACCGTGCGCCCCCTACGGGCGGCGCAGGCGCAGGAACACCAGCCCGGCAGCGGCACCCACGCCAACCAGGCCTGCGCCCAGCCAGATCATGGCATCGGGCACGTCCGGCAGTGGTTCGGTGGAGGACACAGCCCGTCCGGGGCCTGCCGGGGCGCCGGCGGCCTGCGGTGCGCGGGTGGGCAGGGACTGCCGCGCATTGATGGACAGTGACGTTGGCAGGACGGGGGCCGGCGCGGCGTCCGCACCGCTCGCCGGCCACGGGGCCGCCGCGCCGCCCGCATTGCCGCCGGATTCCGTGCTGCCCGGATCGATGGCTCCGCCCGCGGGGCCGGACCCTGGCATGGCCACCTGCGTTGGGGCGGAGGTTGGAGCAGAACCTTCCGGGGCTGCTACTGCCATCCCACCGGCGGAGGGGACGCTGGCCGCCGCCGGCGTGCCTGCCGCCGTCGAAGTGCCGGCGGGGGCAGTGGCTGAGGCCGTGGAGGGCCCGGACGCAGTGGGAGGCTCTGGCCGGTCCGTGGACGGGGAGCCGACCGGAGTAGCGGCGGCTGTGGTTCGCGGGCCAGGTGCCAGTGGCGTCCCGGAGGACGTCGGAGAGGGCGCGGGAGTGGACGTGGTCCCCGCCGACGCGGAAGCATCGATGGCCGGAAGCAAGGAACCAGGCACCGGAAGAACTGACCACGGCGTGCGCGGGGCACGGGTGGCCGCAGGGCCGGCAGGAGGTTCGTCGGCCCCCTGGCCGCCATCCCCCTCACGTCCGGATCCACCGTTCCCCTTGGCACCGTGCGGTTCGGGAGCGCTCTGGCGGGCGGCCGTGGACAGTCCAAATGCCGCGGCGCTTGCGGCCACGGATCCTTGTGCTGGTGGATCCTGCGGAGGGGGGACCGTGTCGTCAGCCAAGGACGCCTGGACGCCGGTGGAAAGAACCAGTATCGCTCCGACGGCCGCTGCTGCGGTGCCGCGCCGGAGTCCCCCATGGATACCGGTCCGGGAAAGTGAAAGCTCGGACCTGTGTTGAACCATAGTCATCGACCCTAACCAGAACGGTTGTCCGATTGAAAACCGGAAAGCACGGCGCGGGCGTGTTCCATACACGGCTGCGCACCAGTTAAAACCGCGCTGACCAGCAGCAATGCTCAGGCAGGAGTCAGTTGGCCGATTTGCTCACGTGTGTCGGCCACCACAGCGGCCAACCCGTTCCCGGCGACCCATCCGCCCACCACGGCCAGGCCGCCCGCAGCACTGCAGGCCTGCCGGATCTCCGCTGCCCGTGCCCGGTGACCCACGGCGGCGAACGGCAGGGCTCCGCGCCAGCGAACCACGTCCCAGCCCCGCACGTCCTCCGCCGTGATCTGCACGCCCAACAGCGAAGACGCATCGCGCAGCGCGGCGGCGAACAGCTCATCATCCGTTTCGGGGCCGGTACCCTGGGCCGAAGCACCGTCCACCCGGCCGTAGGAAAGACGCACCACATGGCGCCCCGGACCGGCAGCCTCAGTCAGCCAATCCCATTTACCCGTGGCATGCGTCAGCGCCTTGGCCTGGATCCCCGGCGTTTGCGGGGCCACCAGGACTCCCGTTCCACGCGGCCGCCGGTCCAGGTCAGGTTTGTCCAGGACCAGCGTGACCAGCTTGACGTCGGGCCCGGACGCCGGCTTTTTCCCTGCGATGGCAGGGACAGCACCTTCCAGGAGTTCGACGGCGGCCGGGCCCTCCACGGCCATGACCAGCAGAGCCGCGTGAAAGGCGGCCCTGGACGCCTCGACGCGCCATCCGTCCGGGGTGCGGGAAACCGAGGTGGCGGCAGCGTCCAACACAAGGGTGACGCCCCGGCGCTGGAGGTCCGCCACCAGGGCATCCACGAGGATGTGCATGCCGCCTTCGAGACCCGCGACGGCGGACCCGGCCTTTGCAGGTTGGGGCGCCTTGGCTTTGGCAGCCATGCCGGCGCCGCGCCGCTGTGCCGAAACCGCGGCAGCGAGGGAACCGTGCCTGCGCAGGCCGGCACGGAGGCCGGGAGCCACCATGTCGACGTCGAGCAGGCCGGGGTCGGCGGAATGGACGCCGCCCACCACCGGGGAGACCAGCCGTTCCAGCACGCGCGAACCCATGCGCGCCCTCACCAGCGCGGAGACGCTGGTGACGCCGGCGCCGGCACCTATGGAGGCGGGCAGCAGCCGGTCCAGGGAGGCACGCAGCGAGCCGAATGTGCCCAGGGTGCGCCGGACCTCAGGGTCCCAGGGGTTGGCGGGGATGCCCAGGACTCCGGTTCTGGGCAGCTCGCGGGGCCCGTCCGGTAGCTGCACCCATGCACCCCCGGACCGCGGAGGAACGATCTTCCCCCCGAGCCCGAGTTCCGTGCAGAGCCGGGCTACGGCGTCGGACCTGGTGGCGAAGGACTCGGCCCCGCTGTCCAGGGTGAGTCCGGCCACTGTATGGCTGCCAACACAGCCACCCCAAGCCGTCCCGGCCTCCAGGACGGTCACCTCATAACCGGCGGCGGAGAGTTCCCGGGCGGAGAGCAGCCCGGAGATTCCGCCGCCCACCACCAGCGCCGTGCCGTGCTGTGCCGGGGAGCTGCCCACGGGTTACTCCGGCGAGATGGAGTGGATGAGCTCCACTACCCGGGTCAGGACGCCAGGGTCCGTTTCGGGCGGTACTCCATGCCCCAGGTTCAGGACGTGGCCCGGGGCGGTGGAACCGGCGGCGATGACCTCGCGCACGTGTGCCTCCAGGATGTCCCAGGGTGCTGCCAGCAGCGCGGGATCAATGTTTCCCTGCAACGGAACGGTGCCCCCCAGCCGGCGGTTTGCCTCGTCCAGCGGCAGCCGGTAGTCAACGCCCACCACGTCCACGCCCACGTCGCGCATGGCAACGAGGAGTTCGGACGTGCCTGTTCCGAAGTGGATCAGCGGGGCACCCAGGTGGCGGACATGGTCCAGGGCACGGGCCGACGCCGGGGCAACATATTTGGTGTAGTCCGCCAGTCCCAGCGAGCCGGCCCAGGAGTCGAAGAGCTGCGCGGCGGAGGCGCCGGCCTCCAGCTGGGCCTGGAGGAACATGCCGGAGGCGTCGGCAGCCCAGTTAGCCAGTGCGTTCCATGTTTCCGGGTCCGCGTGCATCATGGTCCGGGGGCCCAGGTGGTCGCGGGACGGCTTTCCTTCCACCATGTAGGCGGCCAGGGTGAACGGCGCACCGGCAAAACCGATCAGGGGCGTTTTGCCCAGTTCGGCCACCGTGAGCCGGACGGCTTCGCGGATGGGTTCCAGGGCCTCCCATGTGAGCTGCGGCAGGGCGGCAACATCGGCCGCGGTGCGCACAGGCTTGTCAAGGACCGGCCCCACCCCGGGAACGATGTCCACGCCCACCCCGGCAAGCTTCAGCGGGATGACGATGTCGGAGAAGAAGATGCCGGCGTCCACGTCATGGCGGCGGACGGGCTGGAGCGTGATTTCAGAGGCAAGCTCCGGCCGGAGGCAGGAGTCCAGCATGGCGATTCCCTCGCGCACCTTGAGGTACTCGGGCAGCGACCGGCCCGCTTGCCGCATGAACCAGACGGGACGGCGGGAGGGCTTGCCGCCCCGGTAGGCCGTGATCAGCGGGGAGTCCGCTGTGCGGCCGTCCATCAGTGGATGGTCTGCGGCGAGGGTGCCGGCAGCGGAGACGGCAGGGCTAGGAGTCATGCTTTTGATTGTGCCCAAAAAGAGCTGCAAAAGATAACGACAACCTGTCGCCGACGGCACGGGAATTCCATACGTGGCGCGGATCACGCCCCAGTGTGGGGACTATCCTTTCCGATGGTTGTTCTACCGGGCAACGAAAAAGCTATGATTGGTCTGCTGTGGTTCTTTTCTCATTGGTGGCTACACACGCCGACATCGATCTTGAAACCGTTGCTCAGTTGAGCAACGGTTCCTCCGGGATTGCCGCATCCGCGCTCACCGAATCCCCTGCCGTGGCCGGAGCGGTGGTCCTCGCCACCTGCAACCGCTACGAAATCTACGGCGAGGCCCCCAACCCCAACGACGTCGAGGCAGCCCGCGCGGCACTCGTCTCCCGGATCAGCGAGGCCAGCGGACTCTCCGAGCCCCTCGTGTCACGCTCCTTCAGCACCCGTACCGGACCCGAGGTGACCCAGCACCTGTTCGCCGTCAGCGCCGGACTCGACTCCGCCGTCGTGGGCGAGCGCGAGATCGCCGGCCAGGTGCGGCGGGCCCTGATCACCGCCCAGCATGACGGCACTGCCAGCGCGGGACTTGTCCGGCTGTTCCAGGCGGCCTCGAAGACTGCCAAGGATGTAGGTGCGCAGACGGCCCTCGGTTCCCGGGGGCTTTCCATCGTCTCCGTGGCGCTGGACCTTGCCTCTGATCTTTCCGAAAACCCCGACTGGTCAGCCAAGAAGGTTGTCCTCTTCGGGACCGGCGCGTACGCCGGCGCCACCATGGCACTGCTGCGGGAACGCGGCTGCACGGACATCTCCGTCTACTCTTCCTCCGGCAGGGCCGAGGGGTTCGTGGCCTCGCGCGGCGGTGCCGCCCTCGATGCGGAATCGCTGCGGGCCGCCGTTGCCGCCGCCGACGTCATGATCGGCTGCAGCGGCTCGGACACCCGGGTTGAAGCTGACGAGCTGGCCCAGGTCCGCGCGGATTCGCCGCAGCCCTTGATCGCCATCGACCTGGCCCTCACCCACGACTTCGATCCCGCCGTCGGCGAGCTGGACGGCGTGGAACTGCTGACCCTGGAATCGGTGCGCCTGGCCGCCCCGCAGGAGCAGGCGGAATCACTGGCGCAGGCCAGCGGAATCGTCAAGGGTGCCGCCAAGGCGTTCGAGCAGGAGCGCGAAGCGCGCTCAGTGGACTCCGCCATCGTTGCCCTGCGGCGCCACACCATGAACGTGCTGGACGCGGAGATGGAAAAGGTCCGTGCCCGCCACGGTTGCACCGCTGCCGCCGAAGAGGTCGAGTTCGCACTCCGCCGCATGGTCAAGCAGTTGCTGCATGTCCCCACGGTCCGCGCCCGCGAACTCGCGGCAAACGGCCAGCAGGATGACTACGTTGCGGCGCTGGAAGCCCTGTACGGCATCACTGTCGAACAGCCCGGCACCGCTGCGCCTGCAGTGGTGGAGGCCGAGTGCCCGGTGGACCACACGGGCCGCGAAACCGCCTGAGGTTTCCCTTCCCAACGCCCCATCAGCTTTAGCCCCATATTCGGCAACGCCCCATCACTATCCTGGGGGAAGTGATGGGGCGTTTCTCAAAAAGCAGCTAAAGGTGATGGGGCGTCCGGGTCAGTAGACGGGTTTCTGGGGTTCCACGTCGCGCACCCAGGCCAGGATCCCGCCGTCGAGATGGCTGACCCGCTGGTAACCGGCCTCGCGGGCCGCCGCCAGCACGTTGGCGGAGCGTGTGCCGGCCTTGCAGTGGAACACGATGTCCCGGTCCTGCGGAAGTTCATCCCACGCCTCGCCGGCCAGGATCCGTCCCTGCGGGATGAGCCTGGCCCCATCGATCCGCACGATGTCGTACTCCCCCGATTCCCGGACATCCACAAGTTCAAAGTCCTTAAGCCCGGCTTTCCTCGAGGCCAGCATGGTGGCCAGCTGCGTGGCGGTAACGGTGTGTTCCGTGTCCGATTCGGAAACCGGAGCGATGCCGCAGAAGGCCTCGTAGTCGGTAAGTTCAGTGATGGGCTGCGCCGCTGGGTCCTTCGATACCCTGATCTCGCGCCAGCTGCCGCCCAAAGCGTCGAACAGGGCCACGCGGCCCAGCAGGGAACGTCCGACGCCGGTAATCAGCTTGACCGCTTCGGTCACCATAAGCGATCCCACGGCGGCGCACAGCATTCCAAACACGCCGCCCTCACCACAGGAGGGGACGGAACCGGCAGGCGGAGCCTCGGGATACAGGTCCCGGTAGGTGGGTCCGTGCTGCTCCCAGAACACGCTCACCTGTCCGTCGAAACGGAAGATGGACCCCCACACGTAGGGCTTGCCCAGGATGGCGGCGGCATCGTTCACCAGATACCGGGTGGCGAAGTTATCGGCACCGTCAAGGATGAGGTCGTATCCGCTGAACAGCTCCAGGGCATTGGATGCGTCCAGGCGCACGTTGTGCAACCGCACCTCCACCAGCGGGTTCAGCTCCGCGATGGCATCGCGTGCCGATTCGATCTTGGGCCGTCCCACATCACTGACGCCGTGGATTACCTGGCGCTGCAGGTTGCTGAGGTCCACGACGTCGTCGTCGATGATTCCGATCGTCCCCACGCCAGCCGCTGCGAGATACAGCAAGGCCGGGGCACCCAGGCCGCCCGCGCCGATCACCAGTACCTTGGCGTTCTTGAGCCGCCGCTGCCCCAGCGCGCCGATCTCGGGAATGATCAGGTGCCGGGAGTACCGTTCAACCTCGGCAGGAGTGAGGTCAGCGGCCGGTTCCACCAGCGGATCCAGGGAAGGGGTCGAAACATTTGCGGTGAAAGACGAAGCCATACTTCAATGTATGCCCCGGGATACCGCCCGGTCATATTACCCCGCAGTAAAGTGAAGGGTAACTGCAATGGAAAGAAGGACAACTGTGGTCCCTGAAGCACGGGCTGACCGCCCGACCGCAGCCGAACCGCAAACTGCCTCCCGCCCCGCAGGCCAGCGGTCCGCCCGGATGCCCCGGGATGAGCGCCGCGCACAACTCCTTGCCGCGGCCCAGGAGGTGTTTGTGGCCAACGGCTACCACGGCGCGGCGATGGACGAGATCGCAGAAACCGCGCATGTGAGCAAACCTGTGCTCTACCAGCACTTTCCGTCCAAGCGCGACCTGTACCTCGCCTTGCTGGAAAGCCACCTGGCCTCGCTGACCGAACTGATGCTGGGCGCCCTGAACTCCACCACGGACAACGATGAACGCGTCCAGGCCGTCATGCGCGCCTACTTCCATTTCATCGCCAATGACGATCAGGCCCACCGCCTGGTGTTCGAGTCCGACCTCATCAACGACCCCGACGTCAGCTCGAGGCTTGAGACCTTCAACCGGACCTTCGCCGACGCCATTGCCCGGGTCATCGCTGAGGACACCAAGCTCCCCCACCTGGAAGCGGAACTGCTGGGGCGCGGCCTGGCCGGAATGGCGCATGTCAGCGCCCGGTATTGGCTGGAAACGGACGGCAACCTGGACCTCGATGTGGCCAGCGACCTCATCTACCGTTTAGCTTGGCGCGGAATCTCTCGCTTCCCCAAAGAGTCCTAGACTACAAATAAGACAACACCTCGTAGAAAACACGAGTACTTTTCACAGGCTGGGAGGCCCCCTTGGAGATTAAGATCGGCGTTCAGAACGTTGGCCGCGAAATCGTGCTGGAATCGACCCAGGACGCGGAGACGGTGGCCAAGGTTGTTGGCGAAGCCATTACCGCAGGCGGCGAATTGCGCCTGAAGGATGACAAAGGACGCCTGATCATTATTCCGGGCAACGCCTTGGCGTACGTGGAAATAGGTGCCGAAGAGGTTCGGCGCGTAGGTTTCGGCCAGTTCTAGTTTCCGGCCCAGGTCCAGTTCCGGCCCGTTCTATTTCCACACGGTCCGGGCCTGCCGCTGTCTTCCAAGGAGATCCATGCTTTCGCTGACCATCGTGGTGCTGGCAACCATCGCCGCCGGCTTCGTCGTCTGGGCCAATGACAAGCGGCATGCCAAGTATGGCGCGGCATTGCCCGCCGGCGTCGGCGTGGTTGTTGCGGCGCTGGCGTGGATCATCCTGATGGCGGCAGGCTTCGGCTACCTGCCGGGGACCACCTGGCTTCCGTGGGTCCTGCCCACGGTGCTCGGCGTCGCCGCAGCCATCGCCGCCGTCGTCTACCTGGGCCGCACCCGGGCGCGCCGCGACACGGAGCGGCTGACCGTCATTCTGCGCCGCTGACGAACCGACTGCCAGCTGCCATACACGTGTGGCCACCACCCATCAGGGCGGTGGCCACACGTGTATCACCTGGGTCAGAGGAACTCCGCCCGGCCCTCCATCGCCGACGACGCAAGTGCATGCTCCCGGCGCGGGATGCGCCCTGCAGCCCTGGCCATCCTGCCGGCGATTACTGCGTGTTTGAACGCTTCGCCCATGAGCGCCGGGTTCTGGGCCCGCGTCACCGCCGTGGCCAGCAGGACGGCGTCGCAGCCCAGCTCCATGGCCAGGGCAGCGTCCGAGGCCGTACCGATGCCCGCGTCCAAAACCACCGGCACAGAAGCGCGGGACACGATGAGCTCGATGTTGTGCGGATTCAGGATTCCCAGTCCGGTACCAATCGGGGCGCCGAGCGGCATGACCGCTGTGGCGCCGAGGTTCTCCAGCCGCAGCGCAAGCACGGGATCGTCATTGGTGTAGGCGAAGACCTTGAATCCGCGGTTGACCAGCTGCTCCGTGGCCTCCACCAGCTCCACGGCGTCCGGCAAAAGGGTCTGTTCGTCCGCGATGACCTCCAGTTTCACCCAGTCGGTCTCCAGCGCCTCCCGGGCAAGTTCCGCCGTGAGGACCGCGTCCCTGGCAGTGAAGCAGCCGGCGGTGTTGGGCAGCACACGGATTCCGTGGTCCACCAGCAGCTGGAACAGCGAACCGGTTTCCGCGGTGGAGTAGCGGCGCATGGCAACGGTGGTCAGGGCGGTGCCGGACGCGAGGAGCGCAGTGCCCAGGCCGCCCAGGCTCGGCGCCCCGCCCGTGCCCATGATGAGCCGGGATCCGAGGGCGACGCCGTCAATCACCAGGGCGTCGGCGGCGCCGGAATTCCCGGCGGGGTTGATGGTGCTGGTTTCGGTCATGGTGTCAGCCTCCCTGTACTGCCGTGACGAGTTCGATGTCGTCGCCCTCGGCGAGCGCCGTGGCGAACCATTGGCTGCGCGGCACCACCTGGGCATTATGCGCGACGGCGACGCCCAGTTTCCCGCCGTCCGTCGCGTGGCCATTGGGCCCCAGCGGGCGTCCGGTGACCTGGGTGACGAGCGTGGTGATGGAGGCGCCGTCGGCCACCGTTTGGGTGTTTCCGTTCAGGGTGATGTTCACGCTGTCTCCTTGATGTGGGTGCGTTGGTTGGCCGCCGCCGGGCTGGAGAACCGCTCCGGGCGGAAGGGCGCCCACCGGGGATCGGCTTTCCCGTCCAGCAGGGCGGTGCAGATGGCTGCGGCAGCGGGGGTGAGCAGCACCCCGTGCCGGAAGAATCCGGTGGCGATGATGAGCCCCGGCACGTGCCCGGGCCCGGTTGCAGCGGACCCTTCGCCTGGTGAAGTCTGGTTCACCGGCACGCGGCCCAGCAGCGGGGCGTTGTCAGGCGTTCCCGGGCGGGCACGGGCGGTGCATTCCAGGAGTTCCAGTTCAGCGACGGCGGGCACCAGCGCCTGCGCGTCGCGGAGGAGCTGGTACACACCCCCGGCGCTGACGGCATCGGAGAGGGCGTCCTCCCGCTGGGTGGCTCCGATCACCACCGTCCCGTCCTGCCGGGGGACGATGTACACGGGGACGCCGTGCACCAGGCCGCGCACCGTGGAGGTCACCAGGGGCTGGAGGTGCCGTGGAACGGCGAGGCGGAGGATGTCCCCGTGCACTGGGCGAAGGGGCAGGTCGAGGCCGGCCGGCAGGCCGCCAAGGGTCCCTGCCTGCAGGCCGTTGGCCACGATGGTTTCCGTTGCCAGGACGGTGCCGCCGCCGGCGAGGCTTGCGCCGGCAACTGTTCCGCCCTCCCACAGCAGGCCCGTGGCCCGGTCCGGTACTGCATACCCCTCCACCGCCCCGGCGACGGCCAGGTCGGGGGTATTAAGCGCCGCGCGGGCGAGGGCCAGCCGCAGGGCTGCCACCAGGCGCCGGGGATCCACCTGGTGGTCGGCCGGCGTATCCAAGGCACAGGCGATGGCGGGGCTAAGGAGCGGCTCACGCTTGCGGGCTTCCCGGACTGTCAGGGGCTCCACCGCCAGGCCGTTGGCCTGCTGTACCGTGCGAAGGTCCATCAATGTGCGCCGGTCCGCGGCGTCGGCACCCACGGCGAGGGTCGGCGTCGTCAGGTATCCGCAATCCGTTTCCGTTGCGCCGGCGATGCCGGCGGCGAAACCCGGCCACCGCGACGATGCCTCAAGCATCAGTTCCAGGAGGTCCTCCTCCTGGTAGTGCAACTCGCTGACGGGGGCAAGCATGCCGGCGGCGGCCCAGCTGGCGCCGTTCCCGGGAGCGTCATCGATCAGGGCAACGGAGCGGCCGGAGCGCTGCGCCTCATAGGCGATTCCGTGTCCGATCACTCCACCGCCGATGACGGCGACGTCGGCACGCACCGTGGCACGGGCGGCCCCGGCGGACCCGGGGCGATGGTCGATAGGGGTGCGCATGTGGTTCCTTCCCTACGCCGGCATTAACCGGATCAGGTCAAGCGGTCGGCTCTGACGCCCTCTCAGCCCGGCGCTTTGTGACAGCTGCCGCGGGCTCCCGCAGTACCAGCCCAGTTTAGAGGAACTAGGCTTGCAGGCATGAATGTGTCCACCTCATCCTTGTCCGCCGGCTCCCCCGCTCCAGCCACGGCTGTTAGTGCCGAAGTTGCCAATGCCGGTCACAGCGACGCCCTCAAGGCGGCCCGCCTGTACCTCTGCACCGACGCGCGGCGTGCCCGCGGCGACTTTGCCGGGTTCGTGGACGCCGCATTTGCCGGCGGCGTGGACATCATCCAGCTCCGCGACAAGGCCATCGAGGCTGCAGAGGAACTGGAGCTGCTGGCGGTGCTGAAGGAGGCCGCGGTGCGGCATGGGAAACTGTGGGCCGTCAATGACCGTGCGGACATCGCCGTGCTGTCCGGGGCGCCGGTGTTCCATGTCGGCCAGAAGGACCTTCCGCTGGCTGCAGCGAGGACACTGGTCAACGGAAACGCGGCCATTGGGCTCTCCAGCCACACCACCGGCCAGGTGGACGCTGCCTTGGCGGCAACGGCAGGCCCCTCCGGGCTGGACTACTTCTGCGTCGGCCCTGTCTGGGCCACACCCACCAAGCCAGGCAGGACCGCCGTCGGCCCTGAGCTGGTGAAATACGCTGCCGAAGCCTCGCGGCAGGCAGCGGACCCTGTGCCCTGGTTTGCGATCGGCGGCATCGACCACGGAAACGTCCACAAGGTGGCGGAGGCGGGTGCCCGCAGGATCGTGGTGGTCCGTGCCATCACCGAGGCACCCGACCCGGCTGCCGCGGCTGCCTCCCTCCTCGACGCGCTGGACGGCGCCGGCTCCTGAGCCTGCTTAATCGCGGGACTTGGGGCTACGCTGATTTTTGTGTCACATCATCGGTTGGCCCCCAACGTCCATGACCACAAGAACGCCCTGGAAGAGGCGTTGGGGCTGCTGCGGACGGAACTTGAACTGCCGGGGCCGTACCCTGCTGAGGCGGTGGAAGACGCCCTGGCCGCGGTAGCCGCGCTGCAGCTGCCCCCCTATGACCTGACCGCCGTCGAATTCGTGACCATCGATCCGGCGTCCTCCACGGACCTTGACCAGGCAGTATTCATTGAACCGGACGGGCTCGGCTACCGGGTCATGTACGCCATCGCCGACGTTCCGGCGTTCGTTGCACCGAGCGGCCCCCTGGACGCCGAAACCCGCCGCCGCGGACAGACGTTCTACGCACCGGACGGCCGGATCCCGCTGCACCCCGAGGTGATCAGCGAGGGGGCGGGGAGCCTGCTGCCCGGCCAGGAGTGTTCGGCTTTCGTCTGGGACTTTACGCTCGACGGCGACGCGTCAGTGCTGTCCGTGGGCGTCCGGAGGGCGCGGGTCCGCAGCCGCGACAAGCTCAGCTACAAAGGCGCCCAGGCCGACCTCGACGCCGGGACCGCCTCTCCCGTGCTGCGGCTGCTCCGGGAGGTGGGACTGAAGCGGGTGGCGCTGGAACGGGCGCGCGAGGGGGCAAGCCTGAACATGCCTGAGCAGGAGATCGTCCAGCTGCCCGACGGCGGCTACCGGATTGACGCCGTTCCGCAGCTTCCCGTGGAGGACTGGAACGCGCAGATTTCGTTGATGACCGGAATGGCGGCCGCACAGCTGATGCTGGAAGGCAAAGTGGGCATCCTGCGCACCATGCCCGCTCCGGACGAACGGTCGCTGCGGCATTTCCGGCTGCAGACTGAGGCGCTGGGCAGGCCGTGGGACGGGGAGGTCAGCTACGGCGAGTACCTTCGGTCACTCGATCCCACCGACCCTCGGCAGCTGGCCATCATGCACTCGGCCGGCATGCTGTTCCGCGGCGCGTCCTATACCGCCTTCGACGGGACGGTCCCGGAAGACGGCATCCAGTCCGCCATCGGCGCCGCCTACGCCCACACCACCGCGCCGCTGCGCCGCCTGGTGGACCGCTTCGTGCTGGTCATCTGCGAGGCCCTGAGTAACGGCGGCGATGTTCCGGGCTGGGCGCGG
Organism: Arthrobacter sp. SAFR-044; assembly: GCF_051965175.1. Lineage (GTDB taxonomy): Bacteria > Actinomycetota > Actinomycetes > Actinomycetales > Micrococcaceae > Arthrobacter. The sequence continues at coordinate 111,136 of NZ_JBQCMK010000002.1, forward strand.
GAGGCCCTGCCGCTGCTTCCCGGCATCATGGCCGGATCGGACCAGCTGGCCTCACGGATGGAACGCCTGGCCCTGGATACGGTGGAGGCGGCACTGCTGCTCAACCACGTCGGGCAGGAGTTCGATGCGATCGTGATTTCCGGATCCAAGCCGCAGAACGGGAACGGCAATGGCAACGGGAACGGCAAGAACGGCAATGCGAAGAACGGCAACGGGAACGGGAACGGAAGTTCTGGGATCATCCAGATCGCCGAACCCGCGGTGACCGCCCGCTGCGCGGGTGAGCTGGAGTCCGGCACCAAGGTCCGTGTCCGGCTGATTTCTTCGAATATCACCACGCGGCAGATCCACTTCGAACTGGTTTCCTGAGGGCCGCGGCGTACGCCGCAGGCGGGCCGAAACAGTGTTTCTACACCCGTGCGGCTAGACTGGAGGGGTAGAACTGGATGCCCGGTCGTTGATTTCCTCGATTTGAAACCAACAAGCCCGCCCCTACGCGATCTTGAGATGTACCCGCTGGTCACCAGTGCCAGCATTAGATAGCCCGCGATCGGCTTCCACTGGAATCGCTTGCGCGCCTGAGCGTGCTCCGGAGCGGCCAGCCTTGGCCGGCCCGTTGAGCAGGCAGCGCCATTGCCCAAATGAATAAGGAAACTCCCCTGTGAGTGAATTGCATACCCACCAGCTTCTGAGCGATGAGTCCGGCACGGAAACCATTGAGCCGGAAGAAACGATCATCTCCGACGAGACGCCGCACGAGATCGCGGAGAAGTCCTTTGCCGACTACAACGTCCGCGCGGACATCGTCGAATCCCTGGCCGACGCCGGGATCACCCACCCGTTCCCCATCCAGGCCATGACCCTTCCGGTGGCCCTGGGCGGCCACGACATCATCGGCCAGGCCAAGACCGGCACCGGCAAGACGCTGGGCTTCGGCATCCCGGCACTGCAGCGCGTGATCGGCCAGGACGACCCCGGCTACGCCAAGCTGGCCGTGCCGGGAGCCCCGCAGGCCCTGGTCATCGTTCCCACCCGTGAACTGGCCGTGCAGGTTGCCAACGATCTTCAGACGGCGTCCCGCAAGCGCAACGCCAGGATCGCCACCATCTACGGCGGCCGCGCATACGAACCCCAGGTGGAGGCCCTCAAACAGGGCGTCGAGGTAGTGGTCGGTACCCCCGGACGGCTGATCGACCTCTTCAAGCAGAAGCACCTGAGCCTGAAGAACGTCAAGATCGTGGTGCTGGACGAAGCCGACGAGATGCTGGACCTGGGCTTCCTGCCGGACGTGGAGACCCTCATCGCGGCAACCCCCGCCGTCCGCCAGACGCTGCTGTTCTCGGCCACGATGCCCGGCCCCGTCATCGCCATGGCACGCCGGTACATGACCCAGCCCACGCACATCCGCGCAGCGGATCCGGAGGATGAGGGCCTGACCAAGCGGGACATCCGCCAGCTGATCTACCGTGCACACAGCATGGACAAGACCGAAGTGGTGGCCCGCATCCTGCAGGCCCGCGGCCGTGGGCGGACCATCATCTTCACCAAGACCAAGCGCACCGCCGCCAAGGTGGCCGAAGAACTGGTGGACCGTGGGTTCGCGGCCGCGGCCATCCACGGCGACCTGGGCCAGGGCGCCCGCGAGCAGGCGCTGCGGGCCTTCCGCAACAACAAGGTGGATGTCCTGGTGGCCACCGACGTCGCGGCCCGCGGCATCGACGTCGAGGACGTCACCCACGTCATCAACTACCAGTGCGTGGAAGACGAGAAGATCTACCTGCACCGGGTGGGCCGTACCGGCCGCGCCGGCAACAAGGGCACCGCCGTCACCTTTGTCGACTGGGACGACATGCCGCGCTGGGCGCTGATCAACAAAGCCCTGGGCCTGAGCGTCCCGGAACCGGTGGAAACCTACTCCTCCTCGCCGCACCTCTACACTGACCTGGACATCCCCGAGGGCACCAAGGGCCGCCTTCCGCGCGACAAGCGGACCCTGGCCGGCGTTGACGCCGAGGTCCTCGAGGACCTCGGGGAAACCGGCAAGAAGAACAGCCGCGGTCCCCGGGACTCAGGCCGCACGCGGGAGCGGGACGGACGGGGCCGTGGGGCCGGCAGTGGCCGTGACGCTGGCCGCAGCAGCGACTCCGCGGGCCGCTCAGGTGAGCGCCGTCGTCGTCCTTCTGACTCCGCCGCACCTGCCGCTGAAGCTGCAGCCCCCACAGCCGACGGCGACCAGCCCTCGCGCGCCCGCCGCAGCCGTACCCGCACCCGCCGCCGCAACGGCGAAGTGGTCGCAGGCGGCGACAACGGCACCCAGCCGGGCAACTCCGAGGCCTAACTCCCCTGATGACTGACACTGTTTGGGCGCCGGACGGCGGCAGCCTGGTGGTGCACGCGGACAACGCGGAGTACCTCCCCACGCTGCCGGACGGCGCCTTCACACTGATTTATGTGGACCCGCCTTTCAACACGGGCCGGCCGCAGCAGCGCCAGGAAACCAGGATGGTGGTGAACGCCGGCGGCAGCGGGGACCGGGTGGGCTTCAAGGGCCGCTCCTACGACACCATCAAGGGTGCCCTGCACCGTTACGACGACGCGTTCAGCGACTACTGGTCCTTCCTGGAACCCCGGCTCGTGGAGGCCTGGCGCCTGCTGGCCGACGACGGCACCCTGTACCTGCACCTGGACTACCGGGAAGTGCACTACGCCAAGGTGATGCTGGACGCCATCTTTGGCCGGGAATGCTTCCTGAACGAGATCATCTGGGCGTACGACTACGGCGCCCGGGCGAAAAACCGGTGGCCCACCAAGCACGACAACATCCTGGTGTACGTCAAGAACCCGGCGAAGTACCACTTCGACAGCGCGGAGGTGGACCGCGAGCCGTACATGGCCCCCGGGCTGGTGACCCCCGCCAAACGGGAACTGGGCAAGCTGCCCACGGACGTTTGGTGGCACACCATCGTCTCGCCCACCGGCAAGGAAAAGACCGGCTACCCCACGCAGAAGCCGGAGGGCCTGGTCCGCCGCGTGGTCGCCGCGTCATCCCGCCCCGGTGACTGGTGCCTGGACTTCTTCGCCGGCTCCGGCACTTTGGGTGCCGTTGCCGCCAAGCTTGGCCGGAAGTTCGTGTGCGTGGACCAGAACCAGCCTGCCATCGACATCATGGCCAAGCGCCTGGGTGCTCACGCCACCCTGGCATCGTTCCAGCCCAACTAGCGGTCCGCGGACGGACTACCCCTTAGGGACGGACGACGGCGGCTCCCGTGCCCAGTGCCTCGATCCGTGCCAGCATCTCGGGGGTCGTCACGTTTTCGCCGAGCAGGTTGGGCTTGCCGGTGCCGTGGTAGTCAGAGGAGCCGGTGACCAGCAGGCCATGCTTCGCCGCGAGCTTGCGCAGGAAGTCCCGGCCCTCTTCCGGGTTGTCGCGGTGGTCGATCTCCACGCCGGCCAGGCCGGCGTCGATCATCTCCCGGTAGGTCCGTTCCCCCACGATCCGCCCCCGGCCAGACGCCACGGGGTGGGCAAACACGGGCACCCCGCCGGCGGCCCGGACGAGTTCGACGGCGGTGGCGGGGTCGGGGGCGTAGTGCGGGATGAAGTACCGCGAGCGGGAAGTGAGGATGGAGGCGAAGGCCTCGGAACGGTCCTCCACGACACCCGCGGCGACGAGGGCGTCGGCGATGTGCGGCCGGCCAAGGGTGGCGCCGGGCGCCACATGGTGGATCACGTCGTCCCAGGTGAGCGGGTAGTCCTCGGCAAGGATGGTCACCATTCGCTCGGCGCGGGTCAGGCGGGAATCCTTGGCCTTGGTGATTTCCTCCAGGAGCCCGGGATGGGTGGGGTCATGCAGGTAGCTCAGGAGATGGACGCTGATGCCCTCCTCCGTCCGGCAGGAGACCTCCATGCCCGGCACCAGGGCCACCCCGTACGTGGCGGCGGCCGCGGCGGCCTCCGCCCAACCCGCCGTTGAATCGTGGTCGGTCAGGGCCACCACGTCCAGTCCCGCGCGGGCAGCAGACGCCATGACGTCGGCAGGGGTCTCGGTGCCGTCCGAGACGTTGGAGTGGGCATGCAGGTCAATCCTCACTTATCCAGCGTAGTGGACCGGGAACAAGAGACCGGGGAGGCCTGTTCGCTTAGCCGGGACGCCAGTGAGACGATGGTGCCGTGAACGATGCCGAAAACACCCAAAACTCTGCTTCCCAGCCGCTGGAGGAGCGCGTCAACAACCGCTCCCAGCGGCCCAGTTCCAACGCCTTCAAGGCCTTCATGGCCAGCAACTGGGCGCCGTCCAGCCAGGAACTGCCCCCGCGGGACGAGGTAGCCGGCTACGCCGCAACCCGGCGCAAGGCGATCTCCGTCCAGTTCAAGGGCGAACGCCTGGTCATCCCGGCGGGACCGCTGAAGGTCCGCTCCAACGACTGCGACTACCGCTTCCGCCCGCACTCGGGCTTCGCGCACCTGACGGGGCTTGGCCTGGACCACGAGCCGGATGCGGTCCTGATCCTGGAACCGGTGAATGAGGGAACGGGCGACGACGGCGGGGACCACCGGGCCACGCTGTACTTCCGCCCGCTGGCCGGCAGGGACACCGAGCAGTTCTACGCCGACTCCCGCTCCGGCGAGTTCTGGATCGGCGCCCGTCCCACGCTGGAAGAATTCGAGGCCCGGCTTGGATTGGCCACCGCGCACATCGACCAGCTGGAAACGGCCATCACCAAGGACGTGGGTGCCCCGGAAATCGGCGGCATCTCCATCCGGCTGGTCCGCAAGGTTGACGACAACATTGACGCCCTGGTGGACACGGCCCGGTACAACACAGCCAAGGACCCCGAGAACCTGGACCTCGGCGTGTTGGACGCGCTGGACGAAAAGCTCAGCGAGGCACTCTCCGAACTGCGCCTGCTCAAGGATGAGTGGGAAATCGAACAGATGAAAATCGCGGTATCGGCCACCGTGGAAGGATTCGAAGAGGTGGTCAAGGCCCTGCCGCGGGCCCTCACGCACGCCCGCGGCGAACGCGTGGTGGAGGGGGCGTTCTTCGCCCGCGCCCGCGAGGTGGGCAACGAACTGGGCTACGACACCATCGCGGCCTCAGGCAACAACGCCACCGTGCTGCACTGGACCCGCAACACCGGCCGAATCCACGCCGGTGAGCTCCTGCTCGTGGACGCCGGTGTCGAGGCGGACTCGCTCTACACGGCGGACATCACCCGGACCCTGCCGGCCAGCGGCACCTTCAGCGGCATCCAGCGCAAGGTCTACCAGGCGGTCCTGGATGCTGCCGACGCCGGATTCGCAGCCGCCCAGCCGGGAACCAAGTTCCGCGACATCCATACCGCAGCCACCACCGTATTGGCCGAGCGCCTGGCCGAGTGGGGAATCCTGCCGGTCAGCGTGGAGGAAGCAATCAGCCCCGAGGGCCAGCAGCACCGCCGCTGGATGCCGCACGGCACCAGCCACCACCTGGGCCTGGACGTCCATGACTGCGCCCAAGCCAAGCGGGAACTCTACCTGGACGGCGTCCTCACCGAAGGCATGGTGTTCACCATCGAGCCGGGCCTGTACTTCAAGAAGGAAGACCTGGCCATCCCCGAGGAATACCGCGGCATCGGAGTCAGGATCGAGGACGACATCCTCATGACCGCTGACGGCCCCGTCAACCTCAGCGCCGCCCTGCCGCGCAATGCGGAAGACGTGGAGGACTGGATGGCCGGCATCTACCGGACCGAAGAAGCCTGACACCGGCCGTAGCGACAAAGAGCGGGGCCGCTGGATTCATTCCAGCGGCCCCGCTCTTTGTTTGTGGCACTGTCCCTGGTGGCTCCAGGCTGCCGGACCTGGACGCACCTGCGCTGTTACTGGCGGTGTTCGCCCCGGTGCTGGTCCCCCTCCGGACCGTACTGGTTGTCAACCGGGTGTTCGGCGCCATCCTGTGCGTGCTCTTCTGCCCGGTGTTCTGCATGCGGTTCCATGCCGGGCTGACCCGCATCCGCGGCCGGCCCCTGGGGGACGCGGACGCCGTACTGCGGCCGGCCATCGGGCAGGTCCGGGTAACGGACAGAGCGGACCGGCTGGGCCGGCTGCTGGGGGGTGTGCTGCGGGGCACCGTGCTGCTGGCCGCCGTCGTACTGCTGACCGCTGTGCTGCTGGCCGGCGTCGTCGGGGTAGGCGTGGCCGTCCTGGACAGGTCCATTGTTGGCGGCCGGGCCGCAGGACCGCTGGCCGTAGGGATCATTCCAGCCGGCGGGGCGGGCCGGGCCCTGCCCTTGCTGCTGCCCGCCCTGCTGGTGGTGCTGCTGGTACGGCTGGTTGTAGTTGTCGTGCTGCGTATACGGGCCGTGGCCGGATGCGGCGGCGTCTGAACGGGACATGGGCAGCTGCTGCAGGAGGCGCCGGGCCTCGTGGGCTGCCTCCGGTGCCACAATCACGTCGTAGCTTGTGGCCACCACCTGGCTGGTGGACGTGAAGTCCCGCTTGCCCCGCTGCATGGCGTAAGTGACGATGCCGAAGAGCATGAAGAACGCTGCGCCCATCAGCACCGACGTCATGATGGAGAAGTACCCGGGCGACGGAGCGAAGAAGGACAGCATGACGCCCACGAACAGGCCGAACCACATGCCGCTCAGCGCCCCCGACAACGCCACCCGCGGGTAGCTCAGGCGCCCCGTAACCCGCTCCACCATCTTCAGTTCGTTGCCCACGATGGACACCATGTGGACCGGGAACTGCTGGTCCGCCAGGTAGTCGACCGCTTTCTGGGCATCGAGGTATGAAGTGTAGGAGCCAACGGTGTCGCCGGTGGGAACAGCCCGGGCATCGTCCGGTCCGTTCGGGGCGCCGGCCTTGGGAGCACCAAAAATGTTCGACATAAACCCATTCTTGCCCATCAAGGTGGGTGCCGCCTGTAAATTCAGCTAAAAGAGAGCAGACTCGGTAGCCTGTAGTGGTGAGCACAACACCTACACGCGTCTTCGTGGCACGCCTCCTGGGCCTCGACGTCTTCGACCCGCTGGGCGACCGGCTGGGCCGGTTGCGCGACGTTGTTGTGCTGTCCCGCGGAACCCAGGGAGCCCCCCACGTAGTGGGCATCGTGGTGGAAGTTCCGGGCAAGAAGCGTGTCTTTGTACCCATGACCCGCATTACGTCCATCGACCAGACGCAAATCATCTGCACCGGCCTGGTCAACCTTCGCCGGTTCGAACAGCGCGGCGCGGAAACCTTGGTGGTGGCCGAGATGTTCGACCGCCGCGTCACCCTCCGCGACGGCAGCGGAGACGCCACCATCGAAGACATCGCCATCGACCAGCACCGGTCCCGCGACTGGTTCGTCAGCAAGCTCTTTGTCCGGCGTGGCCATTCCTTGTCCCCCTTGAGCCGCCTGCGCCGCAACGAAACACTGATCATCGACTGGGCGGACGCGCAGCAAGGGCCGCGTACCGAACCGCAGGCTGCCACCCAGTTCGTGGCCAACCACGAGGACCTCAAGCCCGCCGACTTCGCCGAGGCCCTGCAGGAGATGAGCGACAAGCGCCGCTTCGAAGTGGCCAGCGAACTGCAGGACGAACGGCTGGCGGACGTCCTCCAGGAACTGCCGGAGGACGACCAGGTGGAGATCCTCTCCGCCCTCGATGTCCAGCGCGCCGCGGACGTCCTGGAGGAAATGGATCCCGACGACGCCGCCGACCTCCTCGGCGAACTCCCCTCCGCCCAGGCAGAGGAACTGCTCCAACTCATGGAGCCTGAGGGCGCCGAGGACGTCCGGCGCCTGCTTGAGTACGACGAGGACACCGCCGGCGGCCTGATGACCCCGGTGCCTGTCATCCTGCCCCCGGAGGCCACCGTCGCCGAAGCCCTTGCCCACGTCCGGCGCGAGGAGCTCTCCCCCGCCCTGGCGTCGTCGATCTTCATTGCCCGGCCGCCGCTGGAAACGCCCACGGGCCGCTTCCTGGGCGTGGTGCATATCCAGCAACTGCTGCGTTTCCCGCCGTTCGAGGCACTGGGAAACCTGGTGGACAAGAACCTTGAGCCGCTGTCCGACCAGGCCCACATCAGCGAAGTGGCACGGACCCTGGCCACCTACAACCTGAATTCCCTCCCGGTGGTCAATGACGCCGGCCGGCTTGTGGGGGCGGTGACTGTTGATGACGTATTGGATCACTTGTTGCCGGACGACTGGCGCGCCCACGATGGCGAAGCCCCGATAAGAAAGCTCGGTGGCCGCATTGGCTGATAACAGCGCTCCGAAGAACCCCAACCAGCGGAACGTGGTCAATGCGGAGTCAAAGGGCAGCCTCGACACACCGTTGAGCGCGCGCCAGCGGATCCTGCCCAAGTTCTCCCCGGATCCGGACGCGTTCGGCCATGCCACCGAGGGCTTTGCCCGGTTCATGGGCACGCCCCAGTTCCTGGTCTACATGACCGTATTCTGCATTTTCTGGCTGGGCTGGAACACGTGGGCCCCCGTCGAGTGGCAGTTCGACTCGAGGGACCTTGGGTTCACCCTGCTGACCCTGATGCTGTCGCTGCAGGCCTCCTACGCAGCGCCTCTGCTGCTGCTGGCGCAGAACCGGCAGGATGACCGGGACCGGGTCTCGCTGCAGCAGGACCGGCAGCGGGCAGAGCGCAACCTGTCCGACACCGAATACCTGACTCGGGAGCTGGCCTCCCTGCGGATCGCGCTCCGGGAGGTCGCCACCCGTGACTATGTCCGGGCCGAACTGCGCTCGCTCCTCGAAGACCTCCTGGAAGCGCAGGAGGAAATGCGGACCCATGAGGACTCCGGGCCCGGCTCGCACGAATCCCCGCGCGACAAGGTCAAGGACAAGCTGCGCGAACAGCGGGACCGGCAGCGCAACCCGAGGACCCAGCAGATCCCCCGGGTCAAACCGGGCCACTCTGCCCAATGACCACCCGGGCCGCCGTCATCAGCGGGCCCGTCGCCGCCACCGCACGAAAGCCGAGGCCCCTTCCATGAGCGCCACCAGCGATCCCGCCAGCCCCGGACAGGGACCACTGCTCCAGGCCGTCAACGATGCCCTGGCCACGGTCATCGATCCGGAACTCCGCCGTCCCATTACGGAGCTGGGCATGGTGGACGCCGTCCACGTGTCCGACGACGGCAAGGTCACCGTAGCGGTCCTGCTCACGATTGCGGGCTGCCCGTTGCGGGACACCATCACCGCCGATTCGCAGAAGGCGCTTTCCGCGGTACCCGGGATCACCGCCGTCGACGTGGAGCTGAAGGTGATGGACCAGGCGCAGCGCGACGCCCTCAAGGAGAAGCTGCGCGGTCCGGGCGGCCAGCGCAGGATCCCCTTCAACGAGCCGGATTCCCTGACCAAGGTCTACGCTGTCGCCAGCGGCAAGGGCGGTGTGGGCAAGTCCTCGGTGACGGTCAACCTTGCCACCGCCCTGGCCGCCCAGGGCCTCCGGGTAGGAATCGTGGACGCTGACGTGTACGGCTTCTCCGTACCTGCGCTGATGGGCATCACGCAAAAGCCCACCCAGGTGGACGACATGATCCTTCCCCCGGTTGCGTATGGGGTGAAAGTAATCTCCATCGGCATGTTCGTGACCGGCAACAAGCCGGTTGCGTGGCGGGGACCAATGCTGCACCGGGCGCTGGAACAGTTCCTCACGGACGTCTACTTCGGCGACCTGGATGCCCTGTTCCTGGACCTTCCGCCGGGTACCGGTGACATCGCCATCTCCGTTGCGCAGCTGCTGCCCAAGGCCGAAATCCTGGTGGTCACCACGCCGCAGGCGGCCGCAGCCGACGTCGCCGAACGCGCCGGTGCCATCGCCACCCAGACGGGACAGACGATCGCGGGCGTCATCGAGAACATGTCCTATCTGGAGATGCCCGACGGCGGCCGGATGGAGCTCTTCGGAAGCGGCGGCGGGACCGTGCTCACGGAACGGCTTAGCGCCACAGTGGGGGCGGACGTTCCCCTGCTGGGCCAGATTCCCTTGGACATCCAGCTGCGCGAAGGCGGGGACGCAGGGGTTCCGATTGTCCTGGGCAGGCCCGGGGCCGCAGCGGCTGCCGCTCTGGCCGGCATCGCCGGGCACCTGGCGGCGAAACCGCGCGGCCTTGCCGGGATGAAGCTGGGGCTGCAGCCCCGCTGACCAGCCTAGGTGGCCTCGGTGTCGAACGGGGCGGTCTCGCCGGGGGCCAGTCGCTGGACTACCCTTTCGGGCCGCTTGGGTGCCGCTTCCGCTGCCGCTGCGGCGCCGGAAACTGCAGCCACGGCGGCGGGGGCGCCTCCGCTGACGGGCTTGGTGTCGTCGTCGAGCAGCGCTTCCTTGATGATGCGCCGCGGATCGTACTGGCGGGGATCGTACTTCTTCCAGTCGACATCATCGATGTCGATGCCCACTTCTTCCTTGATTTGTTCGCGGGCACCGTTGGCCATCCGGCGGACTTCCTTGACCAGGTTCGCCAGCTTCTGGGTATATTCCGGCAGCCGCTGGGGGCCGATCACCAGCACGCCAATGATCAGCAGAAGAATGAACTCCGGGCCGTTGATTCCAAACACTTTAGGAAGATTACCCTCTCCGGGCTGCAGGTGACGATTCCCATCCGCCGGACGGGTCGACAGTCCGTGTCATTGGGTGAACAGGGCCGCGATCTTGTTGATTCCGCGCTCCAGCCGGGCATCCAGGGGTTCCGCGGCCTGCCCTTCCGGCCGTTCCGGGACGGCGGCTGCGACCCCCTCTGCGGCGGAATCGGCAAGCCGCTTGAGGATGGGCATCGCATCGTCGGCCTGTTCGGCAGGCAGGTCGGAGCGGTATGTGATGGTGAGCCCCGCAGCCCGGTAGGTTGCGGACCACGGACTGGTACCCGACACGGCTGCACTCCCCGGAACCACAGGCGCCTGGCCTGCTGGCTCTTGCGTGACGAGGTGCTGTTCCGTGACAGTGGCGTGGTGCACGCCGTCCGTAAGCCGCAGCTCCACTGCGGGCTCCCCATCAACCACAAGCGCCCGGGCCGCCTCGACGTGGAATCCCATGGCCTGAAGGTCGGGGCACGCCCATCCCTCGGACCGCAGGGTGGCCAGTTGCGCGGTGCTCAGGCTCCTGCCGTCAGCGGGGGTCTGCGACGAGACGTGGGAAAAAGCAGCCTGGGTTCCCGCCGCTTCGCCGCCCCCTGGGTCTCCCGCTGCCGTGAAGGCCCCCACAGCCAGCACTCCGGCCGCTGCGACGGTTCCTCCGGCGGTGAGCGCAAGGGCCCGTGCGGCCATGCGGGAGGTGGCGCCCTGCTGCGCCTGGACCGGGGCGGGCACCTGGGCCGCCAGTTCGGAGGTGCGGGTCAGCAGCCGGGCCGTCAGGTCCTGGCTGGCGGGCGGAATGGGGGCATCCCGGAGGCGCTCAAGGTACTGCCGTTCCCGGCGTACGGCGGCAGCACACTCCTGGCAGGCCTCAAGGTGGCTGCCGGAGCGCTGATGCCTGCCGCCGAAAGGAATCTGGGACCTCATGTGCCGTTCAGAGGATGCCGGCGATGCGCGGCATCGAAAGCTTGCGGCGGGACTGCTGCGGGCGCGGGTCGCGGTGGGCCAGCTTTTCGCGGAGCATGGTCCGGCCGCGGTGGATGCGCGAACGGACGGTACCCAGTTTGACGCCCAACGCCTCGGCGACTTCGTCGTAGGAGAGCCCCTCAAGATCGCACAGGACCACGGCGGCACGGAAGTCCGGCGGCAGTTCCTCCAGCGCGGCCTGCACGTCCAGGTCAAGGTTGTTCAGCTCGAAGCTTTGCTCCGGTCCCGGCTCCCGGCCCGGCAGCCGGGACTCGGCATCTTCTGCCAGTGCGTCGAAACGGATGCGGGTCTTGCGCCGGGCCTGGTCAAGGAACAGGTTGGTGGTGATGCGGTGCAGCCAGCCATCGAGGGTTCCGGGCTTAAAGTTTTCCAGCGACCGGAACACGCGGACAAAGACCTCCTGGGTGAGGTCCTCGGCGTCGAACTTGTTACCGGTCAGGCGGTAGGCCAGCCGGTAAACCTTCGCGGAGTGGTTGGTGACCACTTCTTCCCAGGTGGGACGGACCCACTCATCATCGGGATTGTTTACTGCAGGGACAGGTGCCACAACTGAAGATGACATCGTCCACTCCCCTCGGAATGCTAACGCCCGGATACTGTTGACATCTCTGATTCGGCGCCGGTCACCTTTTGGATGAGCGGATACCAATCATTTCAAATTTGGCTGGGAATTTCCTGATTAGCCGAAAACTTCCGCCCTCGGCGCAACGCCTGCTTTCCCTTCCGGCCCGGCGGGACGCAGTAGGCTTGAGGAGACATTCCCCCTTTACGCCCAGAAAGCGATTATTCATGAGCGCCGACAAGTCCAGCAGCTGGTCCTATGCAGAAGATCTGCCCGCTGAGGATGAGGTCATGCTTCGGGCCCGGGAGCGTTCCTTTGAATTAGGGGTAAGCGCCATCAGTCCCGGTGTGGGCGCAGCCCTGACCGTACTGGCTGCAGCCTCCAAGGCGCAGACCGCGGTGGAGATCGGCACCGGCGCCGGCGTCTCCGGCGTCTGCCTCCTGCGTGGCCTCGCGGCGCACGCTGTCCTGACCACCATCGACGTGGACGTGGAGCACTTGCGGGCTGCCCGCGAAGCGTTCGCCGAGGCCGGCAGTCCCGCCAACCGGACACGCACCATTTCCGGCCGTGCGGGCGACGTCCTGCCGCGGCTCACCGACGGCGCGTACGACCTTGTGTTCATCGATGCGGACAAACCCGGACTCCCTGGCTACGTGGAACAGGCCATCCGGCTGCTTAAGCGTTCGGGACTGCTGGTCATCAACGACGCGCTGGACAAGGACAAGGTGGCCAACCCTGCCGGCCGGGAGCCCAACACGGTGACCCTGCGGCAGGTGGGCAAGGCCATTCGCGACGACGACAGGCTGGCTTCGGCGATGCTTCCCAGCGGGGACGGCCTGCTGGTGGCCGTCAAGAAATAGGCACGGCACACAGTGCAGCACAAAAGGTCAGGGTGCGCAGCCCGCGGGCTGCGCACCCTGACCTTTACGACTATTCGGTAACGCCCACCAGGCATTCCTTGAGGTTGGCTGCTTCGGCAGCGTTCAGTTCGACCACCAGGCGCCCGCCGCCTTCGAGCGGGACACGCATGATCAGGCTGCGGCCCTCCTTGGTGACTTCCATTGGGCCGTCGCCGGTGCGTGGTTTCATAGCCGCCATGAGGAATTCCCCTCCATTTTGTCCCAGGACTAATCAGCCCGGCGGGCTGTGTCCGCATGTCGATCAGGCCGCTATGGCGGGGTGGTTCCCCCACCGCCAAGGCTGCGCGTTTTCTGAATGCTTTTGTCCTTGCTTACCTATCATTATCGCGGAATTACCCGCACGTAGCTAATCGATGGACATTTCCCTGCACGTGTCATTCCCGCCCTGACCTGCGCGAAAGCCGGTTTTGCTACGGCGGATAATCGCCACCGCCGGGCAGCTGCGCCCACGCCCACAGCCACACGATCCAGACGACCTGCAGCAGCAGGAACATGGCCACCACTGTCCCCCGGTACGCCCTAGACCGGGACACGAACACCGCGCCCAGCGCCAGCGGAAACAGCGGCAGCAGCATCCTGAACGTGCTGGTCTGGGGGTGGAGGAATGCCAGCAGGTAACCCATGTAGCACGCGCACCAGAGCCGCAGTTCCACGCCGAGCCGCACCACCGGCGGCAGGAACAGCATCACGGCGAACAGCGCCACGAACACCAGGGGTGCAAGGATGCCCAGCACAGGACCAAAGAGGTCGACGCCGGTGTCGAACCACGGCTTGAAAGGCACCAGATCCTGGCCCCGCCAGACGGTTTCGGTTTTGGTGTACGCCTGCGGGTCCCCGGTGGCCACCCACGCGGCAGCCGGCCACGCGAGGGCAGACAGGCCGGCCACGGCGGTAAGCCCGGTGAGGGCCGCCAGGTCCTTGACCGAAGGGGCGTCTTCCTCCGGACCGCGTTGCCGTGCACGGCGCACGTGTGCGGTGGCGCGGAAGACCAGCAGCAGCCCGAGCATGGCGGCGAAGGGAACGCCGACGGGCCGGGACAGGCACAGGAGGACCACCACGGGGGCGGCCCACAGGTACCGCCGGCGCACCACCAGCAGCAGGGCCCCTGCCAGCAGCAGGAGGGACAGCGGTTCGGCGTAGGGCACCTGCAGCACAGCCGAGACGGGAAAGGCCGAGAAGAATGCAACACCCCACATGGCAGGGGAATGTGGGGCCTTATGCCGGAAGAGTGCGTAGACCGCCAGGGCAGCGCCCCAGCCGGCCAGCATTGCCACAAGGGTGAGCGAGGCGGCGGGGCTCAGGCCGGTGAGGCGGCTGAGCCCGCCTGCCAGTGCGGGGAAGAGCGGGTAGAAGGCCCAGGTGTTCTCCTGCACGTTGCCGGCCGCGTCCGTGGGAAGGACGGACGGGTAGCCATTCGCGATGACCTGGCCATACCAGCGGGCATCCCAGATATTGATAAAGTTCCAGTAATCCGGCTTCGGCGGGAACCAGGGGTTGGCGTCCTGGTGGAGCGCCGCGGCCATGAAGATGCAGGCTGAGACCAGCCGTGAACCCCCGTACAGTGCGCTGACCTGGAGCCACCACGGCCAGCCCCGGACAGCCGAAGCAGCCCGGTGGGCCAGGGTGCCGGCTGAGGCCAGCGGGCTGCGGCGGGCCACCGTGCTCACAACCCGCCCTTCCCCGGGGCAGCGTCCTCATGGACCGCCCGGTTCCCGCCCTTGCCCGCGCCCGTATCTTCCGGAACCATGCCGCGGACCGGCGCGCCGCCGTCGGAAGGCTGCTCCGTGCCGGCGCTGGCGTGCCCTTCAGTGGCCGCCAGCCGGCCCCGCAGCTCCGCCAGTTCCGCATCCCGGGCCGCCAACTGGTCCCGCAGTTCATCCAGGACCTGGTCCACCTGGTCCATCCGGTAGCCGCGCAGGCCCAGCGAGAAGCGCAGGCGGGTCACATCCTCCGGGACAGCCCGCTCCGGCAGCAGCACCGGCGGAAGGTTGGCCGGCGGCTCTTCGAATCCGTCCAGCAGGGCGGGCAGGGCGGGCCCGCCCTGGTTGCGGGAGCGCCGGCCCAGGCCGGCCCAAAGGACCGCCGCCACGAGAACGACGGCGAGGAAAACCAGAAAGAAGCTCACGGTCCCATCGTGCCAGACCGGCAGCCCGAACAGCGGCGCGCAGCTACTCCGGCCGCTGCTCCCCGTTAAGGGATGGTGTCACTCCTGCCTGCAGGACCCGGTCAACGGCTTCGGCGGGATCGTCCACGAGCTGGATGAGGTCCAGATCCTTTTCTGAGACCATGCCTTCAGCCACCAGGGTGCCCCTGATCCAGTCGATCATCGGCCCCCAGAATTCGACGCCGAGAAGCACGATGGGAAAAGACGTCACCTTGCGCGTCTGCACCAGCACCATGGCTTCGAAGAGCTCATCCAGCGTGCCCAGTCCGCCGGGCAGCACAATGAAGCCCTGCGCGTATTTGACGAACATGGTCTTGCGGGCGAAAAAATAGCGGAAGTTGATCCCCAGGTCCACCCATTGGTTGAGCCCCTGCTCGAACGGCAGTTCGATGCCAAGGCCCACCGACACGCCGTTGCCCTCCACCGTTCCCCGGTTGGCCGCCTCCATGGAGCCCGGGCCTCCGCCGGTGATCACGGCGACTCCGGCTTCGGCGAGCTTGCGCCCCACCTCCACGCCCATCTCGTAGTACAGGCTTCCCGGCTTCGTGCGGGCCGAACCAAAGACGCTTACCGCTTTTCCGATGTCCGCCAGCGCACCGAAACCCTCGACGAATTCGCTCTGGATCCGCAGGACCCGCCACGGGTCGGTGTGGACAAACTGGCCGGGGCCCTTGGTATCAAGCAGGTGCTGGTCCGACATTTCCACGGCCGCCTGCTTGCGGCGCAGCTCGAGGGGGCCTTTACGGCGCGGCTGGGAATTCTTGGCCGGATCTGCATTGATGCTCATTCCCCTAGGCTAACCTCCAACTCCAGGTATCTCTTGAATCACGATCGGCATGAACTTGGGGTGATTGGCGTCATAACGCACCGTTGTTCGCTAGATTCTTTCCTATGACTACTCATGTGCCCGGCGATGCTCTCGTCTCCCTGAACGCCGTTAACAAGCATTACGGCCAGCTGCACGTTTTGAAGGACATCAACCTGCAGGTCCGCAAGGGCGAGGTTGTTGTGGTCATCGGGCCCTCGGGCTCCGGTAAGTCCACCCTCTGCCGGGCCATCAACCGCCTGGAGACCATCGAGGGCGGAACTATCAGCATCGACGGGAAGGTCCTCCCCGAGGAAGGCAAGGAACTCGCCCAGCTCCGCGCCGACGTCGGAATGGTTTTCCAATCGTTCAATCTGTTCGCCCACAAAACCATCCTTGAAAACGTGACCCTGGGGCCGATTAAGGTCAAGGGCGTTTCCAAGGCGGCAGCCGAAAAGGATGCCATGGCACTCCTGGAACGGGTGGGCGTGGGCCATCAGGCTCCCAAGCTCCCGGCCCAGCTCTCGGGCGGCCAGCAGCAGCGCGTTGCGATTGCCCGGGCCTTGGCGATGAAGCCGAAGGTCATGCTGTTCGACGAGCCCACGTCTGCGCTGGACCCCGAAATGATCAACGAGGTCCTGGACGTCATGGTCCAGCTCGCCAAGGAAGGCATGACCATGATCGTGGTCACGCACGAGATGGGCTTCGCCCGCAAGGCCGCCGACCGGGTGGTCTTCATGGCGGACGGCCAGATCGTGGAGGACGCCACCCCGGAGGAGTTCTTCACCAACCCGAAGAGTGACCGGGCCAAGGACTTCCTGTCCAAGCTCCTCACCCACTGAGCTACCGAACAACCACACGTCAGTTCGCATCCAGGCCGGAAACCCGCGGCCATCAATGAAAGGAATGTCATGAAGGCATTTATGTCCCGGCGGAAGTCCTTCGTCGTGGCGGCTACCGCTGCCCTCGCACTCTCGCTCAGCGCCTGCGGCGGTGGAGACTCCGGCGGCTCCAGCAACCCGAGCCCGGTTGAAAAGCCGTCTTTCGCTGCCGGAACCACCATGGCGAAGCTGTCCTCCGCCGGCACCATCAAGATCGGCACCAAGTTCGACCAGCCGCTGTTCGGCCAGGTGGGCCTGGACGGCAAGCCCGTAGGTTTCGACGTCGAAATCGGCAAGCTGATCGCCGCCAAGCTGGGCATCCCTGCGGACAAGATCGAATGGTCCGAAACCGTGTCCGCCAACCGCGAGCCCTTCATCGAGCAGGGCAAGGTTGACCTGGTCATCGCCACCTACACCATCAGCGACAAGCGCAAGCAGGTTGTCGACTTTGCCGGCCCGTACTACGAAGCCGGCCAGGCCCTCATGGTGAACAAGGACAACGACACCATCAAGAAGCCTGAGGACGTCAAGGGCAAGAAGGTCTGCTCCGTCACGGGCTCCACCCCGGCCGCCACGATCGTGGACAAGTACGGCGCCGAGCTCGTCCCGGCCGCCACCTACTCCGCATGCCTGGAGCCGCTGCGCAACAAGCAGGTTGAAGCCGTGACCACCGACAACGTGATCCTCGCCGGCTTCGTTGACAAGGAACCGGACGCCTTCAAGCTCGCCTCCGAAGAAACCTTCACCAAGGAGCCTTACGGCATCGGCCTGAAGAAGGGCGACACCGAGTTCCGCAACTGGATCAATGACCAGCTCGAATCCTTCGAAAAGGACGGCTCCTACAAGAAGGCCTGGGAAGCCACTGCAGGTTCGGTCATCAAGACCGCTCCCAGCCTCCCGGCCATCAACCGTTACTAAGTAGCGTCCGCCGCGCCGCCGGGGCTGCTCAGCAGCCCCGGCGGCACAGCCTTTAATCCGTCCACGCTTACAGCCGAAGGATCTTATGGACGTCATCTTTGAAAACCTGCCCCTGTACTGGGAAGGTTTTCTCCGCACTCTCTTTCTCTCCGCCGTCTCCGGCATCTTCGCGTTGATCCTTGGCACCTTGCTGGCCGCGGCACGCGTCTCCCCGGTAGCGGCGCTGCGCGGTTTCAGCACCGTGTACGTGGAAGTCCTCCGCAATACCCCGCTGACCATCGCTTTCTTCTTCGCAGCGGTAGTGCTCCCCCGGATCGGGGTCAAATTTGAGCAGTTCGAGATCGCCGCCATCATCGCCCTCAGCACCTACACCGCCGCGTTCATCGCCGAAGCTGTCCGCTCAGGTGTCAACAGCGTGCCTGTGGGCCAGGCCGAGGCAGCACGCAGCATCGGCATGAAGTTCGGCCAGGTTCTTTCGCTCATCATCCTCCCCCAGGCACTTCGGACGGTGATCCCGCCACTGATCAACATCCTGATCGCCCTGGTCAAGAACTCCTCGGTGGCCGGCGCCTTCTTCGTCCTGGAGCTGTTCGGCTACGGCCGACAGCTGGCCAACGCCAACGGTGACGCCGTGATCACTGTCCTGCTGGGCACGGCGTTCTTCTATCTGCTCCTCACCGTTCCGCTGGGAATCCTCGCCAACACGGTGGAACGAAAGGTGGCGATTGCCCGATGAGCTCCGTTCTCTACGACGTCCCCGGCCCCAAAGCGCGCCGGGTTTCCCTCATTGCCTCCATCATCGGCGGCCTGCTGATTCTTGGCCTGCTGGCCTGGGTTGTCATGATCCTCGCCCAGCAGGGCATCTTCGAGGCCCGCCGCTGGCAGATCTTCACCCGAGCCGACGTGTGGCGCCTCCTCGGCAACGGACTCGGATCCACCCTGTCCGCTGCGGCACTCGCGGCAGTCATCGCCTTCCCCCTTGGCCTGCTGCTGTGCCTCCTGCGCATTTCGGACGCCGCAGCGATCCGGGTACCCATGCGGGTCATCCTGGAATTCCTGCGCGGCATGCCGGTGGTCCTGATGATGCTCTTCATCCTCCTGGGCTTCGGCACCTCCGCGTTCGTAGCCGTCGTGGCCGGCCTGGTGCTGTACAACGCGGCCGTCTTCGCCGAAATCATCCGTGCAGGCATCCAGTCACTGCCCAAGGGGCAACGCGAAGCAGGCCTGGCCATCGGCCTGACCAGCTACAAATCGCGCATGCTCATCGAATTGCCGCAGGCAATCCGGCGCATGATGCCCTCGCTCGTCGCACAGATGGTGGTGCTGCTCAAGGACACCTCGCTGGGCTACATCGTGGCCTACGGCGAACTGCTGCGGGCCGTCCAGGTCATGGCGGACTTCCTGGGCACGCAGTACCTGTTCCCCATCTTCTTCGTGGCAGCGGCCATCTACATCGCCATCAACATCTCGGTGTCACGGCTTGCCGTATGGATCGAGCGCCGCGGCTCCAAGAAGGCTGCGGGCGGTACGGCGAAGGCGGAACCCGATGTCCTGGAAGCCGCGGCCCCCTAGGCTTCGAAGCTGCAACCCGACGCTCCAAGAAAAAAGGTCCGGAATTCCCTTTGGGAGTTCCGGACCTTTTCGGTTGAGAACGGTCAGGCAGCGAGCCAGCTTTGCAGCGCGGCGAGGCATTTGCGGATGGCATCGGCGTGGACGTGCTCGTTGTCCTTGTGCGCCAGCAGCGCGTCGCCCGGACCGAAGTTCACCGCCGGGATGCCCAGCTCGCTGAAACGCGCGACGTCGGTCCAGCCGTATTTGGGCTTGGGTTCGGCTCCCACGGCGGCCACGAAGGAAGCGGCTGCCGGGTGCTGCAGACCGGGCCGCGCACCGGCGGCGGCATCGGTGCGGACCACGTCAAAGCCCTCCAGCAGTTCCCGGACGTGGGCTTCGGCCTGGTCCGGTGTCTTGTCCGGGGCGAAACGGTAGTTGATTTCCACCACGCAGCGGTCCGGGATGACATTGCCGGCGGTGCCGCCGTTGATTTTCACAGCGTTGAGGCTTTCCCGGTAGTCAAGCCCGTCAACGTTGATGGTGCGTGGTTCATAGGCTGCCAGGCGGGCCAGGATGGGGGCTGCGGCGTGGATGGCGTTGCTGCCCATCCACGCGCGGGCCGAGTGTGCGGCCTCCCCTGACGTGCTGGCCTCGAACCGGCTGGTTCCGTTGCAGCCGCCCTCCACTGTGCCGTCCGTTGGCTCCAGCAGGATGGCGAAGTCTCCCTGCAGCAGGTTTCCATGGTTGCGGACCAGGCGTCCCAGGCCGCTCTTGACCGCTTCCACTTCCTCGTGGTCGTAAAACACAAAGGTGACGTCCCGCTTGGGCTGCGCGCCGCCGTCGGACATTCCTGCAGCCAGCGCGAGCTGGACGGCCACCCCGCCCTTCATGTCTGTGGCGCCCCGGCCGTAGAGGATACCCTCGCCCGGAACTCCGGAGTCCCAACTGGAGGGGACGGTGCCCCTGGAACCTTCAGTCAGCGGAAGCGGGACCGTGTCCAGATGGCCGGCGAGGATGACGCGTTCGCTGCGGCCAAGTTCGGTGCGGGCGATGATGGCGTCACCGTCGCGCACCACGGTGAGTTGGGGAATCTCCCGCAGGGCGGCTTCGACGGCGTCCGCGAGCTGCTTCTCATTGCCCGACACGCTGTTGATGTCCATGAGTGCCGCCGTCAACAGCGCGACGTCCTGGTGCACGTCAAGGGTGGACACGGAAGATTCGGGGGCGGTTTCAGCAGTCACGAAGCCAGTCTAGTTCGAACCGCCCGCCCGGCCCTCGATAGACTGGAGCACATGACTGAGACCGCTTCTTCCGCCGTGCCCGAAACCCTGACCTCCACCACTGATGACCGTTCCGCCTATGGCTTTGGTGTAGCAACCATCGCCGCCGGCGATGCCACGGTCCTGGACGTCTGGTTCCCCGCACCGGCACTCGGTGTTGCAGCCGAGGACCTCCGCTCCGTGGAAAACGCCGACGAAGCCCTGACCGCCATCGCTGAGAACGGCGCAGACCAGGACCGCGGCACGGAGCAGAAGGTGGTCTTTGTCCAGATCAACCTTGACGAGGCCCCCGCCGACACCGCGGACGCCTACCTCCGGCTGCACCTGCTGTCGCACCGCCTGGTCCAGCCCAACACCATCAATTTGGACGGCATCTTCGGCAAGCTCCCCAACGTCGTGTGGACCAACTTCGGCCCCGCCGCCGTCGAGGGTTTCGAGCTGACGCGCGCCAAGCTGCGCCGCCGGGGCGCCGTCACCGTCTACGGCATCGACAAGTTCCCGCGCATGGTGGACTACGTGGTTCCCAGCGGTGTCAGGATCGCCGACGCCGACCGAGTCCGCCTGGGCGCGCACCTCGCCGCCGGGACCACCGTCATGCACGAGGGCTTCGTGAACTTCAACGCCGGGACCCTGGGCACGTCGATGGTGGAGGGCCGCATCTCCGCGGGCGTCGTGACCGGTGACGGCAGCGACGTTGGCGGCGGCGCCTCCATCATGGGCACCCTGTCCGGCGGCGGCAAGGAAAAGATCACCATCGGCGAGCGGGTCCTGCTCGGGGCGAACTCCGGCGTGGGCATCAGCATCGGTGACGACTCGGTAGTCGAGGCAGGCCTTTACGTGACGGCGGGAACCCGCGTCCGCGTGCCGGGCCCCAAGGACGAGGTGGGCGAGGACACCACCAGGATCGTCAAGGCGGCCGAGCTCTCCGGCGTGCCCAACCTGCTGTTCCGCCGCAACTCCACCACGGGCGCGGTGGAGGCCCTCCCCCGCAAGGGCCAGACGGTGGAACTGAACGACGCCCTGCACGCCAACTAATCCCTTCGTGGCACCTCTGTCTGTGGCGCGTCGACGCGGCCTGCGCCGCCTGGCGGTGCTGCTCCTCACCCTGGCACTGGCAGTGGGAGGCATTTACACGGCATTGTACTTTGTGCAGCGTTCCGAGACCCTCGTTTCGGAACGCTGCACGGCCACGGCCGGCAACCGGACCGGGGAACTGGCGCCGGACCAGGCGGCAAACGCAGCGCTGATCACCGCGGCAGCTGTCCGGCGCGGCCTCCCGCCCCGGGCCGCCACCATTGCGCTGGCCACCGCCATGCAGGAGTCCAAGCTGCGCAACATCGGACACGGTGACCAGGCAGGACCGGACTCGCGGGGTCTTTTCCAGCAGCGGCCGTCCCAGGGCTGGGGCACCGAGGCCCAGATCATGGATCCCTACTATGCCGTCAACGCCTTCTACGACGCCCTGGTGAAGATCCCCGGATACGAGACGCTGGACATTACGGACGCGGCCCAGCAGGTCCAGCGGTCCGCCTACCCCAAGGCATACGCCCAGCACGAGGAGATGGGACGCGCTTTCGCTTCCGGGCTTACCGGACAGGCACCTGCGGCAGTCCAATGCACCCTGCGCTCCCCCACCGCCGGTGGAAAGTCGGCTGCGGTGGTTACGGAACTGGAGCAGGCGTACGGGGGCGTGGATGCGCAGGTGGACGGCTCCACGCTGGTGGTGGACGCGGACGGAGCGCTTGCGTGGTCGGTTGCCCAGTGGGCGGTGGCCAACGCCAAGGACCTGGCCGTAACAAAGGTGGAAGTGGCCGGCCGCAGCTGGGACCGGCCCGACGGGGACGGCTGGCAGGCGTCCGGGGCCGCCGACGGGCAGGTGCGCATCACCGTACGGCAGGACGACGGCGGCGCCTGACGTCCGCCGTCGTCCAGCCGGCGAGGACTAGACCAGGATTTCCAGCACCGGCTGGACGTAGCTGCGGAACAGCTCAGCCTGGCCCATCAGCTCCTGGCTCATGATGATCTTGTCTGGTTCCAGGTACCACGCCCGCTGCTCGTCCAGCGGCAACTCAATAATGGTCAGCTTGAAATCCCGGGAGTCCCGTCCCACCTCCATCAGCCTGTCATCCACCATTTCCCCCAGCAGCTGGTCCGTTCCGCTGGCCACGCGTTGGGCTTCAAGCTCCGCATATTCGCTTCTGCGCTCCCTGGCCCAGGTGAGTGCGGCGCCGAAGTGGGCCTGCAGGACCCGTTGGAGGGCCGGGGAGTTACCAAATGCTTCAAAATCCGGCGGGGAGAGTTCCGGCGACGTGTGCGGGTGCGCCTTGAGCAGCTGCTCCCACCAGGCCTCCCACTCAGTTTTCAGCGCGCTGAAGCCCCCCACGTCCGAGGTCAGGTGGGTGTGGTCCGCTGAGCGGACTTTGGGTGATGCGTGGGACAGCATGGGACGCCCCACTCCGTTCAGGCCGGCCGAGTCCCGGACGTAAAGAGCAATCATCATCGGCCCGGATGTGTCGGTGGTGATCTGCCACCCTGAACCGTTTGCGTGCTGCATCCAAAGTCCTTTCCTGGCCTCCCGGTGCCGAGCGTCATGATCCGGCCCGGCCTACCCGGCTATCAGTCTATTCCCGCAGCCACTCCGCGGAAGTGCAGGACAGGCTTTTGATGGCTCACCGGGCGATCCCGTCCAGGTGCCGTTCGAGCACGTCGCGGCACATCTGCGCCGTCATCCATCCCGGCTGGAGCAAGGCGTGCATGCACAGCCCGTCCAGCATTGCCAAGAGCCGTTCCGCTTCCACCACCAGGTTCTCCTGGGGTTCATCGTCCGGGAGCAGGGTTGAGACAAGTGTGCCCACAATGGCCGCGACTTCACGGTGGCTGCGGTCCGCTTCCGCCGCAAGGAACGGCCTGATGCGTGCAGCGTTCTTGAAAGCCAGCCATGCGCAAGCCTCCACAGCTGTTTCCTCATCCAGCGGAAGCATGCCGCCCAGAAGGGTTAAAACAGCCTCCCGCTGTTCCGGGCTTGCTGCACCAGCATCAAGCACGGCGGGCAGCAGGGACTGCAGCCGGCTGACCACCCCGTCCACCACTGTGCCGAAGCTAAACACCAGGAGCTCCTCGCTGCCCTGAAAGTAGTGCCGGACAGAACCGACTGCCAGTCCGGCTTCGTCCGCCACTTCCCGAAGCGAGGCACGCTCAAGCCCGTCCACGGCAATGATGCGGAGAACCGCCTGGACCACGTCCTGCCGCCGGACGCCGGCATCTACTATTTTGGGCACCATTCTTACTAGCACACTTGTGCTTTAACTGGCGGATCCGGGGTTACGGCTCGCAAGTAATCTGCTCGCGCCGGTGCCGGCCTAGACGGTCTTGGGTGCGAGGAGGATTTGCACGGCCTCAATCCGTTTGCCCACCCCGGACGTGCCTGCCGTCGCGCCATCGGCAACCCATGATTGCCAGCCGATATCCTGTACATGCGCGCGGTAGTAGATCCTGTAATGGCTGGCCATCTCGCCGGTCAGCCTGATTTCGAACGCTTCCAAACGTAGCCCTTGCCCGACCGTGCCGATGGGATTGGCCGAAGATGTCCACGGCTGCCAGCCGATGTTTTGCACATGCCCCCGCCACTCGATGTCCCCGGTATATGCCGTGCTTGACACATTGAGGCGCAACGCCTCGAGCCGGAGTGCCAGTCCGGTTGTCCCGGCGACGGTCCCATCCGAAACGTTCGCCATCCAGCCACGGTCCTGAACGTGGGCGGCATACACGGCAGTGAAAGCCGGCGCAACCTTCGGAACCAACTCGATCGTCACAGCCTCCATCCGAAGACCCTGCCCGACGGTGCCGGCCGTGGCTCCGTCGATCCGGTAAGGCTGCCAGCCAACGTTCTGCACATGCGCTCGATACCTGATGCTGTACTGCGAGGCCAGATCCCCCGTCAGCCGCAGCTCGAACGCTTCCAGTCGCAGGCCAAGCCCTGTCGTTCCAATCGGGGACGCCGCCGTCGTCCATGGCTGCCAGCCAATGTTCTGCACATGCCCTCTCCACAGAATGTCCCCCGACAGCCGGTCTCCAGCCATCGACAGGCGCAACGCCTCCACCGGCAGCGACCGGCCGGTCGTTCCTGCGGTGGCGCCGTCCGAGACGCTCGGCTGCCAGCCGATCGTCGCCACGTGGGCCTGGTAGACCCCGATGCACGTCATGTCGTAGTCGTAAGTGCCGTCAGTCCATTGCGCGAGGTGGACGGTGCCACCGGAGAAGCTGGGATTCACACAGAGGTCGGACGCTTCACTGGCGAAGTCGAGGCGCCCTGCCGGTGACCAGACGGGCACGTCGGGAAGCTGCCATGATCCGGTGATAGCCTCCCAAGCGCTCGAATAGGAATAGATCCCGGACGGGTAGCCGGCGTCCGCCAGGGCGGCCAAGAGGCCGTAGATAACGAACCGGTTCTCCTGCCGCTGGGTTGCCGTCGAACTGGGCCAGGGCTGTTGCGGGCGGGGTTCCACGTCGACCCAGATTCTCTCCGGCCGCCATCCAACCTCAGCGAGAGACGCGAGAGCCGCGCGGCCCTCGGCGTACCCGACGTTGCGCAGCCGGTCCGGTCCGGTGCTTGCGGGCCACGGGCCGTCGTCGCCATACGTGTCGTATTGCGCGGCGGTAGGGAAGGTACTCATGGTGTAGGCCTGGGCCCGGACACCCCGGTCGACCACCCACTGGAACTGCTGCTCCAGGCAGGGGTTCTCGGTGAAGGCAAGTCCGTGTGTCAGCCCAACGACCACGAACTCCGTGTCTTCCGGCGGCATCGGAAGACCGCCCGGACACTGGGGCCACGAAACGTCATGTCCGTAGTCGACAGCTCCGGCGGGTGGAGCGAACAGCACACCGAGTGCGAGCACCAGCAAAACCGCCAGGATGCGGGGCGCGGATGCCCCGCAGCAGCGGCCAGGTCGAAGAGCACGAAGACCGGCCATGGTGGCCCCTCCTTGTCGAAGGATGACCAAAATTATCCCACCCGCCCACCTTCATCGCCAGCTACGGGGATGGCAGGCTCTACCCTCAATTCACCGCCCTGGTTCAAGGCGTGCAGACGGCTTCTGACATTCCTGGAAGATGACGCCTTACATGACAACAGCGGCGGCAGGCAGTTTTCGTGGGATAGCGTTGAGGCATGAAAATCTTGGTCACAGGGGGCACCGGCTACATCGGTTCCCACACTGTTCTTTCCCTGCAGGAAGCCGGTCACGATGTGGTCGTCATCGACAACCTGGTCAACTCCAGCGAGGAGTCGCTGCGCCGCGTGGCCGAACTCAGCGGCAAGACCGCGGAGTTCCACAACGTTGATCTGGTGGACGAGGCCGCCGTCGAGTCGGTTTTCGCCGGAAGTGGCATTGAGGCGGTCATCCACTTCGCAGGGCTCAAAGCCGTGGGTGAATCGGTGCAGGAGCCACTGAAGTACTACTACAACAACCTCGTGGGCACGCTGAACCTGGTCCGCGTCATGGACAGGCATGACGTCCGGTCCATTGTCTTCAGCTCCTCGGCCACCGTCTACGGCGAACACAACCCCATCCCGTACGTGGAAAAGATGGAAATCGGCGCGAATAACCCTTACGGGCGCACGAAGGAACAGATCGAGGACATCCTCTCCGACGTCGGCGCCGCCGACTCCCGCTGGCACATAGCACTGCTGCGCTACTTCAACCCGGTAGGCGCCCACCCGTCGGGACGCATCGGCGAAGACCCGCAGGGCATCCCCAACAACCTTGTCCCGTTCATCGCCCAGGTGGCAGTGGGCCGCCGCGAGAAGCTCATGGTCTTCGGCGGCGACTACGACACTCCGGACGGCACCTGCCTGCGCGACTACATCCACGTGGTGGACCTGGCCGAAGGACACGTCGCAGCGCTGAACCACATCGCGGACCGCACCGGCGTGTTCCGCTGGAACCTCGGCTCCGGCAAGGGCTCCTCTGTCCTGGAGGTCCTGCGCTCCTTCGAGAAGGCAGTGGGCCAGCCCATCCCCTACGAGATCACTGGCCGCCGGGCGGGAGACCTTCCAGCCTTCTGGGCCGACGCCACCTCGGCCCTGGCAGACCTGAGCTGGTCCACCACCAAAACCGTGGACCAGATGTGCGAGGACCACTGGCGCTGGCAGAAGAACAATCCCCAGGGCTACGCTTCCTGACCCCGCCCTCCCCATCGATTGCTCCGTACTTGTCGTTATGGAGCCCCAGAACGACAAGTACGCAGCAATGGATGGTGATGAAAGCGAAACGGCCGCCCACCTTGGAAGGTGGGCGGCCGTCGTCGTACTGCCTGTTGGGATTACCGGGCGGGGTAGTCCCGCTCCGGCTCGCCGATGTACAGCTGGCGCGGGCGGCCGATCTTGGTGTTCGGGTCGCTGATCATTTCGCGCCACTGGGCAATCCAGCCCGGCAGGCGGCCGATGGCGAACAGGACGGTGAACATCTTCTCGGGGAAGCCCATGGCCTTGTAGATCAGGCCGGTGTAGAAGTCCACGTTCGGGTAGAGCTTCCGCTGGATGAAGTAGTCATCGCTGAGCGCCTTCTCTTCCAGGCGCATGGCGATGTCCAGCAGTTCGTCGTTGCCGCCGAGCTTGCTCAGGATCTCGTGGGCCGTGGCCTTGACGATCTTGGCGCGCGGATCGTAGTTCTTGTAGACGCGGTGTCCGAAGCCCATCAGGCGGACGCCGTCTTCCTTGTTCTTGACCTTCTCCATGTAGTCCTCGGGCTTGAGGCCCTCGGCCTGGATCTGGCGGAGCATCTTCAGCACGGCCTCGTTGGCTCCGCCGTGGGCAGGGCCGAAGAGGGCGTTTATGCCGGCCGAAACGGAGGCGAAGAGGTTGGCGTTGGAGGAGCCCACCAAGCGCACCGTGGAGGTGGAGCAGTTCTGCTCGTGGTCCGCGTGCAGGATGAGGAGCAGGTCCAGGGCCTTGACGATAACCGGGTCCAGCTCGTACTGCTCGGCGGGGAGGCCGAAGCTGAGGCGCAGGAAGTTCTCCACCAGGTTCATGGAGTTGTCCGGGTACAGCATGGGCTGGCCAATGGACTTCTTGTGCGCGTAGGCGGCGATGACCGGCAGCTTGGCCATCAGGCGGATGGTGGAAACCTCCACCTGCTCGGCATTGAACGGGTCCAGCGAGTCCTGGTAGAAGGTGGACAGCGCGGACACGGCCGAGGACAGCACCGGCATGGGGTGCGCGTCGCGGGGGAAGCCGCCGAAGAAGCCCTTGAGCTCCTCGTGCAGCAGGGTGTGGCGCCGGATCTTCTGGTCGAACTCGTCCAGCTCAGTGGGAGTGGGCAGGTTGCCGTAGATCAGCAGGTAGGACACCTCGAGGAAGCTGGAATGCTGCGCCAGCTGCTCGATGGGGTATCCGCGGTAGCGCAGGATGCCCGCATCGCCGTCGATGTAGGTGATGGCGGAAGTGGTTGCTGCGGTGTTCATGAAGCCGGGGTCGAACGTCACGGCGCCGGTCTGCTTCAGCAGTTTGGAGACGTCGTAACCTTCGTTCCCTTCAACAACCTGGATGCGCGGGAGCTTCAGCTCGCCACCTGCGTGGAGCAGGGTCGCAGCATTGTTGGTCTCAGTCATGGAGTCCCCTTCATGAGGCGTCTTTGGCCTCTGTCGAAAGCTTGATCCAATATCAGGTGAGCCGTGCACTGAGCCTGAGAAGACAGGTTCCAACACCCGGGCTGCCTTCTTGTAGAAAGCCACCATTGATCGTCAACTTAAAAAGTACCGCTCCTTGGCGGGTGTCACTAATCCGCAGGCTTCCCCGACGGCCTGAAATGCCCGGGATGTGGGGCGAGTCACACGAATATTACGCAGCCTTAGGAGCCGGATCCGGCCAGCCGTTCCACGGCGGCGTCGATCCGCTCGTCGGATCCGGTCAAGGCCACGCGGACATAGCCGTTGCCTGCCTCTCCGTAGAAGACGCCCGGCCCTACCACGATGCCGCGGTCGGCGAGGCGGGCCACGGTGTCCCATGTGCCCTCCCCTGCCGTCGACCACAGGTACAGCCCGGCGTCGGACTCCTTGATCTCCAGGCCGAAGTCCAGCAGCGCGGGCACCAGCCGTTCACGCCGGCCGCGGTACAGGTCTTTCTGGGCCTCGACGTGCGCGTCGTCGCCCAGCGCCACCCGCATGGCCTCCTGGACCGGGTACGGCACGATCATGCCCGCATGCTTGCGGCTGTTGACGAGGTTGGGCATCAGGTCAGGATCACCGGCAACGAAGGCCGCCCGGTAGCCCGCCAGGTTGGACTGCTTGCTGAGCGAGTACACAGCGAGCAGGCCCTGGTGCGAGCCGCCGGCCACGCGGGGATCAAGGATGCTGGGGACGCGCCGGCCACCGCGCTGGACGTCCCAGTCGCCCCAGCCGAGCTCTGCGTAGCATTCGTCAGAGGCCACCACAGCGCCCAGTTCACGGGCCTGGTCCACCAGCGCCTTCAGTGACTCCGCGTCGCGGACGCTACCCGTGGGGTTGCCCGGCGAATTGACCCAAATGAGGCGCACGCGTGCACGGGTGGCGTCATCGAGCTCGTCCAGGTTGTCCGTTGCAACGGACGTGACCCCGGCAAGGGTCGCGCCGATATCGTACGTGGGGTAGGCCACCTTGGGCCGTACGACGACGTCTCCGGGCTTGAGGCCCAGCAGCAGCGGCAGCCACGCAACGAGTTCCTTGGAGCCCACTGTGGGCATGATGTTCCGGGGGTCGATGCCCGATACGCCCCGGCGGCGTTCGAACCAGCCGGCAATGGCCTCCCGAAGTGCCGGCGTGCCGTGGACTGTGGGATAGCCGGGAGCATTGGCGGCCGCCTTCAGGGCGTCCTGCACCAGCTGCGGGGTGGGATCCACAGGGGTGCCGATGGACAGGTTGACTGCGCCGCCCGGGTGCTCCGCGGCCTTGGCCACGTAGGGGGCCATGGCCTCCCAGGGATAGTCGGGCAGGTCCAGGCCAAAGGAATTCACTGCTGCGGTCACGTTTCCGTCCGAGTCAGTGGTCTTGGTTCTGCGGCGGCAGGGCGGCGATCATCGGGTGGTCCTTGCCCGTGTTGCCGATCTTGGCCGCTCCGCCCGGGGAGCCGAGGTCGTCGAAGAATTCAACGTTGGCCTTGTAGTAGTCAGCCCATTCTTCCGGGGTGTCATCTTCGTAGTAGATGGCCTCCACCGGGCACACCGGCTCGCAGGCGCCACAGTCGACGCACTCGTCCGGATGGATGTACAGCGAACGCTCGCCCTCATAGATGCAGTCGACCGGGCATTCCTCAATGCATGCCTTGTCCTTAACGTCCACACACGGCTGCGCGATTACGTACGTCACGTCCCTGGCCTCTCCACGTTGGGTTCCGGCTTCCCCGCCGGCTCTTGCGTCCGGCAGCAGGGCCGGACCATTGACATCTGAGCCTATTATCCCCCAGCCCGTTCCCGCGAACCTAGCCGGGCGCCCTAGTATGAACTGGTGAGTCAGCCAGTACCTGCACCCGCCCGCTTCCTTGCCGCGGCCGAGCCCGGCACCCGGGTGGTGGTGCGCTACCGGATCGAAGGTGGCCTCACAGACGCCCTGGGCCACCTGCTGGCGTGCGACGCTGGTTCCTGCACCATCCGCACCCGGCAGGCCGACGTCGTCGTCCCCCTTGAGCTGGTGGTGGCAGCGAAGCAAGTTCCGCCCGCTCCCCCGCGGCGCTCGAACGCACGCTGAGCGCAGCTCTCACTGCGCAGGGGCTGTCCATGCACACCCACTCCCGCCGTCATTGCGCGGTGCGGTACATTGCCAGAGCCTGCTGCACCATCTGCACGAACCCGTCCGGCTCGTTAAGCAGCATCTCAAACGTCACCCGCAGGGTTGGAACACCCTGGACAACGGTGACGTTCCACCGGCGCCGGTCCTCGCGGTAGGCCTCCCGGCTGCTGTGGTGGGCATGGCCGTCGGTTTCAATACCGAGCAGGCCGTCAACGAATAGGTCCAGGTGTCCCATCCCGGGGATCCTGACCTGCAGCTCAACCGTGTGCCCGGCTTCCTCCAACAGGTACCGCGCCATCGTTTCGATGATGGACCCGGATTGGGGGCGGATCCGTCCCACCAGCTCCCTTAGGCCCTTTTCGCGGACGGCCGGAAACCGG
Organism: Arthrobacter sp. SAFR-044; assembly: GCF_051965175.1. GTDB lineage: Bacteria > Actinomycetota > Actinomycetes > Actinomycetales > Micrococcaceae > Arthrobacter. The sequence continues at coordinate 141,899 of NZ_JBQCMK010000002.1, forward strand.
TCCCGCAGTGCCGGAAGTTGGATGAGCCCGTTCTTGACCGCGGATTCAGCAATCGTCAGTCCCTCCAGGGGCGCCAGGCAGCGCAGCGACTGGCACACGACGTCCAAAGATGTCAGCGGAATCTTGCTGCGGTGGACGATACAACCAGGGACCGGCCGCCCGTGCGGCGCGGCCAGATGCGGCCTGTCCGGGTGCCTCACTACCCACAGGCCAGCGGCACTGGCAGCCGACACGCACCCCAGGACCGCGTGGTGGCGCCCCGCGTGAATGAGTACAGGATCCGCCTGCGCGTGGGCATAGACGCCGCGGGCAATCCTCTGGACCGAGCCCCCGGCCACTCCCGACTCCAGGCTTCGGCGCGAAACTCCGGCCGTTGACAGTGAGTGGATGCTGGCAACGCCACCCAGGGCAGCCAGGGCTTCCGAAACAGTTGGCATAACTGCATGCTCGCCCTTTGCGGAGCGGGACGCAGGGCCTGGGAACCGCTATGTGGAAAAGCTTCCGTGCGCTGTGACAGCGCGGCTCGTTGCGCAGGGGCTGTCCCTGCACAATGAGCCTCCGATTCGTTGCGCTGCCAGGAGCCTAAACGCAGAATGCCACCGGCATGTGCCGGTGGCATTCGTTTTACTGCGATGTAGTTAGACCTTCGCGCGGGCGCGGTTGGCCTTGGCACGCTCGTTGGTGTCCAGGATGACCTTCCGGATGCGGATGGATTCCGGGGTTACCTCGACGCACTCGTCCTCGCGGGCGAATTCCAGCGATTCCTCGAGGGTCAGCTCGCGCGGCGGGGTCAGGTTCTCGAAGGTGTCCGAGGAAGCCGCACGCATGTTGGTGAGCTTCTTTTCCTTGGTGATGTTGACGTCCATGTCGTCAGCGCGGGAGTTCTCGCCTACGATCATGCCCTCGTAGACCTCAGAGGTGGGCTTGACGAAGAAGGAGCCGCGTTCCTGCAGGTTGATCATGGCGAACGGGGTAACAACACCGGCGCGGTCAGCAATCATCGAACCGTTGGTGCGGTACTCGATGGGGCCGGCCCACGGCTCGTAGCCCTCGGAGATGGAAGCAGCAATGCCGGCACCGCGGGTATCCGTGAGGAACCGCGTGCGGAAACCGATCAGGCCACGGGCCGGAACGATGAACTCCATGCGGCACCAGCCAGTGCCGTGGTTGGCCATGTTGGTCATCCGGCCCTTGCGCGCGGCCATCAGCTGAGTCACCGCGCCAAGGTATTCCTCCGGCACGTCGATGGTCATGTGCTCCATCGGCTCGTGTACCTTGCCGTCGACGATCCTGGTGACAACCTGCGGCTTGCCCACGGTCAGTTCGAAGCCTTCACGGCGCATCTGCTCCACCAGGATGGCCAGCGCCAGCTCGCCACGGCCCTGGACCTCCCAGGCGTCGGGACGCTCGGTGGGCAGAACCTTGATGGAGACGTTACCGATCAGTTCCTTGTCCAGGCGGTCCTTGACCTGGCGCGCGGTGACCTTCGCGCCCTTGACCTTGCCGGCCAGCGGCGAGGTGTTGATACCGATGGTCATGGAGATCGCAGGATCGTCCACGGTGATCAGCGGTAGGGGCTGCGGGTTTTCAGCGTCGGTCAGGGTCTCGCCGATGGTGATGTCCTCGATACCGGCGACGGCGACGATCTCGCCGGGGCCTGCGGACTCGGCCGGCACGCGGTCCAGGGCCTTGGTGGCCAGCAGTTCGGTGATCTTGACGTTCTTCAGCTCACCGTTGGCGCGTGCCCAGGCAACGGTCTGACCCTTGCGCAGGGTGCCGTTGTAGATGCGCAGCAGTGCCAGGCGGCCCAGGAACGGGGAGGCATCCAGGTTGGTGACGTGCGCCTGCAGGACACCTTCCGGGTTGTAGGTGGGAGCGGGGATGTGCTCGATGATGGTCTTGAACAGCGGCTCCAGGTCCTCGTTTTCCGGCGCGGTGCCGTCGGCCGGCTGCTCCAGGGACGCACGGCCAACCTTGGCGGCGGCGTAGACAACGGGGACTTCGAGGATCTTGTCCAGGTCCAGGTCCGGAACTTCATCGGCGAGGTCGGAGGCCAGGCCCAGGAGCAGGTCCATGGACTCGTGGACAACTTCCTCGATGCGGGCGTCGGGGCGGTCGGTCTTGTTGACCAGCAGGATGACGGGCAGGTGCGCGGCGAGGGCCTTGCGCAGCACGAAGCGGGTCTGCGGAAGCGGACCTTCAGAAGCGTCCACCAGGAGAACGACGCCGTCCACCATGGACAGGCCGCGCTCCACCTCGCCACCGAAGTCGGCGTGGCCGGGGGTGTCGATCACGTTGATAGTGATGGTCTCACCGTTGGAGGACGGACCGTTATAGGCAACCGTGGTGTTCTTGGCCAGGATGGTGATGCCCTTTTCGCGCTCCAGGTCACCGGAGTCCATCACGCGGTCTTCGAGGTGGTTGTGCTCGGCAAAAGAGTTGGTCTGCTTGAGCATGGCGTCGACCAAGGTGGTCTTGCCGTGGTCAACGTGGGCCACGATCGCGACGTTGCGCAGGTCACTGCGCGATGCAGTGGCTACCGCGGTGTTGGTGGTGGTTTCAGACATGCGTAAAGGCTCGATTCAGTGGAGTCAGCTGTTGTATCGCGACATTTCCAACTGGAACGCACGACGGACAAGGCCCTTGGCACAGGGCGCCTTCCTCTATTCTAGCCGCTGAGCCATTTGTTGGCCTAAATTCCGGCAGGCTTTGCGGCTGCGGGAGTTGCCTGTTCAGGCCGTAGCCGTACACGGTGTGACCAAGTTCACTGCGTGCATGGCATGATGTCTGTGACACAGCGCCCATCCTTTGAGCACGCCGGAGACAACGATGCCCCCTGCCAAAGCCACCACCATGCGTGGTGCAGCGTGGGCTGCCGCCGCAGTGGTCACCGGGATCGTCGCGGTCTCGGGTGTCATGGGACCCGCCGGCAACGCATTTTCCACTGGCTCTCCGGACAGCAGCCTGTCGCGGGCAGCCTCAGGGCAAGCAGCCAGCGGCAAGGCGGCAGCTTTGAAACCGGGCAGCGCGAATCCAGCAGTGGCAGCCAGTGCCCACGTCCGGAATGCGGGCAACGGCAGGCTTGAAGCGGTACTGCCGGACATCGGGAAGACCGTCCTGCTGATCGGGGATTCACAGTCGGAACCCGTCGACGGCTGGCCCCGCTTGGGCCTCGCCGCGGCCGGGTACAACGTCTACTTCTGCGGCCGGGGCGGCACCGGCTACGTCGCGGCGAACGGCGCCACGGGTAATTATGTTGACGCCCTGCAGCGCGGGGACTGGCTGCTTCCCTCCGGCACTCCCGCGCTGATTGTGATCGAGGGCGGCGGCAACGACGCCGCCGGCGGCGCAAGCAACGCGCAGATCGCACGGAACGCCGAACGGCTTATCACTGAACTGCGGGGCCGTTATCCCGGCACCCGCCTGGCGATCATTGGCACCCTGGCACGGGGAGCGAACGACGGCGGCGGCCGCCGGAGCGAGGTGGACGCTTTGCTGGGTGCCGTGGCGGCAGCGAATGGAATGCCCTTTATCTCCACGGGAGACTGGCTCACCAGGTATGGACTGGCAAAGGACCTCGCTGATGCAGTCCACATGAACCCCGAAGGCCGGGTGGCCCTGGGCGGGATTCTTGGGCGCAGGCTGCGTGAACTTGGCCTGGACCGGAACCCTGCAGCGGGGCAGGACGCCCTCGCCGCAGTGCCTGGCAGCGACAGCACGTTCCAGGACTGACAGCCAAAGCCTGCCGGTTCCACCGGTGAACCAAACGGTTGCCCCGGTCGTCAAACGACTGGAGCCGGGACCTAGAAGGTCCCGGCTCCAACCGTTTACAACAAACTCCCCGCTATGCCACCTCGGGGGGAAGCATCAGCTTGGCGCCGGGGATGGCATTGAGCAGTGCCTTGGTGTACTCCTGCTGGGGCGATTCGAAGACCTCGTCCGTGGATCCGGTCTCCACCAGGCGGCCCTTCTCCATGACGCATACGTGGTCCGCGATCTGCCGCACCACGGCCAGGTCATGCGTGATGAACAGGTACGTCAGCCCAAGGTTGGCCTGCAGGTCGGCGAGCAGGTTCAGCACCTGCGCCTGCACCAGGACATCCAGGGCGGAAACTGCCTCATCACAGATGATGACTTCCGGGTCCAGCGCCAGTGCGCGGGCAATAGCTACACGCTGCCGCTGCCCGCCGGACAGCTCATTGGGATACCGCTGCATGGCGGACTGGGGCAGTGCCACCTGGTCCAGCAGGGTCCGGACCTTCTTTTCGCGGCTGGCCTGGTCCCCGATCTTGTGGACCCGCAGCGGTTCTTCGATCGTGCGGTAGATGTTGTACATCGGGTCGAGGGAGCCGTAAGGGTCCTGGAAGATCGGCTGGACGCGCCGGCGGAACTTGAACAGTTCGGCAGGCTTCAGGCCCGAAGTGTCCACGCCGTCGAACAGGATCTTGCCCTCGGTCGGCTTCTCCAGCTGGAGCACCATCTTGGCCACCGTGGACTTGCCGGAACCCGACTCCCCCACGATCGCCGTCGTAGTTCCCCGCCGGACGTCGAAGCTGACGCCGTCGACGGCTGCGAAGTCCGTCGCCTTGCCCAGGCCCTGGCGGAGCTTGTACACCTTCCGCAGGTCCTGGATCTGCAGGAAGGTGTCCGGCTTCACAGCCTCAGCCGCGGGAGCCAGCAGGTCCGTGGTCTCCACGCCCTGCTCCTTGGCCACCTGGATGCGGCGGCTGGCCAAGGACGGAGCGGACTCCACGAGCCGCTTGGTGTACGGGTGCTGCGGGCTGCGGAGCAGTTCGAGCGACGGCCCTGCTTCAACGACGCGGCCCTGGTACATGACCACCACTTTGTCTGCACGCTCGGCTGCAAGGCCAAGGTCGTGGGTGATCAGCAGGACAGAGGTGCCCAGGTCCTTGGTCATGGTCTCCAGGTGGTCCAGGATCTGTCGCTGGACCGTGACGTCGAGGGCCGAGGTCGGTTCGTCCGCAATCAGCAGGCGCGGCTGGCAGGAGAGGCCAATGGCGATCAGAGCGCGCTGGCGCATACCGCCCGAGAACTCGTGCGGGTACTGGTTGGCCCGGCGCTTGGCGTCGGGCAGTCCCGCCTGGGACAGCACCTTGGCAATATCATCCGGCCCGCTGGGCCTGCCGTTGGCCCGCAACGTCTCGCGGACCTGGTAGCCGATCTTCCACACCGGGTTCAGGTTGGACATGGGGTCCTGCGGAACCATGCCGATGGTGTTGCCGCGCAGTTCGATCATGCGCTGCTCGCTGGCGTGGGCGATGTCCTCGCCGTCGAGCAGGATCTGGCCGCCAGACACCCTGCCGTTGTTGGGCAGAAGGCCGATGGCTGCCAGGGCAGTGGTGGACTTGCCCGAACCGGACTCCCCCACGATGGCCACCGTTTCACCGGGCATGATGGTCAGGTGCGCATTCCGCACCGCGTGGACCTCACCGCCGCCGGTCTTGAAGGTAATGGCGAGGTCGCGGATCTCGAGCAGTGGCCTGACGCCGGTGGCACCGGCTTCATCAATGCGGACGTCTGGACTTGTCATCTCTTTATCTCTCATCGCTGACGGCTCTTCGGGTCCAGGGCGTCACGCACGGCGTCACCCAGCATGATGAAGCTCAACACTGTGATGGACAGCGCCGCGGCCGGGTAGAGCATGATTTCCGGCCGGGTCCTGATCGATGCCTGTGCGCCTGCGATGTCGTTGCCCCAGGACATGATGCTCTGGGGCAAGCCGATGCCCAGGAAGGACAGTGTGGCTTCGGCCACGATGAACACGCCAAGTTCCAGCGTCGCCAGGACAATGATCGGAGCCAGCGCGTTCGGCAGGACGTGGCGCACCAACGCACCGAACTTGGACACGCCAAGGGCACGGGCGGCAGTGACGAAGTCAGCGTTGCGCACCTCGATGACCGCGCCACGGGTAATGCGCGCCATTTGCGGCCAGGCCAGGAGCGAGATCACGAACACCACCGTCCACACGCTCTTGTTCTCCCGGAACAGGGGCAGCTGCGTGATTACCAGCGCGCCGAGGACCAGCGGCAGGGCGAAGAAGATGTCACCCAGGCGGGCCAGCACGGCATCGATCCAGCCGCCGTAGTACCCGGCGAGGGCGCCAAGCGTTACGCCGATGACCAGCACGCACAGTACCGAAAGCAGGCCTACGGACAGTGAGGCCTGGGTGCCATGGATGACCCTGGAGTAGACGTCGCAGCCCTGGAAGGTGAAGCCGAATGGGTGCCCGGCGGTAGGGCCGCCCTCGGAATTGGAGAGCTCGCAGCCGGCATTGGGCGGCGTGGAGGTGAAGAGTCCCGGGAACAGCGCAATCACGATCAGGGCAAGGATCAGCAGTGCCGAGATGATGAACAGCGGACGACGGCGGAGCTTGCGCCAGGCGTCTGCCCACAGGCTAAGCGGGGCTTGGTCCGTCTTGACGGCGTCCGTTGCCTGCAGCGGTGTCTCGTCGATGGGTGCCACGAAGTGGCTGTTATTACTGGTCATAGCGGATCCTCGGGTCAAGCCAGGCGTACAGGAGATCGACAAGCAGGTTGGCCACCACGAACACCAGCACCAGCACGCTGACGATGGAGACGATCGTGGGGCCTTCACTGCGGAGGACAGCCTGGTAGAGCTTGTTGCCGACTCCGGGGACGTTGAAGATGCCCTCTGTAACGATGGCACCGCCCATCAGGCCGCCGAGGTTGGCGCCCAGGTAGGTCACCACCGGGATCAGCGAGTTGCGCAGGATGTGTGCCATGACCACGCGGGGGCGGGACAAGCCCTTCGCGGTAGCGGTCCGCACGTAGTCGGCGTTCATGTTTTCACTGACAGACGCACGGGTCAGTCGGAGGACATAGGCGAAGGAAACAAGTCCCAAAACCACTGCCGGCAGCAACAGGGTCCCCCAGTTGGCGTTGGCGCCAACCGTGGGTTTGGCCCAGCCCAGCTGAACGCCGAAGACGAGCTGGAAAACGAAGCCCAGGACGAAGGTGGGGACTGCGATCACCACCAGCGAGGCCACCAGGACCGTGGAGTCGAACCAGCCGCCGCGGCGCAGGCCGGCGAAAACACCGAACGCAACGCCAAAAATGGCCTGGATGGCCAGCGCCTCGATGGCGAGCATCGCGGTTACCGGGAAGACGCGGGTCAGGCTCGCCGCGATGGGCTGGCCGGTGAAGTCGTTGCCCAGGTTGAAGGTAAAGAGGTTTTTGAGGAACAGGCCGTACTGGACCCAGAACGGCTGGTCCAGGTTGTACTGGGTGCGCAGGGTGTCAATGACTGCCTGCGGGGGCTGGCGGTCGCCGAACAGCGCGGCGATAGGATCGCCGGGCAGGGCGAACACCATGTAATACACCAGAAGGGTGGTGCCGATGAAAACAGGGATCACCTGAAGGAGTCGGCGCAGGATGAACCGGATCACAGGATCACCTGCCTTCCGGGACGGGGGAGAACGCGTTCATGAATGCCTTCCTGCCGCTTGCAGGCCAATGGGGGCCCGGACATGACCGGAACCCCCATCAGCCTGACGGCAAGTTAGATCTGGGACTACTTGGCCGTGATGCCGTAGTAGAGAATTTCGCCGTTCCAGCCGGTCTCGGCCTTCGTGACGTTGTTGCTCCATACGATCGGGCGTGCCTGATCCCAGAGCGGCAGTCCGGGCAGGTCCTGGAACAGGATCTCCTGCGCCTGGTTGAACTTGGCGTTTGCCTCGTCCGTGGTCTTGCTTGCAAGCCCTTCCTTGAGCAGCTTGTCGAACTCAGGGTTCGAGTACTTCTCGTAGTTGGACGGAGCACCCGTAGCCCACACCGGTCCGAGGAAGTTGTAGAGCGACGGGTAGTCACCCTGCCAGCCGGAGCGGGTCAGGCCGGGCAGCTCGCCGGATTTACGCAGGTTGAGGACTTCCGCGAACTTGGCGAAGGGCTGGATTTCAGCCTGGATGCCGAGGTTGTTCTTGAAGCCGTTGGCTACGGCGTCGATCCATTCCTTGTTGCCGCCGTCGGTGTTGGAGGCAATCTGGAGGGGCTTGGAGTTGTCGTACGGCTGGATCTTGTCGGCCTGGGTCCACAGGTCCTTGGCCTTGGCGGCGTCGAACTTCAGGACCTCGCTGCCCTTAAGGCCTTCCTTGAACCCGTCAATGACAGGAGGAGCGAATGCCTTGGCCGGGGTGCGGGTGCCGTTGAAGACCACTTTGGCGATTTCTTCGCGGTTGATGGCGTAGGACAGTGCCTGGCGGCGCAGCTTGCCGGCTTCACCCTGGAAGTTCGGGTTGTAGCCCGGGATGTTGAGCGTGGAATCCGTGGCAACGGCCTTCGTTGCATTCCGGTCCGGGAAGTCGGAGACGTAGGTCTTCAACGCGTTGGACGGCAGGACGTCGGTGATGTCCAGGTTGTCGGACTGCAGGTCGGTGTACGCGGGACCCGGATCCGTGTAGAACTTGAAGGTCACGCCACCGTTCTTGGCCTCGCGGTTGCCTTTGTAATCGGCGTTCTTCACCAGCGAAATTGACTGGTCGTGGACCCAAGAGCCCTGCTTCGGGAACTTATAGGGTCCGTTGCCCACCGGGTTCTCACCGTAGGCTTTGGGATCTGCCAGTGCGGCGGAAGGCATCGGATAGAAGGCGGAGTAGCCAAGGCGCAGTGACCAGTCGGCCTCCGGCTGAGCGAGCTTCACCGTGATGGTCGAGTCATCGGTCGCCTTGAGCCCGGACATCGTTTCTGCGGTCGGGGCAGGAGTGGTGGTCTTCTTGCCATCGGCGCCTGTTGAGGAAGTCACTGCGGAAACTTCCGGATAGCCCTCGATGGACTCGAAGAAGAAGCCGTTCTGCTGGAGGTTCTTTGAATTAGCGGCGAAGTTCCAGGAGTCAACGAAGGTCTTGGCCGTGATGGCTTCACCGTTGGTGAATTTCTGGCCCTGCTTGACCTTGATGGTCCAGTTCTGGGCGTCGGGCGACTCGATGGATTCGGCCAGAGAGTTAACCGCTTTGCCGTTGGCATCGTACGTGCGCAGACCCTCGAAGAGCAGGTTAACAACACGGCCGCCGTAGACCTCTCCTGTATTAGCCGGCAGCAACGGGTTTTGTGGCTCGTTGCTGTAGGCGGTGATGACCTTATTCGGGTCCCCAGCTGCATTGCTGGACCCCTCGGTGCTGCCGCCGCCGGCGCCGCACCCGGTCAGGGCGAGCGCGGCGATTGCCACGACGCCCAGTGCTTTGGAAGTGCGCGTAAAACGCATTCCGCCTCCTATGAGTTGTGGGAGAGAGATATAGGGGAATCTTGTGCTTCCCCGCAGGCCAGACGCAGCTTGCCGCTGTGACGAAACCTACACAATACGAGTTAGCCTAACCGCACGAAGTCCAGATACTGGTACTCCGTTGCCAAACCGTGACCGGGGCAGTGCAATGCCCGATTCGGAGGTGATTAGTTAGGCACGTCACATGCTACTCGCCGGTAAGCTGTACGGCGAATCGGAGCCGCCAGAGCCAAAAGACCCTAAACGGGGCCAGCCTGCGGCTAGGACAGCCGCCAGTCAGAAACGTTCCACCACACGCCGAGGGGGCCGGGGCTGGTCTTGACGCCCGCCACTCTGGAACTGAAGGCGGTCGTTCCCAGGGTTTGGTAGAGCGGGAGGCCGTACGCGTCTTCCCAGATGTGCTTGTCGATCCCGGCCAGGAGCTCGTCCTGCTTGCCCAGATCAGTTGTCACGGCCAGTTGCTCCATGATCTTGTCCGCGTCGCCGTCGGAATATCCGGTGAAGTTGCTGCCCGCCCCGGTACGGAAAATCTGCGGCACCCGGCTGACGCCTGCCTCTGTCCCGATCCAACCTGACACGGCAGCGTCATAGCCACCCCTGCTGAGCGCAGCAGCCCAGTCCGCGCTTCCCTGTCCTCCGTCGACAACCCGGAATCCCGCGAGGCCTGCTGAATCGCGGATCAAAGCGAACGCTTTGGCGCGGTTTGGATTATCACGGTTGTAGAGGATGCGGATGCTGGGGGTGGCGTCCTTCAGGAGCTTCTTAGCCCCGTCAATGTCCACCTTGGCGTAATCGGACGAACCGTTGTTCTTCACGGTGTCGTCGTATTTTGGCTGGCCGGGCAGGAATACGTGCGAATCCAGCGGCTTGTTGTCCGGCACCTGGGTTCCCACGACGGCGTCCACGATCGCCTGCCGCGGCACCGTTTTGAGGAAGGCTTCCCTGACATCCTTGTCGGCGAACGGCCCCGAAAAATTGAGATCCAGGTGGTCGTAGCCGGACTGTTTGTACCGTTCAACCGTGATGCCCTGCGCCGACAGGCCGGTGAGGAGACTGTCTGTGGCAGCAGAGGGCTGGGGCGAGATGATATCCGCCTGGCCGCTGCGCAGGGCATCGACTGCCGCGGGCACGGCCCCCGTGAACCTGACGTTGATCTCATCAAGCCAAGGTTCCGCACCCCACACATAGTCGCGGTTGCGGACCAGTTTCATGGAAACTTCCGGCACGATGTCGCGGACAATGTAGGGACCGCTGGACAGGTAGAGCGCCGGGTCGTCCGGAACGGATTTTGTATCGAACCCGGTGTTCCAGAAGTCACTGACCTTCTTGAGGGCAGGGTGCGGCGCCGGCTTGTCCGGGTTGCCGCGTGGCGTGTCCTTGAGGAGCTTGACCAGGTCTTCCTCGTCGTTGAGCCCGCTCTTGGCAGCGACGACCTGGGCCGGGAGTCCGACGTCGAACGCCACTTCCCAGTCAGCGTACGGCGCGGCGTACTCGATAGTGATGGAACGTCCGTCCGCCCCGATCTCGGGAAACAAAGTACCTGCCAGGCCTGTGGTGTCTGAGGCAACCGCGAAGTACTTGGTGCCCTTCCCGGCGGCGGGGTCCACGTCGTCGAAGTAACCCGACCCGGCCGCCCAGCTCAGCAGGAGGTCGGCAGCTCCGATCGGCGCGCCGTCTGACCACTTCACGCCCTCATTGACCGTGTACTTGACCTTGAGAGGCTGGTCCGAGACCTTCTCGAAATGCCCGAACTTGTCGTTGCGGACCACGGTTGAATTGTCGTCCAGGTAGAAAAAGCCGGAGTGGGTGATGGCGCCGATCTTCGAGTTGATGTCGGTGTTCCCGTTGGCGCTGTAGGGGTTGAATGAGGAGAACGCGTTGACCTCGGCCACGGTGACGCTGCCGCCGCGCTTTGCCTCCCCCACCACCACGGACGGGGCGCTGCCACCCGAACACCCCGAAAGAACCAGGGCAGCCGCCAACGCGGCGATGAGCAACTGCATCAGACGCCGGACCGGCATGCCGTCTCCTTGTGGTTTTCCCTCTCCGGAGGGGACTGGTGGCCGCTGCGATCACGCCCTACAAACTCAGGATACTTGGTGCTGCTGGCCGGTAACCGAATCGGATCCCCCTGCGAATTGGCGAGGTAGTCCGGGCCGCCGGACGGGACCTACGGCCCAAGCCCGGGCTCGGTCCGTTCCGTAGCATGCTGGCAAGGAAACCTTCGGAAGGAAAAGCTCGATGAGCATCCCCCAAGCATCGAATGTGCCCGGCAGCGCCGTCCCGCCCCTGGAACTGCCGTACTACGGCGCCCCGCCGGTGGACGCGGTTAAGCGCATCTTCCAGAAGTACGCTGTCTTCTCGGGGCGTGCCAGCCGAAGCGAATACTGGTGGTGGTTCCTCGCTTCCGGCCTCGCCTCCGCGGTGCTGAATTCGATCAGCCCCACCGTCGTCAACGGCCAGGTCACGGGATCCAGCGCCCTGGGCGGCCTGTGGTTTCTCGCCACCGTGGTTCCGTCACTCGCGGTGGCGGCCAGGCGCCTTCATGACGTGAACCTCAGCGCCTGGATGCTGCTGCTCGCTCTCATCCCAGTGCTCGGGTGGATCGCGCTCATCGTGCTGCTCGCGCAGCGGGAGAACCCGTATGGCCAGCGCTTCGACAAGTACCCGGCACCCCGGTACGGGCAGGCAACAGCCACGCCCCCATACTGGACCCAGCAGCAGCCTCCCTACCCGCCGGGTCCCGCCGGCCCCTCCGGGTCATAGGCCACGGCAGGTCTCGCACGGTCTGCCGGCATGATCCTGTAAGGGCCCTGGCCCGTTCATGCAAATCAGACGTTGAAGCGGAACTCCACCACGTCGCCGTCGGCCATGACGTATTCCTTGCCTTCGATCCTGACCTTGCCGCGGGCTTTGGCCTCGGCCATGGAGCCTGCTTCGATCAGGTCATCGAAGGAGACCACTTCAGCCTTGATGAAACCGCGCTGGAAATCGGAGTGGATGACGCCGGCAGCCTGCGGGGCGGTGTCCCCCTGGTGGATGGTCCACGCGCGGGTTTCCTTCGGTCCTGCCGTGAGGTAGGTCTGGAGTCCCAGAGTGTGGAACCCGACGCGCGCCAGCTGGTCGAGGCCGGATTCGTCCTGCCCGTTCATTTCGAGCATCTCGCGGGCTTCCTCCTCGTCCAGTTCAACAAGGTCGGATTCGAGCTTGGCATCGAGGAAGACGGCGTCCGCGGGAGCCACCAGGGCCCGCAGTTCCTCCTGCTTTTCCGGGCTGCCGAGGATCGACTCGTCAGCGTTGAAGACATAAATGAAGGGCTTGGCCGTCAGGAGGCCAAGCTCCTTGAGGTGCTCCATCTCCAGCTTGTCGCTCTTGATCGAGGAGAAGATGGTATCGCCGCGCTCCAGCACCGCCTGCGCCGCCTTGATGGCGGCGAGCTCGGCGGCGTCGCGCTTCTTGATTTTGACCTCTTTTTCGATCCGCGGAATGGCGTTTTCGATCGTCTGGAGGTCGGCCAGGATCAGCTCGGTGTTGATGGTCTCCATGTCCGAGCGGGGATCGACCTTGCCGTCGACGTGGATCACGTCGGGATCATCGAACACGCGGACAACCTGGGCGATCGCCTGGGCTTCACGGATGTTGGCGAGGAACTTGTTTCCCAGGCCCTCACCCTCGGACGCGCCTTTCACGATGCCGGCGATGTCCACGAAGGACACGGGAGCGGGCAGCAGCCGGGCCGAACCGAAGATGCCGGCGAGCTTTTCCAGCCTGGGGTCGGGCAGGTTCACGACGCCGACATTCGGTTCGATGGTGGCGAACGGGTAGTTCGCGGCCAGGACCTGGTTGCGGGTGAGCGCGTTGAAGAGGGTTGATTTGCCGACGTTAGGCAGTCCGACGATGCCAATAGTAAGAGCCACGAGCATTGATTCTACCCGCCGGACCCCGTCAGCCAGTACCCGGGAATGTCACTGCCCATGATTGTCAGAGCCCCGTGCAACAGTGAAGCCATGGATGCTTTTGCCTTGATTCTGGCCCTCTTCATGCTGCTGCTTGGTGCGCTTGCCGGCGCTGCGGCCACCTATTTTTCCTTGCGCAGGAATTCGCATGCCCTGGAGTCGGACTTTGACCAGGTGTCGTCCCGCCTTTCCGAGGTCACGGCACAGCTGGCAGCGGCCGACGCCGAGCGGCGGCTTTTGGCTGCACAGAACCGTGAGCTGGGCGAGGCCAGGACACAGGACGGCAGCGTACTGCGTGCCCTGGCTCCCGTCGCCGAGAAGCTTTCCGCGGTCCAGCAGCAGGTGGCACTGCTCGAGCGGGACAGGGTGGAGCAGTACGGCCAACTGGCCCAGCAACTGCAGGAGGCCCGGCTCTCCGACGAACAGCTCATCCGCTCCACGCATGCCCTTGAATCGGCGCTCCGCTCCAACAGCGCCAGGGGCCAGTGGGGCGAGGTGCAGCTCCGGCGCGTGGTGGAGGCCGCGGGCATGCTCCGCCACGTCGACTTCGTCGAGCAGGTCCACAGCGCGGGTCACGACTCTGCTGTGCGGCCGGACCTGGTGGTGCAGTTGCCTGGTGAAAAGCAGCTGGTGGTGGACGCCAAAGTCCCATTGTCTTCCTACCTCGAGGCACAGGAACTGGACGCGGTGGATCCGCGCCTGGCACGGCCGGCCGGACCGCAGTCGGCGAATGACGGCCGGAACCGGCAAGCCCTGCTGGCGGCACACGCCAAGGCGCTGCGTGCCCACGTCGACGCCCTGGGTACCAAAAAATACTGGGACATCCCGGGGAACTCCCCCGAACTGGTGGTCTGCTTCATCCCGGCCGAATCCATCCTGGCGGCGGCACTGACGGCTGACGCCGGACTCCTTGACCACGCGTTGTCCCGCAACGTTGTCCTTGCGTCACCGAGCACCCTCTTGGCGGTGCTGAAGTCCGTGGCATTCACCTGGCGCCAGGACGTCCTGACGGACAGTGCCCGCGAACTCTTCGAGCTCGCGCGGCAGCTCTACGACCGGATGGGCACCCTTGGCGAGAACGTGACCAAGCTTGGCTCGTCACTGAAAACCTCGGTAGACCGTTACAACGCCATGGTGGGCACCCTGGAAGCCCGGGTCCTGCCCACGGCACGGAAACTCAACAGCCTCGAGGAGTCCGGTCTTACCGCACCTCCGGTTGTGGAGGCGACGCCTCGGGTGCTGATGGCACCCGAACTTCAGGGCGACGACGAAGCAGCCTGAGAAGGGCGGGATGCAGGAAGGGGCCGGACCGTCATAGGCCGGGCACACGCCTGACCAGCCGCCGCAGATCCGTCAGACCAGCCAGCGCCACCAGCGTGGCTGCTCCGGTTCCGGCGCCGGGTCCGGTTCCGGCTCCTCGCCCAAGGCCAGCGCGGCCTGGACGATGTCGTCGGCAGTAAGCGTCATGACGGCCTCACGGTCAAGTGCGTCGAGGCTTTGTTCCCCGTCGAGCGACAGCCGCAGCGCCTGGCGGTTGAGTGCCTGCTCGAACAGCGTCCGGGCAAACCGCGCGTTACCGGAGTCCTCGCCCGCATGGAGGCCGGTGAGGATGCGGCGCAGCGTCTGGTCCGCCCCCGGCTCGAGGGTGTACTCGTGCTGGGCCAGCATCTGGTTGAAGATCGTCTGGAGTGCGTCAACAGAGTAGTCCGGGAAGGTGATTTCGCGGGCAAACCTGGAGCGCAGGCCCGGATTGGAGAGCAGGAAGGACTCCATGAGCCGCGGGTACCCGGCCACGATCACGACCAGGCGGTGGCGGTGGTCCTCCATCCGCTTGAGCAGGACCTCGATTGCCTCGGGGCCGAAGTCCATCCGACCGTCCTCCGGGGCCAGCGCATAGGCCTCGTCGATGAACAGGACGCCGTCCAGCGCACGCCGGATCACCCGGTCCGTCTTGATGGCGGTCTGCCCGACGTACTGCCCCACCAGGCCCGAACGGTCCACCTCGACCAGGTGGCCCTTCTGCAGCAGACCGACCGCGCGGTACATCTCGGCCAGGAGCCGCGCCACGGTGGTCTTGCCTGTGCCCGGGTTTCCGAGGAACACCAGATGCTGTGATGTGGCCACTTCCGGGAGGCCGTGCGCCTTACGGCGCGCCTGGACCTGAAGGAGTGCGACGAGGGCCCGAACCTGTTCCTTCACGGTCTCCAGTCCGACCAGGGCGTCGAGCTCGGCCTGCACCTCAGACAGCGGCCGGGCCGGCCCGGGCCTGGGACCGATGAGATCGCCGACCAGGTCGTCCACGCGCTCGGAACCGGGCAGCTTGAGCTGATCGGCCAGATGGCCGATGGTTTCGCGCAGGTCGTCGAGCGGATGGCGGCTGGGAGCCATGCATCCACTGTAATACCCGATGCCGACCCAGTGGGGTTGGCAACCGGTCACCCACGAAATTACTGGTTGCGGCGGGACGAAAGACTGCGTGAGCTGCCTGGTACATCGGCGGTGTCCCTGCTTACACCGTTCGCGGGTTGTGGTTCAGTTGCGGGGCCGTCGTCCCCCCAGGGCCCGGCTGACATCGCCGGCCTGCTTCAGGGTGGCCCGGAGCTCCTTGGGCAGCGAGAAGAGGAGGTCTTCCTCAGCCGTGACGACTTCCTCCACGGCGCCGTAGCCGTAATCAGCCAGCAGCCGCAGCACGTCCTGCACCAGAACCTCGGGCACGGAGGCCCCGGACGTAACGCCCACGGTGGCGACGCCTTCGAACCACGCCTCGTCAACCTCGTTGGCGAAGTCCACCCGGTACGAGGCCTTGGCACCGTATTCGAGCGCGACCTCCACCAGCCGGACGGAGTTGGACGAGTTGGCCGAACCCACCACGATCACCAGGTCTGCCTTGGGCGCAATTTTCTTGATGGCCACTTGGCGGTTGGTGGTGGCGTAGCAGATGTCGTCGCTGGGCGGATCCTGCAGGGTGGGGAACCGTTCCTTGAGCAGCCGGACGGTCTCCATGGTCTCGTCCACACTCAACGTGGTCTGGGAAAGCCAGATGACCTTTTCGGGGTCGCGGACGGTCACCTTGTCCACTTCATGCGGGCCGTTGATGATCTGGATGTGCTCCGGCGCCTCACCTGAAGTGCCTTCCACTTCCTCATGGCCGTCGTGGCCGATCAGGAGGATATCGAAATCGTCCTTGGCGAAGCGGACGGCTTCCTTATGCACCTTTGTAACCAGGGGACACGTGGCATCGATGGTGCGCAGGCCCCGGTTTTCGGCGGATTCGACAACTGCCGGCGAAACGCCGTGGGCGGAGAAAATCACCAGGGCGCCTTCAGGAACTTCGTCTGTTTCATCCACGAAGATGGCACCCTTTTCCTCCAGCGAGCTGACCACGTGGACGTTGTGGACAATCTGTTTGCGGACATACACGGGCGGCCCGTAGTGTTCCAGCGCCTTTTCGACGGCGATCACGGCCCGGTCAACGCCCGCGCAGTAACCGCGCGGAGCAGCCAGCAGCACCTTCTTGGTGCCGTTCACGGGGGCTGCAGCTGCTACCTCCTCAGGCGAGCGGCGCCTGCGCGGAATGGTTGGCATCGAAAGGGATACAGCCGAGGTGGTCATCCCACCATGCTACCGGCTGGTCCCCGCCCGTTTCCGGGATGCGAACAACGTCACAATGCCCGCTGCCACCAGGACGCCGCCGGCAACCGCGGCGGTGGCGATCCACGTGTGGAAGTCCGCGCCCGCGGCGGCGAGGAATTCGTCGCGGAACATGTTGGCCACCGCGTTGCCGGTGTCCGTGGCCTGGGCACGGGATGAGCCCAGCTGCAGGCCCAGTCCCCACAGCCCGGCCAATGCCAGTCCGCCCAGGCCGGCGGCCAGCAGCACGGTACCGCGGCGGCGTGCCGCCACGAGCGCAAGCAGGAACGCCACGGCCGAGCCGATGGCCAGCAGGTAGCCCATGGGGGCGTAGGTGGCGAGCCGTTCAGTCCATTCCCTTTGCGCAGGCTGGCCTACATTGATCAGCGTCTGCTCGGGCGGGTCGAGGGGGAGCCTGGTGGTGCGGGAGATCTCCTCCGAGCCCAGGGCGACCAGTGGGGCGACGTCGAGGGTCAGCGACGATGCAGGCGCTCCACCCTGGGGCGCCACGGCCGGGTCGGCGAAGCTGAGGCGGTGGCTTCTGCGAAGGGTCTCCTCCCAGGCTGCCGGATAGCCGGGCAGCCCGGTCAGCGACTCTGCGGCCTTCTCGAGCATCGGCTCCACCAGGTCCGACAGAAACCCGGGAACCGATCCGGTGTCAATCGTTCCCACCGCCGCCGCAGCCAGCTTCCTTTGGAATTCCGGGTCCTTGCCAAGCGGGGCCGCCAGACGGACAAACCCGTCTTCCTGGACAATGTTCCGGTCCACCCATATGGCGGGAATGGCAACGGCGGCAAGGAGGATGCCCAGCACGGTGGCGAGGGCAGAGACAAAAGTGCGCACAACAGGTCCTTCGGGGTTGGGGGCCTTTACCCATCCTAGGCAGGGTCGGGAGGCTGCCCCTGTCAGTCCCCGGTGCTACACCTTATGGATAAGGTTGATTGACCGCCCACAACAGATAAAGGACCGCATGCCCGCAGCACCAGCCTCCCACCGGCGTCCGCATGTCTGACCAGGCCTCCCTTCCAGGCACTGCACCCACTACCCTGCCTGCCACGGCAGCGGAAACCAGCCCGGACAACCCGTGGCCGCTGCAGCTGCTGTCGCAGAAGCTGAAGGCCCACATCGACCGCACCCCGTCGGCGTGGGTGGAAGGGCAGGTCATTGAGCTGAACCGCCGCGGCACCAACGCCTACATCACCCTTCGCGATGTGGATGCTGAGGTGTCACTTCCCGCTTCGGTGTGGACCAAGGTCCTGGAGCGGCAGAACCTTCCGCTGGAACGCGGTTCACGGGTGGTAGCCCTGCTGAAACCGGAATTCTGGCTGAAGACAGGCAGGCTGAACATGCTGGTCCGGGACATCCGTCCGGTCGGACTGGGTGACCTGCTGGCCCGGATTGAACGGCTGCGGCAGGCCCTCGCGACCGAGGGACTCTTTGCCGACTCCCGGAAGAAGCGGTTGCCCCTGCTCCCGCACCGCATCGGCCTGATCACGGGACGGGACTCGGACGCCAAGAAGGACATCCTTCGCAACGCGGCCCTGCGGTGGCCTGCGGTGGAGTTCGAGATCCGCGAGGTTGCCGTCCAGGGGAACACGGCCGTGGCCCAGGTGATCCGTGCCCTGCGTGAACTTGATGGGCGGCCGGAGGTGGATGTCATCGTCATCGCCCGGGGCGGCGGGGCACTTGAGGATCTTTTGCCCTTTAACAGCGAGGAGCTGATCCGTGCCGTGGCCGCCGCCAACACGCCAATAGTGAGTGCCATTGGCCATGAGGCGGACCGCCCGCTGCTTGATGATGTCGCCGATCTGCGGGCCTCCACCCCCACCGACGCCGCCAAGCGGATCGTGCCGGAGGTATCCGAGGAGCTTGCCGGCGTCCGCCAGGCGCGGGAACAGGTGCGGCGCTGCATGGAGCGGTTGGTGGACCGGGAGTCGGACCGGCTGGCGGCACTGCATTCCCGTCCTGTCATGGCGGCGCCCGAAGGCATGGTCTCGGTCCG
Organism: Arthrobacter sp. SAFR-044; assembly: GCF_051965175.1. Classification (GTDB taxonomy): domain Bacteria; phylum Actinomycetota; class Actinomycetes; order Actinomycetales; family Micrococcaceae; genus Arthrobacter. The sequence goes on from NZ_JBQCMK010000002.1 coordinate 160,742, forward strand.
CGGCGAGGAAATCGAGCGGCTCCTGCGGCGCTCCTCCGCTGCAGTGAGCTCAACGGTGGTACGGGCAGCAGACCAGCTCCAGCACCTGAAAGCCCAGGTGCGCGCGCTCTCACCGCAGAAGACCCTGGACCGGGGGTACGCCGTCGTCGAACTGGCGGGAGACCAGGCCGCACGGATCGCTGAAGCCGGCCACGCCGTCGTCCGCAGGCCGGCCGAGGCGCCCGCGGGCGCCGCCCTGTCCATCCGGGTGGCGGAGGGCCGCTTCGGAGCCACCTCCACCGGTTCCGCAGAGTCCACCGGGGCACCGCACCGAGGAAACCAAGACCAGCACCAGGAAGTGGAAGGGAAGGCATGACCGAGCAGAAACCAGAGTCCGATGTCGCAGCCCTGAGCTACGAGGAAGCCAGGGAACAGCTCATCGCAGTGGTGGGCAGGCTGGAGGCAGGAGGGGCAAGCCTGGAGGAATCCCTGGCCCTATGGGAGCGCGGTGAGGCCTTGGCCGCGCGCTGCGAAGAGTGGCTGGAAGGCGCACGGAAACGGTTGGCCGCTGCCCGCGACCAGCCACTGTAAGTAGGGCCGGAACAGCCAAAACCCCCTGGGGCGGCCAGCGCGCCGCACCAGGCGTCGGGGTCAGGAGCGGGCCACGAGCTCCCGTTCGGCGGCGACATCGAAATCCGCCTTGGGCCACTTCAGGTTCATGCCGGACAGGGCGCCGAGCAGCAGCTGCTGGACGGCGATGCGGGCGAACCACTTCTTGTTGGCCGGAACAACGTGCCACGGTGCGTCCGGCGTACTTGTTTCGTCGATCGCCGCCTGGTAGGCGCTCATGTAGTCGTCCCAGAACGCGCGCTCGTCAAGGTCGCCGTGGCTGTATTTCCAATGCTTTGCGGGGTTGTCCAGCCGGGCCAGCAGCCGTTCCTTTTGCTCATCCCCGCTGATGTGCAGCATCACCTTGACCACCTTAGTCCCGGAATCCGTCAGCCTGGCCTCGAATTCGTTGATGGCAACGTACCGCCGCTTAATCTCGTCCGGGCTGGCCCAATTGTGGACCTTATGGATGAGGACGTCCTCGTAGTGGGAGCGGTCAAAGACACCCACCATGCCGGCAGCCGGCACTTCCTTCTCGATCCGCCACAGGAAGTCATAGGACTTTTCCTCGTCGGTGGGGGCCTTGAACGCCTTGAACTGGACACCTTGGGGGTTCATGGCTGCCATGACATGGCTGACGATCCCGCCCTTGCCGGCGGTGTCCATTGCCTGCAAGATCAGCAGGATGCGTTGGGTCCCCCCAAAGCGGGACTCGGCGAACAGCTTTTCCTGCAGCCCAGCGAGTTCGTCGTCCATCTCGGCCAGCAGCAGCTTGCCGTTGTCCTTGTTTCCGCTGTAGCCGGGCGTCGAGCCCGGGTCTACTGCCGCAAGGGAGAACCCCTCCCCTGCCCTGAGGGTCTGGGACGGATGCTGGTCGAAGCCAACGACGCGGGCCATGGGGTTCCTTTCCGCAAAGGGTGCACGGGCCCGGCGGCCCGTGAGCACAGGCTAGTTCCCCTGGTACCTGCTTAGGAAGTCCCCCATGCGCCCGATGGCTTCTTCGATGTCCTTCACGTTGGGCAGCGTCACCATGCGGAAGTGGTCCGGGCGCACCCAGTTGAAGGCCCGGCCATGGGACACCAGGATCTTCTGTTCCCTCAGGAGGTCGAGGACGAACTTCTCATCGTCCCGGATGTGGTAGACCTCAGGGTCAAGCCGGGGGAAGAGGTACAGGGCGCCTTTGGCCTGCTGGGTGCTGACGCCGGGAATGGCGTTCAACATGTCGTAGGCCTTGTTGCGCTGTTCCAGCAGCCGGCCGCCCGGCAGGATGAGGTCATTGATGCTCTGGTAACCGCCCAGCGCCGTCTGGATGGCATGCTGGGCCGGGACGTTCGCGCACAGGCGCATGTTCGCCAGGAGGTTGATGCCTTCGAGGTAGTCCGCGGCATCCTTCTTGGGTCCTGAGATCGCCATCCAGCCGGCCCGGTATCCGCAGACACGGTACGCCTTGGACAATCCGCTGAAGGTCAGGCACAGGACGTGGTCGCCGGTGAGGCCGGCCAGATTCACATGGACGGCGTCCTCGTACAGGATCTTTTCGTAGATCTCGTCGGCGAAAACCACCAGGCCGTGCTTTTCGGCGAGGGCCACGATGCGCTTCAGGGTCTCTTCCGGGTATACAGCGCCGGTGGGGTTGTTCGGGTTGATGACCACGATGCCCTTGGTGCGGGGCGTGATCTTGGCTTCCATGTCCTCCAGGTCAGGCTGCCAGCCGGACTCTTCATCGCAGAGGTAGTGCACCGGCTTGCCGCCGGCGAGCGCCACAGACGCCGTCCAGAGCGGGTAGTCCGGCGTCGGGATGAGCACCTCGTCGCCTGAATCGAGCAGCGCCATCAGGGACATGGTGATGAGCTCGCTGACGCCGTTGCCCAGGTAGATGTCGTCAACGTGGATGTTCTGGATACCGCGGGTCTGGTAGTACTGCGAAACGGCGGTGCGGGCCGAAAAGATGCCGCGGGAATCGCTGTAGCCCTGGGCGTGGGGCAGGTGGCGGATCATGTCCACCAGGATGGCGTCCGGCGCCTCGAAGCCGAACGGCGCCGGGTTGCCGATGTTCAGCTTGAGGATGCGGTGGCCCTCGGCCTCCATCTGCTGGGCGGCCTCAAGGATCGGTCCACGGATGTCATAAAGAACGTTGTTGAGCTTCGTGGACTGCCTGAATTCTGCCATCCCTCAAATATGCCACAGGAAGGATGCACGGCCGTTGAGACATCCGCCACATGCCGACGGCGGCTGCCGGACCTTCGAAAGCCCGGCAGCCGCCGTCGTTAATCACCAGGGTGTTGCTGCCCGCAGGGGCAGGGAACGGGACGCTACTTAACGATTCCCTTCTCCTTGAGCCAGTTGTTTGCTGCCGTCTTGGCGTCCTGCTTCTGGCTGCCGCTGACCGCCCGGTTGAGGTTGATCAGGTCATCCGTGGTGAGGGTGCTGGACACCGAATTCAGCGCCTGCTTGGCCTTGTCCGTCATCTTGGCTTTGTTGTACAGGGGCAGGACCTGCTGGGCAATGAAGTTGTTCTTGGGATCCTCCAGCACCACAAGGTCGTTGTCCGCGATGGACGGCGTGGTGGTGTAGATATCGGCCACCTGCACCTGGTCCTCAAGCAGCGCCTTAAGCGTCACCGGGCCACCGCCATCGCTGAAGGGCTCCAGCTTCTTGGGCACGCAGTTGTAGTTCTTCTTCAGCCCGGGCAGGCCGTAGGCACGCTCGGCGAAGGTGGCCGGAGCCCCCACGACGATCTCGCTGCAGACCTTGGCCAGGTCCTCAATGGACTTCAGCTGGTACTTCTCCGCCGTTGCCTTGGTGACCACCATGGCGTCCTTGTCTTCGGCCTTGGAAACGTCCAGGACGCCGAGCCCGTCCGGCAGCTTGCCCGGCAGCGCCTTGGCGATGTCCCCTGCGGAGACTTCCGTGGCTTCCTTGTCCACGTACAGCAGCAGGTTGCCGCTGTAGTCCGGCACCACATCCACCGAACCGTCCTGGACGGCCTTGAAGTAGACCTCGCGGGAGCCGATGTTCGGTTTGGTGGTGGCGGTGATGCCGTTGGCGTTCAGCGCGCCGGCGTACAGCTCGGCGATGATCTGGCTTTCCGGGAAGTCCGCGGAGCCCACCACCAAAGAAGTAGCACCACCGGAAGCGGCGGCACTGGATGCGGGCGCGTTCTTCAGCGGATCGGACGAACCGCCGCAGGCGGACAGCGCCACTGCCAGGCCAAGCCCGGCGGCCAGGCCGCTGAACGCCCGCCTGCCGAGGCGCTGGGGACGGCTTTCTTTCATGACTTACCTCCTTGTACAACAGTCTCCGCAACAACGGGGTCTGTGAGATCAACCGCAGCCTCCTGGCTGCGGAAGGACAGCTTCGATGCCCCTGGTGTCAGGAACAGCCTCTGGAACAGGGACAGGACCAGGTCGACGGCGATGGCCAGCACTGCGATGAGGAGGGAACCTCCCAGCATCTGGGGGAAGTCGCTGAGGACAAGTCCATCGAAGAGATACCGGCCCAGGCCGCCGAGGTTGATGTACGCAACCACCGAGACGGTGGCGATCACCTGCAGCACGCCGGTCCGGAAGCCACCGAACATGACGGTGAGGGCGTTGGGCAGCTCGGCCCGGAACAGGACCTGCAGCTCCGTCATGCCCATGGCCCGGGCAGCGTCCACCACGTTCCGGTCGACGCTGGAGATGCCCGCGTAGGTCCCTGCAAGGAGCGGGGGCACTGTGAGGATCACCAGGGCCCAGACGGGGGGCATCAGCCCGATACCCGCCAGCAGCACGAACAGGATCAGCAGGCCAAGGGTGGGCAGGGCGCGGAGGGCGCCGGCCAGGGCCACCACGGCCACCCGGCCCCTTCCCGTGTGGCCGACGAACAGCCCGACGGGTACTGCGATGGCGGTGGCGATCACCATCACCAGTGCGGTGTACTGCAGGTGCTCCCCCAGCCGGACGGGGATGCCCATGCTTCCGGACCAGTGCAGCGGGTTGGCGAGCCAGGCGAACGTGTCGGCGAAGACGTTGCTCATGCGTTGCCACCCCCGGTCTTCGGCCGGGCAAAGCGCTCCGCTGCGGCAGGTGCTTCCGATGAGAGAGGCCCGGCGCTGGGGTCCCGCCGGCTGCCCGTCCGCTCCCATGGTGTGAGGATGCGTTCCAGCAGGACCAGGACGGCATCCATCAGCAGCGCCAGGACCAGGATGGCGATGATGCCCACCACCACCTCGGTGACGAAGTCGCGCTGGAGCCCGTCTGTGAAGAGCATGCCCAGGTTGCCAACTCCCAAGAGCGCCGCGACGCTGACCAGCGAGATGTTACTGACGGACACTACCCGGAGGCCGGCGAACAGGACCGGGAGGGAGAGCGGCAGGTCAACCTGCAGGAACCGGGCCAGCGGCTTGAAGCCCATGGCCTGCGCGGCCTGGCTGACATCCGCGTCCACGGAGTCGAAGGCATCCAGGGCCGCGCGGACCAGGAGTGCCACGGCATAAATGGTCAGTGCCACCACCACATTGAGCGGATCCAGGATCCGGGTGCCCAGGATGGTGGGGAGGATGATGAACAGCGCCAGCGACGGGATGGTGTAGAGGAGTGAGGAGGCCGTCAGGACCACGGAGCGGAGGGCACTGTTTTTCCGGGCCAACTGTGCCAGCGGGATGGAGATGAACAGGCCCAGGACCATGGGAACGATGGCCAGCACCAGGTGCTGGCCGCCCCGTTCCAGGATCATGCCGGTGTTGGCCAGGAACCATTCCATCAGAGGGCAGCCTGCCGCATCTGCCGGGCTTCTTCGATCAATGCCAGCACTTCACCGCCGCGGACCACGCCCAGGACCACGCCTTCGGCATCGACGGCGACGCCAAGGCCCGACGGCGAGGACAGGGCAGCATCCAGGGCGCGGCGCAGGCTCTCTCCCGGGCGGAACAGCGAACCGCCGGGAACGAGTTCCGTCTCCGTGCCGGGTGCCGACCAGCCCAGCGGGCGCTTGTCCGCATCCACCACGAGCTGCCAGCCGCCGGCAGCACTGGAGTCCGATTCGTACCCGCCGGAAGCCCGGATAATCGTGGGCACCGGATGGATCGCCACGCCGTCCGAGGGGGAAAAACCGAGGTGGCGGAAGCCGCGGTCCCGCCCCACGAAGGAAGCCACGAAGTTGTTGGCGGGCGCCCGCAGGATCTCCTCAGGCGAGGCGTACTGGGCCAGCTTGCCGCCGGTAGCGAAGACAGCCACCTTGTCGCCCAGGATGGTGGCTTCATCGATATCGTGGGTCACGAAAACGATGGTCTTGGCCAGGTCCTTTTGCAGCCGCAGCAGCTCATGCTGGAGCTCGTCGCGGACCACGGGATCCACTGCGCTGAAGGGCTCATCCATGAGGAGCACGGGCGGATCTGCAGCGAGGGCGCGGGCCACGCCGACGCGCTGCTGCTGGCCGCCGGACAGCTGCGACGGATAGCGCGCGCCCAGGGAATGCGCCAGGCCCACCACGTCCAGGAGCTCCTCCGCCCGCCTGCGGGCGTTCGCCTTCGACACACCGTTCAGCCGCGGAACGGTGGCGATGTTGTCCAGGACGGAGCGGTGCGGCAGCAGCCCGGCCGACTGCATGACGTAGCCCATGGACCTGCGCAGTTCCGCCGCCGGTACCGTGGTGACGTCGCGGCCGTCCACGGTGATGGTCCCGGACGTGGGTTCCACCATGCGGTTGATCATCCTGAGGGACGTTGTCTTTCCGCAGCCTGAAGGGCCCACGAAGACGGTGACGGAACCTTTGGCGATGGACATGGACAGTCCGTCCACAGCCGGCTGGCCGCCAGGATACTGCTTGGTAACACTCTGGAACTCGATCATCGCCTGGTCCATGGTGCGGACTTACCTGTTCTCTTGGACGGGCTGTTCCCAGCACCGCGAAATTGCCATAAGCACGCTGTTAGTTACGGTAGCCCAAACGATGGCAGGCTTCAGCAGCTGAGGCCCTAATCCGCGCAAAGGAATCCCTACTGTAACCATTCGGAACCCCGGTTGCGGTGGATGGGTTTCCCGGGATCCGGGCGGACAGTGGCTTCCTGTCCGGCCGCCGCAGCCGGGCCTAAAGTGGAGGCGTGACCAACTTGGAAGTTTCGCCCCAGCAGGAAGTTTGCCCGCCCGCCCCCGCAGGAGGGACGTCCGGCCCCTGCCTGCAGCTGTGGCCTGAACGTGAGGTGCCGCTGGGTGGGGTCCGCGCCATGAACGTCAAACGCACGTTGCCCCAGCGCGGCCTCCCCACCATCGGGGCCTGGTGCTTCCTGGACAGTTTCGGTCCGGACCGGACCGCGATGTCCGTCCTTCCCCATCCCCACATCGGGCTGCAGACGGTGACCTGGCCGCTGGCGGGGCACATCCACCACCGGGACAGCGTGGGCAGCGACGTGGTGGTGCGCCCCGGAGAGCTGAACATCATGACAGCAGGCCACGGCGTATCGCACTCCGAATTTGCAGTACTTCCTGCCGACGGCGGGGAGTTGCCGCTGCAGCGGGGCCTGCAGCTTTGGGTTGCCCTTCCGGACGCCGACCGGCACAGGGAACCGGCGTTCGAACAGCACCGGGAACTGCCGCGCGCCGCCGGCCGGGGCTTCACGGCGACGGTCATGGTGGGAGAACTGGCAGGGGTGGTCTCCCCCGCAACCATGTTTTCGCCGATCGTCGGCGCGGACGTTTCCTGCGAAGGGGACGCGGTGCTGCCGTTGAACCCCGGCTTTGAGCACGGCATCCTGGTGCTCGACGGCGGCCTGGCGGTGGACGGACAGGACCTGCCGGCGGGGCCGCTGGGCTACCTGGGCACCGGCCGCAGCGAACTTCGAGTGGAGGCCCTGCCCGACACGAGGTTCCTGCTGATCGGCGGCGAGCCCTTTGGTGAGGAACTGCTGATGTGGTGGAACTTCGTGGGCCGCACCCATGACGAAGTGGAACAGGCCAGGGAGGACTGGGAAGCGCAGGCCGGGCTGGCGGACGCTGAAACGGCGGCAGCCCGCTACGGCCTGGTGCCCGGCCACGGCCCGGACGCCGGGGCGGAGGCCGGCCGCATTCCCGCTCCCCCGCTCCCCGGCGTCCGGCTGACACCCCGGAAGCGTTCCGTGGGCTAAGCGGGTTCCGCCACCAACTGCAGGACGCCGAACACCGGTTCCTGGTCCAGCACCCTGACGTCCGTAACGCCGGTTTCGGCGAGGTTCCGGCGGAAGGACTCCTGCAGGGGCGCCACGTTCATGCCAAGCCCTCCGCCCAGGATCACTGGACCCGCAATTTTCAGCTGGCCCAGCACCTGGCCGGCCAGGGCCGCGAGGTCCTGCCCGGCCTGGTCCAGCAGGGCTGCGCTGTCCTGGTGCCCGGAGGCCGCGGCTTCCACGACGTGCCTTGCCTGCTGCGCCCAGAAGCGCCTCCCGGTGTCCGGGGAGTGGAACAAGGCGATGAGCTTGTTGGGATGGTCCAGCCCGCAGGACGCCAGGAGCGCCGCCGTGAGCTGGTCGACGGGCAGGCCCTGGTTCATCCTGCGGAGGCTGTGCCGCACCGCTTCCCGGCCCAGCCAGTAGCCGCTGCCTTCATCCCCCAGCAGGTATCCCCAACCGCCGGCCCTGGCCTCGCCGCCGCCGGCATTGCGTCCCCACGCGGCAGATCCGGTGCCCGCAATGACCGCTACGCCGGTGGCGGCGCGGCCCGCGGCCAGCAGGAGGCGGGAGTCATGGACAACGGTGACGCGTGCTTCGGGGGCCAGGGGCTGGATCAGCGCAGCCAGGGCGGACGCGTCTTCATCGGTATCGATTCCGCCCGATCCCGCGTACACCCGGTCCACCCGTCCTCCGCCGATCCTGGCGAACAGGTCCGCAAGGTTGCGTGCCGCCTGTTCACGGCTCACATTCTGGACGTTGGAGCTTCCGGCCGACTCATCGGCCACGGGGAGGCCGTCCTCGAAACGGATGCCATGCGTCTTGGTGCCGCCGATGTCCAGCCCGATCGTGATGCCGTGCAAAGGACTCGGCGCGGAGCCTGCCGCTTGATCAAAAGGAGTGGCAGAGGGGTTCTGGGTGTTTGTCACGTCACAAGGGTACTTGCCCCATGGTGTTTGGCACCCCGCCGCCCCGGCACCGGAAGCCAGCCGCCGCCGTCGGACATTTTCCCCGGCTCAACCGCCTGGGCCGGTGACCAGCCCGGCCAGCAAGGAGGGCCCCTGCCCCACCACCAGCTCACGGAAAAGCCTGGCCGGAACCGGCTCGCTTTCGGTCTTCCGGCGCCGCCAGCTCAGGCCGACTTCCCGGAAGGCGAGCGCCGAGTCCAGGGGAACCTCCACCCACCCGAGGTCTCCCGTTTCAGGACGCGGCGTCCGGCCGGGAGCGTCGCCGCCCGGCGGCAGGATGCTGACGCCAAGGCCGGCAGAGACCAGGCCACGGACGGTATGGGAATCCTGGCTTTCGAAGGCGATCCGCGGGCGGTATCCGGCCTCCCGGAAGAGCGCGTCGGTGAGGGAACGCAGCCCGTAGCCGGGCCTCATCACCACCACCGGTTCCGTCCGGATGTCGGCCATCCGGGCCATGCGCTGCCGCGCGAGCGGATGGGCATGATGCACCACCAGGCGCAGCGGCTCGCGGTACAGCGGCGCCGAATCAAGGTTTTTGCCGGGTGGAGCGACGGGTGCGGTGAGGGCAAGGTCAGCCTCCCCCGATGACAACTCTTCCAGGCAGGTACTGCGGGCGCCCTGGCTGAGCCGGAAGCCCGTGCCGGGGTGCCGGGCACGGAAGGCACTGATCAGCAGCGGAAGGGTGGCTTCGCCGAAGGTGTGCTGGAAGGACACGGAGACGGTGCCCCTGGCCACGTCGGACTCATTGCGCACCAGGTCCAGACCGGCCTGGAACTCCGCCAGCGCCTGCTCAATGAAGGGCAGCAGGGTCCGGGCGGCAGGAGTCAGGCGGACTCCCCGGCCGTCCCGGACCAGGAGTTCGGTGCCGACGGCGGCGCTGGCCCGCGCAAGTGCCCGGCTCACCGTTGACTGGGGTACTCCAAGGAGTTCCGCCGTCTCTGTCACGTGCTCTGTCCGGCCCAGTTCGGCGAGCACCGGCAGGAGTGGCAACAGCTGGGCCAACTGCTTCCGGTCCGGTTCCATGACAGCCCCTTTCGCACCCTGAATGATCCGCTTTGGCTATCAGCTTTACACAAAACATGCATTGGAAGCATTTATTGTGGGCGGACTACGCTGGTTGGATGCCACAGAATGCAGGCGCCGGCACTGACGCTTCCCCCCTCTGGACCGGCCATGCCAAAGGATCCAGGGCCTACGGGCGGATCCTGGCCGGCCTGTCCTGCGCGGGTGTGGCCACCTTCGCCCAGCTCTACTCCACCCAGGCTGTCCTTCCCCTCCTGGCAGCCGACCTGCGCATCACCGCTGCCGAGGCCGCCCTCACCATCTCCCTTGCCACCGTGGGCCTGGCCGCCACAGTGATTCCCTGGTCGTTCCTGGCCGACAGGATCGGCCGGGTGAAGGCCATGATGTGGGGCATCACCGCTGCCACCGTCCTGGGGCTGCTGGTGCCGATGTCCACCAGCTTCACCATGCTGCTGGTCCTGCGGCTGCTGGAGGGAATGGCGCTGGGCGGCATTCCCGCCATCGCGATTGCCTACCTCAACGAGGAAGTCAGCAAGGCCCATGCCGCCCTGGCCGCTGGCAGCTACGTTGCCGGCACCACGCTGGGAGGACTGTCCGGCCGGCTGGTGGCGGGGCCCGTTGGGGAGCTCTGGGGATGGCGGTCGGCAGCCCTGGCTGTGTCCCTGCTGGCGACCGTTGCCGCCGTCGCATTCCTTGTCCTGGTGCCACGGGCCAGGGGTTTCATCCCTGCCCGGGCCTCCGGCCTCCGCAATGCCGTCCGGACCCTCGGCGGCCACCTGGGGAACATCAGGTTGTTGGCCCTGTACGCCCAGGCGTTCCTGATGATGGGCGGGTTCGTGGCGGTTTACAACTATCTGGGCTTCCGGCTCTCCGGTGCCCCGTTCGGGCTCCCGGCCACGGTGATCAGCCTGATCTTCCTGGCCTACCTGTCCGGTACGTTTTCCTCGCGCTGGGCCGCCGGGATGACCATGCGGTACGGCCGCCGGAACGTGCTGCTGGCAGGACTTGCGCTGTCCCTGGCAGGACTGGCCTTGACCCTCGTCCAGTCCCTGGTCCTGATCCTGGCCGGGCTGGTGGTGTTTACCGGCGGCTTCTTTGCAGCCCACAGCATCGGCTCGGGCTGGACCGGCGCCATCGCCAGGACCCGACGGGCGCAGGCGGCGTCGCTGTACAACCTTGCCTACTACCTGGGTTCCAGCCTGCTGGGCTGGGCCGGCGGCCTGGTCTTCCAGGCGTGGGGCTGGAGCGCCCTTGCGGGAGGCGTCATGGTCCTGGCGTGCCTGACTGCCGCAACTGTCGCCGTCGTCCATCCCGGGGCGGAACCCGCCTCCTGAGGTATGGGCGAATTAACCGGGCCCACGCGGCCGCATTATGGTTTGGATGTTCGGCAGGGCGCGCCGCTGCTGCGCGGGTAGCGGTGATTCTGCGGTCTAGGATGAACTAGGACCGCTTGGAAGGAACCGCAGTGAGTACGAATGCCAGGAACAGCAGGCCCGGGGCGCCCCTGGAGGCGCTGGACGCCATCGACGAGCGTCTCCTCGCGGCCCTGGTGGCGGATGCCAGGATCTCCAATAAACAGCTCGCCGAGATGGTGGGAATTGCACCCTCCACCGCCCTGATGCGGACACGGGCTCTTTCGGAGCGTGGCATCGTCCAGGGCTACGAGGCGAAGCTGAGCCTGTCCGCGATCGGCAGGTCCGTGCAGGCGCTGGTGGCTGTACGGCTCCGCGCCCACGACAGGGACCAGATCGACCGTTTCACCGCACGCGTGCCGCACCTGCCTGCCGTGCTTTCCACCTTCCACACCTCAGGTTCGGTCGACTACCTGCTGCACATCGCCGTCGGAAGCACCGAAGACCTGCGCGACTGGGTACTGGACAACCTGGCCACCGACCCCGTGGTGGGCCACACCGAAACCACCCTCGTCTTCGAACACATCCAGGGCAACCACGGCCCGCTTCCGGACTAGCACCGGACCACGGCGACTGCTCAGGCGGCGGCCTGCCGCCTTGCCGGCTGGAGCACCGTTGCGGCGGCAAGAACGAGGGCCGCTGTGCCGCACAGCAGGACGAAGCCCTGCACGGCAGCTGCCATCCCGAACGCCGCACTGGCCCAGCCCAGGCCCAGCACCGGCACGGCGCTTCCCAGGTAGGTGATGACGTAGACGGTGCTGATGATCTGCGCGTGGCGTGCCGGTTCCACCCGGGCCGCCACGTCGTTGAAGACTGTCCGGAACGCCAGCCCTTGCCCCACCCCCGCGGCAACGGCGGCCCCCACCAGCATCAGGGGACTGCGCCAGGCACCGGCGGCCCCCAGCAGCATGACGGAAATGCCGAGGACGGCCAGGCCCACTGGCACGGTCAGGCGCCCGCGGACCGTCACCAGCTGGCTCAGGGCCGACGCACCAAGCGGCAGGCCCGCCAGCACGCCGATCAGCGGCCGGGAGTCCGTGCCCAGGACCTGGGCGAAGTAGCCCGGGGCCAGCGACAGGGAGAAGCCAAACACGGCAAAGCTGAGGAAGCCGACGCCGGATGCCAGCCAGAAAGGGCCCCTCGCCTGGCTGGACACGGAAGGCCGGCGCGGTGCAAGGGCATGCAGCGGCCGGGACACCGCAGGCACCACGATGGCCGGGCGGGCGCGGATCAGGTAAAGCGGCACCAGGAGCCCGGCGAGCAGCACGGAATGGACAGCGTAGGGAGCCGTGGTGGCGCCCGGAAGCTGGGACAGCAGGCCGCCGATGACGGGGCCTGCCGCAACTCCCCCTGAGGATGCCAGCAGGGTAAAGCGCGATGCCCACTCCGGCCGGGACGGAAGCAGTTCACGCAGGGCCGCCGCGCTGGCTCCCGTGGCGAGCGCAACTGCCATCCCCTGCAGGGCCCGGCCGGCGCACAGGGCCGCGAGCGTCTGGGCCCCGGCAAAGATCCAGCCGCCCGCAAGTCCGGTCAGCACGGCGACCAGGAGGGCCGCCCGCCGGCCGATATGGTCCGACCAGTGCCCGGCCAGGAGCAGCGTTCCCACCAGCGCCAGGACATAGCTGGCGAAGGCTGCGGTTACCTCCAGGCTGGACAGTCCCAGGTTGGCCTGCAGCAAGGGGTACAGCGGCGTGGCGAGGTTGGCGCCCACCAGGAGCATGAAGATGGCCGCCCCGGAAATCACCAGCCGTGCCGTGGTGGACGCATTCCACCCGCTGGGCGTGGCCGTTACCGGACGCATGCGCAGTTCGCTGAAGACCGTCATTGTGCCGCCTTAGGGGTCCGCCGCGGCGGGTGGTCCTTGTGGGAGCCCGGCGCGGATACAACTGTGTTGGTTCAAGAGTGCGGCACGGCTGCACTATCCATCCGATATCTGGCGGATAATTGAGCAAAATCATCAACATATGGGTGCTGGCGTGATGGAGAGTGACGATCGTGAACAAGTTGGACCCTACAGACCTGAAGATCCTCCTGGCCCTCATCAGGGATCCCCGGATCCAGATCGGTGAGCTCAGCGACTCGCTGGGCATCGCCCGCAACACGGCGCAGTCGCGCGTGCGCCGCCTGCTCCGCGCCGGCGTGCTGCGCCCGGGCGGCCGCGAGGTGGACCTGGAGGCGGTGGGCTATGACGTGGTGGCGTTCGTAACGATTGAAGTCTCCCACCGCGAGCTCGACGGCGTGGTGGCGGCGCTGCGCCTCATCCCGCAGGTCCTGGAAGTCCATGAAATCTCCGGCCGGGGCGACGTCTGGTGCCGGGTGGTTGCCACCGACACCCACAACCTCCAGTCATCCCTGCGGCAGGTCCTGAGGATCAAGGGAGTTATCCGGACAGAGACCGTCCTGGCCCTGCACACCCATATCCCCTACCGCACCGAACCCCTCATCAGCGGCCTCAGCAGTGCCGCAGCCACGGCTAGGATTTCCTGAATGACCATCATCGATAACGCCGTCTACGTCAACGGCGTCCGCCACGCCGAGCCCGAAAGCCTTGAGCAGACCTTTGAGACGCTGGCCCGGCACGGCGGCATGGCATGGATCGGGCTCTACCGGCCCACTGCGGAAGAAATGAGCGCGGTCGCCAACGAGTTCGGGCTCCACGCGCTTGCAGTGGAGGATGCCGTTTCGGCCCACCAACGGCCCAAGCTTGAGCGGTATGACGACAACCTCTTCACGGTCCTGCGGCCTGCCCGGTACCTGGATGCGGACGAGAGCGTGGAGTTCGGTGAGCTCCACGTCTTCACCGGGAAGAACTTTGTAGTGACGGTGCGGCATGCGGAAACGGCCGGCGTGGCCCGCGTGCGGCAGCGGCTGGAGGCCCGGCCGGACCTCCTCCAGCACGGCCCCGAGGCTGTGCTCTACGCCCTGCTGGACCGGGTGGTGGATGACTACGCGCCGGTGGTGGCCGGGCTGGAGAACGACATTGACGAGATTGAGGACCAGCTGTTCAGCGGCGACTCCTCGGTCTCACGCCGGATTTATGAGCTGGCCCGCGAAGTGATCCAGTTCCAGCGCGCCATCCACCCCCTGCCGGAAATGCTGGACCAGCTGAAGCGGGGCTTCGAGAAGTACCAGGTGGAAACTGAACTGCGGCACAACCTGCGCGACGTGGAAGACCACGTCGAGCGGGTGATTTCCCGGGCCGACTCGTTCCGGGACTTGCTGCAGAACGCCCTGACCCTGGACGGAACACTGACTGCCAACCGGCAGAACGAGGCCAGCGCCGAGCAGAACGAACAGGTCAAGAAGATCTCGTCCTGGGCAGCAATCCTCTTCGCGCCGTCGTTTGTGGCTGGCATCTACGGCATGAACTTCGACAGTATGCCCGAGCTCCACTGGACCCTCGGCTATCCCTTTGCCCTGGTCCTCATGGTGGCTGCCGGGGCCGCCATGTACGGGATCTTCAAAAAGAAGGGCTGGATTTAGGGATCCCAGGGTTCGGGCACCGCAGGCCCGGACCTCAGGCGGCAGCGCTCAGGCGGCCACTCCCGTGGTGCCCCGGATGCTCTCTGGCCGGGCCGGCCGTCCCGCAGCCAGCGCCACCCGCGCATTGCCCGCCGCATGGACAATGGCCGAAACAACCAGGAACGCAACCAGGACCTGCGCTGTGGCAACGAACACTCCTGCCCACCCGCCGTCGAGCGTTGGATCCAGGAAATCGTAGACATACCACCCGTCCAGACCCCCGCGGATCCAGGAGAACGCCAGGAACGCCACCGGGTAGCCCAACCAGGCAAGGGGCCGCCACCACGTCCCGCGGACCGTCCTGGTGACCAGCAGCCAGTCAAGCGCGGTTACCAGCGGAGCGAGTCGGTGGTGGACCATCTGGGGCCAATACAGGTCCCAGCTCCACCAGGGCTCCCCCGGCGGAGCCACCAGCACCACGTAGATAATCCCCGTCATCACCAGATACAGGACCAGCGCACCGAAAAGGTGGTCCCACCACAGCGGCAGCCGGCTGCGCTGCCGGACACCCGAAACAATCAAAACGAGCCCCAAGACAAGGTTCCCATGGATGGTGAACTCCGAGTAAAGCTGCGGAATGTCCACATCGTTACCGGGGAGGGTGGCGTCAAACGTCTTTTGGACGAGCGCGGCGAGCACGAACAACCCGACAAGGATCCGGACAGTGCGGATCCAGGGGCGGTCAGGGTGCAGTGCGCGGTTGGCGGGGGTGTTCTTCCGGATAGGCGGAAGCGCCGGCTCAGGACCGACGGCTGGCTCTCTGCGGCTCATGCAGAGAAGCATGGTGCGGACTGCCGCTGGGCGGCTAGGGTCTTTTGGCCGTCAGGGGTTTCGGCCCCTGCCGGACCTGTAGCCATTGGTCCGGCAGGCGGATGTGGGTCAGACGTTTGTTTTGCGCTTCAGCCAGCCCCAGACGCCGGTGGCGACAAACAGGACCAGGCCGATGATGGCGAGCCAGATGAGGCCTTTGACGACGAAGCCGACGATGGACAGGATGAGCCAGATGACCAGAAGGCCGATGATGATTCCCATGGGCCCACTCTAGGCCCCCGAAATTCGATCGGGGCGCCCATCGGGCCCGCGTTTTGCCCAGCGGCGCTTCGTCTCGTTGACCACCCGCAGCGTCTGCCTCCGATCCAGCCGTTGGCTTTGGTTCAGGCCGCGGTGACCCGACCCGTGCTTCCGTCCACCGTCACGGCCTGCCCGTCAGCCAGGGTGCTGGTACCGTTCCCCGTGCCCATGACAGCCGGGATGCCGTACTCCCGGGCGACGATCGCGGCATGGGAGCCGACGCCGCCCAAATCCACCACCACCGCAGCAGCCCGCTGGAACAGTGGGGTCCAGGATGGGTTGGTGTAGGGGCAGACCAGGATTTCACCGCTCCTCAGCAACCCGAATTCATCCGGGCTGCGGATGATCCGCACTGCCCCCGTCGCCTGGCCCCGGCTGGCAGGCGTGCCGCTGGCCAGGACCCCGCGCGGCCGCCGGGAGCCGGCGAACAACGAAACGGGGTCCAGCAGCGGGATACCCTCAAGCTCCCTGCGCTTGGCAGCCCTTGCCAGCACCAGGCGGCGGTACCGTTCCCGGTCGTCCGCCGGCAACGCCCCGCCGTCGGGCATTGCGGCCAGTTCCTCGAAACGCAGGTGGTTGACGTCCCCTGGGTCCGCCAAAACGCCGGCCACGGCCAGGCGGCGCCCCAACTCCAGCAGCGCCCTGCGCAGGGGCGGCAGCACTTTCGTGGCATGGAAGTGGCTGTCCTCCCGGAACGCCATCCCGGCCTTGGCTGCTTGGACCACTGACAAGGCGTGGCGGCGGAGGACGGGCACGCGGAGGGCAGGATGCCGCATCAGGTCCGCGAGCGCCTCGCCGGTCTGGTCCCGGACGGGCGGGCGACCACCCATCATCGACGTAATGAGCCCGAGCACCACCTCGGGAGCGCCCGACCATGTAGGTGCGCTGCTGAGCACCACACTTACCGTTTCGCGGTGGCCGTACTCGGCCAGGAAACCTTCGAAGGAGGACCGGAACCCGGCGAATTCCCCTCCCTGCTCCAGTGCTGCCAGTAATTCATCCGGTGGGAGGGTGCTGAAGATCCGGTTCAGGGCCGGACTGGACCTGACCTGGCCAGCCAGATTCTCCAGCGCCTTGTTGGCCTGGCTGGTGCGGGTTTCCGCACCGGCGATGAGAGCCGGCGCAAGCTTCAGCTTGCCCAGCGTCAGGAGCATCAGGCGCAGTTCCAGTTGGGGAAGGAGTATCCCCGGAAAGTAGGAGATCCTCAGCTCGGTGATCCCCCGCATGGTGGTGAAGGCCTCGTTGGCAAGCGCAATGACTCCCTGCCAGGAGAGGGCGCGCGGGTCGTGGGCGGCAAGCCTGCTGACGTTGTCCAGAAAGGTTTGGAACCTGCTGTCGAGGGTCCACCGGGCAGGGTCGTAGCGCCTGGCCCGGCGGACGAGGGACAGAGGCGCGAGCAGCGTCCGCAGGGTGGGCCTGGGTACTGGCGGGATCAGCCGCACAACCACGCCGTCTTCTTCGGGCAACAGCTTCTCCAAGGGCGGGAATGAAACACCCACGCTGCCGGCTATGCCGTGGAGCATGACCAGGATCCCGCGCTGCATCCACCCGGAGACGTCCAGGGGATAGGGGCGGACCTGGAACATCTCCAGCAAAAAGGGCGCCAGCAGGCGCTGGATCGGGTTGAGCCGCAATGGCTGCGGGGGCAGGGCAGTTATGGGCCTGGATTGCACCAGGAAAACGCGGTTGCCCGCAATGGCCCATTCGATGTCCTGGGGGCGGCCGAAGTGGTCCTGCACGCTCACCGCCAACCGTGCCAGCTCAGCGGCCTGGCCGCTCCCGATACCGGGGACGGAATCTCCCGTCCCAACGGATCTCTCGGTACCGCCTTCCGCCCCTGCCCGGATGACCACCTCATGCCAGCCCCGGCTAAAGGCGCGTATTCCACCCGCCCGGTCAAGGACATACCGTTCAGGGATGACCTCGCCTGCAACCACCGCCTCACCCAGGCCGGGGCTTGCATCGATGAGGACTTCGTTGCCCTCACCCGTTACCGGGTTGGCGGTGAACATAACGCCTGCTGCGTCGGCACGCACCATTTCCTGGACGACGACGGCCATGGCTGCGCCGGCGGGATCGACGCCCTGCCTGCGGCGGTAGGAAATGGCCCGGTCCGTCCACAGCGACGCCCAGCAATCCGCCACCGCCTGGACCACTGCCGTTTCCCCATGGACATTCAGGTAGGTGTCCTGCTGCCCGGCGAAGGTGGCACCTGGCAGGTCTTCGGCGGTTGCGCTGGAACGGACCGCCACCGGGCTCCGGCCCATGCTTGCATAAGCCGCGGCAATGTCCTTGCGGACACGGTCCGGCATCTTTGCCTCCGTGAAAAGGGTACGGATCTCCGCCGGCGGCGCGCCAGCCTCAAGCAACCGGCCAAGCTCGCCGCCCACCCCGGATTCCTCGAGCATGGCGAGGTATGCCGTGGTGGTCACCACGAACCCGGGCGGAACCGGAAAGCCGGCCCGCACCAGTTCGCCAAGGTTGGCTCCCTTTCCACCGGCCAGGGCAACGTCGTGGGCTCCGAAATCCCGCAGGTTACCGACCGTCGTTCCATTCATCCCGCGGCTCCTGACACTGTTCCGCCCGCTGCTGCCTCCAAGCTAAGCCACCCGGAGCGGGCACACAACAACGCCCCCACCGACGGCGTTGCGTGGTCTGTGGACGGGAAGCCCGTCCGGGTGTATACCGATGGGACCCGGGCAGCCGTGACCGCGGCCGGGTCGAGGGGCGGGATTCCCAGGAAGACGAAATGGCCAAGCGCATAGTAGTTTGCTGCGACGGAACGTGGGCAACCCCCGACCAGGCTGAAGACGGGCAGCCGTGCCCTACCAATGTCACAAAACTCGCCCTGGGGATCGCCTCTGCCGGCAAGGACAGGAACGGCACTGACATTGAGCAGAGGGTCTTCTATCATCGCGGGGTGGGCGCCGGACGCCACGACCGTCTCGGTGGAGGCGCTTTCGGCGCAGGCCTCTCCTACGACATCCTCGCCGCCTACCGCTTCATTATGGGGAACTTCCAGCCGGGGGACGAGTTGTTCCTGCTGGGCTTCAGCCGGGGAGCCTACACAGCCCGCAGTACCGCGGGATTGATCAGGAACGCGGGTATCCTGCGCCGGCGTTTCCGGGGAAGGCTGGGCGACGCCTACAGCCTCTACAGGGACCGGACTGCCACCACCAATCCGCGTTCCGTTGAAGCCACGCTCTTCCGCCGGTCCTTCTCCCACGAGGCCCGGATCCATTGCATCGCGGTCTGGGACACGGTGGGCGCGCTCGGCATCCCGCTCACCGGGGTACCTGTCGTCGACAGGTTCAACCGCAGATTTGCCTTCCACGACACTGCGCTGTCCATAAGCGTCGACAACGCATTCCAGGCCCTGGCAATAGACGAAAAACGTAAACCGTTCGCACCGGCACTCTGGCAGCCGCAGGCAGAAGCGGACGGCCAGAGACTGGAACAGGTATGGTTCACCGGAACCCACGGTGACGTGGGCGGCGGGAACCGGAGCACCCTGCTCTCCGACGTCGCCTTGGCATGGATCGTTGAACGCACCCGGAGCGCAGGGCTTGCCTTCCGCCCCGAGGCCTTCGGGGCTGCGACAGGTGAGCCCGTGGAGCCCTCCGACCCGTGGCCGCCGATCCAGGAATCCCGCGTTGGTTTATGGAGAATGCTTCCTGCCTACGTCAGGCCCATAGGTTCAACCGATCCCGCGCACGAACGGGTGGCAGATTCGGTGATGAGGCGGCAGGGTGCCGATCCAACCTACCGGCCACCCAACTTGGTCCGCTATTTAGGGGAAAGGCCTGGCAATCCACTGTTGTCCTGAGGAGCGGCCCGGCCACCCGCCGGGACCGGCCGGGGGCCTGCAAATTGTGGAGCTAAGGAGATTCGAACTCCTGACCTCTTCGATGCGAACGAAGCGCTCTACCAACTGAGCTATAGCCCCGGACGTATCCGCGCCCTCACGGGCTGCTGCCCGCCGGTGCGGAACCGGTGTCCCTAGGCTACAAATTTTCCCGGCCCAATGCCAATCGAACCGCGCGGTACGCCATGGAGGAACGCAAGGCGCTTCCTGGGTCCTATGCGCGCCGGCGCTGGAGGACGTCGTCGAGGTTGCTGAGGGCGCTTTGGGCCTTGGACAGCTGCTGTGCTTCCGCTGCGGCAGCCGCCTCCACCGCCGGCGTAGAAGTGGCGCCCTGCTTCAGTGACGGCTTGCCCACTGCCTTCGGCGCTTCCGGAAGCTCAAGCGGCTTCGGCTCCGGACGCTCCGCCTTCGGGGCTTCCACATAGACAGGCTTGGGGACCTCCACCGGCTCCCACGGGGTGCTTGCAGGGGCAGAAGGAGCGGGCGCTGCCACACTGGTGTCCCCTGCAGCTACAGCGACGGCGAGGGCTGCTTCACGAAGCTCCACGGCGGTCAGCGGCTTAACTTTGGGCGCACCTGCCTCGGCGTCGAAAAGCGGGCTGTCCGGCCGCGCGGGGGCCGCTGCGGGCTTCGAAGGCAGTACGACGGCGTCTTCCGGCCGGCGTGCCGGCGCACTCATGGCCGAACGGAAGGCAGCGTCCACCTTGGCCTTGCGGTCGCGGACGGCGAGCCAGCGCAGCAGTGCCACCGAGGCGACGGTCACCAGGGTGCAGCCGAGCGGCAGGGCCGGCGAACCGATGCCGAAGGGAAGCAGCACACCCGAGATAAAAGCGGTGACCAGGGACAGCAGTCCCGCGAGTGCCAGGGCGGTCCGGCCGTAGCGAATGCGGAACGGCGCCGCAGGTGGGGTGCTTGCAGTGCCGGCAATGGATGCGGCACTCTTCCTGGGTTCCATGGCTTTCTCCTGCTGGGCGGCGACGTTCAGGACCAGGCCGGCATGCGGATCCGGCCTGTCATCGGCGGGGGCGTCTGCCAGGAAGTCGACGGCGGGCTGGAACTGGTGCCGGCGGTTCCGGAGGACGTAAGGGGCAACCCATACAATCCAGAGCGCGACGGCAACCACAAGGATCACTGAGCTGCTAAGGGGGAAGTCCACACTCAAAACCGTATGAGCATCATGCCTGCTCAGGCCGCATTAGCTTCGGTGTGTCGTGCCCCCACTGGCAAACCGTTGGATTTATGACCGGCGCGACGCCAGCCACGGACCCAGGAGGCCGTCAGGGACCTCTTCGGAGGTCAGGGCGAAGGACCGGTGGTCCGCCCATTTGCCGTTGATGTGCAGGAAACGGGGGCGGTATCCCTCGTCCCGGAAACCCAGCTTTTCCACGACCCGCAGGCTGGGTCCGTTCTCGGGCCGGATGTTGATTTCCATCCGGTGCAGGCCAAGCGTCCGGAAGCAGTGGTCCGTTACCAGTGCCACCGATGTCGGGGCTATTCCCCGTCCCGCCCGGGATTGGTCCACCCAGTACCCCAAGGTGGCCATCATGGCCGAACCCCAGACGATTGACGACACGGTCAGCTGGCCTACGATGGCCGGGTTCCGCAGGCCCGGCTGCCACTCGGTGATGAGGAAAGGCAGCGCGGTAGCCTGTGCCGCCTGCACATTGAGGGAACGGACCATGTGCCGGTAGTCGGGAAGTCCGCCGGTTGGGTCCGGGTTGGAGGCCTCCCACGGCGCCAGCCACTCACTGTTCCGCGACCGTACTTCAGTCCACTCTTTTTTGTCGCGGTACCGGATGGGCCGCAGGACCAGGTCGCCGCACTCGAGGGTGGCCGGCCAGATGGGACCTGTAGGCACGGCGCTACCCGGAGAGGCCGGCGGTGAAGCCCGGCAGCCATTCCCGCAGCCCCGGTCCCAGGTCATCACTGTCGATGGCCAGCTGGACGCAGGCCTTGAGGTAGCTGAGCTTGTCGCCGGTGTCGTACCGGCGGCCACGGAACACCACGCCGTACACGCCGTGTCCCTCGCCGTCGCCTGTTGCAAGTTCCTGCAGGGCATCCGTCAGCTGGATTTCGCCGCCGCGGCCCGGTTCGGTGTGCTCGAGGACGTCAAACACAGCGGGGTGCAGGACGTAACGCCCGATCAGCGCCAGGTTGGATGGCGCTTCCTCCGGCGAGGGCTTCTCGACGAGCCGGTTGACGCGGACGTAATCTTCGCCGTCGATCTCCTGGACGTCGGCGCAGCCGTAGGCGCTGATCTGGGAGGGTTCGACCTCGATGAGCGCGACGACGGACCCGCCGGTTTTCGCCTGAACGTCAATCATGATGCTGAGGAGTTCGTCGCGGGCATCGATGAGATCGTCGCCCAGCAGGACTGCGAAGGCTTCGTCGCCCACGTGCTGCTTTGCCCGGAGCACGGCGTGCCCCAGGCCGTGGGGATCGCCCTGCCGGACGTAGTGGATGTCACCCAGCTGGCTTGCTGCCTGGATGGATGCAAGCTTTTCCGTATCGCCCTTGTCCTCAAGGGCGGATTCGAGGGACGGCACCCTATCAAAGTGGTCTTCGAGCGCACGTTTGTTGCGGCCGGTAATCATCAGGACGTCGTTGAGGCCCACGTGGACGGCCTCCTCCACCACATACTGGATGGCAGGCTTGTCCACAACGGGCAGCATTTCCTTGGGCATGGCCTTGGTGGCAGGCAGGAACCTGGTGCCCAGGCCCGCGGCGGGAATGACGGCTTTGCGGACTCTGGGTTTACTGGTGTTCACCGGACTAATCTAACGTCAGCGTCAAGTATTTCAGTAACCACCGGTACGGCAGGCCGGCACCGGGCCCAAGGCTGCGGTCCGTTGGGCGATGCAGGGAGGACAGCATGCTGCAAGAGACGAACGCCGTCAAGGACGGTATCCGGACGGCCCACCGGCGCCGGCGGGCGGGCCTGACGCCGGCGCAACTGGAGGCTGCCGGCCTGGCCCTGGCCACCCACGGGGAAGCCTGGGCTGGATCGGTGACGCAGGGCCGCCCCGGCATAGCCTGCGTATACCTTGGCGTGGGACAGGAACCGCCCACCCTGCCGCTGATCAACGCCCTGCATCACAGCGGCCACCAGGTGCTGCTTCCGGTGTGCGAGCCGGCACGGGAGTTGAGCTGGGTGTTCTGGACTCCGGATACCGGCTACGAACGCAGCAAATACGCGCCCATCCTGGAACCCGCCGGGCCCCGGCACGGGCCCGAAACTGCCGGTGATGCAGCCGTGCTTTTCATTCCCGCCACTGCGGTGGACCGTGCCGGCAACAGGATCGGCCAGGGCGGCGGGTACTACGACAAATTCCTGGGACACCTTGCAACGGCCGGGAAGGAAATACCGTTGGCCGCTGTTATCTACGACGATGAATTGCTGCCTGCGGGCCGGATTCCTGCGGAGGAGTTCGACCGGCCGGTCCCTGCGGTCCTTGCGCCGTCCGGGTACCAGCCACTCACGGGCGGCGCCTGACCCCGGGCCGTCCGGGGGCAATGATAGAATTAGCACTCAGGCCCTGCGACTGCTAATGGTTTACCAGCTGGCAGCACGGGACCTCTCGTTTGCCCATGAGGAGGAGCACCAGTGCCCACATATGCTTACGCCTGCAAGGATTGCGGCCACGCCTTCGACATCGTCCAGTCGTTCTCGGACAGCAGCCTGACGTCCTGCCCTGAATGCCAGGGAACGTTGCGCAAGAAGTTCAACAGCGTCGGCGTTGTCTTCAAGGGCTCGGGTTTCTACCGCACGGACTCCCGTGACTCCAAGGGCAGCTCCGTCTCGCCCGCGCCCGCCGCAGCTCCAGCCGCGCCCGCGGCCGCCCCCGCCGCTGCGGCACCGGCGGCCGCCGCAAGCTAATTTCGGCACAGCCTTTACGACGGCGGCCGGCGCCTTCCAGCGTCCGGCCGCTTTTGTCCACGCCGCTTTTGTCCACATAGCCGCATTCCCGGCTCCCTTGCGCCCTGGTCCGCAATTAGCGTGGGCGCATGCCCATTCTTTCCCGCCGTCGCCGCGCCGGCCTCCGATATCCAACCAGCGCCGCCGGCATAGGCCGCAGCCCCAGGAACCGTCCCCTGCCCGCCCGTGTGGCCGCTTGGTTGAGCCGCAACCGCCGGCTCAGCGCTGCGCTGCTGTTTTGTGCAGCTGCCGCCCTCGCCGTCCAGCAGCTCACTCCTGCCCCGCTCTCCACCGCCACCGCACTGGCCGCTGCCCGGGATCTTCCTGCCGGGACCACCGTGGCGGAAGCGGACGTGGTCCGCGTCCAGGTGCCGCCGGGCATGGTGGCCGAAGGCTTCCTCAAGGATGATGCCGCCGCCACCGGCAAGCAGCTCGCCGCGCCTCTGCGAAAGGGCCAGCTCCTCACCGATGCCCAGCTCGTGGGCCCAGGACTCCTGGCAGGTACACCGCCCGGTTCAGCCGCGGTCCCCCTGCGGATGGCGGACGCCTCATCCATCCAGCTGGTCTCCCCCGGCCAGTTGGTCAACGTCGTGCTCACATCAGCCAACGGGTTCGATCAACAGGGTCCGTCCGAGGTGCTGGCGTCCGCCGTCCCCGTACTGTGGACCTCCAACAAGGGCGGCCAGAGCGGACAATGGCTGGGCACCACGGAAACAGACGGACTCATCGTGGTGGCAGCCACCGCCGAACAATCATCGCGCCTGGCCGGAGCCTCCACCCAGGGCAGGCTGTTCTTCGTCCTGGTTGGCCCGCAGTGACCTTGTGGCGGTCAGCCCCAGTGCGGTGGCTTCTGTTCCTTCAGCCACGTGTCGTGGTCGTCTTCCCGGTCACCCCAGCTGCGGGCGTCATCCTCGGCGGCCTTGCTCGGAAGGATCTCCCCGGTGCCGCCCTTAGCCGTCCGGGACGCCGGGGCAGGTGTGGCCGGGCCGCCAGGCGCGTCCCCGTCCATTCCTGTTTCCGTCTGCCCGGTTCCGTTCTCGTCCTGGCGCATGTCTTCCTCGCGGCCGTCTTCCTCAGGCCTGCCGTCTGCAGGCTTCTCTTCCTCAGTCATGTAATCCGTCTCCCGGTTTCCAGCGTCACCGTTCCGGCCTTCGCCCGATTGCGCGTGCAGGTAGGAAACACCGGCGGACGGCGCGGCGCCAATTCCATTGAGCGCCTGGTCAACGTCGTCGTCAAGGAAGCCGGCGGAGTGGCTGGCCCTGCCCGGCAGCACTATCTTTTCCAGGCCCAGGTAGCCGGCAATGCGGTCTGCGCAGGAGGAGGGGTCCGTGAACACCTCAATAGTCCACAGCGGCATGTACCGCCAGCCCAGGCGTTCCAGCAGCTGCGGGCGCAGCCTGCTGCGTTCACGGACGCTCATGGTGCGGTACTGCGCAGTGCCGTCGGACTCGATGGCCACCGGCCGCGGGATGTCGGAGTCATCCTGCCCCATGGTATTCAGGGGGTCGGCAGCTGCAACCACGTCGATGGCACCGTCGTATTGGTGCCACACCCTGGCGCCGCGGGCACGCAGCCGGTCGCCCAGGTCCGCCACCAAGGGGTCCGCGCCGAGTGCCTGTTCGCTGGCGGCGGCACGGGACGCGGGGGTGCCAAGGTCCGTGTTCCCGGAAATTTCCCGGTCAAGCAGAGCGTAGAGGTCCACTGCCCCGTGGGTGAGCCGGGTGTGGTCCAGGTCCTCGGGCCGGAAGCAGGTGAGCACGTGCAGGGAACGGCGTGCCCGGGTCATGGCCAGGGCGAACTTTTCCCGGCCGCCTTCCGCGGAGAGCGGCCCGAAGTTGTGGAGCGCACGGCCGTGTGGAGTCCGCCCGAACCCAGGCGAGAAAATGACATGGTCGCGGACCAGGCCCTGCGCGCGTTCCAGGTCCACCACGCGGAAGGACTCCGGGCCGGCGCCGAAAAATCCGGCCAGGCCCGGCTGGTTGGACAGCTGGAGCCTGATCGACTCGCCGATCCTGGCGGCGTGCCGCAGGCTGGCGGTGACCACCGCGAGGGAGGTCCGCGGACGCAGGCGGGCGTGTTCGAAGACCAGTTCCACCACCCGGTTGACCTCGGCGACCACGGACTCAACGCCCTCGTGATCGGCGCTGGGAAGGCCGGTGCCGTCCGGCAGGTATTCAACCAGCAGGGACCGGTCCAGGCCCGTGGCCGACTGGCCTTCCGGAAGCCGGCGCAGGCCACCGTCGTAGAAATTCTTGCTGAGCTGCAGGACCAGGTCCTCATCCACCGCGCGGTACACCACGTTAAGCCGCCAGACCGGCAGTACCGCGGAGAGGGCGGTGAAGGCACTCTCGACGCGGTGGTGGGCCGACTCCCCCGGCGCAAGCCGCTCCACACCCACGGTGAACGTCCGCGGCGTGGCGATGCGCGGGTCACCGAAGGCGATCACCTGGCGTGCCCGGGCAATCGACGGCAGGACGGCCTGCAGGGAGGTGGCCTCCGCGTCGAGGATGACGACGGCGTCAAAGTGCTGTTCGGCCGGAAGCAGGCCCGTCATCAGGTACGGGCTGACCGACCAGACCGGGACAAGTGTGCCGATCAGCTCGGGTGCCTGCGCGGTCAGGGAGGGCAGGGAGACCCGGCCGTCTTTGAGCAGGCTGCGCAGGAGGTCTGCCTGGCGCGGCTGGGCAGTGATGGCCGTGCGCCACCGCTCCGCGAGGTCCCACCGCAGCCGGGCGGCACCGCTGGCGACGTGGGCATTGTCCGCCAGCCGGTACTCCGCTTCCAGTTGGCGCAGGGCGTCGCCGTCGGACATTGCCAGGTAGTCATCGCCGCTGATCATGGCTTCGAGCGCGGACTGCCACCAGGCAAGCTCCAGCTCCGCGGTAACTGATCCTTCCGGCACTTCCCGTTCGGCGAGGTCGGCCAGGAGCTCGCCCAGGCCGTGTTCGCGCATGTTTTCGATCAGGAGGGTGCGTTCAGGCAGGGTTTTGAGCGTGTCGGTGTCCGCCACCAGGCGTTCCAGCCGGTCCATCAGCTGCGCGTAGGGAACGGTGGACAGGGCCCCGCCATCCTCCGTGTGCCGCAGCGCCTCGCCCAACTGTGCCAGCTCCTGGTCCAGGGACCGGTACATTTCGTTCATTTCGGCCAGGCCGGACGGAACGGCGGGATGGCGCTGCGTAGTGGCGTAATCCGCCCAGAGGGCACGCTGTTCCTGGACCAGCACCAGGGACGAGTGCAGGTCAGCGATGTGGACACCCGGCCGCACGTATTCCTTGGCCACCCGGCGCAGCCTGGAGCGCTGCATGGCCGTCAGCTCGATGCCGCGTTCCCGCCGCCAGGCGGAGGGTGCCGTGGCGGAGATCAGGTCAGTGACGGGCCGGTCAAAGATGTCGGGGGTGAACTTGTCCAGGCTGCCGCGGACGGCAACCAGCAGCTCCAGTTGCTCGCCCCACTCCGCGAAGGATTCGCCCAGGCGGATTTCGGCATGCTCCGCGACGGCGTCCATGCGGTTGCACAGGACGGGAAGGCTCTTGGCCACGGAACGGACCAGGTCCTGGGCTTCCTCGGTTTCCTTGCGGGTCAGCAGCCTGGCACCGTGCCACGGGCTGGTGGTGGCAGCCTTGCTGAAGCTGCCCAGCTCGGCGGCGCGCCGGAGCCTGCCGGCCAGCTCCTCACGGTCCCGGATGCTGTCCAGGACGCTGCGCTTGAGCCGGACGGTGGTGGCCGGGGCGGGGTGGATGGACGTGAGCTCGGCGAGTGACTGCATGGCCTGGTACGGCGAGCAGCCCCAACGCTCGCGGACATTGTGGAGCGATGCCACGTGGTCCATCAGGGCGTGCCGGTGCTCCGTCAGGGTGGTGTGCAGGTTCCCCAGCTGCGGTTCCAAGGACTTCTCATTGCGGACGATTGCCCGGACCAGCTGCCCCTTCAGCTGTTGGGCTGTGACGTTCCCGGTCAGCTGGAACAGGATGGACTCCAGCCCCAACGTCTCCAGGTGTCCCGAAACCTCGTTAAGGCTGGCGCGGCGATCGCCCACCACCAGCACTGTCTTGCCGGCATCCACCAGGGCGCCGATGGTGTTGATGGCGGTCTGGGTCTGGCCGGTGCCCGGCGGGGCGCTGACCACCAGGGAGTCCCCGGCCCGGGCAGCATCCACCACGTACTGCTGGTCCGTGTCAGCATCCAGCAGCAGCAACTCGTCCTTGGGGTGCCTGTCATCCAGGTGCGGGAAGCGGGACGGGTCCGGCTCCTGGACATCCACCACTTCGCCTCCCGCGGCGGTGGCCAGCGAGGAGACGATGGGGTGGGAATCGTTGATCCAGGGGTCGTCGAGGTTGCCGGAGAGGTCTGCAAACGTGGAGACCAGCAGGTTGTGCTGGGTTTCAGCGCCGTGGATGGGCCGGATCAGGGTGGCCAGCCGGTCCAGTACGGGCTGGGGGTCGAACCGCGCGGTGCTGTAGGCCAGACGTGTCACGGCGTTGACGTCGAACACGATCCCGTGGATGTTCTTCAGGTGCCGCACCAGGGCGGGGTTGATCTGCGCCTGTTCGGTGAGCTGCAGTTCGAAGTCATCCTCCCCCGGCCGCACCGTGAGGGAGATGGCGGTCAGCATGACCGGAGCGGATACGCGCTGGGGTTTGCCTCCAACGGCGGAGGTCCACACCACGGTGCCGGCGGACAGGTATCCCGCGTCGATGCCGCGGTCGTTGGCGAGTTCGAAGATCTTGGACCGGATGTTGCGCGACGCCCTGGCGGCCACCACATACTGCTGCCGGTCACGGATCAGGGTGGACAGGCGTGTGCGGCGCCCTGCCATGAGCTGGGCCAGTCCCGAAGGGTGTGCCGACGTCAGGTCGATGGAACCTTCCGGCGTCTTGGTGAAGCGCAGCATCGTGTCCGCGCCGGTGACGGGTTTGAGCCCTGACAGCCATTTACGAAGCTCTTCCGAGCCTTCCGGGTGGCCTTGACCAACTGACACTTCTGCCTTCTTTTCTGCGTTTGCACGTGACGCCCTGGACCATACCGGCATAGATTCGAGAGTAGCCGCTTCAGTGCCGGACTTGAGAGACCGCAACACTGGGGCACGGGAAATTGCGGCGGAATTCGCTGGGAAAAAGCAATGGCCGGCCCCCGCTGACGGAGGCCGGCCACTAGGATGCTATTCCCACTCGATGGTTCCCGGCGGCTTGCTGGTGACGTCCAGCACGACGCGGTTGACGCCGTCCACCTCGTTGGTGATCCGGCTTGAGATGCGTGCCAGCAGGGCGTACGGCAGGCGCGACCAGTCGGCGGTCATGGCGTCCTCGGAGGACACCGGACGGAGCACGATGGGGTGGCCGTAGGTGCGGCCGTCGCCCATTACGCCGACGCTGCGGACGTCCGCGAGCAGGACCACGGGCATCTGCCATACTTCGTTGTCCAGTCCGGCTGCGGTCAGCTCGGCACGCGCGATGGCGTCCGCCTTGCGCAGCAGGTCCAGCCGCTCCTTGGTGACCTCGCCAACGATCCGGATGCCGAGGCCGGGGCCGGGGAACGGCTGGCGGCCAACGATTTCCTGCGGCAGGCCCAGCTGGGCGCCCACGGCCCGGACCTCGTCCTTGAACAGGGCGCGGAGCGGCTCAACGAGCTCGAACTGCAGGTCCTCGGGGAGGCCGCCCACGTTGTGGTGGCTCTTGATGTTGGCTGCACCTTCGCCGCCGCCGGATTCGACGACGTCCGGGTACAGGGTGCCCTGGACCAGGAACTTGATCTTCTCGCCGTGGGCTGCGGCCTCGGCGATGATGGCCAGTTCGGCTTCTTCGAAGGCGCGGATGAACTCCCGGCCGATGATCTTGCGCTTGGTTTCGGGATCGCTGACGCCGGCCAGGGCCGAGAGGAAACGTTCCTGTTCGTTGGCCACGTACAGCTTCACACCGGTGGCGGCCACGAAGTCGCGTTCAACCTGCTCCGCTTCGCCTTCACGCAGCAGTCCGTGGTCCACGAACACGCAGGTGAGCTGATCGCCCACGGCGCGCTGGACCAGGGCTGCCGCCACGGCGGAATCGACGCCGCCGGAGAGGCCGCAGATGACGCGGGCGTCCCCTACCTGCTGGCGGATGCGCTCCACCTGTTCTTCGAGGATGTTGCCGGTGGTCCAGTTGGGCTCCAGCTTGGCGCCCTTGAACAGGAAGTTCTCCAGCACCTGCTGCCCATACGCGGAGTGCTTGACCTCAGGGTGCCACTGCACGCCGAAGAGGCCCTTCTCCTCGTTGGCGAAGGCTGCTACCTCAGCGCCTGCCGTGGTGGCCAGGACATCGAAGCCTGCAGGGGCTTCGTGCACGGAGTCGCCGTGGCTCATCCAGGTCTTCTGGTGCTGGGGCATGCCTTCAAGCACAGAGCGGCCGTCGCCCAGGATGGTGGTCTCCGTGGATCCGTACTCCCGCAGCCCGGTCTTGTCCACCGTGCCGCCCAGGGCGTTGGCCATGGCCTGGAACCCGTAGCAGATACCAAAGACGGGGACGCCGGCTTCGAAGAGGTCGGCACCCACGCTGGGGGCGCCGTCGGCATAGACGCTGGAGGGTCCGCCGGACAGGATGATGGCGGCGGGGTTCTTGGCCAGAAGCTGCTCGGTGGAGTAGGTATGCGGAACCACTTCCGAATACACATTCGCTTCCCTGACGCGGCGGGCAATCAGCTGCGCGTACTGGGCACCGTAATCAACAACCAGCACCGGCTTCTGGGAAGTCTGGGATGCAGTGGGAGTAGTCACCGTCATAGCCTACTTTGCGCCCTTGCACCGGCGCACCTTGAGAAGCCGCGCTGTGACGGAGCAGACGTCCGACGGCGGGTGGCCGGCCCCAGGGCCAAGCTCCCGTGTCAGGCCCGGTTCAGTAGCGCTGCGGAGCCTGCGGGTTGGCGGCCAGCTCGGCCTCCACCTCTGCGTGGAACTTCTTCTCCACGATGAAGGACAGGAACGGCACCACGCCGCCGAGTGCCAGCAGGACCAGTTTCAGGAACGGCCAGCGCATCAGGGACCACAAGCGGAAGTTGGAGATCAGGTACACCACGTACATCCAGCCGTGCACGATCAGCACGGTGACGGAGACGTTCATGCCGTTGAGCACGCCCGGCGGTTCGGCGTCGGCGAATCCGAAGCCGAACGGCTGGCCGGTGAGCGCGCTGGTGCCGCCGGCGAACAGATACTGACCAAAGCCGTACCGGGCCACCAGTTCCGCACACAGCAGGAGCAGCATGGTGCCGGTGAGGTAGGCCATGACCTTGTAGAACTTCAGGGCGGACCGGATCTGGGCCTCGGTACCGCCGAAACGGCGCTTCTTTCCGGATGTCTTCCCGGATGCCTGCGACGAGGGGGTGGCCGGTTTCGGATCAATCATGGCTGTACCTTCTGCTGGTGCTGGTCAGGCTGCTGGTGCTGGTCAGGCTGCTGCTGTGGAAGCTGGTGCGGTTTGTGCTGCCCGTCATTGGCGGCATCCTGGGCATCGTCGAGGGCCTCCTCAAGGTCCCGGTGGTAGTCGTCCTTGACCAGGCGCCACCAGATGAAGAGGGCGAACCCGGCGAAGACAACCCACTCGATGGAGTAGAAGAGGTTGAGCCAGTTGATGTGCTGCGCCGGCGGCTGCGGGCCGATGTCCAGCGGGAGGAGCTTCCCTGGTACTGCAGCAGCACTGACGTCCTGGCCGCCCACCACCTCTGCGGTGGCCGACACGAAACCGGGGTAGCTGCTGACCTCCCAGTAGTTGATGAGCTCCGCCACGGAAACGGCCGAGGCCTCCCCCGGTTTCGGAGCTTTCCCCGCCACCGGCGCTTCGGACGGCAGCAGCCGCCCGGTCAGTTCAACAACGCCCGACGGCGGTGCTGCCGCGTCCCCGGGCTCCGCAACCCACCCGCGTGCAACCGGGATCCACGTTTGTGGCGAGGCGCCTGCACCAGTGAGGGCGGGGGCACCGTTGACGGCAAAGGCCGAAACAACCCAGTAGCCGCTCTTTCCGTCATGGAGCCGCCCCGGAACCAGGACCTGCTTGTCGGGACTGTAGGTGCCTTGGGCGGTGATCATCTGGTCAGCCACGCTGCCGTGGAAGAATTCGCCCGGCTGCAGCGTGCCGGTGAGCGGCCGGACCTGTTCCGTGGCCGGATTGACCGGCACCTCGGGCTGGGTGGAGCGGCCGAACTGCCACTGGCTCAGCAGCACGAAGACCCCGGAGAGAGCGATCGCGAAAATAAAGCCTGCGATCCATCGGGGCTTAAGGGCTGTTTTCCACACGTCTTAACCGTACTTCGTACTTCTGTAGAACAACTAAACGCCAAGGGCGTCCGGGCCCGGACGCGGGACCGGGAATGTGCCTAGTGGTCGAAGAACACCAGGCTGGAGTTAATCAGCTCGGCAATGACTTCGGCGTCATAGGCACGCCGCAGCGATTCCCGGAATGACTCCTTGGAGAGGGACCGGGCCAGGGTGGCCAGCACCTCCAGGTGGTCGGAGAAAGAACTGGCCGGGGTGGCAATCAGCAGGATGACCGTGGCAGGGCCGTCGGTGGCTCCGAAGTCCAGCGCGTGGCCGTACTTGGTGATCCCCACGGCGATGGATGTTTGGGAGACGAATTCGCTGCGGGCGTGCGGCAACCCAATGCCGCCCGGAAGCCCGGTGGCCAGCTGGTGCTCCCGGGCATTGACGTTCTTGAGGAACCCGTCCAGATCCGAGATCCGCCCGGCGGCATGGAGCCGCTCTGCCAGTTGGTTGGTGGCGTCAGTCTTGTCCTTCGCCTCCATTTCCAGGATCACCATGTCGGCGGTGGTCAGGTGGGCGTCATACGGGTCCAGTGGTTCCGCCAAGGCGTATCCCTTCGGTCAGCAGTGGGGCAAACGGCCCCTCAACGCAAGGGCACGATATCTTCCGCGCCCAGGCGGGCAGCGTCTGCGGATTCGTCGTCCGGCTGTTGCTGGCTAAGGCGTTCGGCCTCCACGCGCGCTAGGTAGTGGCGGACTTCATTTTCACGCTGCGTGTCACTCCAGCCAAGGACGTCACCCATCAGTTTAGCGACAACGGGGGCGGCAGACACTCCACGGTCCCACGCCTCGATGGAGATCCTCGTGCGACGGGTCAGGACGTCCTGCACATGGCGGGCGCCTTCATGGCTTGCGGCGTAGACCGCCTCGGCCTGGAGGTAGTCATCAGCACCAGGCAGTGGCTCCGCCAGCTCCGGGTTCTGCTCAATAATGGCCAGCACCTCGGGCGTCATGGATCCGTACCGGTTGAGCAGGTGCTCGATCCGTGCCACGTGGACACCGGATTCCTCTGCGGTGCGGTTCCGGCGGTTCCAGGCGGCCCGGAAGCCGCTGGCACCCAGGAGCGGGATGGTCTCGGTGCAGCTGGGCGGGACCCGTTCGTCCATGGTGCGGGTGGCCTCGTCGACGGCATCCTTGGCCATGACCCGGTAGGTGGTCCACTTTCCACCGGCCACCACCACCAGGCCGGGAACAGGGTGCGCCACCACGTGCTCGCGGGACAGCTTGGCGGTGGAGTCGTTTTCGCCGGCCAGCAGCGGCCGCAGGCCGGCATAGACCCCTTCGACGTCCTCCCTGGTGAGAGGCCGTTTGAGCACCTTGTTGACGTGCTCCAGGACGTAGTCGATGTCCTTGCTGGACGCGGCCGGGTGGGCCTTGTCCAGGTGCCAGTCAGTGTCAGTGGTGCCGATGATCCAGTGCCGTCCCCACGGAATAACGAACAGTACCGATTTCTCGGTGCGCAGGATCAGTCCCACTGTGGACTGGAAGCGGTCGCGGGGAACCACCAGGTGGATGCCCTTGGAGGCGCGGACCTTCAACTGGCCGCGGTCGGTCACCATCGCCTGGGTTTCGTCGGTCCAGACACCCGTGGCGTTGATGACCTGCTTGGCGCGGATGCTGAACTGTGTCCCGTCCTCACGGTTTTCCACCTTCGCCCCGACAACGCGTTCGCCTTCGCGGAGGAAGTCCACCACCTTCATCTGGTTCACGGCATGGGCGCCGTAGTAGGCAGCCGTGCGGACCAGGTTGGCGCAGTATTTGGCGTCATCCACCTGGCCGTCGTAATACCGGATGGACCCTATGAAGGCATCGTCTTTCAGGCTGGGGGCGGCCCGGAGGGTTCCCCGGCGGCTCAGGTGCTTGTGGAACGGCACACCCCGGCTGTGGCCGGCCGAAACCGACATCGCGTCATAGAGGGCGATGCCGGCCCCAACGTAGGGACGCTCAATAAAGGGTTTGGTCAACGGATACAGGAACGGCACCGGCCGGGCCAGGTGGGGTGCAATCTCGGAGAGCAGCAGCCCGCGTTCCTGCAGGGCCTCCTTAACCAGGGCGAAGTCCAGCATTTCCAGGTAGCGCAAACCACCGTGGATAAGTTTGGAAGACCGCGAGGACGTGCCTGCCGCCCAATCACTTGCCTCGACGATGCCAACGCTCAACCCGCGGGTCACAGCGTCAAGCGCCGCGCCCGTGCCAACGATGCCGCCCCCGACGATCAGGATGTCCAGTTCCTTGCCGGGCTCCGTGGTGGCGCGCAGCCGCTGGATGGATGCTTCCCTGGCTTCCGGGCCAAGAACCCCGCCGTTTGCAGGAACACTCTTCATTGAACGCCTCCAGTGCCTCTAGTGCCGGTAGTAAACCCACACTACTTGCTGGTGGCATGCTTTGGGCAGGGCGGGAGGGCGCCTGCCCTGCCGCCCTGCCCCAGCGTGTCAGTTCCCTGCATACGGCGACACGACGACGTCAACCCGCTGGAATTCCTTCAGGTCCGAATAGCCGGTGGTCGCCATGGAGCGCCGCAGGGCGCCAATGAGGTTGGACGTGCCGTTGGTGTGGTGGCCAGGTCCGAAAAGGACCTCCTCCAGTGGGCCCACAGTGCCCACGTTGGCGCGATCGCCGCGCGGCAGCTCCAGGTGGTGTGCCTCCTGGCCCCAGTGCCAGCCCTTGCCCGGCGCTTCCTCTGCCCTGGCCAGGGCACTGCCCAGCATGACGGCGTCGGCGCCCATGGCGATCGCCTTGACGATGTCACCGGAGGTGCCCATGCCGCCGTCGGCAATAACGTGCACGTAGCGGCCGCCGGACTCGTCCATGTAGTCGCGGCGGGCGGCGGTGACGTCGGAGATGGCCGAGGCCATGGGCGAGTGGATGCCCAGCGCGCGGCGCGTGGTGGTGGTTGCGCCGCCGCCGAAGCCGACCAGCACGCCTGCCGCGCCGGTGCGCATGAGGTGCAGTGCCGGGGTGTAGCCCGCCGCGCCGCCGACGATGACGGGGACGTCGAGTTCGTAGATGAACTGCTTGAGGTTCAGCGGCTCATGGTCTTTGGAGACGTGCTCGGCGGACACGGTGGTTCCGCGGATGACAAAGATGTCGACGCCGGCCGCGAGGACCGTCTTGTAGTGCTCCTGGGTGCGCTGCGGGGTCAGGGACCCGGCAACGGTGACGCCGGCCTCGCGGATTTCGGCCAAGCGGGACGTGATGAGCTCGGGCTGGATGGGTGCCTGGTACAGCTCCTGCATGCGCCCGGTTACTGCGGGGCTGTTGGTCTCGTCCTGCAGCGCCGCAATCTCATCAAGGACAGCCTGCGGATCCTCATACCGGGTCCAGAGACCTTCGAGGTCCAGCACACCCAGGCCGCCCAGCTTACCCAGCGCGATGGCCGTCTGCGGGGACATGGCTGAGTCCATCGGGGCTGCGATCACCGGCATGTCGAACTGGTAAGCGTCGATCTGCCAGGAGACGGAGACATCCTTTGGGTCACGGGTACGACGGTTGGGGACGATTGCTATGTCATCCAGGGAGTAGGCACGACGCCCACGCTTGCCACGGCCGATCTCGATCTCATAAGTCACTGCTCTAGGTTATCCCAGTGACTGCACTGTCCTTCGCTACAGTGGCGTGATGGGCAGACGCTGGATTTTCGACGGGCACATCGCCGGCATAGGTACCGTCTCCGGGCTGCGTACGGTGGTGGGCGTTTGGCATGACTCCCCCTTTGGGTCCTTCTCTGACGTCATGGTGCAGCAGCCTTCAGGGCACCGGCTGCTGCTGGCACCCACACCCGAAGTCGCCTGCTTTATTTCCGAAACCTACAGCTTCGATGAAGTGCAGGTGGTGGAGGTCCGCGCTGCCTTGGCCGGCGGGACGATCAAGGTTGATGCAGGCCCGCTGGCGGTCAGGGCCGCCATAGGAGCCAGGACCCTCCTGGGTTCGGCGCTTCGCACAGTACCCCGGCGCCTTGCAGCCCATCCCCGCTGGCTGGCTGCGGTCAATCCGATCGCCGCCTTCGCGGCCCCGGGCGCCCGCACCTTTGGAAGTGCCGGCAGCGGCCGGGCGGAGTACTACGGGGTCAGCGACCTGCACCACTTAACTTCCGCCACCGTCACGTGGGAAGACGGCGACGCCGGAGCGCTGGCGCCCATCACGCCGCCAGTGACATTCGGCTTCAGCAGTGTTCCACCGCAACCCAGCCTGGCCCGGGTGCGCACCACCGTGGTGGAGGCCTAGGTTCCTGTCGGTTCCCCAGGGCCCGCGCCAGCAGGATTCCCCGGCAGGGCCTGCGAGGTTAGGGGGCTGGCGGGGATCTGGGATTCGAACATGCGGAAGTAGCGGCCGCGCAGCGCCACCAGTTCCGCATGGGTTCCCTGCTCCACGATGCGGCCATCCTCCAGCATGTACACAATGTCCGCCTTCTCGATGGTGGCGAGGCGGTGGCTGATGGCGATGATGGTGCTGCTCCGATCCGCGAAGAGCCGGGTGAAGATGCGGTGCTCAGCGAGGGCATCGATGGCCGACGTGGGCTCATCCATCACCATGAAGGATGCGTCCCGGTAGAAGTTCCGGGCCATGGCAAGGCGCTGCCACTGGCCTCCGGACAGGCCGCTCCCCTTCCGGCCGCGCGGATCCTCCATCCAGTTGCTGACGTGGTTGTCCAGGCCGTTAGGCAGCTTGTTGATGAAGTCGAGCGCCTCGGCATCGGCGCCAGCTTTGCGGACGCGGTCATCGTCGCGCGGATTCCGGACGTCGCCGAAGTAGATATTGTCCGCCGCGGTGGCGAACTCGTACTTCAGGAACTCCTGGCTGAGCACGGCGAGGTGGCGGTGCCAGGAGGTGACATCGACTGCGGCGAGGTCCACGCCGTCGAGCAGTACCTGACCTGCGTCGGGACGGTAGAGCCCGGCGAGGATCCGGATCAGTGTGGACTTCCCTGCACCGTTCTCCCCCACGATGGCGATGTGCTGGCCCCGGCGGACGGTGAGGCTGATGCCCTTGATCACCTCGATGTCGCTTCCTGTGTACGTGAACCGGATATCCTTCAGCTCCACTTCCCTGGGCGCCTCCAGGAGGGGTGGGGAATGTTCCGAGTGCACGGGCATGGCCATGAACAGCTCGTAATCCTTCAGGTTTGCCAGGTCTTCATCAATGGAGCTGAGCGAGGACACCAGGTTGTTTGCGGTGGACAGAGCACGGCTGACGATCTGCTGGACGTAGAGGAACTGCCCGACCGGGGCTGCGCGGGCAATGATCTGGCCCACCACCCAGATCAGCGACACCACTTCCGCGCCGTACTGGAGAGCGTCTGCGGCGAGTTGCCTGGGAATGTAGCGCCGCTGGTAATCGAGGCGTCGCCGTTCATCGGCGTCCCGAAGCCGGGACCGAAGGTCCATGAGGAAACCGACAATGCCGTAGAGCCTCATTTCCGCGATGTGCTGGGGGCGGAGGAGGTTGGTTTCAATCATGCGGCGCTGGCGCCGCGAGTCCACCTGCGTGTTCCAGTGCGCAATCTGTTCCCTGGACAGCTTGAACTGCAGGTACACGCTGGGCACGATGGCTACCAGGACGATGACTGCGATCCACCAGCTGACCAGCAGCAGGGCGCCCACAGCCAGGATGACCGAGACGAGCTGGGTGAAGATGGCGGCTATCCGGTCCAGGACGCGGGCGTAGGAGTCGGAGAACCGTTTGGCGCGGTCGTAAAGGTCCACCGTCTCTTTGTCGTCGTAGCGCCAGAACTCCAGTGACAGGAAGCGCTCATACATCTGGTCCCCCACGATGGCGCCCACTTTGAAACTCATCAGCTGCTGGATGTAGCGGTCCACGCTGTTGAAGGCGCCCCAGAACAGACCCAGCGCGGCAGTGACGATGACGTAGACGATGGCAAGGCGCCCCGCTCCGCCGTCGCCCGCGTACGCTGCCGCCAATGCTGTGGTGGTGAGGGACGCGTAGAAGGTGGTGACCAGCGGCAACACAGCGGAGATCAGGGATCCGAGGACCTTCATGACCACGGCGCCCGGGGAGGCACGGAAGCTCACCCGGAGTACCTGGGCCACGGCCTTGGCATACGGGCGCAGGGCAAGCCGCTTTTGCGGGTCGCGTTTAGGGGTCAGTTCCGCCGGATGGCGCGGTTGGGACATGGAATCAGCCTAGTGCTGGGCAGGCCGTCATGATGTGGAGTGGAGATAACGCACCAGGGCATCCTCGCCTGGAGAGCGTGCCATGTAGTGGAAGTCCGGGCGCCCGCCTGCCAATCGATCTGCCCGCCCGCTGGGGTACGCCGCTCTCATCCACTCCGGGCAAAGCCATTGCGGCCAGTGGGTTGGTTCGGGGTCGGGGTGCTCGGGTTTGTAGCGGCGTCCAGCGGGTGAGGTCCAGCCGGGTGGTTCATTCCTGTTGGCCGGGTCGGGTGTCCACCTGCTGCGGTGCTTGAGTCGATGGTGTTTGGGGCAGAGCTGTGCCAGGTTGCTGGCGTTGGTGGTGCCGCCGTGTTCCCTGGCGATGAGGTGGTCGGCTTCGTTGTCGCTGGTCCTGTTGCTGCAGCCGGGGAACGTGCACTTGCCATCGCGCATCCTGATCCAGCGTTTGATGGCCTCGGTGAGCCGGTAGTTTTTGCGCCCGATCTCCAATGGTGCCCCGTCCCTTGGGTCGACCAGGACCCGATAGAAGGAGTCCGCCCCGTCGGCGACCAACTTCCTGGCCATGGATGCCGGGATGGGTCCGAAACCATCCAGTATTGCGGGTTCGTCGGTTTGGCCGAACAGGGAGAACACCGGCACCATCACCAGGACATCAGCCCGCGGGGTGGGGACTTTACTGAGTTCAGTCGCGGTTCCAGCCCCCAGCAGCAGTGAGGCTGCGATGTCGGGGCGGAGTTGGGTGAGGGTGCGGGTTTCGTCGGGGCCTTGGAGTCCGCGGGCGGTAGCGGTGGTGCCGTTCCAGATCGCGCACGCGGTGTCCCCGGGAAGGTAAAGCGAAACCCAGGCCATGCCATCCCGGTCCGGGGCGTATTCCATCCGTCGATCAGCGACCCCTTTGGCGTGTCGCTTCTCGATCGATTCCGGATGATGGCGTTCCCGCCAGCCACGGACCTTGGCCCGGAACCGGGACGGAATGAGGTCCCCCGGCGCGGCACCCCGTGAAGCATTGGGTGCGTCGGGGTCGAAGAAATGCGTCACCAACCCGGCGGCACCGACGGCATCGAGGCCTTCGGTTTCGTCGACGAAGATCCTCGCGTGCTGCCACGACATCGCGCCCGCGGACAGCGCCTGAAACAAGTGTGGCAGGGAGCAGACCCGGCGGGACTGGTCCACCAGGGCGCCCGCGGCCGCGGAACTGATGGTCAGGACCCCCGCGATCTCCTCGACCACGGATATCCCCGCGTACGTGCGCTCCTGGACCGGGGCATTCGGCGGGGTCATGGCCTGCTGGAAATCGATGGCCTCAGCGGCGTCCCGTGCCTTCACCGCGGCAAGCTGCGCTTCCAGGCGGGACGCGGCTTCCAGCCGTTCCAGCCGGATCTCGTACCGCCGCTGCATCACATCCACGCCGGCACCAACATGAGCCCCGGAAGCCAGGAAAACGTCCTCTTTTCCCAGGGCGTCCAGGGCAGCAGCAGAGGCAAGGACACCCTCCAAAGCCACCCCAGCACCACCGCCGATTCCCATAAGAACATCATGCAGCGGGGGTCCGACATTCAGACCGGGAGCGCCATCCGGGGCCCAAAACAAGAGGAGGCGGGATAACCCGCCTCCTCTTTCACGCATGTGGGCGTGAATAAAACCGTTCGCCGATTACCGGGAACCGTAGTTCGGCGCCTCGACCGTCATCTGGATATCGTGCGGGTGCGATTCCTTCAGGCCGGCGGAGGTGATCCGGACAAACTTGCCACGGATCTTCAGCTCGGGAATGGTGGGCGCGCCGGTGTAGAACATGGTCTGGCGCAGGCCGCCGACCAGCTGGTACGCCACGGAGGACAACGGCCCGCGGTAGGCCACGCGGCCTTCGATGCCTTCTGGGATCAGCTTGTCGTCGCCGGAAACGTCGGCCTGGAAGTAGCGGTCCTTGGAGTAGGACGTGTTCTTGCCGCGGGACTGCATGGCGCCCAAAGAGCCCATGCCACGGTAGGACTTGAACTGCTTGCCGTTGACGAAGATCAGGTCGCCCGGGGACTCGTCGCAGCCTGCCAGGAGGGAGCCCAGCATGACCGTGTCGGCGCCGGCCACCAGGGCCTTGCCGATGTCGCCCGAGTACTGGAGGCCGCCGTCGGCGATCAGCGGCACGCCGGCCGGAATGGCGGCCTTGGCGGATTCGTAGATGGCCGTGATCTGCGGGACCCCAACGCCGGCAACCACACGGGTGGTGCAGATGGATCCGGGACCAACGCCCACCTTGATGCCGTCGGCGCCGGCGTCAATCAGAGCCTGGGCGCCTTCCCGGGTGGCAGCCTGGCCGCCGATGATGTCCACGTGCGCGGCGACGGGATCGGACTTCAGCCGGCGGATCATGTCCAGGACCCCTTGGGAGTGGCCGTTGGCGGTGTCCACGAACAGTGCGTCCACGCCGGCGTCCACCAGGGTCATGGCGCGCTCCCAGCCGTCGCCGAAGAAGCCGATGGCGGCACCCACCCGGAGGCGGCCTTCATCGTCCTTGGTGGCCAGGGGGTACTGCTCGGCCTTGGTGAAGTCCTTGGTGGTGATCAGGCCCTTCAGCCGGCCCTGCTCGTCCACGAGCGGGAGCTTTTCGATCTTGTTGGTGGCCAGCTTGTGGGAGGCTTCCTCGCGGCTGATCCCCACGTGTCCGGTGACCAGGGGCATCTTGGTCATGACGTCGCTGACCAGCCGCAGCGGGAAATCGGACTCCGGCACAAAACGGGTGTCGCGGTTGGTGACGATGCCCAGAAGGCGGTTGTCCTCATCCACCACGGGGAGGCCGGAGACGCGGTAGTGGGCGCAGAGATCATCGAGTTCGCGCAGCGTTGCCTCGGGGCGGATGGTCAGCGGGTTGGTGATCATCCCGGACTCGCTCCGCTTGACCCGGTCCACCTGGTCCGCCTGGTCGGCGATGGACAGGTTGCGGTGCACGACGCCCAGGCCGCCCTGGCGGGCCATGGCGATGGCCATGCGGGACTCGGTGACCGTGTCCATCGCCGCGGAGAGCAGCGGGGTCTGAACGGTGATGCGCTTGGAAATTCGTGAGGACGTGTCTGCCTCGGACGGGATGACGTCGGTGTGGCCCGGAAGGAGAAGGACGTCGTCGTAGGTCAGGCCGATGAAGCCAAAGGGGTTGTGTTCGGGCTCGGTCATGAGTGCGCCTCTTACCTTGGTTGCTGGGTCACGGGTAGGGGTTGCAGCCGATGACCAGCCCGTGATTACGGAACTGGCCTGTGCAGACGATCCTGCAGGAGCACCGTGCAGCACGGCGTTCCGGGGGCAGAAAGTGTTGAGTAAATATTAGAACCTCGGCGCCGATCCCCCTATTCCACGCCGCCAATGTGAGGAACCCCACGGCCGGGCAGGCAGACTGGTTCAGCTCCAGCCGGTGGCCGCCAGCAGCCGCTGCTCGAACATGGGGATCATGGTTTCCACATAGGTCCTGGTGAGGTGGTTGTCGTCCTTGTAGACGTACACGTTCCCCACAACGGCCGGGCAGACGCCGCGCGCGCAGATGAAGTCGCTCATGTCCATCAGGTGCAGCCCCGGCAGCTTGCCGCGGTAATTTTCCAGCGGCGATGGCTCCGCCAGGGACTCGGCCAGCGACGGGTTGCAGGCCGGCGCGTTGGCGCCGTTCCGTTGGGCGCACTGGGGCATGTTGAAGGTGAAACGGGGATTGTCACGGATTCCCACCGTCTCGATCCCCGCGTCCGCAAACGGCTTCACACCTTCGAGGTATCCCGGCACTTCGGTTTCGAACGGGGCATCCTCGTGGGTCAGTGACGCCACCGTAAACACAGCGTCCGGCCGGTGCTCCAGGACATAGGCGGAACTTGCCCTGTTGTAGGCGTTGCATTCGGCGTTCCGGGTTTCCGATTCGGCCCCGAAACGGCAGGCGGGCATGAGCAGCGTCACCAGTTCCCAGCCGCGTGCGGCCGCCACCGGCGCCAGGGCGGCAAGGTACTGCTGGGCGTGGGAGTCCCCCAGGACTACGATGCGCTTGCTGGCCGGCTCGTCGGGGAGCTCCTGTCGGCAGCCCTCCAGGATGGGATCGTCGGTGGCATTGGCACCCGTACAGGGCGAGTCGATGCCGGCCCAGTCGTTGTCCAGTGCAGTGGGTCCGGGGATGGTCCGGGCCCGCGGTGCCGGCGAGTTTTCGTTCTCCGGGGTGAGCGCCAACGCACCGGGCGTAAGCTCCCGCGGTTGTGCCGCCGTCGCGCTTTCCTCTGCGGTGAGCGACGTCTGCCAGACCGCGACGGGCCCGGCCAGGACGGCGCCGCAGGCAACAATGACGACGGCGGTCCGCCAGGCGCGCAGTTTGGGCCAGTGCCAGTCGCGCAGGGGCTTTTCCACGAAGCGCGTGGTCAGGACGGCGAGGACGATCGCGGCTGCAACAATGCCAAGGCCCTGCTTGAGGTTCGGGGTTTCCACGCCGGTGGCCGCGAGCGCCAGCACCAGGACCGGCCAGTGCCACAGGTAAAGGGCGTAGGAGTTGTCACCCAGCGCGACGGCGGGCCGGCTGCTGAGGAGGCGGTCCACCCCGAAGCGGCTTCCGGTCTGCCCCGCCACGATGATCGCGGCTGCCGCCAGCGTGGGCCACAGGGCCACGTACCCCGGGAAGGAACGGTCAACGGTCAGGACCAGCCCGCAGGAGATCATTGCTGCCAGTCCGGCCCAGCCCAGGGCGATGCGCAGCACGCGACCGGGCCGCAGGTACGGCAGCGCCAAAGCCAGCAGGGACCCCAATGCAAACTCCCAGAGCCGGGCGCGGGTGTCGAAGTAGGCATAGGCCTGGTCGGAGGCGGTCTGGTCAACGGAGTAGGCCAGGGACGCCGCGAAAACCAGCCCGAAAACCACTGCCAGCAGGCCGCGGTACGTCAGCCCCTGCAGGCGGGGGACGCGGTGCAGCACGGCCAGCACCGCAGCGGCGGCGGCAAATACCAGGGGCCACAGGATGAAGACCTGCCCCTGGATGGACAAGGACCAGAAGTGCTGCAGGGGGCTGGCACCGGCGTGGTCCTGCGCGTAGTAGTCCACGGACAAGTCGGCAAGGAGCCAGTTCTGGCGGTACAGCAGTGATGCCCAGGCCTGGTCGAGCACCTGCGGCCACCGCCCCTGCGGCAGGATTAGCCAGGTGCCGGCCAGCACTCCGAGGATCACTACGACGGCGGCGGGCAGCAGGCGCTTGAACAGGTGCAGCCAGTGCGCCAGGAGCCGGAAGGGGTTGCCTGACTCAGCTTTGCGGACAAAGGACAAAGTGAGCAGGAAAGCCGAAACGAGCAGGAAGATGTCCACTCCGCCGGAGACTCGGCCCAGCCAGACGTGGTATGCCACCACCATCAGGACAGCGAGGGCCCGGAGCCCCTGGACTTCGGGCCGGAAGGTGGGCTTACGTGGGCGGGGTGCGGTGCCTGTGCCCGGTTCGGGTGCCTTCGGGGTTTCCGTTACCGACACTAGAACCTCTCACAACGCCCGCCAACCAAAGCATCAAGCCTAACCAACGCCGTCTGCATCGGCTAATCAACGCTCCTGTTCAGACTATGCTGGCCCCAGTCGTGGAAGGGAGCGGACGTGGTTGTCCAGCTGCGGATTTGCGTGCCCGGGGAGCTGTCCGCCGTCACCGTGCAGACCTGCCGCGACCAGCGGGGAACGGCGGAAGTTGTGCTGGTTCCGGGCGCGGCCGTTGTTCCGCCGGGCGATGTCATTGAGGTGCTGATCGCACGGGAGGCAGTGGAGGAACTGCTTGAAAAGCTGGAAGTCCTGAAGGTCTCCGACGTGGGCTCCATAGCCATGAGCGCACCGGAATTCGTCCTTTCCAGGAATGCCGATCGCGCGGAACGGGCCGCCCCCGGGGACGGCGCGGACGCGGTGATCTGGGACGACGTGACGCGGCAGACCGGCGAAGACTCCCGGCTGACCTGGAACTTCCTTGCTTTCCTGGTGCTCGCAACCCAGCTCGCCGGCATCGGCATCGTGACAGATTCCCCCATTGCGATTGTCGGTGCCATGGCGGTGGGGCCTGAGTTCGGTCCGCTGGCCGCCCTCGCCGTCTCGCTTGTTACACGGAAGTGGAAGCTTGGACGCCGCGCCGCAGTTGCCCTGGGCATCGGCTTCCCCCTCGCCATGCTGCTGGCGGCACTGACGGCATGGCTTTCGGTTCCGCTCGGACTTTTTCCGCGCGATGCCCTGGACAAAGGCTCGGCCGTGGAGTTCATCTACCACCCCGGGCCGTATTCATTGATTGTTGCCGTGCTGGCGGGGATCGCCGGCATGCTGTCCATCATCGGCAGGCGTTCCGCAGCACTGATCGGCGTCTTCATCTCCGTAACCACGGTGCCGGCCGCAGGATATGTGGCCGTGGCTTTGGTGCTGGGGGAATACCAGAAGGCGGCCGGATCAGCGCTTCAACTGCTGCTCAACCTCGTGGGCATCGTGGTGGCCGCCGTCGCGGTTCTGCTTTTTTACCGGATGGTGACCAGGCGCCTGCCGGACCGGGTGGCACGGAGCCTGAAACGCCAGCGGAGCGGAACCCGGGGCCGCGCCTGATCCACGCCTCGGGGCTACGGTCGCAGCAGGGCGCGCAGGGCCTGGATGGTGTCCGCTTCCGCTGGGGCCTTATCGTCCCGGTAGCGCTTGACGCGGGCGAACCTCAGGGCGATCCCGCCGGGGTACCGCGGGGACTGCTGCACGCCGTCGATGGCTATTTCGACGACGGTGACCGGC
Source organism: Arthrobacter sp. SAFR-044 (assembly GCF_051965175.1). Classification (GTDB taxonomy): domain Bacteria; phylum Actinomycetota; class Actinomycetes; order Actinomycetales; family Micrococcaceae; genus Arthrobacter. The sequence continues at coordinate 205,376 of NZ_JBQCMK010000002.1, forward strand.
TCAACCCAGACGGTGCCGGCCGTGCGCCGCACCTCAAGCTCCTGGAACCTCGCCGTCTGCCAGCGCAGCAGTTCGTCGGTGAGGCCCTTGAAGGTCTTGCCCACCATGACGTAGCCGCCGGGTTCGCCGAACTCCCCGGTGGGGTCAAGGGCACCCAGGTGCAGGTTGGAGAGCATTCCCGTGCGGCGTCCGGAGCCCCATTCGCAGGCGAGCACCACCAGGTCATACGTGTGGACCGGTTTCACCTTGACCCAGTTGGATCCGCGCCTGCCCGCGGCATAGGCGGATCCGATGGCCTTCACCACTACGCCCTCGTGGCCCGCGGCGAGTGCATCCTGCGACACGCGCTCGGCAACTGCGGGATCGGCAGTGACCTCCCCCGGGATCCGGCGTGCGGGTGCCACGCGCTCCAGGACATCGATGCGGGTGGCCAGCGGTTCGTCCAGCAGGTCACGTCCGTCGATGTGCAGCACGTCGAAAAACCAGGGATGCAGCAGCGTTTCCCGTACCGCGTCGGCGCCGAAGCGGGACATGGTCTCCTGGAAGGGGCGGGGCGCTCCGTCCTCATCCAGTGCGAGGGTTTCGCCGTCGAGGATCACGTCCTGCACGGGCAGCCCCCGGACCAGGTCAACCACCTCGGGAAGCCGATGGGTCACCTCCGCAAGGTTGCGGGTGTAGATGCGCACGTCATTGCCGGAGCGGTGCACCTGGATGCGGGCGCCGTCGAGCTTGTACTCCACCGAGGCCTCCCCTGTGGCTTCCAAAGCTGCCGCGGTGCTGCCGACGGTAGCAGCGAGCATCGGCTGCACCGGACGGCCCACCACGAGGCCGACGGCGTCAAGCTCGGCCGGAGTGCCGGTGAGCGCCAAGAGGGCGGTCCCGCCGAGGTCGCCGGAAAGCATCGCTGCCCGCCGCACGGCGGCGACGGGCCGGTCGGAGGCGCGGGCGACGGCGTCCGTCAGCACTCCTTCCAGGGCACCGGTGCGCAATTCCCCAAGCAGGACGCCGGCGATGAAGGACTGCTCCGGTTCGGTGGCGGCGGCCATGAGCGTCCCGAGGATGGCGGCCCGTTCCGCGCCCGACCCGCTGCCCGCTGTTGCCAGCAGCCGGTCCAGCGCTTCATCAAAATCTGCCACAGTGAGGCTGGGCTCCGCGGCTGGTTCTTCCTTGGCCGCCGCCACAGCGCTCCACCCCACGCCAACACGTCCCTGCCGGGGTTTGGCACTGAGCAAGCCCACCGCCGTCGGGATCTCCGCTGGCTCGAGGCGGCGCAGAAGGTGGGCCAGGGCATCAACTTTTGCCAGCCGGGACCGGGTTGATGCGACCTCTTTGGTGGTTTCCACGAGCTCAAGGAGCAGCATGGCACCCATCCTGCCACGGGCACTGGACGGGACACTGGACAGCGCCCCGGTGCTGCTCCACAATGGGCGCGTGGGGATCATCGTTGCGAACCTGTTCATCACCCTCGACGGCGTCTACCAGGCGCCCGGCGGCCGTGAAGAAGACCCGGAAGGCGAATTCGCTTTCGGCGGCTGGCAGGCACCGGTATCCGACGACGAAGCCGGCGCCTCGATAGCGGCCGAGATCAGCCGGATGGATGCCCTGCTGCTCGGCCGGAAGACCTATGAGATCTTTGCGGCGTACTGGCCCCACCAGTCCGGTGAGATCGCCGACGCCCTCAACCGGGTCCCCAAATTCGTTGTCTCCGGCACGCTCGCTAACCCCGTTTGGGCAGGCACCACTGTGCTGCCGGACGCCGCGGCGGCGGGCGGCCTCCGGGAAGAGTACGGGCAGATGCACATGTTTGGCAGCGGGGTCCTGATCCGGTCCCTCATGGCGGCAGGAGTGCTGGACCGGCTTCACCTCTGGCTGTACCCGGTGGTCCTGGGCCAGGGAAAGCGCCTGTTCGACGCCGGAACGGTGCCCTCCACCTTCACGCTGGCCGAACCGGCCCGCAGTTTTCCCAAGGGCGCGGTGTCGCTGGTGTACGAGCGCGCGGGAGGCGTGGAGACGCAGGAGATGCCCGCCGGCTGATTGCCCCCTGACACAGGCAGCAACGCAAAAGGCTGGCCCGGCAGATGCCGGACCAGCCTTTTCAGCGGCAAGCCGCCAGGGCGCAGCGTTAGTGGCTGTGGCCTGCGTGCTCGTCCTCTTCGGCCGGCTTCTCCACGACCAGGGTCTCGGTGGTGAGAACCAGGGCGGCGATGGAAGCCGCGTTGCGGAGGGCTGCACGGGTGACCTTGACGGGGTCGATGACGCCCGCGCCGATCAGGTCCTCGTACTCGCCGGACTTGGCGTTAAACCCGTTGTTGGTCTCGAGGTCTGCAACCTTGGAGGTGACGACGTAGCCGTCGAAACCAGCGTTCTGGGCGATCCAGCGCAGCGGCTGCACCAGTGCGCGGCGGACGATGCCCACAGCTGCGGCGGCGTCGCCTTCGAGTGCCTTGACGGATGCGTCCTCATCGAGTGCCTTGAGGGCGTGGATCAGGGCGGAGCCGCCGCCGGCAACGATGCCTTCTTCGAGGGCAGCGCGGGTGGAGGATACGGCGTCCTCGATGCGGTGCTTCTTTTCCTTCAGCTCAACCTCGGTGGCAGCGCCAACCTTGATCACGCCGATGCCGCCGGCCAACTTGGCCAGGCGCTCCTGGAGCTTTTCACGGTCCCAGTCGGAATCGGTGCGGGTCAGCTCGGCGCGCAGCTGGGCAACGCGTGCAGCTACGTCCTCGGCCGAACCGGCGCCGTCAACAATGGTGGTGTTGTCCTTGGTGACGGTGATGCGGCGGGCGGTACCCAGCACCTCCAGGCCCACGGAGTCCAGGCTGAGGCCCAGTTCCGGGGAGACAACCTGCGCACCGGTGAGGGTGGCGATGTCCTGCAGCATGGCCTTGCGGCGGTCGCCGAAGCCGGGAGCCTTGACGGCTACAACGTTCAGGGTGCCGCGGATGCGGTTGACGATCAGCGTGGACAGGGCCTCGCCCTCAACGTCCTCGGCGATGATGAACAGCGGCTTGGAGCTCTGCAGTGCCTTCTCGAGCAGCGGCAGGAATTCCTGGATCGAGGAGATCTTGCCCTGGTTGATCAGGATGAGCGCGTCCTCGAGGACTGCTTCCTGGCGCTCCGCGTCGGTGACGAAGTACGGGGACAGGTAGCCCTTGTCGAACTGCATGCCCTCGGTGAGGACCAGTTCGGTCTGGGTGGTGGAGGACTCTTCGATGGTGATGACGCCATCCTTGCCAACCTTGCCGAAGGCCTCGGCGAGCAGCTCGCCGATTTCGTCGCTCTGCGCCGAAATCGCGGCAACGTTGGCCACCTGGGTACCCTCGACCGGGCGGGCGTTTTCCAGCAGGCGGGCAGCCACGGCCTCAACCGCAACCTCGATGCCACGCTTGATCTGGCCGGGGGCAGCGCCGGCTGCAACGTTGCGCAGGCCTTCCTTGACCAGGGCCTGTGCCAGGACCGTGGCGGTGGTGGTGCCGTCGCCGGCAACGTCGTTGGTCTTGGTGGCTACTTCCTTGGCCAGCTGGGCGCCAAGGTTCTCGTAGGGATCGTCCAGCTCGACCTCGCGGGCGATGGTGACGCCGTCGTTCGTGATGGTGGGGGCACCCCACTTCTTGTCCAGGACGACGTTGCGGCCGCGGGGGCCGAGCGTCACCTTGACGGTGTTCGCGAGCTTATCGATGCCGGCCTCAAGGGACCGGCGGGCAGCGTCGTTAAACGCAAGCTGCTTTGCCATGGTTTTGTCCTTTCAAAGACAGAACCCCGCACCGCCGGCCAGCGTGAGCATGGCCGGCAGCACGGGGATCCGGAAGAGTTACTTGACGACGATTGCCAGGACGTCGCGGGCGGACAGCACGAGGTACTCGGTGCCGCCGGTCTTGACTTCGGTTCCGCCGTACTTGGAGTAGATGACGACGTCGCCAACGGCTACGTCAACGGGAACGCGGTTGCCATCTTCGAAGCGGCCGGGGCCTACGGCGACAACTTCGCCTTCCTGCGGCTTCTCCTGTGCGGAGTCCGGGATGACCAGGCCGGAAGCCGTGGTCTGCTCGGCTTCGAGCGGGCGGACAACAATACGATCCTCAAGAGGCTTAATAGAGACCGACACTCGGACCTCTCCTTTTCGTCAGCAAATTCGTGGACTGGAAAGCTTTCCGCCATAGCTGGCAAACCGTCGTCGCGGTGCCGGCAGCAGCCTGGCTGGCAGCTCTTCATGTATTAGCACCCTCCTAGGGAGAGTGCTAATGAAGACTCTATGTGCGGGTTAGCACTCGGTCAAGGTGAGTGCCAACGTTTCGTCATGGGCGTACGCCGTTTCGGGCTGGACGACGGCGCGCGGCCGGGCAAGCAGGGCCCCTGGCAGCCGGGCGGAAGAAGCACCGCCCCTGGCAGCCCAGTCGCTAACGGCCCAGGTCGTCGAAGTCCACGTCCTCGCCGCCGTCGGCGTCGCTGCCGCCCTGCCTCCGGCCCCGGTAGAGAACCCAGCCGGACACGGCTGCGGCGAGCAGCGCAGCAACGAGGAAGACAATGCTTCCCGCCCGCGCGCCGTCGTACAGCCCGCGGATGTCCCTGGACTCCTGGGTGTTGTCCTGGATGTCGTTGCCGCCCACCGAATAAACGGTGGCGTTGAACGTGTCCAGCAGGAAGATGATGACCAGCAGTGCGATGCAGACCACGGCCACCACCGCGGCGCCGATCAGGACGGGACGGGCGAACCTGGCCGGACCGCGGTCCCTCGATTCGTGGTCATCGGGCTCGCGGGGGGCTGCGCTCTCATCCATGGATTCAACACTATCCGCATCCCGGCGACGCGCTGCTCCACTAGGCTGGAACCCATGGCTCACGCTCCCCAGGACCAAATAGCACAGGACCAGATCGCACCGCTGTTGACCCCGGAAGGCTGGGATCTGCTGGCATCCCTGGGCCCCTACCGGGACGAAGACTCCTTCGAGCTCAACTCCGCGCTCCGGAAGGCCGGACATCCCGCAACGCTGGTGTCCGCCGTCCTGACCCAATCGCGGCTGCGCACCAAAGCGCAGGCCAAATTCGGCGAGTTCGCCCGCCAGATGCTGTTTACCCAGGCCGGCCTGGAACAGGCCACGCGCCTGAACGTCGCCGCGCACCACGCCCAGCGGTTCGCCGCTGCCGGGATCAGCCACGTGGCAGACCTGGGCTGCGGCCTCGGCGCGGATTCCCTTGCCATGGCCTCCCTCGACATCAATGTCACCGCCGTCGAAATGGACGAAACCACCGCCGCCTGCGCCACGGTGAACCTGATCCCGTTCCCCAACGCCACCGTGGTCCACGCTGACGCAGCTTCCGTTCCGCTGGACGGGGTGGACGGGGTCTGGCTGGATCCTGCCCGGCGGGTCACCTCCACCTCCGGCACCAAGCGGATCTGGGATCCCGAGGCGTTTTCGCCGCCGTTGTCCTTCGTGGAATCGCTCGCGGCGGCGGGCAAGGCAGTGGGCGTGAAAATGGGCCCGGGCATGCCGCATGAGTCCGTGCCCGCGGATTGCGAGGCCCAGTGGGTGTCGGTGGCCGGGGACGTCACAGAGGTGACCCTGTGGTTCAACGCCGTGCGGCGGCCGGGGGTTCGCCGCGCTGCCTTGGTCCTGGGACCACAGGCCCCCGCGGAGCTGACCAGCACCGAGGACTTCGGCGCCGGCCCATCCGCGCCGGTGGGACCCGTGGAGGGGTACCTGTACGAACCCGACGGCGCCGTGATCCGTGCCGGGCTGGTGGCGGACGTGGCGCTGCAGCTCGGCGGCCATCTGGTGGATGAACACATTGCCTACATCTGCGCTCCGGACCTCCTGGACACCCCGTTCGCCAGGGCCTACAAGGTCCTGCAGGTCATGCCCTACAACGTCAAGGCGCTCAAGGCATGGGTGAAGCAGGAGGGCATCACCGTGCTGGACATCAAGAAGCGCGGCACTGCAGTCACTCCGGAAGAGCTGCGGAAGCAGCTGCTGCCCGGCGGAAAGAATGCCAGGAAGGGCGGCAAAACGGCCACCCTGGTCCTGACCCGCATCGGCGAGGACCGGGTGGCCATCGTGGTGGAACCCGTCTAGCAGTACCTACTGGGCGCGCATGAACTCCTCGGCCGCCCGCACCTGGTCCGCGGTGGGCCGGACCCCCGTGTACAAAACAAACTGCTCGAGGGCCTGGATGGTGGCCACCTCGGCCCCGGTGATCACCGGTTTGCCCCCAGCACGGGCAGCGCGGATCAGCGGCGTCTCGGCGGGCAGCGCCACCACATCGAACACCAGGCGGGCCGCGTCGATGGCCCCGGCAGGAAAAGACAGGCTGTCAGCTTCCGCACCTCCCGCCATGCCGATGGGGGTGACGTTGATGATCAGGTCAGCCGGCCCGCCGTCGAGCGCCGCACGCCACTGGAACCCATACTGGTCCGCGAGCGCGCGCCCTGCGGCCTCGTTCCGGGCGATGACCGTAACGTTCTTGAAGCCGGCATCCCGGAGGGCGGCCACCGTGGCCTTGGCCATGCCGCCGGCGCCCTGGACCAGCACCGAATAGCCGGTGGGCACGTTGTTGGACGCCAGGAGCTGTTCGATGGCCGTGTAGTCGGTGTTGTAGGCCTTGAGGTGGCCGTCGGTGTTCACGATGGTGTTTACGGAGTCGATGGCCTTGGCGGACGGGTCCATCTCGTCCACCAGCGCGATAACGTCTTCTTTGTACGGCATGGAGATGGCACAGCCACGGATGCCCAGCCCGCGCACGCCTGCGATGGCCTGTTCCAGGTTGGTGGGCGCGAACGCCTTGTAGATCCAGTTCAGGTCCAGCTGCCCGTAAAGGTGGTTGTGGAACCGGGTCCCGTTGTTGCTGGGACGGGCCGAGAGCGAGATGCAGAGGGTCATGTCTTTATTCAGAATGGGCACCAGACTATTAAACCCGCGTTCCAGCCGGCGTGGGCGCCCGGGGAATCAGGGGCAGCCGGTTCCCGCCGGAAAAGGGCCGACGGCGGCGGGCAGCTTCCCCGGGGCAGGCGCCTTTCCTGCCAGCACGGCGGCCAGTGCGTCGAAGGCGGCGTCTGTACGGCCGTACAGTGCCACTTTCACCGGCGCGCCGGAGCCCTGGAGCAGCCAGGGAGCGTCGAGGGCAACAGCAATGTCCCCGCCCCCGGGCTTTCCGCCGAACCCAATGAGGTTGACCAGCGGCCCTGATCCCACCACGAGCCCGGCACGGGCTGCGGCGGCTTCGAACCGCTCCCGGTCCCCCGGTCCCCCGCCGGCCACGCGCACCGACCCGGGCACCAGCGGCCCGCTGCAGGGGCCGGCCACAACCGTAACGGCCGACGCCGAGACCTGGGCCGACAGGGCCGTGCCGCTTCCTGCCGGCGCACCTGCGCCGGCTGTTCCGGCTGGCGGGGTGGTCCGGGCATGCCAGACCATCATGGTGGCCACGCGCTGCGCTGCCTCATCCAGGCGTGCTGCGGGAAGGGTGCCGGCGGCCAGGGCCTGGACGATGGCGGCGTGTGCCTGCTCCACATCGGCAGGCATCAGCAGCAGGTCGGCGCCTGCGGCCAGCGCCTTCACCGCGGCGGCGCCGGCCGGGTACTGCTTGTCCACGGCGCCCATGTTGAGGGCGTCCGTCACGGCAACGCCTTTGAAGCCCAGGCCCCTGAGCGCTGCGTAGCTCGGGGCGGAGAGCGACGCCGGGACACCGGGTTCCAGCGCGGGCACGGCAATGTGCCCGGTCATGACGACCGGGAGGCCCGCAGCGACGGCAGCCTCGAAGGGTTTCCAGTCCCGGCCCCGGAGCACGTCGATGCCTGCCGGCTGGACGGGGAGGCTGAGGTGGGAATCCGCCGTCACCGAGCCGTGCCCGGGAAAGTGCTTGACAGTGGGGAGAATGCCGGCGTCCAGCATGCCCTGGGAGAAGGCGGTCCCCTGGACGGCCGCGGCGGCGGGGTCTGCAGACATGGAGCGCGCGCCGATGGTGGGGTCCGCTGGGCCGATGGTCACGTCCGTGTCCGGCGCGAAGTCGAGGTCGAAGCCCAGTGGCACCAGCTCACCCGCCAAGCTCTTGCCTGCCTTGCGCGTCAGGTCGGGGTTGCCGGCGGCACCGTAGCTCATGGGGGTGGGCCACTCTGTAAGCGGCGGCCCCAGGCGCGCCACGGCGCCGCCCTCCTGGTCCACGCTCATGATTCCTGGCCAGTGCCTGCCGTCGGCGGCCACGGCCTGCTGCAGCCGCTGGTTCACGGCGCCCATGGCGGCCACGTCCACCTTCCCCTGCGGGTCGCGTGGGACGTTGTCGCCCATGATGATGGACCCGGCCAGGTGCAGGCGCTGGATGAGCGCGGCGTGGGCTTCCACCTGGTTGCCCTTGAAGAACGGGAGCAGGACCTGCCCGGCCTTCTGCTCCGGCGACATCGCCGCCACGGCCGCTGCGGCGGCGTCCTGGTCGCGCTGCTCCGGTCCCCACCCCAAAGGCCGGGACCCCGGGTCAGGTGACGGGGTAGCCGGAGGAGGTGCCGGCGTCGTACGTGCTGATGCGGACGGGGACGCCCCGGTGGGCGTCGTGGAGGACGATGGCGGGGCGGCACTTGGCGACGCAGAACAGGAGGCCAGGGCCAGGACAGACAGGGCCAGGAGGAGGGGGAAGGATTTGGCAGGACTGTGACGCAGGGGGAACGGTGCCATCAATACGATGCTACCCCTGCACTAGACTTGAACCACCCGTTCGCCTGCCGGCACCAGCCTGTGAGCGGCATCAGCCAGCGGCAAACCGGACAGTAAGGAAACGTGTGAAGATCGACTTCGCGTCATCGAGGCAATCCACCCTCGGTGTTGAGTGGGAGCTTGCACTGGTGGACGGGAAGACGGGCGAGCTCGCTTCCGTGGCCAACCAGGTGCTCCGCGGCGTGGCATCCCGCCACCCGGAACTCAACGAAGACGACGAACATCCGCACATCAAGCAGGAACTGCTGCTGAACACGGTTGAGCTGGTCACCGGGATCTGCGAAACGGCAGCCGAGGCCAAGGAGGACCTCAGCAGGTCCGTCGCTGCCGTCCGGGAGATCACCGACCCCATGGGCGTGGAACTGTTCTGCGCCGGCAGCCACCCGTTCAGCCCGCCGCAGCTGCAGCCGGTGACGGACAAGGCCCGTTACGCAAAGCTCATCGACCGGACCCAGTGGTGGGGCCGGCAAATGGTCATTTACGGCGTCCATGTCCATGTGGGCCTGGACCGCCGGGAGAAAGCCCTGCCGGTCCTGGACGGCCTGGTCAACTACTTCCCGCACTTCCAGGCGCTCTCCGCGTCCAGCCCGTTCTGGGGCGGCGAGGATACCGGGTACGCCTCGCAGCGGGCCCTGATGTTCCAGCAGCTTCCCACGGCGGGGCTGCCCTTCCAGTTCACGTCCTGGGAAGAGTACGAGTCCTACGTGCAGGACATGTTCACCACGGGCGTCATCGACACGATCTCGGAAATCCGGTGGGACATCCGGCCCGTGCCCGCCCTGGGCACCATCGAGATGCGCATCTGCGACGGGCTGGCCACCCTGGAGGAAGTGGGTGCCATCGCGGCCCTCACCCAATGCCTGGTGGATGAGTTCTCCACCACCTTGGACAACGGCGGCACCATCCCCACCATGCCCCCGTGGCATGTGCAGGAGAACAAGTGGCGTGCTGCCCGGTACGGCCTGGACGCCATCATCATCCTGGACGCCGCGGGCAAGGAGCAGCTGGTCACGGACCACCTGCTGGAGACCCTGAACCGGATTGAGCCCGTGGCGGCCAATCTTCGCTGCTCCGACGAGCTGGCAGACGTCGAGAAGATCATCCGCCGCGGTGCCGGGTACCAGCGCCAGCGCCGCGTCGCTGAGGAAAACGGCGGAAACCTGCAGGCCGTGGTGCTGGACCTGGTCAAGCAGATGCGCAACGGCCCCACCGCCTGAGGTGCCCCGTGCCGAAAGGGGGCACATCCACGCGGACACGCCGCCCGCCGTCGTAATTTACGACGGCGATGCCCGCAAGTGAGACGGCTCGCCGGGCTGCCGGCCGTCAGGCCGGGAGCGACACCGAGGTGACGGGCAGTGAGGAGTCCGGGGCGAAGCCAATCCCGCTTGGCTCCGCACCGGCCATCACCAGCTGGGCGCCGAGGGCGGCCACCATGGCACCATTGTCGGTGCACAGGTCCAGCGGCGGAACGTGCAGCCGGATGCCGGCCGAGGCGCAGCGCTGACCCGTCAGTTCACGCAGGCGGGAGTTTGCCGCCACGCCGCCGCCCAGCAGGACATCCTTGATGCCGTGCTCGCGGCAGGCCAGGACCGCCTTGGACGAGATCACGTCCACCACAGCTTCCTGGAAGGCTGCGGCGATATCGGCCACCGGGATCTCTTCCCCACGGGCCTCGAACTGCTCCACGCACCGGGCCACCGCCGTCTTCAGCCCGCTGAAGGACCAGTCGTACCGGTGCGGGCCGGGTTCGTCGGCCGTGCCCATGTATTTGGGCTGGCTGAGGCCGCGAGGGAAGCGGATCGCCTTGGGGTTGCCGGTGCGGGCCATCCTGTCGATGGCCGGTCCGCCCGGGTAGCCGAGCCCCAGGATACGGGCCACCTTGTCGTAGGCCTCGCCCGCGGCGTCATCGATGGTGGAGCCCAGCAGTTCCACGTCGCTGGTGATGCTGTTGATCCGGAGAATCTCTGTGTGGCCGCCGGAGACCAGCAGGGCGCCCAGGTTCTCCGGCAGTTCCCGCCTGCGGCTGGTGGCGCGGTCGTCCAGGAGCCCCACACCCACATGGGCCACCAGGTGGTTGATGGCGTACAGCGGTTTTCCGGTGGCGACGGCGAGCGCCTTGGCAGCACACACCCCCACCATCAGCGCGCCGGCCAGTCCGGGCCCGGAGGTGACGGCGATGGCATCCACCTCGTCCAGGGTCACGCCGGCGTCCGCCAGTGCCTGTTCAAGGGTGGGGACGAACGCATCGAGGTGGGCGCGGGAAGCGATCTCGGGAATGACCCCGCCGAAGCGGACGTGCGCGTCCATGGAGGACGAGACGGTGTTGGTCAGGAGGGTGGTGCCGCGGACGAGACCGACGCCGGTTTCGTCGCAGGATGATTCAATCCCCAGCACCAGGGGCTGCGTACGGTTCATGCCTGGCCTGCTTCCGTTGCTTCGTGTCCTTCGGGGTGTGGCGCGGGCAGCTGGAGCCGCATGATCAGGGCGTCCACGCCGTCCCGGTAGTAGCGGGGACGGATGTGAATCTGTTCGAAGCCAAACCGGACGTAGAGCTGTTGCGCCCGCGGGTTGTCGGCGCGGACCTCGAGCAGGACGTCGGCGGCGCCGCGGCGCCGGGCCTCGTCGATCAGCTGGGTGAGGAGCCTGCTGCCGATGCCGCGGCCCTCGTAGTGGGGGACGACGGCGATGGTCTGGACGTCAGCGATGGGCTCGATGCACATCAGGCCGGCGTAGCCCACGATGCCATCGCGGGTCTCCGCCACCAGGTAGCGGCGGGTCTCCGGCTGGGAGAGCTCGTCCAGGAACATCTGCACGGGCCAAGCATCAATGGGGAAGAGCTGGTGTTCCAGTGCGCCGACGGCCGGCACATCGTCCAGTGTCATGTCGCGAACGGTGACGTCCGCCGCGTGTGGGCCCGGGGTGCTGCTCACAATGCCCGCTTCCGTGGTCCGGGGACCTGGGCGTCGGATTCGCGCAGGTACAGGGGGGTGGAGTCCAGCAGGGTGTTTCCGGATGCCAGCCGTGCCAGGGCGAACTGGCCAAGGTACAGGGCGTCCGGCTGCTCCCCGGCGAAATCCGGGTGGGTCTGGAGCACGCCGGCGTAGAGTCCCGCACCGGCGCCGAACGCAGGCAGGCCGGGGAGGTCTGAGGCGAACGTGACGTGGGGGCCGTCCTCCAGCACGGGCAGCTGACCATCCGCCAAGCTGTAGCGGGCCCAGTAGACCTCCTTGCGGCGGGCGTCCGTCACCACCAGGAATTCGGAGACGGCGGCGGTGGACTCGGCAACTTCCAGGGCCATCGCGTCCAGGCTGACTACCCCGTGCAGCGGCTTGCCCCACACGAATGCCAGGGTGCGGGCGGTGGCGATGCCGGAGCGCAGCCCGGTGAACGGGCCGGGACCAACGCCCACCACCAGGGCATCGATGTCCTGCCCTGTCACCCCCGCCGACGACAGCATGGAGTGGATCCCCGGGGCGAGCACCTCCGCGTGGCTGCGGGTGTCCTCGGTGGCGAAGCTGGCCAGCACGCTTTCCGGGGCATCATCGGTGACCAGCGCTGCGCTGGCGACGGCAGAGGTGTCGATAGCGAGGATCAGCACGCCGCTCCCCCGTCCGGGCCCGCGAGTTCGGGAACGGTTGTCCACCGGGGCCCGTAGCCGCGCATCACGATGGAGCGGGGCTCGTCGGTGTCTTCGCCATCGAAGTCCAGGCTCCCGGAGGTGCCCGTCGGGGTGCCGGACAGGCCGATTGCACGGTGCAGGTCGATTTCCAGCCGGCTGTCGCTCAGGTGCTCCACGCGCTCGTGGCCCCACTCCACCACCGTCACCGACGAATCCATGGTGTTTTCGAGGTCGATGTCGTCAATCTCCGCCGCCGAGCCCAGCCGGTAGGCGTCCACGTGCACCAGGTCCGGGCCGCCCGGACGCGGACCGTCCGGCAGGTTGGGATGGATCCGGACCAGGACGAACGTGGGCGAGATGATGCCCGGGCGGACGCCCAGGCCCTCGCCCAGCCCCTGGGTGAAGGTGGTTTTCCCGGCACCCAGCTCGCCGGACAGCACCAGCAGGTCCCCGGCCTGCAGCACCTCCGCCACGCGTGCGCCGATAGCGTGGGTCTGCTCCGCCGTCGTCGCGCTGAAGGTTTTTTCCCAGTTGGCGGGCAGTTCTTCGGGCGCGCTCATGCGGCTCCCGCCTTCCGGGGCACGCCCACCAGGCCCTGGCTGGTGTCCGCCGGCTCGTCTTCGTTGATGAAGCAGCGGGGAACGCGGGGGCTGATCCTGGTCACGACCTCGTAGTTGATGGTCCCGGCGGCGTGTGCCCAGTCGTCAGCTGTGGGTCCGCCATCGGCCCCGTTACCGAACAGCTCCGCCTCTGCCCCCTGCAGCGCCGCGCCGGATGCCTCCGGACCCAGGTCGATGACCATCTGGTCCATGGCGATCCGCCCCACCACGGGATAGGTCTTCCCGGCAACGCGGACGGGACCGCCGGTGGCAACGCGGGGGACGCCGTCGGCATAGCCGAGCGGAATGAGCGCCAGCGTGCTCGCTTCCCTGGTCCGGTAGTGCAGCCCGTAGGAGACGCCCTGGCCCTCGGGGACCTCCTTGCACTGCGACACCAGCGTGCGCAGCGTCATCGCGGGGCGGAGGCCCAGCTCTGCGGATGTCTGCCCCTCGAACGGGGAAAGCCCGTAGATACCCAGGCCCACGCGGACCATGTCAAAGTGGGTGTCCGGGCGGGAAAGGGTGGCAGGGGTGTTGGCAAGGTGCCGGACCTCAGGATCCACGCCCGCGTCCTCGGCGATAGCCAGGGCCTCCCGGAAAGCGGCCACCTGCTGGTCCGTTTCGGGCCGCTCCGGCTCGTCCGCCACGGCCAGGTGCGAGAAGATGCCCACCACGCGCAGCAGTCCCTGGTCCTGGTACTCCACGGCCTCCCCCACCAGGCGGTCCCAGGCTTCGGGAGTGGCGCCGTTGCGGCCCAGCCCGGTGTCCACCTTGAGGTGTATCCGTGCGGGGCGTTCCTGTTCGCGGGCCGCAGCCACGATGCGTTCCAGTTCCCAGCCCGAGCAGCCGATATCGACGCCGGCAGCCACGGCGGCGCCGAAGTTGCTGTCGGTGGTGTGGAGCCAGGCGAGGAGGGGTGCATCGATGCCGGCGGCGCGGAGCGAGAGGGCTTCGGAAATGTGCGCCACGCCGAGCCAGGACGCGCCGGCCTGCAGGGCGGCACGGGCCACGGGAACGGCGCCGTGTCCGTACGCGTCGGCCTTGACCACGGCCATGACTTTCGCGGGGGAAGCAGCGGCGGCAAGCCGGCGGACGTTGTGCCGGATCGCCTCCAGGTCGATCACGGCGGACCGCTCATGGCGGGGGTCCGGCCCGGGGGCAGCGCTGAATTCACCGGTTGTTGCGGGGTAGGTCACCTAATTGATTCTAGTGCGGGCACTTCGCGCCGAATAATCGGGGCACCGGGTGTTCCTCACGCGTCGGACAGGTGCGCGATGGTGGCTGCCGCCCGGCGCTGGGCGGCCAGCGGCACGTCCTCGATGATGTCAGCGAGGAACCCGAAGCGCCGCAGCCACTGGCTCATCTGCCGTTCCGGGCGGGCGTTGGCGCGCTTCCACCAGTCGGCGATGTCCCCCCAGCCAGGGGCCGCCAAAGAGCCGCCAACCTCCTGCACGGCCAGGGACGCGCACAGGTTGGCGAACCGCAGCCTGTCCCCCAGCGGCCAGCCGGCCAGGGTACCCACGATGAACGCCGCGTCGAAGCAGTCACCGGCTCCCGTGGGGTCATGTGCCTTCACCGGAAGCGACGGCACCCACTCTTCCTCCCCTGTTTCCGAGTCCACTGCCATGGCCCCCTGCGCCCCGAGGGTCACCACGGCCACCGGCACGCGGTCCGCCAATGCGTAAAGGGCACTCCACGGATTGTCCTTGCCGGTAAACGCCATGGCCTCTCGCTGGTTGGGCAGGAAGGCGTAGAAGTACTGCAGGTTTTCGAGCCGCACCGGCGCCCACTCCCCGCTGGGATCCCACCCCACGTCCCCGAACAGTTTGACGCCGGCAGCGTGCGCAGCCCGGGCCCATGGTTCCATCTCCAGGCCCACCTCTGTGATGCCGGCGAGCGTCCTGGGCGGATTTCCGATCAGCTCGGAGTTGGTCACCGGCGCTGCATGCCCATGGGTGACCATTGAGCGGTCCTGGTCCACGCAGAGGGACACGGTCACCGGAGAGTGCCAGCCCGGGACGCGGCGGGAGAGGCTGAGGTCCACATGTTCCTGGCCGGAGAGGATCTTCCAGTTGAAGTCACCGTAGCCGTCGTCCCCGAAAGCTGCGGCCAGCCCGGTGCGCAGCCCCAGCCTGGCGGCGGCAATGGCCTGGTTGGCTACCCCGCCGGGGCAGCTGCCCATGCCGTCGCTCCAGATTTCAGTGCCGGGTTCGGGCCCGTGCGGCAGGCCGGTGAAGATGATGTCCTGGAAAACGGTGCCGGCCAGCAGGAGATCGAATCCAGGTTCCACCGGAGATCGGACGGCGGACAGCGGATCGAAGGGGCGGGCTGGCATCGCGTCCATAGTGCGCACGATACGCCGCGGGACAGGACTCCGGTAGGGGCGTTGGAATTGTATAGACAAGCTGTCGGCGGCTGGTCCTAGACTGCATGCATGCGGCTTCTGATTGCCGGCGGCGGGGGTTTCCGGGTGCCGCTCATATACCGGGCATTGGTGTCCGGCCGCTTCTCCGGGCTGGTCAGCGAACTGGTTCTGCACGACGTCGATCCCGCCCGCCTTGATGCCGTCACCGCCGTGCTGCGCAGTATGCCTGCCGGCGCGGGAGCGCACCTTCCGGTGCACGCCACCTCAGATCTCTCCGCAGCCCTGTCCGGCGCCTCCATGGTCTTCGCCGCCATCCGGCCCGGAGGCACCGCGGGCCGGGTTGCGGATGAGAAGGTGGCGCAGGACCTCGGGCTGCTGGGACAGGAAACCACCGGGGCCGGCGGAATTTCATACGCTTTGCGGACCATTCCGCACATGCTGCACCTTGCCCGGCTGATGCGCGAATGCTGCCCGGACGCGTGGCTGATCAACTTCACCAATCCGGCCGGGATGGTCACCGAGGCATTGCTTCCCGTCCTGGGAGACCGGGTCATCGGGATCTGCGATTCCGCGGGCGGGCTGGTGCAGCGGGCAGCGCGTGCTGCGGGCGTGCCCTTGCCGGAGGGAAGGCTCGACGGCGTGGGCTACTACGGGCTGAACCACCTGGGCTGGGTGTACCGGCTGGAGTCCGGCGGACGGGACGCGCTGCCCGGCCTTTTGGCGGACGCCGGCGCCCTGCAGTCATTCGAGGAGGGCAGGCTCTTCCCGCAGCCATTCCTGGCCACGCTGGGCCTGCTGCCCAATGAGTACCTCTATTACTACTACCAGCGCGACGCCGCCCGCCGGGCGATGCGGGCCATGGCACAGACGCGGGGGGAAACCATCCACAGCCAGCAGCAGGAGCTGTATCCACGGCTGGCCGCCGCCGGCCGCGAAGCATACCGGCTGTGGGAGGAGGCCCGGTTGTCGAGGGAGGAGGGGTACCTGGCCGAGGCCCGGGGCGAGGGCGAGCGCCGGAACGAGGAGGACCTGGCCGGGGGTGGCTACGAACGGGTGGCGCTGGCCGCCATGCAGGCCCTGGCCGGCAGCGGCGGTACCCAACTGATCCTCAACACCCGGAACGCGCTGCCGGTGCCGCCGGCACCCGGGCCAACCGACGTTGCCCCTGCCCCTCTCCAACCCGCCATTCCCGGCCTGCCGGCGGACGCCGTCGTCGAGGTCCCCTGCACCGTCACCCAAACCGGCGCCGTGGCACTGCCCCAGCAGGCGCCGTCGGAACCGCAGTTGGGGCTGCTCCGGCGGGTCAAGGAGGTGGAGCGGTTCGTTGTCCTGGCCGCGGCCACCGGCAACCGTGACGCCGCCGTCCAAGCCTTCGCCCGGCACCCGCTCGTGGATTCGGCGGACCTGGCCGCGAAGCTGATGGCCGGTTATGAGCAGGCGTTCCCGGCTTTAGGGAAGATGTGGGAGGGCGGTGAGCGTTAGCGGAAGGAGTAGTGTTTTATCGAATGCGCACTGAGCCGGCTCCCCTGACACGCGCCGGCGGCCGGAAGGAGGTCCCGTGGCACTGATCCGCAGGGTCGCTTTGCTCTCCCTCCACACCTCCCCCATGGAACAGCCAGGTTCCGGTGACGCGGGCGGAATGAACGTTTACATCCGCGAGCTGGCCTCGGCGCTGGCGGAGGCAGGCGTTGAGGTAGAGATCTTCACGCGCGCCACCTCCGCCGACCAGCCCGTCGTCGAGCATCCCGATCCCGGCGTGTGCGTGCACAACGTCCTGGCGGGTCCGCCCAGGAAGATCCCCAAAGAGGAACTTCCCGGGCTGCTGCACGCCATGGTCGCCGAAATCGAGCAGATCCGCCGCCGCCAGCCGCACGGCCGGTACGACGTCATCCATTCGCACTATTGGGTGTCCGGGATCGCGGGGCTGGAGCTGTCCGAGCTGTGGGGCGTGCCGCTGGTGCACACCATGCACACCATGGCCAAGGTCAAGAACCTGCTGCTGGAGTCCGGTGAGCAGCCCGAGCCCCGGCGCCGCGAACTGGGCGAGCACCGAATCGTCGACGGCGCTGCCCGCCTGATCGCCAACACCAGCTCCGAGGCCGCCGAACTCGTGTCCCACTACGGCGCCACCTACGACCGGATCGACATCGCACCGCCGGGCGTGGACCTGGCCACGTTCACCCCGGCTTTCCGGGCACGGTCCAGGGCCGGGCACGACGTCAGCCCGGACACGTTCCACCTGGTGTTCGCCGGCCGCATCCAGCGGCTGAAAGGCCCCCAGGTCCTGGTCAAAGCCGCGGCGCTGCTGCGGAAACGCCGCCCGGACATCGACCTGCGCGTCACCATCCTTGGTGCGTTGAGCGGCAACAAGGAATTCAACCTCCGCTGCCTGGTGGCAGAGGCGGGAATGGACGACGTCGTCACGCAGCTTCCGCCCGTGAAGGCGCCGGAGCTTGCCTCCTGGTTCCGCGCGGCCGACGTCGTGGTGATGCCCTCCTTCAGCGAATCCTTCGGGCTCGTGGCACTAGAGGCCCAGGCCTGCGGCACGCCCGTGGTGGCCACCCGCGTGGGAGGACTTTCCCGCGCCATCTTCCACGGCCGGACCGGGCTCCTGGTGGACGGCCACCATGCTGCCGACTGGGCCGATGCCCTGGAGGCCCTGTACGACGACCCCGCCACCCGCGAAGACCTTGGCCGCGCCGCCGCCATCCGGGCCCAGAACTCCGGCTGGCAGCGCACTGCCGCCATCACGCTGGAAAGCTACCACGCCGCCGTCGACAACTTCGTAGGCCGACGCCTGGCACCGGCAGTTCCAGCTTCCTGACACTCCTCCGCCTGCCTTTTCCTTCGTCCCCAACCCTTCGTGCCCAGCCCGCGTGCTGTTAGCTTAGGGACAGATGCCGGCGCTGGCCCGTGCAGGAAAGGACAAGGATGTCTGCTCTCCCATCTGATCTTCAGATAGCCCGTGCTGCACGGATCCAACCGATCGCGGATATCGCGGCAGCCGCGGGAATCAACCCCGACGCCTTGGAGCTGTACGGGCGTTACAAGGCCAAGATCGACCCCGCACGCCTGGACGCCCCGCCTCCGGCCGGGAAGGTGGTGCTGGTATCGGCCATGTCCCCAACACCGGCCGGCGAAGGCAAATCCACCACCACGGTAGGGCTGGCAGACTCACTGGCCCGCGCCGGCCACAAGGTCATGATCGCCCTGCGGGAGCCGTCGCTTGGCCCGGTGCTGGGCATGAAGGGTGGTGCCACCGGCGGCGGCTATTCCCAGGTGCTCCCCATGGATGAGATCAACCTGCACTTCACCGGTGACTTCCATGCGATTACGTCGGCCAACAATGCCCTGATGGCCCTGGTGGACAACCACATCTACCAGGGGAACGCCCTGAATATCGACCCGCGGCGGATGACCTTCAAGCGGGTGCTGGACATGAATGACCGTGCCCTGCGGGAAGTGGTGATCGGCCTGGGCGGCCCTTCCCAGGGTGTCCCGCGCCAGGACGGGTTCGACATCACCGTGGCATCCGAAATCATGGCCGTTTTCTGCCTTGCGACGGATATTGCCGACCTTAGGGAGCGCCTGGGCCGGATCACCTTCGGCTACACCTACGACCGCACACCCGTCACGGTGGCGGACCTGGGAGTGCAGGGTGCCCTGACCCTGCTGCTGAAGGAAGCCATCAAACCGAACCTCGTGCAGACCATCGCGGGCACCCCCGCCCTGGTCCACGGCGGCCCGTTTGCCAACATAGCCCACGGCTGCAACTCCTTGATCGCCACCCAGACCGCCCGGCGGCTGGCAGACATTGTGGTGACCGAGGCGGGCTTCGGCGCCGACCTGGGGGCGGAGAAGTTCATGGACATCAAGGCCCGGGTCGGCGGCCTGGCACCCTCCGCTGTGGTGGTGGTGGCCACGGTGCGCGCGCTGAAGATGCAGGGCGGGCTGGCCAAGGCCGAGCTGACCCGGCCGGACCTGGCCGCGCTGGAAGCAGGGGTGGAGAACCTGCGCCGGCACATCCGCAACGTGGAGAAGTTCGGCGTGATCCCCGTGGTGGCCATCAACAAGTTCTCCTCCGATTCGCCCGAGGAACTGGACTGGCTGCTTGCCTGGTGTGCGGCTGAGGGTGTGCCGGCGGCCGTGGCGGATGTGTGGGGCCGGGGCGGCGGCGGGGACGGCGGTGACGAACTCGCGGCTTTGGTTGCCGAGGCGGTGGCCGGGCCGAACAGCTTCCGGCACCTCTACTCGCTGGGCCTCTCAATAGAGGACAAGATCCGGACGATTGTGCAGGAAATTTACGGCGCGGACGGTGTGGACTTCTCCGTCCCGGCCCTGAAGCGGCTCGCCGATATTGAGCGGAACGGATGGAGTTCGCTGCCAGTGTGCATGGCCAAGACGCAGTACTCCTTCACGGACGACGCCTCCCGGCTGGGCGCCCCCAAGGGCTTCACCATCCATGTCCGCGACCTGCTGCCCAAAACCGGCGCGGGCTTCATCGTGGCCCTGACGGGGGCGGTGATGACCATGCCGGGCCTGCCCCCGGTCCCGGCTGCGCTGCGAATGGACGTGGACGCGGACGGCAACCCCATCGGCCTCACTTAGCAACCCCCGCTCACCTCTGGCAGCCCTTCCAGCAACCCCCGCTCACCTCTGGCAGCCCTTCCAGCAACCCCCGCTCACCTCTGGACCGCTTAATGAGCGCCTGTGGATAACTTCCGACGGACGCCCACTGCTTGTATGAGAATGCAGTATGCGATCCCGCCCGCCTCTACCTGACCGCCTCGCCAGCAGTCCTTTTACGCTTGAGAATTCGAGGAGCGCAGGAGTCCAGCGCAGCCGCTTGCGACGCACAGATGTTCAGCACGTCAGCCGCGGACTCTACCGTCCGGCAGGCTGGGATTTCTGTCTGGCGGAGGCCGCCCGGCCTTGTCGGAAGCTACGCCCGGAGCCTGGATTTCACACGTGACAGCAGCGAGGCTCCGAGGCTCTCGCCTGCCCCCTTGGCTCTCCGACTCCAACGAGCTGCATATCAGCAAACCCACTGCCTTTCCCGGAGCCCGGAGAAGAGGAATCTACGGCCATCGAGTCATAGTGAAGCCTGGTGAGGTCGAGTTCGTCGAGGGGATATGGATCAGCACCAAGGCACGAACGTGGTTGGACATGGCACGGCAACTGCCTTTGAACGACTTGGTCGCTATGGGAGACGAACTCATCCGCATACCCCGCCCGGAACTTGAGGGCAGGGAGGGCGCATACTCAACAGTTGAGGACCTGCGGGGTTTGGTCGCCCGACATCCAAATCTTCAAGGCGTTGTTCGTGCCAGGCAAGCACTGGACCTGATGCGGGTCGGATCGGACTCTGCGCCAGAGACGTTCCTTCGATTAGCCATGCTGGACGCCGGCCTTCCCGAACCCGAGTTGCAGGTCGGGCTTCGCCCCGGGGATCCACGTGCGCCGTCCGCTGACCTCGGCTTCAGACAGCGAAAAGTTGCTGTCCAGTACGACGGCGGCCATCACCTGTTGGAACCGCAGCGGCTGAGTGATCGGCGCAGGGACAAGGCCTTTGAGGCGGCCGGTTGGACAGTCATCATTGTCGACAACTCGGATCAGGAAGATGGTTTCGCTGCCGCGATCAAGAAAATCAAAAGAGCTTTCAGGACGTCGGTGGCCGCCTCCACGGTGGCTTCTGGGTTCGCAGAGGAGCACTGACCCAGTAGGGAAGGCCCTGCGTGCCCGCCCAAGGTGAGCGGGCGATCCGGAAAAACATGCCAAAGGTGAGCGGGCGATCCGGAAAAACATGCCAAAGGTGAGCGGGCGATCCGGAAAAACATGCCAAAGGTGAGCGGGGGATTGCGAAAGGCAGGTCAAAAGTGAGCGGGCGTGTTAACGCGGGACGCTCCCCCACCCGGGCGGGTGAGGGAGCGTGCCGGATTTAGCGCTCTACGTCGCCGCGGATGAAGGCTTCGACCTTTTCGCGGGCGAGGTCGTCGTTGAACTGCTCCGGCGGGGACTTCATGAAGTAGCTGGAGGCGGAGAGCAGCGGGCCGCCGATGCCGCGGTCCAGGCCGATCTTGGCGGCGCGGATCGCGTCGATGATCACACCTGCGGAGTTCGGGGAATCCCAAACTTCCAGCTTGTACTCCAGCGACACCGGGGCGTCACCGAAGTTGCGGCCCTCCAGGCGGACAAACGCCCACTTGCGGTCATCGAGCCACTGGACGTAATCGGACGGGCCGATGTGCACGTCCTTGGCAGCCAGTTCGGCCTCCACGTTGGAGGTCACGGCCTGGGTCTTGGAGATCTTCTTGGACTCCAGCCGGTCACGCTCCAGCATGTTCTTGAAGTCCATGTTGCCGCCGACGTTCAACTGGTAGGTCCGGTCCAGGGTCACACCCCGGTCTTCGAACAGCTTGGCCATGACGCGGTGGGTGATGGTGGCGCCGATCTGGCTCTTGATGTCGTCCCCAACGATCGGAACACCAGCGGCGGTGAACTTGTCGGCCCATTCCTTGGTGCCGGCAATGAACACGGGCAGGGCGTTGACGAACGCGACGCCGGCATCGATCGCAGCCTGGGCGTAGAACTCGGCAGCCTCCTGTGAGCCGACCGGCAGGTAGCAGACCATGACGTCCACGCGGGCGTCCTTGAGCGCCTGGACAACGTCCACGGGCTCTTCGGTGGACTGCTCGATGGTCTCGAGGTAGTACTTGCCCAGGCCGTCCAGGGTGTGGCCGCGCTGGACGGTGACGCCGGTGGGCGGAACGTCGGCGATCTTGATGGTGTTGTTCTCGCTGGCAAGGATGGCATCGGAAAGGTCAACGCCGACCTTCTTGCCATCAACATCGAACGCAGCAACGAACTCAACGTCACCGACGTGGTACTGGCCGAACTCAACATGCATCAGGCCGGGGATGGTCTCGTTGGGGTCGGCATCCTTGTAGTACTGGACGCCCTGCACCAGCGAGGCGGCGCAGTTGCCGACGCCCACGATTGCAACACGGATGGGATGTGAAGACACAGAACTCCTTTGGGGACAAACGTCAGCCGGCCTGGTTGGCCTCCGAAGAACGGACGACGGCGGCCGGCTGGCATTGCGCCACACGGCGCTTTTTCATACTACCGAAGGAGCGGGACCGGGCGCTGTCACGCCCGGTCCCGCCCCGTAAAGAAAGCCAGCTCAGACGTTCTGCTTCCACAGGTTGATGTCTGATTCCACGGCGAATTCGTCGATTGCCGTGAGCTCCTCATCCGTGAAGTTGAGGTTGTTGATGGCGGACAGTGTGTCCTCCAACTGCCGGACGCTGGAGGCTCCCACCAGCGCCGAGGTGACAGGTGAACCCTTGGGCTGGTCCCGCAGGATCCAGGCGATGGCCATCTGGGCCAGGGACTGTCCGCGGCCCTCGGCGATCTTCCGCAGTCCGCGCACCCGGTCCAGCTTCTCCTCCGTAATGGAGTCCTCGGAGAGGAACCGCGCCTTGGCTGCACGGGAGTCCTCAGGGATGCCATGGAGGTAGCGGTCCGTGAGCATCCCCTGCGCCAGGGGCGAGAAGGCAATGGACCCGGCGCCCACCTGGTCAAGCACCTCGTACAGGTTCGGCGGGCCGTCCTCGGTCCAGCGGTTGAGCATGGAATAGCTGGGCTGGTGGATCAGCAGCGGCGTCCCGAGTTCCTTGAGGATCCGGGCGGCCTCGAGGGTCTGCTCCGGGGTGTAGGAGGAGATCCCCGCGTACAGGGCCTTCCCGGATCGCACGGCGTAGTCCAGGGCGCCCATGGTTTCCTCCATGGGCGTCTCGGGGTCCGGGCGGTGGCTGTAGAAGATGTCCACGTAATCCAGGCCCATCCGCTGCAGCGACTGGTCCAGGCTGGAGATCAGGTACTTGCGGGAACCCCATTCGCCGTACGGGCCGGGCCACATGTAGTAGCCGGCCTTTGTGGAGATGACCAGTTCGTCGCGGTAGGGCTTGA
The DNA here is from genome assembly GCF_051965175.1 of Arthrobacter sp. SAFR-044. Taxonomy (GTDB): domain Bacteria; phylum Actinomycetota; class Actinomycetes; order Actinomycetales; family Micrococcaceae; genus Arthrobacter. Next base: position 228,629 of record NZ_JBQCMK010000002.1, read on the forward strand.
AGTCGTCCCGCAGGTGCCGGCCGAAGTTCGTTTCCGCGGATCCGTCCGGCGGGCCGTAGTTGTTGGCGAGGTCAAAGTGGTTGACGCCAAGGTCGAAGGCCCGGCGGAGGATGTCCCGCTGTTCATCGAAGCGCTTGTCGTCGCCGAAGTTGTGCCACAGGCCCAGGGAGATGGCCGGGAGTTTGAGCCCGCTGCGGCCTACACGGCGGTAGGGCATGGTTTCGTAGCGGTTGTCCGCTGCTGTATAGGTCATGCGTTCTGTCCCTCTTGATCGCTTTCAATGATCGCGGCACTCCAGGGCGCCATGGCCAGGGCCCCGCCGTCCAGCCCGGTCCCGTCGTCCGTAGCGAGCAGGACGCTGCCGGAGGCATCGTCCAGCCGGACCTTCGAGTCGGAGAAGTTCACCAGCACCTCGACGGAACCGCGCCGGAAGCGCAGCCAGCCGGCGTCGTCGTCGAACGACACCTCTGTCTCGCCGAACCCAAGCCCCGCCAGGTCAGGATGCGAGCGGCGGAGCGCTGTCAGCGACCGGTACAGCTCCAGGAGCCGCGCGTGGTCGCCCGTGGCGGCCTCGGCCCAGTCCAGCTTGGACCGGCGGAAGGTTTCCGGGTCCTGCGGGTCGGGTACGACGGCGGGATCCCACCCCATGCGCTCAAATTCCTTGATGCGGCCTTCCGCGGTGGCCTTCCCGAGCTCGGGTTCCGGGTGGGAGGTGAAGAACTGCCAGGGCGTGGAGGCCCCGTATTCCTCGCCCATGAACAGCATGGGCGTGAACGGGGAGGTCAGCGTGAGGACCGCGGCCACGGCCAACTGCCCGTAGGACAGCGACTGCGAGAGCCTGTCCCCCGTGGCTCGGTTGCCGATCTGGTCGTGGTTCTGGTTGCACACCACCAGCGCCGCCGGCTGGGCCAGCGAGGCGTTGATGGGCCTGCCATGGTGCCGGCCGCGGAAGCTGGAGTAGCTGCCGTCGTGCAGGAACCCGTCCTTCAGGACCTTGGCCAGCACGGCCAGGGACTCGAAGTCCGAGTAGTAGCCCGTGGTTTCGCCGCTGACGCTGACGTGCACGGCGTGATGGAAGTCGTCGCTCCACTGCCCTGCCAAGCCGTACCCGTTGACGTCCCGGGGATAGATCAGGCGGGGGTTGTTCAGGTCCGACTCCGCGATGAGGGTCTTGGGCAGCCCGGTTTCCGCCGCAACGGCATCGCCCAGGGCGCCAAGGTCCTCCAGGATGTGCACGGCCCGCTCGTCCCGCAGCGCGTGCACGGCGTCGAGCCGGAGCCCGTCCACGTGGTAATCGCGCAGCCACAGGGCGGCGTTGTCCAGGATGTATTCACGCACCACATCGGAGCCGGGCCCGTCCAGGTTCACCGAGTCGCCCCAGGTGTTGGCGTCGCCCTGCTTCAGGTACGGGCCGAACTTGGGGAGGTAATTGCCGCTTGGTCCCAGGTGGTTGTAGACCACGTCCTGGATGACGCCAAGGCCTGCGGCATGGGCAGCGTCGACGAACCGCTGGTACGCGGCCGGCCCGCCGTACCCTTCGTGCACGGTGTACCACTGGACGCCGTCGTAGCCCCAGTTGTGCGTTCCGTTGAAGCCGTTGACCGGCAGCAGTTCCACGAAATCGATGCCCAGGTCCACCAGGTAGCCCAGCTTGTCCACCGCAGCGTCCAGGGTTCCTTCAGGGGTGCAGGTGCCCACGTGGAGCTCGTAGATGACGGCCCCCTGCAGGTCCTTGCCGCGCCAGCCGGAATCCTGCCAGGCATAGGCGGCGGGATCGTAGGTGCGGGACTTTTCGTGGACGCCGGCGGGCAGGCGGCGGGACCGGGGGTCCGGGACAGGGGTGGTGTCCCCGTCCAGCAGGTAGCCGTAGTCCACGTCCCCGTCCGCCGGGGCGTCAGGTGCTGTCCACCACCCTTCGGAGCCGGGCGCCGTGTCCTTCTTCTGCATGGGGTATTGCCGGCCGCCAGCCAGCAAAACCACCGATGAAACGTCCGGCGCCCACACATCGAAGCGCTCGGGTCCTACGTTGACCAGGGTCATGCCTTTTCTCCATCCACGGGTACCAGCAGGGCCACCGGGTAGGTACCCAGGACGTCCGCCACCAAAACCTGGCCGGGTCCGTAGCCGGCTCCCGTGAGTTCGTCACGCATGGCAGTGGAAAGGTCGACGGCGGTGTCCCGCCATCCGCCGTCGGCCTGCAGTCCGGCGGGCAGCCGGGTGGCCAGCGTGAGGGCGCCGGAGGAAGCGTCGGTTCCGCGGCTGAACGCGAGCAGGTGTCCGGCGGCTGCGCCGGTTGCTGCCACCGGGGTGTAGCCCTGGAACAGGTCCGGACGGTCGCGGCGCAGGCGCAGGGCCCGAGAGGTGACCAGCAGCTTGCTGGCCTCTGTGCCCGCGTCCGGCAACGTGCCGGCGTCGAGCTTTGCCAGCTCCGCTTGCCGTGCACCGAAGTCCACGGGCCGGCGGTTGTCCGGGTCGGTGAGTGAGCGTTCCCAGAACTCGCTGCCCTGGTAAACGTCCGGCACGCCGGGCATGGTCAGCTGGACCAGCTTGGCGGAGACGGAGTTGGCGGCGGCAAAATCGTCGATGCGGGCGACGAAACCCTCAACCACCTTGGCGACCCTGGCGTCGTCGAAGACCGCATCCACGGCAGCTTTGACCTTGGACTCGAAGTCCTCGTTGGGATCGGTCCACTTGGTGGAATTGCCGGCCTCCCGGGCCGCTTTTTCCGCGTAGCCCTGGAGCCGTTCCCGGCTTGCCGGCCAGGCTCCGACGATCGCCTGCCACAGCAGGTTCTCGTAGGGTCCGTCCGGAATCGGCGCCAGCCCGCGGAGCGTCGCCAACGTTTCCGCCCACTCTTCCGGCAGCTCGGCCATGACCGAGATCCGCGCCCGGGCATCCTCGCTGCGTTTGGTGTCGTGGGTGGACAGGGTGGTCATGGACAGCGGCAGCTCCTGCTGGCGCCGCTGCATCCGCCGGTGGAATTCCTCCGGCGCCACGGCGAACTCGGTGGGCTCGGCGCCCACCTCGGTCAGGGTGCCCAGCCGGGTGTAGCGGTAGAACGCGGTGTCCTCCACGCCCTTGGCCATCACCATGCCGGAGGTCTGCTGGAACCGGATGGCGATGGGATTGGCAGGGTCCAGCAGCAGCGGCAGGAGGGTTCCCACGGGTACTTCCAGGTCCGGCCGGTGCGCGGCGGCCGACTCACAGGCCTCCTTGAGGACATCCGCGCCGATGGGCAGATAGGACCGGTAGACGGGGAAGGACGCGATGATCTCCGCGATGGCGTCGGCGGCTTGGTCCACGGTGATGCCGTAGGACTCGGGAACCAGCCGGGCCAGGCGCAGCACCTCGGAGCGCAGGATGCCGTCGGCGATCATGCGCTTGGTGCCGCGGATCATCTCTGCGTAGTCGGCCGGCTCAGGCGTTCCCCGCAGCGAGGCGTCCAGGGCGTCCAGGCCCTGCTGTCCTGCCGGGTCAACGAAGAGCCGGTCCACGTCCGCCAGTGCGTCATAGCCGGTGGTTCCTTCGCAGGCAAAGTCCTGCGGCAGCACCTCGCCGGGTTCAAGGATCTTCTCCACCAGGACGTAGGCCCCGCCGCTGAGGTCCTTGAGCCAGCGGAGGTAGCCGGCGGGATCAGCCAGCCCGTCCGGGTGGTCCACGCGGAGCCCGTCCACCAGGCCCTCGGTGAACCAGCGGCCCACCTCGGCATGGGCCTTCTCGAAGACGGAGGGCTCCTCCACGCGGATGCCGGCGAGCGTGGTGACCGCGAAGAAGCGCCGGTAGTTCAGTTCGGCATCCGCGCGGCGCCAGTCCATCAGCTGGTAGTGCTGGCGGCTGTGCACGTCCTGCGGGGAGTCGCCCTCGCTGTACGTACCCTCGGCCAGCGGGAAGCGGTGGTCGTAGTACCGGAGTTCGCCGTCCTTGATCTCCAGCTTGTCCAGGTCGGCATCCGAGCCCAGCATGGGCAGCCGGACCTTTCCGCCGCCCAGGTCCCAGTCGACGTCGAACGCTTCGGCGTAGGGCGATTCGCGGCCTTCCTTAAGCAGGGAGCACCACCAGGGGTTCTGGATCGGGGTGGCCACGCCCACGTGGTTGGGCACGATGTCCACCAGGACGCCCATGCCGTGCTCGCGGGCTGCCTTGGAGAGGGCCAACAGGCCTCCCGGACCGCCGCGGTCCGGATCCACGGCGGAGGGGTCGGTCACGTCGTAGCCGTGGTCCGAGCCCTTCTCCGCAGTGAGGATGGGCGACAGGTACACCCAGTCCACGCCAAGGTCCTTCAGGTACGGAACCGTGGCGGCGGCGTCAAACAGGGTGAAGCTGCTGCGGATCTGCAGCCGGTAAGTGGAGACCGGGGCCCTCATGCTTTCGTGTCCGCTTCGGCGCCCGTTGCCCTTGCCTCGCTGGCTTCGGCCGCCTTGGTCTGGGCGTCCACCATTTCCTCCTGGGCTTCCTCATGCTCGGCCATGGAGGCCAGCGAGGCCGCGGCGGACAGGTCCACTTCTTCCTCGGGGCCGGAGTAGGCGCGCAGCACCACCATTGACTTCGCCTCCAGGGTCAGTGTCGCTTTCGCCTTGAGGGGCTCGTAGGCGTCGGCCTGCTTGGCCGTATCGATGAGCACCTCCCAGTACTGCGAGTACTCGTCGGAGGGAAGGCAGAAGTCAACCACGTCGTCGTGCGCGTTGAACGCCATGATGAAGCTGTCATCGGTGATCCGGCGGCCGCGTGAATCCTGTTCCTGGATGCCGTCACCGTTGTAGAACACGCCGATGGTCCGGCCGAAGCCGCTCCCCCAGTCTTCCGGCAGCATTTCGGTGCCGTCAGTCTTCAGCCAGACAATGTCCGGCAGCTTTTCGCCTTCGCCACGGCGCACTGGGCGGCCGTCGAAGAAGCGGCTGCGGCGGAACGTGGGGTGGTCGTGCCGGAGCTTGTTGACGAAGGCAGTGAACTCCACCAGCGGCTGGTCCATGGCTTCCCAGTGGATCCAGCTGAGCTCGGAGTCCTGGCAGTAGGTGTTGTTGTTGCCCTGCTGGGTGCGGCCCAGCTCGTCGCCGTGCAGCAGCATGGGGACGCCCTGGGAGAGCAGCAGCGTGGCGATGAAGTTCCGCTGCTGGCGGGCCCGCAGGGTCAGGACGGTGTCGTCATCGGTGTCACCCTCCACGCCGCAGTTCCAGGACCGGTTGTGCGATTCGCCGTCGTTGTTGCCTTCGCCGTTGGCCTCATTGTGCTTCTCGTTGTAGGAGACCAGGTCCCGCATGGTGAAGCCGTCGTGGGCGGTGACGAAGTTGATGGACGCGACCGGGCGGCGGGCCGAGCTTTCGTACAGGTCGGCGGAGCCGGTGAGGCGTGACGCGAACTCGCCCAGGGTGGAGGGCTCGCCACGCCAGAAATCGCGGACGGTGTCGCGGTACTTGCCGTTCCATTCCGTCCACTGCGGCGGGAAGTTGCCCACCTGGTAGCCGCCGGGACCAACATCCCACGGCTCGGCGATCAGCTTGACCTGGGACACTACCGGGTCCTGCTGGATGAGTTCGAAGAAGGTGGAGAGCTTGTCCACATCGTAGAACTCACGGGCCAGGGTGGAGGCAAGGTCGAAGCGGAAGCCGTCCACGTGCATCTCGGTAACCCAGTAGCGCAGGGAATCCATGAGCAACTGCAGGGAGTGCGGGTGGCGGACGTTCAGCGAGTTGCCGGTACCCGTGTAGTCCATGTAGTGCTTGAGGTCGTTGTCCACCAGGCGGTAGTAGGCCTGGTTGTCGATGCCCTTGAAGGACAGCGTGGGGCCCAGGTGGTTGCCCTCCGCGGTGTGGTTGTAGACGACGTCGAGGATCACTTCAATGCCGGCGCGGTGCAGGTCGCGGACCATGGCCTTGAATTCCTGCACCTGGTGCCCCACATCGCCTGTTGCGCTGTAGCTGTTCTGCGGCGCGAAGAAACCGATGGTGTTGTAGCCCCAGTAGTTGTTGAGCCCCTTCTCCTCCAGGGTGCCGTCGTTGACGAACTGGTGGACGGGCATGAGCTCGATGGCGGTGACGCCAAGCTTCTTCATATGCTCGATGACCGCCGGGTGCGCCACGCCGGCATAGGTGCCGCGCTGCTCTTCGGGGATCTCCGGGTGCAGCTCGGTGAGGCCCTTGACGTGGGCTTCGTAGATGACCGACTGGTGGTACGGGATCTTCAGCTGGCGGTCGCCGTCCCATTCGAAGAACGGGTTGATGACCACGCCGTGCATAGTGTGCGGCGCGGAGTCGGCATCGTTGCGGGAATCGGGGTCGCCGAACTCGTAGGAGAACAGGGCAGGGTCCCAGTCGATCTGGCCCTGGATGGCCTTGGCGTAGGGGTCCATCAGCAGCTTGTTCGGGTTGAAGCGGTTGCCGCTTGCGGGGTCGTAGGGCCCGTGCACCCGGTAACCGTACTTCTGGCCTGGCTGGATGTGGGGCAGGTAGCAGTGCCACACGTAGCCGTCCACTTCAGTGAGCTCGATCCGGGTCTCGGTCAAGTCGTCGGCCAGGAGGCAGAGTTCGACCCGTTCCGCCCGTTCGCTGAACAGGGCGAAGTTGGTGCCGGTGCCGTCAAAGGTAGCTCCCAGCGGGTAGGCGTTTCCAGGCCAGACTTCCATCGTGCTCCTCATTATTTTGTCAGCAGCAGACGGCATTGGAACGCCCCTACTGCTGGTGCGAACTAATGCCTACCGTAGTGGTTGGCTGTGACTATTACGTTTCCAGGCTCCATAGTTACTAAGCATGCTGACTTTACCCCAGATTTCGGGTAGGGCGTCCGCGATTCCGCCAGCGGCGATCGGGCCGCCGGACACAGCCTCCGAGGCCGCCCGCCCCGCCTGGCCGTGCAGTGCAGCACCCAGCGCGGCGATGGCGCCCCACCGCCCGTCTGCATCGACGCCCAGATTACTGAAGCGGCCGACGTCGGACCCCGCCTGGGCAAGCAGCGCACCAATGACGCCGGCCAGCACGTCCCCGCTGCCGGCAGTGGCGAGCCAGGGCGTGCCGTCGGCCTGGCTGAAGGTGGCGCCCCAGGGTACGGCGACGAGGGTGGTGGCACCCTTGAGCAGGACGGTGGCGCCGGTGCGGTCAGCCGCGTGGCGGACGGCAGCGAGCGTGCCCGCTTCCACAGCTTCCCGGTCCTCACCGCGGCCGAGCCGCTGGAACAGGGAGGCGAGCTCCCCGGCGTGCGGCGTCAGCACCACGTGCGGGGCGAGGATGGCCGGCAGCGCGGGCAGCGCGCCGGCGTCGGCCACGACCGGAAGGTCCGACGCAATCGCGTCCCGTGCCCGGGTCAGCTGCTCATGATCCCGTGGCCCCATGCCCGAGCCCACCAGCCAGGCCTGCACGCGGTTTTCCGAAACGGTTCCCGTGCTGCAGACAACCTCGGGGCAGGACTGGCGGACCAGGCGGGCCACCGACGGCGGCCCGAGGTACCTGACCATGCCCACTCCGGCGGCCAGTGCGCCGCGGCATGCGAGGACGGCAGCGCCGGGGTAGTCCTCGGAGCCGGCCACCACGCCCAGCACGCCGCGGGAGTACTTCTGCGCCCGCCGGGCCGGGTGCGGCAGGAGCCGCGCCATGTCTGCATCCTCGAGGCGGCGCAGGGACGGCTGCGGCAGGTGCTCCTCAATCCCGATAGGCACCACCAGCACCCGGCCGGCAAAGTCTGCGCCGGGGTCGGCCAGCAGCCCGTTCTTCGCTCCCCCGAACGTCACGGTCAGGTCAGCCGGCAGGACGGGGGCGGCGGCCTCACCGGTGTCCGCATCGACGCCGCTGGGAAGATCGCAGGCCACCACAAGGCCGTGACGGTCTGCGTCCGCGACAGCCTTGACCAGGTCCGCGGCAATCCCCCGCAGCCCGCCCTTGGCGCCGGTCCCCAGTACCGCATCAATGACGACGTCGGCCCGGGCGGCTTCTGCACCCAGTTCCTGAAGTGCCGCTTCAGTGAGCCGCTGCACCCGGCCGCCCGCGCGCTCAAACGCGGCCAGGCCGGCCGGATGGGCCGCATCCCCGGTGAGGACCGCCGTCGTACGCATTCCGCGGGCCGCCAGGAAGGCACCGGCGAACAGGCCGTCGCCGCCGTTGTTGCCCTTGCCGGCCAGCACCAGCACCCGCGAACCGTTCAGCCGCGTGCCGCGGGACTTGAGTTCATTGACGACGGCGTTGGCCAGTCCGTGCGCGGCGCGCTGCATGAGCGCGTCCCCCTGTCCGGCGGCCAGGAGGGGTTCCTCTGCGGCCCGGACCTGCGTTCCGGTGTAGGCGCTGATCATGCGGCGGAAGCCTGGGTCAGCCCTCGGCCAGGACCGTGGCCGTGGCGATGCCGCCGTCGTGGCTGATGGAAAGGTGCCAGCGCTTGACGCCCTTGGCCTCGGCAACTGCAAGGACGGTCCCCTTCACCTGCACGGTGGGCCCGTTCCGGTCGAGGCCGATCCAGCAGTCCTGCCAGTTCATGCCGGCGGGCGCACCGAGGACCTTGGCCACCGCTTCCTTCGCGGCGAACCGGGCGGCCAGGGAGCGGGTGTTCAGCTCCCGCTCCGCGGGCACGAACAGGCGGTCCCTCAGGCCCGGCGTCCGTTCCAGCTGGCGGCCGAACCGCTCGATGTCTACTACGTCTACCCCAATGCCAACGATCATGGGTGCCATTCTACGGCGGCACTCCCGGCGGGAAGGCGACGCACGCCGGTCATTCGCCCTGTCCGCCATGAGCGGAAAAGCGTCACTTACAGGCTGATCGCACAGAGCGAGCCTTGAAAGCCCAGGGCCTCAGTGGCCGGGGAGGGCCAAAAGTTACGCAAACCCGCTCACCCCGAGGCGTTAACGTTTTTCCATTCGCTGGAGATAATGCCCTATGGACAACTCTACGGGCTCCCAGCCGCCACGGAGGAGAAGACCTTGGCGAACGGCTCTTAAAGGAATACTGATCGCACTGGCTGTGATCGCCACTCCGCTTCTTCTGTTCCAAGCCTCCTACGTGCTGGGAACGGCCCGGATGGTGTCCCTCGCCGACAAGCTCCACCCGTTGGCCGGGTGGGAACCGGATGGTGAAAACGTCAGCGGCGGCATCTTCTGCACCCCCGTCGCTGTTCCCTGTGACAGCATGTGGCGCCAGTACAGGACGCAGCAGCCGCCTGGGCCCGCCGATATTCGCAGAATAAGCGTTGAAGCAGGGTTGGGCGGGAAGGTGGCCGGGGACTGTGAAACGTCCCCTCTTCCGTCGAATGTCACCGGAATGTATGTGGCCTGCAGCGCAACCGGAGTGCTGGACGGCTACGACGTTGAGGTCCGGGTGCTGAAGTTGGCAGAGAACGACCCGGAACGGATCATCCAGTTCCGACTCAGCAGCATCAAAAACCGCTAGGCAAAACAGAAGCCCCAGGCCGTGGGGCCCGGGGCTTCAGCTGTCCTGCGGTGCGCCGGTTATGTGTGCCGGCTATTCGACGGTGACGCTCTTGGCGAGGTTGCGGGGCTGGTCCACGTCGTAGCCCTTGGCTGCGGCGAGTTCCGCGGCGAAGATCTGCAGCGGGACGGTGGTCAGCAGGGGCATCAGCAGGGTGGGCGTCTCGGGGACGTAGAAGACGTACTCGGCGTAGGCCTTCACTGCTTCGTCGCCTTCCTCGGCGATGACCAGGGTCCGGGCGCCGCGGGCACGGACTTCCTGGATGTTGGAGACCACCTTGGCGTGCAGCGAGTCACGCCCCCTCGGGGACGGGACGACGACGAACACGGGCTGGCCTTCATCGATCAGGGCGATGGGGCCGTGCTTGAGCTCACCGGCGGCGAACCCTTCGGCGTGGATGTACGCGATTTCCTTGAGCTTCAACGCGCCCTCGAGCGCCACGGGATAACCCACGTGCCGGCCCAGGAACAGCACCGACTTCTCGTTGGCCATGGACCGGGCCAGCTCGCGCAGCGGACCGGCGTTGTCCAGGATGGTCTGGATCTTCGCGGGGATCTTGTTCAGGTCCGCCAGGACGTCCTTGATCTGGCCCGAGAAGATGTTCCCGCGCAGCTGCGCCAGGTACAGGCCCAGCAGGTACGCGGCGGTGATCTGGGCCAGGAACGCCTTGGTGGAGGCCACCGCGATCTCCGGGCCGGCGTGCGTGTACAGCACGGCGTCGGATTCGCGCGGGATGGTGGAGCCGTTGGTGTTGCAGATCGAGATGGTCTTCGCACCCTGTTCCCGGGCGTACCGGACAGCCATCAGGGTGTCCATGGTCTCACCGGACTGGGAGATGGACACCACCAGGGTCTTCTCGTCCAGGATCGGATCCCGGTAACGGAACTCATGCGCGAGCTCCACCTCGGTGGGGATCCGGCACCAGTTCTCGATCGCGTACTTCGCCACCATGCCCGCATACGCGGCCGTGCCGCAGGCCAGCACGATGATCTTGTTGACCTGCTTCAGCAACTCCGGGTCGATCCGCAGCTCATCCAGGGTCAGCTTGCCGTCCAGGTCCGACCGGCCCAGCAGGGTCTGCGCCACGGCATCGGGCTGGTCATTGATTTCCTTCTCCATGAACGAGGAGAACCCGCCCTTTTCCGCCGACGCCGGGTCCCAGTCCACGTGGTATTCCTTGCCCTGGGCCGGGTTGCCGTAAAAATCGGTGATGGTCACGCTGTCAGCGGTGATCGTGACGATCTGGTCCTGGCCCAGCTCCACCGCGCGGCGGGTGTAATCAATGAACCCGGACACGTCCGAGCCCAGGAAGTTCTCCCCCTCGCCCAGGCCCACCACCAGCGGTGAGTTACGCCGGGCAGCGACGACGACGTCGGGCTGGTCCGCGTGCACGGCCAGCAGCGTGAAGGCACCCTCAAGGCGCTGGCACGCCAGCTCCATGGCCCGGGTCAGGCCCCCGTTGGCCGGGTCCCCGCCCAGCTGGTTGCGCAGGATGTCAGCCAGCAGCGCCGCGGCGACCTCCGTGTCCGTTTCGGACAGGAACGTCACGCCCTTTTCCAGCAGCTCGAGCTTGAGCTCGGCGAAGTTTTCAATGATGCCGTTGTGGATCACGGCGAGCTTGCCGCCGTCGGCCAGGTGCGGGTGCGCGTTGCGGTCCGTCGGGCCGCCGTGCGTGGCCCACCGCGTGTGGCCAATACCGGTCAGGGTCTCCGGCAGCGGGTGGGCTTCCAACTCACCGATCAGGTTGCTCAGCTTCCCGGACTTCTTCCGCGACTCAATAGCCCCCTGGGACACCACAGCCACACCGGCAGAGTCATAACCGCGGTACTCCAGACGCCGCAGCCCCTCAAGGACAACATCCAACGCACTGTGACCATTAATTGCACCGTCAACCGAACGGCCTACGTAACCCACGATTCCACACATAGGCACAAGACTATCGGCAGCGTGCCACTTGCATTAAACCGGAGGGCTGCCGGGCAGTGCCTCCGTGACGGGCGCCGCCGCACTGAGCAGGGGCGTCATTTCGCGATGGGCCGGGCGCGGGGCAGAATCTTTACCGTGACTTCGCAACGCAATGAAGCGAACGGGGAGGGTGCCTCGCCGTTCGTGGAGCTGGACAGGCAAACCTGGTCCCGGCTCGCAGCCCAGATGGAACAGCCCCTTAATGAAGAGGATGTGCTGCGCCTTCGCGGGCTCGGCGACCCCCTGGACATTATTGAAGTCCGGGATGTCTACCTGCCGTTGTCACGGCTCCTGCACCTGTATGTGGAAGCTGCCGGGCAGCTGCACGCGGCCACCACCACGTTCCTGGGCGAGCAGACCCAGCGCACCCCCTTCGTGATCGGCGTGGCGGGCTCGGTTGCCGTGGGAAAGTCCACCATCGCCCGCGTGCTCCGTGAGATGCTGCGCCGCTGGCCGGGCACCCCCAACGTTGAGCTGATCACCACGGACGGGTTCCTCTACCCCCTGGCTGAGCTCAAGCGCCGGCAACTGCTGGACCGGAAGGGTTTCCCGGAGTCCTACGACCGGCGGGCGCTGCTGCGCTTCGTGAGCGAGATCAAGGGCGGCGCCGAGGAAGTGCGCGCGCCGTGGTACTCCCACGTCACCTACGACATCGTGCCCGGCAAGGAAGTGGTGGTCCGCCGCCCGGATGTGCTCATCGTGGAGGGCCTGAACGTGCTGGCCCCCGCCCGCCCCCGGCACGACGGCCGCCAGGGCCTGGCACTGAGCGACTTCTTTGACTTCTCCATCTACGTGGACGCCAAGACCTCCTACATCGAGGAGTGGTACGTGGACCGGTTCCGGAAGCTGCGGAGCACGGCGTTCGCGCAGCCGGAGTCCTACTTCCACCGCTACGCCACCCTGTCCGACGAGGAGGCCGAGAGTACCGCCAGGGACATCTGGAAGCGGATCAACGAGCCCAACTTGGAGGAGAACGTGCTGCCCACGCGCGGCCGTGCCCAGCTGGTGCTGACCAAAGAGGCGGACCACTCCATCCGCCGCATGCTGCTCCGGAAGGTGTAGCACAGGTGTGCTACGATTGCGGTTCCACCAGCCGGCGCAGCTTCACGCGCTTCCTCGCGGCGGGGGCCGGACTGACCGTCCTGGCTGCCTGCACACCTGAGGCACCCAAGGCGGCGGCGCCGTCGTCCGCTGTTCCTTCCCCTTCCCCCTCACCGGCAGCCGTCACGGCGTCAGCGGTCCCGACGGCGGAAACGGTCCCGACGGCGGAAACGGCCACGGCGGCCGGGTCGCCGGCGGCGCCGTCCCCCACGCCGTCGGCATCGGCAACGTTGGCGCGGCAGTTTTCGCTCGATGATCCGGCAAGCCCCTGGGTCATCGTGAACAAGCACCGGCCGCTGAAGCCGGCGGACTATGTGCCGGCCGATCTGGCGCGTCCCGCCGTCGCCATCTCCGCCGCAGGTGAGGCGGCGCTGCTGAACAGCACGACGGCGGCGGCTGCTGAGGCGATGTTCGCGGCGGCCGCGCGGGACGGTGTGGCGATGGTGCTGGCCAGCGGCTACCGCTCGTACAACACGCAGGTAACCACCTACAACGGCTACGTCGCGGCGCGCGGACAGGCCGACGCCGACACGGCCAGCGCGCGGCCCGGCCACTCAGAGCACCAGACCGGGTGGGCGTTCGACATCGGCGACGGCGGGGGTGCGTGCAGCTTCCAGCCGTGCTTCGCGGAGCAGCCAGCTGCCACCTGGGCAAAGGAGAACGGGCACCGGTTCGGGTTCGTGGTGCGGTATCCGTGGATGCTGCACCCCATCACGGGGTACTACTACGAGCCGTGGCACCTGCGGTACGTGGGGGTGGAGGCGGCCACGGACATGCTGAACCGCGGCATCGGCACGCTGGAGGAATACTTCGGCCTGGAAGCGGCACCGGCGTACCTGTAATCCGGGTGCGCTAGGTTGGTTCCCATGCTTAGTGGATTCAAGAACTTCATTATGAAGGGCAATGTTGTTGACCTTGCCGTGGCTGTCGTCATGGGTACCGCGTTCGGAGCAGTGGTCACGGCGCTGGTGAACAAGGTGCTGATGCCCTTCGTCTCAGGCCTGGTGGGGGCTCCTAACTTTGACAGCTTCGCCCGCGTGGAACTGAACGGGAACGCCATCGAATTCGGGGTGCTGCTGACCGCCCTGGTGAACTTCCTGCTGATCGCAGCAGCCATCTACTTTGTGGTGGTGATGCCGATGAACATCATGATCGAGCGCCGCAACCGACGCCTGGGGATCAACAAGGATGTCAAGAAGGACGCTGCCGAGGACCCGCAGGTTGCGCTGCTGACCGAGATCCGGGACGCGCTGAAGGACCGCGCTATCTGAGTTTTTCCAAATGCAAGTGGCCCGTCTCCCTGTTGGGAGGCGGGCCACTTTTCTTGCTGTGCCTAGTTTGAGGCGAGTTCCAGTGCGAGCTCGGTCCGGACCACTTGGGCCAGGTGTTCGGCGATGGACTGGGCAGTCTCTTCGTCGGCGGCCTCTACCATCACTCGGACCACGGGCTCGGTGCCGGAGGGACGGAGCAGGACGCGGCCGGTGTCGCCGAGGGCGGCTTCCGCCGCGGCCACGGCCTGGGCCAGGACATCGCTGCTGCTCACGCGGCTGCGGTCCACGCCTTTGACGTTGATTAGCACCTGCGGGAGCTTGGTCATGACGGTGGCGAGCTCCTTGAGCGGCTTGCCGGTCAGGGCCACCTGAGCGGCAAGCTGGAGTCCGGTGAGGAGGCCGTCGCCGGTGGTGGCGTGGTCGGAAAAGATCACGTGGCCTGACTGCTCGCCGCCCAGGTTGTAGCCGCCGTCGCGCATGCCTTCAAGGACGTACCTGTCCCCCACGGCGGTCTCCACGATGGTGATGCCGGCATCGCGGAGGGCGATCTTGAGTCCCAGGTTGCTCATGACGGTGGCCACCAGGACGTCGTCCTTGAGTCTGCCGGACTTCTTGAGTGCTACGGCAAGGATGGCCATGATCTGGTCGCCGTCCACCTCGGTGCCCTCATGGTCCACGGCCAGGCAGCGGTCAGCGTCCCCGTCGTGGGCGATGCCCAGGTTGGCGCCGTACTTGACCACTGCTTCCTTGAGGGGGCCCAGATGAGTGGAGCCCACGCCGTCGTTGATGTTCAGGCCGTCAGGGTCGGCGCCGATGACGATGACGTCGGCGCCGGCGTCCTTGAAAAGCTGGGGCGAGCAGCCGCTGGCGGCACCGTTGGCGCAGTCCAGTACCACCCGGAGGCCGTCCAGGCGGTGCGGGAGGGTGCGGAGCAGGTGGACGATGTAGCGGTCCTCCGCGTCGGAGAAGCGCTGGATGCGTCCGACGTCGGGCCCGGTGGGGCGGACGGCTTCCTTGCCCATCTGGGCTTCAATGGCGTCCTCGACGTCGTCCGGCAGCTTCTGGCCGCCGCGGGCGAAGAACTTGATGCCGTTGTCCGGCGCCGGGTTGTGGGAGGCGGAGATCATGACGCCGAAGTCGGCGTCGAGGTCCGCGACCAGGTAGGCGGCGGCGGGGGTGGGGAGGACGCCGGCGTCATAGACGTCGATGCCGGAGCTGGAGAGCCCGGCCTCCACGGCGGCGGCAATGAATTCACCGCTGGCGCGCGGGTCACGGGCCAGCACAGCGCGTGGCCGGGAGCCGTTGGAGTTGCGGTCGTGGCCAAGCACGACGGCGGCCGCCTGGGCCAGCTGCAGGGCCAGTTCTGCTGTCAGCAGGCCGTTGGCCAGCCCCCGGACACCATCAGTTCCAAATAATCTAGACACCGGTCAAGTGTAGAGGATAGCTCCGACTCCGGTCCGCGACTATGAGTCGCATCCGACGAACCTGTACAGCACCGCGGGCCCTTGCTGGTCGACTTTAACAAATTCCTTCGAGCCATCGGGGACTTTTAGTCCCGGAAAATCATCGACTTCCTTGCGTTTCGGGTCAATGTACTGTCCGCCCAGATCCAAGAGGAATTGAATGTGTTCCCTTTCGGCTGCCTGGCACACTTCGGACCCTGGCTTTGCCTGATTCAGCTCCCGCGCCGCCAGTAAGCGATCAGGATTAGAACCCGTGTAAGCGTGTGCGAAGAGCACGCGTCGGTCGGCAATAGCGTAGGCAGTTGAACTTCCATCCCATGGGTTGTTGGCGATGACTGCATCTTGGGGGACGTTCAGCCTTAGTCGGTTCATTAACTCAAGCTCATCGGGACTCAGCAGCGGCGAGGTGACACCAAAGGAGTAGGTGCGTTCCCGGCCAGGCGCGGTCTCAGAGTTTGTTGGCCATATGACGAGGGATACCCCTAAGGCTGCTACACCGACGGGAACGATCCACCTGATCCTGAACTTAACCAGACCTTCGAAGATCGACGCACAGGTTGCCCCAACAAACACGGCCCAAAACATTGGCAAGAGGGCAGCAAGACGTGGTGGATCGCCATACCACGCTCCGATGATGATTTCACGCACTAGAGGAATTGGAACCACCGCTGCGACGAGGTAAAGGACAACGGCACCTAAATACGATGCCAAGAACCAGCGGTCACTCCGCCTGAATACGAACAGAACCGTTCCTACCAGGGTTAGAGCAGCTAGGGCCCACGCCACCTGCCCGTGGGTGGGCGCGGTCAGAAGAACACTCCCTACGCCAGCCGGCAGCGTATCGATTGGATCCCAGGTTGTAGTCCAGGGACGGACTGCAGCCCAAATGATAAGACCGGCCGCAAACGCAGTAAGCCAAAGCGCAGTCCACCGGAGGTAGCCAAAGGCGTCGGAGTGTCTCCTTCGGAGCTGAACAAAAGAGCGCCCGGCAGCCATAGCGGCGAAGAAGGCTGACAGTCCGACGAGTGCCACCAACCCTGACATATGTGTGCAAACGAGTCCGGGAAGCGCCAGGGCCAGCGTGACCGAAGCCAGGGGCCACGGCATTGGCGTATTTTTTCCGAATCTCCATGTTGTTGCCAACACCGCAACAACGGGCGGAAGAAGAGTCAGAGCAAGCATGTAGGGAAACAGGGGACCGAAATCGCTTTTCTGGCTCTGCATCACGGTGAACGGAAACGCGAAGAAGCCCGCGCTGGATATGGCAGCAGCCAGGAGTGCTACGGGCTTCGGCCCGATGACCATGTAGACAAAGAGGAGAACCCCGAGCGGCCAAGCAACGGCGACAATCGCGAGATTAAGGGCATTGGCTGCTTGAACCACCGGCAACGAGGCCGCTTGTGCGGTCAGAGCCGCCAATGCATGCCAAATCTGGGGATAGAACCCGGACGACTCACCCATCAGCGCCTGAACTGAGAAGGGCGAGCCGTCGCCTGAATCGAGGATCTGTTGAACAAAATTGACATGGAACGGGGTATCAATGCCCTGATTTATGTTGCCAGGGTGTTCCACAATTTGGATATAACGAGCTGTCAGCAGCAGCGCGCCCGCCAGGAGCGCCGCAACGTAAGGGCCGCCGAGAGTTTGTCCCTCTGGCCGCCAACCGAACCTGTCTGGCCACCGCTTGCGCGCCATCCGGACCACAACGAAAAGGATTCCAGCCGTCACCGCGGCCGAGGCTGTGAAGGTTCCCAAGTTCCAAGGGATTCCCAACCACTTGAGGACCAATGTCGATCCTGCAACAAGAGTCGTCGTCAGAACGGGCGCGAGTGAAACCAGCCAGATATGCCGAAAGCCCAGCACCCATGCCAAGAGGAGCCCCGGAGCTACTAAGACAGCGACCGCCCACGCAAGGCCTGGCAGTGCAATAAACCACTCCATCAAGGATTCCCCAAGTTTTCCCTCAGTAATTGCCTAAGATCCGGCCCCGCGCTAGCGAGTCTGCCACACGCGTCTATAGCATACACAGCATGGAACTTAGCCATGGGGGCCTGGCGCTTGAAATTGTTGTACCGGTTTTCAATGAGGAATCAGTACTCGAAAAGAGCATCACAGAGCTTGCGAATTACCTAAAAGCGGAAATGCCGGCATCTTGGCAAATAACCATTGCTGACAACGCCAGTACAGACAACACACGGGCTATCGCCACGCGCTTGGCCGAGACAATGACTCACGTTGCATATAGACGCCTGGAGGTTAAGGGTCGAGGTCGTGCCCTTCGTGATGCGTGGAACTCCTCGAAAGCAGAAGTCTTGGCGTACGTTGACGTCGACCTCTCGACGGATCTTGCCGCCTTGCCGCCGTTGGTGGCACCCCTTCTGTCCGGTCACTCGGACATCTCCATCGGCACAAGACTTGGACAAAGTTCCCGTGTCAGCCGAGGCCCGAAGCGGGAGTTCATTTCGCGTTCCTATAATTTCTTGTTGAAGCGCACAATGCAGGTTCGCTTCTCCGACGCGCAATGCGGGTTTAAAGCCATCCGCGCAGAGGTGGCCAAAAGGCTCCTCCCGCACGTCGAGGACAATGGCTGGTTTTTTGATACCGAATTGCTGATTATCGCGGAACGCTCGGGTCTGCGGATTCATGAGATACCAGTTGACTGGGTCGATGACCCGGACAGCACAGTGGACATCCGACAGACAGCTATCGACGATATCCGCGGATTGATGCGCGTCGCAAGATCCTTAGTTAGGGGCTCGATACCCCTCCAAGCGATATACGCAGAACTTGGACGTCGTCCCATTGTCCCGCAATCGCGGCCAAGCTTCTTCGGCCAGGTTATCCGGTTCGGCATGGTGGGAGGAATTTCCACTGTGGCCTTCGCCCTGCTTTATCTACTCTTGCAGGGGCCGTTCGGAGCTCAGCAAGCAAACTTCTTGGCCCTGCTCGTAACAGCTGTAGCTAATACCGCTGCAAACCGGCGCTTCACCTTTGGTATCAACGGCCCTGAAAGGCTGTTCACCCAGCAATTTCAAGGGCTCGTTGTGTTTGGATTGGCTTGGTCGATCACATCATCGTCACTACTGGTCCTGCATGCCTTAGCTCCGGACTCTTCCTCTACGATGGAGCTCATGACCCTGACTGCTGCGAACATCCTTGCCACGCTCATGCGGTTTGTCCTGCTGCGGATCTGGGTATTCCGAGTCCGTAAGTCAGAGAGCGCGGCACAAGCCGAACTTTCCCGTATGAGATTGGCGCGCGCCGTTTGAAGGCAGCGACCGACGGCCCCCTGGAGTCCCCTGAATCTACAAGTCAGATAGCTTTGCCTTTAAGGCGTGTGGCGACGCGGTCCGGCCGAATCATTGGACGTAGGACCGAAAGCTGGGCCGTCTGGGCGCTGCTAGCACTAACAAGCCTTCTATACAGTTGGGGCTTAGACCGGAACGGCTGGGCGAACTCGTATTATTCGGCAGCCGCGATGGCAGGTTCACGCGATTGGACGGCTTTCTTTTTCTCGTCGTCGGACCCGGGCAACGCCATAAGCGTCGACAAGCCTCCACTTAGTCTTTGGGTCATGGCAGCCTCTGTTCGGGCGTTCGGCCTAAATCCTTGGAGCATCCTGGTTCCACAGGCGCTGATGGGTGTAGCAAGTGTCTATTTGCTGTACCGCATGGTCAGGACTCATGCCAGCTCAGCCGCCGGCATTCTTGCTGCTGCAGCTCTAGCAATAACTCCTGTCGCGACGGTGATGTTTCGTTACAACAATCCCGATGCACTGCTCACCTTGCTGATGATCGGTGCTGCCTATGCAACGCTGGAGTCTATTCGTCACGGTTCCCTTCGGTGGCTCCTGGTGGCGGGCGTATTAACTGGGGCAGCCCTCCTAACGAAACAGCTCCAAATCGCGCTCATACTGCCTGCCATTGCTGGGACCTACCTTGCCTTCGCCACCGGACCGTTGGCAAAGCGCCTGCTGCATCTTGCAGCCGCCCTACTTACAGCAGCGGTTGTGGGGGGATGGTGGTTCGTTGTCGTGCAACTGACCCCCGCGTCCAATCGTCCCTTTGTCGGTGGGTCGCGTCACAACAGCGCAGTGGAGTTGACTCTCGGCTACAACGGGGTGGATAGACTCACCGGCGAGGATGCCAGCCGCACGCTGTCCCCGGCAGCCGCAGACTTAGCCGACAAACTTGACCCTGGATTTCAGCGTTTTCTCCAGCCGCAATTCTCGGGGCAGTTCGGATGGTTCCTGCCCCTTGCCATTGGAGGGCTCATTCTTGCCATCTGGCACCTGAAACGACGTAGCGGCACTGTGCAATACCGAGCTCTTTTACTCTTGTCCAGCGTCTGGTTCTCCTGCGCGGCCGCAGTACTGGCCTTCATGTCAGGAATTGTGCACCCCTACTATTCGCTGACACTTGTTCCTCCACTGTGCTCCCTAGCATCTATATGCCTGGTTCACATGTATCGGCTTCGTAATCGCCGGCCCATTCGCCTGGCACTTGCCGGCGTTTTCCTCGTAACTATGATCCTTGGATTCATCACGACCGCGCGATCAACTGCGGACTTCCCCGAAGGTCCTGTCGTTGCCCTTGGCTTGTGGTCCATCGCAATAGCCCTTCAGCTTCTTCCTCCGCCGACGGAAATCATGCGGTCAATCTCTACAGGGTCGCTCGCGGTGGCGCTTATTCTCGGCCCTGTCGTGTGGTCGGTAAACACGGTGTTGAGTCCCCACATAGGGGCTGGTGTTGTAGCCGGACCCAGCATTCTCGGCCTGCGCACAGACCATCCTGATCGGAAGCAGGTGGGGTCTAACGTCCCGCCAAGCTTTATCGCAGTGATGTTCGGGGACGTCCCCGAGGAAGAAGTAGTCTCCCGGCTCCGCGCGGCTCCAGCATCGGTGCTATGGCCCTCCGCAATGGTGGGATCGGAGACAGCAGCCAACTACCAGCTTGAAAGCGGGCGACCGGTGCTTCCGATCGGCGGCTTCGATGGAACTGATCCTTTTCCAACTCTGGAGGAATTCCGGGCGATGGTTAGTGACGGAAAGCTGGGTTCGCTCGTGATCCAAAATTTGCCCCCTTTGACGTTGGAGGGGCGGGGTGAATCAGCAAGAATAGTTGAGTGGGTTAGCGACAATTTCACCGCCGAACAAATCGAAGGCGCCACCTACTACAACTTTTTGCCGCATCAACCATAAATCTCCAACCAGGGCGTAGATCTTGGTGCCCATCCGCCCGTGCCCATGGCCAAGGGGAATGAGTCAGCCAATTCGAGCAGACCCCGTGTGGCGTAGGAAAGGTTGATGCAGTGTTGGTAGGTACCGTTGACCGTGGTCCGACACCGACCGGTCCACCGCATTGCCACCAGGGTGCTGTCCCGCCTTCCATCGCCGCTATAGACGCGGGAACACGGCCGGTCAGTCAAAAGAGTAGGCGACACCTCGAGCATCCCGAACGCCGAAATCTCGATTTGGGAGACCCGCTTAGCGGCGGAAATGCAAAAGCCCGCCCCACCAAGCGGTGGGACGGGCTTCTGTGCAAGCGGTTTTAGCGCTTGGAGTACTGCTGGGCCTTACGGGCCTTCTTGAGGCCGGCCTTCTTACGCTCGATGACACGAGCGTCGCGGGACAGGTAACCGGCCTTCTTCAGGGTGGGACGGTTGTTCTCGACGTCGATCTCGTTCAGCGAACGGGCGATGCCGAGGCGCAGGGCGCCGGCCTGGCCGGAGATGCCGCCGCCGTGGATGCGGGCGATGACGTCGTAGGCGCCTTCGAGATCGAGGATCTTGAAGGGCTCGTTGACGTCCTGCTGGTGCAGCTTGTTGGGGAAGTAGTTGTCCAGCGCGCGGCCGTTGATGGTCCACTTGCCGGAGCCGGGCACAACGCGGACGCGTGCAACGGCTTCCTTGCGGCGGCCAACAGCTGCGCCGGCAACGGTCAGGGCCGGGCGCTCCTTCTTGGGCGCAGCTTCGGCAGCTGAGCTTTCAGAGGTGTAGCTGGTCAGGTTTTCCTCGGCCTCGACGGCCTCGGTGGTCTCTTCGTTCTGAGCCACGATTCTCCTTGTATAGATAAGTTGTTTGGTGGCCAGGACTACTGGGCGACCTGGGTGATTTCGAACGTCTTGGGCTGCTGGGCGGCGTGGGGGTGCTCAGCACCGCGGTACACCTTCAGCTTGCCGAGCTGCTGGGCAGCGAGGGAGTTCTTGGGGAGCATGCCCTTGATGGCCTTCTCAACGGCGCGGACCGGGTTGGATTCCAGCAGTTCCGCGTAGTTGACGGAGGTCAGGCCGCCCGGGTAGCCGGAGTGGCGGTATGCGCGCTTCTGCTCCAGCTTGGCGCCGGTTAGGGCTACCTTTTCAGCGTTGAGGATGATGACAAAGTCGCCCATGTCCATGTGGGATGCGAAAGTGGCCTTGTGCTTGCCGCGCAGCAGGATTGCGGTCTGGCTTGCAAGACGACCAAGGACAACGTCGGTGGCGTCAATGACGTGCCACTGGCGGTTGATATCGCCGGGCTTCGGGGTGTACGTACGCACGGTGTTTGCCTCGTTCTTGTTCTGGCGTTCTTGTTTAGGTGTCGCTAGCTCGCGCACCTACTGTCTGCGCGCTACCGGAACAGAGGTGAGGGCTCCATGTAACCAGTCATCCTGAAGTTCCGAATGTGCACGTTGAGTAGTTATCCTGCAACCGGATCCTCAAGCGGGCACGCACCATCGGAATAGGACACGCACAACGACTACCAAGATTAGCGCGTCAGGTGGTTCGGGGTCAAAATGAGGTAGCCGGAGGCCGCTGGGGCCATGCCGGCCCATTTACACAAGGGGGAGGCAGTGTTGTCAGCGGCGAACGGCGACCCCACCATTTGGCTGATCGTCCTTGGGGCCGGACTCCTGGGATGCGTCCTCTCCCCCGTCGCCGAGGCGCTGATCGCAAAACTGCTTCCCAGGCTCGGCGAAGCGCCTCGCCTGCAGGCACGAATTACGACGGCGGCACTCACCGGCCTTGCGTGCGTCGCCTTTGCCCTCCATTTTGGAATTACTTCCACCCTCCCCGCCTTCCTGTTCCTTGCGGTAATAGGCGTGCAGCTGGCGCGGATCGATGTTGCACTCCACTTGCTGCCCAACCCTCTCGTGTTAATGCTGCTTGCCGGCGGTCTTTTACTGCTTTTAGTGCCTGGAATAATCAGTAAGCAGTCTGGCGATTTGCTCCGGGCCGCCCTCGGAGCCCTCATTTTGTTTGCTGGCTACCTGATTTTGGGACTTATTTCGCCCGGCGGCATCGGGATGGGCGACGTGAAGCTCGCCGCGCCCGTTGGCCTTTACCTGGGGTACCTAGGCTGGAGCCAGCTCCTTTATGGGGGGCTCCTCGGGTTCATCTTGAACGGCATCGTCACCGCGCTTGTGCTCAGCCGAAAAGGCCGGAATAGAGCCACAGAAGTACCCCATGGCCCCTCGATGCTCGGCGCCGTCGCAGCCGTCACATTCTTCATCGCCTAGCAAAACCTGCCTCATCCCTGTCCCAAGGCGGCGCCAGCGCATCAGCGGCAGCAAGTAGTCCGCCGGGTACCTGCAAACGGCGACTGAGTACCAGCCCAGATCTTCGAGTACGTACTTTTGGCGTTGCCCGAAAAAGTCGAGTACCACTACGCATTGTTGACTCATACCCCCCAGTGACAATCTCTTCTTAGCGAAGTCCAGCCGCTAAAGATTTATGGGGGCAGCTGGAAATTCGTTGAAATCCAATAATCCATTTCACCGAATTAAAGGAAATTACAATGACTTCTCTGATGGTCTCAATGACTGCTTTCATCGCTGGCGTCAAGGATCGCTTCACTCGCGAAGAAAAGGGCGCCACGATGGTTGAGTACGGCATCATGGTCGCCTTTATCGCTGTTCTTGTTATGGCAGCCGTCATCATCCTCGGGCCGCAGATCGCCGGCCTGTTCACCCGGGTCTCCAACGCCCTGTAGGTCTAGCTGATGACAGGCGAGGAACTCAACGAGGTCCTCGCCTGTCGTCGGCTAAGGGCTTGTATACGTACATTTTCGCCCAAATACCCGGAAGGAATATAACAGAAATGAACGCATTTATCGCGACGATCGGCTCCCTTCTTTACACCGCAAAGGCGCGCTTCGTCAACGAAGAAAAGGGCGCCACCATGGTCGAGTACGGCATCATGGTCGCCTTTATCGCAGTCCTTGTCCTCGCAGCAGTCGTCATCCTGGGTCCACAGATCGCGGCCCTCTTCACCTCTGTTTCGAACGCTCTCTAACTCCAATAGTTGCAGCGGCGGCACTTGCGCCAGTCGCTGCAACTTACAAACCTATAAAGATTTCTGGGACACCAGGAGAGGTCATGAAGTCAGTTAGGAAGGAAAAAGGCGCCGTAGCAGTCGAGATGGCAATCGTCCTCCCGCTGCTGTTGCTCATTCTTCTAGGAATTATCGAGTTCGGCAGGGCCTATAACGTCCAGGTGTCCCTTACACAAGCAGCCCGTGAGGGTGCGCGTTATGCAGCCATTCATCACGCCGACCCTGGACTAAACGTTCAAGCAGCTGCCCTCGCAGCTGCACCATCACTATCGGGACTGACAGTAAACGTCACCGACAATGCCAGCAGTTGCTCATCAGGGTCCAACGTACAAGTGACGACTAAGGTTTCATTGCCGTCACTGACAGGCTTTCTCGATGCCGGCTTCTTCGGAGCGCCGCGCATTTTTCCATTGTCTATGACAGGAGTAGGGGTAATGAGATGCGGCGGGTAGCACTGTTGGCTCCTATCAAGTCAAGGGCAGCTGGACAGCATGACTCGGAACGCGGCGCCGCAGCCATCATTGTTGCAGTGCTCATGGTGGCAGTACTTGGGTTCGCAGCTATCGCGGTCGACGTCGGGGCAATGTACGCAGAAAAAGCGCAAGTACAAAATGGTGCCGACGCAACCGCCTTAGCGATAGCAGCCGACTGTGCCAAGGGAGTCAACTGCACCACCGCAATGGCGGCCTCGTCGAATAGGTTGGCCGACAACAACGCGAACGACGGCTCCACAGGTGTGCAGTCAGTAACCCAACCCAACCCCAACACGGTTCGGGTAGTTACCAACTCACGCGACACTTCCGGCAACAACTTTTTTTCACTGTTTTTCGCGCGAGTCCTGGGCATCGACACGAGCCAGATCACAGCCACAGCCGAGGCTTCCTGGGGCCCTCCGTCCGGGGGCAAAACGCTTCCGTGGACCATCAGCATGTGCGTTTTCGAAAGTTTTCTGACCCCTAGCCAGCTTGCGGAGTTGAACTCGACAGGGACGTTCACGGGTAATCCGGATCCTACTCGCATCCTTCTTCGCTACGACCAGAACGTCCCGACCTTTCCTGGTTGCGCGGCTGATAACGGATACGCGCCTGGAGGTTTTGGCTGGTTGGACACTGACAGCGGCTGCTCTACGAACATCAACGTTGGGACCGCAGAAGTTGGCAGCAACCCAGGGAATGACTTGCCGAGCGTCTGCCAGAGTATGCCGGCCACCATCAAGGACTCGCCCGTTCTGATTCCGATCTTCACCAACGCAGTGCAGAACGGTCAGAAGACGCAATACACGCTCGCAGGCTTCCTCGCTTTTCAAGTAACAGGCTTTAAGTTTGGTGGCGGCCCCGGTCTCACAGATCTCGACCCGCTGGCTCCCGCTTGCGATGGCGGTAACTGCCGTGGAATCCAGGGGTACTTTACCCGCTTTGTCTCGCTGCAAGAGGGGCTCACTATATCCCACACGGAATCTAACTACGGAGGAACGGTAGCCGAACTTACTAACTAGCTGCGCTGCCAGTACTTTGCCAGATCACATCTAAGGAGCAACTGAAGTGAAATCACGCCTACTGGGAGGCTTAGCTGCACTACTGCTGGCAGTAGTTGGCGCCATTCTCCTTTTTGTTTACGTACAGGGTGCATCGGCACGCGCACAAGCGGGCCTGGAACCTGTAAATGTCTTGGTCGTTACAGAACAGGTTCCGGCCGGCACCAAGTCTTCTGACCTCGCCGGCAAGGTTCGTGCGGAGTCCATTCCTAAATCCGCGGTTCCGGAAGGAGCGTTGACCTCGCTGGACCAGCAGGACGGGAAGGTTACAGCAGTCGCCCTCCAGCCCGGCGAGCAACTGCTTGCGGCCCGTATGGTGGGCCCGCGCGACTTGGTTCCTGGTACGGTCCCGGTGCCAAATGGTCTCGAGGAAGTCACTCTCCTGCTGACGCCCGAACGCATCCTGGGTGGCCGGCTTGAGGCCGGTGACACCGTGACGGTCTATTCCTCGTTTGGCAAGGATGATGGGCAAACGGGTTTGCTTTTCCACGACGTCCTCATCACCGCAGTACAGAAAGCACCGTCCGATCCAAAGAACAGCGCAGGTTCTGGTTCGTCGGACTCGGCCGTTGCAATGCCAAGCGGTTCGGCTTTCATCACCTTCGCCAGAAGTGACGCAGATGCTGCAAAACTTGTGTACAGCGCGGAGTTCGGAAAGCTGTGGCTGGCCAAGCAAACGGACTCAACAGTAAAGAGCACACCTCCCGTCACCAAACTTGGTGGGCTGTACCAATGAGCCGCTTTGTAGCCATCACCGCAGTGCGTGATTTCGAGGGCCGCATTCGTCAGGCCATCGCTGGTGCACTTCACGGAGAACTTCAGACGTTGTCGCCTCAAGTGCTCGACGGCGGCCCAGATGACGTCTTCAGACAGCTGAACGGTGCTCCACCGGAGGTTCTTATCCTCGGTCCAGGAGTCGCACCGGACGATGCGCTCAAGCTCGCCACGGTCTTCGACCTCCAGTACCCCGAGGTCAGCCTGATCCTGGTTGCGGAGCCAAATCCGGACCTGGTGCTTAGGGCAATGCACTCGGGCGTTCGGGACGTCGTCACATCCGAAATCGGTCTAAGCGAGCTCAGGGTCCTGCTCGAGCGCGCATGTCTGGCTGCCGCAAGCCGCAGGCGGGGCATGGCTCCAGCGGCGGAAGGAGCTCGTGATCGTGGCAGAGTTATTGCCGTCATGTCGCCGAAGGGAGGCGTGGGCAAGACTACTGTGGCAACGAACCTGGCCATTGGACTGGCCAAGGTTGCACCGATGAGTGTGGTGCTTGTTGACCTTGACCTGCAGTTTGGCGATGTTGCGTCCGGTCTCCTGCTTGAGCCGGAACATTCGATTAGTGATGCTGTCCACGGAGTCGCTTCGCAGGATTCTATGGTACTAAAGGCATTTCTAACGGTGCATCCAGCCGGCATTTATGCCCTTTGCGGACCGAGAACCCCGGCAGAATCAGATTTCATCACGGCCGAGCATGTCAGCAGGCTGATCGACCAGCTTGCGAGCGAATTCAAATACGTCGTCGTGGATACCGCTCCGGGGCTCGGCGAGCATGTGTTGGCCACGCTGGAACAGGCAACTGATGGGGTCTGGGTATGTGGTATGGACGTGCCGAGCATTCGAGGGCTTCACAAGTGCTTCGCCGTGCTTCGGGACCTCCAGTTACTTCCCCAGGGCCGGCACACGGTACTCAACTTTGCCGACCGTAAAAGCGGAATCTCAGTACAGGATGTGGAAGCGACCATCGGAGTCCCCGTTGATACCGTCGTTCCCCGCTCCAAAACCCTGCCCTACTCGACCAATCGCGGTATTCCGATCCTACAAAGCAATGCCAGGGACTCAGCGTCCAAGGGGCTGAAGAAGCTCGTAGACCGCTTTGATCCTGAGTGGAAAGCTTCCTCACAGACCAAGCTTCACCGACGGGTGGTTGTCTCATGAAATTGTCAGATCGGCTTTCAAGGTCGAACGGAAATCCAGCTGTCCCAGAACAAGTTGCCGGAGACACTGGCGTTGCACCTGACCTGAATTCCCCGGCTCAGGTGCCTCCCCCAGCCGCACTTCTTTCCGCCTCTACGTCCGCCCCGGCGCCAACCGCGAGCCCTACCATAGACGCACTGGCAGGCCTCAAACAAAGGGCGGCCCAGGCACTCTTTGAGCGGATGGGTACCCGCTTCGGCGAAACCACGTCTTCCGAAGAAGCCCTTCGGACCTCTGCAGTGGATGAACTGTCCACGGTCATCGACCAGGAGCAGGTTCCTCTGTCCCCGGAAGAGCGCCGCCGGCTGATTCGTGAAATCGCTGACGAGGTCATGGGCTATGGCCCCTTACAGCGCTTGCTCGAGGACCCGTCCGTGACAGAGATCATGGTTAACCGCTTTGACCAGATCTACATTGAACGCCATGGGCACTTGTCACTAACGGGCACAAGATTCAGCTCGGACGATCATTTGCGAACAGTTATTGAACGGATTGTCTCCAAGGTCGGGCGGCGCATCGATGAATCTTCCCCCCTTGTGGATGCTCGACTGGAGGACGGGTCCAGAGTGAACGCCATTATTCCGCCGTTGGCGGTGAACGGGCCATCCCTGACGATCCGCAAATTCAGCCATGTGCCCCTTACGGTGCAGAACCTCATCGACTGGGGTTCACTGACTCCGGAGATGGCTGAATTATTGAGCGCCTGCGTTCGAGCCCGCTTGAACATCATCGTTTCTGGCGGCACCGGCACAGGCAAAACCACGCTGCTCAACGTGCTGTCCTCATTCATTCCGCGGGATGACCGCATTGTCACCATCGAGGATGCTGTCGAGCTCCAACTCCAGCAGGAACATGTGGTCCGGTTGGAAAGCCGTCCTGCGAACATCGAGGGCAAGGGGGCAGTGACTATCCGCGAACTCGTCCGTAACTCCCTGCGCATGAGGCCAGATCGCATCATTGTGGGCGAAGTTCGAAGCGGAGAATCCCTCGACATGTTGCAAGCAATGAACACTGGCCACGATGGTTCTTTGTCCACCGTGCACGCAAATTCCCCGCGGGACGCCATCGCTCGCCTCGAAACCCTGGTCCTCATGGCAGGCATGGACCTGCCACTTCGGGCGATCCGCGAACAAGTCTCGTCCGCGGTCGACCTCATCATTCAGGTGACGCGCCTGCGCGACGGCAGCCGCCGTGTAACCCATGTAACAGAGGTTCAAGGCATGGAAGGGGACATCGTTACGCTGCAGGATGCCTTCCTCTTCGACTACGCAGCCGGAGTGGATGCCCAGGGACGTTTCCTCGGCAAGCCAGTAGCCACAGGCATACGGCCACGCTTCCTGGATCGGTTCGCCGAACTTGGCATTTCCGTATCCCCTGGAGTCTTCGGCGCCGGACTGGCACCAGTGGGAAGGCGGTAGTCATGGATTCCCCCATGGTCTTCGTTCTTGCCGTAGCCCTCTGCTTGTCCGCCATGGTTCTGGTGATCTTTGTTGTCTTCAAGCCTCGTTTCGGGTCGATCCCTATGGAACGCCGCCGACTAGGCACCCAAGACAACAAGTCAGCAGTTGCACGAGTGTCGCAGCCAGCGGTGAACGCAGTTGAAAGCCTCATTGGTGATTCTGGTGGACCTTATAACCGCGAAGTCCTCTACAACGCGGGAGTCAAAATGGCGCCCGCAGATTTCACGGTCGCTGTAGCGGTGGTTTCCATCCTGGCGGGGGCTTTTGTGGCCCTACTGACACACCCTTTGCTTGGCCTGATCGCGGGAGTTGCTACACCGTTTCTTGCCAAGGTCGTTCTGGTCTTCCTTCGGGACAGGCGCCGTGCAAAGTTTGAGGAACAGCTGACTGACACGATTCAAATGTTTATTGGTGGACTGAGGGTTGGCCACAGCGTCCTACGCTCGGTTGAAGCCGCCGCCCAGGAAGCCGATGCCCCAACGTCCGAAGAGCTGCTTCGCATCGTAAATGAAACGAGGATTGGCAAGGACTCACGCATTGCCTTCGAGGATGTAGCCGACCGTATGGACAGCGAGGACTTCCGGTGGATCTCACAGGCGATCCAAATCAATCGTGAAGTCGGCGGCGATTTGGCAGAAGTCCTCGAACAGGTCGCTGGGACAATTCGCGAGCGGAGCGAGATCAAAGGCCAAATCAGGTCCCTCAGCGCAGAAGGAAGAATGTCCGCCTATGTGCTGATGGCAATGCCAGTGGGAGTGGCCTTTGTCCTCGCTTTCATCAACCCCGGGTATCTCAACGTGTTCGTGGAGAAACCGCTTGGGCTGCTGATGCTCGTCAGTGCCGCGGTCATGTTCACAGTTGGCGGTTTCTGGATGAGCCGTGTCGTAAAGATCAAGTTTTAGGGGGAACCATGACACCGATCGCGTGGCTT
Organism: Arthrobacter sp. SAFR-044; assembly: GCF_051965175.1. Classification (GTDB taxonomy): domain Bacteria; phylum Actinomycetota; class Actinomycetes; order Actinomycetales; family Micrococcaceae; genus Arthrobacter. The sequence continues at coordinate 258,033 of NZ_JBQCMK010000002.1, forward strand.
TACATTTCACTGATTGTGCTCCCCTTGGCCTATTTCGTATGGGCCTTGGCAACCTCTGACCGCAAAGCGGCGATTGCCGTTCAAGCGAACTTGACGCAGGGATTCACCCAGGAGGGTGGCCAAGCCATTCAGCGGCCGCCCGCCCTTTTAGATCTTTCAAGGCGCCTGACTCCGACTGGTTATGAAGCAAAGCTCGACCGCTGGCTCTCTCTCGCAGGCCGCCCAGCTTCACTGCCCCTGGAAAGGTTGATCATCGCCAAGCCTTTGCTGGCCTTGGCGGGAGCAGTTCTTGGACTTTTGATGTTTGGCCGGTCTCCTTCGCCTCAAATAGTCGCCCTGGGGCTATTCCTGTCCGCGCTGCTCTACTTCCTCCCCGACCTCTTGATTTACAACAAGGGAACTAAGCGACAGCAGGAAATTGAACTTGAGCTGCCAAACACATTGGACCAGCTGCTCATTTCAGTGGAAGCCGGACTTGGCTTTGAAGCTGCAATGGCACGAGCTGGCGGATACGGAGGCGGGCCTATAGCCCAAGAGCTGATGCGAACCCTACAGGATATCCAGGTGGGGCGCCCGCGGCAGGAGGCGTATCAGGCGTTAGCTGATAGATCGTCTGTTCAAGACCTGCGAAGCTTCGTCCGTGCCGTCATTCAGGCAGACAAGTATGGCATCGGCATCGCAAAGGTTCTTCGGACCCAAGCCAAGCAGGCCAGGGTGAAACGCCGGCAAAGGGCTGAAGAAAAGGCAATGAAACTTCCTGTCAAGGTACTCTTCCCGCTCTTGCTTTGCATATTCCCTGTGCTGTTCATCGTTCTCCTTGGGCCAGCAGCCATCAAGATTGTCGAGGCTTTCACCTAGACGTCCCCCATCGCGCCCACTAGGCAGCGCCCAACAGACCGGACCCTCTCGGCACCCAGAACCGAGAGGGTCCTCTGCTGTGCCCGGGGCATTGAAGCGCAGCGTCTCCGCAACAAAACCCAAGCAAAAGCGCAGGAAGAGTACGGGAGTAAAAGCGTTTGCGCAGGATGTGCCAAGATCCGGAGTTTAGTCCAAGTCTGCTTGCTAACTTCATTGCAGAGCTGGTGAAGGGCCAGCCATCCGTCTCGCTCAGGAGTACAAAATGCTTTCGCTCATCGCCACGCTTCAGACCCTTGGTTTCAACCTCAAGAACCGCCTCAGCAACGAAAAGGGCGCGACCGCCGTCGAATACGGCATCATGGTCGGCCTCATCGCAGTCGTCATCATCGTCGCCGTGACCACTCTCGGCGGCCAGTTGAACACCATGTTCACCAGCGTCACGGCCAAGCTCTAGCGGGGACGAACGGGCTGGGACTGTCTGCTCGACATGTCCGAAGCCACGCCGTCGAAGTGAACCAAGCGGTGAATCTCTTGTGTTGAGTACCTGTACTTTCGCAGGACTTTCACCAAGGAAACAAGCTCAGTTCCGGCGACGAGCACGGTCCGACGGCTGCTCATCCTGCTAGACCCGGTCGACATCGCATCAGGCCTTGCCAACCTCGTCTTAGTGCTGGTGCAGGGCCGGCCAAACCCACTCGCTCAGGAGTTCATAATGCTGTCTCTCATCGCCACCCTTAAAACCCTCGGCTTCAGCCTCAAGGGCCGCCTTAGCAACGAAAAGGGCGCAACAGCTGTCGAATACGGCATCATGGTCGGACTCATCGCAGTCGTCATCATCGTCGCTGTAACCACCTTGGGCGGCCAGCTCAACTCGATGTTTACAGGTGTGACCGCCAATCTCTAAGGCCCGGCCCCAAAAGCAAGAGCCCGAGGCTCACCACGCCGCCTGTTTGTGCGGTGCAGCTCAACTGCACCGCACAAACTGTTTCACGTGTACAAATCTGCGCATCGCAGCAGAAGCTCGAGAGGAACCCAGCACATGCTGAGGCCATCAGAACGCGGGGCGGCGGCCGTTGAGTTCGCCATGGTCGTGCCTGTCCTCATCACGCTGCTCCTTGGCATCATGGAATTCAGCCGGGCCTACAACGCCCAAGCATCGCTGTCGGCTGCGGCCCGTGAGGGGGTCCGGGTAATGGCCATCACCAATGATCCTGCGGCGTCTCGGGCGGCAGCCAAAAACACGGCTGCCGCCCTAAATCCCGTTCTCGCTGATTCAAACATCACCTTTAAAAACCTCGACACGGGCGCGACGTCCTGCGCGACAGGGAACCGTATGTCAGTAACCATCACATACACGTTGTCCACACTCACCGGGATAGCGGGACCTTTGTCGATGACTGGCCAGGGAGCCATGCTGTGCGGCGGGTGAAGTTGATTAGCAGCGGCGAACACGGCGCAGTGAGCGTAATCGTCGCCATTATGCTGGTGGTTCTGCTTGGCTTCGCGGCCATGGCAGTCGATGTCAGCATGATGTATGCGGAGCGCGCCCAACTTCGGAACGGGGCCGATGCCGCCGCCCTTGCAATCGCCCAAAAGTGCGCCAAAAGTGCAACTGACCCTGATTGCACAAGCACATCATCACTTGCTGCAGGCCTCGCAAACAGGAACGCGAACGACGGGCTCAGCAATTTGAAGTCGGCTGCAATTGATACGACAGGAAGAACCGTGGCTGTTACCGCCGGTTCACAGGAAGCAGGCAGCGCTGCTAATCAAGTGTCCCTGTTCTTCGCCCGGGCACTTGGTTTCTCCTCTGCTGAAGTCAACGCCAACTCCACAGCTGTATGGGGGACGCCTTCAAAAGGCCCGGCGATTCTGCCCCTGGCCATTGCCTTCTGCAAGCTGGACATTCCCGCCGGCGGAACAGCAGGAGCAGTTCAGGTGCTAGAGCAATCGGTGAATGGGTGTAGTGGTCTTCCAGGCGGATTTGGGTGGATCACAACCGCGGGAACTCAGTGCTCGGTCACCATGGCCGCGGGGCAATCCGACAATTCAGGAATCTGGTTTGCGAGCGACCCGGGTGCCAGTGCACCAACCATCTGTACCGCTTCCGACTTCAGCCAAATGAACGACCAGACTGTCCTCCTACCACTCTACGATGTAGCCACGGGAACAGGTTCTTCTGGCCAATACTACGTCAAAGGCTTTGCGGCCTTTCACGTGACGGGCTACCACTTCGCCGACATTTCATGGAGCACCGGCGGCAGTGTCCAGAACAAGACGATTTCTGGCTACTTCGTGAAATTCGTTTCGCTCGCCCAGGCTTTCGAACTTGGCAACGTCCCCAATTACGGGGCCTCAATCGTCCGTCTCACCCCGTAAGAATCAGCAACATCCACAGGAGCCGTCAGTGAAGTCACGCATGTTGGCCGGTGCAGCAGCCGTAGTGCTGGCCATCATCGGAGCGATAATTATCGTCACCTACGCAAACGGCGCCGAGCAGCGAGCAGTCGCCGACATGAATCCCACGGGCGTGCTCGTGGTCACCAAAGCCGTACCGGCCGGGTCCTCGATTGACGTGGTGAAGGCTTCGGTGACACTTCAGCAGTTGCCGGGCACAGCCATTGCAAAGACAGCGTTGAATACGCTGGACAACGAGGCCGGAACAGTGGCCGCCGTGGACCTCGTTCCCGGCGAACAGCTCCTCGCCGAACGTCTCGTAGCTCCCAAGGATGCCAAAAGCAGCGGCGCCGCAAAGGTGCCGGCAGGACTGCAGGAAGTGACCTTCGAGCTGGAACCGAAGATGGTTGTCGGCGGCCGCCTCGAGGCAGGCGATCACGTTGCCATTGGATTCAGCTTCCCTGCCGGTGCGGACAAGAGCAAGCCTGGTGAGCCCAGCAGCCAGCTCGCCCTCCGCAAAGTCCTGGTCACGGCCGTCCAGCGTGCCGCTCAGCCAACTGCAAAACCGACTGACGGCACCAACCCCCAGGACACCACGCTCCCCCAAGGCTCCTTCATGGTGACTGTGGCGGTAAATGACGTGGACGCCAACAAAATCATCTTCACCACAATCAATGGCAGCCTCTGGCTCACCAAGGAACCCCTCGACGCGCAGGACAACGGCGGCTTCATCGCCAGGAAGGACAACGTGTACAAGTGAGCCGTTTCGTCCTCCTCTCCCCCAACGCCGAGTTCGACCAGAAGCTGCGCAGCGCCGTCGCCCACGGCCTGCGCGGATCCGTGCAGACCATCGCCAGTGACATCCTCCCCGCAGGCCCCGGGGAGCTGTTCGCCCTCCTCAACCAGGAGCAGCCCGAAGTCCTCATCATCGGCCCGGACGTTCCTTACGAAGAGGCGTTGCGGTTCGCCAAGGTCTTCGACGTCCAGCTCCCCGGCCTCAGCCTGGTCCTGGTCAGCGACGTGGACCCGGACTTCCTGCTGCACGCCATGCGCGCCGGCATCCGGGACATCCTCAGCCCACAGGCCGACGCAGCGGAAATCAGGGTGCTGCTGGAACGCGCATGCCAGTCCTTCGCCACCCGCCACCGCGGTCCCGAACAGCAGCAGGCAGAAAACGGCAGGGGCCTGGTCATCGGCGTCTTCTCCCCCAAGGGCGGCGTGGGCAAAACCACCCTGGCCACCAACATCGCCATCGGCCTGGGCCAGATCGCGCCCATGAGCGTGGTCATCGTTGACCTTGACCTGCAGTTCGGGGACGTCGCCTCCGGTCTCTACCTCAACCCGCAGCACACCGTCACTGACGCCGTCACCCCCGCCGCCGCCCAGGACTCGCTGGTCCTCAAGGCCTTCCTGACGGTCCACCCGGCTGGCATCTACGCCCTGTGCGCCCCGCCCAACCCGGTGGACGCGGACCACATCACCCCGGAACAAATCAGCCACCTGCTGGAGCAGCTGGCCCAGGAGTTCCAGTACGTGGTCATCGACACCGCACCGGGCATGCCGGAAATCGGCCTTGCCGCCATGGAACAGTGCACCGACGTGGTCTGGGTCAGCGCCATGGACATTCCCAGCCTGCGCGGCCTCCGCTCCGGCCTGGAAGTCCTCCGCCAGCTGGACATCATGCCCGAATCCCGCCACGTGGTCCTGAACATGGCCGACGCCAAGGCCGGCCTGAACGTCCAGGACGTCGAATCCACCATCGGCGCGCCCGTGGACGTCAGCGTCCCCCGCTCCCGCGCCGTGGCACTGTCCACCAACCGCGGCATCCCCGTCCTCCAGGAATCAAAAAAAGACCCCGCCGTCAAAAGCCTCCGCCAACTCGTGGAGCGCTTCAACCCCGCTTGGCGCGCCCAGGCACAGCGGAAGCTTCACCGAAGGGTGGTCATCTGATGAAACTCTCCGAACGCATCAACGCGGCCCAAAGCCGCCAGTCATCCGGCACCGCGCTGCTCGAGCCCCCGCGCCCGGCGCCGGAACCTTCGCCGTCCCCCGCGGAAAGCACGGAGCGGCACCTTCCGGCGCATGCCCCCGTCGTGCCTTCAACGCACGGCGCCGGCACACCGCAGGTGCCCACCGCACCCAAGGTGGACGTCTTCGCAGCCATGAAGGACAGGGCGGCCACCGCGCTGTTCGAACGCATGGGCACGCGCTTCAACGACGCCGCCGTCACCGAGCAGGAACTGCGGAGCACCGCCAAGAAGGAGCTCACCCGGATTGTCGACGCCGAACAGGTGCCACTGACGCCGGAAGAGCGCACCCGCCTGGTCCAGGACGTTGCCGACGACGTGCTGGGCTACGGGCCCCTCCAGCGCCTGTTGGACGATCCCGCCGTCACCGAAATCATGGTCAACCGCATGGACCAGATTTATGTGGAACGGAAGGGCAAGCTGACGCTCACCGAGTCCCGTTTCAGCTCCGAGGAACACCTGCGCAAGGTCATCGAACGCATCGTGTCCAAGGTGGGCCGCCGCATCGACGAATCCTCCCCGCTGGTGGACGCGCGACTGGAGGACGGCTCCCGCGTCAACGCGGTCATCCCCCCGCTGGCCGTGGGTGGATCCTCGCTGACCATCCGTAAATTCAGCAAGACCCCGCTGACGGTACGCAACCTCATCGACTTTGGCACGCTCACGCCGGAGATGGCGGAGCTGCTGAACGCGTGCGTCAAGGCAAAGCTGAATATCATCGTCTCCGGCGGTACTGGCACGGGCAAGACCACGCTGCTGAATGTACTGTCCTCATTCCTTCCGCACGACGAACGCATCGTCACCATCGAGGATGCCGTGGAACTGCAGATCCAGCAGGAACACGTGGTCCGGCTCGAAAGCCGCCCGCCCAACACCGAAGGCAAGGGCGAAGTAACCATTCGCGAGCTCCTCCGCAACTCCCTCCGTATGCGCCCTGACCGGATCGTGGTGGGTGAGGTCCGTGGCGGCGAGTCCCTGGACATGCTGCAGGCCATGAACACCGGCCACGACGGCTCCCTCTCCACCGTGCACTCCAACTCCCCCCGGGACGCGGTGGCCCGCCTCGAAACGCTGGTGCTGATGGCCGGCATGGACTTGCCTCTGCGCGCCATCCGCGAGCAGATCGCCTCCGCCGTGAACCTCATCGTCCAGATCTCAAGGCTCCGCGACGGCTCGCGCCGCATCACCCACGTCACCGAGGTGCAGGGGATGGAAGGGGACATCGTCACCCTCCAGGACGCCTTTGTCTTCGACTACTCCGCAGGCGTGGACGCGCAGGGGCGGTTCCTGGGCAGGCCGGTGGCCACCGGCATCCGGCCGCGGTTCATCGACCGCTTCGAGGACCTGGGCATCCACGTGTCGCCGGCTGTGTTCGCCGGGCCGTTGTCTTCGGGCGCGAAGTAGGAGTGCGGCCATGATCATCGCCATCGGAAGCGTCATCCTGCTGGCAGCCATCTGCCTGCTCGGAGTAGCCGTACTCCTGCCGAGCGCACCTTCAGTGCCGCTGGACCGCCGTCGTCCGTTTGAACCGGAGCCGCCGTCCTCGCTCTCACGCCTGGCACTGTCCAGCGTCAGGTCCTTCGAACGGCTGCTCGCCGGCCGGAACGTCAAACTGTTCTCCCGCGCGGAACTGGAGAACGCCGGCCTGCGCCTCAGCCAGGCCGAATTCTTCCTGCTGGTCGGCATCGGCGCCTGCGTCGGAATGCTGGTGGGTACCGTAACCGTGGGGCCCCTGGTGGGACTGCTGCTCGCCCTGCTGGCACCCTTCGTGGGCAAGCTGGTCCTCGGATTCCTGGCCGGCAAGCGCCGCACCGCTTTCGATGGTCAGCTTGGCGACACCCTGCAGTTGCTCTCGGGCAGCCTGCGCGCCGGTCACAGCATTCTACGCGCCATCGACGCCGCAGCCGCTGAGTCGCAGAAGCCGACGTCGGAGGAAATGCGGCGGGTAATCACCGAAACCAGCCTGGGCCGTGACCTGCTCGCGGCCCTTAATGACACTGCCGACCGGATGAAGAACGAAGACTTCATCTGGATTTCGCAAGCCATCCAGATCAACCGCGAGGTGGGCGGCAACCTGGCGGAAGTGCTGGACCAGGTCAACGAGACCATCCGCGAGCGGGCGGAGATTAAGGGGCACATCAAGGCCCTTGCGGCCGAAGGCAAGTTCTCCGCCTACATCCTGATTGCCATGCCGTTCGGCATCGTGGCCATGCTCCTGTCCGTAAGCCCGAACTACATGAACTCGATGTTCACCCATCCCCTGGGCTGGGTGATGATCGGCGCCTCCTTTGTCCTGATGACCATCGGCGCCCTCTGGATGCGCAAGATCATCGACCTGAAGTTCTGAGGACCCCATGAACCTGATCGTTCTCCTCTCCGTCCTGCTGGTCTGTGTCCCGGTGGCGGCACTGGCATGGTCCGTCCTGACCGTGGAAAAACAGGGGCGCGTGGCTGTCTCCGAACTGCTCTCGCGCGGCGCACCCGCGGTAACGGTTGCTCCCATCGGAGCGCCGCCGCGGCTCGAGGCCCTGGGACGGCGTCTCACTCCCCCTGCGTACGTTGCGTTCCTGGACCGGCTGTTGTCCCTGGCCGGCAGGCCCGCCTCGATGCCCCTGGGAAAGGTGCTGGGGTCCAAGCTCGGTCTTGGCCTGGCAGGTGCGGCCGTTGGCCTCTACCTGACCTCCATCGGCAGCTCGCCGATCATGAAACTCGCCGGGATCTTCGTCCTGGTCCTCGGCTACTTCATCCCGGACCTCCTGCTGTACAGCAAAGGCCAGGAGCGGCAGAAGGCGATGCAGCTCGAGCTGGCCAACACGCTGGACCAGATGCTGATCTCCGTGGAGGCAGGGCTCGGCTTCGAAGGCGCCATGGCCCGGGCCGGCGACAACGGCAAGGGCCCGCTGGCCGAGGAACTGGTCCGCACCCTGCAGGACATGCAGGTTGGGCGCAGCCGCCGCGAGTCCTACGTCGCGCTGGCGGAACGGACCAACATCCCGGAACTGCGGAGCTTTGTGCAGGCCGTGGTGCAGGCCGACACCTACGGCATCGCCATCAGCCGGGTGCTCCGCGTGCAGGCCAAGGTCATGCGGGTCAAGCGGCGCCAGCGGGCCGAGGAAAAGGCCATGAAACTGCCCGTGATGATCCTTTTCCCGCTGCTGTTCTTCATCTTTCCGGTCCTCTTCATCGCCATTTTGGGACCGGCCGTCATCAATACCGTAATGACCTTCAGCGGACAATAAACGATACTCAGGGCGGCGGCAAGGTTGCCTCAAGGTTTACACAGAATGATAAGAAATTGGACGCCGAAGGTTTTCCAGGAAGTAGCCTTGAACAATGCAGACTCAAGATCCCGGTTCCAGCGGAAAGAGCCCCGCTGCGGACTCCCCGCTGTCCGGGGTCGCGTTGCCTGCCGCTCCCATTCCGTCGGCCGGCATGGGCCCCTCACTGGAAGCGGCCGGTCTCTTGCCACTGATTGATGCAGCAGTTCTGGACGAACTGGAAGACGAACTGGCAGGATCCGGGCTGGCCCAGCGCTTCGCCCGTGACTATGCCGCCATGTGGGACCTGCGCCTGGCCCGCCTGGGGACAGCCGTGGACAGCCAGGATGAGGACTCCGCCCTGGACGCAGTGATCAGCCTGAAGATCAGCTCCGCCATGGTGGGAGGGATCCGGCTTGCCAAGCTCGCCGAACTCCTCGAAGGCCTGATCCGGCGGGGCGACTTTGTCCAGGGCCAGGCCGTGATGGTCGGCGTGGCCCGGGACGGGGCACGCACCGTGTCCGAACTCCAGTCCACTTACATCCTGGAAAAGGGCTAAGGCAACCGTTAGGCGTCGTCCGGCCGCCGCGGCGCCAGCCGGTACCCCACCCCGCGGACTGTCTGCAGCCAGCGCGGCGACAACTGGTCCTCCTTGAGCTTGCGCCGCAGGTTTCCCACATGGACCTCCACGGCGCGCTCATCAGCCTCGCTGATGTACGTTTCCCGGTCGTAGAACTCACCCCGCACCGCCCGCACCAGATCAGCCCTGGTACACACGGCACCGCCGCCCTTCAGCAGCACGTGGAGCAGGTCGAATTCACTGCGGGTCAGTCCCAGCGGCTCACCTTTGATTTCCACAGTGCGCGTCCGGTGGTTCAGCAGGAGCCCGTTGTGCTGCAGGACCCCCGGCTCCCGTTGCGCGGAGGCAGCAGCCTGTACTTGTCCTCCATGCGAGGGAGACAACCCGTGCCCCGTCACCTCGTGGCGTGGCCTGCGCAGCATGGCTGCCACCCGGGCCCGGAGTTCCCTGGGCCGGAAAGGTTTGGCGATATAGTCATCCGCCCCTGCATTCAGTGCGGAAAGAAGGTCGGGTTCGTCGGTCCGGCCCGTCAGCATCACCACATAGGCATTGCTGAAATTCCGTATCCGCCGCAAAACCTCGAAACCGTCAATATCCGGCAGGCCAATATCAAGCGTCACAACGTTGGCCTGCTTGCTGCGGACCACCTCAACCCCGGCCCGCCCATCAACTGCCGTATGCACTTCGAAGCCCGCCTGGGTCAATACACCTTCAAGGAGGTTACGCACGTCTGCGTCATCTTCGATTACTACAGCTATACCAAGATCGTCCATTGCTATCCCTGTGCCAGGCGAAGAATGGCCCCCCATCGGCCCAGCGCCAATGCCAATCCCGCTCCAACCATTTATACGCTACTAGTAAGCCGTGCTGATAACATCCGAATCCGCACCGGAAATTGAAAAGTCAATTATTATGACAAGACATGTGCAATATTGGTGGGACTGGGTAAGAGCCGGATAACTGGGCAATTGAAGGACCGCGACGGCACCTGCTTTCCGGACGTAAAGGGGTACGAGTCAGAAACATGGTTGCGCCACTGCTCCACCGTGCACCGGGCCGCATCTTCCGCCGGTTGGGTACCCGCACGCAAGTAGCACTGTGCCAGCTCCCCCTTACCCTCATCGTGGTTGTCATTGCGGTGGCCACGCCCTTCGCCTGGCCCTCGCTCATGCACAGCCCGCTGTACGTCGCCGGGATCCTCCTCCACGCCATCCTGTTCCTTGGCTGCCTCCTGGTCCCCTGGGAACGCCTGGCGCACCGCCCCTACCTCCTGATCCCCGTCCTGGATTTCGCTGCCATTGGCCTCCTCCGGAACGGTGCGGCACCGCTCCTGCCCGGCCTGGCGGTGCTGGCGGTATATCCCGTGATCTGGCTCTCCGCCTCCGGCATGCTGGCACGCAGCAGCCTGGTACTGAGCTTCGCTGGGCCGCTCCTGATCATGCTCCCCACGGCGGGGGCACATTTACCGGCACTTACAGCGGCGGACATCACCAGCGCCGGCCTCTTCCCCGTGATGATGCTTTCAGTGTCGCTGGCCATCCGCTTCGCGAGCGTCAGCCTCCGGCAGCAGCAGGCCGAACTCGCGGCCAAGGACCGCGAGCTCCGGGACCTGCTGCGCGCAACCCGGGAACGGGAGAAGCTGCTCGAAACCGTCCTGGACGCCACCGACGTCGGTATTGCCGCCGTCGACCGTTCCGGCCACTTCCTGGTGTCCAACAGCCGCCAGCGCAACTTCCGCCGGTCCACCGGCGCCGACGAAGCAATTCCCGGCCAAGGGCACCAGCTGGTCTTTGGCCAGGACCGGCGCACCCTGCTTCCCCCTGACCGCCGGCCCATCAGCCGCGCCATGGCCGGCGAGTCGTTCGCCGACTACCTGGTCTGGGCGGGCGAGGGCCCGGAGCAGCGCGCCGTGTCCACCGCGGCACGTCCGCTGGTAAGCGAGGACGGCCGGCTCACCGGGGCGGTGGTGGTGTACACCGATGTCACCGGCTGGGTGGAGTCCCTGGCCGCAAACCAGGAACTGATCTCCAATGTCTCGCACGAGTTCAAGAACCCGCTGAACTCGATCGTTGGCAACGTCGATCTGGTGCTGGACGAGGCGGACAGCCTCCCGCCGCACCTGGCCCAGCGCCTGCTGGTGGTCCAGCGCAACGCGGAGCGACTCCTGGACCTGGTCGCTGACCTGAGCGCCTCGGCCTCCACGACCCTGAATGTCCACCCCAAACGAACCGACCTGGCCAGCCTGGTGGAAACCAGCCTCAGCTCGGCGCAGGCCTCGGCGCAGCGGTCCCATGTGGAGATGTCCGCAGACGTTCCCTCGCCCCTGTGGGCTTATGCTGACCCGCTCCGGATCGGGCAGGTGCTGGACAACCTGGTGTCCAACGCCATCAAATACTCCCCCGACGGCGGGAAGATCAGCATCAGCGCCACAGCAGACAGGCAGTGGGTGCGGCTGAGCGTCACCGACACCGGGATGGGCATATCCCACGACGACGCGGCCAAGGTCTTCAACCGCTTCTTCCGGGCCGAGTCGGCGCAAAAAGCGGCCATCCCCGGCGCCGGACTGGGCCTCTCCATCACGCGGATGATCGTGGAGCGCCACGGCGGCAGCATCGTGTGCGAGAGCGGCGAGGGCCAGGGCAGCACCTTCATCGTGACGCTCCCCGCCGAGGGTCCCCCGCCCTCGTTTTAGAACCATCGATTGCTCCCCACCGGCTCCCAGCCCTCGCAAGCTCGGGCCGGGGCCCTCGCCGGCGTGGGCCCCACTGCCGTTTTGACGCCCGAAAACGACAGGTACGGAGCAGTCGATTGGGGTTAGTACTCCCGGACGGCCCTGGTCTGCTCGGCGCGGGCCAGGAGCTCGCTGTCGGACGGATACGCCACTTCCTCCAGCACCAAGGGGTGCGGGGCCGCAAGGACAGACTTTGCATCCCGTTTCTGCAGCAGCAGCCGCTCGTACAGCCAGCCCGGTTCCACAGTGCCCTCCCCCACGTACAGGGCGGACCCGATCAGTGCGCGTACCATGTTGTGGCAGAACGCGTCGGCCTGGACGGTGGCCACGATGACGCCATCCTCGCCGCGCCGGAACTCAAACCGCTGCAACTCCCGGATGGTGGTGGCCCCTTCACGCGGCTTGCAGAACGACAGGAAGTTCTGCAAGCCCAGCAACTGTGATGCGCCCGCGTTGAGCAGGTCCACGTCCAGCGGGTTCTTGTGCCAGAGCGTGAAGTAGCGTTCCAGCGGATCCCAGAGGGCAGGCCCGTCGCCGATCCGGTAGCTGTACCTCCGCCACAAGGCCGAGAAGCGCGCGTCAAAGCCCTGGGGTGCCAGCGCGACGTCGTGCACCTCCACCGCCCCGTGCAGGTCGCCGAGGGCACGGTTCAGGGCACCGCGGAGGCGGCGCAACATAGCGACGGCGGGATCCAGTTCGTGCCCGCGCGGCAGTCCCAGCCACTCGGCTTCGGTCAGGTCCAGGTGGAGCACCTGGCCGCGGGCGTGCACGCCGGCGTCAGTCCGCCCAGCAACGGTGACGCGCACCTGGCGCCGGACCAGAAGCTGGATCGCTTCCTCCAGGACGCCCTGGACGGTGCGGCGCCCAGGCTGCAGGGCCCACCCGCTGAACGGGCCGCCGTCGTACGAAAGATCAAGCCGGATACGCAAAAACCCGCCGCCCCCTGGAACGGGGGCCGCGGGTTTTTGGTGGTTCACAGACCTAAGTCTATGCGAAGAGAATCAGCGAATTACTTCGCGTCCTTCTCCTCGGCAGCGGGAGCCTCAGGAGCTTCCTCAGCGGCCGGAGCCTCTTCGGTTGCAGCTTCTTCAGCAGCAGGAGCCTCAGCAGCTTCGGTCTCGGCGACCTCAGCCTCGGGAGCTTCCTCGGCGGCCGGAGCAGCCTTGGCGGCAGCCTGGGTAGCCTCGGCTACGACGGCCTGCTTGGCGGAAACCGGCTCGAGGACCAGTTCGATGACAGCCATGGGAGCGTTGTCGCCCTTGCGGTTGCCGATCTTGGTGATGCGGGTGTAGCCGCCGTCGCGGTTCTCCACAGCCTGCGCGATGTCCGTGAACAGCTCGTGGACGACGCCCTTGTTGCTGATCAGGCCCAGGACGCGGCGGCGGGAAGCCAGGTCGCCACGCTTGGCGAAGGTCACCAGGCGCTCTGCGTACGGCTTCAGGCGCTTGGCCTTGGTCACCGTGGTGGTGATCCGCTTGTGCTCGAACAGGGATGAGGCCAGGTTCGCGAGCATGAGACGCTCGTGAGCCGGGCCGCCGCCGAGGCGCGGACCCTTAGTGGGGGTAGGCATAATTGTTTCTCCTCATGTGGAAGCCGTGGGCGGCACACCATGGTGCTGCCCGCCGGCCAAGGTCTGGTTTAGAGTTCGTCGTCGCCGAAGGCGGCGTCGTCCTCTTCGATTGCTGCGGCGCGTGCTGCGAGGTCAAAACCGGGAGGCGAGTCCTTGAGGGACAGGCCCAGTTCAACCAGCTTTGCCTTGACCTCGTCAATGGACTTGGCACCGAAGTTCCGGATGTCCATCAGGTCAGCCTCGGAGCGGGCAACGAGTTCACCCACGGTGTGGATGCCCTCACGCTTGAGGCAGTTGTAGGAACGGACGGTGAGGTCCAGATCCTCGATCGGCAGTGCCATGTCGGCTGCCAGGGCAGCGTCGGTGGGCGACGGGCCGATCTCGATACCTTCAGCTGCGGTGTTCAGCTCACGGGCCAGACCGAACAGTTCCACCAGGGTGGTGCCTGCGGAAGCAACGGCATCGCGCGGGGCGATTGCCTGCTTGGTCTCGACGTCGACAATCAGCTTGTCGAAGTCGGTGCGCTGCTCAACACGGGTTGCTTCCACGCGGAAAGTAACCTTCAGCACCGGCGAGTAGATGGAGTCAACCGGGATACGGCCGATCTCTGCGTCGCCGGACTTGTTCTGAGCTGCCGAAACGTAGCCGCGGCCGCGCTCGATGGTCAGTTCGAGCTCGAACTTGCCCTTCGAGTTCAGCGTGGCAATGTGCAGATCCGGGTTGTGGAATTCGACGCCGGCCGGCGGAGCGATGTCCGCGGCGGTGACGACTCCGGGGCCCTGCTTGCGCAGGTAAGCCACGACAGGCTCGTCGTGCTCGGAGGAAACCGACAGGCTCTTGATGTTAAGGATGATCTCGGTGACATCTTCCTTGACACCCGGAACCGTGGTGAACTCGTGCAGCACACCATCGATCCGGATGCTGGTTACGGCAGCACCGGGGATGGAGGAGAGCAGGGTACGGCGGAGGGAGTTTCCGAGGGTGTAGCCGAAGCCCGGTTCCAGCGGTTCAATGATGAAACGCGAACGGTTTTCGGAGACGACCTCTTCGGAGAGGGTGGGGCGCTGTGCAATGAGCACTTAGGTTTCCTTTCGGCGAGCATCCGCTATATGACGCAACACAGGTGGTGGAAATTCGGTCTGAAGACTTAACGCGCTGGGCTTGCCCGCACCATCGCTGGTGCGGGCAAGCTCCTGCTGCGGAAAAGAATTAGACGCGGCGGCGCTTCGGCGGGCGGCAGCCGTTGTGCGCTGCGGGGGTGACGTCCTGGATGGAGCCAACCTCGAGGCCTGCGGCCTGCAGCGAACGGATGGCGGTCTCGCGTCCGGAACCCGGTCCCTTGACGAAAACGTCTACCTTGCGCATGCCGTGCTCCTGCGCACGCTTGGCAGCGGCTTCGGCAGCCATCTGGGCAGCGAACGGGGTGGACTTGCGCGAGCCCTTGAAGCCAACCTCACCGGAGGAAGCCCAGGAAATAACAGCGCCGCTCGGATCCGTGATGGAAACGATGGTGTTGTTAAAGGTGCTCTTGATGTGCGCCTGGCCAAGCGCGATATTCTTCTTGTCCTTCTTACGCGGCTTGCGAACCGCGCCACGAGTCTTCGGGGGCATTTTTTCTCCTACAGAAAGTTATTGGGGAAAGTTCCGTAAATCCCGGCCGGGATTTTAACGGGCCTTCTTCTTGCCTGCGACCGTGCGCTTCGGGCCCTTGCGGGTACGGGCGTTGGTCTTGGTACGCTGCCCGCGGACCGGGAGGCCCTTACGGTGGCGAATACCTTCGTAGCTGCCGATTTCAACCTTGCGGCGGATATCAGCTGCTACTTCGCGGCGAAGGTCACCCTCAACCTTGTAGTTGCCTTCGATGTAGTCACGCAGCTCAACCAACTGGGCGTCAGTCAGGTCCTTGACGCGGACGTCAGCGCTGATGCCAGTGGCAGCCAGGGTTTCGTGTGCACGGGTCTTGCCCACGCCGTAGATGTAAGTAAGCGCAATTTCCAGCCGCTTTTCGCGGGGAATGTCTACGCCAGCGAGACGAGCCATAGTGGCAGTACTCCTTGATAAACCGGAGGTCGTAGGCAGTACACCCGCACGTTCCGTGCGGCCCCAGCCTCCGACCGGGGGTTAGCTGTCCGGACTCTTTCGAGCTCAATGTTCCAGATCAGCTTGTGCTGCCTTTATTTACTTGCGTGGGTTAGCAACCCAGGATTTCCTTCAGGGAAGGAAATTAGCCCTGGCGCTGCTTGTGGCGCGGGTTCTCGCAGATCACCATGACCCGGCCATTACGGCGGATCACTTTGCACTTTTCGCAGATCTGCTTGACGCTCGGCTTGACCTTCATGGCATTCCCTTTGCGTGTAGCAGTTGGTCAACTGGAGCAGCAGTCAGCTTGCACTGCCGCTGCCCAGCAATTTACTTGTAGCGGTAGACGATACGACCACGGGTGAGGTCGTACGGGCTCAGCTCCACCACTACGCGGTCCTCAGGGAGAATCCGGATGTAGTGCTGGCGCATCTTTCCAGAGATGTGTGCCAGAACGATGTGCTTGTTGGTGAGCTCAACGCGAAACATCGCGTTAGGCAGCGCCTCGGTCACAACGCCTTCGATCTCAATGACCCCGTCCTTCTTGGCCATACCCTCCGCTAACTGTTGTTGCCGCAGTCCTGCCGGATAGCACCGGGCATGACCACGAACGTTTTTGTTGGATCGATTGCCGTCTCCAGGCCCAAAAGGGCGTGGCAGTCCAGACAACCAACAAGCAACACTACCCTGTTGGCCGGTAAAAGTTAAATCGGCCATAGTAGCCTACGGTGCGGGGTACGCACCATATTCGCCGGCGGGAGTGCTGATGCCTTCCGCGCTGGCCACGCCATCAAGGATCGCCAAACGGACGACGTCGGCTGCCGCACTTTGGAGCGTGATGAGACTGACCTGCCGCGCAGCGTCGTCCGACCGGTCAAGTGCCACGGCCTGCGTAGACAAACAAAAAACAGTATCCCCATCGGCGAGGGTATGGCTCGGACTCAAAGCCCGGGCAATCCCGGCATGCGCAGCCGAGGCAGTCCGTTTACATTCGGCAACATCCAGAACGGCGTTGGTAGCGACGACTACAAGAGTGGTGTTGAAGGGCGGCCTGGCGGCACCCGGTGACGGGGAATCAGGAACCCGGAAGCGCGCGTCTAAGGGAGGAACGACCGAGCGCGCGGAGGGTTCGTGATTCCCCGACAGGGAAAATGGCAGACCAAGGGCATTCACGATTGCGATTGCTCCGACTACCACCCCGTTCTCGAGCGTGGCCGAAGCAGTGCCTACCCCGCCTTTGTACGCCCGGCCGATGAGGGCACCGGTGCCGGCACCCACGTTGCCGCGGCCGACGTCGTGCCCTTCCTTTTGCGCTGCCGCCGCGGCCGTTGCCGCGTAGCCCATGTCCGGCGTCGGCCGTGCGGAGAAGTTCCCTCCCCTGCCCAGGTCGAAGATGGCGGCGGCGGGCACGATGGGCACCACTCCCCCGGGAACGGCGAAGCCGCGGCCGTTTTCCTCGCACCAGCGCTGGACGCCGGCAGCGGACGCGAGCCCGTACGCACTTCCGCCCGTGAGGACCACCGCGTCCACGGTGCTGACCAGGGTGGTCGGGTCGAGGGCGTCGGTTTCATGCGTGGCCGGGCCGCCGCCCTGGACATCCACCGAACCCACGGTGCCTGGCGGCGGCAGGACGACGGTGACGCCCGTCAGCCAGCCGGCGGTGTCCTTCTGGACCTGGCCCACGCGGATGCCCGGGACATCGGTAATGGTTCCCATGCCCCTATTCTCCCCTCTGGTGGCGCGCCCCTGCCGCAGGGGCGAACTTTATGCGAGACTGCATGCAACACAGCGTTAACGGGCGACGAAGCCTTGGATAACAGCCCCCTGACAAGGGCATATGCGGGTTTCAGGCCCCTGACGGTCTGGTGTAGTAGTCCCTAGATCAAGCCAGGGCCCGCCACGAGCAGGCTCCCGACCCGGGAGAGAAACGCATGACCCGTCAACTCGCCCCGCACCCGTCCACCAAACCGAAAAGGCCTCCGGGGCGTTCAGCAAAGGTTCCACGACGGCGGTGGACTGCCCGGACCCGGCGCGACTTCTTCGTTTTCCTTGCCATGGCACTGCCCAACCTGGTGCTCATCGCGGTGTTCACCTACCGCCCACTGTTCAGCAACATGTACTACTCCACGCTGGACTGGACGTTGGGTTCCCCGACCGCCACGGTGGTGGGCCTCGCCAACTACGCCACCTTCTTCACCAGCAACGATGCCCCGAAGGTCCTGGGCACGACGGCAGTGTTCACCCTGGTCACGGTGGGCGGCTCAATGATCCTCGGTCTTCTGGTGGCGCTGGCCTTGAACGCGAAGGTCCGCGGCACCACGTTCGCCCGCTCCGCCGTCTTCGCCCCGTATGTCCTCTCCGGCGTCGGCGTTGGCCTGGTGTGGCTGTTCATTTTCGATCCCGGCTATGGCGTCCTGGCCTGGCTGCTCCGGGGCATCGGCCAGCAGAGCCCGCAGTGGATCAACGATCCCCAGCTGTCGCTGGTCATGGTGATCCTGGTCTACGTCTGGAAGAACCTGGGCTACTGCGCGGTGGTGTACCTCGCCGGGCTCCAGTCCCTGCCCCAGGATGTCATGGAGGCGGCGTCCCTTGACGGTGCCAACGGGTTCAGGCGCTTCGTCAGCATTTCGCTGCCGCTGCTGTCCCCCACCACCTTCTTCCTCCTCATCACCACGATGCTGAGCTCCCTGCAGGCCTTCGACCTCATCCGGATCATGACGCCGCTGGGCGCCGGCACCAGCACCCTGATCTACGAGGCATACCTCCAGGCCTTCGGCGCCTACAACAGGGCCGGCTACTCGGCGGCCATTTCGGTGGTCCTGTTCGCCATCCTCCTGGTGATCACCGTGCTCCAGCTGAGGTTCGTGGAACGAAAGGTGCATTACTCGTGACCTCCCTATCACCGGTAAGCCCGGACCCCGCCGCACCGGCCCTCTCCCCACCGGATCCAGGCCTTCGCCGCGACCGGCCGTTCTCCCGCCGGAACCTTATCCAGACCGTGGTGGGCGGTTACCTGCCACTGATCGTGGCCACGCTGGTGGTGTTCCTTCCCCTGCTGTGGATGGTGCTCAGCTCCTTCAAGCAGTCGGGGGAAATCGTCACCACGGACCTGAAGATCCTTCCGGAAAGCCTGAACCTGGAGAACTACCGGACGGCCATGACCACGGTTCCGTTCGGCCGGTTCTTCCTGAACAGCACCATCGTCACCCTGGCCGGGGCCACCATCAAGGTGCTGCTGGCCATCCTGACGGCGTACGCCCTGGTCTTTGTCCGCTTCCCGTTCCGGAACTTCATCTTCCTGCTGATCCTGGTGGCCCTCATGGTGCCGCCGCAGGTGTCCATCCTGCCCAACTTCATCCTGATAGCGGGGATCGGCGGAAAGAACACCCTCTGGGGCATCATCCTGCCCGGCCTTGGCACCGCATTCGGCACGTTCCTGCTGCGCCAACACTTCCGCACCCTGCCCGCCTCGATCCTTGAATCGGCCGAGATGGACGGCGCCGGCCACTGGCGCCGGCTCTGGCAGATCGTGGTCCCGGTATCGGTGCCCTCCATCGCCACCGTTGCCCTGGTGACCATCGTGACTGAATGGAACGACTACATCTGGCCACTCATCATCACGGACAGGCCGGAAACCATGACCCTGCCCGTGGGCCTCACGCTGCTGCAGAACAACGAGAGCAACGCCGCCGGGTGGGGCGTCCTCATGGCCGGGGCTGTCCTGGTCATCGTCCCCATCCTCATCATCTTCGCCGCGCTGCAGCGCTACATAGTGGCGGGCCTCACCCAAGGCAGCGTGACCGGCTGACCCGCCGGCCGCCGTCGTACTTCCACCCTAAGTACTTCCACCATTCCGCAGGCAACAACCGAAAGGAACTGTCATGACACTTCACCTGGACCGGAGGCACTTCCTGGGCCTGGCAGGGGCCACCGCCTCTGCCGCTGCCCTGGCCGCATGCGGCGGACCTTCTACAAGCGGCGGTGGCCAGGCCACGTCCCAGGCCGCCGATATCGACTTCAGCGGCGTGAAGCCGGCGGCAAAGATCGACTTCTGGTCCAGCCACCCCGGACAGTCACAGGACGTGGAGAAGAGCCTGATCGAGAAATTCCAGGCCAAGAACCCGGGCATTGCCGTCAACCTGGTCACCGCCGGGGCCAACTACGAGGAAATCGCCCAGAAGTTCCAGACTGCGCAGGCAGCCAAGTCCGGCCTCCCCGGTGTGGTTGTCCTCTCGGATGTCTGGTGGTTCCGCTACTACACCAACGGCAGCATCATTCCGGTGGACAGCCTGACCAAGCAGCTGAACATGAAGATGGACGACTTCCAGCAGTCACTGGTCAATGACTACAAGTACGACGGCAAGCAGTGGGCCCTTCCCTACGGCCGGTCAACCCCGCTGTTCTACTACAACAAGGACCACTTCGCGGCGGCCGGCCTTCCGGACCGTGCGCCCAAGACGTGGCAGGAGTTCGCTGAGTGGGCTCCCAAGCTGAAGGCAAGCTCCGGCGCCCAGTACGCCTACATCTACCCCGCGCTGGCAGGGTATGCAGGCTGGACGCTGCAAAACATGCTGTGGGGCTGGGGCGGTGGCTGGTCCAAGGAATGGGACATCACCTGCGACTCCCCTGAATCAGTTGCGGCCCTGCAGTGGGCCCAGGACTCGATCTACAAGGACAAGTGGGCCGGAGTTTCCTCCAAGGAAGCCGCGGACGATTTCTCCGCGGGCCTGACCTCGACCACCATTTCGTCCACCGGTTCGCTGCTGGGGATCCTGAAGTCGGCAAAGTTCAACGTGGGCGTTGGCTTCCTGCCCGGCGGCCCGAAGGCGACCACCAACGTGTGCCCCACCGGCGGCGCAGGCCTGGGCATCCCCAGCGGCATCACCAAGGAGGAACAGCTCGCTGCCGGCATGTTCCTGGACTTCGTCACCCAGCCGGAGAGCACTGCGGAGTTCTCCGCCGCCACCGGCTACATGCCCACCCGCAAATCGGCTGACATGACGGCAGTGCTGGCCAAGACACCCCAGATCAAGACCGCCATGGACCAGCTCGCGGTCACCAAGGTCCAGGACAACGCCCGGGTGTTCCTGCCGGGCGCCGACCAGGAAATGGCGAAGTCCGCCGCGAAGATCCTCACCCAGCAGGGCGACGTCAAGTCCACCATGACGGACCTGAAGACCACCCTTCAGGGCATCTACGACAAGGACGTAAAGCCGAAGCTGAAGTCCTAGGCACTCCCCCAACTGGGTCGCAGTAACTGTCGTTTTGAACCGCCACAACGACAGTTACTGCGACCTACTTTTGCCTTCCGGCGTCCTTACGGGATCGGCACGGGAGTGACGCCAAGGGGCACCAGGTGCTCCGCACCGCCGTCGGGCGCTGAAAGCACCCAGATGCCCTTCTCGTGCACTGCCACCGAGTGCTCCCACTGGCAGGATCGCTTGCCATCGGTGGTCACCACGGTCCAGTCGTCCTCCAGGACTGCGGTGTCAATGCTGCCCCTGACCAGCATGGGTTCAATCGCAAGGCACAGGCCGGGCTTGATCTTGGGGCCGCGGTGGTTGGTGCGGTAGTTCAGGACGTCCGGGGCCATGTGCATTTCGGAGCCGATGCCGTGTCCCACGTAGTCCTCCAGGATGCCCAGCGGCTTGCCGGGGACTGAGGAGACGTAATCGTCAATGGCGGCGCCGATGTCGCCCACGTGCGTGCCGTTGGCCAGTGCAGCGATCCCGCGCCACATGGCAGCCTGCGTCACGTCGGAGAGCCGCTGGTCCTCGGGATCCGCTGTTCCCACGATCACCGTGCGCGCGGAATCCGAGTGCCAGCCGTCCACGATCGCGCCGCCGTCGATGGAGATGATATCGCCCTCCTGCAGGACGCGGCTGCCCGGGATGCCGTGCACCACTTCCTCGTTGACGGACGTGCAGATGGTGGCCGGGAAACCGTGGTAGCCCAGGAAGTTGGACTTCGCGCCTGCCTCGTTGAGGACGGCGGCGAACACGTCGTCCAGGTGCTTGGTGGTGACCCCCGGCACCGCGGCGGCAACGGCGGCATCCAGTGCACGGCTGAGGACCAGGCCGGCCTCGTGCATGGTGCGCATCTGGGCGTTGTTCTTGAATTCGATGCGGGGCTGGCCGAAGGCCATGATGTGTCCTTTCAAATGGCTGAGGCTCCTCCCGGATGCCGGGAGGAGCCTCGATAAAACCGGGCGCCTTGGGTCAGGCTGCCTGTGCGGCCTTGATGGCCTGCATCACGCGGTTGGTGACTTCGTCGATGGGACCGATCCCGTCAACCTTGGTGAGGATACCGCGGTCGGCGTACTTGGCCACCACGGCTTCGGTCTGCTCGTGGTAGAGGTCCAGGCGGTGGCGGATGACGGCTTCGTTGTCGTCGCTCCGGCCCGTTTCCTTGGCCCGGCCCAGGAGGCGGTGTACCAGCTCCTCGTCGTCGGCAGTCAGCTGCAGGACCACGTCGAGCTTCTCGTCGCCGTCGGCGAGGATCTCGTCCAGGTAATCAACCTGCGCGGTGGTGCGCGGGTAGCCGTCCAGCAGGAAGCCGTTCTCGACATCGGATTCGTTCAGGCGGTCACGGACCATCTTGTTGGTCACGCTGTCCGGAACGAAGTCACCGTTGTCCATGTACTTCTTGGCCTCGACGCCGAGGGGGGTTTCGCCCTTCACGTTGGCACGGAAGATGTCGCCGGTGGAGATGGCCACAACGCCGAGGCGTTCTGAAATCCGCTCCGCCTGCGTTCCTTTTCCGGAACCGGGAGGTCCAATAATCAGCATTCTCGTCATCGCAAAAGCCCTTCGTAGTGACGTTGTTGTAGCTGCGCATCAATCTGCTTTACGGTCTCCAAGCCAACGCCCACCATGATCAGGATCGAGGTGCCACCGAACGGGAAGTTCTGGTTTGCGTTGATCAGCACGAGTGCCACCAGCGGGATCAATGCCACGAAGCCCAGGTAGAGGGCGCCGGGCAGGGTGATCCGTGAAAGCACGTACTGCAGGTAGTCAGCGGTCGGCCGGCCGGCGCGGATACCTGGAATGAAGCCGCCGTACTTCTTCATGTTGTCTGAGACTTCTTCAGGGTTGAAGGTAATCGCGACATAGAAGTAGGTAAAGAACACGATCAGGACGAAATAAACCGCCATGTAGATCGGGTGGTCCCCGCGGGTGAGGTTGTTGTTGATCCACTCAACCCACGGTTGCATTGGCTCGCCGTTCCGGGGCTGGTTGAACTGTGCGATCAGCCCGGGAATGTAGAGCATGGAGGAAGCGAAGATCACCGGAATGACACCGGCCATGTTCACCTTGATGGGAATGTAGGTGCTGGTGCCGCCCACGGTGCGCCGGCCGATCATGCGCTTGGCGTACTGGACCGGGACGCGGCGCTGTGACTGCTCGACGAAGACCACCAGGGCGACCGTCAGGAGGCCCACCACCAGGACGAGGAAGAAGGTTCCCGGGCCCTGCGAGGTCCAGATGGCACCAAGCGAGGTGGGGAACTGTGCGGCGATGGAGGTGAAGATGAGCAGCGACATGCCGTTGCCCACGCCCTTCTCCGTGACGAGCTCGCCCATCCACATGATCAGGCCGGTGCCGGCCGTCAGCGTGATGATGATCAGCACGGTGGTGATGATGCTGGTGTCGGGAATGACTGGCAGCTGGCACCCGGGAAGCAGCTGGCCGGAGCGGGCCAGGGAGACCAGGGTGGTGGCGTTGAGCAGGCCAAGCGCAATGGTGAGGTAGCGGGTGTACTGGGTCAGCTTGGACTGGCCCGACGCGCCCTCGTCGTAGAGCTGCTGGAACCGGGGAATAACCACCCGGAGCAGCTGGACGATGATGCTGGCCGTGATGTAGGGCATGATGCCCAGGGCGAAGATGGACACCTGGAGCAACGCGCCGCCGCTGAAGAGGTTGACGAGCTGGTACAGCCCGCCGGCGGTCTGACCGTTATGCAAGCATTGCTGGACATTCTGGTAGTTCACACCTGGCGAGGGAATGAAAGCACCCAAGCGGAAGATGGTGATGATTCCCAGCGTGAACAACAACTTGCGTCGCAGATCAGGCGTGCGAAAGGCCCGGCCAAATGCGCTAAGCAAGCGTCCTCCTGTGGTGTCAATAAGGGGTGGGGTGACGGAATTTGATAAATCCCGACATCCGAGTCTAACGGGTCTATGCGCCGGGCGAACAATCCGGGCCGCCGTGCATGCGCCGGATGGCGGGAATTGTTCGCCCGGCGGATAAGAAAAACTCCCGGTATCCGGGGCATAAGCCCACGGATACCGGGAGTTCAACAGCTGGCGCCGTCCCTTACAGGGCGGTGGTGCTTCCGCCTGCTGCAGCAATCTTTTCAGCAGCGCTGGCCGAGAATGCGTGGGCCGTGACGTCAACCTTGACGGTGATGTCGCCGGTGCCCAGCACCTTGACGGGCTGGTTCTTGCGAACGGCACCCTTTTCGACCAGGTTCTCCACGGTGACTGCGCCACCTTCCGGGAACAGCTCGTTGAGCTTGTCCAGGTTTACAACCTGGAACTCAACCCGGAACGGGTTCTTGAAGCCACGCAGCTTCGGCAGGCGCATGTGCAGCGGCAACTGGCCACCGGCAAAGCCAGCCTTCACCTGGTAGCGGGCAGCCGTACCCTTGGTACCACGGCCGGCGGTCTTACCCTTGGATGCCTCACCAC
Source organism: Arthrobacter sp. SAFR-044 (assembly GCF_051965175.1). Classification (GTDB taxonomy): domain Bacteria; phylum Actinomycetota; class Actinomycetes; order Actinomycetales; family Micrococcaceae; genus Arthrobacter. The sequence goes on from NZ_JBQCMK010000002.1 coordinate 282,221, forward strand.
GACCAACACGGGTCTTGGCGGTCTTGGCACCCGGCGCGGGACGCAGGTGGTGAACCTTCAGGGCGTTCTGCTTCTCAGCAGCCTGCGCCTTATCAGCAGTGTTCTCTGCCATTTACTTCGCCTCCTCTACCTTTACCAGGTGCGGAACCGTGTTCAGCATTCCAACGGTCACGGCGTCGGCGGTGCGGACAACGGTGTGTCCGATCCGCTTCAGGCCGAGGGACCGCAGGGTGTCGCGCTGGTTCTGCTTGCCGCCAATGGCGGACTTGATCTGAGTGATCTCCAACTGAGCGTCGGAGGGGACCAGGTTCTTAGCCAAGACTAAACACCTGCCTTCGGAGCCAGGAGGGCCTTCACCAGCGCTGCCGGAGCGATCTCGTCCAGCGGCAGGCCGCGGCGTGCTGCCACTGCTGCCGGCTCTTCGAGGCGCTTCAGGGCATCAACGGTCGCGTGCACGATGTTGATGGCGTTGGAGGAACCGAGCGACTTGGAGAGGATGTCGTGGATGCCCACGCACTCCAGTACTGCACGGACCGGACCACCGGCGATAACACCGGTACCGGCGGAAGCCGGACGCAGCATGACGACGCCGGCAGCGGCCTCACCCTGAACGCGGTGCGGGATGGTGTTGCCAACGCGGGGAACGCGGAAGAAAGACTTCTTGGCCTCTTCAACGCCCTTGGCGATAGCAGCGGGTACTTCCTTGGCCTTGCCGTAGCCCACGCCGACCATGCCGTTACCGTCACCAACGACGACCAGTGCGGTGAAGCTGAAGCGACGACCACCCTTGACGACCTTGGAAACGCGGTTGATGGTGACAACGCGCTCTACGAACTGGTTCTTTTCGGCTTCACGGCCACCGTCGCGGCCGCCACGGCCACCGCGGTCGCCGCGGCCCTGGCCACGGTCGCCACGCTCGCCGCGACGGGCGCCACCACGGCGGTCCTCGGCAGCGGGGGCAGTGGTCTCAGCAGCTGCGGCTTCGGGCGCCTTCTGATCTGCAGACACAGTGTCCTTTTCCTTGTTTGCTTCGGTCACAGTGACAGCCCACCTTCGCGTGCACCGTCAGCGACGGCGGCAATCCGGCCGTGGTACTTGTTACCACCACGGTCGAAGACAACAGCCTCGACGCCGGCAGCCTTGGCACGTTCGGCAACGAGCTCGCCGACGCGCTTGGCCTTGGCAGTCTTGTCACCGTCGAATGCACGAAGGTCAGCTTCCAGGGTGGACGCGCTTGCTACGGTCTGGCCAATGGTGTCATCGACAACCTGGACAAATACGTGGCGTGCGGAGCGGTTGACCACCATGCGGGGGCGGACAGCCGTACCGGAAATGCGCTTGCGGATACGAAGCTGGCGACGGCTGCGGCCAGCAGCCTTGCTCTTGTTCGTACGCTTCTTGTTAATGGAGATGGCCATGGTTACTTACCAGCCTTTCCGACCTTGCGGCGGATGACTTCGCCGGCGTAACGGATGCCCTTGCCCTTATACGGGTCGGGCTTCCGCAGCTTGCGAATGTTGGCAGCAACTTCGCCGACCTGCTGCTTGTTGATACCTGAGACAGAGAGCTTGGTCGGTCCCTCTACTGCAAAGGTAATGCCGGCCGGAGCCGAAACGTTGACCGGGTGGCTGTAGCCAAGAGCGAACTCAAGGTCAGATCCCTTGGCCTGAACGCGGTAACCGGTACCAACGATTTCAAGCTTCTTCTCGTAGCCTGCGGTGACGCCCTGGATCATGTTGGCGATCAGGGTGCGGGTCAGGCCGTGGAGCGAACGGGAGGCGCGCTCGTCGTTCGGGCGGGTTACGGTCAGGGTGCTGTCTTCCAGGGCAACCTCGATGGGGCTGGCCACAGTGTGGGTCAGCTCCCCCTTGGAACCCTTGACGCTGACGACAGAGCCGTCAACCTTGACCTCAACGCCGGCAGGAACGGTGATGGGGAGACGTCCAATACGTGACATTATTCTCTTCCTTTCCCGTTACCAGACGTACGCGAGGACTTCGCCGCCCACGCCCTTCTTGCCGGCCTGCTTGTCAGTCAGGAGGCCGGAAGAGGTGGACAGGATTGCGATACCCAGGCCACCGAGCACGTGAGGCAGGTTGGTGGACTTCGCGTAAACGCGGAGACCCGGCTTGGAGATGCGGCGTACACCGGCGATGGAACGCTCGCGGTTCGGACCGAACTTGAGGTCCAGGGTCAGCTTCTTGCCAACCTCAGCTTCCTCTTCCTTCCAGCCGGCGATGAAACCTTCGGCCTTGAGGATGTCGGCAACGCGTGCCTTGAGCTTGCTGTAAGGCATAGACACGGAGTCGTGGTATGCCGAGTTTGCGTTACGCAGGCGCGTAAGCATATCTGCGACAGGATCTGTCATTGTCATGTGGGCTCATGCCCTTCCTCATAACGGTTTCCGCCGTTCCGTCCTCCAGGGAGCGGAGCGGCCGGACCTTTTATGTAGTTAATTAAGCTTCGGTTTTGAACGGGAAACCCAGCGCCTTGAGCAGCGCACGGCCTTCGTCATCGGTCTTGGCAGTGGTGACAACCGTGATGTCCATACCGCGGACGCGGTCGATCTTGTCCTGGTCGATTTCGTGGAACATAACCTGCTCGGTCAGACCGAAGGTGTAGTTGCCGTTGCCATCGAACTGCTTGCCGCTGAGGCCGCGGAAGTCGCGGATACGGGGCAGTGCGAGGGTGACCAGGCGGTCCACGAATTCCCACATGCGGTCGCCACGCAGGGTTGCGTGTGCACCGATGGGCATGCCTTCGCGCAGCTTGAACTGTGCGATCGACTTGCGGGCCTTGGTAACCTGCGGCTTCTGGCCGGTGATCTGGGTGAGGTCGCGGACAGCGCCGTCGATCAGCTTGGAGTCCTTGGCGGCATCTCCAACACCCATGTTCACAACAACCTTCACCAGACGGGGTACCTGGTTCACGTTCTCGTACTTGAATTCATCCTGGAGCGTTGCCTTGATGGATTCTGCGTACTTGGTCTTCAGACGAGGAACGATCTTCGTTGCCGGAGTCTCGAGAGTCTCAGTCATTAGATGTCCTTCCCGGAGCTCTTGGACACGCGGATGCGGACGGTCTTCTGGACACCGTTCTTCTCCACAGTGTCGAGGCGGAAGCCCACGCGGGTCGGCTTCTTGGTCGACGGGTCAACCACGGCCACGTTGGAAATGTGGATCGGGGCCTCTACAACCTCGATGCCGCCGGTCTTGGTGCCGCGCTGCGACTGTCCAACACGGGTGTGCTTGGTGACGCGGTTGATACCCTCAACCAGCACGCGGTTGGTGTCGGTGAATACGCGCAGAACCTTGCCCTGCTTGCCGCGGTCGCCGCCGCGCTCAGCCTTGGCGCCAGTGATGACCTGAACCAGGTCACCCTTCTTGATCTTTGCAGCCATGGACTAGAGCACCTCCGGAGCCAGAGAAACGATCTTCATGAACTTCTTGTCACGCAGTTCACGACCAACCGGTCCGAAGATACGGGTACCGCGGGGGTCACCGTCGTTCTTCAGGATCACAGCTGCGTTCTCGTCAAACTTGATGTAGGAACCATCCGCACGGCGGCGTTCCTTCTTGGTACGGACGATGACGGCCTTAACCACATCGCCCTTCTTTACGTTGCCGCCCGGGATTGCATCCTTGACGGTGGCGACAATGACGTCACCGATGCCTGCGTAGCGACGGCCGGATCCACCGAGAACGCGAATGGTAAGGATTTCCTTAGCACCCGTGTTGTCGGCGACCTTCAGTCGCGACTCCTGCTGAATCACTATTTACTCCTTGCGTCGCGCCGGTTCTCAGGCCGTGGTCTTGCTACGGAATGAGCCTTGCGGAACGGTTGATCGGGGTGTCTCTTGACCTGCCTGGATTTTGCCAGACCAGGCCTAAACGCCCGTGCCGCAAGCAGTTGCTCCCACCCGGTCCGGGACGAATCCCGGGCGCACAGGGGCACTATGCTGTGGCACGCTTGTTTACGAGGTTGATGACGGCGCGCGAAAGGCGCCATACAAACTCAATATCCTAGCACGTTTTCCGCCGGCCCCCATATCACCACCTCCCCCTGCCCTGCAAGGCAGACGACGGCGTCACGCAGGGCAGCCTTTCGACCCACCCAGGGCGCCACTCCCCCGCAGGCCACGCGCCATCACCTCCTGCAGCAAAACAGCCAACGCCCCATCACCTCCAGGCGTACCGGCGACAGGAAGTGATGGGGCGTCGCTAAAAAAGCGATGATAAGTGATAACGGGTTTGGGCGGGACGGACGACGGCGTCACGCAGGGCAGCCTTTCGACCCGCCCAGGGTGCCGCTCCCCCGCCAGGCCACGCATCGCCGTCGCCCCTCGACCCCGACGCCCGCTCACCTATGACAGCAATATTCCCCACCCCCGCTCACATATGGCCCCTGTTCCGCCAACGCCCGCTCACTCTCTTGAAAACAGTGATGGGGCGTCGCCGAAAAGCGGTGATAAGTGATGGGGCGCTTAGGCGGGACGGACGACGGCGTCACGCAGGGCAGCCTTTCGGCCCGCCCAGGGTGCCGCTCCCCCGCCAGGCCACGCATCGCCGTCGCCCCTCGACCCCGACGCCCGCTCACCTATGAC
>NZ_JBQCMK010000002.1:286923-392697 GCF_051965175.1 Arthrobacter sp. SAFR-044
CCCCCGCTCACATATGGCCCCTGTTCCGCCAACGCCCGCTCACTCTCTTGAAAACAGTGATGGGGCGTCGCCGAAAAAGCGGTGATAAGTGATGGGGCGTTTAGGCGGGACGGACGACGGCGTCACGCAGGGCAGTCTTTCGACCCGCCCAGGGTGCCGCTCCCCCGCCAGGCCACGGCATCGCCGTCGTCCGTTAGGGTGAAACGCTGCCTGGCGTGACGCCCGCGTTAAGCGAGGAAGCCCCCGCTCCCGGAAGGGAACAGGGGCTTCCAGCGAAGCAGCAGGTGCTACTTGGCCTTTTCGAGGATTTCCACGAGCCGCCAGTTCTTGGTGGCGGACAGCGGACGGGTCTCGGCGATGACAACGAGGTCGCCGATGCCGGCGGTGTTCTCTTCGTCGTGTGCCTTGACCTTGGAGGTACGGCGGATGACCTTGCCGTACAGGGCGTGCTTTACGCGGTCCTCAACCTCGACAACGATGGTCTTTTCCATCTTGTCGGAGACCACGTAGCCGCGACGCGTCTTGCGGTAACCGCGCTCCCCAGCCTTGGCGGCGGTAGCAGTTTCCGTCACGTTCTCGTCCTTTTCACTCACTTGGCATCCTCCTCGGTCTCAACCGTTTCAGCCTTTTCGGCCTTCTTGGTTGCAGCCTTCTTGGACTTCTTTTCTTCCTTGGCTTCCACAACCGGTGCGGCAACCTCGGCACGAATGCCCAGCTCGCGTTCGCGGAGAACGGTGTAGATGCGCGCAATGTCCTTCTTTACTGCACGCAGGCGGCCGTGGTTCTCCAGCTGACCGGTGGCGGACTGGAAACGCAGGTTGAACAGCTCTTCCTTGGCCTTGCGGAGTTCTTCAACGAGACGCTCGTTGTCGAAACCGTCCAGCTGTGCGGGAGCCAGATCCTTGGATCCTACTGCCATTTCTACTCACCACCTTCGCGACGCACAATGCGTGCCTTCAACGGCAGCTTGTGGATCGCCAGGCGCAGGGCCTCGCGAGCTACCTCTTCATTGACACCGGAGAGTTCGAAGAGAACCCGACCCGGCTTGACGTTGGCGACCCACCATTCCGGTGAACCCTTACCGGAACCCATGCGGGTTTCGGCCGGCTTCTTGGTCAGCGGACGGTCCGGGTAGATGTTGATCCAGACCTTGCCGCCACGCTTGATGTGGCGGGTCATGGCGATACGAGCGGACTCGATCTGGCGGTTGGTGACGTATGCCGGGCTCAGAGCCTGGATACCCCACTCGCCGAACGAAACCTCGGTGCCGCCCGTAGCAGCGCCGGAACGACCCGGGTGGTGCTGCTTACGGTGCTTTACTCGACGTGGGATAAGCATTTAAGCCTGTCCTCCTTCTACAGCGGCCGGAGCCGCCTCAGCTGCCGGAGCTTCAGCAGCAGGAGCTGCGTCAGCGGCCGGGCGGTCGTTGCGACGACGGCGGTCACCACGGTCAGCGCCACCCGGGCGGCCGCCACGATCGGACCGGGGTCCACGGGACGGTGCGGCAGCAGCCTGTGCGGCCAGTTCCTTCGCGGTGACGTCACCCTTGTAGATCCAGACCTTCACACCGATGCGGCCGAAGGTGGTCTTGGCTTCGTAGAAGCCGTAGTCGATGTTCGCGCGGAGGGTGTGAAGGGGCACACGGCCTTCGCGGTAGAACTCCGAGCGGGACATTTCAGCGCCACCCAGGCGGCCCGAGCAGGCGATACGGATGCCCTTGGCACCTGCACGCTGTGCGGACTGCATGGCCTTCTTCATCGCACGGCGGAATGCCACGCGTGAAGTCAGCTGCTCTGCAACGCCCTGGGCCACAAGCTGGGCTTCCATCTCGGGGTTCTTGACCTCGAGGATGTTCAGCTGGACCTGCTTGCCGGTGAGCTTTTCGAGCTCGCCGCGGATGCGGTCTGCTTCAGCTCCACGGCGGCCGATGACGATGCCGGGACGTGCCGTGTGGATGTCCACGCGGACGCGGTCACGGGTGCGCTCGATCTCGACCTTGGCGATGCCGGCGCGCTCCATGCCCGTGGACATGAGCTGGCGGATGCGGATGTCTTCGCGAACGAAGTCCTTGTACCGCTGTCCGGCCTTGGTGCTGTCAGCGAACCAGTGCGATACGTGATCGGTGGTGATGCCGAGTCGGAACCCGTGCGGGTTTACTTTCTGTCCCACTTAGCGAGCCTCCTCTTTCTCCGGGGTAGCGACTACCACGGTGATGTGGCTGGTGCGCTTCTTGATCTGAAATGCACGACCCTGGGCACGCGGCTGGAACCGCTTCATGGTCGGGCCTTCATCAACAAACGCTTCGCTGATGATGAGGTCGCCTTCGTCAAACGCCACGCCGTCGCGGTCCGCGAGGACCCGGGCGTTGGAGATTGCTGACTGAACTACCTTGAATACCGGCTCCGAAGCTGCCTGCGGGGCAAACTTCAGAATTGCCAGAGCCTCATTCGCTTGCAATCCACGAACAAGGTTGACGACGCGCCGGGCCTTCATAGGCGTTACGCGGATGTGGCGCGCAATTGCCTTGGCTTCCATTGCTTTCCTTCTCTCGTCTTTGACGTAAACGCAGGCGCCTAGCGGCGCTTGCCCTTACGGTCGTCCTTGACATGGCCGCGGAATGTCCGCGTGGGAGCGAATTCGCCGAGCTTGTGCCCGACCATCGACTCAGTGACAAACACCGGGATGTGCTTGCGTCCGTCGTGTACGGCGATCGTGTGTCCGAGCATGTCGGGGATGATCATCGAACGGCGGGACCAGGTCTTGATGACGTTCTTGGTGCCCTTTTCGTTTTCCCTGGCTACCTTCACAAAGAGGTGCTGGTCAACGAAAGGACCTTTTTTCAGGCTGCGTGGCATGTGTCCAGGCTCCTATCGCTTGTTCTTGCCAGTACGACGGCGACGCACAATAAGCTTGTCGCTCTCTTTGTTGGGGCGGCGGGTGCGGCCTTCACGCTTACCGTTCGGGTTGACGGGGTTACGTCCACCGGACGTCTTACCCTCACCACCACCGTGCGGGTGGTCAACCGGGTTCATGGCGACACCACGGACGGTCGGGCGGACGCCCTTCCACCGCATACGGCCGGCCTTGCCCCAGTTGATGTTCGACTGCTCGGCGTTGCCCACCTCGCCGACGGTTGCGCGGCAGCGCACGTCAACGTTGCGGATTTCGCCGGAAGGCAGACGCAGCTGGGCGAAGCGGCCTTCCTTGGCAACAAGCTGGATGGATGCGCCGGCGGAACGGCCCATCTTGGCGCCGCCACCGGGACGCAGTTCAACTGCGTGGATGACAGTACCCACCGGGATGTTGAGCAGGGGCAGGTTGTTACCGGGCTTGATGTCAGCACCGGCACCGGCCTCAACTACGTCGCCCTGGGAGAGCTTGTTGGGAGCGATGATGTAACGCTTGGTGCCATCAACGTAGTGCAGGAGGGCGATGCGAGCCGTGCGGTTCGGATCGTACTCGATTTCGGCAACGCGGGCGTTGACGCCGTCCTTGTCGTGGCGACGGAAGTCGATCAGACGGTACTGGCGCTTGTGTCCGCCACCCTTGTGACGGGTGGTGATCTTACCGGTGTTGTTACGGCCGCCCTTTTTGGGCAGCGGACGTACCAACGACTTTTCCGGCGTCGACCGCGTGATTTCGATAAAGTCCGCTACGCTCGAGCCACGACGGCCCGGGGTAGTCGGCTTGTACTTACGGATTCCCATAATTTATTTCCTCGTTAAAGTGGTCTCCGCTACGCGAGCGGACCGCCGAAGATGTCGATGGTGCCTTCTTTGAGGGTGACAATCGCACGCTTGGTGTTCTTGCGGGTACCCCATCCGAATTTGGTGCGCTTGCGCTTACCGGCACGGTTGATGGTGTTGATCGATTCGACCTTGACGGAGAAGATCTTCTCCACGGCCAGCTTGATCTCGGTCTTGTTCGAACGGGGGTCCACCAGGAAGGTGTACTTGCCCTCGTCGATCAGGCCGTAGCTCTTTTCCGACACGACGGGTGCAAGCACGACGTCGCGGGGATCCTTGATGGTGGCTGCACTCACTTGGCATCCTCCTCGTTCTTAGCTGCCTTAGCGGCAACGAATGCGTCGTAAGCAGCCTTGGTGAAGACAACGTCATCAGAGACGAGAACGTCGTAGGTGTTCAGCTGGTCTGCGTACAGAACGTGAACGCCGGCGAGGTTGCGCACGGACAGTGCAGCAACGTCGTTATCGCGCTCGATGACGACCAGCAGGTTCTTGCGGTCGGAAACACCGCGGAGCGTTGCCAGGGCAGTCTTGGCGGACGGCTTGGTGCCTTCAACCAGTTCTGCGACAACGTGGATGCGACCGTTGCGGGCCCGGTCAGACAGTGCGCCGCGCAGTGCAGCAGCAATCATCTTCTTGGGGGTGCGCTGGCTGTAGTCACGCGGGGTGGGACCGTGGACAACGCCACCGCCGGTCATGTGGGGAGCACGGATGGAACCCTGACGGGCGCGGCCGGTGCCCTTCTGCTTGAACGGCTTGCGTCCTGCACCGGAAACTTCAGCGCGGGTCTTGGTCTTGTGGGTTCCCTGGCGGGCAGCAGCGAGCTGGGCAACGACAACCTGGTGCAGCAGCGGCACGTTGGTCTGAACGTCGAAGATCTCTGCAGGCAGGTCAACCTGGACAGTGTTAGCCATTGAACTAGGCTCCCTTCACGGCGGTGCGTACGAAGACGACCTGGCCACGGGCACCGGGAACGGCACCCTTGATAAGGAGCAGCGACTTCTCGACGTCGACCGCGTGAACGGTGAGGTTCAGCGTGGTGTGACGAACGGCGCCCATGCGGCCGGCCATTTTCATGCCCTTGAAGACGCGGCTCGGGGTGGATGCGCCACCGATTGAACCGGGCTTACGGTGGTTCTTGTGGGCACCGTGGGAAGCGCCAACGCCGTGGAAGCCGTGACGCTTCATGACACCGGCGAAGCCCTTACCCTTGGTGGTCCCGACGACGTCGATCTTCTGGCCGGCTTCGAAGAGCTCCACGGAGAGCTCCTGGCCCAGCTCGTACTCGGCAGCATCTGCGGTACGAAGTTCGACGACGTGGCGGCGAGGCGTGACGCCTGCCTTTTCAAAGTGACCAGCCAGCGGCTTGGTGACCTTGCGGGGATCGATCTGGCCGTAGCCGATCTGAACGGCGACGTAGCCATCAACTTCTGCGTTGCGCAGCTGGGTGATGACGTTCGAGTCTGCCTGGACCACAGTGACGGGGATGAGCTTGTTGTTCTCGTCCCAGACCTGGGTCATGCCGAGCTTCGTGCCCAGCAGGCCCTTTACGTTACGGGTTGCGGTCATAGTCTCTCAGCACCTCCCTACAGCTTGATTTCGATGTTCACGTCAGCCGGCAGGTCGAGACGCATGAGCGAGTCAACAGCCTTCGGCGTGGGATCGATGATGTCGATAAGACGCTTGTGTGTGCGCATTTCAAAGTGCTCGCGGCTGTCCTTGTACTTGTGCGGAGAGCGGATAACGCAGTACACGTTCTTCTCCGTCGGCAGCGGCACGGGGCCAACTACCGTTGCGCCTGCGCGCGTGACCGTCTCAACGATCTTCCGTGCTGAAACGTCAATGACCTCGTGGTCGTATGACTTCAGCCGGATGCGGATTTTTTGTCCCGCCATGTCGCCTGACTCTCTTTCAGTCTGTGCTTCCCCGGTTTAGGGCTGCCCTGTTCACTTACTCGTTGTATGGCTGCCGAAGCATTTGAGGTCGTAACCACCATCCGCCGCACAAACTGAATCCGGATAAATCCGGGTTCCTCACCTTGCCGGCGCAACCGACCCCCGCGGTCGGGCGTGTCGCGCTGAACACGCATACAAATCCGCAATTCCATTGGGGTGGGTTATGTTTGGTCTTCAACTTGGACCCTGCACCCGGCATTATCCGGATCGGGACGCGAAGAAGCGCTTGAACAACTCATCTAGTATGCCGGAAAAGCCCCGCAGATGCGAATTGGCCCCTGTCCGTCCCCCTCACGGACCATTGCAGCGAAAAGAAACGGGCTGGATGATAGGGGGATGACCCTGGAAGGCACTGAATCGGTGACGGAACTGGCCGGGCGCGTGCCGCCGTCGTTCACTCTGGGCGTCGCCGCCGCGGCGTTCCAAATCGAAGGCGCGCTGACAGCCGGTGGCCGCGGACCCTCAGGGTGGGACGCTTTTGCGGAGAAGCCCGGCGCCATCCTGGACGGGCACTCCCCCGCAGTGGCGTGCGACCACTACAACCGGCTGCCGGAGGATATTGCGCTGCTCAAGGAGTTGGGCGTCGACTCCTACCGGTTCTCGCTTTCCTGGCCGCGCATCCAGCCCGACGGCCGGGGCGGTTTGAACGCCGAAGGCCTGGACTTCTACGACCGCCTCATCGACCAGCTCCTCGACGCCGGCATTTCCCCCATGGCCACCCTCTACCACTGGGACACCCCCTTGCCGCTGGAACACCGTGGCGGCTGGCTGAACCGCGACACTGCCGAAAGGTTCGGCGAGTACGCCCGAGCCGCCGGTGAGCGGTTCGGGGACCGGGTGGACCAGTGGGTCACCCTCAATGAGCCCGTGTCGGTCACCCTTAACGGATACGCACTGGGGGTCCATGCGCCGGGGCGCCGGTTGATGTTCGATGCCCTTCCCGCCATCCACCACCAGCTCCTGGCGCACGGGCTGGGCGTGCAGGCACTGCGGGCGGCCGGAGTGGCGGGCGGCGTTGGCCTGACCAACCTGCACTCCCCCGTCAGGCCCGCCACCCGGAAGATCGGCGACCGACTCGTGGCGCACCTCTACGACCTCCTCATGAACAGGCTCTACGCTGATCCCGTCCTGCTGGGGCGGTACCCAAAACTGCCCGTGTACGCCAAGCCCTGGCTGCGATCAATCGGCAAGATATCCGATGCCGATCTGAGGACCATCCACCAGCCCCTCGACTTCTACGGGCTCAACTACTACTTTCCGGTGAAGGTGGCCCTGGGGCCAGGCATCACCCCCATGCCTGCGGACATGCACAAGGAAATAGCCAAGCTGCCTTTCCACGAAGTGGGTTACCCCGAGTACGGCAGCACGGGCTTCGGGTGGCCCGTGGCACCGGAGCACCTGGGCGTCCTGCTGCAGGAAATGCGGGACCGGTACGGACAGGCCCTCCCGCCGATGTACATCACCGAGGGCGGCGCGAGCTTCCCTGAGCCCGACAGGGTTTCAGAGACGCTGGAGGACACGGACCGGGTGGAGTACCTGGCTGCGCACCTTGGAACGGCACTTGAGGCCATTGCGCCGGGCGGCATAGCGGAGGGCGTGGACCTGCGCGGCTACTACGTCTGGACGCTCATGGACAACTTCGAGTGGGCCGCAGGTTACTCGCAACGTTTCGGGCTGGTGCATGTGGACTTCGACTCGCTGGAGCGGACCCCGAAGCGGTCCTTCTACTGGTACCAGGCGCTGTCCCGGGCGCGGCGCCAGCGCCAGGACTAGCCGGCCGTTTCCCTGCCTGTGGCCACTGGCAGGTCACTGGTGCCCCAGGACAGTGAGGAAGATCAGCACGCAGTTCAGCCCGACGATCAGGGTGGCGCTGGTCCAGCCGGCGAACCGGAGCGCCTTCGAGTCCGCGTGGATGCCCATCACCTTGCGGCTGCCAGTGAGGCGGATCAGCGGGATGAGCGCAAACGGTATGCCGAAACTCAGGAGCACCTGGCTGAGGACCAGGGCCAACGTAGGTTCGATGCCTGCGCCCAGGACCAACAGGGCGGGGATCAAGGTGATGGTGCGGCGGATCAGCAGCGGAATCCTCACCTTCAGGAGGCCGCCCATGATGGTGGCCCCCGCGTAGCACCCTACCGAGGTGGAGGCCAGGCCCGAGGCCAGCAGTCCCACAGCGAATACGACGCCGATGACCGGCCCCAGTGCCGACGTCACGGCAGCGTGCGCACCAGCGATGGTGTCGGTCCCCTCCACCCCGCGGAGGCTGGTGGCGGCAAGCAACAGCATGGCAATATTAACGATTCCGGCCAGCAGCAGGGCTCCGGCGACATCAAACCGGGTAGCCCGGATTAACCGCGTCCTGACCGCCGGATCTTCCGAGAAACCGTGCCGGTCCCGGGCCAGGGCGGAGTGGAGATAGATCGCGTGCGGCATGACAGTGGCACCAAGCATGCTGGCCGCGAGCAGGACGGTGTCGGTTCCCTCGAACCGCGGCACGAGGCCGGCAAAGGCACCACCCGGATCGGGCGGCGCGACGAACAGGCCCGAGACAAACCCGACGGCGATGACGCCGAGCAGGGTCAGAATGGCGAGCTCAAAGGACTTCTGGCTCCGGTGCGACTGCAGCGACAGCAGCACCATGGACGCCAGGCCGATGATGAACCCGCCCGTCAGCAGTGGCAAACCGAACAACAGGTTGAGCGCCACGGCCCCGCCAATGACTTCCGCCATATCCGTGGCCCCGGCAACGACCTCAGCCTGCACCCAGTAGGCACGGCGCCGCCCGGTTCCCAGGCGTTTGCCGAGGATTTCCGGCAGGCTCATTCCCGTGGCCAGACCCAGCTTGGCTGACTGGTACTGGATCAGGACGGCCATGCCATTCGCTGCCACCAAAACCCAGACGAGCAGGTACCCGAAATTCGCCCCGGCAGTCAGGTTCGCCGCCACGTTTCCCGGGTCCACGTACGCGATGGCGGCAACGAAGGCCGGCCCGAGCAGCAGAAGGCGGGACCAGACTCTGGTGGTGGCGGATTCCGCCGCCAATGTTGAAACAGCCATCACGTGTCCTCGTCGTTGCGGGCATCAATAAGACGAGGATACCGCCAATTTAGGCATACCGAAAAGTAGGAATAAGGCGTGCCAGCAACCGGAGCTGCAACTGCCTGCTATTGGTTCCTGTTTGCCCTGTTGATCCGCTTGGCCCGGTCAATCTCGTGCCGGAAATTCCTTTTGACCCAGAACACCCCGGCCACGACGGCCACCGCGATGATCAGGAAGATAAGCCATCCCATGATGATCTCCTTTCAGTGCTGCAACAGTATCAGTGGCCCCCTCCAGGCAGCAGGTGCAGAGTCCGGCTAAAAAGGGGCAAAAGGAAAGCCCCGCTGCTTGAAGCAGCGGGGCTTTCGTTCGGATTCAGCGCGGGCCGGGGCCCGACGGATCCTTGATCAGCAAGTACTACTTGATGATCTTGGTAACGCGCCCCGAACCAACGGTGCGGCCGCCTTCGCGGATAGCGAAGCCGAGGCCCTCTTCCATAGCGATGGGCTGGATGAGCGCAACGGTCATCTCAGTGTTGTCGCCAGGCATAACCATTTCCGTGCCCTCGGGCAGGGTGATAACGCCGGTTACGTCCGTGGTACGGAAGTAGAACTGCGGGCGGTAGTTGGAGTAGAACGGGTTGTGACGTCCGCCTTCGTCCTTGGAGAGGATGTAGACGTTGGCCTCGAAGTCGGTGTGCGGGGTGATGGAACCCGGCTTGACGACAACCTGGCCACGCTCGACATCGTCGCGCTTCAGACCGCGGAGCAGCAGGCCACAGTTCTCGCCGGCCCATGCTTCGTCGAGCTGCTTGTGGAACATCTCGATACCGGTAACCGTGGTCTTCTGGACCGGGCGGATGCCGACGATCTCGACCTCGGAGTTGATGGCGAGGGTTCCACGCTCGGCGCGGCCCGTAACAACGGTGCCACGGCCGGTGATGGTGAAGACGTCTTCGATCGGCATCAGGAACGGCTTGTCACGGTCACGTACGGGGTCCGGAACGGACTCGTCGACAGCAGCCATCAGGTCCTCAACGGACTTGACCCACTCGGGGTCGCCTTCCAGGGCCTTCAGGCCTGAAACGCGGACAACCGGAGCGTTGTCGCCATCGAAGCCCTGCGAGCTGAGGAGCTCACGAACTTCCATTTCGACGAGGTCGAGGAGTTCCTCGTCGTCGACCATGTCAGCCTTGTTCAGCGCGACCAGCAGGTAGGGAACACCAACCTGGCGGGCCAGCAGAACGTGCTCGCGGGTCTGAGCCATCGGGCCGTCAGTAGCGGCAACCACGAGGATTGCGCCGTCCATCTGGGCAGCACCGGTGATCATGTTCTTGATGTAGTCAGCGTGGCCGGGGGCGTCAACGTGTGCGTAGTGACGCTTCTCGGTCTGGTACTCCACGTGGGAGATGTTGATGGTAATGCCGCGCTGACGCTCTTCGGGTGCAGAGTCGATCGACGCGAAGTCACGCTTCTCGTTGAGAGTCGGGTACTTGTCGTACAGCACCTTGGAAATGGCGGCCGTCAGCGTCGTCTTACCGTGGTCAACGTGACCGATGGTGCCGATGTTGACGTGCGGCTTAGTCCGCTCGAACTTTGCCTTTGCCACAGGTTCCTCCTAGAACGTTTTCAAATGACATACCCTCCTGCCGCTCTTGTCGCGGCAGAAACTCAGGTAAGTCTACTTGGGGGGCTTTGGATTGGTGAAATTGCAGATTCAGGAACTAATACTAATCCCCTGAGCCTGTTCGTGCAGGGGCCGGAATCCGGCCGGATGGGTCCGGCCGGCCCGGCCACCTGCACCGGCCACGCTGTCCGCTGGCAGACAGCGCAACCGAGGTGTTCGCTTCGAAAGTCCGGAAGGACTACTCGCCGCGGGACTTCTGGATGATCTCGTCGGCAACTGCCTTCGGGACCTCGGCGTAGCTGTTGAACGTCATGGAGTACACAGCACGGCCCTGGGTCTTCGAGCGCAGGTCACCGATGTAGCCGAACATGCCGGACAGCGGAACGTGCGCACGGATGACCTTGACGCCCTGTGCATCTTCCATGGACTGCATCTGGCCACGGCGGGAGTTGAGGTCACCGATAACTTCACCCATGTATTCCTCAGGGGTGCGGACCTCGACATCCATCAGCGGTTCGAGCAGCACCGGGTTCGCCTTGCGTGCAGCTTCCTTGAAAGCCATCCGGCCGGCGATCTTGAACGCCATTTCCGAGGAGTCAACATCGTGGTACGCGCCGTCGATCAGCGTGGCCTTGATGCCAACAACCGGGTAGCCGGCCAGGACGCCGTCGTTCAGTGCATCCTGGATGCCCGCGTCAACAGACGGGATGTACTCGCGGGGAACGCGGCCACCAGTGACCTTGTTCTCGAACTCGTACAGCTCGCCCTCGGCGGTGTCCAGCGGTTCGATGGCGATCTGGATCTTTGCGAACTGACCCGAACCACCGGTCTGCTTCTTGTGCGTGTAGTCGTGGCGTTCGACGGCGCGCTTGATGGTTTCGCGGTAAGCAACCTGGGGCTTGCCCACGTTGGCCTCAACCTTGAACTCGCGGCGCATGCGGTCCACCAGGATGTCCAGGTGGAGCTCGCCCATGCCGGCGATGATGGTCTGGCCGGTGTCTTCGTTGAGGGACACCTGGAAGGTGGGGTCCTCAGCGGAGAGCTTCTGGATGGCGGTGGAGAGCTTCTCCTGGTCACCCTTGGTGTTCGGCTCGATGGCAACCGAGATCACGGGCTCCGGGAAGCTCATGGACTCGAGCACAATCTGGTTGTTGGCATCGCACAGAGTGTCACCCGTGGTGGTGTCCTTCAGGCCGATGGCTGCGTAGATGTGGCCTGCGGTAGCGCCCTCAACGGGCATTTCCTTGTTGGCGTGCATCTGGAACAGCTTGCCGATGCGCTCCTTCTTGCCCTTGGTGGAGTTGACCACCTGGGCGCCTGCTTCCACGTGACCGGAGTACACGCGGATGAAGGTGAGCTGGCCGAAGAACGGGTGGGCAGCAATCTTGAACGCCAGGGCCGAGAACGGCTCTTCGGCGGAAGGCGCGCGGGTCAGTTCCTTCTCTTCGTCGCGAGGATCGTGACCGACCATCGGGGGGACGTCGAGCGGGTTCGGCAGGTAGTCCACCACTGCGTCGAGCATGGGCTGAACGCCGCGGTTCTTGAAGGCAGAACCGCAGAAGATCGGGTAGAGCTCGGAGTTGATGGTCATCTTGCGGATGCCGGCCTTGAGCTCGTCGATCGAGATCTCTTCACCCTCGAGGTACTTCTCCATGAGTTCTTCGGAGGACTCAGCGACGGTCTCAACGAGGTTCGCGCGGTATTCCTCAGCCTTTTCCTGAAGGTCAGCCGGGATCTCGCGGATCTCGTACTTGGCACCCATGGTGACGTCACCCTTGGCATCGCCGGGCCACACCAGGGCACGCATGTAGAGCAGGTCGACGACGCCGATGAAGTCGTTCTCAGCACCGATGGGCAGCTGCATGACCAGCGGCTTGGCGCCGAGGCGGCTGATGATGGTGTCTACGGTGAAGTAGAAGTCAGCACCGAGCTTGTCCATCTTGTTGACGAAGCAGATACGCGGGACGTTGTACTTGTCAGCCTGGCGCCATACGGTCTCGGACTGCGGCTCAACGCCTTCCTTGCCGTCGAAGACGGCGACTGCACCGTCGAGGACGCGCAGGGAGCGCTCAACCTCAACCGTGAAGTCCACGTGGCCCGGGGTGTCGATGATGTTGATCTGGTTGTTTTCCCAGAAGCAGGTCACGGCGGCAGACGTGATGGTGATGCCGCGTTCCTTTTCCTGTTCCATCCAGTCAGTGGTCGAAGCGCCGTCGTGCGTTTCGCCGATCTTGTGGTTCACACCCGTGTAGAACAGGATGCGCTCGGTGGTGGTGGTCTTGCCGGCATCGATGTGGGCCATGATGCCGATGTTGCGGACCTTACTAAGGTCAGTAAGCACGTCCTGTGCCACGGGGTCTCCTTTTGGGATGGACTACACGTTCGCCGCCGGCTCGGTTGAGCCGGCGGCGACCGGGGAGTATTACCAGCGGTAGTGTGCGAAGGCCTTGTTGGATTCGGCCATCTTGTGGGTGTCTTCGCGACGCTTCACAGCGGCACCGAGACCGTTGGACGCATCCAGGATTTCGTTCTGGAGACGTTCGGTCATCGTCTTTTCGCGGCGGGCCTTGGAGTAGCCAACCAGCCACCGCAGGGCGAGTGCGGTGGAGCGGCCCGGCTTGACCTCAACCGGAACCTGGTAGGTGGCGCCACCGACACGGCGGGAGCGGACCTCGAGGGAAGGCTTGACGTTGTCCATGGCCTTCTTCAGGGCTGCAACGGGGTCGCCGCCGGACTTGGCGCGTGCGCCTTCGAGTGCACCGTAGACAATGCGCTCTGCCGTGGACTTCTTACCGTCAACGAGTACCTTGTTGATGAGCTGGGTTACCAGCGGGGAACCGTATACCGGATCCGAAACGAGCGGCCGCTTGGGGGCCGGACCCTTGCGAGGCATATTACTTCTTCTCCATCTTTGCGCCGTAGCGGCTGCGGGCCTGCTTACGGTTCTTCACACCCTGGGTATCGAGGGCGCCACGGACGATCTTGTAGCGGACACCCGGGAGGTCCTTAACACGACCACCGCGAACGAGCACAATGGAGTGCTCCTGCAGGTTGTGGCCAACACCGGGGATGTAGGCGGTAACTTCCACGCCGCCGTTGAGGCGCACACGTGCCACCTTACGCAGAGCCGAGTTCGGCTTCTTCGGGGTGGTGGTGTAGACGCGGGTGCAAACACCGCGGCGCATGGGGCTGCCCTTAAGCGCGGGAGCCTTGGTCTTTGAGACCTTAGGCGTGCGGCCCTTACGGACCAGCTGGTTAATCGTAGGCACTCTCGTGTTCTCCGTTTTATCCGGAGTGGCTGTTTCCGGCCACTCTCCTGTTGCGTTGCCCCGCCGCCCGGGCCCTGAAGGGAATCTCCATGGCGGCGAAGGCGAAGCCTTAATAGTCGGATCGCACACCGGCACGGAACGTACATTCCTGCAGTTCCCTAGGCATGCAAAAATGTGGCATACGTTGCACAAGAACCCTGCAAACCGGAAACGTCGCTCTGGTCCAGCTTTTCAGCTGATACCGGCGCACTCATCCACTGCCACAATAACAATTGGTAACAAGTCTAGCACGGACGGGCTCCATGCCTTAATCGGGGCCTCTCCCCCGGTCGATTGCTCCGTACTTGTCGTTATGGGCCACCAGAACGACAAGTACGGAGCAATCGATGTTTAAACGGGGATGGTCCCCCACCTTTCGGTGCGGGACCATCCGTCGTCAGGCTTACGCGTCAGCGGAAGTCGTTGCCCAGGTCGTAGTCATCCAGCGGGATGGCGTGGAACTCGGGAGCTCCGTCACCGCCCAGGGTGTCGTACGAGAAGTCACTGAATGCGCTGGGGCCGGTGAACAGGTTGGCCTTTGCTTCCTCAGTGGGCTCCACGGTGACCTCGGTGTAGCGCGGGAGGCCCGTGCCGGCCGGGATCAGCTTACCGATGATGACGTTTTCCTTCAGGCCGAGCAGCGGATCGCTCTTGCCTTCCATGGCCGCCTGCGTCAGGACGCGGGTGGTCTCCTGGAAGGAAGCTGCGGACAGCCAGGACTCGGTGGCCAGCGACGCCTTGGTGATGCCCATGAGTTCAGGACGTCCGGAAGCCGGAGTCTTGCCCTCGGACACAACGCGGCGGTTGGCGTCCTCGAAGCGGCTGCGCTCGGCGAGCTCGCCGGGCAGCAGGTCCGATTCGCCGGACTCGATGACCGTGACGCGGCGCAGCATCTGGCGGACGATAACCTCGACGTGCTTGTCGTGGATACCAATACCCTGGCTGCGGTACACGCCCTGCACTTCGTCCACAAGGAACTTCTGTGCCGCACGCGGACCCATGATGCGCAGGACCTGCTTGGGGTCGACCGGGCCGTTGATCAGCTTCTGGCCAACGGAGACATGGTCGCCGTCTTCGATCAGCAGGCGTGAACGGCGGAGGACCGGGTAGGCGATCTCTTCCGTTCCGTCATCCGGGGTGATGACCAGGCGCATCTGGCGCTCGGACTCTTCGATGGTGATGCGGCCGGCTGCTTCAGCAATCGGGGCAACACCCTTCGGAGTACGGGCTTCGAAGAGCTCCTGGATACGGGGCAGACCCTGGGTGATGTCGTCGCCACCGCCTGCGGAAACAGCACCACCGGTGTGGAACGTACGCATGGTCAGCTGGGTACCGGGTTCACCGATGGACTGTGCGGCGATGATGCCCACGGCCTCGCCGATGTCCACGGTCTTGCCGGTGGCCAGCGAACGGCCGTAGCACAGGGCGCAGGTACCGACGCTGGACTCACAGGTGAGTACGGAGCGGACCTTGACCTCGGTGATGCCTGCCTTGAAGAGCTCGTCGATGACCACGTCGCCGCAGTCGGTGCCGGCGGCTGCGAGGACGTTGCCCTCGGAGTCCACGACGTCGACAGCGAGGGTACGTGCGTAGGCGCTGTTCTCGACGTTCTCGTCCAGGACGAGCTCACCGTTGGAATCGGCGACGGCGATGGGCGTGACCAGGCCGCGCTCGGTGCCGCAGTCCTCTTCACGGACGATGACGTCCTGCGAAACGTCCACCAGACGACGGGTCAGGTAACCCGAGTTGGCGGTACGCAGCGCGGTATCGGCCAGACCCTTACGGGCACCGTGCGTGGCGATGAAGTACTCCAGCACTGACAGGCCCTCACGGTAGGAGGACTTGATGGGGCGCGGGATGATTTCACCCTTCGGGTTGGCCACCAGGCCACGGATACCCGCGATCTGGCGGACCTGCATCCAGTTACCACGTGCACCGGAGGACACCATGCGGTTGATGGTGTTCATCGGGGACAGGCTCTCACGCATCACGGAAGCGATGTCGTTGGTTGCCTTGTTCCAGATCTCGATCAGTTCCTGGCGGCGCTCGTCGTCGTCGATCAGGCCCTTGTCGTACTGGCCCTGGATCTTGGCGGCGCGCTCCTCGTAACCGGCAAGGATTTGCGGCTTGGCAGCCGGAACCTCGATGTCGGAGATGGCGACGGTGACGCCTGAACGGGTGGCCCAGTAGAAACCGGCATCCTTCAGGTTGTCCAGCGTTGCCGCGGTAACAACCTTGGGGTAGCGCTCGGCGAGGTCGTTAACGATCCGGGACAGTTCGCCCTTGTCGGCAACGGCTTCAACCCACGGGTAGTCCTCGGGCAGGGTCTGGTTGAACACAACCTGGCCCAGGGAGGTCTGGACGAGCGCCGGCTGGCCGGGCTCCCAACCTTCCGGAGCTTCCCAACCGGCGTAGGGGACGAACCCTTCAAGCCGGATCTTGACCTGCGAGTTCAGGTGCAGCTCGCGTGCATCGAACGCCATGATGGCTTCCGATACGGAAGAGAAGATCCTGCCTTCGCCGGCTGAACCCTTCCGCTTGGTGGTCAGGTGGTACAGGCCGATGATCATATCCTGCGAAGGCAGGGTGACCGGGCGTCCGTCAGAGGGCTTCAGGATGTTGTTCGAGGACAGCATCAGGATCCGGGCTTCGGCCTGGGCTTCGGGGCTCAGCGGCAGGTGGACTGCCATCTGGTCGCCGTCGAAGTCGGCGTTGAACGCGCCACAAACCAGCGGGTGCAGCTGGATTGCCTTGCCTTCAACAAGCTGCGGCTCGAACGCCTGGATGCCCAGGCGGTGCAGGGTAGGTGCACGGTTGAGCAGCACCGGGTGTTCGGTGATGATCTCTTCGAGCACGTCCCAGACCTGCGGGCGGTAGCGCTCCACCATCCGCTTGGCCGACTTGATGTTCTGGGCGTGGTTGAGGTCAACCAAGCGCTTCATCACGAACGGCTTGAAGAGCTCCAGGGCCATCTGCTTGGGCAGGCCGCACTGGTGCAGCTTCAGCTGCGGGCCGACGACGATGACCGAACGGCCGGAGTAGTCGACGCGCTTGCCGAGGAGGTTCTGGCGGAAACGGCCCTGCTTGCCCTTGAGCATGTCGCTCAGGGACTTCAGCGGACGGTTGCCAGGTCCGGTGACCGGGCGGCCGCGGCGGCCGTTGTCGAAGAGGCTGTCAACAGCTTCCTGAAGCATGCGCTTCTCGTTGTTGACGATGATCTCCGGAGCACCCAGGTCAAGCAGGCGCTTGAGGCGGTTGTTGCGGTTGATCACGCGGCGGTACAGGTCGTTGAGGTCGGAGGTCGCGAAGCGGCCACCGTCCAGCTGGACCATGGGGCGCAGTTCCGGCGGGATCACCGGGACGGCGTCGAGGACCATGCCAAGCGGGCTGTTGTTCGTGGTCAGGAATGCGTTGACCACCTTCAGGCGCTTGAGGGCGCGGGTCTTGCGCTGGCCCTTGCCGTTGGCGATGATGTCGCGCAGCAGGTCGGACTCCGCCTGCATGTCGAAGTTCTCGAGGCGCTTCTTGATGGCCTCGGCACCCATGGAGCCTTCGAAGTACATGCCGTAGCGGTCCCGCAGCTCGCGGTACAGGCCCTCGTCACCTTCGAGGTCGGCGACCTTCAGGTTCTTGAAGCGGTCCCAGACCTGCTCGAGGCGCTCGATGTCGGCGTCGGCACGCTTGCGCACGTTGGCCATCTGGCGGTCGGCGGAGTCGCGGGCCTTCTTCTTGTCGGCAGCTTTGGCGCCTTCGCCCTCGAGGCGTGCGATTTCGCCTTCAAGGTCGCGGGCAATCGCGGCGATGTCGCCGTCGCGGTTGTCGATCAGCTGCTTCTTCTCGATGTCGTGCTCAACCTGCAGGTTGGGCAGTTCCTCGTGGCGGGCAGCCTCGTCGACGCTGGTGATCATGTAGGCAGCGAAGTAGATGACCTTTTCGAGGTCCTTCGGGGCCAGGTCAAGGAGGTAGCCCAGGCGGGACGGAACACCCTTGAAGTACCAGATGTGCGTGACCGGGGCGGCCAGCTCGATGTGGCCCATGCGCTCACGGCGGACCTTGGCGCGGGTGACTTCAACGCCACAGCGCTCACAGATGATGCCCTTGAAGCGCACGCGCTTGTACTTGCCGCAGTAGCATTCCCAGTCGCGGGACGGGCCGAAGATCTTCTCGCAGAAGAGGCCGTCCTTCTCGGGCTTGAGCGTGCGGTAGTTGATGGTTTCCGGCTTCTTAACCTCGCCGTACGACCAGCCGCGGATGTCTTCCGCGGTGGCGAGGCCGATCTGCATGAGGCCGAAGGAGGATTCGCTGGACATATGGTCCCTGTTCTCTCTTGTTCTCTAAATTCTGAAGTCTTGGTGCGGGATGAGGGAGGGGGCGTTCGACGGCGGGTGCGCACCCGCCGTCGAACGCTTACCTGCTAAACCTCTTCTACGGAGCTGGGCTCTGCGCGAGACAGATCGATGCCCAGTTCTTCCGCAGCCGTGAAGACTGCGTCATCAGAGTCACGCATTTCAATTGTGGTTCCGTCCGTGGAAAGAACTTCCACGTTCAGGCACAGCGACTGCATTTCCTTGATCAAGACCTTGAAGGATTCGGGAACCCCCGGCTCGGGGATGTTCTCGCCCTTGACGATCGCTTCGTAGACCTTCACACGACCGTGGATGTCATCGGACTTGATCGTGAGGAGTTCCTGGAGGGTGTAGGCGGCGCCGTAAGCTTCGAGCGCCCACACTTCCATTTCACCGAAGCGCTGGCCACCGAACTGTGCCTTACCACCCAGCGGCTGCTGCGTGATCATGGAGTACGGGCCGGTGGAGCGTGCGTGGATCTTGTCGTCCACCAGGTGGTGGAGCTTCAGGATGTACATGTAGCCGACCGAGATCGGATCCGGGAACGGCTCGCCGGAGCGGCCGTCAAACAGGCGGGTCTTGCCCGAGGAGTTGATCAGGCGGTCACCGTCGCGGGTCACGTTGGTGGAATCCAGCAGGCCCGTGATTTCCTCTTCGCGGGCGCCGTCGAACACCGGCGTTGCAACAGTGGTGGGACCACTCTCGCGCGGCAGGTTGGGCAGCTGCTTGACCCACTCGGGCTCGCCTTCGATCTTCCAACCGGTCTTGGCAACCCAGCCGAGGTGCGTTTCGAGCACCTGGCCCACGTTCATTCGGCCCGGAACACCCAGCGGGTTCAGGACGATGTCAACGGGCGTGCCGTCGGCAAGGAAGGGCATGTCCTCGATCGGGAGGATCTTGGAGATAACACCCTTGTTGCCGTGGCGGCCGGCGAGCTTGTCGCCGTCGGTGATCTTGCGCTTGGCGGCCACGTAGACGCGGACCAGCTGGTTCACGCCCGGGGGCAGCTCGTCGTCGTTGTCGCGGTCGAAGACGCGCACGCCGATGACGGTGCCGGACTCGCCGTGGGGAACCTTCAGGGAGGTGTCACGCACTTCGCGGGACTTCTCACCGAAGATGGCGCGCAGCAGGCGCTCTTCCGGGGTCAGCTCGGTTTCACCCTTCGGGGTGACCTTTCCGACCAGGATGTCCCCTGCTTCAACCTCGGCACCGATGTGGATGATGCCGCGCTCGTCCAGGCCGGCCAGGACTTCCTCGGACACGTTGGGGATGTCACGGGTGATTTCCTCGGCACCAAGCTTGGTGTCGCGGGCATCGATCTCGTGCTCCTCGATGTGGATGGAGGAAAGGACGTCCTCGGCAACGATGCGCTGCGAGAGGATGATGGCGTCCTCGAAGTTGTGGCCTTCCCATGACATGAATGCCACGAGCAGGTTCTTGCCCAGTGCGAGCTCACCCTGGTCCGTTGCCGGGCCGTCGGCGATGATGCCGCCAACTTCCAGGCGCTGGCCTTCGTTGACCAGGACGCGGTGGTTGTAGCAGTTGCCCTGGTTGGAGCGGGCGAACTTGTTGATGCGGTAGTTGGTCTCGGTGCCGTCGTCGTTGAGCATGATGACGAGTTCGGCGGAAACCTCGGTGACCACACCGGCCTTCTTGGCGATGACAACGTCACCGGCGTCGACGGCGGCGGCGCGCTCCATGCCGGTGCCCACGAACGGGGCCTCGGAACGGACCAGCGGCACAGCCTGGCGCTGCATGTTGGCACCCATGAGTGCGCGGTTTGCGTCGTCGTGCTCCAGGAACGGGATCAGGGCGGTAGCCACGGAAACCATCTGGCGCGGGGAAACGTCCATGAACTCGACGTCCTCGGCCGGAACCAGGACGGGCTCGCCTCCACCACCGCGGGCACGGACCAGGACGGTCTCTTCGGCGAACTTCTTGTTCTCGTCCAGCGGGGCGTTGGCCTGGGCGATCAGGACCTCGGCCTCGTCGTCGGCCGTCAGGTACTGGACGTCGTCGGACACGACGCCGTCCTTGACCAGGCGGTACGGGGTCTCGATGAAACCGAACGGGTTGATACGTCCGTAGGAAGCCAGCGAACCGATGAGGCCAATGTTCGGGCCTTCAGGGGTTTCGATGGGGCACATGCGTCCGTAGTGGGACGGGTGCACGTCACGGACTTCCATGCCGGCGCGGTCACGGGACAGACCACCGGGGCCAAGGGCCGACAGGCGGCGCTTGTGGGTCAGGCCCGAGAGCGGGTTGTTCTGGTCCATGAACTGCGACAGCTGGGAGGTTCCGAAGAACTCCTTGATGGCTGCAACCACAGGGCGGATGTTGATCAGGGTCTGCGGCGTGATGGCCTCGACGTCCTGGGTGGTCATACGCTCGCGAACAACGCGCTCCATGCGGGACAGGCCGGTGCGGACCTGGTTCTCGATGAGCTCGCCGACGGCGCGGATGCGGCGGTTGCCGAAGTGGTCGATGTCATCGATTTCGACGCGCAGGTCCACTTCCTGGCCATCGCGGGTGCCCTTGATGGTCTTCTCGCCGGCGTGCAGCGCGACCAGGAACTTGATCATGGCCACGATGTCTTCAACATGCAGGACCGAAGCTTCCTTGTCGCCAAGGGAGCGGTCGATGCCCAGCTTCCGGTTGATCTTGTAGCGGCCAACCTTGGCCAGATCGTAGCGCTTGGAGTTGAAGTACAGGTTGTCCAGCAGCGACTGGGCAGCCTCGACGGTGGGCGGCTCGCCCGGACGCAGCTTGCGGTAGATGTCCAGCAGGGCGTCTTCGCGGGTTTCGGTGGCGTCCTTCTCCAGGGTTGCCCGCATGGAGTCGTACTGGCCGAACTCTTCGAGGATCTGGCCTTCGGTCCAGCCCAGGGCCTTCAGCAGGACGGTGACGGACTGCTTGCGCTTGCGGTCGAGGCGGACGCCGACCTGGTCGCGCTTGTCGATCTCGAGCTCGAACCATGCACCGCGGGACGGGATGATCTTGGCGGTGAAGATGTCCTTGTCGCTGGTCTTGTCGGCGGCGCGCTCGAAGTAGGCGCCCGGCGAACGGACCAGCTGGGAGACGACGACACGCTCGGTGCCGTTGACGACGAAGGTGCCCTTCTCGGTCATCAGCGGGAAGTCACCCATGAACACGGTCTGCTGCTTGATTTCGCCCGTGTTGTTGTTCATGAACTCGGCCTTGACGTACAGCGGAGCCGAGTACGTTGCGTCCCGGTCCTTGCACTCGGCCATGGTGTACTTGGGGTCAGCGAACTCCGGATCGGAGAAGCTCAGGGACATGGTGCCCTGGAAGTCCTCGATCGGGGAGATCTCTTCGAAGATGTCCGACAGGCCGGACGTGGTGGCGACGCTGAGATCGTTTTCTTCGACAGCCTTTGCCACGCGTGCCTGCCAGCGCTCATTGCCGACCAGCCAGTCAAAGCTGTCTGTCTGCAGGGCAAGCAGATTCGGAACGTCAAGGGGTTCGTGAATCTTTGCGAATGAGAGCCGGCGAGTGGCACCATCAGTGCTGTCGGCAGTGTTAGCGGTTTCGTTATTAGAGGTGCTCGAGGCGACCAAGAGGGATCCTTCCACAGACCTTCAGGCGTTTTCAGATCTCCCCCGCTGTGCACCCTGCGGAGTGACTCCGCAGCGCTACCATCCGGTTCCGCTATATGACCCGGGGCCTGGACTGACTATGCTGTGACCGTTGTTACGGCACGTTGATTGCCAGCTGCCAGGCAAAGCCCACCGCTATATGAAGGCTGAAGGTAAACAGGGAAGACGCAAATATCTACGATACGGCAAAACAACCTACATGTCTACCCCACATCCCGCCGGAATGCAAGCACCTTGTTTCGGGCCTCGGTACGCGAGGAGGCTGGCCGGCCTCAGAGCCGCAGCGTAACGCCCTCCGCCGTGCAGGTTCCGGCGTTTGCGAACACGGCATCCCGCACCGCGTCCTGGGATTCCTGGGACGGCCTGCCCCCGGATCCCGCCGCCGAGGAGTGGTCGATGGCCAACAGGCTCAGCGACGTGAACAGCCCCCGCAGGTCTCCGGAGACCGTATCCTTCGCGTCCTGGGCCTTTGAGTAGATGTCCTCGTAGCCCTTGGAGTCGGTGGGGGAAACCGCGGCGTAGGCCGCCACCAGCTTGTTGAACAGTTCGCAGGCCCCCCTGGTTCCGCCCGCCCCAGCCGCTGCACCGGTACTTCCCGGCCCGGTGGAGGCAGCAGGGCTGCCGGCTTCCGGCCCATGGACCGAGGTCGACGGCGGTCCCGCTGGCTGGGTGGATTCCGCCGGCGCGGGTGCTGACACCGAGCAGCCCGCCAGTGTGCCGCCCATCAGTGCCACGGCGATGGCCGCCGCAGAAAGCTCCTTCTTCACGATCCCGCTCCGTCCGTCCCGGCCCCGGACCTGGTGTCCCCTTGCAAAGCGCGTCCCCTGCACAGCCTCGCCTTCCACCCTACGCAAGCGGCCGCCGTCGTACACAACGCGCCGGTGGGGACCCCTCCCCTGCCCCGCCGCAGAATCCGGCCGCAGGAATGCCGCGGCAGGAATGCACATAGCGCTTCCAGCGTTTGAATAGTTGGGTGACCAGGCTCACGATAGCCTTGGTGGCTTAGACCGAAACCGGACTGAAAGTGGTAACCATGGACAACTCTCCCCACAACAATGACGTTGTCATCCTCGGGGCCGCACGGACCCCGCAGGGCCGGATCAACGGCCAGCTCTCCAGTCTCACGGCTGTGGACCTGGGTGCGCACGCCATCAAAGCTGCCCTGGGATCCAGTGGCGTCGATGCAGCGGATGTGGAGGCCGTCATCATGGGCCAGGTCCTGCAGGCAGGCGCCGGCCAGAACCCCGCGCGGCAAAGCGCCATCGGCGCCGGCATCGGGTGGAACGTGCCTGCCGTGACCGTCAACAAGGTATGCCTTTCAGGCCTGACCGCCGTGATTGACGCAGCCCGGATGATCCGCGCAGGCGAGGCTGCCGTGGTGGTGGCGGGCGGCCAGGAGTCGATGAGCCGGGCGCCGCACCTGCTTCCGGGATCACGCCAAGGGTGGACATACGGGTCCATCCAGGCGCTGGACGCTGCAGCCCACGACGGGCTGACCGACGCCTTCGACGGGGAGTCGATGGGCCTGTCCACCGAGACGCGGAACCTCTCGCTGGGCATCGACCGCACTTCGCAGGACAACATTGCCGCCCAATCGCACCAACGCGCGGCGCTTGCGGCTAAGAACGGAACGTTCGACAGCGAGATCGCACCCATCAGCGTCAAGCAGCGCAAGGGCGAGCCCTTGGTGGTGGACACCGATGAAGGGGTCCGCCCCAATACCTCGATCGAGTCCCTGGCCGGCCTGCGGGCTGCCTTCGTCACTGACGGCACCATCACCGCCGGCAACTCCTCTCCCCTGTCCGACGGCGCCGCCGCCCTGGTCCTCACTTCCCGCGGCTACGCGGAGGAACACGGGCTGGAGTACCTCGCGGTGGTCGGGAAGCCGGGGCAGGTGGCCGGGCCTGACAATTCCCTGCATTCCCAGCCCTCCAACGCCATCATGAATGCCCTTGGCAAAGCGGGGTGGAGCACCGCCGACCTTGACTTCATCGAGATCAACGAAGCATTCGGCTCGGTGGCCGTGCAGTCCCTCAAGGACCTGGACTACCCGCTGGAGAAGTGCAACCTCCACGGCGGCGCCATCGCCCTGGGTCATCCGATCGGTGCTTCAGGTGCCCGGCTGGCCGCCCACGCTGCGCATGAGCTGAAGCGGCGCGGGACCGGCAAGGCTGCCGTATCCCTCTGTGGCGGAGGCGGGCAGGGCGAAGCCCTCCTGCTGTACCGCGACTGATGGCGGGTCCATCCGGAAACGGAGCGGACGGCGTCGGACGGGAACGGTTCCTGGCCGACGCCGCAGCCCGTGGCCTGCACGTTGACGTGGTGGAACGGCCCGCAGCGAAGAGCCTCGAAGAGGCTGCGGACATCCTGGGTATCTCACCGGCGGACATCGTCAAGTCCCTGGTGGTCAAGCACAAGGACGGGACGTTCCTCTTCGCGCTCATCCCGGGCGACCGGCAGATTTCGTGGCCAAAGCTCCGCGCCCTGGTGGGAGTGAACAAGCTGTCTTTGCCGCCCGCGGGGACTGCACTGGAGGCCACGGGCTACGAGCGGGGCACCATCACGCCGCTGGGCAGCACCACCGCCTGGCCCGTCTATGCCGATGCCAAGATTACCGGGCGGCGCATCTCCATGGGCGCCGGGGCGCACGGCTACAGCGCGTTCGTGGACGCCGACGCGCTCACCGCGGCCCTTGGCGCCGTGGTGGCGGACATCAGCGACCCCGGCTAAGCAGGACTTCGCGATATTAAAGCAGGAAACCCCGCCCAACTGACTCGCAGTGGGACGGGGTTTCCGAAGGAAAAGGCGTTGTTACTTGAGGGTAACGGTGGCGCCTGCAGCCTCGAGCTGCTCCTTGGCCTTCTCGGCAGCTTCCTTGGTGGCGCCTTCGAGAACAGCCTTCGGTGCGCTGTCAACCAGGTCCTTGGCTTCCTTGAGGCCGAGGGAGGTGATGGCGCGAACTTCCTTGATGACTGCGATCTTCTTGTCACCGGCAGCTTCGAGGACGACGTCGAAGTCGGTCTTCTCTTCAACCTCTTCAGCAGCAGCGCCGGCGGGGCCAGCAACTGCAACAGCAGCGGCGGTAACTTCGAAGGTCTCTTCGAAGAGCTTGACGAACTCGGAGAGCTCGATGATGGTCAGTTCCTTGAAAGCTTCAATGAGCTCTTCGTTGCTGAGCTTCGCCATGGTAGGCGTCCTTCCTGTTGTGGTGTCCGGGCGGCGCGGGGCCGGACGGGCACCGGAGTCTGGTGTGGGTAAGAGAATTAGTTCTCTTCGGCAGCGGGAGCTTCGGCCGGAGCCTCTGCTTCAGCGGCGGGAGCTTCTTCAGCGGCGGGCGCTTCGGCAGCTGCCGGTGCACCGTTCTCTTCTTCAAGCTTGAGGCGCAGTGCGTCGATGATGCGTGCAGCTGCGGCGGCGGGTGCCTTGAGGACGCCTGCAACCTTGGCGAGCTGCAGCTCGCGGGACTCGAGGGCAGCCAGTGCGGCTACCTCGCTGGCGTCCAGCGCCTTGCCCTCGAAGTAACCGGTCTTGATGACCAGCTGCTTGTTGGCCTTGGCAAAATCCGTCAGGCTCTTGGCAGCGGCAACTGCGTCACCCTTGATGAACGCGATTGCAGTGGGGCCGGCAAGCTGGCCGTCGAATGCTTCGACGCCGGCTTCCTTGGCTGCAATGGCGGTCAGGGTGTTCTTGACGACCGCGAACTTGGTGTCCTGGCCGAGAGAAACACGCAGCTGCTTGAGCTGTGCAACGGTGAGCCCGCGGTATTCGGTCAGGACAGCGGCGTTCGATTCCTTGAAATCGTTAGTGATCTCAGCTACTGCTGAAACCTTGGTAGGCGTTGCCATAACCCTCCTTCCGGGGATAGTGCCGGTATTCGACGGTCCCCGCTCAAGAGAGCTAAAACTAAAAACGCCCCGCGCAGATGCACGGGGCTTGGCTCAACACGGTTATACCGCGGAACTTTGCTTCGTTCACCTGCGCCGGCCGCCCTGCGTTGAGGGTCCTTCGTCCGGAAAGCCACTGTGGTCCCCTGCGCACAACTACAGAATTGAGCCATGTACAGGAGAGTGGATTTCCAACAACCGACGGTCTTTGGTACTCCCAGCTTACGCGAGGCACTGCCGGTCCGCCAAATTGGCGCTTAGCTGGTGCTGGTATGCAGCGTGGGGAGCTCTTTCTGCCAGATCCCCGTCACGCCGGCCGTCTGGAATCCCAGCTGCTTGTTGACCGTCAGGAGGTACCGGTTCTCCGGCGCATTCCAGGTGTAGATGATGCGTGCGTCCGGGAACTGCTCGCTGAGCCGTTCCATGTTGGCCACCTTGATCAGGAGCCCGAGCTTGTTGCCCCGGTGTTCCTGCAGGACCAGGGTATCGTCCTGGAACACCACGTCAGCCCGGTGCGCCAGGACCGTGATCGTGGTCAGGCCCACCAGTGATCCGGTGGCGATGTGCTCAACGGCGGTGACCACTGTTCTCCTGCCCTGCGCGATGGCGACGTCCTCCGCCTCACGCAGGATGCCGCCGTCGAACACCATGTCCTGTTCAATCGGCGCGTCCAGGGACGGGTCAACGTCGGCGCCGGCCTGGTTTTCGAGCGCGGCCACGGCCTCCAACCAGCGGTCCGGGCAGCGGTCCGTCCAGTGGTGCAGCCGGTACCTGCCGTTGTTGGCTTCCTCGGCTTCAGCCTGGAGGTCGGCCACCAGCTTGGTGTCCAGGGGCAGGAGGCAGGAGCTGAACTGCTCGATGTGCTGCAGCGTGTATCCGGTCTTCTGCGCGAACTCCACTTCGCGGCTCTCCAAGGGCACAAACCCCTGCCCGGAGCCGGGTACCAGTTGCGCCCGTTCAAACTCGTGCAGTGACGCGCCCGGATGGTTGGTGTCCACCAGGATCATGGTGCGGCCTTCACCCCTGGCCAGCTGTTCGGCCGCCTCAAGCAGGCGGCGCCCCACCCCCTGCCGCTGGAACTCGGGCAGGATGTCCAGGGTGAGCTCGGCGAGGTCCAGGTGATCGGTCAGGGGCAGCGCAATATCAACCGTGCCCACAATCGCGCCGTCCACCTTCGCAACGAGGATCAGCTGGCGCTCATACGGGTCCGCGAACTCAAGCAACTTTTCCTGGGCGCCGTAGGCAAGATCGTCGCTGCCCCAGGTCTGCATGCGCACCTTGCGGCCCACCTCCACGGCGGCGAGGAAGTCCGCTGCGTCCGGGGTGTCCAGTGAGTCGGGAATATACAGCTGCTCGATCTTCACGTCTATTGCCATGCGGGCATCATCCCAGCCGTTTCTGCCACTCACCTTCATAGCCGGCGGGCCTGAATCCAAGGGCGGTATTTATCGCCAGCATATGCTGGTTTTCGCTGGCATTCCACGTCAGGACCGAGCGCGCCGCGGGCCATCTGTCCGGGACCCTGCGGAGGTTTTGAAGCTTGATCAGCATGCCCAGCCGGTGCCCCCTGTGCCCGGCGGACACCAGGGTGTCCTGCTGCAGCACGGTTGCCGGGACCCCGGGGCGCCAGTTGAGGACCGTGTAGGCCACCAGCTCGCCGGTGGACCGGTCCATGGCGGCCGCCACCAAAGCCTGGACCCCGCTGCGGGCGAGCGTTTCCTCGTTGCGGCGGACCCTGGCTGCGTCCCAGAGCTCGCCTTCCCAATCCATCCCCGCCGTGGGTACGTCCGTGCTCATGCGGGCGTTGAGGACGGCGAAGCTGTCCACCAGTTCGTCAGGGCAGGCGTCGTCCCATCCCATCAAGGTGTAACCGCCCGCGTGGGCAGCTGCCTCGGCTTCCAGCTTCTCCAGCCGCTCCGGCGGCACCGGTAGGGAAAGCCTGCTGGACGTCTCCACCTGTTCCAGCTCATATCCGAGGGCCACGGCAAAGGCAGTGGCGGCGTCATCTGCGGGCAGGCTTCCTGCCCCGGATTTGGCCGCTTGCCGCGGCCCGTCGCCGTCCAGCAGTGTCGCCGGGAGTTCGAAGTAACCGTCCAGGGAGGTACGGCCGTTGTCCCGCGCCACCTCCTCGGCGTACTGGAGCAGCTGGCGTCCCAGGCCTCGCCGTCGGTAGGACGGAACCACCAGGACACCGATCCCGGCCGTGCTGGTGTTCTCGCGCAGCGGCAACGTTACCGAACACATGCCCACGGTTTCCGGGCCAAGCCGGCCAACAAAGAGGTGCCGCGCCTCGTACTCGGTGCCGCGCCAATGCTCCACTTCCTCGGCAAAGGTGTAGCCGCGGTCCAGGTCACCCCAGGTGTCGAGCTCATGCGCCCTCCGCATCGCCTCGCAGTCCCGGAAGTCCTGGTAGCCGTCCGCGGCGTCCGCGGCAGGCGGAACAACGACGGCGGAAATCACCAGGGCGTTCGGCTGCGTCATCCCCTCAGCCTAGCCAGCGGTGGACAGTTGGCGGGGTCTGCGCAAGGAAACGATGTGTTAACGATGAAGGGACCGCCCGGCTGGCAGCCGGACGGTCCCTTCAGATGTGCCTTAGAAGCACGGGATGCTGATGAGGACTATGCCTCGGTGAGCACCTTGGTGACGTTGGGGTCCACGGAGATGCCGGGGCCGAACGTGGTGGCAACGGTTGCCTTCTGGATGTAGCGGCCCTTCGCAGCGGACGGCTTGAGGCGAAGCACCTCTTCCAGTGCTGCTGCGTAGTTCTCGGCCAGCTTGACGGCGTCGAAGGATACCTTGCCGATGATGAAGTGCAGGTTGGAGTGCTTGTCGACGCGGAAGTCGATCTTTCCACCCTTGATGTCGTTGACGGCCTTGGTGACGTCGGGGGTCACGGTGCCCGTCTTCGGGTTCGGCATCAGGTTACGCGGACCCAGGACCTTACCGAGGCGGCCAACCTTGCCCATGAGGTCAGGGGTGGCAACGGCGGCGTCGAAGTCGGTCCAGCCGGCGGCGATCTTTTCGATCAGGTCGTCAGAACCAACGAAGTCGGCGCCGGCTGCGATTGCGGCCTCAGCCTTGTCGCCCGTTGCGAAGACCAGGACGCGGGCGGTCTTGCCGGTGCCGTGGGGCAGGTTGACCGTGCCGCGGACCATCTGGTCAGCCTTGCGGGGGTCCACGCCGAGGCGGAAGGCGACCTCAACGGTGGCGTCGAACTTGGACGGGTTGGTGTCCTTGGCCAGCGTTACTGCCTCGAACGGTGCGTAGTGCTTCTCCGCGTCGATCTTGGCGGCTGCTGCCTCATATGCTTTGCTGCGCTTTGCCATGCTGCTTATTTCTCCTTGTGCAGTTGTGGTCTGCGGACCGCGCTGGGCCCTGCCACAGTCGGTGATCCGGTTCGTTATCCGGCCCGGATGACCAACATTTCAATTTTTTTGGTGCCGGTGTCCCGGCGGTGCCGCCCGTCGTCGTCAATTACCCAACGCTGGACAGCGGTAAGGGTGTTAGCCCTCGACGGTGATGCCCATGGAGCGGGCGGTGCCGGCGATGATCTTCGCTGCGCCTTCGAGGCTGGTGGCGTTGAGGTCTTCCATCTTGGTGGAGGCGATCTCGTTGACCTGGGCCTGGGTCAGCTTGGCAACCTTGACGGTGTGCGGGGTGGATGAACCCTTGGCAACGCCTGCAGCCTTCTTGATGAGCTCTGCAGCCGGCGGGGTCTTGGTGATGAACGTGAAGGAACGGTCCTCGTAGACCGTGATCTCCACGGGGATGACGTTTCCGCGCTGGGCTTCCGTCGCAGCGTTGTACGCCTTGCAGAATTCCATGATGTTGACACCGTGCTGGCCAAGCGCAGGACCGATCGGCGGGGCCGGGTTGGCGGCACCTGCCTGGATCTGCAGCTTGATGAGGCCGGTGACCTTCTTCTTGGGAGCCAATGTAGGGTCCTTCTCTCAATAACGTCCTGGGGCACAGGAGCGTGCCTCAGGTTTGTGGCCGCCATGGCGAGGCGGCCGGCCGTTCCGGAGCTGCTAAGCGGGCGGCGCCGGAACGAATTCTAGGATTCTCAGATCTTGGTGACCTGGTTGAACGCCAGGGTGACCGGCGTTTCGCGCTCGAAGATGGAGACCAGCACCACGAGGGTCTGGGATTCGACCTTGATCTCGGAGATGGTGGCGGGAAGGGTCTCGAACGGGCCTTCCTTGACGATGACGGACTCGCCAACCTCGAAGTCGACGTCGACGGGGGCCTGGTGCTGCTTGTTGACCGGCTTGCCCTTCTCGGCCTGCTCTTCCTCGAAGACAGGGGCGAGCATGGAGAAGACCTCGTCAAGGCGCAGCGGGACCGGGTTGTGGGCGTTGCCCACGAAGCCGGTGACGCCGGGGGTGTGCCGGACGGCACCCCAGGAAGCGTCCGTCAGGTCCATGCGGACCAGGACGTAGCCGGGGATGCGGACGCGGTTGATCACCTTGCGCTGGGCGTTCTTGATCTCCACGACTTCTTCCATGGGCACCTGGATCTCGAAGATGTAATCTTCCATGTCCAGGGTCTGGATGCGGGTTTCAAGGTTGGCCTTCACGCGGTTCTCGTAACCGGCGTAGGAGTGGATGACGTACCAGTCACCCTCCTGGCGGCGCAGCTTGGCCTTGAACTCCTCTGCGGGGTCCGCTGCTGCGGTGGCTGCCGCGGCGGCAAGGGCGTCTGCGGGCTCGTCTTCACCGTCGGCGTCTGAAGCGTCGGCGTCAGCTTCTGCAACGTCGGAGGCGGCGTCGTCGGATTCGGGCGTGGAGGACTCAACCTCGGACTCTTCACCGGCTTCTGCCGTGACGTCCGGGGATTCTTCCAGCCCAGTCTCGGTTACCTCGAGCTCCTGCTCAGACACTTGGTCTCCTGCTTCCTCATTGCCTAACATGCCTATTTAAATGGCTCAATTCCGCACGCCGGCGCTTCCTTCCGGTTACCCCGGTGAATCACGCGGCCTGCGGACCGTGCAGCCTTAGCTGTCCTTGGAGCCGGTACCGCCAAAGATCCAGCTGACAGCGGTTCCGAAACCAATGTCCAGCAGGCTGACGATGACCATCATGATGGCCACGAACACCAGCACCACGAGCGTGTAGTTGATCAGTTCCTTGCGGGTGGGGGCGACAACCTTCTTCAGTTCGCCGATGATCTGGCGGACAAAAAGTGCAATGCGGGCGAAGAAGTTTGCCTTGGCTTCCTTCTTAGCTGGGCGGCCCTTGGAGCTGCTGGCAGCTGTTTCGGTCACCTGGTCCTCGCTCATCTTTGCAATGGTGGATTACCCGGCCCTGATCAGAACCATGGTTGCTGCGCCTGCTCCGGGCTTTCGCCCGGAGCAGCTTGCGCAGGGCAGACAGGACTCGAACCTGCAACCTGCGGTTTTGGAGACCGCTGCGCTACCAATTGCGCCACTACCCTATGGAGTGAATTCCACTCTTTGATGGCCGACACCAGCTTGAACTGGGGCGCACGCCATCATCTGTGTTTCAACACCGGTGAACCAGTCTACGCAAGAACTTCGCGTAGGTAAAACCAGCCCGCCCCGGTCCAACCGAAGTCCGGTTCGAAACGTGCTGCGCCAGGCAGTCATAAATCAAAACCGGCACCCCGGAGGGTCCGGTGAACAGCATAGAGTAGAACTCGTCGAATCCCACATTCCAGCCTCCCGGCTGCAAGCGAAGAACGGACCTGCCAATGCCTTCCGCCCGCGTTTCCCAACGCATTTCCGCAATTGCCGAATCCGCAACCCTGGCCGTTGACGCCAAGGCCAAGGCGCTGAAGGCAGCTGGCCGGCCGGTTATTGGCTTCGGTGCGGGCGAACCGGACTTCCCCACCCCGGACTACATTGTCCAGGCTGCCATCGAGGCGGCGGGCCAGCCCAAGTACCACCGCTACTCCCCCGCCGGCGGTCTTCCCGAGCTGAAGAAGGCAATCGCAGAGAAGACCCTGCGCGACTCCGGCTACACCGTGGATCCCTCGCAGGTGCTGGTCACCAACGGTGGCAAGCAGGCCGTCTACAACACCTTCGCCACCTTGGTGGATCCGGGGGACGAAGTCCTCGTCCCCGCCCCGTTCTGGACCACTTACCCGGAGGCCATCCGCCTGGCCGGCGGCGTGCCCGTTGACGTTTTCGCCGGGCCTGAGCAGGACTACCTGGTGACCATTGAGCAGCTAGAAGCAGCCGTGACGGACCGGACCAAGATCCTGCTGTTCGTCTCGCCGTCGAACCCCACCGGCGCTGTCTACTCCCCCGAGCAGGTGGCGGAGATCGGCAAGTGGGCCGCGGCCAAGGGCTTGTGGGTGGTCACCGACGAGATCTATGAGCACCTGACCTACGACGGCGTCCCCTTCACCTCCATCGCCACCGCTGCCCCGGAACTGGGCGACAAGGTGGTCATCCTCAACGGCGTTGCCAAGACCTACGCCATGACCGGCTGGCGGGTGGGCTGGATGATCGGCCCGGCAGACGTCATCAAGGCGGCCACCAACCTGCAGTCGCACGCCACATCGAACGTGTCCAACATCATGCAGATTGCCGCCCTCGCCGCCGTGTCCGGCCCGCTGACCGCGGTCGATGAGATGAAGGTGGCGTTCGACCGCCGCCGCAAGGCCATCGTCGCGGGGCTGAATGCGATTGACGGCGTGGAATGCCCGACGCCGAAGGGCGCCTTTTACGTATACGCGGACGTCCGTGCGCTGCTGGGTAAGGAATTCCCCACCGCGTCCGGCACCGCCACGCCGCAGACCTCCGCGGAGCTGGCCTCGCTGATCCTCGACGAGGTTGAGGTGGCTGTGGTTCCGGGCGAGGCGTTCGGCCCCTCCGGCTTCCTGCGCCTCTCCTACGCCCTGGGCGACGACGACCTCGCCACCGGGGTGCAGCGCCTGCAGGACTTCCTGGGCAAGGCCCAGTAACGCCTCATCACCTTTCGCAGGAAAAACCAGAACGCCCCATCACCAAGTGATGGGGCGTTCTGGTTTAAGGCCCGAAAGGTGATGGGGCGTTCTGGTTTAAGGCCCGAAAGGTGATGGGGCGTTGGAGATATAGGGGCAGGAGGTGATGGGCGGCTAGAGGAGGCGGCGCTCCGCGGCCCACTTGGTGAGTTCGTGGCGGCTGGAGAGCTGGAGCTTCCGCAGCACTGCCGACACATGGGTCTCCACGGTCTTGATGCTGATGAAGAGTTCCTTGGCCACTTCCTTGTAGCTGTAGCCCCGCGCGATGAGCCGCATGACTTCAAGTTCGCGGGCCGAGAGCTTGTCCAGTTCGTCATCGGCAATATCGGCGGGGGCAGTGCCGAAGGCGTCCAGGACAAAACCGGCGAGGCGGGGAGAGA
This sequence comes from Arthrobacter sp. SAFR-044, assembly GCF_051965175.1. Taxonomy (GTDB): domain Bacteria; phylum Actinomycetota; class Actinomycetes; order Actinomycetales; family Micrococcaceae; genus Arthrobacter. The sequence continues at coordinate 319,790 of NZ_JBQCMK010000002.1, forward strand.
AGACCGCATCGCCGCCGGCCACCCGGAACACGGCGTCGGTAATTTCGGCGCCGGAGATGGTCTTGGTGACATAGCCGCGGGCTCCGGCGCGGATCACGGCGACGACGTCCTCCGCTGCATCGGAGACGCTCAGTGCCAGGAACCGGGTGCTGGACAAAAGCGCGGCGGAGCCTGCGATGACTTCGCGGCCGCCGCCCCCCAGCCCGCCCGGCAGGTGGACGTCCAGGAGGACGACGTCGGGCCGCTGCTGGGCAATCACGGCGATGGCCTGCTCAACGGTGGCAGCCTCCCCCACCACCTGGATGCTGGCGTCAAGGTCGGCCTTCAGTCCGGACCGGAAGATGGCGTGGTCGTCCACGATGACCACCCGCACGGAGTTTGGCCGGCTGGCGCCTCCGGCACCTGTTCCCTGTCCACCTGTTCCCTGCGTTGTGGTCATGATTTTCCTTCCGCGTGTTCTGCGGCGGCCGGCAGCCGGAGGCGGACCTCGGTGCCGTCGCCGGTGCTGAGGATGGCGGCGGAGCCGCCGTGCCGTTTCATCCTGCCGATGATTGATTCCCGGATGCCGAGCCGGTCCGCCGGTACATCTCCCAGTTCAAAGCCCGGTCCCCTGTCCTTGATGAAGATCTCGGCCTGCCCGTCGGACGCTTCAAGGTAGACCGAGACCGTCCCGCCACCGTGCCGAGAGGCGTTGAGCATGGCCTCCCGGCTTGCCTGGACCAGGGCCTCGTGTGCCTCGGTCATGGCGGCGTCACCGACAGTGACCACCTCCACGGCGTTGCCAAGCAGGTCCTCCACTTCGCCGGCAACAGCCTTGACCCGGTCTGAAAGCTGCCCGCTTTCGCGGCCTGGATCCTGGAACAGCCAGCCGCGCAACTCGCGTTCCTGGGCACGGGCCAGGCGGACGACGTCGTGCTCGTTGCCCGCCCGCCGTTGGATCAAGGCAAGGGTCTGCAGCACCGAATCGTGGAGGTGGGCGGCGATCTCGGCACGTTCCGTTTCCCGGATCCGGCCGGCGCGCTCCGCTTCCAGGTCGCGCCAGAACTTCAGTGCCCAGGGCAGCAGGACCAGCACCACCCCGCCCAGCACGGCCACAGAAGCGAGCAACGCGAGCCAGGTTTGCTCCCACGAGCCCGAGCCGGAGACCATCACCAGGACCCCGGCCACCACCAAAGCCAGGCCGGCTGCAAGGCGGCCCCATCCGCCGGCCTGGTTTGCCTTGGTCTTGTCCATCAGCCCGGCGCGGCGGGTTTCGTCCAGCTGCATCCACGCGATCGAGGCGCCGCCCAGCACAGCGGCAGCCGGGATCAGCGTTCCGAGGGACACATCCACGCCCAGCAGCTGGGCAATCATGATGCCGGCCACCAGCAGGAGCCCGCAGCCCAACAGGATTTCCTTGCCATACCGCATTCCGCGCGCGCGGAACCAGGGTTGTCCGGGAGGCGCAGCCTCACCGTCCGGGACGGGACCGGCGGCACCTGCCGGGGTTCCGCCGTCGGCCGCCTTTCCTTGGGCGGGCTGGCTCACCGCCGGGGCAATGGGCGACGCCGGGCGGCGGGCGTTGCGGCGGGCAGCCTCGTCCGCCGTGGGCACCATGATCCAGAGCCAGGCATAGAAGACCAGGCCCGCCCCTCCTGCGAAGGACGCCAGGACCATGCCCACGCGGACGTTCTTCACCGGCCAGCCCAGGTGCGCGGCAAGGCCTGAGCATACCCCTGCAATGACACGGTCGCTGCTCCGTGCCAGGGGCGGCCGCGCCGGAAGGGTTGTCATGGGTCAATCCAAACACGGATCAGGGTTGCCCGGACCGCATACGCCCGCTTCCCGGGGACAGCTCAGGGACGGTTCAGGGTTTCCCCCAGTAGAGCGCCAACCGGCCTGAACGGGAGGATCGAGGTATGAACTCGCAGACCCCCTCCCCCGACGACGAACACCCTGCCGAACCCCTTCCCGACGGGCTGCCCGGCACGAACAGCGAGCGGCCCACCGAGCCGCTGCCGTCCTCCGCCTCCACGCCTCCGGACCCCGCCCCGGTCCCACCTGCGGATCAATCCCAGCGCTACGCGTTCCAGGGCAGCCCCGCCCCGGCGCCGTCCACCGACTTCTTCGGCTGGATCCGCAGCAACGGCATCTACCGCGGCAACGACCGGTGGATCGGCGGCGTCTGCAGCGGCATCGCACACCGGCTCGGTGTGGACCCCATTATTATCCGGGGCGTCTTCATTGTCCTGACCCTCCTGGCCGGCATCGGCGTACTCCTGTACGGCCTGGCCTGGGCCTTCCTTCCCGAACCTGACGGCAGGATCCATGTCCAGGAAGCCGGCGCGGGCCGCTGGTCCAGCGGTATGACGGGTTCCCTCATCGCCACGGTCCTGGGACTCACCGGCCTGGGCGGAGGCTTCTGGGGCTGGAGCCACAACGGCCTGAGCGGCCTGCTGTGGACGCTCTTCTGGGTGGGCGGCGCCATCTACCTGATCTACTACCTCTCACAGCGCAACAAGGCCCACCCCACCATCGCCGGCCACGGCACCGCGGCCCCCGACGGGACCTATCCGATGGGGAGCTCCGGCCCGGCCCACACCTCAACGTTCTCCGCAGGCACCGCTTCCGGTCCGGTCCCCGCCGCCCCAGGCACCGCAACACCCCCGTACGGCAGCGGCACCGCCGGCACGGCGGGCAGGGCGGGCACGGGCCGCTACGGCCAAGGCGGCTACAGCCCTTCCGGAATGCCATCCGCTCCCGGCGAAGGCGCCCCCGGCGGAGCCGGCGGCAGTGGCGGCACGTCTCCCGGCGGACCCGGCAGCGGCGTACCGGGCAGCAACGGCTACCCCGCCCCGTGGGTCCCGCCGCTGCCGCCAAAGCCCCGGCCGTCCGGTCCCGGCGCTCCGGCAGTCGCCATTGCAACAGGACTCGCACTGCTGGTGGGCGGTGGACTCAAGGCGCTCGATGCCGCGAACATCATCGACCTGGGCGGCTCGGCCAACGCCATTGTGTGGGCCAGTGCCGCAGCCGTCCTGGGGCTGGGCATCATGGTGGCGGGCTTCCGCGGCCGGACCGCAGGCATCCTGAGCCTCTTCGCAGTAATCGCACTGGTCACCGGTGGCATCTACAACACCTTGAACGACGGCCGGATGCGCTTCCAGCAGGTCGACTGGAACCCGGCCAGCATCGAGGAGGCGCGCGGCGGCATCGACATCACCGCCGGGCGGGGAACGGTGGACCTCACGGACCTCTCCCCCACCGCCCCCCTGACGTCCGACGTCGTGGTTCCCCTGGACATCACCGCCAGCAACGTGACGGTGGTGATCCCGCAGAACGTGCCCGTGGACATCAAGGCGGACATGACCATGGGGAACCTGAACGAAGCCAGCGGCCAGCGCGGTGGCACCACCACCCGTGAAAGCACCTACAACACGGACAAGCCGGGCAACCACCTGGTGGTGCAAATCGACGGCACCTTCAGCAACGTCACCATCCAGGAAGGCAACTGACATGGACAACAGCAACATTACGACGACGGCGGGCCAACACCCTGCCGGACCGGCACCCGCCAGGGTGGGCACGGTGGTGTGGGGACTGATCGTCCTGGCGCTGGCTGCACTGATCATCGTGGCGCAGCTGGGCATCGTGACCCTCAACGGCACCTACGTCCTGATCGGCCTCATGATCGGCGCGGGCGTGGCCCTGGTGGTGGGCGGCCTGCTCTCAGCCCGGAAACGTGACAACGAACCAACTACAGGGAAGTCTTGAACCATGGATAAGTTCTTCAGCATCGTCAGGGGCTTCGGCCTGAAGCGCGGCCCCGAGCGGTGGCTTGGCGGGGTTTGCGGCGGCATCGCTGCCAAGCTCAACGTGGACGTCGCGTTCGTCCGTATCGCCTTCCTGCTCTTCGCGCTGCTTCCGGGCCCGGCCTTCGTGTTCTACGTCCTGGCGTGGGTGATCCTTCCGGACCAGCGGAACGAGATCCCGCTCCAGACGTTCCTGGACCGCCGGTCGCTTAACAGCTGACCCGTCCGGCTCACGCCGGCAGGCCCGAGCCCCCGTCCCGTGAATCCATTCATCGGACGGGGGCTTTTGCCTGCCCTTTCTCCCGCTGCTTCCAGCAGCCCCATGTAACCGGTTTGTGTCGTACCCCACACCCCCCACTACACTTCTAGGTGAGCTCAGCGTGGCGCTCTGCCTGTAAACCTTCTTCCCAGGATTTGAGCCGAACATGAAAATTGGAATCCTCACCAGCGGTGGCGACTGCCCCGGATTGAACGCCGTGATCCGAGGTGCGGTACTGAAAGGCATCGCAGTACACGGCCAGGAATTCGTCGGATTCCGTGATGGCTGGCGGGGCGTGGTGGAAGGGGACATCATCGATATTCCCCGCACCATGGTCCGCGGCATCGCCAAACAGGGCGGCACCATCCTTGGCACGTCCCGCACCAACCCGTTCGAAAATGGGGGCGGCCCCGAAGCCATCAAGGCCCACATGGACCGCCTGGGCATCGACGCGATCATCGCCATCGGCGGTGAAGGGACCCTCGCCGCGGCCAAGCGCCTCACCGACGCCGGGCTCAAGATCGTAGGCGTTCCCAAGACCGTGGACAACGACCTCGACGCCACCGACTACACGTTCGGTTTCGACACCGCCGTGCAGATCGCCACGGAGGCCATCGACCGGCTGCGCACCACGGGCGAGTCCCACCACCGCTGCATGATCGCCGAAGTGATGGGCCGGCACGTGGGCTGGATTGCCCTGCACGCCGGCATGGCTGCCGGCGCGCACGCCATCCTCATCCCCGAGCAGAAGGTCAGCATCGAGCAAATCACCGAATGGGTCAAGGAAGCCCACCACCGTGGCCGCGCACCCCTGGTGGTGGTGGCTGAAGGCTTCGTTCCGGAGCACATGGAAAGCCCGCACTCCGAGCGCGGACTGGACACCTTTGGCCGTCCCCGCCTGGGCGGCATCGCCGACCAGCTCGCCCCGGAACTCGAAGCCCGCACCGGCATCGAAACCCGCGCCACCATCCTGGGCCACATCCAGCGCGGCGGCGTCCCGTCAGCCTTTGACCGGGTCCTGGCCACCAGGCTTGGCATGGCCGCGATCGACTCGGTGGTGGAAGGGTACTGGGGCACCATGGTGGCACTGAAGGGCACCGATATCCAGCACGTCGCCTTCCAGGAAGCCCTGGGCCAGCTCAAGACCGTCCCGCAAAACCGCTACGACGAAGCCGCGGTCCTTTTCGGCTAAGCCTCCGGGCCGCCCTAGGCTGGGACCATGACACTCGATCCGGGCTCAGCGGCCATTATCCAGTTGGCGTGGGCGCGCCGGCTGGGCCTCGACGACGACGCGTTCGGTGACGCCCTGGCATCCGGGAAGAGGATAGTCCGGGCTGATGAATCGGCCCGGACCGTCGAGTTTGTGCGGCTGTTCGGAAGTTCCGCCCTGGTGGGGCCACGGAGCGTCATTGACGCCGCGGCGGACATTCCCGACGAGGAGATGGCCCAGCACGTCACCTTGCTGAAACTGACCAGGGAGCAGGGCGGCCACGGACTCGGTGCCGCCGCCCTGTTCTTCGCCGACGACCTGCCACTGCAGCAGCCCTCCGAGGAACTGACCGTCTCGCACGGGAATCCGGAGGCGATCGAACTGGAAGGCAGGTGCCCGCCGGACGACGTCAACGAGGTGGGCCTGTCCGACCTCGAGAACCGCTACACGATCGTGCACGAGCAGGATGGCAGGCGTGTACCGCTGGCCTGCGGCGCTTATGGGGAATGGGAAGGCCTGCTGGCCAACATGGGCGTGCTGGTGGATCCCGACTGGCGGCGGCGCGGCCTTGGCTCATTGGCCGGTTCCATTGCCGCCCATGAAGCCCTTGCCGCCGGGCTGACGCTGCAGTGGCGTGCAGACGTCAGCAACACCGGTTGCCTGGCACTGGCCCGGAAGCTGGGCCTCTCAGCCGGCGGAATCCAGACCAGCGTCCACCTTCGCTGACGCCTGATCCTGCGGCTTTCCCTGCGCGCCCCAGCCCTGGACCGGCTGCGGCTTGGCGAAGAACAATGCCACCGCTGCCCCCACCAGGATCACTCCGGCGGGCAGCAGGATGGACTGGCCCATCGCCGTCGAGAATCCCGCATGCAGGAACTCCGGAAGCGAGCCGCCCATCGCCAGCCCCTCCCCGGCCGCCCCGCCTGGCCCACCCGTGGGCAGCTCGGCGGCCAGCCGGGACTGGATCAGCACGGCGATGGCTGCGCTGCCCAGTACCGCGCCGATCTGGCGGGTGGTGTTGTAGACCCCCGACCCTGCACCGGCCTGCCGCGGCGGCAGGTTCCGGGTGGCGGTGGTGCTCAGCGGCGCCCAGATGCCGGCGTTGGCAAAGCCGAGGACCGCGCTGGGCAGCAGGAACATGAGGATGGGCGTGTCCGGCTGCATCAGTGCCGAATTCCACAGCAGCGCCACTGCCATGAGGACCAGGCCGGTGGCGGTGATGTATTTGGGGTTGACCCGGTCCACCAGTTTCCCCACCACGGGTGCCAGCCCGCCGGAGATCAGCGCCATGGGCACCATCATCAGGGCGGACTGCGTAGGGGTAAGGCCCCGGACCAGCTGATAGTAGAAGATCAGCGGCAGGCTGAAGGCCGTCACCGTGAAGCCCACCGTAGTGATGCCGATGTTGGCCAGCGAAAAGTTCCTGTCCCGGAACAGTGCCAGCGGCAGCAGCGGCTCGCCCTTGTTGAAGCGCTGCCACAGCACAAAGGCGGCGAGCACCACGAGGCCGCTGATGATCAGGCCCCACACGCTGATCGGTCCGGTGATGGTGCCCCAGTTGTACGTCTCGCCTTCCTGGATGCCGAAGACCAGCAGGAACAGCCCGACGGCACTCAGCAGGACCCCGGGGATATCGAACCGGTGCGGGTGGGTGCTGAGGGCCGGGACGTTGCGCAGCGCCAGGATGAAGCCCACGACGCCGATGGGCACGTTGATGAAGAAGATCCACTCCCAGCCAAGGCCGTCCACCAGGATCCCGCCCAGGATGGGCCCCACGAGGGTCGCCATCCCCGCGGTCGCGCCCCAGACGGCCATCGCCGAGCCGCGCCGGTCCGGCGGGAAGATCCGGGTGATCACGGCCATGGTCTGCGGTGTCATCATGGCCGCGCCAAGGCCCTGGAGGACACGGGCAGCGATCAGGATCCCGACATCACCGGACAGGCCGCACCACAAGGAGGCAAGGGTGAACACCACCAGGCCGGAAAGGTAAAGCTTCTTGGGACCGAACCTGTCGCCGAGCCGGCCGGTGATGAGCAGGGGGACGGCGTAGGCCAGCAGGTAGGCGCTGGTCACCCAGATCACCGAGTTGATGTCGGCGTCCAGGCCCTCCATGATGCGGGGGTTGGCTACGGACACGATGGTGGTGTCGATCAGGATCATGAAGAACCCGATCACCAGGGACCACAGCGCCGGCCACGGCTTTGCTACGTTTTCCACTCGGTCATCCTTTGGGAAGTTTTGGTTGGTGCCGGGCGGAAACCCGGAAGATCAGCCCAGGAGGTCCAGGATCTCCGTGCGGGCAAACATCTGCGCCGCGGCGCGGGCGGAGGGTGCACCGGCATCCGGATCCGCTCCGGCTTCCAGCAGGATGCCTGCCACGTCCGAGTAGCCCTTGAATGCGGCTCCGGCGAGCGGGGTCTGGCCCCTGTCATTGGCGGTATTGGCATCGGCGCCGTGCTGCAGGAGGAGCTGCACGGTACCGGCATGCCCATGGTAGGCGGCCAGCATGAGCAGGGAGTCGCCGGCTGAGTTGGTCATGGTGGCGGGAACGCCGGCGTCAAGGTAGGCACCCAGCAGCTCATTGCTTCCGTCACGGGCAGCCTGGAAGAGCGTATGCGCCAAAGCCAGGGCGTCGTCGTCGTGCCCTTCCGTTGCCTCCGCCCCAGCATGGACGGGCGTGGTGTTCTCGGTCATCAGCGTGGCCCCCTCAGGAATCCGGTCTGGCGCCCCACTACCTGGCCGGCGTCGGGGGCAACAATGAGTTCCTGGGCGGCCGGATACGGCTCATCGCCGTCCAGGACCGTCAGTATTTCATCCGGGGCCACGGAACGCTTGATGACTGCCAGGGCGACGGGGCCCATTTCATAGTGCTGCGCCACCGAGGTCACCGTTCCCACTTTCCGTTCCCCGGCCATGACGGGGCTGCCGGCAGCGGGCAGGGTGTGCTGCGAACCGTCCAGCTGCAGGAACACCAGCCGGCGCGGCGGGTGGCCCAGGTTGTGGACGCGGGCGATGGTTTCCTGGCCTTTGTAGCAGCCCTTGGCCAGGTGCACGGCGGTGCGCAGCAGGTCCAGTTCGTGCGGGATGGTCTTGTCATCCGTCTCGGCGCCGATGCGGGGGCGCCAGGCGGCCACCCGGAGCGCCTCTGCGGCGAGCACACCCGCCAGCGCGCGCCCGGCGACCGCGTCCTCCAGCCCGGCGGCGGGGATCAGGTACTCGAACCATGGACGCTCAAGCCCGGGATGGTTCTCCTCAGAGACGGTGGCGTAGGAGTATCCGCCGGCGGAAACGTGCGGCCACGGGTCCTGCCAGGCGAGGTGTCCGGACCATTCGGGCACGGCCCGCGTGCTGCCCATAACGGCCCAGTCCGCCGAGGCGTCCGCGATCTCCACCCGCAGCATGAACTTCATCCGGTTGAGGTACTCGGCCAGCGGGGCGGCTTCGGCGGCCTCAACGATCAGCCAAGTGGTCTCCCCGTCATCGATCACCCGGGCGTCGAACTCGATGCGGCCCTGGACGCTGAGGAGCAGCAGTTCGCTGGACTCCCCCGGCTTCAGCGCTGCCACCTGCTGTGAGGACAGGGTATTGAGCCAGCTGAGGCGGTCAGGCCCGGTGACGGTGACCACGCCGCGGTGGGAAAGGTCGACGACGGCGGTTCCGGCGGCGAGTGCGCGCTGCTCGCGCAGCGGCTCGCCGTAGTGGGCGGCGACCCCGGCGTCAGGGCCGGTGGCCTCGACGGCCCCGGGGCGCGACAACAAAGGGCTGGGCGTAGTCATATGAAGTAGAAGTCCTTGGGGGTCAGCGGTATTCCGGGTTTTCAAAATCGAATCGTGTTCCGGCAGCCCATTCACCCGGCAGGTTTCCGTACGCGGGGTAGCCCCCGGCGTCCTTCAGCATCCGCGCCAGGTGCAGGAGGTTCCAGGTCATGAACGTGGTGTTCCGGTTGGTGAAGTCCGTCTCCGGGCCGCCAGAGCCTTCGTCCAGGTAACTCGGGCCGGGCCCTACGGGCCCGATCCATCCGGCGTCGGCCTGCGGGGGAATGCTGAACCCGATGTGCTGCAGGCTGTACAGGACGTTCATGGCGCAATGCTTGATTCCGTCCTCGTTTCCGGTGATCAGGCAGCCACCGACTTTCGGGTAAAACGCCCATTGGCCCTTGCTGTTGAGCTCACCGGAATGGGCGTAAAGGCGTTCGATCAGCTTCTTGGTCTGGGAGGAGTTGTCCCCCAGCCAGATGGGTCCGGCGACCACCACAATGTCGGCCGCCTGGACGGCGGGGTAAAGCTCGGGCCACGCGTCGGTGGCCGAGCCGTACTGGGTCATATCCGGGTAGACGCCGCTGGCGATGTCGTGGTCAACCGTGCGGATCACCGTGGTGCTGACGCCCTGTTTTTCCATGATCAGGCGGCTGATGCGGATCAGTCCGTCCGTGTTGGATGTCTGGGGCGACTTTTTCAGCGTGCCGTTGAAGAAGACAGCCTTCAGGTCGCTGTAACCCACCGCCGCCCCTGCTGTTTCCCGGGTACTTTCTTCCACGGTGCCGCTCCCCTTTTTCGTGGGTCGGGAGACCCTCTTTTTGGTCAGGAAACCCGGTGCAGGAACGCGGAGGCGTGCGCCTCCAGGCCCTTCCCTGCCTCGCCGCCAGTGGCAACGTCCCACCGCCACAAAAGGTTGCCGTCCACCAGGCCGAAAATGCGGGTGGCCGCGCTGTAGTCCTTCGAGTGGCTGCCGCGCATCACCATGTCGGTGGTCAGCTGGATCTGGGGGCCCTTGATCTGGCCGTAGTACAGCTCAGAGATTCCGCCGGGGTGCGAGATGGACACGGAGATGTCGAATCCGCCGTCCTTGTTGCGCAGCGCTTCAACCTCGTCGGCACTCTTCAGCACCGGCACGATATCCGCAGGCACCAGCCCGGGACCGCCGTCAGCATCAAGCTGCTTGCGCTCCAGCGCCCAGAAGCCCGTCTCGACGGTAAGGGGCCGCAGGCGCGTTCCCTCGTCGTCGGTCAGCCAGCTTTCGGCACGGTACTGCAGGTACGGCAGGCCGTTGTGGGTGAAGGAAACGTGCTGCAGGAAGTGTTCGGAATCCTCATCGCCGCTGCCCAGCCGGCCACGGCCCTCCCACTCACCAATGAGCCAGGAAAGGGGGACCAGTTCGGGGGTCAGGTCTGTAGGAATCTCAATAGGCATTGGTATTACCTCCAGAAACGGCCGGTCCTGGTAAAGGGGTGGCTACTTCTGGCCCTTGAAGAGGCGGTAGACCACGAAGCCGGCGAACCAGGCCATGGACACGCTCGCGAGGCCGAGCAGGACAAGGAAGAAGATTTCAAAAGCAAGTACGGACATGGTGCCATCCTAACCCGTTAGTAGATGAGTAGTTTGTCTATGAAGTACGCGAGGGATCCGACGGCCGAAACAGGGGCAAGGCCCATGCCCAGCGCCGCCGGGATGTTCAGTGGAGCGCCGCGGAGCGTGGCCAGCCGCCTGAAGCTCGCAAGGACGGCACCCACAACCACACCGAAGACGGCGGCCGGCAGGACGGCGATGTCCGACAGGACCAGCCCCGCGAGCGGACCGGCCAGGCCTGCAAGCACCACACCCAGCGGAGCAACGATGCTGTCCGGCCAGCGGATGAGCCCGGCCAGCAGGGCCACCGCCGCGCTGATGGCCGCCACCAGGAGCATCTCGCGGACACCGTTGAAACGGGAGCCTGCAATCCAGCCGGCGCCGAGGCAGGACAGCAGGACACCGGCGCAGCAGCCCAGGGTGGACTCCAGCCGCTGCGCCTGCCCGGTGCCGCGGATCAGCTGCACCACGAAGACGGCCATCATTCCCAGTGCAACGAAGGCCGGCGTCCAGTCCAGGTATCCGGGAGCCGGCGCCAGGGCGGCCGCCACTGCGGCGCCTGCACCCGGCAGGGCGATGACGGCGGCCAGGGTCTTCTTGGCGGGAATGCGCAGGAAGTGCGGCCAGCCGATACCCACCGCTGCGGCAACCAGGATGCCCACCACCACGAGTGCCTCCGGGGAGGCGTACACCCCCGCGATGATGGCAATGAGGCCGGCGATCCCGACGACGCCGACGGTCCAGGAGCCAAGCGACCGCACGGGTGCCTGCAGTTCCGGCGTCATGCGGGGCCCGGCCTGTGCTTCGTCGGTGCACTCACTGCGCTGTTTTCCCATCCTGGCGATCGGCCGGAAGGCTGGTCAGCCCCCTCATGGCAGGGCGGGTCCGCCCTGGTCCAATCCTGCCTTATATGAACTGGATATGTCGCAAAATGCGTCTGTCCACGTCCCGGATCTGTGGCGTGGAAGGGGCTGCCGGGTATACTCAAGGTTCAGCTACGCTCCCTGCTGAGGTGGCTGGCCGGCGGCATGCTGACGGACCAAAACCTCCTGCAGGAAGCCAGTACCGGCCGGTGAGAATCCGGTTCAGTCGCCCAACGATGCGCGGACGGCCCTTGGAGGAACAATGTCGCACATCCTGTTACTGACCAACAGCACCGGTTCTTCGGTGGACATCCTGCCTGCCCTTGAGCTGCTGAACCACAGGGTCCATATCCTCCCCGCCGAGCCGACGGCCCTCCTCGAAACAGACCCCTGCGACATTGTCCTGCTCGACGCGCGCAAGGACCTGGTGGGGGCCCGCTCCCTCACCCAGCTCCTGAAAGCCACTGGCCTCAGCGCCCCGCTCGTGCTGATCCTCACTGAGGGCGGCATGGCGGCGGTGTCCTCCGCCTGGGCAGTTGACGACATCGTCCTTGATTCCGCCGGGCCCGCCGAGGTGGAGGCCCGCATCCGGCTGTCCGTTGCCCGGGCGGTGCCCGAGCAGGAAGACACGCCGAGCGAGATCCGTGCCGCCGGCGTCGTCATCGATGAGGCAAGCTACACCGCCCGGGTCAACGGGGCCCCGCTGAACCTGACCTTCAAGGAGTTCGAACTCCTGAAATACCTGGCGCAGCATCCCGGCCGCGTTTTCACCCGGCAGCAATTGCTGACCGAGGTCTGGGGCTACGACTACTACGGCGGCACACGCACGGTGGATGTCCACGTCCGGCGGCTTCGTGCCAAGCTCGGCGCGGACCACGAGAACCTGATCAGCACCGTCAGGAACGTGGGCTACCGCCTCACCCTGGTCCGGCAGCAGGAAGATGAACTCACCGAGGCCTGAGCCTGGACCGGCGCCGGCATATAGCCTTGGCTCATGACTCCAGCGCATCCGCAGAAGTGGCCCGTCCATGTCGTCCGGGGCGGAGTGGACCAGCAACTGCTGAAAGACTGCCGCGACCTTTTGGCCGCGGCTGAGGAATCGGACGGCAATCCCTCTGTTTCCGAGCAAACCCTGGTGACCATGCGCGCCGGGGATTCAGGGGAGCACAGCCTGCTGACGCTGGCCCTCTACGCGCCGGACGAGGACTCCGACCCGGTAACCGGCCAGGATCTGGCGGGCTTCGCCGTCGTGGTTGAAGAGCCGGACGGAACCGGCATCCTGGAAATCGCCGTCCATCCCTCCTACCGGAACCAGGGTGTGGCGGACCGGCTGGTGGGCGCGCTAAAGGAAGTCCGCGGCTTTGACGGGCTCAACGCGTGGTCCCACGGCAACCACGAGGCCGCGGCCGACCTTGCTGCCCGCTACGGGTACGCGCCGGTGCGCGAGTTGTGGAAGATGCGGATGACGACGGCGGGCGCGGACCTGCCCGACGCCGGCCTTCCGGACGGGGTGGCCATCCGCGCCTTCGTGCCGGGCAAGGATGAGGAAGCCTGGCTGGCCGCCAACCGGGCGGCCTTCGCCCACCACCCTGAGCAGGGCAGCCTCACCAGGACCGACCTCGAGGCGCGCATGGCGGAGGACTGGTTCGACCCGTCCGGTTTCCTCCTGGCGGAAGACCGGGACGGGCGCCTGCTGGGGTACCACTGGACCAAGGTCCACCCCCGCCACGGCGAGCACCCTGCCATCGGCGAGGTTTACGTGGTGGGCGTGACACCGGAGGCACAGGGCACGGGGCTGGGCAAGGCTTTGACCATTGCCGGCATCAAGCACCTTCGGGACGCGGGACTGAACGGCGTGATGCTCTACGTGGATGCGGACAACGCCCCGGCCGTTGCCCTGTACCGCCGGCTCGGCTTCGCCCGCTGGGACATGGACGTCATGTACGGCCCCGCCGGCGGGTAGGCAGGGCGGGAACCAATCCCTGGCGCGGCGTAAAACAAAGGCGGTGGGGCGGTTGAATGCTTGTAAGGTTGAAATGGAGCCGCGCGGGGCGGAAGCGCCGGCACTGGAGCGCCAGCTAGAGGAGAAGCCATGAACCCGGAACCGTCCGGAACAGCCACGTCCCAGGATGTTGCGGTGCCTGTCCGGGCCCGCTTCGGCTCCTCCGAGGTGCCGGCATCACGGGCCACCCAGGACCGGATCGACATCCCTGAATTCGCGCCGAACCTGCAGCCGGAAGGCGACATCAGGCCTGACCGGTTCCTTGACCGCGAACTGAGCTGGCTTGCCTTCAACTCCCGCGTCCTGGAACTGGCGGAAGATTCCACCCTCCACCTGCTGGAGCGGGTCAGCTTCCTGTCCATCTTCGCCTCCAACCTGGACGAGTTCTTCATGGTCCGCGTGGCCGGCCTCAAGCGCCGCATCGCCACCGGACTTGCCGTCCCCTCCCCGGCCGGCCTCAGCCCGGTCGAGGTCCTGGAGCGGATCAGCGAGGAAGCCCACCGGCTCCAGCAGCGGCATGCGCAGGTTTTTGCCGAGCAGATCCGCCCCGCCCTGGCCTATGAGCACATCCACGTCATGCAGTGGGGGGAACTGGACGACGCCGCCCAGCAGCAGCTCAGCGTCATGTTCGCGGAAAAAGTCTTCCCCATCCTCACGCCCCTTGCCGTGGATCCGGCCCACCCGTTCCCGTACATCTCGGGTCTGTCGCTGAACCTCGCCGTGGTGGTCCGGAACCCGGTCAGCGACAAGGAACTCTTCGCCCGCGTCAAGGTCCCGGACCAGCTGCCGCGGCTGATCTCCATCGACGGCCCCCGCGCCGGTGCGGTACCGGGCCGGGTGGCACGGTTCATTGCGCTCGAGGAAGTCATCGCCGTCCACCTGGACAAACTGTTCCCGGGCATGGAGGTCCTGGAGCACCACACTTTCCGCGTCACGCGCAACGAGGACGTGGAGGTCGAAGAGGACGACGCCGAGAACCTCCTGCAGGCACTCGAGAAGGAACTCCTGCGCCGCCGGTTCGGGCCGCCCGTCAGGCTGGAAGTCACCAACGACATCAACCCCAACATCCGGGCGCTGCTGATCCGTGAGCTGGGCGTCGAAGAGTCCGAGGTGTACTCGGTGCCGGCGCCGCTGGATATGCGGGGCCTGTCCGTCATTGCCGGTATCGACCGGGCGGACCTGCACTACCCCAAGCACGTTCCGCATACCTCGCGGTACCTGAACGAGTCCGAAACATCCAAGGCCGCCAACGTCTTTGCTGCCATGCGGCGCCGGGACATCCTGCTGCACCACCCGTACGATTCGTTCTCCACCTCTGTTCAGGCGTTCCTGGAGCAGGCTGCGTCGGACCCGAAGGTCCAGGCCATCAAGCAGACCCTCTACCGCACCTCCGGTGACTCCCCCATTGTGGACGCCCTGATCGATGCCGCCGAGGCCGGCAAGCAGGTCCTGGCCCTGGTGGAAATCAAGGCAAGGTTCGATGAGCAGGCCAACATCTCCTGGGCCCGCAAACTGGAACAGGCCGGCGTGCACGTGGTGTACGGAATCGTGGGCCTGAAGACGCACTGCAAGCTTTCGCTGGTGGTGCGGCAGGAAGTGGACGGGCTGCGCCGCTACTGCCACATCGGCACAGGCAACTACCATCCGCGCACCGCACGGTATTACGAGGACCTGGGCCTGCTGACTGCCAATGACCAGGTGGGCGAGGACCTTTCCAAGCTGTTCAACCAGCTTTCCGGCTACGCCCCCAAGTCGACGTTCAAGCGGCTCCTGGTGGCGCCCCGCTCCGTGCGGTCCGGCCTCATCGACCGGATCGAGACGGAGATCCGCAACGCCCGGGCAGGTGTGCCGGGCCATGTGCAGATCAAGGTGAACTCGATGGTGGACGAAGCCATCATCGACTCCCTGTACCGCGCATCCCAGGCGGGCGTGAAGGTAGACGTGGTGGTCCGCGGCATCTGCTCGCTGCGCCCCGGCGTTCCCGGCCTGAGCGACAACATCACGGTGCGTTCCATCCTGGGCCGGTTCCTTGAACACTCGCGGGTGTTCGCCTTTGCCAACGGCGGGGACCCCGTGGTGTACATCGGATCCGCGGACATGATGCACCGGAACCTGGACCGCCGGGTGGAGGCGCTGGTGCAGCTGAGCAGCCCGGACGACATCACCTACGTCCTTGACCTCCTGCGCCGCTACATGGACCCGGAAACCTCCAGCTGGCACCTGGACAACGAGGGCCGCTGGATCCGGCACCACCTGTCCGAGGACGGGAAGCCGCTTGAAGACGTCCAGTCCTGGCTGTTGGCGTCCCGGCCGCGGCAACGCAGCCTGAGCCGGCGATAGGCAGCCGCGTTGTCGAGCGATGCACTCGTAGCCGACCAGACTGACCACCCGGGGGAACCGGTAGCCGTCACCGCTGCGGGCGCCATCCCCTGGCGCGCCGGCAGGGACGGCCTGGAGGTCCTGCTGATCCACCGGCCCCGTTATGACGATTGGTCCTGGCCCAAGGGAAAAATCGACGCCGGCGAAACCGTCCCGGAATGCGCCCTCCGTGAGGTGTGGGAGGAGATCGGGCTCAAAGCGCCGCTGGGCATACCGCTGCCGCCCATCCACTACCACGTGGCCTCTGGCCTCAAGGTGGTCCATTACTGGGCGGTCAAGGTCAACGGCGAGACCCTGGTTCCGGACGGCAAGGAGGTGGACAGCGTGATGTGGTGTGCCCCCGAAAAGGCCGCCCGCCTGCTGTCCAACCCGTCCGACGTCGTACCTCTTGAATACCTGCGCGACGCGCATGAACGCGGCGGGCTGGACACGTGGCCCCTGCTGGTGCTCCGCCATGCCAAGGCCAAGCCGCGTGCGTCCTGGAGCAAGGCCGAGGGTGAGCGTCCACTGGCGGCCACCGGATCCCGCCAGGCCCAGGCTGTGGGGCGGCTCCTGCAGGCATGGAAGCCGATGCGGGTTGTCACCAGCCCCTGGTTGCGCTGCGTTGCCACCGTTGCCCCGTACGCGCGGGCCACGGGCGCCAAGGTGAAGCTGGCGGAAGGCCTGACCGAGCACAAGCACCAGCGCAGTCCGAAAAAGACCGCAGCCGTCATCGAATCCCTTGTCGACAAGCAACGGGCCGTGGTGGTCTGCACCCACCGGCCCGCCCTGCCCACAGTGCTCAAGCAATTGGCTACCCACATGCCACCACACCTGGCAAAGCTCCTGCCCGCCCGCGAGCCGTTCCTGTCTCCGGGCGAGGTGGTGGTCTGCCATGTGGCCAACAGCGGTAAGAAACAGGTCGTAGCGGTAGAGCAGTTCAAGCCCTTCGATGACTGACCCGGCCCTCCCACGAGTCAAGAGGCATTCAAAGTAGACTTGGGGCGTGAGCATTCCAACGCCTTATGAAGACCTCCTGCGCGATGTCCTGGCCACCGGCACCCATAAATCGGACCGCACGGGCACCGGAACCACCAGCGTTTTCGGGCGCCAGATCCGCTTTGACCTTTCACGGAGCTTCCCGCTGATCACCACCAAGCGGGTCCATTTCAAGTCCGTGGCAGTAGAGCTCCTGTGGTTCCTGCGGGGCGAGACCAACATCAAGTGGATGACGGACCAGGGCGTCACCATCTGGAACGAGTGGGCGGATGAGGACGGCGACCTGGGCCCCGTCTACGGCGTGCAGTGGCGCAGCTGGCCCACCCCGGACGGCGGCCACATCGACCAGATCGCCGAACTTATCGAAAACCTGAAGTCCAATCCTGACTCGCGCCGGCACATCGTGTCTGCGTGGAACGTCTCCGAGCTCAACGACATGGCGCTCCCTCCCTGCCACGCGTTCTTCCAGTTCTACGTGGCAAACGGCAAGCTCTCCTGCCAGCTCTACCAACGCTCCGCTGACATGTTCCTGGGCGTCCCCTTCAACATCGCCTCGTACGCACTTCTTACCTGCATGGTCGCCCAGCAGGTGGGCCTTGAACCCGGCGAATTCGTGTGGACCGGCGGGGACGTGCACATCTACGAGAACCACATGGACCAGGTCCTCAAACAGCTGGAACGGGAGCCGTACGAGTACCCGCGGCTGAAGATCACCCGCAAGCCGGCCTCGATTTTCGACTACACGCTGGAGGACTTCGACGTGGTGGGCTACCAGCACCACCCCACGATCAAGGCGCCGATCGCTGTATGAGCACCGAAAATTTCACGGATCCGCAGTCCTTTACGGAGGAACTGGCCGAGTCGATCACCGGTGTTGGGCTGGTGTGGGCGCAGACGTCCGACGGCGTCATCGGCAAGGACGGAGACATGCCCTGGCACCTGCCGGAGGACCTCAAGCACTTCACCCGGCTGACCACCGGCCACCCGGTGATCATGGGCCGCAAGACCTGGCTGTCCTTCCCGGACAAGTACCGGCCCCTGCCCGGCCGCACCAACATCGTCATTACCCGGCAGAAAGCCTGGGCCGACACGCCCGAGGCGGAGGGCGCCGTCGTGGTTCCCTCCCTGGATGACGCGCTCCTTGAGTCGCAGTTCGTCGACGGCGGCGAAACCGTCTGGATCCTCGGCGGCGGCGATGTCTTCCGCCAGTCGACCGACCTCGCCAACGTTGCGGTGGTCACCACCATTGACGTGAAGGCCGACGGCGACACGTTCGCCCCCGAGCTTGGCACCAGTTGGGAGGCCACCGCCTCCGTCCCGCCGGATGGCTGGCTCACGGCCGCCAACGGCACACGCTACCGATTCACCAAATGGTCACGGACCGAGGGCTAGGAAAATGCTGAAGAAACCGGAAACCCTGTTCGTCCTGGGCTACATGTTGCTGCCCCTCCTGGCGCTGCTGTCCGCGATCGTAGGGTTGACCATGATCCTGGGCGGCAACAAGATCGCCGGGGCCATCGTCCTGGTGGTGGTCACACAGGTGTTCACCTTCGGGGCGTTTTTCGCACTGCGCGCGCGGAAGGCCGCGGTGCTGGAGCAGTCGGACCAAAGCTAAAACCCGGGACTGCTGCTGTTTGCATGGGGAGACCGCCCCATCGCGGGCGGCACGCTCCTGCCCTAGGCTGGTGCACGCAGCACTCTGGGGGCTGTTGGATGAATATTGGGGGGAATCCTGGTGGCAGGTACTTTGTGGGGCGCCGACGTCGAGCAACTGCGGACCCTCGCGCAGCAGTTCAGCAAGACGGCGGACCTGCTGCAGCAGCAGTCCACGCAGCTGAGCAGCCAGATCAACAACAACCCGGCCTGGAAAGGCGCAGACGCCCAGCGGTTCCGGTCTGACTGGAACAGCAGCCACCGCACGCTTCTTCAGCAAACTGTCTCGCGGCTCCAGCAGGAATCAAAGGTGCTGCTCAGGAACGCTGATGAGCAGGAGAAGGCCAGCACCAAAGGCTCGGGCTCCGGCGCCGGTGGCGGACCTGGCACCGGTTCGCCTGTCGGAAACAACGGCCCGCGCCCGGCAATCCCGGGGCAGGGCAGCAACGATCCCTGGGGCCCGGACTGGCTCACGAACCCCAATTCTCCTTTCCGCAGCGGCTGGGACATTTACAACCTCACCAAGGCGCTGCCGAATCTGCGGGCAGGACTGTTCGATCTTCCCCATTTCATCAGCAAGGCAGACAACGTGGCCGAGTTCTTGTTCTCCAAGGACTTCCGGAATGTCGCGAAGGCGTTCCAGGACTCAAACATGCTGAGCCAGTATTTCAACACCTCTTCCGAGTTGTTCGACGGCAGGTGGGACACGGCCCTGAACCTCGCCGAGGGCGGCAAGGCGGCCAAGTTCTTCGAATTCGGCGGTAAAGCCCTGGGCGGAATCGGAGTTGGCCTTGATGTGCTGGACACCGTCAACAACATCAAGGAAGGCGATGCCGGTGCTGCCGTTTACTCCGGTATCAAGGCCGGCCTGGGAGTAGCCAGTTTCGCTCCCCCGCCTGTAGGAACTGCGGCGATGGTGGCGTCCGGAGCGCTGGCCATCTATGACAATGTTCCGATAGTCAAGGAAACAGTCAATGCCATCGGCGGATCCATCGCCGATGGTGCCGGGGAAGCCTGGGAAGGCGCTGGGGATGCCGCTGAAAAAGTCGGCGACTTCTTTGGATTCTGAGCCCACAATGAGAGGTACTGACGATGACTGAGACAACAACGGAAGCCCCCTCGATGCCGGATGCCATCGGATATGGCTTTGCCGAGATGGTTACCCTTGCAAGCCTCCAGGGCGGGGACGCTGCCGTGCTCAGCGCTGAAGCACTGAGGGTGGACGGCTATCTGAACAACACGGACATGGTGAGCGCGGGCGCTTCGTCACTGGTGGCCCGGGGCTTGGCCAAAGCCGAAAGTGACGGGCTCCTCTCTGTGTCAGGACCAACTGCCGCCGTGGCTGCCCTTCTCTCCTCCGCCAGCCGCCGGATGGAGATTTCCCTGCTGACGGCAGAGGGTGGCGACAGCGTCATTGGCATGGAAGGCGGGGACATTAATCTGCTGTTCCAGCCCAGGGCCTACTTCACTTGGTGGGCCATGGCGCAGCGGCCCGATGTTACAGCCGCCGAGGCCAATTTCATGGTGATCAAGCAGCATCTGCGCGATAACCCCCAAGGCGGCGCCACACTCCGCCGCCGCGAAGATCCCAAGGGGCAGACACTGTACGTGAAGAACGGCGGCGACCAATCCTGGACGATCGGCATCTCCACACCCCGGCAGACAGACGTCACTGAAACCAGCGGCGTAGACGACACCGCTCTTCTTGGCCACATCCGAACCATCCGGCAGGACTGACTGTGACATTCGACCGCGACCGTGAACGCCGCAATGATGAGGTTTATGCCGAGCACAAGGCCGCTCTTGCCCGGGGTGAGAAGCGCGTTCTGCGCAGGACCAGTACAGGGGAACTGCACAGCTATCCCGGCGAAGAGATCGGTTTTTCTCCCGGGCGCGGACACGTGCAGGTGCGGTCGTGGTGGGGCATGGGAATCCTCGCTGCCGTCATGGTGGTCCTGGTCATTCTTTCCCTGGTGATACTGGTGCGTCCTTTACCTGATGGTGGCCAGCCGTTCTGGGGCGCCTTGGTCCTCACCGCGTTCAGCATTTTTGGAGCCTGGTATACCTTCAGCATGGCGAGGGATGAATACCGGGCCAAGAAACTGCGCAAGGAACGGCACGTACCGGAACCTGGAGCAGGACACGTCAGCGAATGAACCGCACGGCGGGCATGAGGTACACGCGGGGCGTGACGTAACCGACTGCGCCCTTCCGGATGCGAAGTCTAAACTAGTCGAATGACTACAGCAGCTACCCCTTCCGTCGGCTTGGTCGGATGGCGCGGCATGGTCGGTTCCGTCCTGATGCAGCGCATGCAGGACGAGGGCGACTTCGCCAACATCAACCCGGTGTTCTTCTCCACCTCCAACGCGGGAGGTGCCGCGCCGTCTATTGCTGGAACAGCAGGAGGCAGTGCCGGCAAGCTCGAGAACGCGTTCGACCTCGACACCCTGGCCAAGCTGCCCATTATCGTCACCGCGCAGGGCGGCGACTACACCAAGCAGGTTCACGGCGACCTCCGCAGCCGCGGCTGGGACGGCCTCTGGATCGACGCAGCCTCCACCCTGCGGATGAATGACGACTCGATCATCGTGCTGGACCCCATCAACCGCGATGTCATCGACAAGGGCCTGGTCAACGGCACCAAGGACTTCATCGGCGGCAACTGCACCGTCTCCTGCATGCTCATGGGCCTCGGCGGCCTGTTCAAGAACGGCCTGGTGGAGTGGGGAACCTCCATGACCTACCAGGCTGCCTCCGGCGGCGGCGCCCGGCACATGCGCGAACTGCTCAGCCAGTTCGGCACGCTCAACGCCGAGGTCAGCACGGAACTGGACGACCCGGCGTCGGCCATCCTGGAGATCGACCGCAAGGTCCTGGCCCACCAGCGCACCGACATCGACGCCACCCAGTTCGGCGTCCCCCTGGCCGGCTCCCTGATCCCCTGGATCGACGCGGACCTGGGCAACGGGCAGTCCAAGGAAGAGTGGAAGGCCGGGGTGGAAACCAACAAGATCCTGGGCACCACGGACGAAAACCGGGTGATCATGGACGGCCTCTGCGTCCGCATCGGTGCCATGCGCTCCCACTCCCAGGCCCTGACGCTGAAGCTGCGCGAGGACCTGTCGGTAGCCGAGATCGAGAAGCTGCTGGACGAGGACAACCAGTGGGCCAAGGTGGTTCCCAACACCAAGGAAGCCTCCATGGCCGAGCTCACCCCGGTGGCCGCTTCCGGCACCCTGGACATCCCGGTGGGCCGCATCCGCAAGATGGAGATGGGCCCGCAGTACATCAGCGCGTTCACGGTCGGCGACCAGCTGCTGTGGGGTGCCGCCGAGCCGCTGCGCCGCATGCTCAACATCGCCACGGGGCAGCTGTAGCCCCGATAGCTGCCTGACGAGCGGCCCGACCTGTATAAAGCAGTGCTTATGCAGGTCGGGCCGCTCTTTTAGTTACCCCGGATTCGCCAGGGTCCCTTATGGTGCGTTCACTGAGGCCTGGGCGTTGGCGCCCTGGCGGACAGTAACCATGGGCAGGCCGCTGTCCTTCACTGCCGCCATATGGGCATCGAGCACGGCAGTGCGCGTATGGTAAATGTCCTGCCCGATACTCACCCCCACCTCGTGGTAGACCAATACCAGCCACGTGTTGTTTGCTTTCGCGGAGCTGATCCAGCCCTTGACCGTGGCGGTGGTGGTGCTGGAGTCGACGTTCTGCACCAGGATGTTGTAGGGGTTGAAACCGGCCCGGGCATTGAAGCCGTCGTCGGTGTTGCGCTGGGTTGCATAATACTTCTGGACGGCCGCAGTGGTGGTCGCGTTATAGGCCCCAAAGGGGGAGGCGAAATCCAGCGCCGCGGACGGACCGAACATCTGTTGCAGAGTGGCCTTGCTTTGGGCAAGCTCTTTTTCGAGTTGGGCGGCTTTAAGTTTGGTCAGGTCAGGGTGGGTGACTGTGTGGGACGCGATCTCGTCGCCCCGGTCTGCGAAGGCCTGTATTTGGGCCTGCGTCATGTAGTCGGGCGTGTTGATCGATCCCGAGAGGACGTACAGCGTGGCCGGAACCCCGTACTTCTTCAGGATGGGCAGCGCGTTGTTGTACTGGCTGGCCCAGCCATCGTCAAAGGTCACACTCACCATCGCGTCTGCGGCATGGGCGGCAGGGGCGACCGAAAGCAAAGCGGCGCCGAGTGCCAGGGTGACGGAGGCCCCTATTACCCGGATTCGGTTCATAATGTTCATCTTGTCCTCGACCCTAACGTCGTGGTTCCTGCTCTGGGGAGAGTCCTGCCTGTTCAAGCAGGCAGCGTCTTCAAGTGGGCGCCGTCGCCCATTGTCTCTGCAAGCTCGGCAGCTCACGCTCGCGCAATGAAGACACGGTAAACCCGCCTGACCCGTACGGCCAGAGTGGCCACTACGCGAATTGCTGTCGCCCACTACTCGCCCCCAGCCAGCCATCCGCTGCGAGGCGAAAGCGCCTGGACCCTTGTCAGCCGCCGAGAAAGGCAAGGTAGCGTTTGGCGGTGCGTGCAACAGCCGCCTCGGCTGCTGCCGTGACGGGCTTGGTGTCGCCGAAGAGTTCGGGTACGACGACGGCATGCGGCCCCCTGCCCTGCAGCGCCCAGGTGCCAATCACCTTCCCCGCGGCAACCACCGTCTTTTTGAAGACACCGTTGCCACCGGGAACGATCAGGTCGGAGTGCTCCGGTGCCAGGACCAGGCTGCGGTCCGTGTAGCCGAGGACGAATTCATCGAAACCGGGCAGCAGGTGAAGGGACCGCGCACCTGGCACCCTGGAGTCCAGGAGGGCCACGACGTCCGGGGACAGCCAATAGCTGGTTCCCCCGAACGCCAGCTCCACCAGCCCGTGCCGGACGTTCTCAAACGCCCTCCGCGCCTCCGTCAGGGGCAGCTGCGTCCACCAGGCGAAGTCGCGGAGGGTGGCAGGCCCGTGGCTGCGGAAGTAGCGCAGCAGGAACTCGGCGAGGGCTTCCTCCCGTTCCAGGCTCCGGGACGAGGGTATCCATTCGTCGAATGCCGCGATCAGCTGCTGGTTTCCGGCAAGGGGCCCCAGCACCAGCCATCCGTGCCGGCAGAGCGAACCCAGGAGATGGATGCCGCGCTGGCCCTGCGTGGGCTGGCCTCCGTGGTCGAACACCTTGAACAGCCCGGAACGGCTGATGGGACCGTCAGCCAGGATGCGGTCCAGGGCCAGGTCGCGTGCCTTCTCCACATCCGCCCAGCTGATGTCCAACTGCCGGTGGCGCGCCGCGATGCTCCTGGTGAGCCGTTCAGCCGTGAGGTCCAGCATCCAGCGCAAGTCTTCGGGAGCGGCCAAATGCAGGGTCCCGCGCATGGGCCATGACCGCACCACCGTTCCTGCATCAATGGCAGCCCGCACCTGGGAAAGTCCCGCCCCAGGCACGCGGACGCCCACCGCCCACAGCGCCGCGGGCAGGTCCTGGGCCTGCATGGCGGTCATCCAGCGGACCAGCTCCGGCACGGAGGTGGCCTCCATCCCGGCAAGCCGCTGGGACGCCAGCCGGAGCCTGCCGATCATCCTGCCGTCGCGCAGGGCACCAGATGCAGCCATGCGCCCATCCTAGGCCCGGCGCGGCCTGCCGGGACGATTAAAGTTCGAGGCCGATGAGCAGCGGCTCCGGGTTCAGCGAAATGCCGAAGCGGCGTTCGACGCCGGCGCGCACCTCCCGTGCAATGGCCACCATGTCGGCGGCGCTGGCGGAGCCTCGGTTGGTAATGGCCAGGGTGTGCTTGGTGGACAGCGACGCCCGGCCGCCGGCCACGCCGTCCGCTTCCAGGCCGAAGCCCTTCCCGAAGCCTGCCTGGTCGATCAGCCACGCCGCAGACAGTTTCACCAGTCCATCCTGCCCTGCCGGGTAACGGGGTGCGGTCTCCGGCAGCTTGCCCGCCACCTCAGCCGGCACGATGGGGTTGGTGAAGAAGGAACCTGTGGAGTAGGTGTCCCGGTCCGCACTGTCCCACACCATCCCCTTGGAGGCACGCAGGCGGAGCACTTCGCGGCGGACGTCATTGGCGTAGGCGCGCTGGCCAACTTCCACGCTGAGGGCCCGGGCCAGCTCGGCGTAACGGATCGGCGCGCTCATCCGCCCCAGCGGCAGCTGGAACTCGACGGTGAGGACCACATACCGGGGCGAGCCGTTGACCGTAGTCTGCTTGAGGATGGAGTCCCGGTAGCCGAACTTCAACTCCGAATTGGTGAAGGTCTGTACAGCATTCCGCTCACGGTCCCAGGTGCGGACGGCCGCGATGGTCTGGGAAACATCGGCCCCGTACGCACCCACGTTCTGGACAGGCGTGGCACCGGTAGACCCGGGGATGCCGGACAACGCCTCGATTCCGGACCAGGCGTGGCGTACCGCGTGCTCCACCAGCCTGTCCCAGTTGTGGCCGGCCTGCACCACCACCGCCACTCCCCCGCACGAGTCCTCGGCGTTGACCGTGAACCCCTCGGAGGCGATCCTGATGACGGTCCCGGGGAACCCGTCGTCGGAAACCAGGAGGTTGGACCCGCCGCCGACAATCAGGACCTGTTCCCCCGCGGCATCCGCCGACCGGACGGCGTCGATGATCTCCGCCTCGGTGCGGGCCTCGACGTACTTGCCGGCAGGGCCTCCGACGGCGGATGTGGTCAGGGAGGAAAGAAGCGTGGGAGTCACCCGACAACAATACTAGGGAAACCTGGTTGGGCTTCCGGGCCACCGGGCGACAGCACGAAGCTCACCGCGGGCATCACCATCACGGCCAGGAGCGAATCCAGGATGCCCGCAGCGTGGCCGGCTAGGACAACTTGACGAGGGCCTGGGCCTTCATCAGGACCTTTTGCCCGGCGGAGACCACGGTAAGGTCCACGCGGGCGGTGCCGGCCTCGGCGTCGAGCTTTCCAATGGTGCCGCTGACCTCGATGGTGGCGCCGGGCTCATCGGTTCCGGTGGTGTCCGTGACCAGGACCGGCTTGGTGAAACGGGTCTGGAAGTCGACGACGGCGGCCGGGTCGCCTGCCCAGTCAGTCACCAGCTGGACGGCCGAGCCCATGGTGAACATGCCGTGCGCGATGACGCCGGGCAGTTCCACGCCGGTGGCGAAGGCTTCGTTCCAGTGGATGGGGTTGAAGTCGCCGGAGGCGCCGGCGTACTTGACCAGGTCGGTGCGGGTGACCTCGACGGTGCGCCTGCCGATTTCCTGTCCGGCGCTGAGTTCGTTGAAGCTGGGGCTCATGGTTACTGTCCCTCTCCGCGGACCAGGATGGATGACGTGGTGGTGGTGACGGGTTCCCGCGCGTCGCCGGCACCGAGGGCGAGGATCTCCGAGCGGGTGGTGATCATGGCGCCGCCGCCCATGGCGCGGACGCCGTCGACATGCAGTTCGGCGACAAGCCGGTCGCCGGCAACGATGGGCCGGTGGTGCGTGAAGCGTTGGTCGGCATGGACCACGCGGGAGAAGTCGATGCCGGCTTCCGGATCCTCGATGAGCTGGGCGTCGGCGCGCTGGGCAATGATGATGGCGAAAGTGGGCGGTGCCACCAGATCGGAGTGGCCCAGGGCCTTTGCTGCGTCCACGTCAAAGTGCGCAGGGTGGGTGGCCTTTACTGCGCGCGCGAACTCGCGTATTTTTTCGCGGCCGACGTCGTACACCTCTGCGGCAGGGTAGCTGCGGCCCTGCAGGTCCGGATTGATAGTCATGGATTCCAGCCTATCGCTGCCACCCCCTTCAAAAGGCGCAGGGCGCAATGATATGATGGATTCATCATTCCATCAATCCGCTGCCCGCGGTCATTCCGGGCGGCCATCGCGCACAGGAGCGCTCCGTCTGATGCTGTCTTCCGCCCAAGCCCCGCTCTACGAGATCAAAGCGAACCTGTTCAAGGGGCTGGCCCACCCTGCCAGGATCCGGATCCTTGAACTGCTGGCCGCGGCGCCGCAGGAGTCTGCGCCGGTGAGCTACCTCCTGGCAGAAACCGGGCTGGAGGCCTCCCACCTTTCCCAGCACCTGGCCACCCTGCGGAAGCACAAGGTGGTGACCTCGGTACGCAGTGCCAACGCGGTGACGTACCAACTCGCCCACCCGGGGGTGTCGCAGCTGCTGGCCATTGCCCGGACCTTCCTCCTGGACAGCCTGGCTGGCTCCAACGAGCAGCTCCGGCTTGCGCAGCAGCTCCCGGCGGACCACCTGGCCGGCGGGTCGGCCTCGTGACCGCGAATACTGTCGCTGCCTCCGGCACGGCCCCCAGGGGGCTCACCCGGTTCCTTCCGTCCCGGAAGGATTACGCCGGGCTCGCCGCCACGTGGCGCACCGACCTGCTGGCCGGGATCACCGTGGGCATTGTGGCGTTGCCGCTGGCCCTGGCGTTCGGCGTCAGCTCCGGGGTGGGCGCCGAAGCAGGCCTCATCACGGCGATCGTGGCCGGCATGGTGGCGGCCGTCATGGGCGGGTCCCCCGTGCAGGTGTCCGGGCCCACGGGCGCCATGGTGGTGGTGCTGGCACCCGTGGTGGCGGTCCACGGTGTCGGGAGCGTTGCCCTTTTGTCATTGATGGCAGGGCTGCTGGTCTGCGCCCTCGGCTTCAGTGGCCTGGGCCGGGCCGTGGCCTTCATTCCCTGGCCGGTGGTTGAGGGCTTCACGCTGGGAATCGCCGCCATCATCTTCCTCCAGCAGGTTCCGCTGGCCACGGGAACGTCAGGCACCCCGGGGCACAACACCCTCCTGGCCGCGGTGGAGGCGGCAGCGGGCTCCGCCGCTCCGACGGTCCTGCTGACGCTCGCGCTCGTGGCGGGAGTCGCCGTCGTGATGGTCCTGGTGCAGAAGCTGTTCCGCGCCGTTCCAGCCAGCCTGCTGGCGGTCCTCCTAGCGACGGCCGCTGCCGAAATCCTGCAGCTGGACGTCCCGCGGATCGGTGCACTGCCGCATTCCCTTCCGGCGCCGGCCCTCCCCGCTTTCGATCTTTCCTCCCTGGGCAGCCTGGTGATGCCCGCCGTGGCTGTCGCCGTCCTGGCTGCCATTGAGTCACTGCTCTCGGCGCGGGTGGCCGCCGGGATGGCCGGGCCGGACGGCAGGCCGACCGGCGCCTACAGCCCCGACCGCGAGCTGATGGGACAAGGTCTGGCTTCCATCGCCGCCGGCCTGTTCGGCGGGATGCCCGCCACCGGTGCGATTGCGCGGACGGCGGTGAACGTGCGTTCCGGGGCGAGGACCCGCCTGGCCGCAGCTGTGCACGCCGTCGTACTGCTGGGCATCACCTATCTGGCGTCCGGAATGGTCAGCCGCATCCCGCTGGCAGCACTTGGCGGGGTCCTGATGGTCACTGCGGTGCGAATGGTCTCGCAGCGCACCATCACCGCCATCCTGCGTTCCACGCGGGCAGATGCCGCTGTTTTCGTGCTCACGGCGGTCATTACCGTGGCATTCGACCTCATCGTTGCCATCCAGATTGGACTGGCCGCGGCAGCCCTCTTCGCCCTGCGGACCTTCGCCTCCCTGAGCGGCGTCCAGCGCGAGGGTATTCCGGGTCCCCCGGTGGAAGGAGACGAACACATCGCGCTCTTCCGGCTGGATGGGGCGATGTTCTTTGGCGCCGCCGAACGCATCCTCCAGGAGATCAGCCAGGTCAAGGACGTTCAGGTGGCCATCATCAGGTTGTCCCAGCTGCGGATGCTCGACGCCACCGGTGCCCACGCCCTGGTGGAGGTGATTTCCGCGCTGGAGCTGCGCGGCATCACCGTTTTGCTCAAGGGCGTCCGGCCGGACCATCTTGACCTGGTGACCAACGTGGGCGTGATCCGTTCCCTGCGGCACCACAAGCACCTGTTTGAGGAATTGCCGGATGCCGTTGACCACGCCCGCAGCCACGTCCTGCGGAACGCGGCGGCAGCTAGCGCTTGAGGTTCCTGCGGATCGCCTGGCCGCGGACCACGATGCCCACGACATGGAGGACCAGCCCCAGCCCGATGAGGGGAAGGGAAGCCATGGCCAGTGCTTGGTTGCCGCTGGTGTTGCCCACCAGGTTAAGGATGATGCCGACGGCGATCAGTCCCATCGCGCTGAAGACCAGGACTTTGTAGCGGGTGGGCGCGGTGGCCCAGAATTCGTTCAGCACCGTCCAAGTCTACCGAGTCCGCAGCCACCCCGGCGGCCTGGGCCGTGACCCCGACGTTCAGAACAAGGGTTCCTGTACTGCCGGCACCTCCGAGGCGTACTCCCCCAGCACGACGGTCCGGGCGGCCAGCCGGGACAGGTTGACCACGAATTCGGCGTCCGTGCCGTCCAGCCGCGCCAGCGCGTTGGCCCCGCCCAGGGCTGCGATGCTGAAGCCGTGCTGTCCCTGGTCCAGCGCGTGCGGGTAGGCGTGGCGCGGCGTCCTTCCGTAAAGGGGTTCAGCATGCGCGGGCCGCAGCCACTGCTCCTCCACAGCCTGGAAGCCGTCGACGGCGGTGCGCGCCAGCAGGGCCTGCACGTCACCGGCCGCGCGGGCATTGACGGCGTCCAGCGCCTTGGCCGGGAGCGGCTGCAGCAGCGCCTCCGCCTTTGCTGCAGAGCGCACCTGCTGCGTCAGCCCAACCCCGGCAGTTACCAGGTCCTCGAGGACCCGCACCACACGGCCATCCTCCGCCCTCGCAACGTACCTCGCCACTGCGGCCCCCTGCTCCGCCAAACGGTTCCACTTCCGTGGGCCGGAGGCCGTTCCCACCTTGGTGGCGCCTCCCGCGAACGTGGCCACGTAGAGCCAGTGTTCCTGCATCAGGTAGTCCCGCAGGCCAGGGGTTACCCTGCCGCCGCGGTGGAAGTCGTGCATCAGGCGGGACTCGTCCAGCACGAAGCACCGCTCGCATTGCTTGCCCCGAAGCGCCGGGGCGGCCGAGCCGCACAGGATGTGGCGGCGGGAGCCTGCTGACTGGACCTGGACGTGGCCCAAGCAGAACCTTCCGGGTTCCACCACCTTGAAGCCGAGCCGGCTGCCCGCCCTGAGGCTGATCTCCAGGAAGTCCCCCTCGGGTGACTGGAGGCGCAGGACCGGGCCGCCGTCGTCCGTTGGCGTTGAAGCAGGCGGACCATCCCAAAAGACCCCGTGGACCAGATAGCGGGTATCGGTCACGGGGTCTCCTGAAGTGGTGGGTGGCGCTACAGCGCGGGCTGCACCCCAAAGGCTACCGCGAGCTTCATGATCTTTTCGGCGCGGCCCAGGCGGGGCAGGTCGGAGCCGTCACGGATAACGCGGCCGTTTGCCTCGAAGTCGTTCATGAAGTCGGTGGCCCAGGCGACGTCCGACGGCGTGGGGCTGATGACTTCGTTAATCACCGGGGTCTGGTCGATGGCCAGGCAGAGCTTGCCGGTCATGCCCATCATCACCGTGATGCCGGTCTGCTCGCGCAGGATGGGGTGGTTGGTACCGACGGTGGGGCCGTCGATGGGGCCGGGCAGGTTGCCCACGCGGCTGGCGACGACGAGCTTGGCGCGCGGGTAGGCCATGGCTTCCGGGGTGGCGGCCATGCCGGTGTCGCGGCGGAAGTCACCGGAGCCGAAGGCCAGGCGGAACGCGCCCTGGGCCTTGGCGATGTGGTTGGCTTCCTCGATGCCCAAGGCGGATTCCACCAGCGGAATGACGGGCGTCTTGCCGTCCATGCGGTGGTAGCTCTCGGTCACCTGGTCCGCGGACTCGGTCTTGGCGAGCATCACGCCGAGCAGTCCCGGGGTGCCGCGCAGGCCGGCAAGGTCATCGGCCCAGAACGGGCTGGTGGCGTCGTTGATCCGGACCCAGGCCTTGCCGCCGGACGTCAGCCAGTCGATGACGTTGTTCCGGGCCTGGTCCTTCTGCGAGGGGTCCACCGCATCTTCGATATCCAGGATGATCGAATCGGCGCGGGACACGGCCGACTGGTCGAAGAGCTCCGGCTTCATGGCATTGACCAGCAGCCAGGAACGGGCGATCTCTGCGGGGATATTGCGTTCCGGCCTAACGGTTTCGGCGGCGATGGTAGACGTCATGCTTTCTACAGTATCCGGCCCGCGAGCGGCACGGCGAAGAAAACGGCCCGCTTGTGAGGATCAATACGAACTAAACGGGTTGTGACCGGCCTGGTGCGGAAAGTAGCTGGCAGCAGTTGGGAGGCTCAGGGGATGTTGCTGCCCCGTGCGGTGACCCAGAGTTTGTACCAGTCGGCACGGGTGAGGGCCCCTGCCACCCGCGCCGCGTCGCCGCAGGCCCGGATCCGGTCGGGATTGGCCGTGCCGATGACCGGCGCGATCCCAGCCGGATGCTTCATCAGCCATCCCAGGAGGACGGCCTCGCCGGACGTTCCGTACTGGCCCGCAAGCTGCGCCACGAGTTCCGCGGTGGCGGCCCGGGCTGATGTGGGGCTTTCCGGTTCAGCGCCGGTGTAGGCGCCGCGGGCCAGGGAGCCGTACGCCTGCAACGTGATGCTGTTGCGCGTGCAGTACTCCAGCGTGCCGTGCGGAAAGCTGTAGTCCAGGTGTTCCGGATGGTTGACCAGGACCTGGCTCTCCAGCCACGCCCGCTTGAGCAGGCTCATCTCCAGCTGGTTGGCCACCACGGGGGTCTCCAGCCGGTCCTGAAGCACTTCGATCTGCGCGGCGGACATGTTGGACACACCCAGCTGCCGGACCTTGCCTTCGGCCATGAGCTGCCCGACGGCGGCCCCCACCTCCGCAGGGTCCGCCAGGGGGTCCGGGCGGTGGAGCAGGAGGATGTCCACATAGTCGGTGCGGAGCCGTTCGAGGCTGCCGTTTACGCGTTCCAGGATGGCATCCCGGCTCAGGTCGTAGTGCGTCTGCAGGCCGCGCTCGTTCAGCCGGATGCCGCACTTGGTCTGCAGCCGGATCCGCTCCCGCAGGCCCTGCGTACCGGCCAGCACTTCACCGAACACGGCCTCGGACTTGCCGCCGCGGTAGATGTCCGCATGGTCGAACAAGGTAGTGCCCACGTCCAGGGCGGCCTGGACGGCAGCAGCGGCCTGCTCCACATGGTGGGTGCCATGGGGTTCCTCAGACCAACTGCCGCCCAGCCCCATGCAGCCGTAAATGACTTCCTGCATCAGCCCCGGCCGCCCGTCCGGACAGCCTGCTTCGGCAGTGCCCGGGCGTCCGCGGGATCCAGGATCAGCGCAGCCATGCGGTGGTGTTGGCCGGCAGCTTGCCGTCCTCCAACGGGGCGCTGCTGACCAGGACCGTGCCGGCGGGAAGGTCCACGGCGGTGTTCCCGAAGTTGGTCACGGACTGCCACCCGTTGGGGCGCTTGAAGTGCAGGACGTCCGGGTTGCCGCTCTCCATCCACTCCAGCTCTTCACCGGTGAGCAGTTCGCGGCGCAGCTTCAGGGCCTTGCGGTAGAGCTCCAGCGTGGATCCCTCGGTTCCGTCCTGGGCCTCGACGGCGTACTTGCTGAACCAATCGGGCTGCGGCAGGTGGGACCCGCCGTCGCCGAAGCCGAAGGACGTACCTTCCACCTTCCAGGGCAGTGGGACCCGGCAGCCGTCGCGGCCGATCTCCACGCCCTTGTTACGGAAGAAGGACGGGTCCTGGCGTTCCGACTCGGGAATCTCGGCCACTTCCTGCAGGCCCAGCTCCTCGCCCTGGTAGAGGTACGCGGAGCCGGGAACAGCCAGCATCAGCAGAGTGGCGGCGCGGGCGCGCCGTTCACCGAGCTCGACGTCCAACTGGTCCTTGGGGCCGCCGGCGAGCAGCCAGTCCTTGCCGTCCTGGCCCTTGGCGCCGGCCTTTTCCTTGGCTACCTGCGGCAGGCCATAGCGGGTGGCGTGCCGCACCACGTCGTGGTTTGAGAACACCCAGGTGGAGGAGGCGCCGGTGGCCGCGGCCTCGGCGAGGTTGCGGGTGATGATTTCCTTGTATTCGGCGGCGTCAAAATCAGCCTGAAGGAGGTCGAAGTTGAACGCCTGGCCGAGGCCCTGGGGGCTGGCGTAGCGGGCACGCCGGGTGGCGTGCACCCAGGCTTCGGCGACGGCGGTGCGCGGCGGGTTGTACTCGTTGAAGACCTCGCGCCATTCGGCGTAAATCTCGTGCACTTCGTCGCGGTCCCAGAACGGGTGCGTGCCGTCGTCAAATCCGTCAACGCCGGTGTTGGCGGCGCTCAGTTCAAGCTTGGAGAGCAGCGGCTCGGTGAGGTCCTTGGTGAGGGCGTGTGCCACGTCAACGCGGAAACCGTCCACTCCGCGGTCGGACCAGAAACGCAGGGTCTTGAGGAAGTCGTCGCGGATTTCGCGGTTGGACCAGTTCAGGTCCGGCTGTTCCTTGGCGAAGATGTGCATGTACCACTGGCCGGGGGTGCCGTCGGGTTCGGTGATGCGCTCCCACGCCGGGCCGCCAAACACCGAGTCCCAGTCCGACGGCGGGAACTCACCGTTGGGGCCTTTGCCGTCCCTGAAGATGTAGCGGTCGCGGGCCGGGGAGCCCTTGGGGGACGCAAGCGCCTCCTGGAACCACTTGTGGCGGTCGGAGGAATGGTTGGGGACGATGTCCGCGATCAGTTTGATGCCGGCTTCGTGCAGTGCCTTGGCCATCTCGTCAAAGTCAGCCAGGGTACCCAGCTTGGGGTCGACGTCCCGGTAGTCGTCCACGTCGTAGCCGCCGTCGGCGAGCGCGGACGGGTAGAACGGGCTCAGCCACACGGCGTCGATGCCCAGCGTCTTGAGGTACGGGACCTTGGCGGTGATGCCCTTCAGGTCGCCGATGCCGTCGCCATTGGAGTCGGCAAAGCTGCGGGGGTAGATCTGGTAGACGGAGGCCTGGCGCCACCAGTTGGGGTCGGCCAGACGGTCAGAGTCGGACAGGGTTGCCAGAGTGGCGGTGGTGGACAAGGACTGACCCTTTTCTTCAGTGCGGCTATATTTATATTGAGTCTAAATTTACTTCCTCAAGTATTATCTGGTGTTTTGGACAGGAAGGTCAACAGCATGCCTGAACCGGTTCCGGCGACTCCCCAGCTGCTGCGGCGGGTCAGTGCCGGCGCTGTCCTGGAGTTCATGCGCGCCTCGGGAGCGGTGACCGTCACCGACGTCATGGCTGCCACCGGCCTGACGCGGGCTACCACCATCGCTGTCTGCGAGGACCTGGTCCGGCGGGGCTGGATCCAGGAGCTGGAGAACCAGCGGGAGTTCGGCGGGTACCGGAAGGGCCGCCCGGCACGCCGATTCGAGCTCAATGAGCGGGCCGGCGTGGTGCTGGGCATGGACATCGGCTACTCCAAAGTCACCGCGGTGGTATCGGATCTCCGGGGCAAGACCCTTGGCCGGTCCAGCCGCCCCTTCCAGGCCGGGGACGTCAACTCCCGGGAACGCACCGCCTTTATCGACGGCGTGGCCATGGCCGCCCTTGGCTCCGCAGGAGCGGAACCAGGACAGGTGCTGGCCGTGTGCGCGGGGGTCGCCGCGCCGGTGGACCGGCACGGGGACGTAGTGGCCACGCAGACATTCTGGGGGCTGTTCGACGTGGGACTGCGGCCGGCCCTCAAGGAAACCCGCGGCTGGACCGTGCTGCTGGAAAACGACGCCAACCTTGCGGCCCTGGGTGACCGCTGGCAGGGGGCAGCCGCGGGTATTGAAGATGTGGTGGTGATCCTGGCCAGTGAGCGGCTGGGCTCTGGCATTGTGGAGGGCGGCCGGCTGGTCCACGGAACGCGGGGCAGTGCCGGGGAGCTCGCGTACCTGAACCTGGTGGAAGGCGTGGGCGATACCTATGGCATTGCCCACCTGGCCCGGACCTGGGCGGCCGAAGCCCTGGCCACGGACAGCCCCACAGCCCTCCGTGACGTCCAGCCCGGGCGGGTGGAGGCAGAGCAGGTCTTCGCCGCCGCAGCCCAAGGCGATGCCGTGGCGATGGGCATCCTGGACCGGCTGGCGGACAGGATGGCCCGGGTGGTGGGGACCGTGGCCACCATGCTCAACCCCGAGCTGGTGGTAATCGGCGGCGGGGTGGCAGATTCGGCCCACGTGCTCC
This sequence comes from Arthrobacter sp. SAFR-044, assembly GCF_051965175.1. GTDB lineage: Bacteria > Actinomycetota > Actinomycetes > Actinomycetales > Micrococcaceae > Arthrobacter. Next base: position 354,265 of record NZ_JBQCMK010000002.1, read on the forward strand.
TTGACCCCATCAGCGAGCGCCTGGCTGAATACACTGCCACCCCCGCACGCGTGGCAGTATCCCCGCTGGGCGATTCCATCGTGACGGTGGGCGCCGTGCGCCGCGCCCTCGATTATGTGGAGGGGAACTCGCTGGACCTGGTGCTGGCGGGGCCCGTTACTCCGGCCTGAACCCGTTACTCCGGCATGACCATGGTCCGCAGGTCCAGCTGACGGAGCACCCGGTCCGCCACCTCCGGGTCCATGTCCGGCTCGTTGCGGGCCGCCACCACTTCCTGCCGCGCCGCGTCAAGCGCGATGGTCTGGACGGCGATGGCCAGCTCACGTCCCCGCTGGCGCTTTTCTGCCAGCGGTTCGTTCCTCAGGCTCCCGTCCGTCAGCTCCGCGTGCAGGCGCCGCATCCGGTCCCTGACCAGCGCCACTTTCTCCGGCGGCAGGTCCGTCATCAGGTCGTGCTGCTTCAGGGCCGCGACCGCCGCTGCCTGCGCACGTGTGGCCAGCAGCCGGACGGCGTCGCGTTCGGCTGTACCGTCCTCGGAGGCCTTGAGGAAACGCATCAACCACGGCAGCGTCAGCCCGGGAAGGACCAGCGTGGCAAGCAGCACCGCGCAGGCAATCACCAGCAGGTAGTCCCGGCCCGGGAAAGGCGTCCCATCCGCCAGGGTGAGCGGCAGGGCCAGGGCCAATGCCAGGGTGGCCAGCCCGCGCATGCCGCACCAGGTCAGGATGAGGACTTCCTTCAGGGACGTGGGCTGCAGGAGGTTCCGGCGGTTGCGGGCGCCAAGGGCCAGGACACCCAGCCACAGGAAGCGGACCGCGAAGACCAGGACGCAGACCACGACGGCCACCCCGATCATGCCGAAGATTTCCGTCCCCTCATCGCGGACCACATGGCGGATTTCCAGCCCCACCAGGCCGAAGGCCAGCCCGGTGACCAGCAGTTCCACCACATCCCAAAAAGCAGTCCGCGTGACGCGTTCGGCCGCGTCCTGCGGGCGGGCGTGGCGCTGCATTTCAAGGGCGGTCACCACCACGGCAATGACACCTGAGGCGTGCACCTCCTCGGCGAGGATGTACGCGGCGAAAGGCACCACCAGGGTCACAGCGCTGCGGGCCACCATGGATGTGACCAGCCGGGTGACCAGGGCGATCAGCCAGCCCATGGCGATGCCCACCAGGACGGCAAGTGCCGCGCCCACCAGGAACTGCAGGACGACGTCGGCCTGCACCCTGGTGCCGCCCACGGCGGCGGCCACGGCCGCCTGGAAGATCACGATGGCGGCGGCGTCGTTGAATAGTCCCTCGCTTTGAAGGACCGTGATCAGGCGGCGCGGCATGTGCACCCGGCCCGCCACCGACTCCACGGCCACAGGATCCGGGGGCGCCACCATGGCCCCGAGGGCGATGGCCGCGGGAACCCCTATGCCGGGAATCATCAGCCACGCCGCGCCGGCCACAACCGCCGTGGTGATGACCACCAGGGCCACGGCCATCAGGAGCAGCGTGCGCCACCGGACCCGGAACACCGCCCACGAACTCCGCTGGGCGGTGGCAAACAGCAATGGCGGCAGGAAGATGGGCAGGATGAGCTCTGGGGCAATCTCCAGGTCAGGAAAGCCCGGGATGAAGGTCAGCGCCACTGCCAGGAGGAGCATCAGGACCGGGTACGGCAGCTTCAGCCTGTCCCCCAGGCCCACAGCCACCACCGTGGCCAGCAGCAGTCCGATGATGAGGGCGAGCTGGTCCATGAGCCGCTTCCCCGGCGGTTACGGGCGCGGTTCCAGGGCCGCCGCCACGGGCAGCGTGCCGTCGCGGAATTCGATGGTCCGGCCGGCGGTCTGGGGCAGGTCCAGCACGGCTGCTGCCACGATGGCCGTATTGGCACGGGAGGTGTCCCGGTCCCCTTCCGGCGAAGGGTCGACGTCGATCAGTCCCGTTCCGGGCTTGTCCGTCAGTGCGCCAGGGCCAAGGATGGTCCAGGCCAGCCCGGTGCCGCGCAGGTACTCGTCCGCTGCCGCCTTGGCCTCCGCGTACGCAAAGAAGCTGTTGTCCTCCGGCACCCCGTGGTCCGTACCGGCACCGAAGTAGGACACCATGACGTACCGGTTCACCCCGGCCTGGACAGCGGCATCCATGGAGCGGATGGCGGCATCCCTGTCCACGGCGTAGGTGCGCTCCGGGCTGCCGCCCCCTGCGCCGGCGGACCAGACCACGGCGTCGTGTCCGGCGAGGGCCCCGGCGATGGCCTCGGTCGTCGAATTCTCCACGTCCAGCACGGCCGGCGTTGCGCCGGTGCCGGCGACGTCGCCGGCGTGGTCCGGATTGCGGATGAACGAGGTGACGGAGTGGCCCTCGCCGGTGAGGAGTGCGGACAGGAGAAGGGCCACTTTGCCGTGGCCGCCGATGATGGCGATGCGTGTCATGCACCCATTCTGCCTTCCCGGCACCTGCACGCTGAAGCCATTTGGCCCTGAACAGGGCCTTTGTGCCCTATCCCGCCTTTAAAGCGCCTGCCTAGCTTGGGGGCATGGCTGCCGGACCCCATGCGGGGCTAGATGGACCCGCATCAGAAGCAATGTTGAAGCTGGGCCGTTTCTTCACGAGGTGGGACCAGACAGAGGACGGCAGGGCGGTGTTCCGGGAGGGCGGCCGCAAGGGTGACATCTTTTATCGCGACCGCTGGAGCCATGACAAGGTGGTCCGCTCCACGCACGGGGTGAACTGCACCGGTTCGTGCTCCTGGAAGGTGTACGTCAAGGACGGCATCATCACCTGGGAGTCGCAGCAGACGGACTACCCGTCCGTGGGCGCGGACAGCCCGGAGTATGAACCAAGAGGCTGTCCCCGCGGGGCGGCCTTTTCCTGGTACACCTACTCCCCCACCCGCGTCCGCTTTCCATATGCCCGCGGAGTCCTGGTGGAGATGTACCGGGAGGCCAAAGCCCGGCTGGGCGATCCAGTGCTGGCCTTTGCAGAGATCGCTGCCGACCCGGAAAAGCGGCGGCGCTACCAGCAGGCCCGCGGCAAGGGCGGCCTGGTGCGCGTCTCCTGGCAGGAAGCCATCGAGATTGCCGCCGCAGCCCACGTGAACACCATCAAAACGTACGGCCCGGACCGCTGCGCGGGCTTCTCCCCCATCCCGGCCATGTCCATGGTGTCCCACGCGGTGGGGACCCGCTTCATCCAGCTCATCGGCGGGGTGATGACGTCCTTCTACGACTGGTACGCCGACCTTCCCGTCGCCAGCCCCCAGGTGTTCGGCGACCAGACCGACGTTCCCGAATCCGGAGACTGGTGGGACGCCCGCTACCTCATGATGTGGGGTTCCAACGTTCCGGTCACGCGCACCCCGGATGCGCACTGGATGACCGAGGTCCGGTACCGCGGCACCAAGGTGGTCACCGTCAGCCCCGACTACGCGGACAACACCAAATTCGCAGACGAATGGCTCCCGGCGCAGGCCGGAACCGATGCTGCACTGGCCATGGCCATGGGCCACGTCATGCTGAAGGAATCCTTCGTGGACCGGCAGGTGCCGTTCTTCACCGACTACGTGAAGCAGTACACGGACCTTCCCTTCCTGGTCAGGCTGGAGAAGACCGACGACGGCGCCCTCACGCCGTCGAAGTTCCTCACCGCCCTCGACGTCCCCGGGGAGTCCACGGCTGAGGATGCGGCGTTCCGCACCGTCCTGTTCGACAAGGCCGCGGGGCGGCCGGCGGTCCCCAACGGGTCGATGGGGTTCCGGTACTCGGGCAGCGGCGAAGGCAAGTGGAACCTGGACCTTGAGGGGATGGAGCCCGCCCTGTCCCTCCGGGAAGTGTCCGGGGAGAGCGCCGAAATCCTGCTCCCCTGTTTCGAGGACGCAGGCGGCGAAGGCAGCATCCTCCGCAGGGGTGTCCCGGTCATGGAGGTGGACGGCCAGCTGGTGACCACCGTGTTCGACCTGATGCTTGCCCAGTACGGCGTGGGCAGGGACGGCCTGCCCGGCGAGTGGGCGGCCGGCTACGACGACGCCGCCACCCCTTACACACCGGCCTGGCAGGAGGAGATCACCAGCGTCCCTGCCCAGGCCTGCATCCGGGTGGCTCGGGAGTTCGCCCGCAATGCAGAGCAGTCGCAGGGCCGCTCCATGATCATCATGGGCGCGGGCATTTGCCAGTGGTTCCACGGTGACACCACGTACCGGGCGGTGCTGGCCCTGGTGATGCTCACCGGCTGCATGGGCCGCAACGGCGGGGGCTGGGCGCACTACGTGGGCCAGGAAAAGACCCGGCCAATCACCGGCTGGGTGTCCCTGGCCAATGCCCTGGACTGGTCACGGCCGCCGCGGACCATGACCGGCACCAGCTACTGGTACATGCACACGGACCAGTGGCGGCAGGACGGGTACTCCGCCGACGCCCTCAAATCCCCTCTGTCCACCGGAAAGCTGGACGGCATGCACACGGCGGACGCCATCGCCCAGTCCGCCCGGCTGGGCTGGATGCCTTTCTACCCGCAGTTCGACCGCAACCCCCTGGACGTGGCCGATGAGGCGGAGGCCGCCGTGGCCGCCGGGACCGCCGCCGACGCACCTTCCTACATCGCCGAAGCGCTGAAGAACCGCTCCCTCAACCCTGCCATCGAGGACGTGGACGCCCCGGCCAACTGGCCGCGGACCCTGGTGCTGTGGCGGTCCAACCTCTTCGGTTCATCCGCGAAGGGCAACGAGTATTTCCTCCGCAACCTGCTGGGAACCCACAACAACGTCCTGGGCGGGGACAGCGCAGAGGAACTCAAGCCCCGGGACGTGGCCTGGCACCAGGAAGCGCCGGAGGGGAAACTGGACCTCCTGGTCTCCGCCGACTTCCGGATGACGTCCACCACGCTGCTGTCCGACGTCGTGTTCCCGGCCGCCACCTGGTACGAAAAGCATGACCTTTCCTCCACGGATATGCACCCGTTCGTGCACGCCTTCAGCCCCGCAATCGACCCGCCGTGGGAAACCAAGACGGACTTCGACACCTTCCACCTCCTGGCCCGGGAATTCTCCCGGCAGGCAAAAACCCACTTGGGCGTCCGCCGCGACCTCGTCAGCATCCCGCTGCAGCACGACACCCCGGGCCAGCTCGCCCAGCCCGGCGGCCGGGTCCGCGACTGGCGGGACCCGGACATCCCTGCGGTGCCGGGGCAGAATATGCCCGTCTTTTCCGTGGTGGAGCGGGACTACACGGCCATCGCGGACAAGCTCGCCGCCGTCGGGCCCCTGGCCGACAAACTGGGCTTCACCGTCAAGAATGTCACCTACAAAATGGCCGAACCGTTGGCCCGCCTCAGCCATGCCAACGGCGTGATGCTGGGCGGCGCGGCGGACGGCCGGCCGGCCATGGACACCGATTCAAAAATGGCGGAAGCAATCCTGGCGTTCTCCGGCACCACCAACGGCGCCTTGTCCGTGCAGGGCTTCAAGGACCTGGAGGTCCGCACCGGAAGGAAGCTGGCGGACCTGGCGGAGGGCTCGGAGGAAAAGTTCATCACCTTCGCCCAGACCCAGGCAGGTCCGGTCCCCGTGATCACGTCCCCGGAGTGGTCCGGCTCCGAGACCGGAGGGCGGCGGTACGCCCCGTTCACCATCAACATCGAACGGCTCAAACCCTTCCACACCCTCACCGGCAGGATGCATTTCTTCCTGGACCACGACTGGATGATCGACATCGGCGAGGCCCTGCCCATCTACCGGCCGCCGCTGGACATGCACCGGTTGTTCGGCGAACCGCGGCTCGGCTCGGACGGCGCCATGGAGGTGACGGTCAGGTACCTGACACCGCACTCGAAGTGGTCCATCCACTCCGAATACCAGGACAACCTGCTGATGCTGTCCCTGTCCCGCGGCGGACCGACCGTCTGGATGAGCCCGGCCGACGCCGACGCCATCAAGGTCCGGGACAACGACTGGGTGGAGTGCACCAACGTCAACGGCGTCCTGGTGGCACGCGCGATCGTCAGCCACCGCATGCCGGCAGGCGTGGTCTACGTCCACCACGCCCAGGAACGCACCATCGATGTCCCGAAATCGGAGGCGACCGGCCGGCGCGGCGGAATCCACAACTCCGTGACCCGGCTGCTGGTGAAACCCTCGCACCTGGCCGGCGGCTACGCGCAGCTGGCGTACGCGTTCAACTACCTTGGCCCCACCGGAAACCAGCGCGACATGGTGGCCACGGTGCGCCGCCGCTCGCAGGAGGTGCAGTACTGATGCGTGTGATGGCCCAAATGGGCATGGTGATGAACCTGGACAAGTGCATCGGGTGCCACACGTGCTCCGTGACCTGCAAGCAGGCATGGACCAACCGTGCCGGCATGGAGTACGTGTGGTTCAACAACGTGGAGACCCGGCCCGGGCAGGGTTACCCCCGCCGTTATGAGGACCAGGACCGCTGGTACGGCGGCTGGACCCTGAACCGCCGCGGCAAGCTGACGCTGAAGGTCGGCGGCAGGGTCAAGAAGTTGTTCGGCATCTTCGCCAGCCCTGTCCAGCCGGAGCTCAAGGACTACTACGAGCCCTGGACCTACGACTACAAGACCCTGGTGGACGCACCCCTGGGCGACGACTTCCCCGTGGCCCGGCCCAAGTCCCTGATCACCGGTGAAGACACTAAGATCACCTGGTCCGCGAACTGGGATGACAACCTGGGCGGCTCGCAGGACCACGGCCACCTGGATCCCATCGTGGAGAAGGTCCGGCGCGAGTCAGAGGACAAGATCAAGTTCGCCTATGAGCAGACCTTCATGTTCTACCTGCCCCGGATCTGCGAGCACTGCCTGAACCCGTCCTGCATGGCGTCCTGCCCGTCGGGCGCCATCTACAAGCGGGTGGAGGACGGGATCGTGCTGGTGGACCAGGACCGCTGCCGCGGCTGGCGCCAGTGCGTCACCGGCTGCCCTTACAAGAAGATCTACTTCAACCACAAGACCGGCAAGGCCGAGAAGTGCACGTTCTGCTACCCCCGCGTGGAGGTTGGCCTGCCGACCGTCTGCTCCGAAACATGCGTGGGCCGGCTGCGCTACCTGGGGTTGTTCCTGTACGACGCCGATGCCGTCACTGCGGCAGCGTCCGTCACCGACCCGCAGGACCTCTACGACGCCCAGATGGATGTGCTGCTGGACCCCCACGACCCGCGCGTCCAGGCCGAGGCCAGGGCGCAGGGCATCCCGGAGGACTGGCTGGACGCGGCCCGCCGGTCCCCCGTCTACGCCCTGGCCAAGGTCTACAAGGTGGCGCTGCCGCTGCACCCGGAGTACCGCACCATGCCCATGGTCTGGTACGTGCCGCCGCTCTCCCCGGTGGTGGACCTGCTGCGGGACCAGGGCCACGACGGCGAGGACACCGGCAACCTGTTCGGCGCCATCGACGCCCTCCGGATCCCGGTGGAGTACCTCGCCGAACTCTTCACCGCCGGGGATACGGAACGGGTCACCGCCGTCCTGCGGAAGCTTGCGGCCATGCGTTCCTTCATGCGCGGCATCAGCATGGGCGAGGACCCCGACGAGTCCATCCCGGAGGCGGTGGGCATGGACGGGCAGACGATGTACGACATGTACCGGCTGATGGCCATCGCCAAGTACAGCGAGCGCTACGTCATTCCCACAGCCCACGTGGAGCAGGCCCACGACCTGGAGGAGCTGGGCTGTTCGCTGGATTTCGACGGCGGACCGGGCATGCAGGATTCAGCACCGTTCGGCGAGGCGAGCGGCAGGCCCGTCCCGGTGGCCGTGGACACGTTCAACGCGCTGCGGGACCGGCAGAGCTCGGACACCATCGCGGCAGGAACAAGCCTGCGCGGGAGGGTGAACCTGTTGAACTGGGATGGCCGCGGCGCACCTCCCGGACTCTTCCCGGACAAGGATTACCCGGACAGGCATTCCCCGGACGGCGGCCCGGCCCCGGACACCCTTGCCGGTGCCGAGGACCAACAGTGAACCGGCCAGCCATGACCCGCCGCGACCAGGTGGTCTACCTTGCCGCGGCCTGGTGCCTGTCCTACCCGGACGAGGAACTGGTGGAGCGGGTTCCCCTGGTCCGGGCCGCGCTGTCCGAATTTCCCGGCGCCCTGCCCGGGTTCGCGCCGGTGCTGGACCTGCTGGCAGCCACCCCGCCCATGGAACTGCAGGCCCAGTACGTCCGGGAATTCGACCTCGGCAGGCGGCATGCCCTGCACCTGAGCTACTGGACGGACGGGGACACCCGCCGCCGCGGAGAAGTGCTGGGCCTCTTCAAGGAGGCCTACCGGCACAGCGGTGTCCTGGTGGACCTGGACGGGGAACTCCCGGACTACCTGCCCATGGTGCTGGAATTCGCGGCCCGGGTTGATGGGGCCGCCGGACGCGAACTGCTGCAGCGCTACCGGGCCAGCCTTGAGATGCTCCGGCTCGGGCTGCTGCGGGACAACCTGCCGCACAGCGGGATCCTGGCGGCCATCTGCGCCACGCTGCCCGGAAAGTCACCGCAGGACGAGCAGGAAGTGATGCGCATGGCCGGATACGGACCACCCACCGAAAGCGTGGGGCTCGACCCCTATGACCCGCGGCTGCTGCCCGTCAGGAGGGGCTGACCATGCGGGCACTCGGGGCGATGCTCGAGACGGAGCCGGGAGCCGCCGTCGTCGTTAACACCTGGGACACCGTCCTGTGGGGCGTGCTGCCCTACGTCATGGCGGTGGTGCTGGTGGGCGGGCTGGTGTGGCGGTACCGGTACGACCAGTTCGGCTGGACCACCAGGTCCTCCCAGCTGTATGAATCCCGGCTCCTGCGGATCGCTTCCCCGCTGTTCCACTTCGGGCTGCTGGCCGTCATCGCCGGGCATTTCTTCGGCCTGGTGATTCCGATGGCCTGGACGGCGGCGGCGGGCATGAGCCAGGAGTTCTACCACTTCAATGCCCTGCTGGTGGGCGGCATCGCCGGTGTGGGAACGCTGGGCGGAATTGCGCTGCTGATCTACCGGCGGCGCACCACGGGGCCGGTGTTCATGGCCACCACCAAGAACGACAAGACCATGTATGTGGTGCTGACTGCTGCCATCGTGTTTGGCCTGTGGACCACGCTGGCCAGCGTGTTCGAGGGCGAACACGGGCACAACTACCGGGAAACGGTGGCGCCGTGGTTCCGGTCGCTGTTTATCTTCCAGCCGGATATTGCGGCGATGGCGGCCGCGCCGTTCTCCTTCCACCTGCACACGCTGGTGGGGATGGCGCTGTTCGTCATCTGGCCGTTCACGCGGCTGGTGCACGCCTTTACCGCGCCCCTGCACTACCTGTTCCGCCCATACATCGTTTACCGGTCACGGGACAGGGAGACCAAGGGCCGGGGCTGGTCCGCCGTGGGCACGCCGGACAGGGACACGCGCAACCGCTGACCGGCGGTGCGTTTTGGATGATGTGGTGAGGAGCAAGCAGTGGCCGGAACAACCTCAACGCCAGTGACCGGCAGGGCGCTGAACCTGGCGCTGGCCACGGCGGCGTCGGTGGCAGGATTCTGGGCGTGGAACTCGGTGGCCACACTGGGTGCCTTCTACACCCAGAACCTGTCCCTGACGCCGGCCACCACGGGGATCCTGGTGGCCATGCCGGTGTTCGTCGGTTCGCTGGGACGGATCGTAGTGGGCACGCTCACGGACAAGTACGGCGGCAGGGCCATGTTCACCTTTGTCCTGCTGGCCGCCATCCCGCCCATCCTCCTGGTGTCCGTGGGCGGCCTCATCAGTTCCTTTGCGCTGGTGCTGGGGGCGGGGCTGCTGCTCGGCGTGGCGGGGACGGTGTTCGCCGTGGGGATCCCGTTCGTCAGTGCCTGGTACGAACCGGCACGCAGGGGCTTCGCCACCGGCGTCTTTGGCGCCGGCATGGGCGGGACGGCGCTGGCTGCTTTCCTGAATCCGCGGCTGGTGGCCGCGATCGGGTACTTTCCCACCCACCTGCTGATCGCCGGGGTCCTGGCCGCGATGGCGGCACTGGTCTGGTTTGTCATGAAGGAATCACCGGGCTGGGCCCCCAACCACGCGCCCGTGCTGCCCAAACTCCTGGACGCGGCCAGGACGGCCGTCACGTGGAAGATGTGCTTCCTGTACGCAGTTGTCTTTGGTGGCTTCGTGTCGTTCGCCACCTACCTGCCCACCTACCTGCGCGACGTCTACAGCTTCGATCCTGCCGGCGCCGGCGCCCGGACGGCCGGATTTGCCCTGGCCGCCGTCCTGGCCCGTCCCGTTGGCGGGGTGCTGGCGGACAAGCTGGGCTCCAAGCCCGTGGTGCTCGTGGCGCTGGCTGCCGTCGCGGTCCTGGGCTGGGTGGTGAACCTGCGGCCCGACGGCGAGGTTCCCGCAGGTGCCACGTTCGTTGCCATGGCTGCGGCGCTGGGGCTGGGGACGGGCGGGGTGTTCGCGTGGGTTGGTGTCCTGTCCCCGGCAGGAAAAGTGGGCAGCATCAGCGGCATCGTCAGCGCGGCGGGCGGCCTGGGCGGCTATTTTCCCCCGCTGGTCATGGGCGCAACCTACGACGCCGCGACGCGCAGCTATTCGATCGGGCTGCTCCTGTTGGTGGGAACAGCCCTGGTGGCCCTCCTGTTCACCCTGCTCGCGGTCCAGCCACGGGCCGGGACGGCAGCGGTTCAGCGGGCACGGTAACGCAGGTACACCACCCCGTTGCCGAACCGGCGCTCCTCCAGCAACTCCAGCCGTGCCTTCAGTCCGTCCGGCAGGAAACGCAGGCCGCCGCCGACGGCCACCGGGTTGATGAACAGCTGGCACTCATCCACCAGCCCGGCTTTGAGGGCGTGCGCCGCGAGGGTGGGGCCGCCGATGCTGATGTCCCGGTCGCTGTCCTCCTTGAGGTCCCGCACGGCTTCCGGGAGGAACTGCCGCTCCAGGCGGGTTTTCGGGGTACTGGGGGTGTCCAGCGTGGTTGAGTAGACCACCTTGTCCGCCCCCTGCCAGATGCGGGCATAGTCCTGGATGACCGGCGGCTCATCCCGCGTGTCCATGGTTTCCCAGACCGACATCACCTCATACATCCGGCGGCCCAGGAGGTAGGTGCCCACATCCCGCTCCAGGTCGTTGACGAAAGCGTGGATTTCCTCGTCCGGCGCGGACCAGTTGAAGTTGCCGTCCGTGTCTGCGGTGTAACCGTCCAGGGACATGATTGCGGAGTAGATCAGCTGCGCCATGGGCCCATTCTGCCGGGGGAATCCTGCGGGGAACAGGGACGCGCCGGGGTTTGGCGGCCGGCGCGGGTCACAGCAGGTTTGCCGCCAGGGTCCGGGCAATGAAGGTGCCGTAGCGTTCGGCGGACCATTCCCGCTTGATCACCAGGGTCTCGTAGAGTTCGGCGGCGGTGGAGGTGAACATGATGTCGGCAGCCTCGGCCGTACTGAGGCCGGGCCGGAGGAGCCCCCTGCCCACCAGCTGCCGCGCATTGTGCAGCATCCGGCGGTAACGGGCATCGTCCACGTCACGCAGCAGTGCCGCCATGGAAGCGTCGCCGCTGGCCGCCGCATCCCTGATGAGCAGGTAGACCGGGGCGCCGATAGGACTGATTTCCGTGGTGAACCGGCCGAACCGCTCCATCAGGCGTACCGGGTCCGTTTCCGTTGTCTGGGCGAGATCGGACCTCTGTTCGGCCGGCGGGCCGCCCGCACCAAGGAGGCTCTCCTCGTAAATGGCGCGGACCAGCCCCGCCTTGCTGCCAAAGTTCTTGTAGACCGACTCGGCGGATACCCCGGCAGCACGGGCAATCTGGGCAATCGTCGTCGCCCCAAATCCCTGTGTGAGGAACAGCTCCCTGGCATGCGCCCGGACCCTGTGCAGCGACTCCGCAGCGAGCTGCCGGCGCCGCCGTGCGTCATAACTTCGCCTCGCGGGGCGTTTCCCGGAGGCATTGACTGGGCTCTGCATGCGGTCTTAAACTCCAATCAATACAGCTAACTGTATTTAAATCAATCTAACAGGTGACAGCCTCGCCCGGCGAGGCATCAAGGAGCTTTTCCATGGACACGCCAGACGGCGTGGACCGCCTCCCCGACGGCCCTGTGCGCCGAATGTTTTCCGCAGCCCAGCGGCGCGACCTCGATGCCATGATGGCCGAGTTCGCAGACGACTACGTCAATATCACCCCCAACCACCCCGCCCGCAGCTTCACCGGGAGTGCGCAGGTACGGAAGAACTGGTCCGCGCTGTTCGCAGGGATCCCTGACCTCACCGTGACAGTGTTGGACTCGGCAACCGGCACCGGCACCGGCACCGGCGGCAAAGTATGGGTCGAATGGGGATCGCGTGGCACCCGCCTGGACGGCAGCGCCGTCGAGCAGGCCGGCGTGGCAATCTTCAGCGTCCGTGGCGACCGGATCGTGGCCGTCAGGTTCTACCTGGAGCCTGTCGAAAGGGATACGGCGGACGTGAATGCCGCGGTCCAGGCCGTCACCGGAGCCGGCCCGGAAGGAGCAGGGCCATGATCCTCCTGGTGGGGGCAACGGGTGACCTGGGCGGCCGGGTGGCCCGGCTGCTGCGTGAATCCGGGCAGGATGTCCGCTGCCTGGTCCGGCCCACCACTGACGATTCACCGCTCCGGGCGATCGGCGCGCAGATTGTGCGCGGCGACCTCACCGAACCTGCGACGCTGGCGCCCGCGTGCGAGGGCGTCGAAACGGTGATTGCCACGGCAACGGCGATCACCCGCCGGTTTGCGGGGACCAGTTCCGCCACCATTCGGGACGTCGACGAGGTGGGCATGGGCCATTTTGTTGATGCCGCGGAGGCCGCCGGCGTGCAGCGCTTTGTCTACCTGTCCTTCCCGATCGGCGGCGCCAGGCGGCGGACCCCGCTGGAACAGGCCAAGCTCGCCATTGAGCGGCGCCTGGCGGACTCCCCCATGCGCGCCGTGGTGGTCCGCTCCGACGGCTTGCAGGAAGTCCAACTCAGCCGCGCCGCCCGGTTCGACCTCGCGGCGGGAAAGGCAACCGTCATCGGCAAGGGCGACAACCGCCGTCGGCTGGTATCCAGCGGGGATATTGCCGCCCTCCTCGCCGCTGTGGCGCTGGAGCCCGCTCCGCCGGCACAGATCGACGTGGGCGGACCCGAGCCCCTGACCACGAACGAGATCATTGGGCTGGCAGGGGAACTGTCCCACCGCCCCATGAAGGTGCAGCGCATGCCGCGCCCCGTGGCGCGGCTGGCCACGCTTATGTTGAAACGCAGGAACGACGCCATGGCTTCTGCGCTGGGCGCCGGGTTGTCTTCGGATATCGAGGAGGCCACCTGGGATGACAAACCCCTCCGCCAACGCGGAATCAATCCAAGGTCGGTCACCGACTTCCTGAAGGAGCAGTCGCAGGCGCTGGCCGGCCACTGACCCCCTCGATCAAGGCCGGCGCGACACCAGGAACTGCTGGGCCAGGGTCCAAGCGTTGGAGACCGTCCAGTAGACCAGGACGCCGATGGGGAAGAAGATGCCGCCAACACCGAAGATCAACGGCAGGACATAGAGGAGGACCCGCTGCTGGCGCATCAGGGGACTATCGGCGTCCTGCCCCGCCATGCTCCGCGCCGCCACGAGTTTCTGGGTGAGGAACTGGCAGGCGATCATCACCAGGATCATGACGACGGCGAGCACCGCCACGGCGGCTTGGTCCCCGCCGCCGTGCAACAGGGAGGCGGACAGCGGGGCTCCAAAGATGCTGGAGGAGTCAAACTGGACCACCTGGTCCCGGCCCAGGGCTCCGATTCCTGCGCCTTGGGGCGCGGCGCTGGAGATCCCGGACAGCACCTGGAACAGGGCCAGGAAGAACGGCGCCTGGATCAGGAGCGGCAGGCACGCAGAGAACGGGTTGGTGCCATGTTTCCTGTACAGGGCCATCTGTTCCTGGGCCATGGCCTGCCGCGACGCCTGGTCCGTCCTGCCTTTGTATCTGTCCTGGAGCTCCTTCAGGTCCGGCTGCAGCTGCCGCATCCGGCGCTGGGCCCGGACCTGCGCCAGGAACACCGGGATCAACGCCGCGCGGATCACCAGTACCAGCCCGATGATGGACAGCGTCCAGGTCCAACCGCCTGCCGCGGGCATGCCCGCCGCCCTGAGTCCATCGTGGAAAGCCACCATGATGACGGACACCAGCCACCGGAACGGTTCCATCACCGCCGTGAAAAAGTCCACCGAGTCCCCAATCCGCCAGTTGCTGCCAAGCTACTTCGGATCACCCCGGTTGTCACGGTTAAGCAGCAAGCGGGGGCCGGCGGTTTCGCCGGCCCCCGCTTCGGTCACCACCTGGTTCCGGCGGGCCCGTCCCGTCAGTTACTTCTTCACGAGTGCGTTGCCGTAGCCTGCATCGCATCGGCCGTCATGGATCACTCCTGCGCCCGGCGCCACCACGTAGTCGCTGACCGGGTTGAAGACCGCGGTGTTGATGTTGGTCACCCTGCTGGCGCACTGGTCGGCGGCACCGGAACTGACACCCTTGCCGCCAATCCACATGTCGATCCAGATGGTGGAGTTGGTTCCGTTCGCGTTGGCGCCCTGGTGGCACGGGCCGCCCTGGGGATCGTTGCCATCGCCGCAGGTGTCCTCCACGATGAAGTAGCGGCGGACGTCCGGGAGGTAGATGCGCGTGCCTGCGGGAAAGTCGAGGATGTCCTGCCCCGTAGCCAACGAGTGCCCTACAGCGATGGTGATGGGGTCTTCAAAGGTGCCTGTGCCGCCGGCAGACTGATGCAGCACAGGGTGGCTGATGGTTGCCGACCCGGCAGGGGTGTTGTCGAACCAGGTGTACGCCGTGGTGTACGTGGTGGTGACAATCCGCTCGGAGGACGGCTGGGCCGCGGGCGCCGGGACAGCGGGCGCGGGTGCGGGCTTTGCCGCGGCGGAAGGAATCGTGGCGGGCAAGGGAACTGACGCGGCGGCCTTGCCGGCTGCCGGGGCGCCGGCAGCCACCTTTGCGGCTGCTGCGGCTGCCTGGGCCTCGGTCTTGGCCACCTTCTCCGCAGCTGCGGCTTCTTCGGCTTCCTTGGCCTCAGTGGCCGCCTTCCCGGCCTGGGCTGCCGCGGCAGCCCTGTCGGCGGCAATGCGCTGGGAGGCGCCCACCTGGTCGGGCGGCGTGTCCTTGGAAGTGCTGGCGCTGGCCTCGATGCCGGCGGAGCTAAAGCCCGGCGATGGGGCGGAGGGGTTGGCGGCGCCGGTGACGGTGCCACAGGCGGTTGTGGCAAGGAGTGCCGAGAGCATGCCGGCGGCGAGCAGATGGTTTCTGCGCATGAAAACTGAGCCTCTTCATGGGAGTGCGGATGGGGCAGCGACACCAGGGTGCCCTGCCCGGACAGGGTTACGGTCTGCGGAATGCAAGGCACAGGCCTGGGACTTAGCACACGCAAGAGCGTTCAGGACGCTCCCCCAAGCGTGTGTGCCAACCGGTGACCTAAACGTTACATGCCGCGCAGGGTACGTGCCAATCGGAAGGCACTGAGGCCTCCGGGTCATGGCGTTCCGCATAGACGCTTTTGTGTTTGGGTGGGCCTACTGCAGGCAACGAAAAGACCCCCGGAATCTCGGGGATTCCGGGGGTCTTACTTGGTAGCGGTGGGGAGGCTCGATCTCCCGACCTCACGATTATGAGTCGTGCGCTCTAACCAACTGAGCTACACCGCCACGAATGAGAAAAACCCGCGTCAAGCCGGTCAAACCGCCTTGACGCAGGCCCTCATTCAGAGCCCCCCACCGGAATCGATCCGGTGACCTCGTTCTTACCAAGAACGCGCTCTACCACTGAGCTAGGGGGGCAACGAGTAAATACTCTACCGGAAGATTTCCGCACCAACAAATCGGCGTACCGGGCAGCTTCCGGCCTCCTGGGTACGTCGTCTCCTGGACCGTCTACCCGGATTTTCCGCGGAATTCCGGGGCGGGAGGGCCATGGGCAGCAGGGCGGACGGCGGCGGAAACCGCCTTTCAGAGGCTCCCCGCCTTCATGCCCGGACGGGAATGTGTCCATCCCCACATCCGGCTTCCGGTTAAAGGCCGATGGGCCGGCTCGAAAGCCGGCCCATCGCCGTCGTCAATTCCTCAACCTGCGGAAGGGTTTACCACTTGCCCTTGCGGTTGAAGTCGCGGTGTCCGCTGTCGCCGCCGCTGCGGGGCTTGCGGGAGCCGTCGCCGTGGCCGCCGAAGCGGGAGTCGCCGGACTGGCCGCGGTCGCTGAAGGAACGCTCTGAACGGTCGCTGTACGAACGTCCGCCGCGGTCAGCCGAGGACCGCTCGCCGTCGTTCTTCCGGAATTCCTTCTTGAACCCGCCGTTGCCCTTGAAGTTGCCGCCGCGGTCACCGCCACGGTTGCCCTGGTAGGCGCCTCGGTCACCCGAGGGCTTGCGTCCGTTGTCCAGCTCAAGGTGGATCAGCTCGCCGCCGATCCGGGTGCGGGACAGGGCGCGCAGCTGCTCGGGGCTCAGGTCCGCGGGAAGCTCCACGAGGGAGTGGTCCGAACGGATGTCGATGCCACCGATCTGGGCCGAGGAAATGCCGCCCTCGTTGGCGATGGCGCCCACGATGGAACCCGGCATGACGCGCTGGCGGCGTCCGACGGCGATCCGGTAGGTGGCGTTGCCCTCGGTGAGCGTACGGGTCGGGCCGCGTGAGCCGAAGCCGTCCTTGGAGCGCTCACGCTTCTGGAACTCGGGAGCCGCGGGCAGTTCCTTGACCAGGAGCGGCTGTCCGCCCTGCGCCATAACGGCCAGCGCCGCAGCGATTTCTGCTGCCGGCACCTTGTGCTCTTCCTCGTAGGAAGCGATCAGGTCGCGGAACATCGAGACGTCCTCGGACTCAAGGGTCTCGGTGATGCGCTCGGCAAACTTGCCAAGACGCAGCGTGTTCACGGTCTCGGCGGTGGGCAGGTGCATCTGCTCCACCGGCTGGCGGGTGGCCTTCTCGATGGAACGCAGCAGGTACTTCTCGCGCGGCGTCATGAACAGGATGGCGTCGCCGGAGCGGCCCGCACGGCCCGTGCGGCCGATGCGGTGCACGTAGGACTCGGTGTCATGCGGGATGTCGTAGTTGATCACGTGGCTGATGCGCTCGACGTCCAGGCCGCGGGCGGCGACGTCGGTAGCAACGAGGATATCGATCCGGCCTTCCTTCAGCGCGTCCACGGTACGTTCGCGCTGCTGCTGCGGGATGTCACCGTTGATCGCTGCGGCCTGGAAGCCCCGGGCCTTCAACTTGTCAGCCAGGTCCTCGGTAGCCATCTTGGTCCGCACGAAGGCGATGACGCCGTCGAACTCTTCCACCTCGAGGATGCGGGTCATGGCGTCCAGCTTGTGCGGCCCCATGACCTGCAGGTACCGCTGGCGGGTGTTGGCGCCGGTGGTGGTCTTGGACTTCACCGAGATCTCGGCGGGGTCGTTCAGGTACTGCTTTGACATCCGGCGGATCTGGCTCGGCATGGTGGCGGAAAACAGCGCCACCTGGCGGTCAGAGGGGGTCTGCTGGAAGATCTGCTCAACGTCGTCGGCGAAGCCCATGCGCAGCATCTCGTCGGCCTCGTCCAGCACCAGGTACTGGAGCTCGGACAGGTCCAGGGAGCCCTTGGAGATGTGGTCGATCACGCGGCCGGGGGTACCCACAACCACCTGGGCGCCGCGGCGCAGGCCGGCGAGCTGGGGACCGTAGGCGGAGCCGCCGTAGACGGGCAGGACGGTGAAGTCGTCGATGTGCTTGGCGTAGGAGGTGAAGGCCTCGGCAACCTGGAGGGCCAGCTCGCGGGTGGGGGCCAGGACCAGCGCCTGGGTCTTGCGGGACGGGCCGTTGAGGTCGTGGAGTTCAGCCAAGCGGGACAGTGCCGGCACTGCGAATGCTGCAGTCTTGCCGGTACCGGTCTGGGCCAGGCCAACAACGTCGCGGCCTTCGAGCAGCAGCGGGATGGTTGCTGCCTGGATGGGGGACGGCTTCTCGTACCCGACATCCTGCAGGGCGGCCAGGACGCGGCCGTCGATGCCGAGGTCGGCGAACTTCACGGTGTCGTCGTCTTCCGCGGCTTTGGCCGCAGGAGCCGCCCCAGCTGGGGCTTCGGGTTCGGTGGCAACGGGCTGCTCTGCCGGGGCAGCAGCCTCGGTGAATTCGACGGCGGTGGTCTCAGCGGTTGCCGCTGCGTCGATGGTTTCGTTCTGGTTTTCGGGCATAGAGAGTTATTCCTCATCCATAGGGGGCCAGGCGGCACTACCCGAGGTGAGCGGAGCCGCAGTACACGTGCCGATGGTGCCGGGCAAACATTGACCGGCCGGTCACAGAAGTCCGGCGCTTTCGCAATCCCGTGGCAGGACTTCGCGCTGCATCTCTTGGCTGCTATCCCAGCAGTCTGTACAGCGTTTTCTTTAGCCGGCTCTCCCTATGAAAATGCCCGCATCGCTTGCGCGGGCCCCAACACTTGCCAGTCCTGCCTCAAGAATTGGGCAGGAAAAAGGGATTTCCGGAGTGGGGGATGTTTCAAGTGTAAGGCACGGACGCCGCGGACCGGAAATTGAACGGCCGACGGCGGCGGTGAGCTTGCGCACACACCGCACCCTCCAGCCGCGCTGCTGGGCGGTCCCTACCGTCCCAGCCGCCGCAGCAGTACCCCAAACTTGGTGTGGTACTCGTCCTGGAGCCGGATCTCGCCGTCGTCCTCTGCTCCGCGGAGGGCCTCAATCACGTCCACGTCCGGTTCGCTGAACCATTTGCCAATGGTGATGCCGTGGCGCGGGACGAACGTCCGCTCGATCGTGTCCCCGGCCTGGATGCTGCCCGTGCGGAGGACGCGCAGGTACGTCCCCACCCGACCTTCCTCGGTGAAGCGCTTCACCCACTGCGGTTCCTTCATCCGGCGCTGGAACGTGGCGCACGGGGTGCGCGGGGACGTGACTTCGAGTTCGACGCCGGAGCCCACCGCCCAGCGCTCGCCAATCACTGCGTGGGTGGTTTCGATGCCGGATACCCGCAGGTTCTCCCCGAAGGTGCCCGGCGGCAGTTCCCGCCCCAGGGCAGCGGCCCAGAAGTCCGCGTCGGCCTGCGAGTAGGCGTAGACGGCCTGGTCCTCCCCGCCGTGGTGGGCCCTGTCGGCCTGGATGTCCCCGCGGAGGCCCAGCTTGTGCACCTTGACCGGACCACCGGCCGGGCGCTTATCGATGGCCGTGACGCCAACACTGCTCTGGTCCCCCAGCAGCTGGTGGACGCGGCAGACGGCAAGGACAGAACCGGATTCCATGGCATCAGTCTAGGGTCCCGGGGCACAGCGCCGGCACGCACCCGCAATGGGCAGTTCTCCCCCCCTTGCCGCAGGGCATTCCTGCTCGCAGGCGGCATCGGCAGGGACTACGCTGATTCGAGACTTGCATTTGGGGGTGCAGTGCTGCGCCCAAATCGCGTGACCAATTGAGGGGGACGCCGTGGACTCGAACCAGAAAGACCCAAAAGAGGAACCGGAAACCGGGCCGGCAAACGACGCCGGCAGTGGCGCCGGCAGCACTGCCAAGCCACCGCCCTGGCAGGTCCCCAAACCGGAGCTGCGTCCCGAACTCCTCAACGAGCCCGTCACCCCCGTGGATCCGTTTGCGGGCGAGCGGGAAAAGCAGCTCAACCAGGCGGCAGCCCGCAAGAAGCGCTCGCAGCGCCGCACCGTGGTGGTGGGCCTCGGCGTGACCGCTTTGCTGGCCGGCACCATCACGGCGGTGGTGGCCAGCAATGAGGATGACCCTGAGTACGCACAGGTCTGTTTCAACGACGAAACCGGCGAGCGCGTGGCGGACACCAACTGCGACAGTTCCGCCGGCCGCAGTGGCGGCATCTACGCCTGGTACTTCTACTCCCGCGGGGCAAGCGTTCCCCCCATCGGCCAGAACAGGTCCACCGCACCCAACTACACCCGCAGCGTCCCCACCGGCGCCAAGGCGTCCACGGGCTACAGCAGCAAGGGCGGCACGGTCAGCCGTGGCGGGTTCGGTTCAAGCGCCAAGAGCGGTTCAAGCGGCGGCGGCGGCAAGGTCTCGGGAGGCTGAGGATGAAACGGATGTTGTCTGAGCCCCGGCAGGGCTGGAAGCAGAAGATAGAAGAGCAGGGCCTGGTTTTCTCCACCACCACCATGGATGACGGGCGCCGGATCGAGTACTGGAACGAATCGGCGTACTACGAGTTCACCATGGACGAGGTGGAGACCCTTGAGCTCGTGGCCGAGGACATGCACCGGATGTGCCTCGAGGCAGCCAAGTTCCTGGCCACCGGCGCCATGGGCAGCATCGGCATCGGCCCCCAGGCCTTGGAGCTGGCAGCGGAATCCTTGCAGGCCGGCGACGTGGACGTGTACGGCCGGTTCGACTTCATCTACGACGGCCAGGGCGGCCCGGCCAAAATGCTCGAATACAACGCGGACACCCCCACCGGGCTCATCGAGGCCGCTGTGGCCCAATGGTTCTGGCTGCAGGACGTCCACCCGGAAAAGGACCAGTGGAACGGCATCCACGAGGCGCTGATCCGGCAATGGAAGAAGTTCCAGTACCGCACCGGCATGAGCACCCTGCACGTTGCCCATTCCGAGGTGGAGGAATCCGGCGAGGACTGGATGACCGCTGCTTACATGCGGGACGTGGCCGGCCAGGCCGGGTGGACCACCATCGGCATCAACATGTCCGATATCGGGTGGGACCCCAACCTGAACCGCTTCGTGGACCTGGACAACTTCATGATCAGCACCATCTTCAAGCTCTACCCATGGGAGCTGATGATGAAGGAGGAGTTCGGGCCCCGGCTGCTGGAGCGGGCCCACAACCCGCGCTGGGTGGAGCCGGCCTGGAAAATGCTGCTGTCCAACAAGGCACTGCTCGCCGCTTTGTGGCACCTCTACCCCAACCACCCCAACCTGCTGCCCGCGTACCTCACTGACCCCGGGCCGCTGAAGGAATGGGTGGCCAAGCCCCTGCACGGCCGCGAAGGCGACAACATCCGCATCCACGCGGACGGCATCAGGCTGGAGCAGCCCGGCGGCTACGGCCGCGAGGGCTGGTGCTACCAGCAGTACCACCCCCTCCCGGACTTCGACGGAAACCGTCCCGTCCTGGGCCTGTGGGTGGTTGACGGCGAGTCCGTGGGCTGCGGCATCCGGGAATCGGACGGGCCGGTCACGGACTACTTCTGCCGCTTCGTGCCCAACACCATCGATGCACCGGCGCCGCTTTCGGCGGTGGCCGACTCCACCAAGGCAGGGATCGCCCTATGAGTACGGACATGACGACGGCGGGACCCTCCGGAGGCGGGCCGGGCACCCCGGTGCCTGCCAAGGGACTGCGGGCCGGGATCCTGGATCTGGGCGACTCGGTGATGCTGGGGCTGGCCTCCACCGCGCCGGTATACTCGCTGGCGGCCACCCTGGGCCTGATTGTTGCCGTCAACGGCAACTACACGCCCCTGATCCTGCTGCTGGGTTTCATCCCGGTCCTCTTCATCGCTTACGCCTTCCGCGAGCTCAACAGTGCCATCCCGGACTGCGGCACCACGTTCACCTGGTCCCGCCAGGCCTTCGGCCCCTGGGCCGGCTGGCTGGGCGGCTGGGGCGTGGCGCTGGCCGGGATCGTGGTCCTGGCCAACCTGGCGCAGGTGGCCGGCCAGTACCTGTGGCTGCTGGTGGGCGACGGATCTCTGGCGGAGAACCAATTACTGGTTACCGGCACAGGGCTGGCGTTCATCATCCTCATGACCCTGGTGAACTACCGCGGGATCCGGCTGGGCGAACACGTCCAGCGCGTCCTGACCTATGTCCAGTACATTGCGCTGGGCCTCTTTGCGCTGGCCATTGTGGTGCGGATCGTGGGCGGTGCGCCGGAGGGGCAGGCCTTTGATTTCGAGTGGTTCAACCCTGCAGGCGCCTTCGCCGATCCCGGTGCCGTGGTGCATGGAGCCCTCCTGGCCCTCTTCATCTACTGGGGCTGGGACACCTGCCTTGCCGTGAACGAGGAGACCGAGAACCCGTCCACCACCCCCGGCCGCGGCGCCGTGATCTCCGCCTTCGTGCTGGTGGCGATCTACGTTTCCGTGGCGCTGCTGGTGATGATGTACGCCACGGTGGGCTCCGAGGGGATCGGCCTGGGCAACGAGGCCAACCAGGATGACGTCTTCCTGGCCATGAAGGACGTGGTGCTGGGCCCATGGGGCTGGCTGATCGTCGTCGCGGTTCTGGCGTCCGTCCTCTCCTCCACCCAGACCACCATCCTGCCCACAGCCCGCGGGACCCTCTCCATGGGCGTCCACGGGGCGCTGCCGGCAAAGTTCGCGGAAGTGCACCCGCGAAACCAGACGCCGGGTTTTTCCACCCGGGTGATGGGCGGCGCGGCCGCGGCCTATTACGTGGCCATGAGCTTCCTGAGCGAAAACCTCCTGGCGGACTCCATCAGTGCCATCAGCCTGTTCATCGCGTTCTACTACGCCCTGACCGGCTTCGCCTGCTTCTGGTACTTCCGTGGAACGCTGCGGGAATCGGTGCGCAACCTCTGGTTCCGCGGCATCCTGCCGCTGGCCGGGGCGTTGCTGCTGACCGCGGCGTTCTTCATCTCGGCGGTGCAGATGTGGGACCCGGCCTACGGTGACACCCAGATCTTCGGCGTCGGCGGCGCTTTTGTCAGCGGCGTGCTGCTGCTGGCGCTCGGTGTGGTCCTCGCCGTCGTCTGCCGTTTCCTGCCCGCCACCCGCGGCTACTTCCTGGCGGCGAAATGACTGGTGAAGAAATGACTGGTGAACAGATGCCTGGTGAAGCCGTGACCGGCGGTCCGTCCGATGTCCTGGACCTCGACTCCCTGCTGTCCGCGGAGGAACTGGAGCTCCGGCAAAAGGTCCGCGACTTCACCCACCAGCGGATCAGGCCGGACATCGCCCGCTGGTACGAGGACGCCGTCTTCCCCCTCGACCTGGCGACCGAGCTGGGTGAGCTGGGCGTGCTGGGGATGCATCTGGAGGGTTATGGCTGCCCGGGCCGGTCCGCCGTCGAATACGGCCTTGCCGCCATGGAACTGGAGGCCGGCGACTCAGGCATCCGCACCTTCGTGTCCGTCCAGGGTTCACTGGCCATGACCGCCATCCACACCTGGGGCTCCGAGGAGCAGAAGCAGGAGTGGCTGCCGCGCATGGCAGCGGGTGAGGTGATCGGCTGCTTCGCCCTGACCGAGCCCACGGCCGGCTCGGACCCCGCCGCCATGGCCACCTCCGCGGTCCGGGACGGCAGCGGGGACGACGCCGGCTGGGTGCTCAACGGCGCCAAGCGCTGGATTGGGCTGGCGTCCGTGGCCGGCGTCATGGTGGTGTGGGCCATGACGGACGACGGCGTTCGCGGCTTCCTGGTCCCCGCCGGAACCCCAGGCGTCACAGCCACGCCCATCGAGCAGAAGCTGTCCATGCGCGCCTCCATCCAGTGCGACGTGGTGTTCGACGGCGTCCGGCTGGGCTCCGAGGCCCTGCTGCCGGGTGCGCGGGGGCTGCGCGGCCCGTTCACCTGCCTCAACGAGGCCCGGTACGGGATCGCCTGGGGCGCCATGGGAGCCGCCCGCGATTCCTACGAGGCAGCACTGGCATACTCGCTGGACCGGCTGCAGTTCGGCAAGCCGCTGGCGGGCTACCAGCTCACGCAGCAGAAGCTGGTGAACATGCTGGTGGAGATCCAGAAGGGCACCCTGCTGGCGCTGCACCTGGGCCGGCTCAAGGACGCGGGAACCCTCCGGCCCGAGCAGATCTCGCTGGCCAAGCTGAACAATGTCCGCGAGGCCATCAAGATCGCCCGTGAAGCCCGCTCCATCCTGGGCGGCAACGGCATCACCACCGACTACTCACCGCTGCGGCACGCCGCGAACCTCGAATCGGTCCGGACCTATGAGGGAACCGACGAGGTGCACACCCTGGTCCTGGGCCGGCACATCACCGGACTCAACGCCTTCCACTGAGCGCGAGTTGTTCCCCACCCGCCCCTAGCCTCGCAAGCTCGGCCAGGGAACCCTGCGGGCGTGGGCCCCACGGCAGTGAACCGGCCACACATTGCCGCTAAATGCCAACTCGGCGGGGTGGCGGTGCAGCGCTCAGGCGGAGAAGCCGCCGTCGGCCTTGATCAGCTGCCCGGACACCCACCGCCCGGCCGGCGAAAGCAGGAAGGCCACGGTCCCGGCAACGTCCGCCGGGGTGCCCAGGCGGCCGGTGGGCTGCTGCGCGGTGAGCTCTTCGCGGACCACTGGAGTCATCCAGCCCGTGTCCACGGGCCCCGGGTTGAGGACGTTCGCGGAGATTCCCTGCGGGCCCAGCTCCCGGGCGGCGGCAATCACGATCCGGTCCAGCGCCCCCTTCGAGGCCCCGTAGGGAAGGTTGAAGGCTGTGTGGTCACTGGTCAGCGCAACGATCGCGCCGCCGTCGTCCGTTGCCTGCCGCGCGAACGCTGCAATCAGCTGCCAGCTGGCGCGGGTGTTGACGGCGAAGTGCCGGTCGAAGGATTCAATGGTGGTGTCCAGCACGCCGGAGTCCACTGATTCGGCATGGCTGAGCACCAGGCCCTGCAGCGGTCCGGCCAGCTGGGCGGACTCCGCCACGAGCCGGTCCGGGACGCCTGGATCCTGGAGATCGGCCGACAGGACATGGGCCTGGGCGCCAATGGCTTCCAGCTCCGCGGTCAGGCGGACCACGTCTTCCGGTGCGCTGCCCCACGGCATGCGGGCGTCGTAGCCGGCCCAGTAGGACAGGACCAGGTCCCAGCCGTCCGCCGCGAGCTGGCGGGCAATTCCCGCGCCGATGCCGGCCAGCCTGCCCACGCCGGTGACCAGGGCAACAGGGCGGGCAGGGGCGGGTGTGAGCGGTTCCATCCGACCAGCCTAGCGGCGCCCGTTTCAGGCCGCTGCGGGCTCCACTTCCCTTGGACTGTGGTGCCGGCGGATGGTGGCGCTGATGACGGCGGCGATGGTGCACATGGCGGCGGCGCCGAACCAGGCGTAGGTGTAGTGCCCGGTGGCGTCACGGAGGGCACCGGCGGCGATGGCGGCTGCGGCGGCGCCCAGCTGGTGGGCCGCGAAGACCCACCCGAAGACCACGCTGCCGTCAGCTCCGAACGTTTCGCGGCAGATGGCTGCCGTGGGTGGGACGGTGGCCACCCAGTCCAGGCCGTAGATCACGACGAACACGATCATGCTGGGCTGCACCTCGGCGTTCAGCAGCAGCGGAAGCACCAGCAGGCCGATCCCGCGGAACTGGTAGTAGACGGCCAGCAGGACGCGGGGGTTGAAGCGGTCGGTGAGCCAGCCCGAGGCGATGGTGCCGATGATGTCGAAAATCCCGACGACGGCGAGCAGTCCCGCGGCCGTGGTTTGGGGCATGCCGTGGTCGTGGGCGGAGGGGATGAAGTGGGTGCCGATCAGTCCGTTGGTGGTGGCCCCGCAGATGGCGAAACCGGCGGCGAGAGCCCAGAACGTCCTGACCTTGCTGGCGCGCCGGAGCGCCTGCAGCGCGCGGACGGCGGCGTTGGTGCGGCCGCCGTCTTTGCGGTCCGCTGCGGCTTCCGGTTCTTCAACATCAGCGGCCACCGGGTCCGCGCCGTAGGGCAGGACCCCGACGTCGGCCGGCGAGTTCTTGAGGAACTTCAACACCAGCGGGACCACGGCCAGGGCGCCTGCCGCGATGAGCAGGGAGGCCTGCCGCCAGCCGGGGTCCTGGGCGAGCATGGCGATGAAGGGCAGGAAGACCAGCTGGCCGGCCGCGCTGCCTGCGGTGAGGATGCCGATGACCAGGCCGCGGCTTTTGGTGAACCAGGTGTTGGCGATCGTGGCGGCGAAGACCAGGGCCATGGAGCCCGTGCCGAGGCCGATCAGCAGGCCCCAGGTCAGCAGGATCTGCCAGGACTGGCTCACCAGCACGGTCAGTGCACTGCCCATGCCGATCAGGACCAGGGCCGTTGCCGTCACGGCCCGGATGCCGAACCGCTCCATCAGGGCGGCGGCGAACGGGGCGGTCAGGCCAAAGAGGACCAGGTTGATGCTGACTGCCGCGGACAGGACCGTGGTGGACCAGCCGAACTCCTGCTGGAGCGGGACCATCAGGACGCCGGGAGCCGCCCGGAAACCGGCTGCTCCCACCAGGGCGAGGAATGCCACGACGGCCACGGCCCAGGCTGGGTGCAGGCGGCGGCGCGGTCCGCGCGGGGTCTGCAGCGTTGACATGTCCGCCGCTTTCCCGGGCAGGGCGCTCACGCGGCCGTTCCTTTCCCGGCAGCAGTGGACAACGGGATGGGCTGCTCGGACCGGGCCCTGCTGTGCCAGCTGGTGTTCGCCGCGGTGAGCCGTTCACCGCATTCGGTGCAGGTGTCCGCCGAGGTGGTGGCTTTCCCGCAGCCGGAATGGATGACGTAGAGGTGTGCCTGGTCCGAGGGCGCGGGCAAATGCTTCTCCGCCCAGATGGTGACCGCGTTCAGGACCGGCAGCGCGTCCTCACCTTTGGGAGTGAGGACGTATTCCTGGCGGGTGCGGCCACCGTCGTCGTAGGCGCTCTTCTCCAGCAGCCCCGATTCGACCAGGCCTGCCAGGCGCTTGGTGAGGACGGAGTCTGCCACTTCCAGCCGGCTCTTCATGGCGTCGAAGCGCCCGTTCCCCATGAAGACCTCGCGGAGGACAAGGATGGACCAGGGGTCTCCCAGGATGTCCAGGCCGCGGGCCATGCTGCAGCTGCGTTGGGACCAGTCGGATCGAAGAGGCATAACGGAACCCTAGCTGACTTCTTTCAAGAAAGCCACACGTCCCGCGAAATGACAGTTCACGGCAGTCCAGGGCGGAAACACTGCCGTGAAGTGCCATCTCGCGGGGTTCCCTGGGCGGGCTTGGGAGGCCAGGGGGCGGGTGGGGCACAGCTCGCGGAGGGGTTACGGGATGTTGGAGAACGCCTGGTCCAGGTCCGCGACCAGGTCTTCCTTGTCCTCGATGCCGCAGGACAGGCGCAGCAGGTTCACCGGAACGGCCAGCTCGGTGCCCTTGACGGACGCGTGGGTCATCTCGGAGGGGTAGTTCATCAGCGATTCGATCCCGCCCAGGGATTCTGCCAGCGTGAACACGGACGTTGACTCGGCCACCTTGCGGGCAGCAGCTTCGCCGCCCTTGAACTGGACGGACACCATGCCGCCGAACTTGCGCATCTGGCGCTTGGCCAGCTCGTGGCCCGGGTGGGTGGGCAGTCCCGGGTAGAGGACGGCTTCGACCTCCGGGCGCTCGAGCAGCCATTCGGCCACGGCCTGGCCGTTCTCGCTGTGCCGGTCCATCCGGACGCCGAGTGTCTTGAGTCCGCGGGTGGTCAGGAAAGCGTCCATGGGACCGGACACGGCGCCTACCGCGAACTGGACGAAGCCGATCTTTTCCGCCAGTTCTTCATCCTTGACCACGACGGCGCCGCCCACCACGTCTGAATGGCCTCCGATGTACTTGGTGGTGGAGTGGACCACCACGTCGGCACCCAGGGCGAGCGGGTTCTGGAGGTAGGGGGACGCGAAGGTGTTGTCGACGACCAGAAGGGCGCCGGCGTCGTGCGCTATGTCGGCGAGCGCCACGATGTCGGTGATCTTCATCAGCGGGTTGGACGGCGTCTCCACCCACACGAACCGGGTTTTGTGGGCGTCCACCGCGTGGCGGACCCGGTCCAGGTTGGCCATGTCCACCGGGGTGTTGCCTATGCCCCAGTCCCCCAGGACCCGGCTGATCAAGCGGTAGGTTCCGCCGTACGCGTCATTGCCCAGCACGATGTGGTCCCCGGGGCGGGTCAGCGCGCGGATGAGGGCATCCTCCGCGGCGAGCCCGGAGCTGAAGCTGTAGGCGTGGGTGCCCAGTTCCAACGCGGCCAACTGTTCCTGCAGCGCGTCCCGCGTCGGGTTGCCGCCGCGGCCGTACTCGTAGCCGCTGCGCAGGCCGCCGATGCCGTCCTGGGCATAGGTGGAGCTGAAATGCAGCGGCGGCACCACGGCCCCGGTGCGGGGTTCGAACTCCTGTCCGGCATGGACGGCACGGGTGTTGAAGCCTTGGTTTTCAGAGGCGGTCATGATGCTCCTTTGCGGGTAGCGCAGATCAGTTGCTGAGGTAGGCCAGCAGGTCGTGCCGGGTGAGGATGCCCACGGGCGCGCCCACGAACGTGACCATCAGGGTGTCCGTGTCAGAGAGCAGTTCCCTGGCGGCGGAGATGGTTTCCAGTGAGCCGATCACGGGCAGCTTGGGGCCCATGTGTTCGGAGATCTTGTCCGTCAGCTTCGCTTCGCCGCGGAACAGTTTGGCGGTCAGGGTGCGCTCGTCCACGGCGCCGAGGACCTCCCCCATGACCACGGGCGGCTCCTGCGACAGGACCGGGATGTGGCTGACGCCGAACTCGTTCATGATGTTGATGACGTCGCGGACCGACTCGTTGGGGTGGATGTGCACCAGGTCCGGCAGTTCGCCGTTCTTGGATTTGATGACCTCCCCCACGGAGGTTTCCTCGCCGCCGGAGAGGAAACCGTAAGAGCGCATCCACTGGTCGTTGAAGATTTTGGCAAGGTAGCCGCGTCCGGAGTCGGGCAGGATGACCACGACGACGGCGCTTTCCGGCAGGTCCTTCGCCGCCTGCAGCGCGGCTACTACGGCCATCCCGGAGGAACCGCCCACCAGCAGCCCCTCCTCCCGCGCCAGGCGGCGGGTCATGGCAAAGGAGTCCGCGTCGGAGACCGCGATGACGTCATCAGGAATGGTTTTGTCGTAGTTCGCCGGCCACATGTCCTCGCCGACGCCCTCCACGAAATAGGGGCGCCCGGTACCGCCTGAGTAGACCGACCCTTCGGGGTCCGCGCCGATGATCCGGACCACCCCGCCGTCGGACTCGGGCCTGTCAGCCGAAACCTCCTTGAGGTACCGGCCTGTGCCGGTGATGGTGCCGCCCGTGCCGGCGCCGATGACAACGTGGGTGACTGTGCCGTCCGTGTCCCGCCAGATCTCCGGGCCGGTGGTTTTGTAGTGGCTTCCCGGTGCCGCGGGGTTGGAGAACTGGTCCGGCTTGAAGGCCCCGGGCGTCTCCCGGGTGATCCGGTCCGAGACGCCGTAGTAGCTTTGCGGGCTGTCCGGCGGGACGGAGGTGGGTGTGACCACCACTTCGGCGCCGTAGGCCTGCAGTACGGCGCGCTTGTCCTCGCCCACCTTGTCCGGGACCACGAAGATGCACTTGTAGCCCTTCTGCTGCGCCACGAGGGCCAGGCCCACCCCGGTGTTGCCCGATGTGGGCTCCACAATGGTGCCGCCGGGCTTCAGCTTGCCCTCGCGTTCGGCGTCCTCGATCATCTGCGCCGCGATGCGGTCCTTGATGGACCCGCCGGGGTTCAGGTACTCCAGTTTGACCAGGACAGTGGCCTTAATGCCGTCAGTCACGTGGTTGAGTTTGATGAGCGGGGTATTGCCGATGAGGTCCAGGATGGACTGGGCGTACTTCATAGGTACAAAGCTACCGCTTCCTGCACGCCGTTCCCTGTCCCCGGTGCGAGGATAAGCCGGTGAAGCAGTTCGCATGGCTGAAAGCTGCCCGCAGCTACCTGCTGCCCGGCGCCACCCTGGCAGCAGGCGTGGCCGCCCTGGCATCCGGTGTGCTGCCCCTTCCCGCCTTCGGGGACCTGGCCAGCCGGACCATTCCCATCCTGGCCTTTGTGCTGGCCATGTCCCTGGTCACGGAACTGGTGGATGAGGCAGGGCTGTTCCGGGTGGTGACTGACCGCCTGGCCGCCCTGGGGCGGGGCCGGGTCCTCCTGCTGTGGCTCCTGGTGGTTGCAGTGGCCACGGTGTCCACGGTGTTCCTGTCCCTGGACACGACGGCGGTGCTGGTGACGCCGGTGGTGGTCCTGCTGGCCGTGCACGCCCGGATCCCGCCGCTGCCGTTCGCGCTGACCAGCATCTGGCTGGCCAATACCGCTTCCCTGCTGCTGCCGGTGTCCAACCTGACCAATCTCCTGGCGCAGGACCGGCTGGGCCTGAGCCCGTGGCGGTTCGCGGGTCTGGTGTGGGCACCCGCCCTGGTGGGCCTGCTGGTCCCCCTTGCCCTGTTGTGGCTGGCGTTCCGGCGGGACCTGCGCGGAACCTACGGGCCGCAGCCGGCCCATCCCGTCCGTGACCGCACCCTGCTGAAGGCCGCGGCGATCACGCTCCTCGTCCTGCTGCCCGCGCTGGTATCCGGGGTGCCGGTCCAGTACCCGGCGCTGGCTGCGGCCGCCGTCCTGCTGGCGGTCTTCCTCCGCCGCCGGCCCTCCGTGCTTCGGTGGTCCATGGTCCCGTGGCGGCCGCTGATGCTGACGGTGGGGCTGTTCATGCTGATGGAGGCCCTGCATGCGCATGGCCTCGCCACCCTGCTGACGGGGATAGCCAGCACCGGGGACAGCCTGCCTGCGCTCCTGCAGCTGGCGGGGCTGGGCGCCGGCGCGGCCAACGCTGCCAACAACCTTCCCGCCTACCTGGCGCTGGAGCCGGTGGCGGGCTCGCAGGCCAGGCTCGCCGCGCTGCTCATTGGGGTGAACCTGGGCCCGCTGGTGACCCCCTGGGCCTCGCTGGCCACGCTGCTGTGGCACGAGCGGCTGCGTGTGCTGAACGTTCCCATCAGGTGGGGCGGGTTCGCCGCAGCGGGAGTGGTGGCGGTGGCGCTGACCGTGCCGCTGGCCGTGCTGGCACTGTGGGCCGTGTCCGGGATGCCCTAAGTAAGCCCCTAATCAGCTGCCTGCGATCAGCTGCCGGGGGCCTGGCCGCCGTCGCCGCCCTCGCCGGCGGGAAGGTTCTCCCAGAGGCCCATCACATTGCCCTCGGGATCCTTGAAGTAAGCCGTGAAGCCCATCCCGGGAATCTCGTTCTTGGGCATGACCACCGAGCCGCCAAGCTGCTCCACGCTCCTGAGCGTGGCGTCGATGTCCGGAACGTCAACGGTGATCACCGGGGCAGTGATCTGCCCTTCCCTGGCCATCATCCCTCCGTTGATGGCGCCCGCGGCCGCCGGCTGGCCGTCGTCGTCCATGTCCGTGCTGATGACCATGCTGTAGTCCATGCCCGGCACCGGTTCGACCCGCCAGCCCAAGGCCTCCTGGTAGAACTTCCTGGCCCGCTTCTGGTCGTCCGCGGGAATCTCGAAATGCACTACTCCGCCCATGGTTGCCCTCCATATTCCTGTGCTTCCCTGTTGGTTGGGTGCCTTGCGCCGGCTGCCCGGGTGCTCCACGCGGCGATCCTAATCCGGAGCCGGGAAGCGCAGAAGGGCCGATGGTCCCGCCACTGTCGGCGGTCCGTGGGACGATGGAAGACATGACGATCGCAGCGGCACCTCCCCGGCTGGCAGCCGCGGCGGACGTGTCCCTGCGCTGGTATCCGGAGGGTCCCTACAGCCTTTCCCGGACCCTGGGCCCGCTCCTGCGAGGCAACAGCGATCCGTCCTTCTGTATCCAGGGGGACGTCATCTGGAATGCCTTTACGACGCCGGAGGGTCCGGCCACCATGCGGCTCGCCCCTGCGGGCGGCGGCGACGCGGGCGGGCCGTTGGTGGATATCCAGGCCTGGGGCCCGGGCGCCGCAGCCGCCGTGCAGGCAGCGCCCCGGCTGTTGGGGTCCGACGACGACTGGCAGGGTTTCGATGAACCGGCCTTCCATTCCACGCTGCCACGCATGGTACGGGAGGCCCGGCGCCGCAGCCTGGCAGTCCGGCTCCCGTCAAGCGGCCGCATGGTGGACCAGCTGGTGCCGATCATCCTTGAGCAGAAGGTGACGGTGATTGAGGCACGGCGCGCCTACCGCTACCTTGTCCACCGTTATGGGACTCCGGCGCCCCGGGCCGGGATGTCCACGCCGGCTGGACTCGTGGTCGCACCGACGGCCGCGCGCTGGCTGCAGGTTCCCAGCTGGGAGTGGCACAAGGCCGGGGTGGGGCCCCAGCGTTCGGCCACCGTCATGCGCGCGCTGCGCTCCGCCGTCGCGCTTGAACGCCTTGCGGCGCTGCCGGCGCTGGAGGCCGCGGAGAAGATGCAGGTCATTCCGGGCATCGGGGTCTGGACGGCAGCCGAGGTGGTGCAGCGCACCCACGGCTGCCCCGACTCCATTTCGGTGGGCGACTACCACCTGGCCGCCTATGTAGGAGCGGCCCTGACCGGACACCGGACTGACGACGCCGGGATGCTCCGGCTGCTGGAGCCCTGGCGGGGGCACCGGCAGCGCGTGGTCCGGATGATCCAGAGCACCGGGTTCCGCAAGCCCACGTTCGGCCCGAGGATGACCATCCAGGACCACCGCGGGCACTGACCGGCCGGGAAACCGCGGGCCCTCTCATCAACCGGGATGCTTGATCCGCGGGGCAATGGGTACGGCCATGGATGAAGGCCACCGCGAGGCGGAGGGCTGCACCATGACGGAAGGGACGGCCATGAGCACCAATCCAGGCAGCAGGAACCAGGGCGGTGAGCAGGTTGCCGTGGACCCGGCCCTGCAGGACCCCACCGCCACGGACCCCTTGGCGGATGAGAAGGTGCGGCTCCAACTCGCCATCTTCGAGGTGACCCGGGAAGCCGACGGCAAGGGCATCGGCGCCATCCGGGACATGCTGCGGGCTGCCTTTGCGCGCCACGGGGTGGAGACACCACCGGCCACCTGGGTGGAATCTGTCGCTTCTTCAGCCTTCTACGGCGAGCCTTACATTGTCGACCTCGAGGCAGCGGTGACGGCAGACACGATCGTCCCGGCCCCGAACGAGGAGGTCCGTGAGCGGCTCGCCTCCCGCCGGAGGCTCCAGCAGGAGAAGCTTCCGGCCGGGATCTTTCCCACACAGGAGGACTGGGAGCTCTCCCCTGACGAAGTCACAACAACAGGCAAGGGGCGGACGGGCCGCGGCGCCGTCCGCGCACTGGGGTCATCCGCAGGCGCTTCCCGGCAGCTCCTGGCGGCGGCAGGGCTGGCGGCGGCAGGGCTGGCGGCAGCAGTCCTGGCTGCGCTGGTTATAATGCGGTTTTCCCGCCGGCCGTCCCCGGCCCGCGAAACCAGCTGACGCGGCGAGGTCAGAGCCCCAGCCGGGCCACCGCTTCCTCGCGCATCTGGACCTTGCGGATCTTTCCCGAGACCGTCATGGGGAAGCTCTCCCGGACCTCCACGTAGCGCGGGACCTTGTAGTGGGCCAGCCGCCCGCGGCAGAATTCGGCCAGGGAGTCGGCGTCCAGGGGTCCGGCTCCCGGCTTGAGGATGATGCAGGCCATCAGCTCCTCGCCATACCGTTGGTCCGGGACTCCGATTACCTGCACGTCCTGGATGTCGGGGTGGGTGTAGAGGAACTCCTCGATCTCGCGGGGGTAGATGTTTTCGCCGCCCCGGATCACCATGTCCTTGATGCGGCCTTCCACCACCACGTAGCCGTCCTCGTCCATGCGGGCCAGGTCCCCGGTGTGCATCCAGCCGTCCGCGTCAATCGCTTCGGCCGTCTTGTCCGGCTGGTTCCAGTACCCGGCCATCACGGCGTAGCCGCGGGTGCAGAGCTCGCCGATCTGCCCGCGCTCCAGTTCCTCGCCGGTGGCGGGGTCCACGATCCTGCTCTCCAGCTGCGGCATGGTGCGGCCCACGGTCTCGGTGCGCTGCTGCAGCGTGTCGCCCTTCCGGGTCATGGTGGACACCGGCGAGGTTTCGGTCATGCCGTAGCAGATGGCCACGTCCACCATGTTCATCTCCGAAATCACCCGGTTCATCACCTCGATGGGGCACAGCGATCCCGCCATGACGCCGGTGCGGAGCGTGGAGAGGTCGTAGGTGCCGAAGTCGGGCAGGGCCAGCTCGGCGATGAACATGGTGGGCACCCCGTACAGGGAGGTCCCCTCGAAGTCCTGGACGGCCTCGAGCGCCGCCGCAGGCGAGAAGCCCCGGCCCGGGATGATGGTGGCGGCGCCGTGGCTGAGGGCGTTGAGGTTGCCGATCACCATGCCGAAGCAGTGGTAGAAAGGCACCGGGATGACCACGCGGTCATGCTCTGTGTAGCCCAGCAGCTCGCCAATGGCGTAGCCGTTGTTCAGGATGTTGTGGTGGGTCAGCGTGGCGCCCTTGGGGAACCCCGTGGTGCCGGAGGTGTACTGCAGGTTGATGGGGTCGTGCGGGTTCAGTTCGGCCATGCGGGCTTTCAAGACGGAATGCCCGACGCCGTCCGCCCGGGTCAGCAGTTCGGCGTACGTGAGTTCCGCGTCGCTTTGGGGGCTGCCGGCTTTCAGCGCGTCCAGGCCATGGACCGGCAGGAAGACGAGTTCCCGGAGATCGGGACAGGTGAGGAGGGCTTGGCGGGCCATGGCCACGTAGTCGCTGTTGTCGTCCGACGGCGCCGTGACCAGCGTGCGCATGCCGTTCTGCTTGACCACGAATTCGAGTTCGTGGCTGCGGTAGGCCGGGTTGACGTTGACCAGGATGGCGCCCATCTTGGCCGTGGCGTACTGCAGCAGCGTCCACTCGGCGCAGTTGGGGCTCCAGATGCCCACCCGCTCCCCCTTGGCAACGCCCAAGGCGAGGAGCGCGCGTGCCAGCCGGTCGACGTCGTCGTTCATCTTGGTGTAGCTCCAGCGGCGGGCGTCAGCGCCCGGCACGGGTGCGGCCTCGATGAGGGCGTCGTGGAGGGGAAACTGCGCGGCGACGCGCTCAAAGTTCGCGCCGATGGTTTCCTCCAGGAGCGGGACGTCAGTGTCCCCGGCTGTATAAGCACGCATGATGGCACGCTACCAACAGGATCCCGGCAGGAGAAGCATGCCGGCGCCGCAACACTGCCGGTTCCTTCCCGGGCGCCCGGTATTGTGAAATCCATGAGTGCACCCATTGACCTGATAGCAACGTTCATCCCCAACGACGGCGAGTTCCACCGCGTCAAGCTGGCCCTGGAAATCGCCATCGACGAGGTGGTGAAGGAGCCGGGCTGCATCCAGTACGAACTCACTGAAGCCACGGAGGAGAAGCTGGTCCTCACCGAGCAGTGGGCGTCCGAGGAAGACCTGGACAGGCACTCCAAAGGCATCGCCGTGCAGGACCTGAACGAATCGCTGAGCGCGCTGCTGGCCGAACCGGTGAAGGTGGAACGCGTCTAGGCGCAGTCATTAGTCCGCGCAGCCGTTAAACGCAGAATGCGGGACCTCCCACCGGAGGTCCCGCATTCTGCGTTAAAAAGGGGTCTTAGAAGTCGGGGATCTGCGTGCCGTCCTGGGGACCGCCCTGGCCGGCGGGCTTAGCGGCCGCGGCTGCTGCTTCTTCGCGCTGCTTGGCCACATGGGCGTGGACTTCCTCCATGTCCAGCGCCTTCACAGCGTCCACCACCTGTTCCAGCTGCTGGGCGTTCAGTGCGCCGGGCTGCGAGAACACCAGCACCTTTTCACGGAAGGCCATCAGCGTGGGGATGGAGGTGATGCCGGCCTCCGCCGCGAGCTGCTGCTCAGCTTCGGTGTCCACCTTGGTAAAGAGGACGTCCGGGTGCTTCTCGGACACTGTTGAGTATGTGGGGCCGAACTGCTTGCAGGGACCGCACCATTCCGCCCAGAAATCAACCAGGACAATGTCGTTTCCTTCAATCGTCGATGCGAACTGTTCACCTGTGATGTCAAGGGTAGCCATGTGTCCACGCTACGCGCCCGGCCGGGAGCCTGTCGCGGTTGTTCGCTCCCCGCGTCATTGGGAATAACGGAAAGGACGACGGCGGCGGCCGGCTCAGGAGGTGGCATCCCAGAGGTGCGGGGCCGGTGTGCGGCTGCCGGGGAGGGCGCTGGAGGCGCGCCACTCGTGGATCCAGTCCGGGAGGACCAGGTCCGCGGGCGGGGCACCGAACTCGGCGAGGATATCTTCCTGGCTTACCGGGCCGGACTTGGTGACCAGCCGGGTGGCGATGTAGGCACGCGCGTAAATCTCGCCGTCGGCCACCATGCGCTGCTCGAAGAAGATCGCCTTCGTGTCCAGCCCGATGACGCGGGTCTCGATGGCGTACTCCTGCCACAGCTGCAGCGGCTTGCGGAAGGAGATGGTTTCCGCGGACACCACCGGGCTCCAGACACGGCGGCGCATCCGCTTCCAGACGCCGCTGCGCACCATCAGGTCGAACCTGCCAAGGTCCATCAGGGACAGGTACATGCCGTTGTTGACGTGCATGGCGATGTCGATGTCTGTGGGCAGGACGCGCAGTGGCAGTGTCGACGGGTCCCACACGGACAACGGCGGACGGCGGCGGGAGCGGAAGAGCATGAGGAGGGTTCTCAGGAGCAGGTGCATGCCTCCATGTTACCCGTGAGTAACATTTCGTAAGGCAAGTATTCGCCCGCCCGCCGTCGAGTAGCAGCCCTGATCCGGGCGAGTAGCGGGCCTGCAAAGTCGGGTAATCCCTACTGGTGCCCCGGCCTTGGCGTCATTCCTAGACTCGGGATTCCTAGGACCAACACGCGCTGGCAGGTCCCCCGGGTTGCTTCCGGGAGCTCCTGCCTTCACGCGGAGCTCCGCATTTTCTGGGTGTGCGGATGCCTCCAACCTGCGCCGCTTTCGGCTCCGGCACCTGCCGGGGCCGGCGGCGCAACGACATCTCGCTCCGTCCAGCGTCCTGGCGTGCAACGCACCGCCGCGGCGGGACCGAAACCTGATGGGCAACCCATGAACCAGCCTTTCCTCCCTTCCCCCGACGGCGCCAGCAGAAGCTTCGCCACCGACGAACCCCGGACCGACCTCACCTCCGGCCGGCCGGTCATCAGCAACAAGTTATGGGCCGGCATGGCCACGGCAGCGGTGGTGGCTGCGGTGGGTATCGGCGCAATGGCGGCGCCGCCGGCGCCACTCAACGGGAGCACGACGGCGGCGGCGCAGGTTGCGGAGGCAACGGCACCGCCGCCGGCGGGCAGCACGGCCGAATCAGCTCCGGCAGCAGGTTCGGCGGTGGAAGCGGTCGCCGCACAGGCCACTGCTCCGGCTGCCGAAGCGCCGGCCCCACCGGCCGAACCTGCTCCGGCTCCGGCGGCGCCGGAGCCCGCACCCGCGCCGGCCCCCGAACCGGCCGGCGACCCCAATCTGTACACGGTGGTCCCGGGCGACACCGTCGGGGCGATTGCCGCCGGCCATGGCGTGGACATGAACGCCATGCTCGCGGCCAACGGGCTGAGTGCGTACAGCACCATCTACCCGGGCCAGACGCTCCTGCTGGCAGGTCCGCGCATCGCAGTTGCCGAGCCTGCACCTGCTCCCGCACCCGCGCCGGCGCCCGCCGGGGCACCGGTTGCTGCACAACAGGCACCTGCTCCGGCTCCCGCGGTTGTGTCGGCGGCTCCTGCCGTCCGCACCATCTACGTGGCCGGCTCGGGCGGCCAGTCCATGGTGGATGCCTGCATTGGGCCGATCCACTACACCCCCAACGACGGCTTCTCGCTGTTCATCACCGAGCATGATTTCTGCGGCGGGTGGGCCCGGTTCTCGGGAATCGGCGTAGGCGAAACGGTGAGCATCCCGGGGTACGGGACGTACACGGTGACCGGGCGAGGTACCGTCCCGAATCCGGGAACCACCAATGACGTCGTCGCGGTGTTCGGCGGCTTCCCCAGGGCGATCCTGCAGACCTGTATTCCGGGAACCAGCACCATGCTCCTGATCGCGCTGAACTGACAGTTCGGCCGGGTCTGAGCCCGGGAAGTCCTAAGCTTGTCCGCGGGTCCGAACCTTCAAGGGCTGGATCCGCGGACAAGTCAATGACGCGCTACACGCCGTGGCGTTCTGAAATGTGTTCCACCAGTTCGCCCACACGCTGTTCGGAGTAGTTGCGGGCAATGTCGCCCTGGCTGATGATGCCCACCAGTTTGTGGTCCGAGATCACCGGGAGCCTGCGTACCTGGTGCTCCTCCATCATGTCGATGGCTGCATCAACGTTGGCGTCGGCATCTATGCAGTACGGCTTGCCGGAGGCGAGATCGCGGGCCGTCATCTGGCCGGGGTCGCGGCCGGCGGCGACGCATTTAAGCACGATGTCGCGGTCAGTGATCATGCCCTTCAACTTGCCGTCATCACCGCAGATGGGAAGCGCTCCGCAGTCGAGGTCCATCATCATGCGGGCCGCGGCCGTGAGGGATTCGCTTTCTCCGATGCATCGCGCATCCGTGGTCATGAATTCACGTACAACACTCATTGAGTCCTCCTTCATCGATGGATTATCGACGCAGGGCATCGGAGCACATGCGCCGATGCTGCCAGATTACGCCCGCACCACCATGGTGTCGACGGCGGCTGGAGCCCGCTTTCGGCCGCCGATTTCGAACCTTTGCCCGCCTAAGGTTCCGACGCCCCACCACCTCCTGCAGCCTTTCTCCCAACGCCCCACCACCTCCTGCAGCCCTTCTCCCAACGCCCCACCACCTCCTGCAGCCCTTCTCCCAACGCCCCACCACCTCCTGCAGCCCTTCTCCCAACGCC
>NZ_JBQCMK010000002.1:392797-393022 GCF_051965175.1 Arthrobacter sp. SAFR-044
CCATCACCTCCTGCAGCCTTTCTCCCGACGCCCCATCACCGGCCCGGTGACTTCGACGGCGCACAGCGGCGGCCTTGCCCAGCGATGCACGGAGTGATGGCGCGTCCCCGGAACTGGGGCAGGACATGATGGCGCGTCCCCGGAACTCGGGCAGGACATGATGGCGCGTCCCCGGAACTCGGGCAGGACATGATGGCGCGTCCCCGGAACTCGGGCAGGACATGA
>NZ_JBQCMK010000002.1:393122-508836 GCF_051965175.1 Arthrobacter sp. SAFR-044
TGGCGCGTCCCCGGAACTGGGGCAGGACATGATGGCGCGTCCAGGGATGTGGGGCAGGAGGTGGTGGGGCGTCTTGGGGGCAACGAAAAAGCCTCCGGAACCTGGTGGTTCCGGAGGCTTTCCTTGGGTGGCAGATGAGGGATTCGAACCCCCGTAGGCGTTGCCAGCTGATTTACAGTCAGCCCCCTTTGGCCGCTCGGGTAATCTGCCGAACTTCAAAAGAAGTACCCGCCGATGCAGTGTTGGGAAGCTCCGTTTCCGGCGCTTTCCGCTTCAGTAACCGCGGGCAAGACAACTTTACAGAACTTCCGGCGAAGAATCGAATCGGGGCTTCCAGTGGCCCAGATCCCTTGAAACCATGCGGAACTAAGGCCGGTCAGCCCTCGCCCAGAATGCGCCCGGCCAGCTTGGCTTCAAAGCTCAGCGCCTGCTCCTCGGTGATCTGGTTCAGCTGCACAGCGCGCTGCAGGTCGGCACGGACCCCGTCCATGCGGGAGGAAGCATCCGCCACGGGACTGAAGATGATGGAGGCCGCCACCGCTGCTGCCGCCACCGACGACGCCGCTGTAGCCACCGCCCCTGCCGCTGCGGTAGTGGTCCGGGTGACGTAACGGGCGGCTTTGCGGTGCATGGTGTTCCCTTCGAACTGCGGTACAACTGCTCCAACTCTTGCCAGCCCTCCTTC
This sequence comes from Arthrobacter sp. SAFR-044, assembly GCF_051965175.1. Classification (GTDB taxonomy): domain Bacteria; phylum Actinomycetota; class Actinomycetes; order Actinomycetales; family Micrococcaceae; genus Arthrobacter. The sequence continues at coordinate 393,808 of NZ_JBQCMK010000002.1, forward strand.
GTTCCTCCGGTACGTCCGCTGAGAGGGAACTGTGAATCAGGCGCCCCCACCAGCCGGGGCATCCGTACTAGGCTGGATGCCAGTGATCCAGGCCCTGTACCCGCACGGGGCTCCCATCAACAAAGGAGAGTCATGGCAGGCGAGTCAACGTTCGACGTCGTAAGCAAAGTGGACAAGCAGGAAGTCGCGAACGCGCTCAACCAGTCCCAAAAGGAAATCGCCCAGCGCTATGACTTCAAGGGCGTGGGCGCCGAGATCGACTTCAGCGGCGAGAAGATCCTCATGAAGGCCAACTCGGAAGAGCGCGTCAAGGCCGTCCTGGACGTCTTCCAGTCCAAGCTGATCAAGCGCGGCATCTCGCTGAAGTCCCTCGACGAGGGCGAACCCTACGCCTCGGGCAAGGAATACCGTTTGGAGGCCTCCATCAAGGAAGGCATTGCCCAGGACCTGGCCAAGAAGATCAACAAGCTCATCCGCGACGAAGCACCGAAGTCGGTCAAGTCGCAGATCCAGGGCGACGAGTTGCGCGTCTCCTCCAAATCGCGGGACGACCTGCAGGCCACCATGGCCCTGCTCAAGGACTTCGATGAAGCAGACCTGCAGTTTGTGAACTTCCGCAGCTAGCACTCCGCCGCCGTCTGAGACGCGGCAAAAACATATACGCCACGCAGAACGGCTGGCGCACCCGGAATACGGGGTGCGCCAGCCTTTTTGCGTATTCCGGCCGGTTTTACACAACGCGCACTGCCGGAAAGTAACCTCAGGACAATTACGGCACGTTTAGTTTGCGTAATCGACGCTGCCGGGTAATCTCTTCCTTAGGCCTGCCTAAGTAAGGGCAGCCTGAGCGAAAGAACACTTGATGACTGCCAACTTCCTCATCGGCCTGCGCGAAGGACTCGAAGCCACCCTGGTGGTGGTCCTCCTCATGGCCTACCTGGCCAAAACGGACCGCCGCCACCTCATTCCCCGGCTCTGGGTGGGCGTGGCAGCAGCGGTTGCCGTGTCCGTTGCCTTCGGCGCCCTGCTGACCTTCGGGCCGAAAGGCCTCACCTTTGAAGCGCAGGAGGCCATCGGCGGCACCTTGTCCATCGCCGCCGTCGGCCTGGTGACGTGGATGGTGTTCTGGATGGCACGCACCGCGCGGACCCTGGGAAGCGATCTAAAGAGCCGCGTGGACAAGTCAGCGGGCGGCGCCGGTTGGGGCCTGGCGGTGGTGGCCGCCATCGCGGTGGGACGCGAAGGCCTGGAAACCGCCCTCTTCCTCTTGGCTGCGGCCAAGGCCACCGGCGAGTCCACCCAGCCGCTCATCGGCGCCCTGCTGGGCCTGGCAGCCGCGGCCGGCTTCGGCTACCTGCTGCACCGGGGAGTCCTGAAAGTAAACCTCTCGCGTTTCTTCACCTGGACCGGGGCAGCCCTGATCGTCATCGCCGGCGGCGTCCTGTCCTACGGCATCCATGACCTCCAGGAGGCCGGCCTGCTTCCGGGCCTGCACTCCCTGGCCTTCGACATCAGCGTCGCCGTCCCGCCGTCGTCCTGGTACGGCACCCTGCTCAAGGGCACCCTCAACTTCTCCCCCGCCACCACCTGGCTGGAAGCCGGAGCCTGGCTGCTCTACGTGCTGCCCGTGCTGTTCCTGTACCTCCGCACCAACCACAAGGCACCATCCAGGCCCGCCGGCTCCCACGGCAACACGGCCGCCAAGGCCGTGGCCGCCGCCTAAGTCCCCTTCACCCGCACCAAAGGAATCCCCATGCCTGGCTTCACCCTGCCTCAGAACAGCTTGCCCAAAAATGCCCCCTGCGCCTTCCGCAGCAAGCGCGCCGCCCTGGCCGCCGCCGTCGTCGTCGTGCCGTTGATCCTCACGGGCTGCACGGACAACACCAAGGCCTCGGACACCTCCGGAGGCGCCATCGACGTGGTCAGCTCCAACACCGAATGCAAGGTCTCCGCCACCAGTGTGCCCAGCGGCAACCTCACGTTTTCAGTCAGGAATGAGGGCACCGCGGTCACGGAGTTCTACCTGCTGGCGGCGGACGGGCTGCGCATTCTTGGCGAGGTGGAGAACATTGGCCCGGGCCTGAGCCGCAACCTGGTGGTGACCGCCCCCGCCGGCACCTACACCACCGCCTGCAAGCCCGGCATGGAAGGCGACGGCATCAGGGCTGCGCTGGAGGTCACCCAGTCCGGCAACCAGCCCTCGGCGGACGCGGATTTCCAGAAGCTCCTGGACACCGCCACCACGCAGTACGCGTCCTACGTCAAGGACCAGAGCGAACAGCTGCTCACCGGGACCGAGCAGTTCGCGGCGGCCTTCGCAGCCGGTGACGCGGCGAAGGCGCGCGAGCTGTACGCGGCCACCCGCCAGCACTGGGAGCGGATTGAACCCGTGGCAGAGTCCTTCGGGGACCTGGACCCGCAGCTTGATGCCCGTGAGGCCGATCTTGAGCCCGGACAGGAGTGGACCGGGTGGCACCGCGCGGAGAAGGACCTGTTCCCGCCGGCTGGCTACACGGCCTTGACCGCCGCCGAGCGCTCGGTCATCGCCGACCGCATGGTGGCCGACACCAAGGACCTGGTGGGGCGCACCCGCACGCTGGAGATCTCCGCGGACATGCTGGGCAACGGCGCCAAGGAACTCCTGGATGAGGTTGCCACCGGAAAGGTGACAGGCGAGGAGGAGATCTGGTCGCACACCGATCTTTGGGACTTCCAGGCGAACGTGGACGGCGCCCGCATCGCCTTTGAGAGCCTGAAGCCTGCCCTGCTGCAGAAGGATGCCGCCCTGGCAGCCTCGCTCGATGACAAATTTGCCGCGCTGCAGGCGGAACTTGCCACGCATGCCCAGGGTTCCGGCTTCACCTCCTACGACAAGCTGGCGCCGGAGCAGGTCCAGCAACTGGCGTCCCTGGTGGACGCCCTTGGGGAGCCACTGTCCCGGCTCACGGCGGCGGTGGTCCTGTGACCGGCTGCCCGTTCAGCGCCCCGCCGCGTGAGGCTTCGGAGCCGAACACGGGCGCGGCTTCCGCTCAGGCATCCTCGGATTCCACGGAAGGGGAACGCCCGACGGCGGGCGCCCGCCTGAGCAGGCGCGGCCTGTTTGGCATCGCCGGACTGGGCGGTGCCGCCGCCGGGCTCGCCGCAGGTTTCCTGGGCCACGATGCGGTGGCGGCTTCCGCCGCACCGCCGGCCGTGGACAGTCCGGTGGTCCCCTTCCACGGGGACCACCAGGCCGGCATCACCACCCCGGCCCAGGACCGCCTGCACATGGCCGCGTTCGACGTCACCACCACCAAGCGCGAAGAACTCATCCAGCTGCTCAAGGACTGGACCCGGGCTGCGGAAGCGCTGACCGAAGGCCGCCCGGCCGGCGCGACCGGTGCGGTGGACGGCCCGTATGGAGCCCCGCCCGAGGATACCGGCGAGGCCCTGGACCTCAACGCGGGCAAGCTGACCCTGACCTTCGGTTTCGGCGCGGCCCTCTTCGAGAAGGACGGCGTGGCCCGCTTCGGCCTGGACGGGCGAAAGCCCGAGGCCCTGATTGACCTGCCGCACTTCCCCGGCGACGACCTGGACCCGGCCCGCAGCGGCGGGGACCTGGTGGTCCAGGCCTGCGCCGACGATCCCCAGGTGGCAGTGCACGCGATCCGGAACCTGGCCAGGATCGGGTTCGGAAAGGTCCGGGTGCGGTGGTCCCAGCTGGGATTCGGCCGGACCTCGTCCACCTCCCGCGCCCAGCAGACCCCGCGGAACCTCTTCGGCTTCAAGGACGGCACCAACAACCTCAAGGTCGAGGATGAGCAGCTGCTGGACCAGCATGTGTGGGCCCAGTCCGGGCGGCCCGAGGATGCCTGGTTGACTGGCGGCAGCTACCTGGTGGCCCGGCGGATCCGGATGCACATCGAGATCTGGGACCGCACGTCGCTGGGCGAGCAGGAAGGGCTGATCGGCAGGACCAAGGGCAGCGGCGCACCTCTGTCCGGCGGCGAGGAGTTCACGGAGCCGGATTTCACCCGCCAGGGCAAGGGCGGCAAACCCCTGATTCCGCTCGATTCGCACATGCGGATGGCCCACCCCAGCCAGAACAGCGGCGTGCGGATGCTTCGCCGGGGCTACAACTACACGGACGGTTCCGACGGCGTGGGCCACCTCGATGCGGGCCTGTTCTTCATTGCCTTCGTGACCGATCCCCGTACCCACTACGTCCCGATGCAGATGGCGATGGCCAAGGGCGACACCCTGGCCGTGGAGTACCTGAAACACACGGGCTCGGGGCTGTTCGCCGCCCCCGGCGGGGTGAAGCCCGGCGGATTCATCGGGGACGGCCTGTTCACGTAGCCGGTTGCCCGACCTCCGACGGCGGGGTCCCGGCTACGGCTGCCGGCCCGCCATCCGCTCCAGCCGTGCGATCCGGTCCCGCATGGGCGGGTGGGTGGCGAACAGCTTGTTCATGCCGCCGCCGCGGAACGGGTTGGCGATCATCAGGTGCGAGGCGTTGACTAGCCGCTGGTCCTGCGGCAGCGGGGCAATGCTGACGCCGCGCTCGATCTTGGCCAGGGCTGAGGCGAGCGCCAGCGGATCGCCGGTGAGCTGCGAACCGTCCTCGTCGGCGTCGTACTCCCTGGTGCGGGAGATGGCCATTTGGATCAGCGACGCCGCAAAGGGCGCCAGAAGGGCCATGGCGATCATGGCCAGCGGGTTGGCGTTGCGCCGGTCGCCACCGCCAAAGAACAGCAGCATCTGTCCCACCGACGTAATGACGCCGGCGACGGCGGCGGCCACGGACGAGGTGAGGATGTCGCGGTTGTAGACGTGCATGAGCTCGTGACCCAGGACGCCGCGGAGTTCGCGGGGGTCCAGCAGCTGCAGGATGCCCTCGGTGCAGCAGACGGCGGCGTTTTGTGGGTTCCGGCCGGTGGCGAAGGCGTTGGGGTTCATGGTGGGCGAGACGTAGATGCGCGGCATGGGCTGGTTGGCGCGCATCGAGAGCTCGCGGACAATCTGGTACAGCTGCGGTGCCTGGGCTTCGGTGACCGGAAAGGCCTGCATGGAGCGGATGGCGATCTTGTCGCTGTTCCAGTAGCCGTAGAACGTGGTGCCGACGCCGATCAGGGCCATGATCCAGATGGGCGCCGAACTGCGGGTACCCACGCCGATCAGCCCGCCAAGGCCCAGCAACACCGCCCACAGCACCCCGAAGAGTGCCGCGGTCTTCAGGCCGTTGTGATGGTTATGCACGTTTCCTCCTTGCTTAAGGAACGGCTTGCTAGGGCACCGGGTTCCGGGCATCGTACTTCCGGAAGCCTGGCTGGAGTTTCGCAGCGAGCCATGCCCCCGCGATGCACAGCGCACCGCCGAGCAGCAGGACCCAGCCCTCATTCAAAAGCTTAGTCGCGCCGCCGGCCAGCAGGTCCCCGATCCGGGGGCCGCCGGCCACCACCACGATGAAGACGCCCTGCAGCCGTCCGCGCAGGTGGTCGGGTGCTGCGGCCTGCAGGATGGTGTTCCGGAAGACGCTGCTGATGGAGTCGGCGATGCCGGCCAGGGCGCAGCAGGCGGCGGCGGCCAGCAGCCATAGGGTGACGGCACCGTCCGGCGCGGGCCCGGCGAGCAGCACCACCAGGCCGAACGCGCCGATGGACGCACCCCAGCCCATGACGGAAACCACGACGGCGGTCCCTTGGCGGCGCACGCTGCCCAGCGGCCCGGAGAACAGGCCGGCCAGGAAGGCCCCGACGGCGGTGCAGGCCAGCAGGATGCCCACGGTGGCCTCCCCGCCGCCGATCATGAGCGCCGCTACGGCGGGGAGCAGCGCGCGCGGCTGGGCGAGGACCATGGCCACGAGGTCGATGATGAAGGTCATGCGGAGGTTGGGCCGGGTCCCCAGGAACCGGAACCCCTCAATGACGGACCACAGGCCGGGCTTGCTGTGGTCGCCGGTGGGCGGCATGGGCGGGAGGCGGTAAACGGCCCACAGGACGAACGCGAAGCTGGCGAAGTCGATGGTGTAGGTCCACCCGAACCCGAGCCAGGCCACCAGGACGCCGGCCAGCAGCGGCCCGGCGGTCATGGCCAGGCCCAGGGACAGCATGCTCAGGGCGTTGGCCGCCGGCAGGAGTTCCTTGCGGATGAGCATGGGGATGATGGCGCTGCGGGCCGGCTGGTTGATGGCCTGGGCCCCGCTTTGCAGTGCCACCAGCAGGTACAGCACCCATACGTTGCCCAGGTGCAGCCAGGCCTGGAGCGCGATCAGGCCGGTGGTCAGCCACAGCACGGTGGAAGCCAGCAGGGCGATGCGGCGGCGGTCATGCGCGTCGGCGATGGAGCCGCCCATCAGGCCGCCTATCACCAGGGGAACCAGGGCGAAGATGCCGAGCAACCCGACGTAGAAGCTGTCCTGGGTCAGGCGGTACACCTCAAGGCTCACCGCCACCAGGGTCAGTTGGCTGCCGACGGCGGACACCGCCGATCCCAGCCAGAGCCGGCGGAATGCGGGGCTTTCCTTGAGCGGTGTGACATCGGCAAGTATTTTCCCCACCCCGCAACATTAGCGGGCGACACGATGAAGTAAGCCGCGCCTTATTGTGAGTTATTAATAATAAGTGCTTCAATGGAGCCATGACGGAGCACTTTGACGGCCAGGAAGCGTGGGCTGCAGCCCTGCGCGCCCACGGCCGCAGGGTGACCAAGCAGCGGCTCGCTGTACTCGCCGCCGTCGAACGCCACCCCCATTCCCCTGCCGAAAGCATCCTCGCCGCCGCCCGCACGGAACTGCCCGAACTCACGGCCCAGTCCGTCTATGTGGTCCTGGGCGACCTGACGGACCTGCACATGCTGCGCCGGTTCGAGCCGCCGCACTCCCCCGCCCTGTATGAAACCCGCGTGGGCGACAACCACCACCACGCCATCTGCATCAGCTGCGGACGCGTGGAAGACGTGGACTGCGCCGTCGGCCACGCCCCCTGCCTCACGCCGCACTGGAACCCGGACGCCAAGCCGATGACCATCCAGATCGCCGACGTCATGTACCAGGGCATCTGCCAGGAATGCCAGCAGGCCCAACAGCTTCCTCCCCACAGTCCCTCGCAAGAAAAAGAGAAATAGGAGAACAATGACTGCCGTTTCCACAACCCAGTCAGGTGCACCGGTTACGTCCGACGCACACTCAAAGTCAGTTGGTGCCGACGGTGCCATCATCCTGACTGACCACTACCTGGTGGAAAAGCTCGCCCAGTTCAACCGTGAGCGGGTTCCGGAGCGCGTAGTGCACGCCAAGGGCGGCGGTGCATTCGGTACTTTCAAGACCACCGAGGATGTCTCCAAGTACACCAAGGCCGCGTTCCTGCAGCCTGGCGTCGAGACCGAGATGCTGATCCGCTTCTCCTCCGTGGCCGGCGAGAACGGCTCCCCGGACACCTGGCGCGACCCCCGCGGATTCGCCGTGAAGTTCTACACCAGCGAGGGCAACTACGACCTCGTGGGCAACAACACCCCGGTCTTCTTCATCCGCGACGGCATCAAGTTCCCGGACTTCATCCACTCCCAGAAGCGCCTGCCGGGCACGCACCTGCGCGACGCCGACATGCAGTGGGACTTCTGGACCCTCTCCCCCGAGTCCGCACACCAGGTCACCTGGCTGATGGGTGACCGCGGCCTGCCCGCCTCCTGGCGCGAAATGCAGGGCTACGGCTCGCACACCTACCAGTGGATCAACGCCGAGGGTGAGCGTTTCTGGGTCAAGTACCACTTCAAGTCCAACCAGGGCGTGAACTCCATGAGCTCCGAGCAGGCCGAACAGCTTGCCGGCTCTGACGCGGACTTCTACATCCGCGACCTGTCCGAGAACATCGAGGCCGGCAACTTCCCGTCCTGGGACCTGCACGTGCAGGTCATGCCGTACGAGGATGCCAAGACCTACCGCTTCAACCCGTTCGACCTCACCAAGGTCTGGCCGCACGCTGACTACCCGCTGATCAAGGTGGGCACCATGGAGCTGAACAAGAACCCGGAGAACTACTTCGCGCAGATCGAGCAGGCCACCTTCGCGCCGTCGAACTTCGTGCCCGGCATCGCCGCCTCCCCGGACAAGATGCTGCAGGCCCGCATCTTCTCCTACGCGGACGCACACCGCTACCGCGTGGGCACCAACCACGCCCAGATCCCGGTGAACCAGCCCAAGAACCAGGTCAACAACTACAGCCAGGACGGCCAGGGACGTTTCCTGTTCAACGCACCCTCGGTTCCCGTGTACGCCCCCAACACTTTTGGGGGACCGGCTGCACTTGAGCCGCAGAACCCGGCCGGCGGCTGGGAGAACGACGGCGAGCTGACCCTTGCTGCGCACTCCCTCCACGCCGAGGACGGCGACTTCGTCCAGGCCGGCACGCTGTACCGCGAGGTCTACAACGAAGCAGAAAAAGCCCGCTTCCTGGAGACCATCACCGGTGCCGTGGGCGGTGTAAAGCGCTCCGACATCAAGGAACGCGCCATCCAGTACTGGACCAACGTCGACGCCGAACTGGGCGCCAAGCTGCGCGCCAACCTCGGCACGGTGGCTGCCCCCTCGGCTCCCACCTCGGATGCAGAGTCCGCCAACAAGATCGGCTGACCAGGCTTCCTGCCTGCTGACAGAAAAGACCACCCCGCCACAGGCTTCCTGTGGCGGGGTGGTCTTTTTGCTGGCCCTTTTGCACATACGGTCCTGGCGCTCTGGCCCGATCGCGCGGCTGGACCCTAGGCTCCCTTCATGGAAACATTTTCAGGCATTCCCCCGGAAGCCTTCGGGTTTTATGCGGAGCTCGAAGAGAACAACAACCGCGACTGGTGGCTGGAACACAAAGCCACGTACGACGAATCGGTCAAGGAGCCGCTCACCCTCCTGCTCTCCGAGCTGGAGCCCGAGTTCGGACCTGCCAAGCTCTTCCGCCCCAACCGGGACATCCGTTTCTCGATGGACAAGTCACCGTACAAGACTGCCCAGGGAGCCTTCGCCGCGCGCCAGGAAGGCGTGGGTTTCTACCTCCAAATCAACGCAGACGGGCTGTTGATCGGTGGCGGCTACCACTCCCACACGCCCGCGCAGCTGGCCCGGTTCCGCGCGGCCGCTGATGCGTCCGCCAGCGGCGCAGCCCTGCAGGACATCGTGGATGCCGCGGCCGGGGCCGGTTTTGCCATCGAGGGCGAGAAGCTGAAAACCGTCCCGCGGGGTTTCGACAAGGAGCATCCCCGCGCCGAACTGCTCAAGCACAAATCGCTGTCCGCGGGTGTCGAGGTGGGCCAGCCGGAGTGGGTGTCCACACCGGCCGCGAAGGAGCAGATCGCGGAACGGTGGCGGCAGCTGCGGCCGCTCGTGGAATGGGTGGGACGGTACGCGGCGCCGTAACCGGAACACTGCAACAGCAGAGCCGGGGCGCCGGGCGGGAAACAATGAAAGTCCGTAAACGCGGCTGCCCGCCCGGCGGAGGCCGGGCGGGCAGTTCAGCAGCTGGTGCGGCCGGCCATCAGGTCCGGCTCAGCTCATCCTCGTCCTCAGGTTCCGCGGCTTTGCTCGGAGCGGAACCAAGGGTGCCGTTGACCGTCGCGTTGGCTTCGGCGAAGCGCTCGTTGAGCCGTGAGTGGCGCTGGCCGTAGGCGAAGTAGATGGCCAGGCCCAGGACCAGCCAGAAGGCGAAGAAGATCCAGGTTTCCACGGCGAGGTTGGTCATCAGGTACAGGCACAGCACGGCAGACACGATGGGGACCACCTTGCCGAACGGAACGCGGAACGCAGGCTTCAGGTCCGGGCGCTTCCTGCGGAGCACCAGGATGCCCAGGCTGACCACCACGAACGCGGACAGCGTACCGATGTTGATCATTTCCTCGAGCAGGTCCACGTTGGTGAGCCCGGCCACGAGGGCCACCGCGGCACCGCAGATGACCTGGAGGCGGACCGGGGTGGACCGCTTGTCGCTGGTCTTGGACAGCGCCCGGGGCAGCAGGCCGTCGCGGCTCATGGCCAGCACCACGCGGGACAGGCCCATGAGGAGCACCATGATCACGGTGGTCAGGCCCACCAGGGAACCGAAGGCGATGACCTTGGCCGCGGAAGTGTCGCCCACGGCTTCGAAGGCCGTGGTGAGGGTGGGGCTCTTGGCCTCGGCCAGCTGGGTGTAGGACACCATGCCGGTGAGGGCGAGGGACACGAGGATGTAGAGCAGCGTCACCAAAGCCAGGCCGCCGAAGATTCCTCGGGGCAGGGTCTTCTGCGGATTCTTCACTTCTTCAGCGGACGTGGCCACCACGTCGAAGCCGATGAAGGCGAAGAACACCAGGGCGGCACCGGCGAAGATGCCCATGGTGCCGTACTGGGCAGGGGCAGCTCCTGTCAGGAAGCCGAAGAAGGACTGCTTCAGGACGTCTGCGGCGCCGGTGCCGGCCGTGGGCTCGGCTGCCGGAACGAACGGGCTGTAGTTCTCGAACTTCACGTAGGTGAAGCCCACCACGATCACGAACAGCACCACGGCGATCTTGATCAGCGTGAAGATGTTGCCCACGCGGGCGGAGAGCTTGGTGCCCAGCACCAGCAGCACGGTGAAGATGGCCACGATCAGGAATGCACCCCAGTAGAGGTCCACCCCGCCCAGCGAGATGGCCGGCGGGATGTCCAGGCCCGTGAGGGCAAACACCTTGCTGAGGTAGATGCCCCAGTACTTGGCGATCACGGCAGCGGCCGTGAACAGCTCAAGGATCAGGTTCCAGCCGATGATCCAGGCAAGGAGTTCGCCCATCGTGGCGTAGGTGAAAACGTAGGCAGATCCCGCCACGGGAATGGCGGTGGCGAACTCGGCGTAGCACATGATGGCCAGCGCGCAGGTGACCGCGGCGATCGCGAAGGAGAGCGTAACAGCGGGACCGGCAAAGTTGGCGGCAGCCTTTGCGCCGACCGAGAAGATACCGGCGCCGACAGCAACGGCGACGCCCATGATCATGAGGTCCCAGGTGCTGAGGGAACGCTTAAGCTTGCGTCCGGGTTCATCGGCGTCGGCGATCGACTGCTCGATGGATTTTGTCCGCAGAAGGTTCATTGGGGGTCACAATCCTGGTTTGTGAGGGAAACAGACCTATCAACGATACTGTCCATCCAATGGACGGTCCCAATTGTCCCGAATAGTGAGACAGCCCCGATGCCGAACATTCTTCTGCCAAAGCACTCGAGGCCCTCCGAATGGAGAGCCCCGAGTGCCTATCGATCGAACTTCCTAGGAGGGCCATTCCATCAGCGTGGACCGGATCAGGAAGCGTTTACCCTCAGGTGCTTCAACGGAGAAGCCGCTCCCCCGTCCCGGTACGACGTCGATGGTCAGATGGGTGTGGCTCCAGTAGTTGAACTGCTCCCGGGACATCCAGAACTCCAGCGGCAGCGGCTGCAATCCGTCCGAAAGGTCGAACAGCCCCAGCAGGACGTCCGCGTCCCCGGTGATGAAGTCCCCGGCCGGATAGCACATAGGCGAGGACCCGTCGCAGCAGCCGCCGGACTGATGGAACATGAGCGGGCCATGCTTGTCCCACAGCATCCGGAGCAGGTCCACGGCAGCCGGCGTGAGCGCCACCCGGGAGAAATCTTCCCCGGGCAGCGTCACGGCGGCAGCCAGCCCTTCGGCCGGCATCAGAACCTCAGCACCACGCGGCCGTCGATCTTGGCGTGCTTCATCTCATCGAGCACAGCGTTGACCTCCGACAGCTCCCGGACCGACACCGTGGGGTGGATCTTCCCCCGGGCATAGAAATCCAGGGCTTCCTCCATGTCCTGCCGGGTGCCGACGATCGAGCCGCGGACAGTCAGTCCCTTGAGCACAATCTCGAAGATCGGCGCCGGGAAATCGCCCGGCGGCAGTCCATTGAACACGATGGTGCCACCGCGGCGGGCCATCCCAATGGCCTGTCCAAACGCTGACGGGTGCACCGCAGTGACCAGCACTCCATGGCAGCCTCCTGTCTCCCGCTGGATCACCTCCGCCGGGTCCTCATGCAGGGCGTTGACCGTCACTTCAGCGCCGTGGACTTTGGCCAGCGCGAGCTTGTCGTCGGCGATATCCACAGCCGCTACACGGAGTCCCATGGCCACGGCGTACTGGACCGCGATGTGCCCCAGGCCGCCGATGCCGGAAATGGTGACCCACTGGCCCGGCCGGGTTTCGGTCATCTTCAGCCCCTTGTAGACGGTGACGCCGGCGCACAGCACCGGCGCCACCTCGACGGGGTCGGATCCCGCCGGTATGCGCGCGGCGAACCGGGAGTCAACCAGCATGTACTCGCCGAAGGAGCCGTCCACGCTGTAACCGCCGTTCTGCTGCGCCTCGCAGAGGGTTTCCCAGCCGGTGCGGCAGTACTGGCAGTCGCCGCAGGCTGACCACAGCCACGCGTTGCCCACCAGGTCACCGATGGCGAGGTCGGTAACCCCCTCGCCCAAGGCGACTACTTCGCCCACGCCCTCATGCCCGGGAACGAACGGAGGGGAGGGTTTGACCGGCCAGTCGCCTTCCGCGGCGTGGAGGTCGGTGTGGCAGACGCCGGTGGTCAGGACCTTGACAAGGGCCTGTCCCGGCCCCGGCTCGGGAATGGCGACGTCCTTGACCTTAAGGTCGGTGCCGAATTCGGTTACTACTGCTGCTTGCATTGTCGTCGTCATTGGCGAAATCCTTGCGTCGTTGTAGTGGTGCGGGCTGGGCCTAGAAGAAGCCCAGCTTGTTTTCGTCGTAGCTGACCAGCAGGTTCTTGGTCTGCTGGTAGTGGTCCAGCATCATGGCGTGGTTCTCACGCCCGATGCCCGAGGACTTGTAGCCGCCGAAGGCAGCACCTGCCGGGTAGGCGTGGTAGTTGTTGACCCAGACGCGGCCGGCCTGGATTTCACGGCCTGCGCGGTAGGCCACGTTGCCGCTGCGGGACCAGACGCCTGCGCCCAGTCCGTACAGGGTGTCGTTGGCGATGCCCATGGCGTCGTTGTAGTCGCTGAACCTGGTCACGGCCACCACGGGGCCGAAAATCTCCTCCTGGAAGATCCGCATCCGGTTGTGGCCTTCGAACACAGTGGGCTGGACGTAGAAGCCGCCGGCGAGGTCACCCGGAAGTTCGGCCCGCGCGCCGCCCGTGAGCACCTTGGCGCCTTCCTGCTTTCCGATGTCGATGTAGGACAGGATTTTCTCCAGCTGGTCGTTGGAGGCCTGCGCACCGACCTGCGTGTCGGTGTCCAGCGGGTTGCCCTGGATCATCTTTTCCACCCGGGCCACGGCGTCGGCCATGAAGGAGTCGTAGATGTCCTCCTGGACCAGGGCCCGTGACGGGCAGGTGCAGACTTCGCCCTGGTTGAAGGCGAACAGCGCAAAGCCTTCCTGGGCCTTGTCGTAGAAGGCGTCGTTTTCCTGGGCAACGTCATTGAAGAAGATGTTGGGGCTCTTGCCGCCCAGTTCCAGGGTGACGGGGATGAGGTTCTGGCTGGCGTACTGGCTGATGAGCCGCCCGGTGGTGGTTTCACCGGTGAAGGCGATCTTCCGGATCCGGGAACTGGATGCCAGCGGCTTGCCGGCCTCCACACCGAACCCGTTGACCACGTTCACCACGCCGGCCGGCAGCAGGTCCCCGATAAGTTCCATCAGCACCAGGATCGACGAGGGCGTCTGCTCCGCGGGCTTGAGCACCACGGTGTTGCCGGCGGCGAGCGCGGGCGCCAGTTTCCAGACGGCCATCAGGATGGGGAAGTTCCAGGGGATGATTTGGCCCACCACGCCGAGCGGTTCGTGGAAGTGGTAGGCGGTGGTGTTGTCATCGAGCTGGGAGAGGCTGCCCTCCTGGGCCCGGACGGCGGAGGCGAAGTAGCGGAAGTGGTCCGAGGCCAGCGGCAGGTCGGCGTTGAGGGTTTCCCGGACGGGTTTGCCGTTGTCCCAGGTTTCGGCGACGGCGAGCATCTCCAGGTTCTCGTCAATGCGGTCGGCGATCTTGTTCAGGATGGCGGCGCGTTCCGCCACTGAGGTCTTGCCCCAGGAGGGTGCGGCCTTGTGTGCCGCGTCCAGGGCCAGTTCGATGTCCTCAGCGGTGCCGCGGGCCACCTCGCAGAACGCCTTGCCGGTCACCGGGGTGATGTTCTCGAAGTACTGGCCCTTCACCGGGGCCACCCATTCGCCGCCAATCCAGTTCTCGTACCGGTCCTTGAAGGTGACCTTCGAACCGTCGGTTCCCGGCTGTGCGTAAACGGTCATGTGCTTAGCTCCTTTGCTGTGCAGAAGGCTGGCCCCGAAGGGGCGCTCGCCGATGAAGCCAGCGTAGGAGCGCGGAGGTTGCAGCAAGGTTGCAACGGTGCGATGCAGATCACAGTGCACAATGGCCGGCCCTGTGAAACGTCTGAAGTCAGGCGCGCAGTTCGGCTTCCAGCCGTTCCAGGTCGGCCACGACGGCGGCCCGCTTGGGTGAGCGCGGCGGCAGGAGGCGGAGCGCGGCGCGGCGGATGACGACGTCGGCCCTTGCCTCCGGGAGGGCAGCGTACCTGAGCAGGGACTCGGCGCTGCCGTCCGTAAGGACCGCTTCCCGGAGCAGGGAGGACACCCTGTGCCTCAGGTCGAGAATGCCGGGAGCCTCCGAGCGGGGAAGCACCTCGCCGCGGTAGATTTCCAGGGCTATCCGGTGCGCACCGCGCTGCAGGCAGCTGAGAACCTGGCCCGAATCCGGCACCAGGTCCAGCGGGAGCCGGTAGGGGCGTGAGCCGGGGACAGCGTCGGGACTCAGCTGCTGGATGACCTTGCGCAGCCGGACCATCTCGGCCCGCAGCGTGATGGTGGAACCCTCCCCCGGGTACAGCAGCGAACCGAGTTCCTCGGCGCTGAGCCCATCCGGATGCGCGCTCAGCAGGGCCAGGATCTCACTGTGCCGCGCGGACAGGGAAACGGTCCTGCCGCCCAGGCTGAGCAGGGCCTGGTCCCGGCCCAGCAGCTGGAGGCTGTTGCGGTAGAGGCTGCCTTCCGTGGCCCCCCGACTGCGCCCGGCGGCAGCCGGGGACCGCCGTCGGACGGGTTTGCTGGCGAGCTCCGCCGCAAGCTGCAGGCGCTCCACCCGCAGCTGCGCCTGTGCGGCAGCAACGGTGGCTTCCACCAGCGACAGCGTGTGCGGCGCCACCGCGGTGGCCGTCCCGGTAATGTCCACGACGCCGAGCACGGCGCCCGAGTCGGGGTCGTGGAAGGGGACGGCGGTGCAGCTCCAGGGGTGGACCGCCCGCTGGTAGTGCTCCGCCCCGGCGATCTGGATGCCCCTGCCCAAGGCAAGGGCGGTGCCGGGCGCGCTGGTGCCGACGCTGGCTTCGGACCAGTCGGCACCGGGAACGAACATCATGCCTTCCGCCCGGCGCTGGAGGGTGGGGTCGCCGTCCACCCACAGGAGCCTGCCCACCTCGTCGCCCACCGCAACCAGGAGTCCGCTGTCATGGCTGGGCTGGACCAGGAGTTTGTTGATGACCGGCATGATCGCGGCCAGGGGGTGCTGCCGGCGGTAGTCCTCCAATTGGTCCCAGTCGAAGGCCAGCGGCGCGGCCGCGTTGTCCGGGTTGGCCTTGAAGCTCGCCGAGCGCTGCCAGGACTCCCTGATGAGGTTGCGCAGCCCCGGAATCTCGGGGGTTGAGGCGGCGGGATCCGATCCCAGGCGCTCATGTCCGGCCAGCGCCGCTCGCTGGCGCGGTTCAGGGTGGAGCAGGTTCGTCATCGAACTCCCGTTCCGGAGTCTTGTCCGGCGATGCAGGGCCGGAGGGTGGCCCAGCCAGCATAGCTGGACAACAACCCTGTGTCATCGGTGGGCCCGGACGAGCTCTTCCAGGGCATCCGCTCCCGCCGCTGCTCCCCCGGCGGCCGCGTAGCCCGCCGCCACCCGGCGCGCCCCCAGCGCCTTGCCCACGGCCTGGTGGACGGCTGCCAGGAGCCGCTCGGGGGTGAGGTGCTTCCGGCTGAGCCGCACTCCGGCGTCGGCCGCCACTACCCGTGCGGCTACCTCGTGCTGGTCGCGGCCGAAGGGGACCACCACCACGGGGACTCCCTTTGAGAGCGCCTTCTGCGTTGCCCCCATGCCGCCGTGGGTGATGGCAACCGCGGCGCGATCGAGGACAGGGCCGTGCGGCACGAAATGCTCCAGCCGGGCATTGGACGGAACGGGCTGGAACCGGTCCAGGCCGGCGGCCCTGGCAGCGCCCGCAGAGCCGGCATGGGCAGCAGGCAAGGTGGCGACGACGGTAAAGGGCTCCCCCGCGAGGGCCGCCAGGGCGGTCCGGACGATGGCGTCATCCGCCTGGTACTCGGAGGACGTGGTCACCAGGACCAGGGGAGCGGTGACCTCTTCCAGCCAGGCTGGAGGTCCGGCCGGCGGTTCCCATTCGAGCGCACCGATCATGCGCACGTCCGGACCCCAGTCAGGGTGCGGGTACTCGAACGGCTCGGACGTAGCCACCAGCATCAGCGGCGCCGTGCGGAACATGGAATCGGCGCCGCTGACCGGTGGAAGGATGCCGCCGGAGATTTCGGCCCGCAGGGCGTTGATGCGCGGCAACATCAATTTTTCGACGGCTCCGATCACCAGGCGGCGGGCCACGGCGTCGCGGGCGCGTCCCAGCGGGCCCGGCATGGGGGCGAGTCCCGGACCGAACGGAGGCGTTCCCTTCGACTGCAGCGGTGGAGTGTAGGGGCTGAAGGTGGCCCACGGCAGGCCGGCGGACTCGGCCTGGATGCGGGCTCCCCACGCATTGATGTCGACCAGCAATAGGTCGGGGTCCACGTCGGCGATGGCCTTTTGCAGGTCAGGGGCATCGAAGCGGGCGCGGGCCGTGAAGGTCTCCACGCTGGAAGCCAATGCGGCCTTCGCGTTCCCGGCGCGGTAGTCGGTGGCCTCGACCGCCAGGATGCGGTGGTCCACCGGTCCGGCGTGGAACCCTGACTCCATGAGCTGGGGCGCCTGCCGTGGGAGGGTGCGGATGTGGACGTCATGGCCGCGGGCCTTCAGCTCCTGGAGCAGCGGAACCATGGGGAAGAGGTGGCCGATGGCGGGTGAGGTGTAGGCAAGGACGGTGGACATCAGGGCCTCCGCGTGAAGGGTTCCAGCATTTCGAGCAGGGAGTGGGCCACTTGGTCGCGGCTGAGCCCGGCCTCCAGGCGGAGCAGCTTCCAGGTGTAGACGTCGCAGAGGGCGACGAACTGGGCCAGCCGGCGGTCGTGGTCCGGGCTGCCCTTCAGGGGGTCAAGGAAGGGGTCGAAAACGCGGCGGCACCATTCGCGGTGCAGGCGGCGTGCTCCCCCGGTGATTTCTGCGAGGACGGGAGAGGTTTGTTCCTCGGCGAGCAGCTTCAGGGCCATCGCACCGGTGGTTTCGTAGTGCTCCAGGAGGTTGCCGACGGCGGCGCGAACGTCGCCGGGAGGGACAGCGTTGCGCTGGCTGTCCACCCTTGCCGTGGCCGCCCGGGCGGTGGCATCAATGAGGCCCGCACGGTCCCCGAACCTGCGGATGACGGTCTGGACCGTGACGCCGGCGCGGTCGGCCACCGCGCCCAGCGTGACCTCGGCGAGCGGACCCTCCATGAACAGGTCTTCGGTGGCCTGCAGGATCCGGCGCCCTGTCTCCGCCGCGGAGGTGGCACGTTTCGGGGAGCTGTAGTTGCGCGTTCCGGTCCCGGCCGCATTCATGTTAATCAGATTAACTCCAATGCGGCCCCGCGGATAGGGTCTACGCGCGGGAGATGCGGATCATCTCCTCGCGCGGCACCACCTTGATGCGCTCACGGACCACGTGGTCCAGGCCGTCGGGTCCGGCCCAGGCGGCACCCAGGCCTGCCTCGTGGGCGTCGAGCTTGTTCCACCCTTCCCAGGTGGTGTATTCGATGCCGCGCTCTTCGAGCAGGTCGATGATGGCCTGCGGATCCGGGTTCTTGGCTGCCGGGAGGCTGAGCCGGTCCTCCAGCAGGAAGCCGATGGTCTCCAGCGCATCACCCTTGGTGTGCCCGATCAGCCCCACAGGTCCGCGCTTGATCCAGCCCGTGGTGTAGATGCCCGGGACCGGGTTGCCGTCGGCATCCAGGACGCGGCCGCCTTCATTGGGAATGACGCCCCGCTTGGCGTCGTACTCCAGTTCATCCAGCGCCGAGCCATGGTAGCCGATGGCCCGGTAGACAGCCTGGACGGGGTACTCAATGTACTCCCCCGTACCCTTGGCGTTGCCGGTCCCGTCCAGCTGCATGCGCTCGAACTTGATGCCGCCCACCTTGCCCGAGCCGTCGTCGAGCACTTCGACGGGGCTGTGCAGGAAGTGCAGGTGCAGCCGGCGCGAGGAGGGGTTCTCGGATTCCGCGTGCTCCTCCACGAGCCAGTTGGTGAGGGTGTTCACCATGGTCTTCACCTGGTTGTTGCTGCGGATGGCCTCGTCCGAGGCTTCGTCGAATTCAAAATCCTCGGGGTAGAGGACGATGTCGACGTCGTCCATGTGGCTCAGTTCCCGCAGCTCCAGCGGGGTGAACTTGACCTGGGCGGGGCCGCGGCGGCCAAAGACGTGGACATCCGTCACCGGGGACGCCTTCAGGCCGGCGTACACGTTGTCCGGGATCTCGGTGGTGAGCAGTTCCTCGGGGTGCTTGACCAGCATGCGGGCCACGTCCAGGGCCACGTTGCCGTTGCCGATCACCGCGATTTCCCTGGCCTCCAGCGGCCACTCGCGGGGCACGTCCGGGTGGCCGTCGTACCAGGACACAAAGTCGGCGCCGCCAAAGGAGCCGCGCAGGTTGATGCCCGGAATCTCCAGGTCCGCGTCCTTGATGGCGCCCGTAGAGAAGATGACGGCGTCGTAGAAGGCCCGGAAATCGTGCAGCGTGAGGTCCCGGCCGTAGGTCACGTTGCCCAGGAACCGGATGTCGCCCCGGTCCAGGACCTTGTGCAGGGCGTTGACGATGCCCTTGATCCGCGGATGGTCCGGGGCTACGCCGTACCGGATCAGTCCGTAGGGCGCCGGGTAGGCCTCGAAGAGGTCGATGCTGACCTGGAAGTCGCCGTCCTTGACCCCGCTGGACTTGGTGAGGATGTCCGCAGCATAGACTCCTGCCGGTCCCGCGCCGATAATGGCGACGCGGAGGGGACGGTTGGCGGCGGTTTCGCTGTGATTGGACACCGGGAACCCTTCTGAACTGGTCCTGCTCATGTTTCATGACGGCGCGCGGCATGCTGCAGCGCACAGTCCCCCATTCTAGTTGGCAGCCAGGGCCACTACCTTGCCTTCGCGGTACAGGAGTGCCCGGAGTTCAGCTTCCGCCGAATCCAGCCGCTTCGGGTCGATGGTTTCGCCGTCGTGGTAGTGGTCCACCACCCGCGGGTCCACGTAGCTCTTGCGGGCGATGGAGGGGGTGTTTCCCAGCGTCTCCGCCGCGTCGTACATGGCGCGGCTGATGGCGCGTTTCCGTTTGGCAGCCGTCCGCTGGACTCCCGTACGGGCCAGGCTTTCCGCAGCGGCCACGGTCCCGCGCAGCGTCCGGAAGTCCTTGGCAGTGAAGTCGGAGCCGGTCCGTTCCTTCACGTAGGCGTTGATGTCCGCGCTGGTGACCGGGCGCCAGGTCCTGCCTTCCTTGTAGGCCAGCAACCGGGCGTTGGGGCCGCGCCGCTTGAGCAGTCTCAGGAGTACGGCGAGGTCGGCGTCGCGGAGTTCCGATTCCCAGTCCTTGCCGCTCTTGGCCGGAAAGCGCAGCAGGATCCGGTCCTTCCGCACCTGGACGTGGGCGCAGAGCAGGGTGGCCAGGCCCCGGCTGCCGTTCTCGTTGGTGTACCGCTCCGAACCCACCCGCAGGGATCCGCTGTCCAGCATCCGGAATGCCCCCGCCAGGACGCGGTCGCGGGTGAAGCCCTCGCTGCGCAGGTCCATGGTGACCTGCCGGCGGGCCGCGGGCAGCGATTCGGCCAACTGGAGGGAACGGTCAAACTTCACGCGGTCCTTCCGCTCGCGCCACTCCGGATGGTAGATGTACTGGCGGCGGCCCACCGCATCCACGCCGGTCGCCTGGATATGGCCGTTTTCGAACGGGGCGATCCAGACGTCGGTCCAGGCGGGCGGGATGCCGATGCTTTCCAGGCGGTCCCGGATGGGGCCGGGCGGCAGGGTTGAACCATCCAGGTCCCGGTAACTGAAGCCCTTGCCGGCGGCCACCCTGCGGTAGCCGCGGCCTGAGGCGTTGCTGCGCCGGAGCCTCATGGAGTGGGCTCCAGGAAAGGCGCACATGTCATGAAAGCAAGCCTACTGACTATTTTCTGGATTACCGCCTGTCTGCTGGAATACCTGCCCATCTGATGCTGTTATTGACTTCGTGCCTACGCCAGAAGGAACCTCCCCCGCCACCCCCGTTGCCACCTCCGCAGCCGCGCCGCCTTCGGTGGAGACCCCGGCCTTAAAGTCCTCGGCGGGTGGGGCTTCGGCAGGCTCCGCGCCGGCGGGTCCAAAGCCCGTGGCCAAGGATTCGACGGCGGGAATGCTGTTCGGCATCGGCGCGTACGTATTGTGGGGGCTGCTCCCGCTGTACTTCTTTATCCTGATGCCGGCGGGCGCCGTCGAAATCGTAGCGAACCGGGTGGTGTGGTCACTGCTTTTCTGCGCCCTCCTGATTACGGTGACCAGGGCATGGGGCGTACTTGCGACGGCGCTGAAGGACCGGCGGGTCTTTGGTTCGCTGGCGCTGGCCGCCTTCCTGATCGCCATCAACTGGCTGACCTATACCTACGGCGTCACCACGGGGCAGGCTGTGGAAACGTCCCTGGGCTACTTCATCAACCCGCTGGTCTCCGTGCTGCTGGGGGTGCTGGTCCTGAAGGAGAGGCTGCGGCCGCTCCAGTGGACCGCCGTCGGCGTCGGCTTCGTGGCGGTGGGCGTGCTCACCTACTCCTACGGCAAACTGCCGTGGATCGCCCTGACCCTGGCATTCAGCTTTGGCCTCTACGGCTTCGTCAAGAACCGGGTGGGATCGAGGGTGGACGCCATCACCAGCCTCAGCGTGGAGACCATGGTGCTTGCGCCGCTGGCCGCCGTGGCCATGGTGGTCCTCGCCGCAGGCGGCAGCTCCACGCTGACGTCCCAGGGAGCGGGACACTTCTGGCTGCTGCTGGCATCGGGCGTGATCACCGCCGTCCCGCTGCTCTTCTTCGGTGCATCGGCACGGCGGTTGCCCATGACCACCATCGGGCTGCTTCAGTACTTCGCTCCCGTCCTGCAGTTCCTGGTGGCGCTGCTGGTGTTCCGCGAGGCCATGACCCTTGAGAGGTGGATCGGTTTCGGGGTGGTGTGGCTGGCCCTGCTGGTGCTGACCCTGGACATGCTGCGGGCGGCGCGCAGGAACTCGCTGGCCCGCAGGGCCGCGCTCCGCCAAGGCGCCTGAACCGGCGCACCCGCTTCCCGCCAGCCCGTTTCCACGGCAGGGGCCGTCCGTCAGCCGCCCAGGGCGCGCTTTACGGCGTCGTACGCCGGGGTCGGCTTCCCGTCGTTGAACAGGTGGTCGTGGCCCTGCTGCAGGCTCCCGCCGTCGTCGATCCACCAGTCGTAGCGGTCATCCACTCCCCAGGTGGTGTAGGAGACGCAGGTGCGCGAGCGCAGGCAGGTGGCGAGCACGGTGGCGTACTGCTTCGCCTGGGCGTCCGTCCCCTGGTCGTCGGTAACGTCGTTCTCGGAGATGCGGACGTGCAGCCCGGCGTCCCCGAAACGGTCGAGTGTGCGGGTGAGGTCATCGGCGGAGATGGCGTCCGTCTTGAGGTCGTATACGTGCGCCTGGAGGCCTGCGCCGTAGATGTGCCCGCCCTGCGCGTTGGTATCGAGGATGAGCTTGAGCAGTGCGTCCTGGCGCCGCCCGGGCACGTCGGCGCCGTTCTCGTTGATGTACTGCTTGACGCCCGGGTCGGCCGCGTAGACAGCCTTGGAGACCACGGCGGGATAGCCGGGGCCGAAGACGCGGTACCAGATGTTCTGCTGCATGCTGGTGCCCTGGTTGACGTCGAACGGCTCATTGACGACGTCGAGGGATGCCAGCCGCCCCTTGAAGTGCGTCACCACGGTGCTGATGTAGCCGAGCAGCGCGGCCGCACTGGCCCGACGCTCCGCTTCTGAGCCGGCGGGGAGCTCCTGCATCCACCGGGGCATGGCCTCCGTGAAGGCGATGGTGTGGCCGTGGACCGCCATGCCTTTGCTCTGGGCAATCGCCAGGATCGCGTCAGCCTCTTCGAAGGTATACACGCCCTGCTGCGGGGAGAGGAACTGCGGCTTCATGGCGTTTTCCGGGGTGAGGGCGCCGAAGTTTTCGACGAACACCCGCGCATAGTCAACGTCCCCGGTGAGGGGTCCCAGTGCCACAGCCGCGCCCACCAGGAAGTCCGGCCGGGTCCTGGCGGCGAGCGCCTGCAGACCATCCTTGGACCGCTGGACGTCCGCTGCGGCGGCGCCCGAGGTTCGCAGGCCGGCGTTTCCCGGCGCAACCGCCGTAAGCGAGGTGATCTCAAAGTCACCCGAATCGCTGGAAAACCCCAGCCACAGCTCCCCGGATGAAAACACCTTGCCGAGGGGGAGTGAGGAAATAGCGTCGTTCCCGCTGGCGACGGCCAGGCTATCGCCGGAGCGCCGCACCGTAAGCGGAGCGCCGGCGTCTTTCACGGTTACGTGCTCTTCATGGACGGGCACCGGCTGGGTCACGTCCTTTTTTTGCGTCCCGTCGAAGACTGCGATCTTCAGGTCGCTGCCCTGGAGGGTAAGCCGCAGGCCCGCCGGCTCCACGCGGAACTCGTCCGCGATGACGGGCGGCCGGTCGTACAGCGCCCAGGATGCGTCCGCTGTGACGTTCGCGAACGTTGCGCTGAGCGAAAAGTCCCCGCCGACCACCAGGTGTGTGCCGGCGAGGTTGAGCGGAGGGTTTGGTTGGCCGCCTTCCCCGCTCTGTTCCACGATGCGCCTGGCGGTGGGCGTCACCTGGAGTGCCCCGTTCCCGGCCCGGACACCGGGAACGTCCTGCCAGTCCCCGTGCAGCAGGTCCAGCGTCACGTCAGGCTTGGGTGGGGAACAGGATGCGAGGATGACGAGGAGGGCGGACACCAGCAACACCGTAAGTGCCTGCGGGCGCCCGGCCATCCTTCGTCCTCTCCCCTGTTGCCAGTACGTGGTGCTGCTACGACTTGGTCCAGCGGACGTCGTCGAAGTACGCCTGCAGTCCCGAGTTGCCCTGGACGATGACCTGCAGGCTCGCCTTGGCCACGGCGGTGCTGCTCGGTGAGTACGTCAGGTCCACGTTGGTGACGCCGCCGGCCGCGACCCCGAGCTTCCACTGCCCGGAGACCCATTGCCCGGCGGAGTTGTATTCGTCAATGTAGAAGCCCATCTCACCGCTGTTCCGCGCCGTGATGTTGAGGTAGCTGGCGATCTTGTAGCTGCCGGCTGCGACCGCCACCTGTGGCGAGAACAGGTGTTTGTTGGCCGTGGTGGCTGCCATCTTGACCGAGTTCACCGGGTTGGCCGGGCTCCCGTGGCTGGCTGCGTCAGCCAGGATTGTGGAAGCCGAGTCCGTCCTCCAGCCCGACCCGATGCCGGCGTCGAACGTGCCGTTGGCCACGAGGTTGGGTGACTGCGTGGGAGGCGTTGCCGCCCCAAGGGCCATCATCTGCATGTTGTCCAGGTAAGCGGTGATGCCCGTGCCGGTCACGTAGACCTGCAGGCTGGCTGACGCCACGCTGGTGGAGCTGGGCGTATAGGTGAAGTTCATCGACTCCACCCACCGGCTGTTTTCCCGCTTGCGGAACTGCCCGGAAACCCACTGCCCGGCCGCGTTGTACTCGTCCACGTAGAAGCCCACTTCTCCGGAGGAGATCGCGGCGACGTTGAGGAAGGCCTTGTACAGATAGCTGTTGGCCGCCGAAACCGCAATCTTTGGCGAGAACAGATGGCCCACAGCGGATCCGGAGACCAGCTTCACGGACTTGGCGGGATCGGGGTAGCTGCCGTTGTTGCCGGAATCCGCTGTGATTGCTGCGGGGGCGTCGGTCCGCCATCCGTCGGCGATGCCGCTATTGAACGTCGGGTTCGGAAGCATGTTGGGGCTGCCGTTGACCAGGCCCTTGCTGACGTTGACGTTCCTGATCTGCCCGGCCGCCACTTTGGTCTGCACGTACGCTGCCAGCTGGTCCAGCTCAGCCGTCCCGTATTGGTAGTCATCCGGGGTCTGGCTCGGCGACGGCCTGATGTCATGGAAGGTGAAGATGGCCCACGTCTTATTGGCGATGGCCTCGTCAACCTTCAACTTCAGCGTGGCGACCGGGGTGGTGACTTCCTGCACCGGCGTGTTGTGGAGCAACAGGTCGCCGAGGGGCCAGATGTTGTTGCCCACGTCCGCAAACCCGCGCATCGAGCTGTAGTACTTCGCTATCCGGGCCAGCGCCGACATGTCGTAGTCTCCGTAGGGCGTGGCCAGGGCGCCGGCGTTGAATCCGTGTGCTGCCAGTACGGCCCTGCTGTTCGCCAGCTCGGCGTCCACCTGGGCGGCGGTCAGCTTGGTTGCCTGACAGTCGTTGCCCACGCTCACGAGGCACTGGTGGTCAACGGTGTGCGAGCCGATCTCCCAGCCGTAGCTGTTTTGCAACTGTGTGATCTGGTCCCAGGTCATATACGGAACGTCGGTGTTGGCCCGGCAGGTGTTCGGCACGGACGTCATCCCCACACAGTTGGTGATGACGTAACTGGTGCCGGTGAGCCCGTACTTCTTAAGTGTGGGGGCAGCCTGGGTCAGGGCATTCTGCATGCCGTCGTCGAAGGTGAAGGACACGAGCGGAGTTGGGGCAGGGTTGTCCACGGCGGCGTTCGCGGCCGCAGGGGACAGCAGGGCGGCGGCTATGGCCCACACGGCTACCCCGATGGTCAGGAGCCTGGCGCGGCTCCGCACCAGGCTGGATCTGGATTTGATCATGACTTTCTCCTTCTTTCGGGTGGCGAAGGCACCGCGTGTCACCGCCTGGTGGTGGTCACGGGCCCTGCAACTGCTCGAACGCCTGGGCGACCGGTTTCACTTGGATGCCGCTTTCGTCGATGAGCTGCAGCTGGGTTGCGAGGACGTCGCTGGTGATGGTGCTCCTGTCCGCCGCAATGGTGTTCTTCTGGGTCCCCGACGAATCGGGGTTGGCAATCTGGTGGTAGACCAGGATGAGCCAGCCGTTGGACCGGGATGTCTCGGCAAGCGCTTCCTTCACGGTGTCCTGAGTGGTTGCGTCGGTCACGTACAGGACTTTCAGGTCATGCGGATTGATGTTCTGCCTGGTGTTGATGCCGTTGTCCGTCCCCCGCATGATCTTGAAGTACTTGGCCGCGTACCAGTCCACCTGGGCGTCGGAGCGGCCGTACGGCGGTGCCAGGTCATCGGTGGGGAGCCCCGCTGCGGCAAGCGCTTCCTCACTCCTGCGCAGCTCCTGGTCCAGCCGGTCAGTGCCCAGGGATGTGAGGTCGACGTGCTGGTAGGCGTGGGCGGCGACTTCATGTCCGGCCTGGTGCAGCTGCTGGACTTCCGCGCCCGTGATGAAGTCCGGCGTCTCAATGGAGCTGGCGTTGACGTACTGGGTGGACCGGAAGCCGTGCTTGTCCAGGAGGGGCAGCGCCCGGTCGTACACTGACTGCCACCCGTCGTCGAACGTTATGGAAACCATGGGCTGGTTCCACCGCAGAGGCCCCGGCTTGGTGATGTCCGTAAGGGAATAGTCGCGGACGGCGGTGCTGCCGTTGCCATGTGCAACCAGGGTGACCATGGCGTTGGCCGCGCCTGCCGGGACCTGGAATGCCTCGCTGATGGTGGTCCATTCCCCCGCCGGCGGCACGGTCTCCAGGTTCCGGAACGTGCGTCCGCCACCGGCGAGCTCGAACTCGGCCACCACATCCACCCCGCGGTCCGACTTGTAGGCCGCGCCGAACCTGAAGTAGCGGTCCGGGGTCACCGGGATGGGCTGGTACTGCCACTTCGCCTCCCCGCTCTGATAGTTGCCGATGCGGGTCCACAGGAAGCTGCCGCGACCGTCCTCGCCTCGTCCTGACTCCACTGTTGAGGTCCCCGATGAATAGGGGGACCAGAAGGCGGGCTGGTTCGGCTG
Source organism: Arthrobacter sp. SAFR-044 (assembly GCF_051965175.1). Lineage (GTDB taxonomy): Bacteria > Actinomycetota > Actinomycetes > Actinomycetales > Micrococcaceae > Arthrobacter. The sequence continues at coordinate 419,931 of NZ_JBQCMK010000002.1, forward strand.
CATGCCGGCGAATCCCGGGTTGGGGATCACGTTGGGGCCTGCCGCTGGCGGCGGCGGAAGCTGGACGTCGTCCGTTGCCTCAAGGTAGGCACCTTCCAGGCGGGCGGTGCCCGCGGATGCGAAGCGGAAGACGTACTCCACCGCCCTGACAGTCTCGCCGCTGCTGAACGCGTCGCTCACCGTGAACGCGGAGGTGCCGGGCCTTTCCACGGGGTTTCGCAGCTGCTCCAGGGTGGTGCTGCCATCCTTGTGGTACTTCCGGGCCAGGAGCCGGAAATCGGTGTCCGTGGTGGTGAACACCTTGAAGAAGTAGGTCTTGCCGGGAGCCAGGTCCACGCGTGGGCTGGTGAGGGTCACGTCGCCCGAGGCGTACTCCGTGATGTCGAGTTTCAGCGCCTGGGTGGCCATCTGCCCGGGGACCAGCGCGAGGGTCGTTTTTGCGCCTGCGCTGTGGCCGGCGGTCCAGCCCCCTGATGGGGCCACCGAAGAACCGGCCGACGGCGACGGGCCGGGTGTCGCGGCAGGTCCGGCCAGGGCGGGAAAGAGCGCCGGAAGCAGGTTGGCCCCGGGCCGTGCCTGGGCGAAGTTGCCCAGCCTGCCCGTATACGCGAACCAAGCGGCGGTGATCAGGAGGACCAGGACCGAGATGACCACGAGCGGATTCAGCAATACCCGGCGGACCCTCCGGTTCCTAGGCGGCACGGCTTACCACCGCCACGCCTCCGGACCGCTGCGGAGAGCTCCAGGTGTTGATCGCCGGACGCCGCACCAACCCGCGGGAGCGGGCGATGCAGCGGATCGCTGCCGTCAGCTGCACCAGGTCCATGATGTAGAACAGGAAGTAGGCGGTGGGCGCGTACAGGCACAGCCTGGTGCGTTCACGCGGCGACAGGTTCTCATCCATCAGGACCGTCAGAAGCGTGTAGGCGGTGATGGTGGCGTAGGACCCGATGATCAGGGCCGGCGTGTAGGTCGCCAGTGACCAATAGACCGCGTACGTCCACGCCAGGGGTGAGACAAGCAGGGTGAACTCGCTCAGCACGGCCATGGGCATCCGGTAGTAGGCCAAGGCGCGGCTGTACCGCCGGCTCGGGTTGAACGTCATGCTGCGGTACTTGATCAGGTTCTGGATGCTTCCGTACTTCCAGCGGTAGCGCTGCTTGGCCAGGGCACGGAATGTGAGCACGCCCTCGGTTTTCGCCACCACGTCGGCACCGTAGACCAGGCGGAAGCGCCGGTTACCCAGGTGGGTGATCTTTGCACTCAGGCCGATGTCCTCGGTCACCGTGTCCGTGTCGTAGAAGTCCACTTTGCGCAGCACGCGCATCCGGTAGGTGGAGGCCACCCCGCCCACCACAAACTCGCAGTTCAGCAGCGAATAGAGCTTCTTGGACCGGTAGCCGATCATGTGCTCAAACCGCTGCAGGATGCCCAGTGCCGTGGTCTCCTCCATGATCTGGACATTGGCAGCGACACCCGCCACGTACGGGTCGTCGAAGTAGCACAGCGCGTTGGTGATGGCATCCGGCTGGATGACCGAGTCGGCGTCGAGCGTCATGACGAACTGTCCGCGCGCGAACCTGCGGAGCACCGAGTTGAGCGCGGCGCCCTTGCCCACGTTCCGGTGCATTCGCACGAGGCGCAGGTTCATCCCGGGGTGCCGCAGCTGGTAGTCGCGGACCAGCCGGCCGGTGAGGTCACCGGAGGCGTCGTCCGCCACGAGGACTTCGAAGGAAGGGTAGGTGCTGCACCGGATGGAGTCCAGCGTCCGGACGATCACTGCTTCCTCGTTGTGGGCGGCAATGACGATGGAGACCAGCCCGGGCACCTCGGGGAGGGCCCGTCGCGTCCAGGTTGCGCTCGCAGCGCACTCCGGCTCGTAGGCGGCGGGAAGCCGGAAGCCCCGGAGTCCTTTCCGCCGCTGCTGCCAGATGTCATAGAAATTGGCGCCTGCCAGATACAGGCCGAAGTGCACGACGTAAAGGATGCTGACGCCCGCGAACAGCCAGAAGACCAGGAGCGCGATATCCATCGCTCATCCGTCCGCGGAGTTGGCTGCCAACACCATCGTGAAGGCATCGGGCAGCGGGACGTTGGCAGGCTGGACCAGGTCGATCCCGGCCGCAATGGCAGGTACGACGGCGATGGCCGGCCTCACGACGGCGGCCGGCATCACGGCAGCGGCGGCCTGGGTTTCGGCTGGTTCGGCATCGGTCCCGGCAGTCCGGGCAGTCCGGGCAGTGGCCGCGGCGTCAGCGGGAGCCGTGCGGGAAGCGGCAGTGACGGGGGCGCCGATGCTCGCCACTGCTATGGCGGGGACGGCAGTGCCCGCTGCCGCCATCCGGGCGAGGGCCCGTCGTGCGGCGCGGCGGTAGAACCGGATCCCCAGGAAGCGGATGACCACGGTGAGGGTGACCAGGCCCCAGAGCACCAGGCTCATCTGGGCCACGAAACTTAGCAGGCTTTCGAACATGGCGCCGTCCCTGCCAAAGGTGGCGGCTGCAGGCACGGCGAAGGACCCGGGGTGCGTCAGCACTGGGCTTCCCCGTTTCCCCTTGAAGCTTGCGTCATTGTTGAAGGCCGCGTCATCGCCTTCCCCCTGTCTTGAGCAAGATGTGCGTCATTGGGCTGCGGGGTGTCGCCGGCTGGTGTGCCCATAACCAGTCGTTGGTGGAAGTTCCTGTCGTCAGCGCCAAGGCAGGGCAGCGTCATTACCCTGTAGCTGACGTGGATGGGAGCGCGAAAGCAGCTCCGGACTTACTGTGGGGTGGCAGGTGGCGCCTGAGGCAATCGGCGTCGCGCACTGCACACCCGTTTATAGGTCAAAACTACGTATCCGTGCGTGGGACAGGCACGAGTAGCGGGTACTCAATAAAGATTCTTGGGGCTACTTACCGAAAGGATTTTGGGGGAACCGCTGCCTGCCCGCCGGCCAGGACGGGATATTGGGTAGTTCGCGCAGCCCGGCGCGGGGGCATAGGTATCCCCCAAAGCTGCGTCCAGGCAATGCAAAAAAGGCAGCACCCTGAGGGTGCTGCCTTTTTCGCGGACCGGGTTTGGTTGTTGTCAGGCGTTGGCCTTGATGGCGGCGGCCAGGACGTCCAGTCCGTCCAGCAGCAGTTCGTCGGTGATGACCAGCGGGGGCAGCAGGCGGATGACGTTGCCGTAGGTACCGCAGGTGAGGATGATGACGCCTTCCTTCAGGCAGGCGGCGGCAACAGCCTTGGTCAGCTCCGGGTTGGGCTCCTTGGAGCCTGCCTGGACGAGTTCGACGGCGAGCATGGCACCGCGGCCACGGACGTCGCCGATCACGGCGTTGCCGGCACCGGCCAAGTCGGACTGCAGCCCGCGCAGGCGTGCGGTGGCGATGGATTCGATGTGGCGGGCGCGGCCGTTCAGGTCGTACTCCTCCATGGATCCGATGGAAGCCAGCGCTGCGGCGCAGGCCACCGGGTTGCCGCCGTAGGTGCCGCCCAGGCCACCGGGGTGCACGGCGTCCAGGAGGTCGGCGCGGCCCGTGATGGCGGACAGCGGCATGCCGCCGGCGATGCCCTTGGCCATGGTCATGATGTCGGGGACGACGCCTTCGTGGTTCACTGCGAACCATTCACCGGTGCGGCAGAAGCCGGACTGGACCTCGTCGGCGATGAACACGATGCCCTTCTCCTTGGCCCATGCGGCCAGCGCGGGCAGGAAACCGTCGGCCGGGACGATGAAGCCGCCCTCACCCTGGATGGGCTCGATGATGATCGCGGCAACCTGGTCGCCGCCGATCTGCTTCTCGATCATGGTGATGGCGCGCTTGGCCGCCTCGGCGCCCGTGATCGAGGGGTTTTCCTCGCGGTACGGGTAGCTCATGGGCATGCGGTAGACCTCGGGGGCGAACGGGCCGAAGTTGGTCTTGTACGGCATGGCCTTGGCGGTCAGCGCCATGGTCAGGTTGGTGCGGCCGTGGTAGGCGTGGTCAAAGGCGACGACGGCGTCCCGGCCGGTTGCCAGGCGGGCCACCTTGACGGCGTTTTCCACTGCCTCGGCGCCGGAGTTGAACAGGACGGTGCGCTTTTCGTGGTCGCCCGGGGTGAGTCGGTTCAGCTGCTCGGCAACGGCCACGTAGCCCTCATAGGGGGTGACCATGAAGCACGTGTGGGTGAAGTGCTCCACGGCTTCCTTGACGGCGCCAACGACGGCGGGGTCGGAGGCACCCACGCTGGTCACGGCGATGCCTGAGCCCAGGTCGATGAAGGAGTTGCCGTCGACGTCGTGGATGATGCCGCCGTCGGCGTCTGCAACGTAGACCGGGACGCTGGAGGCGACGCCGGCGGCCACCACGGACTTGCGGCGTTCGGTCAGTGCCACGGACTTGGGACCCGGGAAGTCGGCCTGGACGTTGCGCTTCTGCTCCAGGCGGTAGGTGATGTCTGCTGCGGTGGTGGTCATGGTTCTTTTCTTTCTACGATTCCGGGTTTCGGCAAGCTCAACCAGCGGGGAAATGGTCAGGCGTCGAGGGCGGACATCACGTGCTTGATGCGCGTGTAGTCCTCCACGCCGTACATGGAGAGGTCCTTGCCGTAGCCGGACTGCTTGAAGCCGCCGTGCGGCATTTCGGCGGTAAGGAGGATGTGGGTGTTGATCCAGACGGCGCCGAAGTCCAGGTCCCGGCTTAACCGCATGGCGGTGCCGTGGTTGGTGGTCCAGACGCTGGAGGCCAGCGCGTAGTCCACGTCATTGGCCAGGGCCACCGCTTCTTCTTCGGTGCTGAACTTCTGGACGGTGATGACGGGGCCGAACGTTTCCTTCTGCACCACATCGTCGGTCTGCTTGGCGCCGGTGATGATCGTGGGTTCGAAGAAGTAGCCCTTCTCCCCTGCCCGGTGTCCGCCGGTTTCGATCCGGCAGTTGGCAGGCAGGTTCTCCACCACCGAGGTCACGGCGTTGAAGTGGTTCACGTTGTTCAGCGGGCCGAAGTAGTTGTCTTCGTCGTTCTGAGAGCCGGTGCGCAGGGTCCGGGTGTGCTCGACCATGGCAGCCACGACGTCGTCGTGCACGGAGTCCTGCACCAGCACCCGGGTGATGGCCGTGCAGTCCTGGCCGGCGTTGAAGAACGCGAACTCGGCGATGGCGGCTGCGCTCTTCTTGATGTCGGCGTCCGCGAAGACGATGGCCGGAGCTTTGCCGCCCAGTTCCAGGTGGGCGCGCTTGAGGCCCTTGGCGGCGCCTGATGCCACCGCGATTCCCGCGCGGACAGAGCCCGTGATGGATACCAGGCCGGGGACCTTGTGCTCCACCATCATGGCGCCGGTTTCGCCGGTGCCCAGCACCACGTTCAGGACGCCCGCAGGCAGGATGTCACCGGCCAGCCGGGCCAGGACCAGGGTGGACTCGGGGGTGGTGTCGGAGGGCTTCAGGACAACGGTGTTGCCGGCCGCGAGCGCGGGCCCGATCTTCCAGATGGCCATCAGGAACGGGTAGTTCCACGGCGCCACCTGGGCCACAACGCCGATGGGTTCGCGGCGGACATAGGAGGTGTGGCCCTCGAAGTACTCGCCGGCGGACTTGCCTTCCAGGATGCGGGCGGCACCGGCGAAGAAGCGCAGCTGGTCGGCGCCGGCGGCAACTTCCTCGGAGGCGATGAGGGAGCGGACCTGGCCGGTGTTGCGGTGCTGGGCTTCGACGAGTTCGTCGCTGTTGGCCTCAATGGCGTCGGCGAGCTTGAGCAGCATGAGCTGGCGCTGGCCGGGGGTGACATGCTTCCAGGTCCTGAAGGCGTCCTTGGCGGCAGCCATCGCGGCATCGACGTCCGCCTGCACCGATACGGGAGCCTGCGCCACCACTTCCCCATTGGTGGGGTTGACCACGTCCAGCAGCGTGGTGCCGGCGGGGGTGACGAACTTCCCGTTGATGAAGTTCTGCAAGGTTTGGACCACGGTGTGCAACCTCTTTCGTAAGGGCCATCGGCGGCCGGGCGGAGACCAGGACGGATGGATGGAACTGCCTTGAGCCTATGCCAGCGCCCAAGCGGGGTGAATAGCCACCTGCACACCCTTCCCAAACAGGTTTAGTGCGGTTGCCCAGCTCACGTTTATCCTTGCTTCATGGCCATTTCCCTTGCTGCCCTGGTGGGCGTGACGTCCCTGAAGCTGTCCAAGGCGGGCGTGGCGGAGACTACCTGGAACCAGGACATCAACTGGGTGGCCGTCACGGAACTGGAGGATCCGCAGCGCTTCCTCAATGGAGGCGAGCTGGTGCTCACCACCGGCCTGCGGTTGCGTTCCGCTCCTGAACAGCGGCGTTTTGTGCGCCAGGTGCAGCGGGCCGGGGCGGTGGGAATCGGATTCGGCGTGGGCCTTTCCCATGAGGCGGTGCCGCCGGCCCTGCTCGCGGAGGCCAACCGCTGGGGCCTGCCGGTGGTGGAAGTGCCGTACGAGACCCCCTTCATCGCCATCACCAAGCTGGTGGCGGATGCCCAGTCGGCAGACCACTACGCCAAGCTGGAACGGCTGATCGCCGGGCATCAGGTGCTGGCCCGGGCACTGCTGACAGGCGGCGGCCTGGCCGAGCTGTTGAAGAACCTGGGCGGCATGCTGCGCACGGACGTGGCGCTCACCCAGTTCACGGCGCAGCTGTTCAGCAGCAGCACGGCCCAGCCGACGGCCGACACCTGGTCCAGCTACCCCGTGCCCACCGGGCGGCGTGACGCCTGCACTCTCTGGGTGCGCCAGCCCTTCGAGGACACCGGCATCATCGGCTACGCGCAGAACCTGATCAGTGTGGAGCTGAACAACATGGTGAAGCAGCGCCAGGCCCAGCGCGCCCTCTGCGGGCAGGTCCTGGAGGACGTGATCCACGGGGCACTGGAGACCAGCGAGGCGCAGCGCCGCCTGGCCGGCGTGGGCGTGAACAGCACCCGCAAGAACGTGGTGCTGCTGGCCGTTTCGGCGGCCCACGGAAAGGCCTTGGGGAGCACCTCGGTGCCGCAGGAACTGGAGAAGGCCGTTGCCGCCGTCGTGGGCAAGGACCTGGTGTTGGTGGTCAATGACGACGGCGGGACGGCGCCGGCGCTGGCACGCAAGCTCAGCGACCACCTTGCCGAAGCGGGGATCCACGCCACGATTGGCATCGGCGGCGCGTACACCAAACCGAACGGCCTGCGCTGGAGCTACTTCGAGGCCCGCGATGCCGCCAGCCACGGCCTGCCTGTGAACGAGCCGGAGCGGCTGAGCCTGACGTCGCTGTTGCTGGCCAGCGAGGATGTGCCCCTGGCCGATATGGCGCATGAGTCCCTGAATCCCCTGCGTTCCTTCGACGCCGCGCACGGGTCGGAGCTGATGGCCACGCTGGAGAGCTACCTGAACAACAACGGCTCGGTGGCTGCGGTGGCCGAGGAACTCACGCTGCACCGCAACACGGTCCGGTACCGGCTGGCGCAGATCACCGAGCTCACCGGGTATGACCCCGCCGTGACCGCGGACCGGGTGCAGCTCTGGCTGGCCCTGGCGGTGGCCCGGTTGTCTGCCCGCCAGGGCAAGTAGGCCGGCGGCGGCGGGTTAGCCTCAGAGGACGCCGTGGCCCAACAGGTCGCGCGACTTCTTCCAGGCCTTCCGGTATCCGGCCTGGGCCGCCAGCATCCGCTCTTCCTGCTGGTTGAGCAATTCCGCATAAATGCCTGCCGTGACGGGTTCGCTGTAGTCCGCGGCGATGGCTGCCAGCAGGTCGCGGGCCACCACTGCGTCCTGGAACTGGCCCAGGATCTTTTGCTGCCTGCGGGCGGCCTTGGCCACCTTGCCCGCCCGTTTGCCGTGCACCAGCACCGCTGATTCAGCCACGTGGCGCAGCCGCTTGGCGTCCTTGCGCACGCGGTGGAGGGCAAGTTCCTGTTCCTTGCCACGCCGAGCGCGCTTGGCAGCTTTGCGCGAGCGCTGCAGCCGCTTGGCGGCCTTGTCCACTGCTTTTGCGGCCGCCCGCCGTCCCGGCGCCACCGCATCGGCGCGCACTGGCGGGTTGTCACGGAAATCCTCGAGTTTGTCCAGGAGCCGGAAATAGCGGTTAGAGCCCAGGGCCTCCTGCAGGAGGCGGTACGCGGCGTCGTAGTCCGCGCCGGTGCGCTGTTCCACCGTGGCCGTGGCACCGCTAACCCCGTCCGAGGGCAGCAGTCCACCCAGCTGTTCACCGAGCTGCGCCCGCAGGACCTCGGCGTCGCGCGGCTGCCCGAGCAGCTGGGCCAGCCACTTCAGCTCGGCCCGCAGTTTGCGCACCGGTGATGCCCGGTAGAGCTTGGCGTACGCTGCCAGGACCGAGCGGATGCGGCGTGTGGCGGAGCGCATGTTGTGCACCGCCTCGGGCTCCTCCCCCCGGACAGCGGGGTCGCTGGCCAGCATCTGGTCGATCTGGGCGCCCACATAAACGGTGACGACGGCGGCGGCCGGAGCCCGCTTGCCGGACAGGAGTGCGGGGGTGCTTTCGTCGTCGGCAGCAGCCTCCCCGGCGGCGGCCCGCTTTCCCGCTTTAGTGTCAGGGCCCAGCGCGCGCGCCAGCTTGGAGGCGTGCCCTGCGGGCCGGGCGCCGGCGGCGGCGAGCAGTTCCTCCACGGGGCCGAAAAGGTCCGGACTTCCGTGGACCAGTTCCAGCTCCCATTCGCGCCATTCCTGCCGCGTCGCCTCATCGGGGTGTCCCTCCTGCAGCCGCACTGCGGCGACGACGTCATCGGCGAGGTCGGCCAGGTGGACGCCGTCGTCCCCATACAAGGGGTACGTGGTGCGCCGGGTTTCCAGGCGAACCACCGGCACCGGGACGGCGCCCCGAAGATAGGCATGAAGGTGGGCCAGCAGGGCGTCCGGGACGACGTCGGGCCGGCCCAGGGGGGCGCGCAGTTCCGTCCGCTGCTGCGGGCCTTCCCCGGGTACCGGCACCTGGGGCGGCAGCTTCAGGTGCCAGCCGGCGTCCTTACCGCCGGTGCGGCGGCGGAGCGTAATGCGGCGCGCGGCCAGGGCATGGCCGGGGGTATCAAAGTAAATGGCCTCAAGCAGGTCCGTGTGCGGCTTGCCGGTCCGGGCCACCCCCGCGGCCTGCTCCAGGGGCGGCACCACGGCGCCGGCGCCGACGTCGTACTTCTGCTCAATCTCGAGTCCCCGGGAAGCCTCCACAGCCGTCCTTCCGCACCACCTGGTCCGCGCCAGGCCCTCTGACAATCCGTTGGCAGTCTATTGCAGGCTCTGGAAACACGGAGAGGTTGGCCACAAAAGCGCAAACATCAAACGTCTAACCTTTACGGTGGAAGGTATGCCCGCAACTCCCCCCTCTTCCGCGCCCGCAACAGCCCAGGCACCCGCCGCGGTGGCCGCCACCCCGGCAACCGGCACCCCAGCTGCCAGGCCACGCTCCGCCGTCGTCTTCGCTGTCATCGCGTTGGTGCTGATCGGGCTGAACCTGCGCGCAGGCATCACGGGCGCGTCCGCGCTGCTGCACGACCTCCAGGCCGTGCTGGGCTACGGGGTGCTCGTGGCATCCATCATTCCGTCGATTCCCACCCTCTGTTTCGCTGTTGCCGGTGCCGCCACATCCTGGCTGACCGGCAGGATCGGTGTGGAGAAGGCAATCCTGCTGTCACTGGCGCTGCTGGCCGGCGGGCTCCTGCTGCGCGGCATCCCGGCCACCGGCATGCTGGTAGCCGGCAGCGTGGTGGGCATGTCCGGGCTGGCCGTCTGCAACGTGGCCATGCCGTCCTTCATCCGCGAGCACTTCGCCTCCCGGACGTCGCTGATGACCGCCGTCTACACGGTGACCATGACCACCGGCGGCACCCTGACCTCCGTCGCAGTGGTCCCGCTGGCACAGGCCCTGGGTTCCCCGTCCGCCGCGGTGGGCGCCGTGGGCATCGCCGCCGTGGCTGCATTCCTGGGCTTCCTGCCCGTGGCACTGCATGCCCACCGCCATACGGTCCGGACCACAGCCGGCCATGTGTCGCCGTGGCAGCTGCTGCGGACCCGCAAGGGGCAGCTCCTCACCGCGATCTTCACCCTGCAGGCCCTGCTGGCGTACGCCCTCTTGAGCTGGTTCCCCTACATGCTCACCACCATGGGCGTCAGCGCCTCGGACAGCGGGCTGTTGTTCGGCCTCATGCAGCTGGTCTCCGTCCCCGCGGGCATGGTGCTGATCGCCATCGGCGCCCGGCCCCGGATGCTCCGTCCCGCGTTCTACCTGGTGAGCATCACCATGGCCGTGGGAATTGCGGCGCTGCTGTTCCTCCCCGTGGGACTGGCGGCCGTCCCCGCTGTCCTGCTGGGCTTCGGCCTGGGCATCTTCCCGCTGGTCATGGTGATGATCAGCCGCAGCGGCACCAGCACCGCCGAGACCACCGCGCTGTCCACCCTGGCCCAGTCCTCCGGTTACCTGCTGGCCACCGCGGGCCCGTTCGGCATGGGCCTGCTGCACAGCGCCACCGGAGGCTGGTCCCTGCCGCTGGTGCTGCTGCTGGCACTGGCCCTGGTCCAGATCGTGGTGTCCCACCTGATCACCGGCCCTGCGATGTCCGGCAAACCCGCGGAGAGGAAGTAATCCCATGACCCTGAGCCCATCCGTCCGTCCGCCGCTCGCGGCCGAGGTCACGGCCAAGCTGCGGGGCATGGTCCACTCCGGCGAGTGGCCGCTGAACCAGCGGATCCCGTCCGAACCTGAGCTCATGGCCAGGCTGGGGGTTTCCCGCGGCACCCTCCGCGAAGCGGTCAAAGCCCTTGCCCACGGCGGGATGCTGGAGGTGCGGCGGGGGGACGGCACCTACGTGCGCGCCACCAGCGAGATGTCCGGCGCCGCCCGCCGGATGTACCAGGACCACACCGAGCAGCACATCCTGGAGGTCCGGCTGGGCCTGGACACCCAGGCTGCCCGGCTGGCCGCGCGCAATGCCACGGACGACGACGTCGCCTCCCTGCGTGCCCTCCTCGCCACCCGGGACGCGGCCTGGAACAAGGGCGACTTCGAGGCCTGGGCGGACGCGGACTGGAGCTTCCACGAAGGCGTCGCCCGCGCGTCCGGCAACCCGCTGCTGCACGAACTCTATGCCAGCTTCGGAACCGTGTTCCACCAGGACCTGCTCACGCAGCATCGCCGGCCGGGCTTCAACGGACTCCCCCGGGACGGCCACGAGACGCTGCTCGATGCCATCACGCAGCGGGACGAAGACGCTGCCGTGGCCAGCGTGAACCGGAACCTGAACTCGTGCGCGGAGTGGCTGGCGGAATAGCGCCGCCCGGAAACTCCGCGTGGCGGCGCATGCCGGTTACTCCCGGCCATATCAGTCAGTAGGCTTACTATCAGGCAGGGGTACGTCCGCCGTGCCGGTCCCGGCCCCGGCGCCCTGACGATTGAGGAGCCCCCATGGCACGACCAGCACGCCCCACCGACCAGCAACGGGCCCGCTGGCCCGAATCCGAGGCCCGCTGGCCCGAATCCGAGGCCCGCACGCCGGACGCGCAGCAACCCTCCGATGCCGCGCCCCGAAAGGCAGCGACACCGGCGGTGAAGGAACCGAGGACGCCGGGCGCTCTCTGGGCGGACGGCCTGGGCAGGGTGGGCACCCGCGCAGCGCAGGTCCTGCTGGTCCTGACGGTCGTCGCGGTATCCGTCTTCGCCCTGATGCAGATCAAGCTCCTGGTGATCCCGCTCCTGATCGCCCTGATCCTGGCCGCAGCGATCGGCCCCTTCGTGAACATGCTCCGCCGCCGCGGGATACCCGGCGGCCTGGCCACCGGGCTTGCCTTCGTCGCCTTGCTGGTGATCCTGGGCGGCGTCTCCACCGTGATCTACTTCTCCGTGCGGAACCAATGGGGCGAGCTTGCGGCGCAGGCGTCATCCGGCCTCGACGAGCTGGAGAAGTTCCTGCTGACGGGACCCATTCCCATTGAACAGGGGCAGCTCGACCAGGCTCGGGAAGCCGTAATGCAGTTCGCCACCAGCAGCCAGGTCCGCTCCGGCGCCGTCACCGGGCTGTCCGTTGTCACCGAGTTCATCGCCGGCGCCAGCCTCATGGTGGTCATTCTGTTCTTCTTCCTCAAGGACGGCGCCAAGATCTGGAATTTCTTCCTCCGCCCCTTCTCGGGGCAGCGCGAGGCCAAGCTGCGCCGGGCAGGCCGCCGCACCCTCGAGGTCCTCGGCGGCTACGTTCGCGGCACCGCGATCGTGGCCCTGGTGGACACCGTGGCCATCGGCGCTGCACTGCTGATCATGCAGGTTCCGCTGGCCATTCCACTCGCCATCATTGTTTTCATCACCGCGTTCATCCCGCTGGTGGGCGCCACGATCGCGGGTATCCTCGCAGCGCTGGTGGCCCTGATGGCCAACGGGCCGGTGGTGGCACTGATCGTGGTGGCCGTGGTCATCGCCGTCAACCAGCTTGAGGGCGACCTGCTGCAGCCAATCGTCATGGGCAAGTCGCTGCAGCTCCATGCGCTGGTGATCCTGATGGCACTGACTGCCGGCACTATCCTGGCCGGGATCGTGGGCGCGGTGCTGTCCGTGCCGCTGGCAGCGGTAGCCTGGGCCATCATCCAGGTATGGACAGCAGAAGACCCCGACCTGAAAGACATGAACCCGGACCTGACGCCGGCCAACACCCAGCCGGTCTAGCCATCCACCGGACACAGCAGCGGCCCGGCACTTTGGTGCCGGGCCGCCGTCGTCCGCTGTGTCCTGGCCGCTTGGCTACTCGCCGCGCAGGCCCGCAAACACGTTCTTGGGACGCTGCATCTCGCCATGCTTGGCACCGAGGATGATCACCAGGGCAGCGAAGCCGGGGATGGCCCACTGCAGGAGCTTGAGCTGCTGCTGGGCTGCCTTCAGCTCGTCCGAGGCTGCGCCGTGCGGCTCGGTGGCACCTTCGGCACCTTCACCGGCCAGCTTCTCCACCTTCTTGCCCACAATGCCCGAGTACAGCGTCACCGCGGCGCCCACCACTGTCACGGCAGTCTTGATGACGGTGTCGCGGGCAACGCCCTCCTGCTTGGCGATGCGGCCCTTGTTCTCCCAGGCAATGGCGAGGTCCGCCGCCAGGTGGGAGGCAAAGGCTGCGGTCTGGAACGGCGCCCACTTCATCCAGCCGGCGCTGGAAAGCCGGGTGCGCTCGGCGGGGTCCTTGGCCTGCGCCGCCGCGCCGTTGAGCCCGATGGCGCCCATCAGGGATCCACCAAACCATGCTGCTGCCGTCAGGTCGTGAACTGAACGGGCAATGAGATTTCCTGCCATGATGTGCATTCCTAACGTTGTGAACTGGTTCCGGTTGCCGCTGCCGCGGACTTCACTTGCCGTGTTCCTTCGAGGTATGGTCCGCCCATGGTAAGCACACTTACTAATATTACGAAAGCCCGTCCCGGAGAGGGGCAACCGCGTAATATCGTCGACATGGGAAATACAGGGACATTGTTCGGCTGGGCCTTCGGAGACCCGGCGCGTGAAAGTGACAGCGGCTACGTGGACGGACTGGAGCGTGAGGCGCTGCGGAACGCGCGGGAAACGGCAAAGGCCAAGGGCGTGGACGTTGTCGCAGGGTCAGAGGTGTTCACCGTCCTCAGCGCGGATGATTCCCTGGTGGAGCTGGACAACGCTCCCGGCCAACTGGTGGTCCGCTGCACCGTGCACGTGGAGGGACCGGGTGCAGAGAAGCTGCGGGCCGAAGGTCCCATGAACGGCTAAGAGATGTCCGACGGCGAATCCACCCTCAGCCAGGCAGCCGATGCTGTCGAGGAGGCATCCAACCACAAGGTCCTGGATGTCCTGGCCCGCGCCGGGTTTGCCGTCATGGCGCTGCTCCACATCATCATCGGGTCCATTGCCATTGCCATCGCGTTCGGGCAGCCTGGCGAGGCGGAGCCCACCGGCGCCATCGCCCGGCTGGCGGACAACCCCTGGGGTCCGGCCGTCATGTGGCTGTGCGTGGTGGCCTGCTTCGGCCTTGCGCTGTGGCAGGCCAGCGAGGCGACGCTTCGCATGCGCGGCGAACCCCACAAGGAACGGGTCGCCAAACTCATCTCCTCAGGTTTCCTGGCCATCGCGTACGGCAGTGTGGGCGTGACCTTCGCGGGGTTTGCCCTGGGGCAGCGGAGCGACTCGGGTGACAACACCCGGGACTTCAGTGCCAGCCTGATGGACAACCCGGTTGGGCCGTGGGTCCTAGTCGCGCTGGGGCTGACCATCCTTGGCATCGGCATCTACTTCGTGGTCAAAGGACTCAGGCGCGGGTTCAAGGAGGAGCTGTACCATTTCGAGGGCACCCGGCGCGGCCGGCTCATCGACACCCTGGGCGTCACCGGCCACGTGGCCAAGGGGATTGCCCTGGACCTTACCGGGCTGCTGTTCATCATCGCCGCCGCCAAGCACCGGCCCGACGAATCCACCGGGCTTGACGGCAGCCTCAAGGCCCTGCAGGACCACCCTTTCGGGCCCACCCTGCTGGTGGCGATCGGTGCCGGGTTCATCGCCTACGGGATCTTCGCACTGATCAGGGCCCGGTTTGGCCGCATGTAGTCCAGGGGTTTGTGGGTAGGAAGGAAGTATGACCCAGCAGCTGCGCGTTGGTTCCGCCGTCACCGGGAGTGCCGGCCAGGCCTTCGCTGCCCTCTTCCGCCTCCTGAAACTGGCCAGGCCCGGCCGCCCCATCCATCCGGAGGGACTGGGCCTGGCCGGAACACTGGCCAGGACCGGCAACCCTGCCGGACCCAGCGGCATTGACTGGCTGGACTCTGCCGGAGCGGACCAGGTGGTGGCCCGCTTCTCCCGGTCCGTGGGGCTGCCGCAGGCACTGCCGGACATCCTGGGCCTGGCCCTGCGGGTTTCGCCCACCGGACCGGATGCCGACGGGCCCGCGGACGTCCTGCTTGCCTCCACCGGGTGGGGCCTGCCGGGCCGGTACCTGCTGATGCCGCGCCGGGATGTGGCGGAAGCCTCCATGACCACGCTCATGCCGTACCGCGGCCGGCGGGGGCCTATACTGCTGGGCCTGCGGACGCGGAGCCTTCCGCCGGGTTCGCTGGCGTCCGGGGAATGGGTCCTGGGTCTGCACTGGGCCACGCCGGGCGGCCGCTGGCAGGAGTGCGGGGAACTGCGGCTGCACGCCGGTAAGAACCCTGCCGACATCCCTGTGCGTTTCGATCCCCTGGAGCACCAGCCGCCCGGGGCTGAAGCGTATGGATGGACCCGGCGCCTGCGGAAGCCGTCCTACCGGGCCGCACGGCGGCCCGCACCTCCCGCCGTCGGACGCGTCCCGGAACCCGGCCGCGCACCCGAAGACCACCCGCTTCAGGAAAGCACAACCGCAACCGGAAGGAAGTTTATGTCCACCGTCTCGCTGCTGTTCAACTCCCCCTCGGCAGACGCCTGGCGCGTCATCGCCGACGGCTGGCTCTATTCGGGCTGGGTGGTGGGCGCGTCCCGGATCAGGGATGTGGACGCCGAGTGGCCCCGGGTGGGAGCCAACCTGCACCACTCCGTGGGTGCCTGGCCGTTCGTGATCGACGACAGCACCCGCGTCACCGCCGTGGAGCCCGGCCGTTCACTGGACCTTGTCGCCCGGGGCTGGCCCATGGGCGAGGCCAAAGTGGAAATCAAGCTGGAGGACCGGGGCAACCAGTGCCTGGTGACCATTGCCGAGGACGCCATCCACGGGCCCGGCAAGCTGATGCCCAAGTTCCTGCGCGACCGGATCATTTCAGCACGCAACCGCGAGACCCTCCGGCGCCTGGAGCTCATGGCCATCGGCGGGGCAGGTAAATAGCGCAGCCGGGTTAAATGGAAGCAGGAACCGCGGGGCCCGCGGTTCCTGCTTTATGTTCCTGCCTTAGGCCTAGACCTGGGCGGCTACGCCGTCGCGGGAGATGTCAACCATGTCCTCGCGCGGCACCACCTTGATGCGCTCACGCTTGACCTCGACGCCGTGGGAGCCGCCGGCGTCGGTGGCTGCAGCGCCGAGGGCCAGCTCGTGGGCGTCCAGCGCCAGCCAGCCTTCCCAGCTGGTGAACTTCACGCCGCGCGCGTCGAGGAGTTCGGTGACGGCGTCCTCTGCGGGTGCCTCGGCGACCGGAAGGTTTGCGCGGTCTTCCAGCAGGTACGTGACGGTCTCCAGGGCGTCACCCTTGGTGTGGCCGATCAGGCCCACCGGTCCGCGCTTGATCCAGCCGGTGGCGTAGAGGCCCGGCACGTGCTGGCCGTCGGCATCCAGGACGCGGCCGCCGTCGTTCGTTACCACGCCCTTCTTGTGGTCGAACTCGACGTCCGGCAGGGCGGAGCCGAAGTAGCCGATGGCGCGGTAGACGGCCTGCACCGGGTAGTCCACGTACTCGCCGGTGCCGCGGGCGTTGCCGGTGCCGTCCAGCTCAGTGCGCTCGAACTTCATGCCGGCCACCTTGCCCGGCGTTTCGGCGTCGTCGTAAATCTCCACCGGGCTGTGCAGGAAGTGCAGGTGCAGCCGGCGGGAGGCCTTGAGCTCCGAAAGGTCCTCGGGCTGCTCGGCGATCCAGTTGGTGAGGGTGCCCACCATGGTCTTGGTCTGGTTGTTCGTCTGGATCTGGCGGTCCGATTCCTCGTCGAACTCGAAGTCCTCCGGGTACAGGATGATGTCCACGTCCTTGGAATGGGACAGCTCGCGCAGCTCCAGCGGGGTGAACTTAACCTGGGCGGGGCCGCGGCGGCCAAAGACGTGCACGTCGGTGACGGGCGATGCCTTCAGGCCGGCGTAGACGTTGTCAGGGATTTCGGTGACCAGCAGGTCGTCCGCGTGCTTGGACAGGACACGGGCCACGTCCAAGGCCACGTTGCCGTTGCCGATGACGGCGATTTCCTTGGCGTCCAGGGGCCACTCGCGGGGCACGTCCGGGTGTCCGTCGTACCAGGAGACGAAGTCGGCGCCGCCGAAGGAGCCCTCCAGCTCGACGCCGGGGATGTTCAGGTCCGCATCCTTGATGGCGCCGGTGGCGAAGATGACGGCGTCGTAGTGCTTGCGGAGGTCCTCGATGGTGAGGTCCGTGCCGTAGTCGACGTTGCCGAAGAAGCGGATGTCGCCGCGGTCCAGCACCTTGTGCAGGGCGTTGACGATGCCCTTGATGCGGGGGTGGTCCGGGGCCACGCCGTAGCGGATCAGGCCGTAGGGTGCCGGGTAGCGGTCAAAGAGGTCGATGCTGACGGTCAGCTCGCCGCTCTTGACGGCTTCGCTCTTGGTGAGGATGTCGGCGGCGTAGACACCGGCCGGGCCGGAGCCCACGACGGCGACGCGCAGCGGACGCGCAGCAGATCCTACGGTTGTGCTGGATGACACGGCTGTGTTCCTTTTCTTCTGCATCTATTGCTGAGTACTTGTCGTTTTGAAGGCTCATAACGGCCGATACGGAGCAATCGATGGGTTTCAGGTGGTGAGGGCGGTCTTGCGGGGGCGGTTCGGGGTGGTGGTGCTGTAGTCAGCGGTTTTGAAGTGCGACGGCGCGAACGGGCTCACGCGCACCACGTCACCGATGACAATCACGGCAGGATTTGCGACGCCGGCCGCCTGGGCCTGGTCGGCGATGGAACCGAGCGTGCCGATGGTGACGCGCTGGTCCGGCAAATAGCCGTTTTCCACGATACCAACAGGGGTGTCGCTGGGGAGGCCGGCTTCGCCCAGCGCGGACGCGGATTCGCGGAGCTGGCCCACTCCCATGAGCAGGACGATGGTGTGATCTGCCCGGGCAGGAACCTCGGAGAGTTCCTCGTGGCCGGTGACCACGCTGAAGCCCTTGGCCAGGCCGCGGTGGGTGACGGGAATGCCTGCTGCTGCGGGTACCGAGATGGCAGATGTTACGCCGGAGACCACCTCAACCTCGACGCCGTGCTGCCGGCAGTACTCGGCTTCCTCGCCGCCGCGTCCCAGGACGTACGGGTCGCCGCCCTTGAGCCGGACCACGCGGTGGCCGTTGAGGGCTTCCTCCACCAGGACGCGGTTGATTTCGGCCTGCGGCACGGGGTGGTGGCCGGGGGTCTTGCCCACTTCGATGACGCGGACGTCGGGGGCCAGTTCGTTCAGCAGTTCGCGGGGGCCCAGGCGGTCAGCGACGACGACGTCGGCCTGGCCCAGGAGACGGCGGCCCTTGACCGTGATGAGGCCGGTATCGCCGGGACCGCCACCAACCAGCGCCACGCTTCCCTGGTGCGCGCGGCGGCGGCGCAGGGGAAGGTCTCCGGTTTCGAGGGCGGTGGCGACGGCGTCGCGGACGGCCATGGCACGGCGCGGGTCTCCCCCGGCGTTGACGGCGATCTTGACGTCATCCACCACGGCCACAGCGGGTGTCCAGGCGGCGGAAGCTTCATGGTTGGAGGCGTTGACGCACCACACCCGCTGGCCCTCGGCGTCGGCCGACACCTGGGCGTCCACCTCCGGTGCGCCGGTTGCGGTCTGGACGAACCAGACGCCGTCGATGTCGCTGGAGCGGTAGGGCCGCGCTTCCCAGGTGACCAGGCCGGCGTCGGCCATCTCCCGCAGCGCAGGCGAGGCAACCGGAGCCACGACGGTCACCACGGCACCGGCGTCGAGCAGTCCCTTGGCGCGGCGGGCTGCAACGGGGCCGCCGCCCACCACCAGCACGGGGCGGCCGAGCAGCCGCAGCGCCGTGGGGTATATGTCCTGAATTGCCATGAATCAACGGTAGGGCGGCGTCACATTGGCCCACAAAGGGTCAGCAACACCAGTTCACGTAAGGTAACGCTGCGTCACAAAGAATCTGCCGTGCAGCGGGCGTGACGCATTTGCGGGACTTTCAGGGCCTTCTGGCCGGGCGCGCCCTGCAAAATCAGGGGGCCAGGGCCCTGGCGGGGCTAAAAGTGACGCAAACGCGTCAGGGAACGGCAAAGCCCGACGGCGGGAGGTCGCAGTCGGGCTCTTGGGTGCCTTTGGAGGGGGGGCCGGGTCAGCGGGTGCTGCCGGCCAGGAGGCCGCGGCGGCGCAGGAGCCGCTTCTCGATGGGCCCGAAGACCAGCAGCTCAATGAGGATGCCGACGCCGAGGATCAGCAGGATGGCGGCCATGACGATGGTCATGTCGGACAGGTCCCGGCCCTGGTCCAGCAGCGAGCCCAGGCCGAAGCCGATCGTGCCGCCCACGGCAATGATTTCCGCCGCCATCAGGGAACGCCAGGAGAAGGCCCAGCCCTGTTTGAGGCCGCTGAGGTAGCCGGGCAATGCGGCAGGAAGAATCACCTGCAAGGCCATCTGCAGCCGGGACGCACCCAGGACGGTCCCCACTCGGCGGTACTGCGGCGGAATCTGGTCCACGCCGGAGATCAGTCCGTTGATGATGGACGGAATGGCTCCCATGAACACCACGAAATAGACGGTGGCGTCGGTGAGGCCGAACCAGATGATGGCGGCGGGAACCCAGGCCACGGACGGCAGGACCTGAAGTCCGGAAATCAGGGGTCCAAAGGCGCGGCGCAGCGGTGCCACCTGGGCCAGCAGCAGGCCCACGGGAGTGGCAATGGCCACCGAAATCAGGAAGCCCACCAGCCCACGCTGCAGTGATGTCCAGACGGATTCCTGGAGTTTACCCTCATTCCAGAGGACTCCCATCTGGCCCAGCACGTCCAGCGGGCCCGGAACCAGGTCGCGCCGCTTCACACCGAGCGAGACGTAAAACTGCCAGACGAGCACCAGGACCACCAGCGCGGCCACTGGCAGGAGGATCCGGCTCCAGTCGACGCGGTGCTTGCGGTCGGCGTCGGACTGCAGCGAGTCCAGGCCGGACTCAAGCTCCCGGAGGTCCTCATTGCCCGTGGACGTCCGCGTCAAGGCGGCATGCACGTGCTCGCGGGTTTCGGTCACCTCGGCGAGCGGCGTCGGGTTACTTGGCATGGCGGCGAATCTCCTCCCGCAGCCGGGCGGTGATGACCCCGGTCAGCTGGCCGGCGAGCCCGGCGTCGGTTCGGTGTTCCTCGGTGACGTCCCATTCCTGGACCACGCGTCCGGGGCGGGAGGACAGCAGCAGGACGCGCTGGCCCAGCCGGACGGCCTCGCGGACATTGTGGGTCACGAAGACGATGGTCCGCCCGGTTTCCTTCCAGATGCGTTCCAGCTCGTCGTGCAGCAAGTCACGGGTGATGGCGTCGAGGGCGGCAAAGGGTTCATCCATGAGCAGCAGCTGCCGGTCCTGGGCCAGGGAGCGGGCCAGGGATACGCGCTGCCGCATGCCGCCGGACAGTTCGTGCGGGCGCTTGTCCCCGGCGGACCCCAGGTGCACCAGTTCGAGGAGTTCCTGGGCCTTGGTGCGGCGTTCGGCCTTGCCCACGCCACGCAGTTTCAGGGCCAGCTCGATGTTCTCCCGGGCGGTGAGCCACGGGAACAGTGCCGCGTCCTGGAACATGAAGGCGGCGCCGTCGCTGGGTACTTCCAGGGCGCCCGACGTCGGCGCTTCCAGTCCCGCGATGATGTTCAGGAGGGTGGATTTGCCGCAGCCGGAGGCACCAAGGAGGGCAACGAACTCGCCCTGCTTGATGTTGGCGTTGACGTCGTCCAGTACCGGGGCGCCGTCGCCGAAGCGCTTGCCCAGGTGTTCCAGTACGACTGGCATGGTGGCGTCCTTATGTAGTGGTGGGGGTCAGTCCCGGCCGAGGCCGGCTGCCGAAATCTTGCCGGCGCCGGTGACCTGGTTGAGCGCGGTGAGGTCGAAGAGGCCGTTGATGTCGGCTTTTTTGGTGGTGCCGGCGTCCACACCGTCCTGCAGCAGCTTGGGATAGCTGCCGGCCAGCGGGTCGAGGGTGAAGGTGATGTTGGCAAGGGAACGGTTCAGCACATCAGCCGGTAGTGCGGCCCCGGCGGATTCCTGCAGGGCTTCATTGACCAGTTTGGCTTTCTCGTCAGAGGGTGCCGAGTTGAGCCACGCGACCGACTTGGCATGCCCGGCCAGCAGCGCCCTGACCGTGTCCGGGTGGTCGGCAGCAAACTTCTGGTTCACGATCAGCACGGTGGTGGGGAACTCGCCGGGCTTGCCGGTGCCGCTTCCGTCCCACAGGTCCTTTTCGTCCACCAGCACCTTGGCTCCGGCCTGGAGCACCAGGCGTGACGCCCACGGCTCAGGCAGCCACGCGCCGTCGAGCTTTCCGTCCTGGAACAGCTTGAGGGTTTGGGCGTTGTCCGTGGGGTTGATGGCGACGTCGCCGCTGCCGTCAACGTTGGTTCTGTAGCCCTGTTTGGTGAGCCACGCGCGCAGGGCAACGTCCTGGGTCCCGCCCAGCTGCGGCGTTGCCAGGGTCTTGCCCCGCAGGTCCGCGGCGGAGGTGATGCCGGGCTTGACCACCAGCTGCGCCCCGCCTGCCGCGGCTCCGGCAATCACGCGCACGGACTGGCCCTGGCTCTTGGCGAACGAGTTGATGGCCGGGTTGGGACCAATGTAGGCGGCGTCGATGGCACCTGCGTTGAGCGCCTCAATCGCTGCCGGTCCCGCATTGAAGGTCTCGGAGCTGAGCTTTGTGCCGCCCAGCGCCTCCGCCAGGAACCCCTTGCTGATGCCCACCAGGGCCGGGGCGTGCGTGACGTTGCCGAAGTAGCCGAGTTTCAGTTCCGCGGCCGGGGTGGGTTCGGCGGCCTGTGCCTCGGTGTTGCGGGAGATGTTCGAGGCAACAATGGCCCCGACGGCGATCAGCAGGACCAGCCCTATGGCCAGGGCAGCCTCGAAGGCGCGCCTGCGCGTAGGGACCGCGCTTTCGCCTGCCACGATGCGGGTCATCCCGGGCTTGGAACTAGTCATTGTTTCACCATAGGGAGTGGCCCAAACCCGTTCAATGAAGCGGAAACGGGGGGTCACGCACGTTCATCCGGCGTCACATTTCGCCGCACGGCCGCCCGGTTTGGCAGATTCAGTTGCCTTTGACGTTGACCAACTGCCGCAGCTTGTGCCGCACCGTGACCAGGTCCGCGGCGTCCTGCATGACCTGGTCGATCGGCTTGTACGCGGCCGGGATTTCATCGATGAAGGCCTCCGACGCCCGGAACTCGATCCCGCGCATGGCCCGCTTCAGCTCCTCCAGCGTGAAGGTTTTCCGGGCGGCGTTGCGCGAGTACTCACGCCCGGCCCCGTGCGGGGAGGAGTTCAGGGACGCAGCGTTGCCACGGCCTTCCACAACGTACGACGCCGTCCCCATAGATCCGGGGATCAGTCCGGGATCGCCGGGGGCGGCTTTGATGGCTCCCTTGCGGGACACCCAGACCGGCTTGCCGTAGTGCGTCTCCTGCTGGGTGAAGTTGTGGTGGCAGTTGATCCGTTCGAGCTCCCGGACCGGCCCGCCCACCCAGCGGCTGAACTGGGCAGCCACCCGGTCCATCATTTCCTCCCGGTTCAGCAGCGCGAAGTGCTGGGCCCACCGCAGCTCGGCAATGTACCGCTCGAACTGGGGCGTCCCTTCGTCCAGGTATGCCAGGTCCGGGTCCGGCAGGTAGACCTGGTTCTTCCGGCTCACATGTTGGGCCACTCCGATGTGGTGCTGGGCAATCCTGTTGCCGATGCCCCGCGAGCCCGAATGCAGGAAGAGCCACACGCCGTCGCCCTCATCCGCGGAGATTTCGATGAAATGGTTCCCCGAGCCCAGGGACCCCAGCTGCAGCTCCCACTTGGCAACATACTGGGCCGGGTTGAAGCCGGCCTTCGCCGCCCGCTGCTTCAGCTCGGCGATCCGCGGCTCCGCGGTGGGCAGGACCTGCTTGTTGTTGTGCCCGGCGGACAGCGGGATGACCCGCTCGATGTCCTCCCGCAGGCTCTTCCGGTCTTTCGGCAGGTCCTGCACGGAGTACTGGGTGCGCACCGCAATCATGCCGCAGCCGATGTCGACGCCCACCGCTGCCGGAATGATGGCGCGCAGCGTGGGGATGACGGAGCCCACTGTGGCCCCCTTGCCCAGATGCGCGTCCGGCATCAGTGCCAGGTGCGGGTAGATGAACGGCAGTCCGGCCGTCATGACCGCCTGCTCGCGGGTCTTGTCATCCAGGATGGACGCCCAGTTGAGCAGCTTCGGGCTGATGGTTTCCACGTGCCGCCTCCTGCTTCGATCACCAGGGCTAGGGTAAGTCCTAGGCTAACCCGGGCTTCGAAAGGAGATGCAGCAATGGTCAGCGTCCAGACGGACATCCACATCGACAGGCCGTGCGCCGAGGTGGCCGGCTTTGCGGCGGACCCGGAGAATGCGCCCCGGTGGTACGTCAACATCCACAAATCCCAGCGGCTGGACGGCGGCCCCCTCCGCCCGGGTTCCAAGGTGGCCTTCACGGCGAAGTTCCTGGGCCGCGAGCTCAACTACACGTACGAGTTCGTGGAGTACGTCCCGGGCGAAAAGCTGGTGATGCGCACCGACCAGGGCCCGTTTCCCATGCAAACCACCTACACCTGGACGGACGACGGCGGCGGGACCCGGATGACGCTCGGCAACAGCGGGAGCCCCTCGGGTTTCTCGCGGCTGGCCGGACTGGTCATGGAACCGGTGATGCGCCGCGAGAACCGGAAGGACCTGCAGCGGCTGAAATCGATCCTTGAGGGCCGGCGATAGCAGCCTCTTCTTAACGCGAAATCGCCGGACTGCTGCGGGATAGCCGTAGTGATCCGGCGAACCCGCAGCATTCCGGCGATTTGGGCGACGACTAGATCGAGTACCGCTCGTCCTCGTGGTCGCCGGGGTGGTCCTTGACCAGGCCCGCGGCCAGCGTATTGCCGTCCAGCGGATCGATCACCAGGAACGCGCCCGTGCGGCGGTGGTGCAGGTAGTTCTCCAGCGGCAGCGGGGCGGCAAGGCGGAGCTGCGCGTGCCCGATGTCGTTGAGCTCCAGGCTGGACGCGCCCTCGAGCTTGAAGGTGGCCAGGTCCAGCTTGCCGGAGACGCTGCGGACCATCGCCTGCACGGTGCGGGTGCCGTGCTTGACCAGCACCTTCTGGCCCTCGCGGAGCGGCTTCGGGGACAGCCAGCACAGGGCCGCGTAGAGGTCGGCGGAGGCTTCGCGGACAGTGCCGGCAGCGGCAATGGTGTCACCGCGGGCCACGTCGAACTCGTCGGCCAAGCGAATGGCTACCGACTGGGGGGCGGCAGCTTCCTCCAGGGACTTCCCGGCGAAGTCGATGCCCACCACGGCGGTGGTCCTCGGCGACTGGCCCGGCGTGAGCACGGACACCTGGTCCCCTACCTTCACGGACCCTTCGGTGATCTGGCCTGCATACGCGCGGTAGTCGCGGTAGGCCTCCACGTTCAGGCCGGCGGCCACGGCGTCGGGAGCCAGGGCTCCCTGGGGCCGGACGACCAGCTGCACCGGGAAGCGGAAGCTTTCCAGGTGGCTCTCGAGTTCGTCCGCAGCGGGCAGGGTTTCGAGGACCTCCAGCAGCGCGGGACCCGTGTACCAGGGGGTGCGCTCCGAGCGCTCCACCACGTTGTCGCCGTCGAGCGCGGAAACGGGGATGACCAGCAGGTCGCTGATTCCGTCGGATCCTAGGCCCAGTTCGCGGCCCACCTGCTGCACGTCAGCCTCGATACCGCGGAACACGGATTCGCTGAAGTCCACCAGGTCGATCTTGTTCACGGCCACGATCACATGCGCAACGCGCAGCAGCTGCAGCACGGACAGGTGCCGGCGGGTCTGCTCCAGGACACCCTTGCGGGCGTCGATGAGGACGACGACGGCATCCGCAGTGGAGGCGCCGGTCACCGTGTTCTTGGTGTACTGCACGTGCCCGGGGCAGTCGGCCAGGATGAAGCTGCGCTGGTCGGTGGCGAAGTAGCGGTAGGCCACGTCGATGGTGATGCCCTGTTCGCGTTCGGCGCGCAGGCCGTCGGTCAGCAGGGCCAGGTCGATGCCGCCCTTCTCGCCACCGAAGCCGCGGTCGGCAGACGTGCGGGCGACGGCGTCGAGCTGGTCAGCCAGGATGGCCTTGGAATCGTGGAGGAGGCGGCCCACCAAAGTGGACTTGCCGTCGTCGACCGACCCTGCCGTGGCGAACCGGAAGAGCGTGGTGGGCAGGGCTGTTTCCAGGCCACCGGCGGAGCCGGACAAAACAGTTGCGGTGGTCATTAGAAGTACCCGTCCTTCTTGCGGTCTTCCATGGCGGCCTCGGAGATGCGGTCATCTGCACGGGTGGCGCCACGTTCGGTGAGGGTGGACGCGGCGACTTCCACCACGACGTCGGACACGGTGTAGGCGTTGGATTCGACGGCGCCGGTGCAGGACATGTCCCCAACGGTGCGGTAGCGGACGGTCTTGGTGATGACCTCTTCGCCGTCGCGGGGCTGGGACACTTCACCCACCGCGCGCCACATGCCGTCACGGGCGAAGACCTCGCGCTCGTGGGCGTAGTACAGGCCGGGCAGCTCGATGTTCTCACGCTCGATGTAGCGCCAGATGTCCAGCTCGGTCCAGTTGCTGATGGGGAACGCACGGACGTGCTGGCCCACGGTGTGGCGGCCGTTGTACAGGTTCCAGAGCTCGGGGCGCTGGTTGCGCGGGTCCCACTGGCCGAACTCGTCCCGCAGGCTCAGGATGCGCTCCTTGGCGCGGGCCTTGTCTTCGTCGCGGCGGCCGCCGCCGAACACGGCGTCGAACTTGTTCTGCTGGATGGCGTCCAGCAGCGGGACGGTCTGCAGGGGGTTGCGGGTGCCGTCGGCACGCTCGGCCAGTTCGCCGCGGTCGATGAACTCCTGCACGGAGCCCACCACCAGCTTCAGGCCCAGCCGCTCCACCGTGCGGTCGCGGAAGTCGATGACTTCGGGGAAGTTGTGGCCGGTATCCACGTGCAGCACGGGGAACGGAACCTTGCCCGGCCAGAACGCCTTGGTGGCCAGGTGCAGCATCACCACGGAGTCCTTGCCGCCGGAGAACAGCAGCGCAGGCTTCTCGAACTCGGCAACAACCTCGCGGATGATGTGGATGGCCTCGGACTCGAGGGTGTCCAGGCTGGACAGGCGCGTGGATACGGCGGCGTCAGTCACCTGGGTCTCCTCGGTAAGTGAAGTGCTCATACGTGTAGCCCGCATTCTGTCTTGTCGGATCCTGCCCAGCGGCCGGCGCGGGGATCCTCGCCGGGTGCCACTTTGCGGGTGCAGGGCTGGCAGCCGATGGAGGGGTAGCCCTGGGAAAGCAGCGGGTTGACGGGCAGGAGGTTGTCGTCGGAGTACTGGACCAGCTGGTCGAACGTCCAGGCGGCCATGGGATTGACCTTGACCAGGCCGTTCTTCTCGTCCCACGAGACCAGCGGCGTGTTGGTCCGGGTGGGGGCTTCGTCGCGGCGGACGCCGGTGAACCAAAGTTCGTAGCCGGCCAGGGTGCGCTGCAGCGGGGCCACCTTGCGGAGGGCGCAGCACTGGGCGGCGTCACGGGCGAAGAGGTCCTTGCCCAGCAGCCGGTCCTGCTGCTCCACCGTGTTCTCGGGGAGCACGTCCACCACGTTGACGCGGAGGTTCGCGGCCACCTCATCGCGCGTGGCGTAGGTTTCCGGGAAGTGGTAGCCGGTCTCCAGGAAAAGGACGTCGACGCCGGGCATCTGGTCTGCCACGAGGGCGGGCAGGACGGCGTCGGCCATGGAGCAGGCGACGGCGACGGCGGGCAGTTCGAAGTTGCGCTCCACCCAGGCGATCACGTCGCGGGCGGGGGCGTCCCAGCCGAGTTCGGCAGCGCCGGCTTCGGCCAGGGCCTTGAGCTCCTCCACGGGGCGCTTGGCGGGTGCGGGTGCCAGGTGTTTCGCCATTACTGGAGTGCCTCCTCGTCTGCTGCGTGGGCCCATTCGGCGAAGGTTTGGCCTTCGGCGCGGTCGGCGACGAAGCGGCGGACAACGCGCTCCACGTAGTCGGGCAGGTCGTCCACGTACACCTTCAGGCCGCGGACGGTGCGTCCCAGCCCTGCTTCCTCGCGGTCGTTGGAAGCCAGCCCGCCGCCCAGGTGGACCTGGAAACCCGGGGAGGGGTCGCCGTCGGGCGTTGGCAGCATCATGCCCTTCAGGCCGATGTCCGCCGTCTGGATGCGGGCGCAGGAGTTGGGGCAGCCGTTGATGTGCAGCGACAGTGCCTGCGGCAGCTGGCCCGAGCCGGCGAGGTCGGCCAGGCGGCGTTCCAGCTCGGCCACGGCGGTTGCGGCGGTGTGCTTGGTCTCCACGATGGCCAGCTTGCAGTACTCGATGCCGGTGCAGGCGATGGTGCCGCGGCGGAACACGGACGGGCGGGCGGACAGGCCCAGGGCATCCAGCTCGGCCACCAGGGGCTCCACGTGGTCCTTCTCGACGTCCAGGACCACGAGCTTCTGGTGCGGGGTGGTGCGCAGCCGGTAGGAGCCGCGGGCCTCGAGCGTGTCCGCGAGCTTGACCAGACCGGAGCCGGAGAGGCGGCCGGCCAGCGGGGTGGCGCCGATGAAGAACTTGCCGTCCTTCTGCTCGTGCACGCCAATGTGGTCGCCCGGGGTGGTCGGCTTCGGCGCGGCGGGACCGTCGGCCAGCCTGTAGCCCAGGTATTCGTCCTCGAGGATCTGGCGGAACTTCTCCGGACCCCAGTCGGCCAGCAGGAACTTCAGGCGGGCCTTGGTGCGCATGCGGCGGTAGCCGTAGTCGCGGAAGATGCTGGTGACGCCCAGCCATACGTCCGCTGCCTGGTCCGGCTGGACGAAGGCGCCCAGCCGCTTGCCGAGCATCGGGTTGGTGGACAGCGCGCCGCCCACCCACAGGTCGTAGCCCACGCCCAGTTCGGGGTGCTCAATGCCCACGAAGGCGCAGTCGTTGATCTCGTGCACCACGTCCTGGCTGGGGTGGCCGGTGATGGCGGTCTTGTATTTGCGCGGCAGGTTGGACAGCAGCGGGTTGCCGATGAACCGCTCCCCCAGCTCCTCGATGAGCGGGGTGGGGTCGATGATCTCGTCCTTGGCAATGCCGGCCACCGGGGAGCCCAGGATGACGCGGGGAACGTCACCGCAGGCCTCGGTGGTGGACAGGCCAACGCCTTCCAGGCGGTTCCAGATTTCCGGAATGTCTTCGACGCGGATCCAGTGCAGCTGGATGTTCTGCCGGTCGGTGAGGTCGGCGGAGTCCCGGGCGAAGTCCACGGAGATCTGGCCGATGACGCGCAGCTGTTCGGTAGTGAGGGCGCCGCCGTCGATGCGCACGCGGAGCATGAAGTACTTGTCCTCGAGCTCGTGCGGCTCAAGGGTTGCGGTCTTGCCGCCGTCGATCCCGGGCTTGCGCTGGGTGTACAGGCCCCACCAGCGGAACCGGCCGTGCAGGTCCTGGCCGGGGATCGCGTCGAAGCCCTCTTTGGCGTAAATGGTTTCGATACGCTCGCGCACGTTAAGGCCGTCGTCTTCCTGTTTCCAGGTTTCGTTGGCGTTCAGGGGCGTCTTGCCGTCCACTTTCCACTGCCCGTGCGGCTTCGCAGCGGGTCGTGACGGGCGGGCGGGGCGCTTGGCGGCAGCGGAGTCCGCAGACGCTCCGGCTAGAGCTGTATCAGTCATGCATCGACTGTAGGTCCCGCCCGAATCGCGTCACAAAGGCCCGGAAACGCTAAGTCACCTAGGGAAATATTTCGTCACGAAACGCCGGACGGCCTTGAAGAAGCCACCCTCCTGTGCATTTGCTGGCGCTTCCGCGGGGGCCGCCGCAGCCGGTTCCCGGGGTGCTGCTGCGGGCGCTTCGTTCATCTTTGCGACGGCGGCGTCGTACCTGTCCAGCGCGATTTCCGCGAGCACCGGGGACGGCAGCAGGGGTTCGGTCACGACGTCGGCCCCCGCCTTGGCCAGCTGGTCGTGGAAGAACCCCGGTGCCAGGAGGTAGGAGGCAATCACCACGCGGCCGCCGACGTCCACAGCCCCTGCGGACTCCCCCGCCCCGGCACCTCCTTCCAGTTCCTCACGAAGCATCGCGACGGCGTCGGGCACTGACGGTTTGGCCGAGGCACCATAGGCGGCCACCATCCGGTTGGACCGCAACTCGCGCAGCTGGCCCAGCAGTTCCTCGACGCTGACGGCGGCGTTGGGGTTGGAGGAGCCCGCCGCGGCCAGGACGATCACATCGTTGTCCGTCACGCCGGCCTCGCGCAGCCGCTGGTCCAGCAGTTTGGCCAGCCGCGGGTCGGGGCCCAGCGGCGCGGCGGCCGCACTGCCCGGACGGCTCTTCACGGCCCGGGCGATGTCCACCTTGACGTGGTAGCCGACGCTCAGCAGCAAGGGAACCACCACGGCGGCCTCCCCCTCAGGCAGGCCCGCCACCACATCCACCAGGTCCGGCTGCTGGACGTCCACATAGGCTTCCCGGACATCAAGGCCCGGCCGCAGTTCAGCAATGGCGGCGCGCAGGGCATTGACCTCCGCGGCCCCCTGTGTGTTGGACGTCCCATGGGCACAGGCAATCATGATGGGGCTGTTCATAGGGGCTAGCGTAACGTTGGAGCCGCCCTGTCCGCCCTCTTTGAAATACCGGGGACGCCCCATGACATTCGCCTTTGACAACTCCCCGGTGTGGCTGGATCTGCTCGGCGTGTTCTTCTTTGCCGTCTCGGGATCGCTGCTGGCGGCGCGGAAGCAGATCGACATTGTGGGATCACTGTTGCTCGCCTCCCTGGTGGGGCTCGGCGGCGGCGTCATCCGGGACATCATCCTCGCCCTTGTCCCCGCGGCGTTCACCAACCCGGCATACCTGGCCCCGCCGCTGCTGGCCACGGTGCTGGTGTTCTTCCTGTTCTCCAGCGTGCAGCGCTACACCTCGCTGCTGATCCTTTTCGACGCCGCCGGTCTGGCCCTGTTCTGCATGACCGGCACGCTCAAGGCCCTCGCCACCGACCTGAACCCGGTGGCATCCGTGCTGCTGGGGGTGACGACGGCGGTGGGCGGCGGCCTGCTCCGCGACATCACGGCCAATGAGGTACCCGAGCTGTTCAACCCGAAGGATATCTACGCTCTGCCGGCATTCGTGGGTTCCTCGCTGACAGCCGTGCTGTGGGTCCTCGGCGTGTTCAATGTGCTGACCGCAGCCGGCATTGCGGCACTGGTTTTCACGTTCCGTGTCCTGGCCTGGCGGCGCTCCTGGCAGGCGCCGCTCGCCGTCCGCGGGTGGCACCGGAGGGCCAGCGATTCGGGGCTGTGACGTTGGTTTCGATGTCATTTTGGGAGCGCCGCGATTAGCTAGGATATGAGCATGACTGACATGTTCCTCGAGAAGTTCCGCGCGCTTGTTCCGAAGTATCTCGAGGATGAATGGCAGGAAGCAGACGGCCTGACCCCCGAGGAACTGGACAAAGCCCTCGCGGAGCACCAGTTCGAGATCCCCCTGGTCCTGCGCGAGTTCTACCTTGCACTGGGTGGCTGCGAAGATTTGATGGAGGCCTACCACTACTTCTGGGACCCCGAGGAGCTTGAGGTCGATGACGAAGGCTTCCTCATGTTCCTCGAGGACGAAGAGGAAGCGTTCACCTGGGGCTTTCGCGTAGGCGACCTCAGCGTTCCGGACCCTATCGTATACCGCCGCAATAATGCCCGCGGCCAGTGGAAGTCCGAGGAAGGCACCTTCTCCGAGTTCGTCTTCGACATGTTCGAGTGGGCCTTCGAGGACGACGAAGAGGAAGAGTAAGGGCTCCCTTCTCCGTTGACGTGAATGCGTCACTTATGGACCGGATTTTGGCGAGTGCCCCTGCGTTTGCAGGGGCACTCGTCGGTTAACACACCATAAATCACGCAAACAGGTCGCCAGGCCCGCTGTTCGTTGGCCTCCGCCACACCCGCAGCACCGCCTGGACCTCCGCGACCATGGCCTCGGGCCCACCTCTCCAACTCCGGCAAATGTAGACATGCCGCCGAACCCGTAATCCGGCCCGCGCAAAATGGACATTTGCGAGTACCTCCAGCACTGAGTCCGCGCGCGGAATCACCAGGTCCAGAACCGACCTGACACGCCCATTGCGGCGCCCATGGCAGCGCGCGTAGAGGAAATCGAGAGAGAGATGTCACCGGCGCCCACAGCCGACTGCACCATCACCAGCGCCTCCAGCTCCGGCAGACAGTGCAACGCATGAATAAGCACGTCAGCGAGCCCCAGCACGGGCAGCCAGGGATGCCTCGGGTACTTGGGCCGGCCGTGGTCGACGACTCCGGGCGTACGGGTGGGGTGGCTCCGGCTTAAGTGCAGGCCAATTGGGTCGTTGAGAGTCCACAGCTGGTAGATGGGCGCGGCGGACAAACACGTGAGCCGCCCGCCGGCCGTCAGAGCACCATTGCGTGATTTTTAGGCTGGGCAGAGTCCCGGCCCCGCGTACCGAAGGGGTTCGGACCTACCTGTCCAGCTGTAAATCGCGCAATTGAGCGAGGACGGTTCCACGCAGGCCGTCGGAGCTCGCAGAAAATTCTTTGACACATGCAGTTACAGAGGACTTGCGCACTGTGACAAACCTGTCATAAGCTATTCACGGATCCGCTAAACGCCTCCGGCGGGTCTGATGCGAACGGAGAGACAGCCCCGGTTCACAGCAGCTTCGGCTGATGCGGACCGGGGCTGTCCCGTTAACGCCCCATCCATCGATTGCTCCGTACTTGTCGTTTTAGCGCGTCAAAACGACAAGTACGGAGCAATCGATGGAAAGAAGAAGCCCGGCCCCACCTGGACAACCAGGGGAACCGGGCTCCTAAGAAACGTGTGGTCAGCTGGCGCGGTCCACCACGGCCAGCGCGAAGTTGGACAGCGATTCCTTGACCACGCCCTCGGGCAGCGGAGCGAGGGCGTCAATGGCTTCCTTGGCCCACTGGCGCGCAACCACCCAGGATTCGGCGGTGACGGGGTGCTCGCGCAGTCCTGCAACGGCGGCCGCCAACGCTTCGTCGGAGGACAGGTCGCCGTCAATCAGTTTCAGGAGGTCGACGGCGGACTGGTCGCCACCAGCAGCAGCCTTGCGCAGGAGCAGCACCGGCAGGGTGGGTACCCCTTCGCGCAGGTCGGTTCCCGGGGACTTGCCGGACTTGACCTTGACCCCGGTGACATCGATGACGTCGTCGGCCAGCTGGAAGGCCACACCCACCTTCTCGCCGTATTCCACCAGGACGTCTTCGTACGCCTCATCAGCCCCGGAGAAGATGGCACCGAACTGGCCGGAGGCAGCAACAAGGGAGCCGGTCTTGTCCGCAATGACGGACAGGTAGTGCTCGATAGGGTCCTCATCCGGCCTCGGTCCCACGGTCTCGTGCAGTTGGCCCAGGCACAGCCGTTCAAAGGTACGGGCCTGGATGCCCAGCGCGCGGCCGCCCAGCTCCGACACCAGGATGGAGGCGCGGGCAAAGATCAGGTCGCCGGTCAGGACAGCCACGGAGTTGCCCCACACCTCGTGGGCCGTGGGGGCGCCGCGGCGGAAGGGCGCGGAGTCCATGACGTCATCGTGGTACAGGGTTGCCAGGTGCGTCAGTTCAACCACGACGGCGGCCTGCACCACAGCGGGCAGGGACGCGTCACCGAGGTGGGCACAGAGCAGGGTCAGCAGCGGGCGGATCCGCTTGCCGCCGGCTTCCACCAGGTGGCGCGACGTTGCGTCAGCCAGGGGATCCGAGTTGGCAATGGCTTCGCGGAGCTTCTTCTCCACCTTGGCCAGGTTGTTGGTGATGGCCGGGCCCAGCTCGGCATCCCCCGCGATGGCCGCGAAGCCCGCAGGCAACTGGAGGCCCGTGGCGATGGCGGTGGTGTTGAGGCTGGGTTCGGAGTCCGGCAGGCCGTGCCCGGCATGCGTCCAGCTGTGGTCTGCGGAGTTGGTCACGGGTTAACCCTAACTTTTTGTTGCGGATACCGCTGGTTCGAAGCTGGCGGGACGGTGGATGTATTACTCGTGGCCGGAACCAGTGATTCCAGGACGCGGATCACCCGGTCCTCGAAGCCCTTCGCGGCGGGGTCGGTGAGGTTGGCAAGGAGCCGGACCACGAACCGCATCAGCAACGGGATGGGCATTCCGGTGCGCAGTGCGAGCTTCATGACGGCCGGCTTCCCGATCAGCGCGGCAAATGCCCGCCCAAGCGTGAAGTGTGATCCCCACTGGTTCCGCACATAGTCCGCGTACCGCGAAAGGTGCGCGTCGGCGTCGTACGTTCCCCCTGCCGCCAAAGAGCGCGAGGAGGCGTCGATGATGAACTCAGCCGCGAACCGTGCCGACTCCATGGCGTAGGAGATGCCCTCGCCGTTGAAGGGCGAGACCGTGCCGCCGGCGTCGCCCAGGAGCAGCAGGCCGGGCGAGTAGTGCGGGGTGCGGTTGAAGCCCATGGGCAGCGCGGCGCCGCGGATCTCCCCCACCTGGTTCTCCGGCGTGAAGCCCCAGTCTGCGGGCATGCCGGCGGTCCATTCGCGCAGGACCTGCTTGTAGTCGAGCTTGCCGAATTCCTTGGAGGAGTTCAGGATGCCCAGGCCCACGTTGGAGGTACCGTCGCCCACGCCGAACACCCAGCCGTAGCCCGGCAGCAGCTTGTCGTCGCGGCCCAGAGAGCCGGCGCGGGTCCCGCGCCGAGCTTGCGAGGCGTGGGGAGCCGGCGAACGGAGCTCCAGCCAGCCTTCCATCCAGTCATCGTCGGTGCGCGGGGAGGTGAAATAGGTCCGGACGGCGACGCCGAGCGGACGGTCGTCACGCTTCTGGATCCCGAGGGACACGGCGGTGCGGGTGGAGTTGCCGTCAGCAGCGAGGACGACGTCGGCACTAAACTCGCGAGTCTCCCCCGTCTTACGTCCGGACTCGTCAAGGAGCGCTGCGCGGACTCCCGTGACCCGGCCGGCGTCGTTGCGGATGGCATCCGTCACGCTGTGCCGCTCAAGTATGGTTGCACCTGCCGACTGGGCGTGCCGGGCCAGCTCCTCGTCGAAGCCCAGGCGCGTGCGGATCAGCCCGTATTGCGGGAAGTCGGACACCTCGGGCCAGGGCAGCTCGATGGTGCGGCCGCCGGCGATCAGGCGCAGGCCCTTGTTCCGCCGCCAGCCGTCGTTCTCAGGATGCGGCAGGCCGAGCTTCTGGATTTCCCGGACGGCGCGCGGGGTCAGGCCGTCGCCGCAGACCTTTTCGCGCGGAAAGGACGTCTTCTCCAGGACCGTGACGTCGATCCCGGCCTTGGCGAGGTAGTACGCGGCGGTGGATCCGGCCGGACCCGCGCCGACAATCAGTACCTTCACAGGTCAGCGGACGGTGTTGCGGCGCAGCTTGGCCACCGGGCCCTTGTGCGCGGCGATGGCGGCAGCAGTTCCATCCAGACGGCCAGCCGAGGAATCGGCCGCCTTGAAGGCGCGGTGTACTGCCACGATGCCGCCGGTGAGGTTGCGGTAGGTGACCTTCTCCCAGCCGCTCTCCTGCAGCCATGCGGCCAGGTGGTCCTGGTCCGGCCAGGCACGGATGGATTCGGCGAGGTAGACGTAGGCATCCGGGTTGGAGGCGACCTTGACGGCGATGGCCGGCAGGGCGCGCATCAGGTATTCCGTGTACATGGTGCGCCACAGCGGAACCACCGGCTGCGAGAACTCGGCGATGACCAGGCGGCCGCCGGGCTTGGTGACGCGGAGCATCTCCTGCAGCGCCTTCTTGGGCTCGTTCACGTTGCGCAGGCCGAAGGAGATGGTGGTGGCATCAAAAGTGTTGTCCGCGAACGGCAGGTTGGTGGCGTCCCCGGCGACGAAGTTAATGTCCGGGCGGCGGCGCTTGCCCACCTTGAGCATGCCCAGGGAGAAATCGCAGGCCACCACATCTATGCCGGCATCGGCATACGGTTCGCTGGAGGTACCCGTTCCGGCCGCGAGATCCAGGACCCGCTGGCCCTTGGAGACTTCCATGGCGTCCACCACGATCTTCCGCCACCGGCGGGTCTGCCCCATGGACAGGACATCGTTGACGACGTCGTATTTCGGTGCGACGTCGTCAAACATCGTGGCTACTTCGTCCGGACGCTTATCCAAGGATGCTCGGTTCACCATGACATTGTCTCAAATGTTCCTGACGGTCCTGACCAGCCATGCCGGGCTCCTCCGGAGGGGGCGGGCCCCGAAAAGCCGCCGGCGTACGCGGGAGTAGTGTTGTCTCATCATGACGAGCACGTTCCGCACCCTGACGGTCCCCCTGGATGGAAAAGAATTCACCGGGGGGCTTCCTGCGTTTCTGGTCCGGGACGATGTCCTCTGCTGGACCCGCCGGGAGGCCGGACTGGCCGGTTTCGGCGAGATCGCGCGCTTCACCTCCACGGGGCCGGACCGGTTCCTTGAGGCCGATATCTGGTGGCGGCACTTGGTCCTGGAGGCCGAGGTCACCGACTCCGTGGAACTGCCCGGCACCGGCCCCGTGGCCTTCGGCTCCTTTGCTTTCTCCAAGACGTCGATCCACGAGTCACGGCTGATCGTGCCCGAGATCGTGGTGGGCGTGCGGGACAACCAGGCCTGGCTCACCCAGTTGACGTTCGACGGGGGCCCACTCACCGAAGAGACGGCCCTCGCGGCGCTGGACCGCTGGCTGGACCGCGGTTCCGCCGGTGCCCCCGCCGTGGAAAGCACGACGGCGGCAGCGGACTCCGCCGGGGACGATTCCGTACGTGCCGTACCCGGCACAGGAGGCGGCGCCGTCGTCCGCCCCCTCCCCCTGGCAGCCGGCGCAACGCTGCACACCGGCTCCCTCAGCGAGGAAGCCTGGATGGACGCCGTCGCCGCCGGCGTTGCCGAAATCCGCACCGGCGCCCTGGAAAAGCTCGTGCTGGCAAGGGATGTAGTGGCAACTATTCCTTCCGGCGTACATGCCGCGGACGTGTTGCGGGAGCTCGCCGCGCGGTACCGGGAATGCTGGACCTACGGCGTGGACGGGCTGGTGGGCGCCACGCCCGAGATGCTGATCCAGGTGGAGGGACGCACTGCCCAGGCCCGCGTGCTGGCCGGCACCCTGGACCGCCGCGACGCGCACGGCGAGGACGGGCCGCCGATGGACTACGCCACACGCGTCCTGGCTGGCTCGGAAAAGCAACGGCATGAGCATGAGATCGCTATCCAGTCGCTGACCACACAGCTGGCGCCGTTCTCCGAGGCGATGAATGCCCATGACGAACCCTTCATCCTGGAGCTGCCCAACGTCTGGCACCTGGCCTCCGATGTCAAGGCCGAGCTCACCGAGGTGGAAGGCCACGTGCCCACCTGCCTGGCCCTGATCAACGCGCTGCACCCCACCGCCGCCGTCTGCGGAACACCAACCCTTGTGGCCGGTGAACTGATCCGCAAACTGGAACACCTGGACCGCGGGCCGTACGCGGGTCCAGTTGGTTGGCTGGACGCAGCCGGAAACGGCGAGTGGGGCATCGCCCTGCGCGGCGCCGTCATCGAGTCCCCCGAAACCGTGCGGCTGTATGCCGGCTGCGGCATCGTTGACGGTTCGCAGCCAGAGGCTGAACTCGCCGAAACCTGGGCCAAGTTCCGGCCGATGCTGGAGTCCCTGGGCATCAGCAGCTGACGTTCTTCCCGCCCCACGTGGGTAAGGAGTCTGGGATGACAGACGAGTGCTGCTCTGGAAGGCTTGATTTTGTCACCCATACAGTTATCCAATAGTGAAACTTAGTTGCGTGTGACGTACCTCTCTTGTTGAGCGTTACACTATAAGCCGCGTTAGTACCTCATAGCCCCTGCAACAAAAGGTAAGAAATGCAGACTCCCCGTACCCTCCTGGGCACTTCCAAGCTGACCGCTGCCACCATGATCGCCATCAGCGCCCTGGCCCTCTCAGCATGCACCAACGCCTCGGAAACGGGTCCCTCCAGCGCGGCCACCTCCTCGGGCAGCGCCAGCGCCAGCTTTGATCCCACCACCGTTAAGAAGGACGACGCCCTGGCCGCCATGGTCCCGGACGCCATCAAGTCCAAGGGCACCATCACGGTTGGCTCCGACACCAGCTACGCGCCGGCCGAATTCCTCGGTGCCGACGGCCAGACACCTGTCGGCTACGACGTGGACATTGCCAAGGCCATCGGCGCCACCCTGGGCCTCAAGGTCCAGGTCCAGACCGCAGAGTTCACCGGCATCCTCCCGGCCCTCGGCCCCAAGTACGACCTGGGCATCTCCTCGTTCACCATCAACCCGGAACGACTGGGCGCAGTGAACATGGTCAGCTACTTCAACGCAGGCACCGCCTGGGCCGTGAAGAAGGGCAACCCCAACAAGTTCTCCCTGGACGACGTGTGCGGCAAGTCCATCGGCGTGCAGACCGGCACCGTCCAGGAGGACCCGGACCTGGCCGACCGCAACAAGAAGTGTGTTGCTGACGGCAAGAAGCCCATCGATATCGTCACCCTGAAGAACCAGACGGATGTCACCACCCGCCTGGTGAACGGCAGCATCGACGCCATGGCCGCCGACTCCCCCATCATCGGCTACGCCCTGACCCAGACCAACGGCCAGCTGGAGAAGCTGGGCGACGTCTACGATTCCGCTCCGCAGGGCATCGCTGTGGCCAAGGCCGACACCGCCTGGGCAGAGGTCATCCAGAAGACCGTCACCAAGCTGATGGCAGACGGCTCCTACAAGAAGATCCTGGACGGCTGGGGCAACTCTGAGGGCGCCATCACCAAGTCCGAGGTCAACCCGGCGGTCAAGTCTTGAGTTTTCGCGTTACCGACGACAAGTCAGGCGTGCACATGGAACACCATCAACACCGGGACGCACCGGTACTGAACAAGTCAGTGCCGGTGCGCCACCCCGGCCGGTGGATCAGCGCCGTCATCATTCTCGCGTTCGTTGCGGTGTTCCTGCAGAGCCTGGTTACCAACCCCAACTTCCGGTGGGACATTGTCGGCACCTACATCCTGGACGTGAAAGTGGTCCAGGGCGTGGGCTGGACCCTCCTGCTGACGGTTGCGTCAATGGTGCTGGCGATCGTCCTGGCCATTCTGCTGGCGTTCATGCGGCAGTCCGACAACCCGATCTTCCGGTGGTCCAGCTGGGTCTGGGTGTGGTTCTTCCGCGGCACCCCTGTCTACACCCAGCTGGTGTTTTGGGGCCTGATCGCAGTTCTGTACCCCAAGATCAGCGCCGGTGTTCCGTTTGGGCCCGAACTCTTCAGCCTGGATACGGCGAGCGTGGTCAATGCGACCGTTGCCGCGATCCTCGGCCTGGGCCTGAACGAGTCCGCCTACCTGGCGGAGATCTTCCGGGCCGGCCTCAAGTCCGTGGACCGGGGCCAGCAGGAAGCTGCCGAAGCGCTGGGCATGTCCAAGGGCAAGATCATGTGGCGCATCATCCTGCCGCAGGCCATGCGCGTGATCGTTCCGCCCACCGGCAACGAAACGATCGGCATGCTGAAGACCACCTCGCTGGTCCTCGCCGTTCCGTTCACGCTGGATCTCACGTTCGCCACGAACGCCCTGGCCAACCGGACCTACCTGCCGGTTCCGCTGCTGATTGTGGCCGCAATCTGGTACCTGGTGATCACCAGCATCCTCATGGTTGGCCAGCACTTCATCGAGGCCTACTACGGCAAGGGCGTGGACAACCTCGCCCCGGCAGCCGTCAACCCGGCTGCCGCCAAAGCGGCCGGTGCCGGCGCTGATGCCCAGCGGTCAATGAAGACGGACTTCCCCGAGGAGAGTGCACGATGACCGTCACAGCAGAGAAGCCGCTGGTCAAGATCGAGGGCCTCCACAAGTACTACGGTCAGCACCATGTCCTGCGGGGCATCGACATGACCGTGAACCAGGGCGAGGTGTCAGTGGTGATCGGGCCTTCCGGGTCCGGCAAGTCCACCATGCTGCGCTGCGTCAACCTCCTTGAGAGCATCAGCGCCGGCCGGATCTCCGTGGGCGGCCAGCTGATTGGCTACCGCGAGGTCAACGGCAGGCTCCATGACCTCAAGACCAAAGAGATCGCCGCCCAGCGCCGCGAGATCGGCATGGTGTTCCAGCGGTTCAACCTGTTCCCGCACAAGACCGCGCTCCAGAACGTCATGGAAGCGCCGGTGCATGTGAAGGGCCAGTCCAAGGCTGCCGCCCAGAAGCGGGCGCTGGAGCTGCTGGACCGGGTGGGGCTCGGCGACCGCGCCGGCCACTACCCCTCCCAGCTGTCCGGCGGCCAGCAGCAGCGCGTTGCCATCGCGCGGGCCCTGGCCATGGACCCGGAGCTCATGCTCTTCGACGAGCCCACCTCAGCCCTGGACCCGGAGCTGGTGGGCGATGTCCTGAACGTGATGAAGGACCTGGCCAAGTCGGGCATGACCATGATCGTGGTGACCCACGAGATCGGCTTCGCCCGCGAAGTGGGTGACACGCTGACCTTCATGGACGGCGGCGTGGTGGTGGAATCGGGCGACCCGCGCGAGATCATCGCCAACCCGCAGCATGCGCGCACCAAGGAGTTCCTGGGCCGCGTGCTCTGACGCGGTTCCACACTTTCGACACGCAAATGCCCTGTCGCTACCGGTATATCGGTAGCGGCAGGGCATTTCCGCGTCCCGGGGGGATTCTGTGCGTCGATGCTACTGGCCGGAGAGGACGCCCTCGACCGCGGCAGACACTGCTTCCTTGATCCGGGTGTGGAGCTGCCGCAGCGACCGGCGGTCCGTCCGGACCTCCACGATGCTGCGCCCCTGCACAGGCTGGCTTAGCGCTTCGGCGAGTCCCGCCGTCGTACTGACCAGGGAATGTCCGACGCCGTACGCTGCGGCGAGTGCCGCAATGTCCACGGAGTGCGGGGTGCCAAAGAGGCGTTCGACGGCGCCTCCGTAGCGGCCGCATTCCTCCACACCCCCGTGCTCGAGCAGGCTGAAGATGGCACCGCCGGCGTCATTCAGGACCACAATCCGCAGGTCCGGTTGTTCTTCGCCGGCGCCGAGGAGGAGGCCGCCCGCGTCGTGCAGGAAGGTCACGTCGCCCAGCAGGACGGTGGTCTGCTGCCGGCCGCCCAAGGCGATGCCGGTGGCGGTGGAAATGGTGCCGTCGATGCCGGCCAGGCCCCGGTTGGCGTAGACGATGGCGGCTGGATCGTGGGCGGGAAGTCCAGCGAGGTCAACGTCGCGGATGCCGTTGGAGGAGCCGAGCAGCAGCTGGCCGCGCGAGTGCTTCCAGACCTGGGAAGCAACCGAAGGACCCGTGGCGGGCGGCTCTGTGGACAGCACCTGGTCCAGCGCATGCTGTGCCGCGGACCCGGCGAGCAGCCACGAGTCCAACCAGGTGGAGCTGCCGCGGCCGGCGAACCCGGCGAGGTCCGCCAGGTTTTCCAGCGGCAGCTCGGTGCGGCGTCCGGGTTCGTACCAGGCCACCGGGACGGGCTGGTACAGGGCGGATTCCACGTCGGCGCTTGCCAGCAGCGCGGCCACCGGACGGGACAGCGTGGGCCGGCCGAACAGCACTACGCGCTCGATAGGCTGCGCCGAACCGGTCCTGAAGTGCTCCAGCAGCAGCCGGTAGGGGCCCACGGCGTTGGGGCCGAAGCGGGAGTTGGAGGATGGTTCAGCGAGCAGCGGCAGGTTGTGGGCGCGGGCGAATGCTTCGGCCACCGGACCGGCGTCGTGCCCTGCCAACACCACCGTGCGCCGCTCCGGCAGGGTCTCCGGGGCCGGCGGCAGGTTCATGACCAGCGGCTCGGCTCCCACCCGGTAGCGCTGCCGCTCCACGGCGTCGGGCAGTCGATCCTCAGGAGCGGGCACCAGCGGGTCGCGGAACGCGAGGTTGAGCTGGACCGGGCCCGGCGGAAGGTCCGGGAACGCGCCGGTGGCTGCGGAGAGTCCGGTCCGGAGGGCCCGCTCGGGGTTGGTGCCGGCGGGAACATCGGCGGCGAACCGGACGTGCTCGCCAAAGAGGTCCGGCTGCACCGTGGTCTGGTTCGCACCAGTCCCGCGCAGCTCTTCGGGCCGGTCCGCGGACAGGACGATCAGCGGGACGGCGGCATGGTTGGCTTCCATCACCGCGGGCATCAGGTTTCCGACAGCGGTCCCGGACGTGGTGAGGACGGCTGCGGGCGAGCCGCTGGACAGGGCAAGGCCCAGCGCGGTGAAGCCTGCCGCGCGCTCATCGATCCGGACCAGCAGGTCCACCCGGCCTGCCGCCGAGGCCTCGGCGAGGGCGTATGCCATGGGGGCCGACCGCGAACCCGGCGATACCACCACGTGCCGCACGCCGCCGTCGAGCAGGACCTCGACGGCGATTCGGGCGGCAGCGAGGGCGCTTAACTCAGGAGCAGGCGTCTCCGATTCAGGGGTGTCCAGTTCAGGAGTATGCGTCTCCGGTTCGGCCTCGGGGGTGTCGGCAGCGGGGGTGTCCGGAGTCGGTTCGTTCAGCGAAGTCACCAACCCAGTTTGCCACCCTCCGACGCCCCATCACCTCCCGCCCCAATCCACCACACGCCCCATCACCTCCCGCCCCAACCCACCACACGCCCCATCACCTCCTGCCCCGGCGGCCCCGGGAAGTGATGGGGCGTTCCCGAGAAGGGGGCTAAAGGTGATGGGGCGTCGCCGGATAGCGGGCGGAACGTGATGGGGCGTCGGGAGAGAGCGCAAGCTCACACGAGTTAGGTAAACTTCACCCAAGCAAGAGATCCCAGCACCCGAAGGACCACCCATGAAGCGCAAGGCCACCGCCCTCGACGTCGCCAAGCTGG
Organism: Arthrobacter sp. SAFR-044; assembly: GCF_051965175.1. Classification (GTDB taxonomy): domain Bacteria; phylum Actinomycetota; class Actinomycetes; order Actinomycetales; family Micrococcaceae; genus Arthrobacter. The sequence goes on from NZ_JBQCMK010000002.1 coordinate 461,484, forward strand.
CAGGCGTGTCGCGCAGTGCGGTGTCGCTGGTGCTGAACGGCCGCGGCGACGGCAACGTGGCACTCGAAAGCCAGCAGCGGATCCGGGAGGCAGCGGCAGCGCTCAACTACTCCCCCAACAAGATCGCCCTGAGCCTGCGCAACCAGCAGTCGCGGGTCATTGGAATCGTGTCCGACCAGGTGGTCACCAGCCCGTTCGACGGCAACATCATTGCCGGCGCCGATGCGGTGGCCCGCGAACACGGCTTTGTGACCGTGGTGATGGACACCGAGCTGGATGAGTCCCGCGATGAGAGCGCCGTGGAAACCCTGCTGGACCGCCAGGTGGACGGCCTGATGTACGTGACCGTGGGCCTGCGGCCGCTGCACGTGCCCGCAAACATGGCGCGTGTACCGTCGATCCTGGCCAACTGCTTCGATGACCGTCCGGAGGCAGGGCTTCCGGCCGTGATTCCTGACGAAGTGCGCGGTGGCCGGGAAGCCGCAGAGCACGTGATGTCCCTGGGCCACCGGGACATCGCATTCCTCGCCGGCGACTCCCTGACCCCCGCGGCGCCCCGCCGGATCGAGGGCTACCGTGCGGCCTTCAGCGGCGCGGGGATGCCCGTCAACGAGGACCGCGTCATCCAGGTGGGCTGGGACATCGACGCCGGCTTCCACGGTGCCATGAAACTCCTCGAAGGCGTGGAACCGGCCGCCCGGCCCACTGCCATCCTGTGCGCCAACGACCGTCTGTCCATCGGTGTAGTGCTGGCCTGCTACCGACTGGGCCTGAGCGTCCCGCAGGATGTGTCCGTCATGGGGTACGACGACGAATTCCGCATCGCGAAGGCCATGGTCCCGGCGCTGAGCACCATGGCCCTGCCGCTCCGGGAGATGGGGGCGACGGCCATGGCGTCACTGCTCGCCGAGGTGGGGTCTGCACCGGAGGGAACGTCCGACGACGGCGGCCCGGCTGCCGCCGTCGTCTCCGGCACCGCGAGGGAAACGATGGTTCCCTGCCGGCTGGTGGTCAGGGAATCCACCGGCCCGGTCCCGGCCGGACGCTGACCGCGCCGCCGGCCGGGACCTACCGGACGGGTTTGGAGCGGGTTACGCGGGCCTGGCCAGGCTCCAGACGTCTGCCGTTGCCCCTGCGGGAAGGCTCAGGTGCCACTCCTCCCCCGCAGCCGGGTAAGCACGCAGCGTGGTTGCCACCGACCCGGAATGGTACACCTCCACCAGGGAGGCATCCACGAACACCCGCAGCTCCTCCCCCGCGTCGACGCTGCCGCTGAAGACCACCTGCCGGCTTCCGTTCCCCACCAGGAGCAATTCCACCGCACCGCCCTTTGCTGCGGTGACCACGGCCTCGGCGAAGGCAGGCAACGGCACCATTCCGGATGCCTGGCCGGCGAGCAGGTCCCCGCGGTAGGCATCGACTTCCGGGGCAGGGCTGACCGCAAGGGAACCGTCGATTATCGAAAGCTCGCGCGGGAAGGTCAGGACTCCGGCCCACCCGGCGGCGTCGATCTCTGCCTGGCTGCGGCCGCGGCGCCCGTCCCGCCCGGGGCCTTCGTTGGCCCAGCCCCACAGCAGGGCCCGGTTCTCCAGGGACACCACCTGCGGGGCGTAGAAGTCGCGGCCCAGATCGGACTTTCCGCCGGTCCGCGGCGTGAAGACGGGCAGCCCTGTGGCGGGGTCTTCGGCAAGCGATCCGATCAGGTGGCCCACGCCGTTGGCGTGTTCGTGTGAGTCGCCGGCGAGCCAGAGCGAGAACATCATCAGCCAGGTGCCCCCGGCAGGGGCATCGTTGTCGGGCACCTGCACCAGCTGCGGGCACTCCCAGATCTCCGCTGGGGTGAACGTGGCGGCAACAGGGTTCTCCGAGGTCAGCCAGATGCCCTGGTACTTCCAGTCGGTCAGATCGTCCACGGTGTAGAGCAGCAGGGCGGCGTGCCCGTTGGCCAGTCCGGCGCCCTGCATGGCGTACCGCTTGCCGTTGAAGCGGAAAATGAACGGGTCCCGCACTGCGGTCACCAGTCCGTCGGCGGGCATGGTGGCGGAAACGTGGCCTGCCTGCTCCCAGTGGACAAGGTCCTCCGAGCCGCGGGCGATGACCACCTGTGAGTGGCCCCCGTCGCCGCGGACGCCGGAGTAGGCAGCGGTGGGAACACCGTCGTCGTCCGTCACCACCCCTGTCCAGCAGCCGTACTCGTCGGGGCCGCCATCCTGCGGGCGAAGCGCCACGGGGTGCTCCTCCCAGCGGACCAGGTCCGCCGAGCTCACGTGTCCCCAGGCGATCCTGTGGTGCCGGGCCGAGTCCGGGTTGTACTGGAAAAACACGTGGTACCGGCCGTTGATGAAGCTGATGCCGTTGGGGTCGTTGATCCAGCCCTGTGCCGGGCGCGGGTGGAAGCGGGGGAAGGCGGGGTCGGGGTGGGCGGCGGCAACGTCGTCGAAGGTGACGGTGCCGGGATGGACGGCGGCGAGGTCCGGGGAGGTCATGGAACGGCCTTTCGGGCTTGAGGGAGGGAGGTTTACTTGCCGGTTCCGGCTGTGAGGCCGTCCTGCAGGGCGCGTTGGCCGAAGATGAAGACCACCAGCGCGGGGATCATGGACAGGACTACGCCCGCCAGGACCACCGAGATGCTGCCAGTGCCCAGGTTGCCCTGCAGTGAGACAAGGCCCAGCGGGAGCGTGAAGTTCTGTTCGGAAATGGTGAGGATCAGCGGGCGGAAGAACTCGTTCCAGTGGAAGTTGAACGCGAGGATTCCCACGATCGCCATGCCGGGCATCGCCAGCGGCGCGTACACGGAACGGAATGTCCGCCAAGGGCTGGCGCCGTCGATCGACGCGGCTTCGGCGAGTTCTGCCGGCAGCCCCATGAAGTACTGCCGCATCAGGAACGTGCCGAACGCCGTCGGGATGGCCGGCAGGATCAGCGCGAGCAGGGTGTCGGACAGGCCCATGCCGCGGATCAGCATGAAGACGGGGACGATCGTCACCTGCACGGGCACCATCATGGTGGCCAGCACGATCGAGAACAGCGCCCCTCGACCACGGAATTTCAGGTGCGCGAACGCGTAACCGGCCAGGGCTGCGGAGACCATCTGGCCCACTGCGATTACGCCGGTGACCAGGGCGCTGTTGAGGACCAGCAGGAAGATATTCAGCTGCTTGAATACTTCGCCGTAGGAGGTGAAGTCCGGGTTCCAGGGAATGAAAGACGGCGGCAGCTTGAACGATTCCGACGGCGACCGCAGCGACGTGGACAGGGTCCAGAGCACAGGTCCGAGCGTGAGGGCGGCCGCGAGCAGCAGCAGGAGGGTCCGGACGGCGAAATTCCAGTTGAACTTCTTCCGGTTGGGCGTGGTGATGGGGAGGCCTTGGGAGAGCCGGGGGGAATGTCCGGCCAGGCCGTGGTCAGTTGTGGTTGTCATGGCTGGCCTTACTGGTAGAAGACGAATCGTTTGCTGAGCCGGAACTGTGCGGCCGTGATGGCCATGATGATCAGCGTGAGCAGCACGCCGATGGCGGACGCCTGGCCGAATTCGAGCCGCTGGAACGCCGATTCGAAGATGACCATGACGGCGGTGCGGGTGGAGTCGCCGGGGCCGCCGCGGGTCAGGACGTAGGGCTGGTCGAAGACCTGCAGTGCGCTGATGATGGCCATGACCGAGGCGACGAGCGTGGTGGGGCTCAGCAGCGGCAACGTCACGTGGAGGTGTTTGCGCCAGCCGGTGGCGCCGTCAATCGCGGCTGCCTCGTATGTCTCGACGGGAATGGAGGCAAGGCCCCCGATGAACAGGAGGAAGGAGAAGCCGAAGTTCTGCCAGACGTACACCAGGATCACGACGGCGGCCGATCCGCCCGGTGTGGTCAGCCACGGCACGGCGGGGATGCCCACCAGGGACAGGAACCAGTTGACCACGCCGAACTGTTCGTTGAAGAGGTACCGCATGAAGATGGACACCGAGGCGGCGGACAGGATCAGCGGGAAGAAGAACGCGGACCGGAAGAACACCCGCAGCCACGCCGGCATCTTCTCCTGCACCATGACCGCCAATGCCAGGGCGAGTCCCAGCTGGAGTGCCACCGCCACCACCACGAACACGATGGTGTTCAGGAAGGACACCCGCACGGTGGGGTCCTGGACCACTTCCGAGAAGTTATCGAAGCCCACGAAGGTTGGTGCCGAGATGATGTCCCAGCGGAAGAAGGCAAGGACAACCGAGGCCACGATGGGAACCAGGGTGAACAGGCCCATGCCCAGGATGGTGGGCGCCAGGAAGATCCAGGCCAGCCAGCGCTGGTTGTGCCCGGCTCCGCTGCGGCTCCCGGCGCTCGCGGCACCGCCGGAGATGTTGGCGCCGCTGGTGCGGGCCGTCGTCGTACGTGCCCGGCCGGCAGCCCGCTTGGGCCGTTCCCGGGGCGGGGTGGTGGTGCTCATGACTGCCTCCTCAGGGCCAGTTCAAGGTCGCGCTGCATGGATGCGAGGGCCTGCTTGAGCTGCTGCTCGTCCCCGCTGACGGCAAGGGATACGTTCTTCATCAGGGCCGTTTCGACGGCGGCCTGCTGGGGTGGTGCCGGGATGGGGCCAGTGGTGGGGAACCGGTCCAAGGTGTCGTAGAAGACCTTCCAGTGGGCGGGACCCTTGCCGGCATACAGCTGTTCGTTGACCATGGAGCGGCGCGCCGGCGTGGTGATCGGGCTAGGGAAGATCAGCTCCATCGCCTCGCGGCTGGAGCTGAACTTGATCCATTCCCAGGCGGCATCCTTGTCCTTGGCGGTCTTCATGATCGCGTAGCCGGCGGTGCCGAACTGGTGGCGCTGGGTCTTCCAGCGCGGGAAGAACTGGACGTCGAAGTCGTTGGCACCCATGCCGGCCTCATGCAGGCCCTGCACCCAGTAGCCGCCGGCGGGCGTGGTTCCGATCCGGTTGGAGGCGAACAGGCCCACCAGGGAACTGCCCCCGCCTTCTTCCGGCCGGACGCCCAGTCCGTCCTTGACCAGGCCGCGGAGGTAGTCGAAGGACTCGAACACCCGGTCGTCGTTCGCGTTCGGTTCCAGCCACTGGTAGCCGCCGGAGCGGAGGCTGCGGGAGGGGTCGTTGGCGTAGAAGCCGTCCCAGAGCCAGTCGCCGCCCGCGGACCGGGTCTCTTTGAGGAAGCTGGTGTCGTTGGCGTAGAGCCACGGCACCACACCGCCGAAGAGCCGGTTGGTCCAGTAGTAGGGCGTGAAGTCGGAGGTCCGGGCCTTGCGCATCGCGGCGAGGCTGTTGCGGAAATCGATGTGGGTCCAGTCGTCGGCCGGCTGGTCCAGGCCTGCCTGCGCGAACGCGGCCGTGTTGTAGTACATGTTGGCCGCGTTCCAGTCCATGGGGAGCTGGTACAGGCTGCCCTTGTACATGAAGGCTTCCACCAGGCTGGGGTGGACGTCGTCGAAGAATTCGCGCATGTCCGCAGCATCGCGGCGGATGTACTCGTCCAGCGGGTGGGCCAGCTTTTCGGCGAACAGCTGGGCGCCCTCGGTCGCCACGTACACCACGTCCGGCGGGGTTCCCGCGGCCACCATGGTGAGGATCTTGGTGAAGAAGTCTTTCCAGTCCACGGCCTGGATGGCTTGGACCTTGACCCGGATCTCCGGATGGAGGCGGGTGAATGCGTCGATGGCACGTTGGCGGGCGGCGGCGTCCGCGGCGGTGCCCATGATGGCGATGCTGAGGCTGTTGTCCCCGCGGCCCGGGATGTCCGTTCCGGAGAGCCGCGGCCACGACGCCACGGTTGCTCCGATGATTCCCGCGCCGAGGGCACCCAGGGCGGTACGGCGGGTGATGTCCCGCAGGTGCCCGTTTATGGCTCCGGTCATGTCGTTTTCCTTCCTAACACGTGTTAGGAACTGTAGATTACGAACCTAACACGTGTCAAGCATCACATGGAGCGCCTCCACGGCAGCTGGGAGAGACGCGCGTTTAAGCCCGAAACGCCCGCCCACCATTCCGCCGGAAAGGGCGGAAGGTGAGCGGGCGTTGACGGAAAAGTCGCCAAAGGTGATGGGGCGTTGACGGAAACGTCGCCAAAGGTGATGGGGCGTCCCCGGAACGGGGGCCAAAAGTGATGGCGCGTCCGGGTGGGCCGGGTTAGCCGCGGAAGACCTGGACCACTGAAGGACGGGGCGCGCGCACCTGGCCGGGGGCCGGCGTCGCACCTGCAGGGACGTAGTCCGGGAAAAACGAGTTGGGCGCCTCGAAGGTGCCGTCCTCGCCCGGGTGCTGCACGGAGACGAACACCGTGCGCTCGTCGTCGTGGATGACCGGGCCGCAGGTTTCGGCGTCGCGGGGAACGGAAAGGAACTGCTCCACCTTGCCCCGCTCGACGCCGTGCAGGGTGACCTTGAAGAGGCCGTCGTTGTAGCCGATGCCGGAAGGGGCGCCGTCGGTGGAGATCCAGAGGTTGCCCACGGAATCGAAGGCCACGTTGTCCGGGCAGGAGATGGGCGAAACCTTGTCCACCGGGTAGCCGGAGAAGTAGGTGACGTCACCCTGCGCCGGATCGCCGCAGACCATCAGGAGGGTCCAGTTGAACTTGGTGGAGGTCTGGTCCCCGGTTTCGGTGATTTCCACGATGTGGCCGTCGCGGTTCTGGGTGCGCGGGTTGACCTCGGTTGCGCCTTCCTTGGTGCCGGTGCCGCGGTCGGAGTTGTTGGTGCAGACCACGTAGACCTTGCCGGTGTGCAGGCTGGGCTGGACGTCCTCGCAGCGGTCCATCTTGGTGGGCCCAACCTTGTCCGCTGCGAGCCGGGTGTACACCAGGACCTCCTCGACCGACATGCCCGGGACGGCGGACTTGCCGGCAACCATCAGGGGCAGCCATTCGCCGGTGCCGTCGAAGGCGCCGTCGGAAGGAAGTGCCCCGGTTCCGGTGATTTCCGCAGCGGGTGAGTTGCCGGTGAACTTGGCAACGTAGAGGTCGCCCTCGGACAGCAGGTTCATGTTGTGCCTGCGGTCGCCCTCACGGTATGTGTCCGCCGAGACGAACTTGTAGAGGTAGTCGAACTTCTCGTCGTCGCCCATGTAGGCCACCACGTGGCCGGATGCGGCCACGATCACGTTGGCGCCCTCGTGCTTGAAGCGGCCCATGGCGGAGCGCTTCTTGGGGGTGGAGGTGGGATCGAACGGGTCGACTTCGACGATCCAGCCGAAGCGATTGGCCTCGTTCTCGTAGCCGGCGTTGCGGGTGTCGAAGCGGGGGTCATCGAGTTCCCACTTGCGTGCGGTGGGCTTGGCGGTGAGACCGTAGCGCTTGTCGCCGGCTGACGTGCCGCCGGCCACGAAGTAGCCGTTGAAGTTTTCCTCGCCGGAGAGGATGGTGCCCCAGGGGGTGGTGCCGCCGGAGCAGTTGCCGAACGTGCCCTTGATGGCGCGGCCGGACGGGTCGGCCACGGTCTTCACCAGCGCCGAGCCGGCAACCGGGCCGGTGAGTTCGTAGGTGGTGTCGGAGAGGTAGCGGCGGTTAAGCGGCGCGCCCTTCACGTAGCTCCACGGCTTGGTGGTGTTCTTGCGCTCCAATTCCACCACGGCCAGGCCATGGGCGGCGCGGCCGATGGCGCGGGTTTCCACGGGGTCGCAGCCGGCGGGAACCATGATGCTTTCGTTGGTGTACTCGTGGTTGGTGAACAGCACCGCGCGGCGGCCCTTGCTGCCCGGAATCTCCACGATGTCCGTGTAGTCGTTGTTGTAGCCAAACTGGCGGGCCTGGGCTGCCGCGGTCTGGTTGTCCAGGTCGAACTCCGGGGAATCGCTGAACAGCGGGTCACCCCAGCGGATGATGGGCTGCCAGGTGAAGCCCTCCGGAACGGTGAACGCGTCAACAGCCTTGTCCACCGGCTTGATGGCGGTGAACTGCAGCTTGGAGTTACCGAAACCTTCCTTGGCGGCCTTGGACAGGCCCGCGGCGGAGGCAGGTTCAGCGGAGCTCACGGCTGAACCGAGGGCGACGGCGAGGGCACCGGCGGCGCCAAGGCCCAGGGCGGCACGGCGGGACATGGTGGCCGAGGCGATGTCGCGGAAGTAGCTGTTGGAGCTGGTGTTGCAGACGTCACCGGCGCAGGCGTTGTCGCACTTGAGCGCACAGGTGACGGGGCTGCGCTTGCCCTTGGTATGGCCGAGCATGGGCAGCAGGGTGAACTTGCGGGCAGTTTCAGACATGGGGAACCTTCCAAGGAATCTCACTGGGGATGCCCGATCACCCTTCCAGCCTCTTCCTACGGCTGCCCATCAAATGGATGAACTTAGGGTGAACCCCCTGTGACCTGCAGGAACGCTGCCTATTCCCTCATCGGTTGCTCCGTACCTGCCGTTTTGAGGCCTCAAAACGACAATTACGGAGCAATCGATGGGGTGAGGAGGGCGTGGACGCGGCGGAGCCGGTCAAGCCACCAGTCCCGACGTTCCGCGGGCGCGGCAAACCGCTCCAGCAGCCCGACGTCGGCGGCCACGTCGCGGAGGCGGATGGCGCCGTCGTCGGCCACCAAGGGGTCCAGGGTGACGTCGGATTCAAACAGGGACACCGTGCCCAGGCCGCAGGCGTAGGGCAGCTCCGGCAGGGCGGCGGCCAGCGCCAGCCCGGCCCGGATGCCCACGGAGGTGTCCAAGGCGGAGCTCACGACGGCGGGAAGTCCGGCCTGTGCCACGATGTCCAGGGCGCGCCGCACTCCCCCAAGCGGCGCCACCTTGACCACGATCAGGTCCGCCGCGCCGGCCCGGGCAACGCGGAGGGGATCAGTTTCCTTGCGGACACTCTCGTCCGCCGCGATCAGCACCGGAGTCCCGGCGTCCCGCAGCCGGGACCGGACCTCGGCCAGCCCCTCAGTGGACCGCACCGGCTGCTCTGCGTACTCCAGCCCCACCGGCGCCAGCCGGGTCAGTGCCTCCACGGCGGCCGGTACGTCCCACCCGCCGTTGGCATCCACGCGCACGGCCGCGTCCGGTAAAGCGGCGCGGACGGCAGAAAGCCGCGCAACGTCGTCGTCCAGTGACTGCCCCTGCTCCGCCACCTTGACCTTAACGGCGTCCACCCGGCCGAACCGGGCCAGCACGTCCGGCACCCGGTCAGCGGAAACCGCCGGCACCGTAGCGTTGACGGGAACCGATGTCCGCAGCGGCGCGGGAAAGCCATGCCACCCAGCCTCGATGGCCGCGGCCAGCCACCGCGCGGCCTCGGCGTCGCCGTACTCCGGGAACGGGCCAAACTCGCCCCAGCCCGCGGGGCCGCGGAGCAGGAGGGACTCCCGCTGCGTGATCCCGCGGAACTTCACCCGCATGGGCAGGCTGACCACGTGGGCGCTGGCCAGCAGTTCCGCGAGCGGGGGAACTGGTTGGGGCGGGGTACCAGGGGCAGTCGGGAGACCGGGGTTGGGCATGCCGTTTACTGTACGCCGCTGGTCCGGAGCGCCCAGTTACTCCCGCACCACCCGGATGGTGCCCAGCGACGGGTCGGCCGGATCGGGCAGGACCATCCCGGCCTTCAACCCCGATTCCAGGTACTCAATGACCGCTTCGTTGATCCTCTCGCCGGGAACAACCACGGGAATGCCGGGCGGGTAGGGCGTGATCTGCTCGGCAGCGACCCGTCCCACAGCTTCCCGCGCGGGCACATCTTCACGGGGACCGAAGAAGGCGTCGCGGGGAAGGGCAACCGTCTCCAGTTCCAGGTCCCACGGCGAAGGCAGGGAAACCTCCGGAGGGGACGGAAGCGAAGGGGCTGCGTCAATAAGGGCACGCAACGCCGCCAGCAGCCGCTCCGCGGAGGCGTCGTCATCGGCCATCGACATGGTTGCCATGATGCGGCGGTGGTCACTGAGCCCCATGTCAATGCGGCAGTTCTCCCGCAGCCAGTCCGCCGCCTGGTAGCCGCTGATCCCCAGCCCAGAAAGGTCCATGAGGATCTGCAGCCGGTCCAGGTCGTGCGAGGATTCGGCGGCGAGGAGCTCGTCCTCCAGCACATGGATCCCGGGGAGCGCATCGATGTCCCGGCGCAGCCTCCGGGCCAGCCCCAGCGCATTGCCAAGGAGCTCGCCCCCGTGCTGGACCATCTGGCGGCGCCAGCCATCAATGGCCGAGTACAAAATGGCATTCGGGCTGGTGGTCATCAGCAGGTCAGCACACTGGGACAGGTGCGCGGCGTCCACCAGGTCCCCCTGGAGGTGGTAGACGGAACCCTGCTCGAATCCGGCACCCATCTTGTGCACAGACACCACACAGACGTCGGCGCCGGCGCTCATCGCCCAGGTGGGCAGGCCCTCATGGAAGGGCAGGTGCGCACCCCAGGCCTCGTCCACGATCAGGGGCTTCCCGCGGTCGTGGCAGATCTTCGCGATGGCGGCGATGTCTGCGCAGGTGCCGTAGGGCGTGGGGCTGACGATCAGGGCGCCGGCCGCATCCGGATGGCGCTCCCACATCTCCTCCACATCTGCGGGTGACGGCGGGTGGGCAATATGCAGGTTGGGGTCCCAGCGCGGCCGGATCCAGCGCGGCTGGATGCCGGAGAACACCAGTCCGGCCGTGATGGATTTGTGGGCATCGCGGCTGACCAGCAAATCACCTTTGCCGGCGGCAACGGCGATGACGGCAGCCTTTACGGACAACGAGCTGCCGCAGGTGGAGAAGAAGGCCTGGTCGGCACCCACGGCATCAGCCATCAGCTGCTCTGCCTTCTTCAGGTATCCGCCGGAGGAGGAGCGGTCGTCCAGGCCTGCCGAGGCGAGGACGTCCGCGCGGAATGTCTCCGCCCCAAGGATGTCCCGGACGCGGGGATCGGCGCCGCGGCCCTGCCGGTGGCCGGGCGGGGTGAAGCCGTAACGGTCCAACTTGTGATAGCTGTCCAATGCGTCCAGCAACGGCGCTTCGTTATGGTCCATGTTGTTGTTCCTTTCGTTGGATCGGTCAGTAAGGCCTTGTGCGGCGTTCAAAGCGGCGCGGACGACGGCGGCAGCACCGGCCGGCGGCCGGGCTAGGCTCCGGCGATGGTCGTCCAGACGCCAATGCCGCCTGCCACCACCATGACTGCCGCCGTGAACCAGCCGAGCGTGGCGGCGAGCCGGCCGTTGCGGTACTCGCCCATGATGGCCTTGTCCCGCGAGATCAGCATGGTGACCACCAGGAACGGGGCCGCTGCAATGCCGTTGACGGTGGCACTGAAGACCAGGAGGCCGATGGGGTCGGAGGAGAAGAAGCTGATGAGGACACCAGCCACCATGCCGATCCCCAGCAACGTGTAAAACAAGGGGGCGCGCCGCGGGCTGAGGTCCAGGCCCCAGTCCCTGCCGAGCAGGCCGGCCAGCCCCGCTGCCCCGGACGCCGCGAGTACCGGGACGCCGAGGATGCCGGTGCCGATGAACCCGGCGGCGAACAGGACCGTGGCGGCCGGTCCCACCACAGGGTCCAGCGCCTTGGCCACGTCGGCAGCCGTATTCACTTCGGTACCCTCCCTGCCCAGGGTTGCTGCCGTGGCTGCCATGATCGAGAACATCACCAGGACGGAGAAGACCATCCCGATGAACACGTCGGCCCGGGCCTTTCGGAGGGTGTGGGCGGCGACGGCAGCATCGGGGCGGTCCTTCAGTCCCACTGCCTCGTCCCCGCCGTGGTCCTCGGCGCGCAGCTCCTGCACCCGGTGGGCGCTCTGCCAAAAGAACAGGTAGGGCGAAATGGTGGTGCCAAGCACGGCCACAATCAGGCCAAGGTACTCCGGGGCGAAGCTGAACTTCATTCCCAGCATGCCTTCCAGGACGTCGGCCCAGTCCACATTGGCGACGAACAGGACGGCCACATACGCCAGCAGCGTGACGCAGAGCCATTTGAACACCTTCGCAATGACGGCAAACGACCCGCTCAGGAGCGCCGCGGCGATGCCAATACCCGCAAGCACGCTCCACACGTGGTCGGGGCCGGCGCCAAGCATCTGCATGCCCTGCCCGATCGCCATCAGGTCCGCGGCGGCGTTCAGGATATTGCCCACTAAGAGTGCGGTGATCAACACCGCAATCACCACCCGCGGGCGGCGGGAGAACTTGCGCCTGGCCAGCCTGCCCAGGCTTTCGCCGGTGGCCAGCGCCGTGCGGTCGCAGATCTCCTGGACGGCCATCATCATGGGCAATGTCACCGGCGCGGTCCACAGCATGCCGTTGGAAAAGACCGCCCCGGCCTTGGCGTAGGTGGCGATCCCCGACGGATCATCGTCCGCCGCGCCGGTCACTAGGCCGGGCCCGAGCATCGAACCGAAACGGCGCAGGAGCGACTTCCGTCCAACCCTCGCTGCCGGGTGATCGACTTGGGGCCGTCCGGTAATTTCGGCCTTGCTCATTCAGTTTTCTCCGCTCACCATCGACCGCTAAGCCGCCCAACTGCTAAGCATGCTTAGGATTAGTAGCCCATGGTAGACCATGAATCTGGAAGAAAAGTTCCGCAGCGGCGGATCAGATCCACTTGTTGTGCTTGAACGCAAGGTAGAGGACCAGGCCCATGGCCACCATCAGCCCCAGCGCATACGGATAGCCGTAGGTCCAGGCGAGCTCGGGCATGTTGGCGAAATTCATGCCGTAGATGGACGCCACCAGGGTGGGCGCGAACAGGATGGCAGCCCATGAGGAGATGCGCTTGACCTGCTCGTTCTGTTCGAAGCTGGACTCGGTCATGCGCTGCATCTCATCGTTTTGCCGCTGGGCCACTAGGGCGGCATTGACGGCGAGCGCGTTCTGGAGCAAAGCACGGAAGGACGCCACGCGCTCGTTGAGCCGGATGACGTGGTCCAGGACGTCCCGGTAGTGGTCCCGGAGTTCTGTCGCCTGTTCGCGGTCCGGTGTTCCGGCCATCAGGGCCTGCAGGATTCCCGCGAGCGGGCTGGTGGCGCGTTGGAAGGTGATGACCTGGCGGGACAACTCATAGATCCTGCGGGACACGTCGGGGTCCGCGCCAAAGAGGTCGTCCTCGATTTCGTCGATGTCGTTCTCCAGGCCGGCCACCACCGGTTCGTATTCGTCCACCACCTGGTCCAGGATCCCGTACAGCACCGCGTCAGGTCCCAGGGCCAGGAATTCGGGCATGGCCTCCATCCGGCGCCGGACCTTGGCCAGGTCGGGGGATTCGGCGTGCCGGACGGTGACCACGTACTCGTCGCCGACAAAAACATGGATCTCCCCGAAGTCCACCTTCTCTTCATCGTCGCGGTACCTGGCGGGCCGGAGCACCAGGAACAGGCACTCGCCGTAATGCTCCAGCTTGGCCCGCTGGTGGCCGGCGAGCGCGTCCTCGATGGCCAGGGCGTTGAGGTCGAATTCCTCGCCCACGGAGTGCAGTTCCTCCGGGTCCGGCCGGTAGAGGCCGATCCACGCCATCCCCTCGCGCTGGCGGAGCAGGAAGTAGGTCTCGTCAAGGTCTTCCGGGTCCTCGGTGCGGAGCCCGTTCACGTACACCGCGTTATCGATGATGGTCACGGCTCCGCCTCCCGCTCTTGCTCCCAGTCGTCCAGCAGGGCCGGCATCCGGGAATTGAGGAAGCGGTAGAACCGGGCCATCTCCGCCACCCGGGCCCGCGCCGCCGATCCTTCAGGGAGTGTTTCGGCCGTCGCGTCGGTCAGGGCCGCAAGCTTTTCGTAGACGGGGCTGTTGCGCATGGACGCCACGTACCATTCGTCCTGGTGCAGGGCGTAGAGGTCGCGGCGGCTTCCGGGCTGTGAGACCCGGTGCACGAAGCCCACGGCCTGCAGGTACCGCACGGCGCCGGAGACGGCAGCGGCGCTTGCCCCCAGCTGCTCGGAAAGCTCTGCAGCGGTGAGGCTCCCCTGCTCCGAGGACACCAGCGCCAGCAGTGTCCGCGCGGGCATCTTTGGAAACCCGGCCGCCGCGAAGGCGGCCGCAGTCCGTTCGGCAGCGGCCGCCGTGGCACCAGCGGCGGCGGTGAGTTCCGGGGCCCGGGAGCCAACCACGTCGGCGTCTGCGCTCATGCCGCGCCAACCTCCCTCCGCCGCATCGCCGCCACAGCCAGCGCGGCGGCAACCGCGGCAACCAGCAGCATCCACCAGGCGCCGCTCCAGTCCGTGGCGTCCCCATGCGGCACCGGCGTGTGGGTGAACGGCGACAGGTCGCGCAGGCTTTGGTCAATGCCCAGCATCCCGCCGAAAATGCCCAGCAGCACCCCCAGGGCCAGCAGTCCCCAGCTGGCCCCGATGGTGGCGGCGGGCCACAGGACGAACACCAGGGCCGGAACGGCCAGGTAGATCAGTGCCGCCGGCAGCTGGGCCAGGGCGGTTTGCCAAAGGGCATCGGCGGGCATGGATTCATCGCCGGAGCCGGTGAGGGTGGCCCACGCGCCCACCCCCGTGAGTCCCACCACCAGCACCACGGCGGCCGCGCCGAGCAGCAGGTAACCGGCCAGCCACCGGACGCGTCCCACCGGGGCGGACAGCAGGAGTTCGGCGGTTCCTGCCGCTTCCTCCTGCCGCAGCCTCGCCACCGCCTGCAGGGCACACGCCGCAGCCAGGACCCCTGCCATGGAAAACAGCACCGACACCATGAGCTGGGTGAGCGAGGTTCCCTGCGACTGGAGCATGGCCCGCATCACGGCGGTGATGTTGGTGTCCGGGGTGTCGACGGCGGCAATCGCCGTTCCGAGCGACCCCGCCAGCAGGCCCAGGGCCAGGCCGCCCAGGCCCCACCCGAAAATCGATCCGGCCTGCAGCCGCAAGGCGAGGGCCACGGGACTGCGAAGGCCGCCCCGGGCGGCGGCACGTCCGGGCCGCGCTTCCCAGACGCTGGCCCCGTTGTCGCGCGTGCGGAGGATGAGCCAGGCAGCTGCGAGGCAGCCGACGGCGAGCCCCACCGGCAGCAGCAGCGGCCAGCCGCGGTTCCCTGAGTAAGCGTATGTCTGCTGGCCCCAGCCGATGGGCGAGAACCAGCTGGCGGCCCCTTCGGTCATGGTGGTCCCGTCGGTGCCGGGCGTACCGGTGGCATCCCCGATCCCGCGCAGGACGTAGGCCAGGGCAACCAGTGCAGCGGACACACCGTTGGCACCCCGTGATGTGCCCATGAACTGGGCCACCAGCAGCCCCACGCCCAGGAACGAGAGTCCGACGGCGCCCGTTGCGGCTCCAGCAGCCAGGGAACCTTGGGGGTCCAGGCCCTGCGACAGGAAGCCGAAGTACACCGCGAGCGACACGAGGATGTTCGCCGTGATTCCGTGCAGCAGGGTTGCCGTGGTGGGCATCAGGCGTCCCGCGGGCGTGGCGGCCACCAGTTCCGCGCCGCCGGATTCCTCGTCGGCCCTGGAGTGGCGGACCGCCAGGAATGTGCTCATCAGGCCTGCCAGCAGGGCAAGGAACGCGTAGATCAGGAAAAACGTGAAGGCCCCTTGGTCTGCGCCGCGGGGCAGGCCGCGGAGCATCAGGATGGCGGGGGTGGCGATGGCCACCTGCAGGATCTCGGTGCGGCTGGCCACGTTGCCGTAGGTCTGGGTGACGGCGGCGGCCGCGAACAGGGCAAACGCACCGATGGCCACCACCCAGCTCAGGAGCTGCCAGCGGTCCCGGCGCACCCGCTGGCCCCAGAGGACCAGGAGGACGCCCATGTCAGCTCCGCCCCCTGGCACCGAGCAGGTGCCGCCGGGAACCGTGGTTCCCTTCGGCCAGATGCTGATCCGGGGTCTCAGCGCCAAGGGAGGTGTCACCGTAATGCCGCAGGAACAGCTCCTCGAGGGACGGCGGGACGATCGTCAGGCCCTGCACGCCCAGGGCACCCAGGACTGGAAGCACCTCGGCGATCCGGTCCGCGTCGGCCCTGAACCGGACGCGCCCGGCGTCGACCGTCAGGTCATGCACCGCACCCAGCCGGGCCAGGGCCTCCGCATCCAAGCCGTCCGCCGCGAAGGAAACTTCGGACCTGGTGAGGTGCCGCAGGGAGTCCAGGGTGCCGCCGTCGACGATCCTGCCGGCGCGGATGATGCTCACGCGGTGGCACAGCACCTCCACCTCCGAGAGGATGTGGCTGGAAAGGAGCACGCTGGCCCCGCGGTCGACGGCGGCGAGCAGCTCACCCCGGAACACCTCCTCCATGAGCGGGTCAAGGCCGCTGGTGGGCTCGTCCAGCAGGTAGAGCTCCGCTTCGGTGGCCAGCGCGGCGATGAGCGCAACCTTCTGCCGGTTGCCCTTGGAATAGGCGCGTCCCTTCTTCGCCGGATCGAAGTCGAAGACCTGGCACAGGTGGTCCTTGCGGCGGCGGTACGCGGCACCGTCAGCCGTGCCGCCGCGCAGCCGGGACAGCAGGTCGATGGTTTCGCCGCCGGACAGGTTCGGCCAGAGCCGGACATCGCCGGGGACGTAGGCCAGGCGGCGGTGCAGTTCCACCGCCTGGGTCCATGGCTCATACCCCAGGACCGTTGCGGAGCCGGAGGTTGCCCGGGCCAGGCCCAGAAGGACGCGCAGGGTGGTGGACTTTCCCGCGCCGTTCGGGCCGAGGAATCCGTGGATCTCCCCGCGCTGGACTTCCAGGTCCAACCCGTCAAGGGCCCTGACGTGGCCGAAGTGTTTGTGCAACCCCACTGTCTGGACAACGGTGTTCATGGTCCAAGTCTTTAAAGTTTTCACAACTTTGTGAAGGTACTAAAGTCCCAGCTATGACCCCCGACAGATCCGTGCCAGGCGCGCAGGCCACCCGATCGTCAACGGCACCGCTGTATGCGGCGGGGTTTGTCACCGCTTTCGGCGCCCACAGCATCGCGGCCGGGCTGGGCTCGCAGAGCGAAAACATCGGCCTGACCCTCCTGAACCTCGGCATCTTGCTGGCCCTCTACGACGGGGCCGAGGTGTTCCTCAAGCCCGTCTTCGGCGCCCTCAGCGACCGCATTGGCGCCAAACCGGTCATCGTCGGCGGGCTGCTCGCCTTCGCGGCACTGTCGCTGATTGGCCTCGGCGCTGCCGACCCGTTCATCCTGGCCCTGGCCCGGCTGGGACAGGGGGCTGCAGCGTCGGCCTTCTCGCCGTCGTCGTCCGCCATGGTGGCCAGGATGGCCCGCGGCGGAAAGGCTGGGACCTACTTTGGCCGGTACGGTTCCTGGAAGAGCCTGGGTTACATCATTGGCCCGCCGCTGGGGGCGGGCCTGATCCTGGCCGGCGGCTTCCCGCTGCTGTTCGGCACCCTGTCGGCGCTGGCCGCGGCCACGGCCGTGTGGGTGCTGGTGTCGGTGCCGCGCCTGGCACCGCTGCCGCGCAAGCGGTACACCGTGATGGACCTGGCCCGGCAGGTGGGAGAGCGCCGTTTCCTGGTCCCCACGCTGGTGCTTGCCGCCTCGACCGGCGCGCTGGGTGCCGCCGTCGGCTTCCTCCCGGCGCTGGCCACGCGGCACGGACTGGACGCCTTCGCCGGCACGGCGGCGGTGAGCGTGGTGGCACTGGGCTCGGTGCTCACCCAGCCGTGGATCGGCAGGCTGCGGGACCGGCACGCCGTCAGCGACAATAAGGGCACGACGACGGGCCTGCTGCTGATTGCCGCGGGCATCGCTTTGGTGGCGGCCGCCCCGGGAGTGGTCACCATCTTCGTTGCGGCTGCACTGATTGGGTCGGGCATCGGCGTGGCCACCCCGCTTGGGTTCGCGCACTTGGCGGACACCACGCCGCCGGAGCGGATGGGCCGGACTATGGGCTCGGCAGAGCTCGGGCGCGAACTGGGCGATGCCGGCGGACCCCTGCTGGTGGGGGCCATCGCCACGGCAACCGCCCTGCCGTTCGGACTGGGCGCGCTGGCGCTGCTGGTGGCCGCCGCGGCCGTCCCCCGGCTGGACCCGGTCAGCCCCGCGGGCTGAGCGGGCTTCCAGCTTTTTGTGTCACCCTTAACCGCGATGACTTCTTCACGGCAACTTTCCACCAGGACTCCGGCACGGCCTGCCCCGGGCTCGGCGTTCCTGTTTGTGCTGTCCACGGTGGCGTGCATTGCCGGGCTGGTTGCCACCTATTGCTTCTTCGTCCAGACCACCACGGGCCAGTTCATCGACGAGTCCGCGCTGGTGGAAGCGGTGGAGATCCACGGGCCCGCGGGCAAGGCCGCCACCCGGTTCCTCGACTGGCTGCCGACGATTTCACTGGTGATGGCCGCCGTCGTGGTCCTGTTTGTCACCGTGATCCGGCGGCACTGGGCGGAGGCCGGGATGGCCGTGGCCGCGTGCATCGGCGCGAACGTGGCAACGCAGGTGCTGAAGGACCTGCTGCCGCCGCGCCCGGACAAAGGTGTGCTGACCCTCGAGCTGAACTCGCTTCCCTCCGGCCACACGACGCTGGCGGCATCCGCTGCTGCGGCCGTGTTCCTGATGGCGTCCCCGCGCTGGCGCCCCATGGCCGGCTTCATCGGCGGCTCCTTCGCCATCGCCTCCGGGGTGTCCACGCTGATCAACCAGTGGCACCGCCCCGCGGACGTGGTGGCAGCGTTCCTGTTGGTGGGCGTATTCATGATTCCGGCCGGCTGGCTGATCCTCCAGCGGGGATCCTGGCGCGAGTGGGACGGGTTCGGCGACCACATCGGCTCTGCCCGGATCTGGCTTACGTTGCCCGTACTGATTGGTCTGGCTTCGGCCGGCGTCGCGGTGTACTCGCTCATCCGGATTGCGCCCAGCCCCTGGCAGGAAACCAGCACCACCAACTACTTCTGGGCCGGCATCTCGCTGATCGTGATCGCGGGGTACCTGGCCACGGTGGCCACCACCTCCCTGTTCGCCTTCGCCGCACGACGGCGGCGCGCACCCAGGCGGTAAGGGTTTAACTGGGCGTATCCCGGGAGTCCCGTCCCATGCTTTCCTCCAAAGCTGCCGCGAGCTCCAGTTCGTCGAGGTACCGGGCGGCCGGGCGCCCGGTGGCCTGGGCCAGCCGCTCCAGCGTGGCAAGGTGCTGGCGGGCCAGCTCGATGGCCAGTTCCTCCACGATGCTTGGTCCGTTGCGCACCACAAGGTCGCTGAGGAATACCTGCAGGCTCCCGGCGGGGCGCCCCTTGGCTTCAATGTCCGCTGCAACGAGCCTCGTGAGGGCAGCCGCGGCGAGTGCAGGTTTGTCGCTGAAAAGCTCCACGATGACCCCCTGTAGCAATGGGCTGGGATGGGAAACAACGGCATGTGTTGCTACAACTTAGCCCTTCCGCACCTGCCCCGTAAGGGGTCATGAGTCCTGAGTTAAAGGATGGCGCCGGAAAGGTTTTCGAGGCATGGATTGAGGACGGGGTGCCGGGTAGCACATCCGGCGTTATGCCGGGAAGTCTTGAGGCAACCTTGAGGGATTGGAGTCCCCCAGCTTGATCGGCGCGGTGAATAGTTGCAGGTGCCAGGGCGGCGTTTTGAAGAGGGCGCCGCCCGGCACTCCCCCTCCCCGCCCTTTCAGTTGCGGCGCGCAGCGATCCTGCGTCAGGGGTCGAGCCGCTTCCGCAGGAGGCAGAACTCGTTTCCTTCCGGGTCCTGGAGGACGTGCCACTGCTCGTCGCCGGTTTGCCCCACATCGGCCGGCCGGGCACCGAGGGCCAGCAGCCGTTCCAGCTCTGCGTCCTGGTCCCGGTCCACCGGGTTGACGTCGATGTGCAGCGGCAGCCTTCCCACCCGCGGGTTGCTGCTGGCGCTCAGGATAATCGTGGGCTGCAGTCCGCCGAACCCGGCGTCGGGCGGCCCGATCTCAATCGCCCCGTCCTCCCGGTCCAGCTCGACATACCCAAGGACGTCACTCCAGAACCGCGCAAGCAGTTCGGGGTCGTCGCAGTTCAGGACCAGTTCGCTGATTCGGCATGACATGGTGCCAGTATCCAGCTCGGCGGGAGACGGTGCCACTGCATGGGGGGATGCAGCGGCACCTTCTTCCGCCGAGCTGGCAGACCCTCCTTGTGCCGATACGTGGGCTGCGGTGGCTTAAAGACAATTCTGCACGGCCAACCTCAGGAAGCGGGGAGGTAAAACGTCAACAGAAGCTCAAGTTATGTGAAGCTCCAGCAGGCGTGCGGTCTGCGCTTCTCCTCTCTTAACGAATCACCCCCACAGCAGCGCGCCAACTACTTTCGCCCGGGAAGGGCAGCGTCAAGAATGTCCAGGGCGTTGGCACGCATGGCACCAAATGCCTGGTCGGGCCGGAGGCCTGCCACGTCCCGGAGCCAGACGTAGGGTTCAATCCCGGCAACAGCGCGAAGCCGCACGGCGAGGGCGGCGATGTCGATCGCGGATCCGGCGGCTTCCAAGGGCGACAGGGCGTCGCGGTACCAGCCCACAGCACGGCCGCCGCGAAGGGTGGGACGGGCAGCGCCGGGCGTAAGGGACAGCCGCAATGACGCCCGCAACTGCGGTTCCCAGGCCCGGATGAACTCGAAGTGCGCGTCCAGGGTGCGCACCAGGCGGGCACGGACGTCCGACGGCGGGTCCTCGCCGAGCAGCGACCCCAGCCCGGTCTCCGGGAGGGCAGCGTGCAGGAGGGCTTTCTTGTCCGGAAAATACCGGTAGGCAGTGGTCCGGGATATGCCGGCAATGGCGGCGACGTCGGCAACGGACGGGTCCCGGCCCTCCTTCAACAGTTCCCGGAGGACTGCCACCAGCTCTTCCCGCGTGCGCGACTTTTGCCGGACCCTGCCGGTCTCCAAATATTTTTCATTGTGGTGGGCGGACACAAGACTTATGATACCTATGTACCGTCATGGCACTGATGTCCCATAAACACAAACAACTCATCCAGGGGTTTCCCGTGGCCGATCCCATTGCAGTGAATCCACAGCATTACCGGCTCGTCTTCGAAAACGACAGGGTCCGCGTCCTTGAGTACAGCGACGGCCCCGGAGACAGCACCGGAACCCATTCCCACCCGGACAGCGTGATGGTCACGCTCAGTTCCTTCGCCCGCCGCCTCCGATCGGGAGGCCGGGAAGTCGACGTGGAGCTGCAGGCAGGGCAGGCCCGCTGGCTTGACGCGCAGGAACATTCAGGCACCAACACCGGCTCCACCCCTACACACTGCCTCTTCATCGAACTGAAGGAACCACGCCAGGAAACGTCCGGCATGGATGAGCAGCATCTGCCGGCCACCCACACCGGCCGCCTTGGCCCTGTCCCTTCTTAGTAACGGGATACCCGCCAGCCGCAGGAGGCAGGCGGGTATCCGATAAAAGGCAATACCTATGCCCCGCCCCCTCGGAGCAACAGCCTGCACCAGGCGTCCGTCAGCCACTCGGCGAACTGGCCGGCCGTCCACCCCCGCTGGTCCACCAGCAGCACCCAGTACTCAGGGCCGTTCATGCTCCAGACCGCGTCGGCGAGTTCCGTGGCCGGACGGTCCGTTCGCAGTTCCCCGGTGGCGGCGAGGTCCTCAATGAACTTCAGCATGTTCGCTGCGCGCCGGTCCGAAATCCCGGTCCAGAGCGCAGCACAGTCTGGATCGGTTCCGGCCGCGTCACGCAGGGCCAGATAGACCGGGGCAAGACGGGGCTGGATGCCGGCCAGGGCGTGGGCATAGATCGAGATCTTCCCGGCCGCCCCCTTCGCCTCCCGCAGGCGGATCACGTAATCGCGGTCCCCTGCGGGCACCGCCTGGCCGGTCCCCGAAATGGCAGTTTCCACCACTTCCCGCAGCAGGTCCGGCTTCCGTCCGATGGTCGCGTAGATGGTATCGACGGCGACTCCGGCCTGCCGCGCAATGCCCGCCACGGTGGTGGAACGATAGCCCTCCCCCACAAACAGCTCGCGGGCAGCAGCCAGCACGGCGTCACGGGTCGCGGCCGCCTGCTCCTTGCGCCGCGGCGAATGGTAGCGGCGTGCCGGGGCATTGACTTCGCTCATGGCCGGGCCTAGCCTTAATTCATCCGAGTATTCTTCGGATGAATTGTAGCAGGAAGCCCGGGACCGCAGCGAAGTCAGGAACAGCGGACGGGGGCGGAAGGGCAGGGCATCATGTCAGAGCACTTCGATACCGTGGTGATAGGCGGCGGCCAGGCGGGATTGGCCATGGGCTACCACCTGTCCCGCCTGAAGCGCCCCTTCCTTATCCTCGACGGGAACCCGCGGACCGGAGACAGCTGGCGCAACCGCTGGGACTCCCTCCGGTTATTCACGCCTGCCCGGTACGACGCCCTTCCCGGCAGCCGTTACCCCGGCCCGCAGTGGTCATATCCGGGCCGGGAGGAGTTCGCTGACTACCTCAGCAGCTATGCGGAGAAGTTCGAACTGCCGGTACGGAACAACGTCCGGGTCAACCGGCTCAGCCACAACGGGCACGTCTTCGTCATCGAAACCGGCAAGGGCCGCATCGACGCGGACAACGTGGTGGTTGCCCCGGGCTGGGACCGTAAGCCGAAGGTTCCGGCATTCGCGCAGCAGTTGAATCCGGACATCAGGCAGCTCACGGCGGGAAGCTACAAGAGCCCGGAGGATCTCACCCCTGGCCCCGTCCTGGTGGTCGGCGCCGGAAACTCCGGAGCCGACGTCGCGCTTGAACTCGCGGCCATCCGAAAGACTTATCTCTCGGGCAGGCACCCCGGGGAAATCCCCTGGCCCATCGACGCTGTGGCGGCAAGGCCGCTCACGCTCGCCGTGTTCTTCGCCTTCTCGCACCTCCTGACCCTCGGCACGCCCATGGGCAGGAAAGCCCGCCCGCAGATCCTTGCGCACAGCGGGCCGCTGGTCAGGGTGAAGAACCGCGACCTGGTGCGTGCCGGCGTCGAACGTGTTGCCAGGACGGAAGGCATTAAAGACGGCCTGCCGCTGCTCGCGGACGGAAGAACGCTCGGCATCACCAACGTCGTCTGGTGCACCGGGTTCACCCCGGATCTGGCGTGGATTGACCTGCCGGTGTTCGGCCCGGACGGGGAGCCGCAACAGGACCGGGGCGTGGCCAAAGCCCAGGCGGGACTGTATTTCCTGGGCGCCACCTTCCAGCAGTCGCTGGCCTCTTCCATGGTCCACGGCGTGGGCAGGGACGCAGCCGCTATCGCCCGGCTCATGGCCGCAAAAGCGCACCGCGCAGTAACAGCAGCGGGCCAGGCTCCCAGCAGGGTCAGGCCGGAAGGTTCAGCTGCTCCACAATGAGGCGGGCGGTCGCGGGGTCGCCAAGGATCCGGAAATGCCCGGCGACCGGCAGCTCAATGTTGGTGGCCCCGGGCAGGACGCTCCGCTCCGGAATGTGCGGATCGAACGGCCCGTAGACGGACGTGATGCGGCTGTTGATGGCCAGCTCGCGGGACATCTGGAGGGTCAGGGCGTTCCGCGGCGAGAAGATCCGCAGGCTGGGCAGCAGCATGTACCGCGCGTAGCGCGAGCCGGAAAACGGCGCGCACACGGCGATCATCCGGTCGATCCGGTGCTCAGGATCCAGGGACAGCATGGTGAACTTGCCGATCAGGCCGCCCTTGCTGTGCGCCACCAGGATGGCATCATGCAGCCCCGCTTCCTCCAGGTGCTGGGCCACCAGTTTGGCGGCGTCCGGCACCTTCAGCTTGTTGCGCTGGAGCACCGTGACCACATGCACGGGATGCCCGGCGTCGTGGATGGCCTGGATGAGCGGCATCATGAACTGCCAGTTTTCGTACACGCCGGGGATAATCACCACCGGCGGGCGGGTTCCGTTGCGGAAGGACGCCGGCTGCACGCGCGAGAAGAATCCACGGACCTGCCAGCCCGCGGCATACACGTAGTCCTGCGCCCACCACACAGCCTTCTGCAGCGGACCGATACGGGCAGCGGCGCCGGGATCACTCATGAATCGAGAATAACCTTGCCCGGCGGCGTACCCACCAACCGGGCCCGCAAACACGCCTCAGTAGTTGCGCCGGTGCTTCAGGCGGGGAATGACGACGGCGAACACGGCCGCCGCCGCGAAGCCCAGGACGCCCGTGGCTGAGATCCCCGGGCCCAGGGACGCGAGGGCCGTCACCCCGGAGAGGAGGACCGGTCCCCCGGTGGAGCCGGCGTCGGCCATGAACCGCCAGAGGCCCAGGAATTGCCCGCGGCCGCGGTCCGGCGAGAAATCCGCGCCCAGGGTCATCACCAGCCCGGAGCTGATGCCGTTGCCGAACCCGATCAGCAGCGCGGCCAGCAGCAGCCCCACGAAGGACCCGGTCATCGGGATCAGGAGCAGCGCGGTCCCCATAAGCAGCGTGGACGGAACCGCCACCCACTGCCGGCCCTTGCGGTCCATCAGTCTTCCGGCCGGATAGAACACCAGCATGTCAATGGCGCCGGACAGCCCGTAGATCAGGGACGCGGAGGTGGCGTCCATGCCCAGATGGTCGGACCAGAGCGGGATGACCACCTGCCGGGAGGACCGCAGCGCGCTGAGCAGCAGGATTCCCATCCCCAGCGAAAGGAACACACCCGCATGCGACACCGCCACGCTACGGAGCGTGGGCTGGGGGCCGCCGTCCCCGCCCAACCGGACCTCCGGCGTCGTCAGGTCCGGGATGGTGAGGGACAGCAGTGCGGCGGCCGCCATGGCCACCACCCCCACCCAGTAGGCGCCGGCAATGCCGAAGAACTGCATCACCGCAGCCCCCGCGAACGGGCCGATGAACACGCCGATCCTGTTGACGCCGCCCAGCGTGGACAGCGCGCGGGCGCGGAACGCCACGGGGACGGCCTCGGTGAGGTACTTTTGCCGTGCCAGGCCAAAGACCGCCCCGGACATCCCGACGACGGTCATCGCCACGGCGAGCAGCCACAGTCCGTTCGGGGCCAGGGCGGAGGTGGCGGCCGCCGCGAGGGCCAGGCCGGCAGCGACGGCGGCGCCCACGATGGACCAGCGTTCGCCGAAGCGCAGGGTCACCAGGGACGCCGGCAGGTTGAAGAACCACGATCCGAGCCCGATCAGGGTGACGATCAGGGCGGCCACGGCCACCGAGGCGCCAAGGTCGCGGGCGGACAACGCCACCACCGGAAGGATGGCGCCCTGACCGATTCCGAAAAGCAGTGTGGGGCCGAAAGCGGCCACCGCAATACTGCGCAGGCTGAAGGGCTCGGGGTCATCCGGGGAAGTCATCAGATTTATCCTATGGCTGCCGGATCCGGACCCCCTGCATTGGAAAGGGGGTACGGTACGGGGTTTCCACCGCCGCCCTGCATCCTAGAATCTCCCTACGCAGTAGGTTGGGGGGATCCAGGATGGTGGGACAGCAGGGAAGTCCACGTGAGGAAGGAATTGTGGAGCGCCTGCAGGACCTGGTCCTGAAGAGCCCGGATATGGCCGAACTCCTCCACGAACTGGTGACTCTCTCTGCCGCAGCACTGTCCGTGCACAGCAGGCTGCTTTGCGGGGTCACGATGGTGCGGAAGAAGAAACCAGCCACCGTGGCCACGAGCCACCCCCGCGTCAAAGCCATGGATGAGCTGCAGTATGCCTATGGCGACGGGCCGTGCCTGGCCGCCCTTCGGGACCTGGAAACCGTCTACATCCCCACGTTGCATGATGAGAGCCGGTGGCCACACTACTGCGCCACGGCCTGGTCCGAAGGCATTCGCTCCATCCTCTCCGTTCCGCTGCCGCTGGAGGGGGAAGCAAGCGCGGCACTAAATCTTTACGCGGCCCAAACCCACGCGTTCAGCGACGAGGCGATCCACAAAGCGCAGGGGCACGCAGCCCAGGCCTCCAAGGCACTGCGCGTGGCTGTGCGGCTGGCGCAACTGACGGAGGACCGGGACAACCTCGCTGCGGCGCTGGAGTCCAGGACCACCATCGACCTCGCCACCGGAATCATCATGGCGCAGAACCAGTGCAACCAGGACACAGCCATCAGGGTGCTGCGGAGCGCCTCCAATACCCGCAACCGCAAGCTCAGGGAGGTAGCGGCCCTGCTGGTGGCGTCCGTGGGCAAGGATCCGAACGTCATCACGCACTTCGACTGAGGGCCACTGCTGCTCCGTCAGTCCTCAGCGGGCCCGCGGCTGGAGCCCGGCGAGGGCACGGAACAGATTTACCAGCTCAACGATGGCGCCGATGATCGTACCCATGATGCCAAGAACCAGGAGCACGCGTACCAGAACGGGCCAGCCGGACCAGCTGGTGCCGAAGTCGAAGGGGAAAACCTCCCAGAGGCGCATCATGGCAGCCAGCCCGATGCCCATGACCACCAGGTTGCCCAGCGCCAGGAGTGCCCTGGCATGGATCACCGCGCAGACCACGTTCACCACGATGGCGGCAATCAGGGATGCATTAATGAGGTCCAAAGCGCGGGGCATGTCCGCCGTCAGGAACGGCACTATCCGCCAGCCCGGCCAGATGTTGATGCCGTACAGCAGCAGGGCGTTGACGATGGCGGAGCCAATGTTTCCGCTCCGGCTCACGGTGGTCCTGTCCGCCATGCCACCCTCCTCACCGGTCCGTGGGCTCCCGCCCGTTCTGGAATCGATTGCTCCGTACTTGTCCTTTTCAGGGGTCAAAACGGCAGTTACTCAGCAATCGACGCCGGGAACGGGGCGCGTTGGCCCTAAGTCATGTGCTACCAGAATCAGGTTAGGGCCGGGGCGGCGGGAAGTGCCGAAGGTCCCAGGGCGCCGGGCCGGGAACGGAAGGACGTTGGACGGCGAGGAGCTGGCTGGAACCGGAAGGTTACCCAGCGCCTTAGGGGCTGCCCGGGTCAGTAGCCCGCCAGGACCTCGGCGGCCTTGCCGTCCGCCGCCGCGTTCACCAGTTCCTCTGCCACGATATGCAGCTTGGTGTTGGCGTGCTGGCTTCTGGTGGCCAGGACCTGGAATGCCGTCTGGCCGTCCACACTCCGCAGCACCATGACGATGCCCTTGGCCTGCTCTATGAGGGCCTTGTGCCCGAACGCACCCTCGATGGCTTCCTCGGCGGCGTGCTGGGACTCGATGCGCAGGCTTTGGGTCACGTCCACCATGAATCCGCGGACATACTCCACCTGCCCCGACGGCTCGGCAACGGCCTGGACGGCAGAGAAAACGCGGCGTTCCTTGCCGCGGACGTCCATGACCCGGTGGAGCAGCGCCCCTTGGCCGCCACCATCAAGGAGGTTTGCCCAGAGGGCGCGTACCGGTTCGCGGTCCAACGGGTGTTTGTGCGCCATGAACAGCTCCATGGTCGGCACCACCTCGCCCGGCTTGAAACCGTGGATGCCGAACATGCCCTCAGACCACTCCATCTTTCCGGAGGTAACGTGCAGCTTGAAGGTTCCGGAGGGACAGTGCGCAGAGGGCTTGAGCGGAAAGAGATACGTATCAAGCTTCGACCACATACAGTCCTCCCAATGTCAGGTGCGGCCCCCGGCGGGCTAACGGCACCAACCCTAGCTGAACGGGCTTGGAGGACAAGTCATATTCTGCCCTGCGGGCTCCGCAAAAGTGTGGGGGTCACAACAAGCCCGCGAAGGAGTAGCGTTCGCCATATGGGGCGCTGATGATCTGCGCCCAGAGCCAAGGGGAGGTCATTTAATGGGTGAAGTGTGGATCCGCACGCTGGGCAACGGGCTGGTCCGGGCAGACCGGGTTACGGAAATTTCATCCACCCGGGGGTCCCTTCACGAGGACCGCGGGTATTCACTGAAAGTCATCGTGGACGGCAAGGGCCACGTGCTGATTGACGACGGTGGGGTGCAGGGTTCGCTGTCCGAGCGGCTGGAATACGCCAGGCACATGGAGGACGCCCTGCTGCTTGCCATCGATGAGGCGCGGGAGAACGACGCGTCCATGGTGATCTCGTACGAGCCGGAACGCGAGCGCTGGTCATCGGCCCCCGTGTCCGTATTAACGGGAAGGCTCCCCGAAGTCGTCTGAAGCGGGGGGAAGCCCCCAACCAGCCGGCAGTTCTTGTCGTTTTGGGTGCTGATAACGACAAGGACTGCGAGCCAGTTGGGGGCTGCAGCACAAACTCAGCTGTGGGTCGGTTCCTCCACCAGCGCCGTGGCGATGCTGGCGGCATCCTCCAGTGCGGCCAGGAACCGCTCGGCGTCCAGGGCCGCGGCGCAGCCGGTGCCCGCGGCGGTGATGGCCTGCCGGTAGCGGTGGTCCACGGCATCGCCGCAGGCAAAGACGCCGGGCAGGTTGGTGCAGGTGGTGGGCGCATCCACCTTGATGTAGCCCTCTTCGTCAAGGTCCACCTGGCCGGCCACCAGCTCGGTGCGCGGCAGGTGCCCGATGGCCACGAAAATGCCGGTGGCGTCCTGGTGGCGGGCCTCACCGGTGCGGGTGTCCGTCAGGGTGACGCCGCTGACCTTCCCGTCGCCGTGGATGGCGGTGACGGCGGAGTTCCAGGCGAAGCGGATCTTGGGGTTGTCCTTGGCGCGCTGTGCCATGATGCGGGAGGCGCGCAGTTCGCCCTTGCGGACGACGACGGTGACGGACTTTCCGAAGCGGGTCAGGAAGGTTGCTTCCTCCATGGCGGAGTCGCCGCCGCCCACCACGATGATGTCCTGCTCGCGGAAGAAGAATCCGTCGCAGGTGGCGCACCAGGAGACACCGTGGCCGCTGAACTTCTTTTCCTCCGGCAGGCCGAGTTCCTTGTAGGCGGATCCGGTGGCCAGGATGACGGCCTGGGCCTCGTAGGTCTCCCCGCCGCCGGTGACCACGCGCTTGACGTGACCCTTCAGGTCAACGGACGTGGCGTCGTCGTACTCAATGCGTGCGCCGAACTTCTCCGCCTGCTGCTGCAGCCCGTCCATCAGCTCGGGGCCCTGGACGCCAGCGGGGAAGCCCGGAAAGTTCTCCACTTCGGTGGTGTTCATCAGCGCGCCGCCGGCAGTGACGGACCCGGCCAGGACCAAAGGGTTCAGTCCGGCACGGGCGGCGTAGATGGCGGCGGTGTAGCCGGAGGGGCCGGAGCCGATGATGATCAGCTGTTCTTTGCTCATTGCTTGTCCTTCGGTGGCGGTGCTACTGGGCGTCCGCGTGCTGCGCGGGCAGGAGTCGGGTGGTCAGTTGTTCAGTGCGTGCGTTGATCACCACGTCCGATTGTTCCATTGCCTGGACGCTCAGGGCCAAGACGAGGATCCCGGTGGCCGGAGGTGTTTCCCAAACTGGGAGGAAACTGCGGTCGATGTAATAAACGTCACTGTGTTGCGCGCATCACATTCGTTGCCTAATCTAGTTGAGGCTTAAGCAAACAGGCCATGCAAGAAGCTGCAGCGTCGCAGCCAATGCCGGGGAAGGCTTTACATCGTGAACTCCAAGCTCAATATCGTGGTCCGGGTCGACCTGGACCACAGCAAGGCCCAGGTGATTGCAAAGGGGCATATCACCATCCACAGCGTCAACGCCCTCTATGTCGTGGCAAAGCGTGCCAACTCCCTCAAGGAGGGTCTGGACCTGGAGCTCGACATCTCCAGCGCCTGGGTGGATCAGGAGGCGCTGGACATGCTCCATGCCGCTTCCCAGACAAGGCAGCTGCCCGCAAAGATCGATCCGGACCAGGCACCCTGCACCATCAGCGTGCTGGCCGATCGCCGGCATCCACGCACCAGGCCAGCCCGCCTGGCCGCATAGGACTCCCGGCCGCTCGCCGCGCCCACGCTTCGGGCCAGAGCAGGCCGGCCATCGTTTCCTCCACCGCTCCAAACAACCCCAAGTGCAGCTGCATCTGAACAAACGGATGGCTGCACTTCGGGGCTGTTCGGGGCCCAGGCCCTTAAGCGGGCCCCAAAACTTACATCAACTGCCCGCCGCCATCCAGGAAGTCCCGGAGCTCCACCGCGCTCAGGCCGGCAGCCCTGCCCAGGGCCTCTTGCCCGGCGCCGCGCTTCGCGGCGGTCCTGACTGCGTTGTCAAACTGCCCCTGCGCAGCGTCGAGCTCCCACTGAAGGCTCTCCACCCTTGCCGACGCCAGACGGACGGATTCCAGCGGCTCACCGGCGGGACCGCTGTCCACCGTGTAGCCGCAAGCGCAGGACCATTCGGAGGAGCCGAGTTCAAGGGGGGCCCACCCCAGGGACGCAATCGGAACCGATCCTGCCGTCATGGCCACGCCGCAATGGAAGGGCGCGCCCGGGTCATCAAGGCCCTCATCCGATGCCGGGGCGTCCCCCACCGCAGGTATTGAGGCTTCATCACGCACCATCGGCGCCGCGTGGAGCTGAATCCCAAGGTGAGCCAGGACCGGCACATGCCGCCCTGCTGCCTGTGGTTCAAGTACTGCAGTCATGCGCCCGCCGTCCGGTAGTTATCCAACAATGTAGCTAGTCTAACTAGGATCAGGCGATTGTCTACCGCGTACCAGCAGCAGGAACGGCTTCCACTGCATCCACGGCCTCCCGCATGCGCACCAGGAAGTGCATGACGGCCCTGATCTCCTCAGTGGACAGCGACCCCGCAGCCTCGAGCATTCGCGAGTGCAGCTGGTCCAGGTTGTGCCGCACTTCCTCGCCGGCGCCCGGAGTGGGCCTGAGAATGACGGCGCGCCGGTCGGACGGGTGCGGCTGGCGGGTAACGAGGCCACCCGCCACAAGCCGGTCAACAAGGCTGGTCATCGACGCCGAGGTGACGCCAAGGCGGGCGGCAAGCTGGGTGGGACGGACGCCCACGCCGGCAGCGTCCGCGTCGATCAGATAGCGAAGAGCCAGAAGGTCCGTCTCCCCCATAGCCATGGAGGAACGGGTGCGCCGCCTCATGGCGCTTTCCGAGGTGCGGAACTCCCGGAGGGCGTTAATGACATCAACAGGTCCGGGCTGCGCGGCTCCGCCGGTTGGGTACCAGGAACCTTCGCTTGCACCATGCGGGTTCATGCGATTTCCCTCGATATCCTACTTGCTTGGCCGTCTAACAAACCCCATGGTAGCCCACTTGCCGGCGCGCTACCTCCATCAGTTCTGGACCAAACGCGTACCTGCGCAGCGTGCGGGGAAAAGTAGAGTACCCGCTACTCGTGCCGCTGCCCGGCCAGCCCAATAGGTTTTTATGCAACCCCCGGCAGCACGGCCAAGGGGCAAACGCAGATGGGGGTGCAGGGTGGTTTCTGGCCCGGCAAACAACACGGGGCCCGCGCAGCAGGGTTTCCTGCTGGATCTCATGACAGGGGCCGACGGCGAGGCAGAGTCCCTGCACAAGCTCGCCGGCGCCGCCTCCCGCTGGATGAGCACCACGGCAGGCGCGGCAGTTGAGTGTGCCGCCGTGCTGCACCGCGGGCGGTCCCGTCCCGTCACTGCCGGAAGCACGCCGGGCGCCGCCGCCATTGCTTCCTCGGAGGACGACTACAGGGACGGACCAACCGCGCTGGGCTCCCTGCCGGCCGCCCCGACGGTAATCAACCAGGCCGGCTCGCGCTGGCAGGCCTACCGGAGCCGGTTGCTGGAACGCGGCTTCGGCGGAGCCCTGGTCCTCCCCCTGGACGTGCAGCAGGACTCGTCCGCCGCCCTCGTGTTCCTGGGTCCGGCCAACTATGGATTCACCACCAAGGTCCTCCCTGAAGCGGCATGGTTCGGCGAGGTGGCAGCACACAGCCTGAAACTGGCCCTGGACGTCCACGGCGTGATCCGTGCCGGCGACAACCTCAAGCAGGTACTGGAGAGCAGGACCAGCATCGACGTGGCCTGCGGCGTGCTCATGGCGCAGAACCGCTGCTCCTACGCCGAGGCCTTCAGCAGGCTCGCCGGCACCTCAAGGAACCGCAACATCAAGGTCCGCAGCGTGGCGGACAGCATCCTGAAAGCGATGCCCAGCGGTGCGCCCAGAACGCGTTTCGAACCCCCGGCAATTGCCTAGGAACAACTCCAGGGAACCGCAGCGAACCGTCCTGCTTGTCCCCCCGCAGTTACGCCTGGTGCCGCGACCGTACCCGGATGAGGCCGGCCGCCACGAATCCTGCACATCCGAGTGAAGCCAGCATGCCGCCGAGAGCCACAAAGTAATCGGTGATGGTCATTGTTCCTGCGCTCCTTCCGTACTGCCTGGGTACTGCCTGGTGCGCCCAAGCTACGCCGCGAAACGCAGCGTTCCCCGAAGAATCGCCAGCAGGTTTGGTCAAGATCCGGTCACGGATTGTGCGGGGATCCACATACTTCAGGTCCGAAATCTTCCCTTTATCACGGCGTTCCGTATTATTCATGCATGTGGACTAAACAAAGCCAGAGTTTCTGCCCCACCTGCGGCAGGACCACCAATCACGTCACCCACTTCCAAAAGGACGACGCCGGTTCCCTGGTTGCGGACGTCCGCTGCGCTGAGTGCCCCGAGATTGCCGGAGCGGTCGCTTAGGAAAGTACGTTCCCTCACGGCTGCAGTCCTGGGCCCACCGCATGAGGACGGACGACGGCGAAGACCACCAAGGCCGCTGCCTGCACTGCGGTGACGGTGACGGCCAGGGCGGGGATTGAATACTCGTACAGCACGCCGATGAGGAAGCTCCCGGCCAG
Organism: Arthrobacter sp. SAFR-044; assembly: GCF_051965175.1. GTDB lineage: Bacteria > Actinomycetota > Actinomycetes > Actinomycetales > Micrococcaceae > Arthrobacter. The sequence goes on from NZ_JBQCMK010000002.1 coordinate 493,796, forward strand.
CCAGGCCAGGCCGTAGCACGCGGTAAACATCCCATAGGCACTCCCCCGCCGGGCTGCCGGTGCCAGCCCCGCCACACCGGCCCGCATCGTGCTCTCCTGGACGCCCATGGCCGCTCCCCACACCAGCACTCCCGTCACCGCGAAGGCCGTGTTGTTGCTGAAGCCCAGCCACGGCACCGCGGCCGCCAGGATGGGCAGGACCAGGAGGACTTTCAGTCCCACCCGGTCAAAGAGCCACCCGGAGGCCAGGGCGGCCACGGCATCCACTCCCATGGCCGCGGCGTACAGGACCGGAACCACCGCCGGCGGCAGGAGCCCGGTGGCCACCAGGTGGAAGGACAGCAGCCCGAACGTTGCGTATCCGAACATGGTCAGGCTGCTGAACGCGGCGTAGAGCCAGTACTGGCGCGGCATCGGAGCGTTGCCGGAAACAGGGCCAGGTCCCCCAGGCACGGGGTCTGCCGCGTCCTCGTATAGGGCTGGATCGGGAACCCTGCGCCGCAGCCAAAAGAGAATCAGCATGGCTGCCAGACCCGGAACAGCCAGCAAAAGGAATCCCGGGCCGTAGCTGCCCGACAACGCGAGGGCCGCTCCCACCAGCAGCGGCCCAAGCAGCGCTCCCACCTGGTCCAGCGCCTCGTGCAGCGCGAACGCCTTGCCCTGGCCCAGCGCAGATCCTGCCTCGGCCAGCATGGTGTCCTTGGCAGGGCTCCGCACAGCTTTGCCCAGCCGCTCCGCCAGGACCATGAGGGAGGCAATCCACAGCGCGTCGGTGATTCCCAGCAACGGTACGGACACAGCTGTCAGCGCGTACCCGCTGATTGCCAGTGCCCAGCGAAGCCCGGGCCTGTCCGCAAGCCGTCCGAAGACCAGGCGGAGGACCAGGGCCACGGCCTCCCCGGCGCCGGTGACCACGCTGACCAGGAGTGCGGACGCGCCCAGGGCACCGAGGTACGGGCCGGTGACGCTCCGGGCGCCCTCGTAGACCATGTCCATCAGCGCGCTGACTATCCCGAAGACCAGGATGAAGCGGATGGCGGTCATGGGCGCCGCGGGACCCTTCCCTGCGGCGCTACCGCTGGTAGGCATGCTCCCGCGCCTGCTTCGCGGCACGGTCAACCACCGCACTCTTCGGCCCGGCACCGCGCCACCGGCCGCGGGACACGCGGGTGCCGCGGCGGGCAGGGGGAACAGCTCCTTCGGGACGGGTCACCGCGAGGATGACCCCTATCCCGGCCAGGGAGGAGACCATGGCGGAGCCGCCGTAGGAGATGAACGGCAGCGGCACGCCGATCACGGGCAGCAGCCCGCTGACCATGGCGATGTTGATCACGGCCTGGCCCAGGATCCAGGTGATCACGCTGCAGGCAACGATCCGGGAGAACGTGTCCGTGGTGCGGGCAATCGTCTTGAACACGGCAATGGCCAGGATGGCGAACAGGCCCAGCACCAGGAGTGAACCGGCCAGGCCCAGCTCCTCGCCGAGGATGGAGAAGATGAAGTCGTTGTGGGCTTCCGGGATCCAGTTCCACTTCTGCCGGCTCTGACCCAGCCCCACGCCGAACCAGCTGCCGGAAGCCAGGGCGTAGGCTCCGTGCTGCGCCTGGTAGCCCATGCCCTGGGCGTCCTCGTCCGAACCCATGCCCAGCCACGAGGAGATCCGGCCCATCCTGTTGCCGCTGGTGGCCGCGAGCACCAGGGCCGCTGCCACGCAGATCATTCCAGCGACGGAGAACACCTTCATCCGTACGCCGCCGTAGAACATGGTGGCCGCGAGGATCAACATGATGATCATGGTGGTGCCCAGGTCATGCCCCAGCGCCACAATGACCATGATCAGTCCGCCGGCGGGTCCCAGGGGGATGACCGCGTGCTTCCACTGCCCCAGCAGGGCCTGCTTCCTGTCCAGGATGCCGGCGGCCCACACAATCAGCGCCAGTTTGGCGAACTCGGACGGCTGCGCGGTGAAACCGCCCACGCTCAGCCAGTTGCGGTTGCCGTTCACCGACATGCCCAGCGGCGTGAACACCAGCACCAGGGCCACCAGGGAGCCGATCAGCAGCGGCCAGCCCAGCCAGCGGATCCGCCGCACTGTCATGCGCGCCAGCACCAGCATGATCACCACGCCGGCCACGGTCCACATGGCCTGCTTCAGGGGAAGATCGTACGGATTGTTTCCTGCCGCCACGGATTCCACGGACGACGCCGATGCCACCTCCACGAGTCCGATCGCCGAGAGCGTGAGGACCACCGCCAGGATCAGCGGCCGGAGGCGTCCCGGGGAGTCATCCTCGAGCCACACCGCCAGTTTGCCCAGCCCGCGGCGCGCGGGACGGCCCGCCCCGCGCTGCTTTTGTCCTGTATTCATCTGTCCGTTCCTCAGCCTGCATACCCGGGCTTCGCCATGGCCGGGCCCATCTCCGGGCGGGTACCGCCGAGAAGAAAGAGTACGCCCCCTGTACCCGGCGGACTGCACCGGGACACCCGCCAGGGCAATGGTTCCGGGGGAATTGCCAGCTTGGGCCTGTAGTGTAGCGGAAACCTGTCCCCTCCCGAAGGTTATTTTGTCGTGTTCGGTTCCAGAAAATCCCCCGGCCCGGATCAGGAAGGCTCCAGCTCCGCTGCCTACCCCGGCCAAGGCGAGCTGTACGCCGCCAGTTCGCGCCGCCGTCGGCCCTTCCGCCGTGCCCCGCGCTGGGCCAAGGCCCTCACCGCCCTGGTGTCCGTGCTGCTCCTGGGCATCCTGGCGTTCGGCGGCTACTGGGCCTGGCGCCTGCAGTCCAACATCAGCACCTCCGAGCTGACCGCCGGCGGCCAGCGGACCGAAGGCGCCGTAAATGACAGCACGGACCGGCTGCAGATCCTGGTGCTGGGCTCGGACACCAGGGAGGGAAACAACAGCCAGTTCGGCACTGCGGACCAGTCCTCAGGCTACGGGCACTCCGACGTGATGATGCTGCTGGACATCTCGGCCGACAACAAGCACGTCAACATCGTCAGCTTCCCCCGCGACCTGCTGGTGGACGTCCCGGCGTGCACGGATTCCAAGACCAACCAGAAGTATCCCGCCCAGCAGGACGCCATGATCAACAGCGCCATGGCCCAGGCCGGCATCGGCTGCGCCGTGGACACGGTGAACAAGCTCACGGGACTGGAAGTGGACCACTTCATGATGGCGGACTTCAACGCCGTGAAGGAGCTCTCCAACGCGGTGGGCGGCGTGGAAGTCTGCGTCACCGACGCCGTCAACGATCCCGATTCGCATCTGACCCTGCCCGCCGGCACGTCGCAGGTCCAAGGCGACCAAGCGCTGGCGTTCCTGCGGACCCGGCACGCCTTCGCCAACGGCGGGGACCTGGGCCGCATCCAGGCCCAGCAGGGTTTCCTGGCCTCGCTCAGCCGGAAGCTCAAGTCCGAGGGCACGCTGGGGAACCCGCAGAAGACCCTGACCATCGCGGACACCATCACCAAGAACCTGACGGTTGATTCGGGGCTGTCCTCCATCCCGTCGCTGCTCACTATCGCCAACCGGCTGAAGAACATCGACCCAGCCAGCATTAACTTCATCACCACGCCCACCGTGCCGTCCCCAGAGGATCCCAACCGGCTGGCCCTGGATGAGCCGGCGGCCTCCAATTTCTTTGCGGCCCTGCGCAACAGCCCGGACCTTAGCCAGCCTGCCCCCGCAGCACCCACGGAAACGCCTGCAAGCCCTGCGGCGCCGGCCTACGACAAGTCGCTGCAGCCGGTCTCCGTCGCCAACGGCACCGGCGTGGCGGGCCGGAGCACCGCGATTGCCGGGCTGCTTTCGGATGCCGGCTTCACCAAGGTGACCAAGCTGCAGGCCCAGGCGCAAAGCCAGACCATGGTGTACTACTCCGCCGGGTTTGAGGACGTCGCCGCGGATGTGGCCGCGCTGTTCGGGCTGCCGCCCACCAGTGTCCAGCAGGTGGCGAACATCCAGGGCGTGCAACTGTACGCCGGCACGGACTTTGCCACCGGCACCAAACCCGCTGCACCGCCGTCGTCCGCCGACTCCTCCGGCAGCGTGGTGGCGCAGACCGGCAACGACCAGACCTGCCAGTCAGCCAACCCCACCGGTTACTAGCCCCCTCCCCTCCCCGCGAGATGGCACTTAACCGCAGTCGCCGGCGCCGGAACTGCGCTTAAATGCCATCTCGCGGCGCTTTTGCGTGAGTACAGCCGCAGCTGTACTTTGGGTGGATGCAGACGCTTACCCATGCCCCCGTGCTGGCCCGCTTCGGCTATGCGGTCTCGGACCCCACCCGCTCCCGGGTGCTGCTGGCGCTTGCGGAGTCGCCGTCGTATCCGTCAGACCTGGCGGACAGCCTGGAGGTGTCCCGGCAAAGCATGTCCAACCACCTGGCCTGCCTGCGCGGCTGCGGCCTGGTGGTTGCGGTGCCCGACGGACGGCGGAGCCGGTATGAACTGGCGGACCAGCGGATCGGACACGCCATCAAGGACCTGCTGAACGTCGTCCTGGCGGTTGATCCGGCCTGCTGCGCGCCCGACGGGGAGTGCTTGGCATGAGCGCTGCAATGAACGCACCCGCCATGGACCGCCGGCGGGTACTGAGCCGGCGGATCAGGCTCTTCGCAGCAACCACCATCACCTACAACGTCATTGAGGCCATCGTGGCGCTGTGGGCCGGCGGCGCGGCTGATTCATCCGCACTGATCGGCTTCGGCCTGGATTCGGTGATCGAAGTGGCTTCCGCCCTGGCGGTGTCATGGCAGTTCTCCGCCACGGACCCGGAGCGGCGCGAACATCTGACGCTGCGGATCATCGCCGTTTCCTTCTTCGCCCTGGCCGCCTTCGTGGCCGTGGATTCGCTCCGCTCCCTGGCCGGGGCCGGGGAAGCGCAACACTCGGTGCCGGGCATCGTGATTGCGGCATTGAGCCTGGTCATCATGCCCGTCCTGTCCTGGGCGCAGCGCCGTGCCGGGCGGGAACTCGGGTCCAGGACGGCCGTAGCGGACTCCAAGCAGACGCTGCTGTGCACGTACCTCTCCGCGGTGCTACTGCTTGGCCTGGTCCTGAACGGCGCCCTGGGCTGGTGGTGGGCCGACGCCGGCGCAGCTCTGGTCATCGCCGGAATCGCGGTCCGCGAAGGCATCAACGCCTGGCGCGGGGACGCCTGCTGCGCTGTTCCGCACCGGGCGGAAGCGGAGGAAGAACAGGCAGGCTGCTGCCCCGGCTGCTCCAGTCCTGCGTCTTCAGCCGGCCCGCAGCCGCTGGGCCTGCCCACCGTCAGGAAGGGCTGACTTCCGGGCAGCCAGCAGAGGACGCGTGCGGCCTAACCGGCTGATGCCGCCGCGGGCGCCTTGGCGGGGTTGGGCGTGGCAGGCACGACGGCGGGCTCCAGCTTCCGGTTCGCCCAGAGACGGAGCGGCCGCTCAACAAAGCGGAAGGAGGCGTACGCCAGCAGCAGGGTGAGGGCTGCGGTCAGGGCGATGCGGAGCGGCAGCGCCGGGATGAGGGGGATCAGCAGCAGGTAGACCGGCAGGTGCCAGAGGTACATGGCGTAGGACAGGTCGCGGCCCGGTCGCGCCAGCCAGGGGTGGCTGAGGATGCGCGACAGGAAGCCGGCAGGCTGCAGGACCAGCGAGCCAATCAGAACGGCCGAGAGCAGCGCGAGCGCCGTGGGGCCCACGGTCCAGAACGTGTTGAACCAAAGGCCGGGGGTATCGGGCTCCTTCAGCAGGAACAGCGCGGCCACCAGGGCCAGGCCGGCAAGCGGGGCACCCCAGCGGGCCACCGATGCCATGGCGTTGTGCAGCCGGGAACCCTGCCGCACCCCAGTGAACAGCAGGGCCAGCGCGCAGCCGATCAACAGTTCGTCGGCCCGGGTGTCCGGTCCGTTGTAGATGCGGTCCAAGGGCTGGCCGTCAATGACCAGCAGGAACCGGTTCAGCACGAAAACGCCGGCCAGGGCCACGGTGGCCAGGGCTGTGGTGCGGACCTTCCAGAACCGGAGCATCACCAGCAGGAGCAGCGGCCACACCAGGTAGAACTGTTCCTCCACGGCCAGCGTCCAGGTGGGGCCCAGGGTTTCGCCGGCAATGGAGTCGCCGAACATGCCAAAATGCGCCAGGTTCATCACGTAGGCGGCGGCGGGAAGGACGAAACCGGCCTGGCCGCCCCAACCGGAGGCAGGGAAAAGGAGTCCGACGCCGACGATCACCGCGCACAGTGCCAGCAGCGCCGGCCACAGCCGCGCCAGTCGCTTGGCGTAGAAGATGCCCAGGTGGAGACGGCCGGTGGCCATCCGCTCCTTCATGATCAGCAGCGTGATCACGAAGCCGCTCAGCGCGAAGAAGACATCCACGCCGATGGAGCCCCCGGGCATCGATCCGGTGGCGGTGTGGAAGAAAAACACGCCCGCCACGGCGACGGTCCGGAGCCCGTCCAAGGCATGCTTGCGCCCAACGATGAGCCCGGTTCCGGGGGCCGCCGGGGCGTCCGTTGCTGACAAAATTCCGCTGCTTGACCGAAAAACCACTCAACAAGCATATATAACGTTTCCATAACTGCGCTGGGCGGGAGCTTGGAGCCCGCTGAAACCAGGTCTGAAGAAAGCCCCTTGTGGCCGGCACCCGACGCTCATAAATTGAACACATGATTGACCAGGACATGGCAGATGACCTCGAAGGGCTCGTGGATCTCGTCGCAGGAATGGAGGACATCAAATCCGTGCTGGACGGGCTCACGGGGCTGGCAGCCGCAGCCATGACGGGCGCCACGGGCGTACCCATCGAGTGCGCAGTGACGCTGCACCGGCGAAAACGCACCATCACCATCGGTGGCAGCAGCGGCAGGGCGGTGGTAATTGACCGCATCGAACAGGACCTGGGCGACGGGCCCTGCATCGAGGCCCTGGAAAACGGCGTTCCCGTCCTACTTGGTGATGTGTCCTCCGACCCGCGTTGGCCTGAGTACCGCAGCGCCCTTGCAGCTGCAGGTATCGCCACCTCCATGGGCATCCCAATGAATTTGGAAGACGACGCCGGCGCGGTCCTTGATTTCTTCGCTCCCGTCAGTGGAGTTTTCACCGAGCAGGGAGTGGCCGAGGGGATGCGGTTCGCCGACATGGCAGGCAAGGCGCTGCGGCTCGCCGTCCGGATCGCATCAGCCGACCAGCGAGCCGAGAACATGAAGGCCGCGATGGACACCAGAACGGCGATTGACCTGGCCTGCGGGATCATCATGGCGGAGAACAAGTGCAGCAAGGACAGGGCGTTTGAAATTCTCCGCAGCGCTTCCAATACCCGTAATCAAAAGCTCAACGAGCTGGCCGAAGCGCTTGTGTCCCGCTTTTCGGCATCCCAGGATGCCAACGCGCACTTCGACGACTAAAGCCCGGGCTCCGGAAGCCAGCGACGCTGGTGGCTCCCGGAGTGAAACGACGCGGATGTGGCCCACCCCCGAAAATAGGATTTCCCTGGGCAACACCCGCGTCAGCTTTGCGGACTGTTGCGCGCCCAGGAGTGGTTGGCCATTTAGCCCGGCCGAAGTGGCGGGGTGGCGATAAAGCTGGTTCCTTGGCGGCAACAGAATGGCCGCCTGCCTGACCAGGACCTCAGCTTAACAGAGGCCGGCCCCGTGGCAATAGGGGGCGGTCCCGCATTTTTCGCTCAATTTCTCCCAAGTAATGCATCCGTGACGCCGCCGTGGCTCGTCACTTCTTCACCGGTCCCGCTTGCCGAACCACATGCCGAGGGCCTCGGCGAGCCCGTCCGCTGACCCCTCGCCCACCCAGGCCACGTAGCCGTCCGGCCGGACCAGGACTGCCGTGGGCGCAGCAACCGCACCCAGCACGGGAAGCTGCCACGCGCCGTCGTACGTTGCCCTGAGGTGCTGTATGCAGCCGGACCACGCGCCAGGCTCCAGCGCCGGGCCGCTAAATTCCAGCAGCACCGGACGCGCACTGTGCAGCAACTGGTATGTCCGGGCCGGGCCATCCGCCGTGCCGATGTTCAGGTCCGGCATCCGGCGACCCAGAAGCGGGTGGCCGGGACCCAGGTCGTAAGCGACGTCGAGCCCGGTGATGAGCGCCGCGACGGGTGCCCCTGCACCATCAACGCGGAGCACCTCGCCAAGCAGGTCGCGCAACGCTTCCTGCCGCGGATCGGCCTTCTGGAAGAGGGACTGCGCCATGGTGTATTTGAGCGCCCGCTCCCCCGCCGGGTGCCGCTCCGCGTGATACGTGTCCAGCAGGTCCTCGCCGGAGACGCCCCGCACCACCTGCCCCAGTTTCCAGCCGAGGTTCACGGCGTCCTGCAGCCCCAGGCCGATGCCGAGCCCGCCCGTCGGTGAGTGGACATGGGCGGCGTCCCCGGCCAGCAGCACCCTTCCCTTCCGGTACGCCTCCGCCTGCCGGGTGGCGTCGGTGAAGCGCGACAGCCAGGTGGGGCTGTGCACACCGAAGTCGGTGCCGAAGACCTCCGTCAGCGCCTGCCGCAGGTCTGCCAGGGTGGGCTCGGTGGCCGGGCCAAGGGAGGCCTCGGTCACCACCACCCGGACCGTTCCGTCGCCCATCGGGTAAAGCCCGTGGATGCCACGCGCGTCCACCTTCCCCTGCTGGACGGGCTCCCCCGCCACCTTCACCTCCGCGATCAGGCTGCTCCGCGTCGCGTCCGGACCTGCCATCGGAATGCCTGCCGACCGCCGCACCATGCTTCGGCCACCGTCGGCGCCCACGACGTAGCCGGCCCGCACCGGTCCGCCGGCGGCAAGCCGGACGTCCACGCCGCCGTCGTCCGCTGACACTCCGGTGACCTCCACGCCACGCCTGATTTCCACCCCCAACTCCTCAACCCACTCAAGCAGCAGCCGCTCGATGTGGTTCTGGAACAGCGCCAGCGTGTAGGGGTGGCGCGTGGGCAGGCCGCCCAGGTCCAGCTGGGTGCCGCCGAAGGTGGCGGTCTGGACGGTCTTGCCCGCGGCGAGGAACCGGTCCGCGATGCCGCGTTGGTCCAGCAGCTCGATGGTGCGTGAATGAATGCCGCCGCCGCGCGAGCCGGCCAGCTCCTGGGACGGGCGCCGTTCCAGGACAAGGGCATCAACCCCCGCGAGCCGGAGCTCCCCCGCCAGCATCAGCCCCGTGGGCCCGCTCCCCACTACTGCTAGGTCATGCATTTCGGTCCCCGTTCGCGTCGTTTGCCGACCGCCAGTATGGGGCACCTCGGGGGCCTTGCGGCAAGGCCCCCGGCGCGAGGTACCTTGGAAATGGAAGGGATCCTGCCGCAGTTGTCGATTTTCGCTATGCATCCGCGTCGTTTGGGTAGGGGCTCCAAACAAGAGCCTCTGACGGCAAGCGAAAAGGAGCACGACATGTCCAAGTACCTGATCCTGATCTACCAGGACGAAGCGGTGGCCAGGCAGGCCGAAGGCGAATCGATCAGTGCCAGCTACCAGGAGTTCATGCAGCGGCGCGGCGCCTCACTGCTTAGCGGCGCCGCCCTGCACCCGGCTTCGACGGCCACGTCAATCAGGCGCGACGGGGCCGGCGGGTTCCTGGTCACTGATGGCCCGTTCATCGAGTCGAAGGAAACCCTGGGCGGCTACTATCTCATCGACGCGGCCGACCTCGACGAGGCGCTGGAGATCGGCAAGGAAGTTCCCACCGGCGTCGGGGTTGAAGTGTGGCCGGTCCGAGTGGTCAGCTGATGCCACACGCCGCCAGCCCCCAGGTTGCTGCCGCCGTCGCGGAAGCGCACCGGCGCGAGTGGGCCTTCGTACTGGCGGCCACCGTAGCTGTTTCCGGCGACATCGATACCGCAGAGGAAGCCGTCCAGGACGCGTACGCCAGCGCGTTGTCCAGCTGGGACAGGACCGGGATTCCCAGCAATGTGGGCGCATGGCTGACAGTTGCCGCCCGGCGGAAGGCCCTGGACATGCGCCGCCGGGCGGCCACGGCCCGACGGTCGCTGCCCAAGCTGGTGGAACGGGATCCGGGCAGTGGCGACGCGGACCCCGAGTCCCACGACATTCCGGATGACCGGCTGCGGCTCATCTTCACCTGCTGCCATCCCGCCCTTGCACTTGAAGCCCAGGTGGCCCTGACGCTGCGGCTCCTCTGCGGGCTGTCCACGTCGGAAGTGGCGAGCGCGTTCCTGGTTCCAGAGGCCACCATGGCGGCACGCATCACCCGCGCGAAAAAGAAGATTGCTGCAGCGAACATCCCGTACCGCGTACCCGATGCATCCGGGTTGCATGAGCGTGTGGACGGGGTGCTTGCGGTTGTCTACCTGGTGTACACCACAGGGCACACGGCCCCGTCGGGCGCCGACCTGATGCGCCGGGACCTCGCCGAACGCGGGGTGGAACTGGCACGGATGCTCCGCGTCCTGCTCCCCAGGGATCCCGATGTCGCCGGGCTCCTGGCTTTGGTCCTGCTCACCGAGGCGCGGACCGGGGCCCGGCTGGACGGGCACCAGGACCTCATCCTGCTGGAGGACCAGGACCGGTCGAAATGGGACCGGGATGCCATCGGGGAAGGAGTGGCGCTCCTGCCGGAGTCACTGGCTGCAGCGCCGCCCGGCCGCTTTGCTCTCATGGCAGCCATCGCAGCGGTACACGACGAGAGCCCTTCATGGTCCGCTACCGACTGGCACGAGATCCTGGGCCTTTACAACCTGCTGATGCAACGGTGGCCCTCCCCCGTGGTCCGGCTCAACCGAGGCATCGCCCTCGGGTTTGCCGTCGGGTACGCGGAAGGGCTGGCAGACCTGGATGCACTCGGAATCGAACCGCAACTGGCGCGCTACCCGTACCTTGCGGCCGCCCGGGGCGACTTTTTGGTCAGGCTGGGCCGCCTGGAGGAGGCCCGGGTTGCGTTCGGGGAAGCTTTGATCCTCACCGACAACCAAGCAGAACGCCGTTTCCTTCAAAGCCGGCTGGACGGGAAACCTGGATGACCAGATAGTGCCGGGTCAACGGGAAAGCGTGTGTGGAAGGCGCTAGGTCCTTGCCCATATGGCTACCCAGTCCAGCAGGACATGACCGTTGGTTTCAGGCAGCGGACATGTTGGTGAGCAGGACTCGGTCTGCAAGATATAGTGCATCGGCTTGTTCGGTATGAACCGTGTAGAGATGCCCAGCGATTTTCCGTCGAGGAAGAATTCGATGCCATCGGCACGCCACTCGGTGGTGGCGATGTGCCAGTCCCCGTAGGGCTGGGCAGGACGGAAGACGTCACTACGGTGTTCACCCGCCTCCACGCCATGCACGGCAGCGTATATTACTTTTGACAGGTCCCCCTCCGGAAAATCGATCTCCCCGTCCTGCGGCCACTGCTTGCTGTCGGGCCACAGCAGCCACGCCAGTTTGAAGCCCGCCAATGCATCGGCCTTGAATCGCACCGAGTACCGGCCGTACACCAGGCTGTTGTAGGGCCGCTGACTGGCGCCGTCGAGTTTGGGCGACGGCGCCGCACCCATGGCTACTCCGTTTTCGGAGTGCAGATACATGTCCAAGACGCCGTCATGGACACTCAGGACCTTCGAGGGGTAGTACCCGGAAGTCCGGGCGCCCTTGGGTTGCTGTTGCGCCGCTGTGTCCGGCGTCCCATCGGCGTAGTTCTCGCTCCATCTGGAGCTGTAGACGGGGCCGGGAAACCCGCCCAGGGGGACATTTCCCTCGGTGAAATCCTCCGCGAAGACGTGCCTCCAGCCAGGCAGGTCGGCGGTCGGCATGGCCTCGGAGGCTGCCGTGGGGTCTGCGGCTCGGGAAGGACCGGAAGCTGCGGAGGGGTTTATTTCCTGCGACACCTCAGGGGCTGCAGAGGGCTCCTGCGCCCGAGTTGGATCATCCGTCGCCGGCTCTGCAGTGTCGGTTATCTGGCTTCCCGGATCAGCACCTGATCTGGGCTCTGAACCTGCAGGAGCTCTGAGGTCGCCGCAGGCGGCAGCCGTCAGAGCCAGGACCAGCACCAGCACAATACCGCGGGCAAGGTGCGCAAATGTCTGCAAGGCGTGCCTCCGTCCAAACAGAGTTAGTGGTTTTTACCGCTGGCCCACCAAGAGGCAACGGAAGCCGCAACGGGTGCTTGCATAGCTGTTCTCCCCCTGAATCCCGCGGTGTGGGGCGGACCTGGCGCAGCATCTCCGTCCCTCTGGTCCGGTCCATCCTACGGACGGCTGGTCCGAAAGGTCATGAGTATGGGGTACTCAGGTTTCCTGGTCATCCCTCGGGGCGGCTTCCCGGGGTACCTGTCTTTGCCTCAACTGCCTCATGAGCCCGCATGCGTCGCTACAATTGGCGCCTGCCCCGGAGCCGGATTGGCAGGGCGCTGCCTCTGGATTGCCGGGCGAAGGGAAGGCCCCTCCTAGGAGGGGCCTTCAACGTAGTGGTCAATTGTCTTCTGGTATCGGTCAGCGGTGATGCGCAATCCCCCTTCCCGGACGCCCCCCGGCGCCCATCCGGACTATGACGCCTCCCACTTTAATAACCTGCTGCCGGTGCGTAAAGACCCTGATGCGGAAAAGATTTCCAACGCGTGTGCCGTTTCCGGCTACTAAGCCAGGTTGAAGGGCCGATCAGTTGGCCCGCAACCGGCGCCGCCGCACGATGCCGGACTCTGCTAGCGGGGTGTCGAAGCAGTGCTGCTCGCCGAGCGTCGCGGTGAGGCCATCCGTGATGCGGAAAATGCCTCCCAGCATACCCCGTCTCTCGCCAAACACGCTAATGCTTTTCGGCTCGCTCTTGCAGGAGTTCATCGATCGCCCGAGTGGTCCTGAGGATCCAGTGGTTGGATACGAGATCGCCCGGGGACAACGGCGGCGCGCCGGTATGACTGATTTTCGGGTGGATCGGGCGCTTATCGGTCTCGCCGAGTCCAACTAGATCCTCGTGCAGCTTTTCGCCCTGACGAAGGCCGGTGATTGAAATAGGGATAGCTCGACCCGACATTGCGATCATTCGTTTAGCTACGTCCATGATCCGAACCGGGGACCCCATATCCAGGATTAGCACCTCACCAGGGCGGCCAATCGCCCCGGCCTGGACCACCAACTGACAAGCCTCGGGAATGGTCATGAAGTAGCGGGTAACGTCCGGATGAGTAACGGTCAGCGGACCGCCAGCCGCAATTTGTGCAGCAAACGTAGGCAACATGGAGCCGCGGCTACCTATCACGTTTCCAAATCGTACCGATAGGTAAGCCTTCGTAGTATCCTGGGCAAACCAAGCGGTCAGCCTTTCACCGAGCCGCTTTGAATGGCCTAGAACACTGATTGGGTTGGCCGCCTTGTCTGTTGAGATGTTCACGAAAGTTTCGACCCCGGCCGCCTTGGCAGCACGCAGGACGTTAAGGGTCCCAAGCACATTGGTCTGCCAGGCCTCATGCGGGTATTGCTCCAACATCGGCAGATGCTTCAGCGCAGCAGCATGGAAAACCACTTCAGGGCGTCGGTTCAAAAAAATTGCTTCTATGGTCTTCTCGTCTCGAATGTCGGCAAGAACCACCTCGTCACTGTCGAGCAACCCGTGACCCGAGATCGACATCTGCGTTCCATGAAGACCTGATTCATCTCGGTCGAGCATGATGACCTCCGCGGGCGTAAACCGCATGAGTTCGCGGCAGAGCTCAGAACCTATCGATCCGCCCGCCCCCGTAACCAAGACACGCCTGTTGGTGATGAACCCCGCAATAGACTCAAACTCGGTATCCACAGGGTGCCTGCCGATCAGATCATTGATTGACACGTCACGTAAATCACCTAGTTTGGCGCGGCCCTGTAGTACTTCGGCCAGCGGGGGCAGGACCAGAAGCCGAAGCCCCGCAGCGTCCGCAATATCAGAGACTTCCCGCAACAATTCAGCATCAGCCCGAGCGATCGCAAAAATCAGCACTTCAGCACCCGTGTCCCGCGCAACCTGCCCTAACTGAGCCCGGCCGCCCAGGACCGGAAGTCCTTCGACTCGGAAATTCCGAAGCAGAGGATTATCGTCAATTGTGCCCACTGGCCGGAAAGGAGAAAACCTGTCCCTGCTCATCTGCTGGATTACGTGCTGCCCCACGTGGCCCGCACCATAGACAAGAGCCGGGGCGGCCGATTCTCCCGGGCGCATAGCCCGCTCCCTCCGTGCGCGGCCCACCAAACGCACGTCCGCCATTATCACAAAGGCAACGAGCAACCCGATGAAGGGCACGCTCCGAGGGAAATCGTCTGGGGCCGGAACCACCAGTCTGCCAAGGGCCAGCGATAGACCAACCGAGGCAACAACCAAAAGAAGGTTTTGAGCGTCCGGCCGTGAGCCGTAGGGGTGAACATATCTGTAGAGGCCAAGAGCCCACCCGGACAACCCCTGCAATAAGGCGGCAGTCAAAACAGCAACGCCGACAACCGCGGATGTCATCCTAGCGGGATCAAAATCCAACCGAATCAACGTAGCAACCGGCAGGGCAAAAGCCCACACTCCCGCATCCAAAAGATATTCTCGCCAACGAAAAACCCGCGCCGGCTTTATCCCAGTACTTCCACGATCCGCCCACACGCCGCGCCGAAAACCCAGCCGGCCTGAAGCCCCACCAACAGTGATTCGGGGGTGCCTCAACCCGCCGAAACCCGAATTCATGGCAAACCAAATGAGATAAACCCAGGATAGCCCCCGCTCCCACCGCCAGAATATCCGACAATACCGGCTTCAAGGCCGGGTATAACCTCCTGAAGGATTTTCATAACAGAAAGCTAGGTCCCGCAACCGAAACAAGAAACCGTTGAAACTACCTGTTTTCAAACCCCCACTACCCTACGCAACTGCCGAGCGCTCTACTTACCTCCGCCCCAAACCCCGATACGCTCCCCTAAGGCCTTCCCCACCGGCCGCGGCATCCTCGTAGTGACTTCCCCTGTACAGGAACATCCCCGTTTGTCTTAGTTGTCCGCTGCTCGCCCGATCTATGAAGAGTCTGGGGCGCATTCGAACTGTGACTGTTTACGTTCGGTCCTGCCGGCCTTGTTGACGACTACGCCCAGGAACGAGGTATTAATTGCATTCAGGGTCGCGACGGCTTG